>NZ_JAUSXL010000002.1:0-1291250 GCF_030815975.1 Variovorax paradoxus
GGTGGCGCCACCCACGTGGGCATGGAGCAATTCGCGCAGGCGGCCGGCGTCAAGTTCAACGCCATTGCCTACAAGGGCGGTTCGGCCGCGCTGCAGGACGTGCTGGGTGAACAGGTCGACATGCTGGCCGACAGCAGCTCCTGGGCGCCGCACGTCGAAAGCGGCAAGCTGCGCCTGCTCGCCACCTGGGGCGAGGCGCGCACGCCGCGCTTCAAGGACACGCCCACGCTCAAGGAACTGGGCTACGACGTGGTGGTGGAAGCGCCCAACGGCATCGGCGCGCCGCGCGGGCTGCCGGCCGCGGTGGAAAAGAAGCTGCGCGATGCGTTCCGCGTGGCCGTCAACAGCGAAGAATTCAAGAAGGTGGCCGACAGCATCGATGCGCCGGTCATGTACCAGGACGGCCCCGACTACCGCAAGTACGTCGAAGCCGTCTACAAGCAGGAGACCGAACTGATCCGCAAGCTCAACCTCAAGGAACTGATGGAGAAGGGTTGATGAACGACAGCCCCCTACTTCGCCTGCACCCGCATGACAACGTGCTGGTTGCAAAGACCCCCATCGCCCTGGGCGAGACGATTGCCGAGTTCGGTGTGCGCGCCCGCGCGCAGATTCCCGCGGGGCACAAGATCGCGTCGCGCGCCATCGCGGCCGGCGAGCAGGTGAAGAAGTACGACACCGTCATTGGCGTGGCCTCGCGCGACCTCGAGGCGGGCGACTATGTGCACAGCCACAACCTGACGCTGGTGGATTCCTACCGCGACCCGGCCTTCTGCCAGGACGTGCGTCCGGTGGCCTACGTGCCCGAGGCCGAGCGCGCCACCTTCATGGGCTTTGTGCGGGCCGACGGCCGCGTGGGCACGCGCAACTTCATCGGCATTCTGTCGTCGGTCAACTGCTCGGCCACCGTCATCAAGCGCATCGCGGCGCACTTCACGCCCGAGCGCCTCGCGGCCTTTCCCAACGTGGACGGCGTGGCCGCCTTCGCGCAGACCAGCGGCTGCGGCATGTCTTCGCCGAGCGAGCATTTCGACGTGCTGCGCCGCACGCTCGCGGGCTATGCGCGCCATCCCAACCTGGCCGGCGTGCTGATCGTGGGCCTGGGCTGCGAGCGCAACCAGGTCGATGCGCTGGTCGATTCCCAGGGCCTGCAGCAGGGCCGCCTCATGCGCACGATGGTGATGCAGGAGGTGGGCGGCACGCGCCAGACTATCGAGGCCGGCATTCGCGCCGTGGAAGAGATGCTGCCCGAGGCCAATGCCGCGCAGCGCACCCGCGTGGGCGCCAACCACCTGAAGATCGGGCTGGAGTGCGGCGGCTCCGACGGCTTCTCGGGCATCACGGCCAACCCGGCACTGGGCGCGGCCATGGACGTGCTGGTGCGCCATGGCGGCACGGCCATTCTTTCCGAGACACCCGAGATCCACGGCGTCGAATTCATGCTCACGCGGCGCGCCGCCACGCCCGAGGTCGGCCAGAAGCTGCTCGACCGGCTGGCCTGGTGGGAGCGCTATGCCGCGGGCCAGAACGCGCAGTTCAACGGGGTCGTGGGGCACGGCAACCAGGCCGGCGGGCTGGCCAACATCTTCGAGAAATCGCTGGGCTCGGCCATGAAGGGCGGCACCACGCCGCTGCAGGCCGTGTACGAATATGCGGAGCCGATCGACCAGGCCGGCTTCGTCTTCATGGATTCGCCGGGCTACGACCCGGTGGCCGTGACCGGGCAGATCGCGAGCGGCGCGCAGCTGATCTGCTTCACCACCGGGCGCGGCTCGATGTTCGGCAGCAAGCCGGCGCCGACCATCAAGCTGGCCAGCAACACGCCGATGTTCAAGCGTCTTGAAGAGGACATGGACATCAACTGCGGCGTGGTGATCGACGGCGAACTCTCGGTGCCCGAGCTCGGCCAGCAGATCTTCGAGCAGATCCTGCGCCATGCCTCCGGCGAGCGCACGCGCAGCGAAGCGTTGGGCCTGGGCGACCACGAGTTCGTGCCATGGCACCTGGGCATCGTGAGTTGACTTTCTCCCTCTTCCGACGCCAAAAGACATGCCCCTGACCCTCACCCGCCCCGACCTGCAGCGCACCGCCAACTTCATCGCCGGCGAATGGTGCGGCGCCGCCGGCCGTACGCTGGACGTGACCGACCCCGCCACCGGCGCGCTCATTGCACAGGTGCCCGATTCGGGCGCCGATGCCGCGCGTGCCGCCGCCGATGCCGCGCATGCCGCCTTCCCCGCCTGGCGCCGCACGCCGGCCAAGCAGCGCGCACAGATCCTCAAGCGCTGGAACGACTTGGTGCTCGCGCATCAGGACGACCTGGGCCGCCTCATCTCGCGCGAACAGGGCAAGCCGCTGGCCGAAGGCATCGGCGAGGTCGCGTATGCGGCCAGCTACATCGAGTGGTTTGCCGAAGAGGCCACGCGCGCCAACGGCGACGTGATTCCCGCGCCCGTTCCCGGCCGGCGCATGTTCGCCATCAAGGAACCGGTGGGCGTGGTTGCCGCCATCACGCCGTGGAATTTTCCGGCCGCGATGATCGCGCGCAAGATCGCGCCGGCGCTTGCCGCGGGCTGCACCGTGGTCTGCAAGCCGGCCGAGGACACGCCGCTCACCTCGCTCGCGCTGGTGGCGCTGGCCGCGCAAGCCGGCGTGCCCGCAGGCGTGCTCAACATCGTGACGGCCTCGCGCGAGCGCACGCCCGAGGTGGTCGACGCGTGGCTGGACGATGCCCGGGTGCGCAAGATCACCTTCACCGGATCGACGCCGGTCGGCAAGCACCTGGCGCGCCGCTCGGCCGACACGCTCAAGAAGCTGTCGCTCGAACTGGGCGGCAATGCGCCCTTCATCGTGTTCGAGGATGCCGACCTGCACGCCGCGGTCGATGGCCTGATGGCCGCCAAGTTCCGCAACGGCGGCCAGACCTGCGTGTGCCCCAACCGCGTGTTCGTGCACGAGGCCGTGCATGACGAGTTTGCCGAGCTGCTCGCCGCGCGCGTGGCGGCATTGCAAGTGGGCCCGGCCAGCGACCCCGCCTCGCAGATCGGCCCGATGATCAATGCGCGCGCCATCGAAAAGATAGAGCGCCATGTGCAGGACGCCGTGGCGCGCGGCGCGCGCGTGCTGGCCGGCGGCACGCGGCTGCCCGCGCTCGGGCCGAACTACTTCGCGCCCACCGTGCTGGTGAACGCCGACGCCACCATGGCCTGCGCCTGCGAAGAGACCTTCGGCCCCGTCGTTCCACTGACCCGCTTCGCCGAAGAAGCCGAGGTGGTCGCCCAAGCCAACGACACGCCTTTCGGCCTGGCCGCGTACTTCTACTCGCGCGACGTGCGCCGCATCTGGCGCGTGGCGGACGCATTGGAAGCCGGCATCGTCGGCATCAACGAAGGCGCGCTGGCCGCGGAGGCCGCGCCCTTCGGCGGCGTGAAGGATTCGGGCTATGGCCGCGAAGGTTCGGTGCATGGGCTGGACGACTACCTGCACACCAAGTACGTTTGCCAGGGCCAGCTGGACTGAGCCGCGCGCACACGCAACACCAACAACGCAAGAGACCCATGCCCGCCCACAACACCTTCAAGACAGCACTGGCCGCGCAGCGGCCGCAGATCGGCCTCTGGCTCTCGATGGCCGACCCGTACCTGGCCGAGGTGAGCGCCACCGCCGGCTTCGACTGGCTGCTGATCGACGGCGAGCACGCGCCCAACGACCTGCGCTCGACGCTGGCCGCGCTGCAGGCCGTGGCGCCCCACGCCGCGCAACCGGTGGTGCGCGCGGTGCAGGGCGACACGGCCCTCATCAAGCAGCTGCTCGACATCGGCGCAAAGAACCTGCTGGTGCCCATGGTCGACACGGCCGAACAGGCGCGCGCGCTGGTGTCGGCCACGCGCTATCCGCCGCTGGGCATCCGCGGCGTCGGCAGTGCCGTGGGCCGCGCCTCGCAGTGGAGCGCGCGCACCGACTACCTCGACATCGCCGACGCGGAAGTCTGCCTGCTGGTGCAAGCGGAAACCGTGGCGGCGCTCTCCAACCTGGCGCAGATCTGCGATGTGGACGGCATCGACGGCGTCTTCATCGGCCCCGCCGACCTTGCCGCGTCGATGGGCCACCGCGGCAAGCCCGGGCATCCGGAGGTGCAGGCCGCGATCGAAACCGCCATGCGCACCATCGTGGCTTCGGGCAAGGCCGCAGGCACGCTGACCTCCGACCCGAAGCTGGCGCGGCGCTACCTGGAGCTGGGCTGCAGCTTCGTCGCGGTGGGTGTCGACGTGCTGCTGTTCGCGGGCGCGGCCCGCAAGCTCGCGGCCGACTTCAGCGGCGCGCCGCCTGCCGCCGAGCCGGCCTCGCGCGCGGCCTACTGAACGACGGCCTCGGCGCGAGGAGACAAACCTAAGGAAGGTTCTCGCGAAAGATCACCTGGCTGCGCGTGGTTTCCACGCCGCTGAGCGCTTCGCGCTTGTCGCGCAGATTGGCGAAGATGCGCACGCAGTTCATCAGCGTGGTGTGCGGGCTCTGCGTGATCACCGCATCCATGCTGCCATCGATCAGCAGCGTGCGCGTGTCAGGCGTGAGTCCGTGCCCGATGAACACCACCTTCTGCTCGCGCCCCGCTTCCTTCAGCGCCCGCGCCACGCCGTCGGATGCGCCACCGATGTTGTAGATGCCGCCCATGTCGGGGTACTGCTCCAGCAGCGCGCGCGTCTGCCGGTAGTTCTTGCCGGCATCGTCCTGGCCTTCGCGCAGGCCCACCACTTCGAGCCGCGGAAACATCTCGTCGATCACGTGCAGGAAGCCGGCCTCGCGCTCCTCGTGCGCCTTGTAGCTCAAGCTGCCCGCGATGAGCGCGACCTTCGCGGCGCGCGCGCCGATGAAACGGCCGATGAGGTAGCCCGCGGTGCGGCCGGCCGCGCGGTTGTCCAGCCCCACGAAGGCCGCGCGCTCGGAGTTCGACAGGTCCGAGATCAGCGTGACCACCGGCAGCCCGCGCGCCGCCAGCGCGGCCACCGCCTCGCGCACCGCGGGGTGCTCCAGCGCCATCATCGCGATGCCGTCGCAGCGCTGGCCATGGCGGCGCAGCGCGTCG
The DNA here is from genome assembly GCF_030815975.1 of Variovorax paradoxus. Taxonomy (NCBI): domain Bacteria; kingdom Pseudomonadati; phylum Pseudomonadota; class Betaproteobacteria; order Burkholderiales; family Comamonadaceae; genus Variovorax; species Variovorax paradoxus. The sequence continues at coordinate 5,084 of NZ_JAUSXL010000002.1, forward strand.
GCCAGTTCGTGCGGGTTGAAGCTCTCGATGAACACCGTGCGGCACTGCACGTTGAACGGCGCCCAGTGCTCCTGCGAATAGCCGACCATGTCGCCCAGCATGCGGATGAAGCGGTTGGTGCCGGCCGGCAGCAAAAACACCAGCCTGAGGGGCGGCGGCGTGAGCGCGGCATAGAGCTCCGGGCCAGGCAGGTAGTCGAGCTCGCCCGCAGCCTTGAGCACGCGCTGCACCGTGGCGTCGCGCACGCCGGGGCGGCGGTTGAGCACGCGGTCGACGGTGGCGGTCGAGACCTGCGCCGCACGCGCGATGTCGACCACGCGCGCGCGCCGCGCATCGGTTGAAGGGTTATCCCGCATACATCAAAAACCATCAAGTTCGAGTTTGACCCGGATGATGCATCCTTTTATCTTCCCTGTGGCTCTCATCCAATGGTGCATCAGATTGCATCAACCGCATTCCGAAGATCCTGGAGACAAAGACATGACATCGCTGACCCGCCGCAGTGCCTTGCGCACGCTTTCCGCCCTCCCCGCCGCCGGCATCGTGAGCGCCCTGCCGCGCATCGCCCGCGCGGCCGAGTTCTCGTACAAGTACGGCAACAACCTGCCGCTCAGCCATCCGCTGAACATCCGCGCGCAGGAGGCGGCCGACCGCATTGCCAAGGAAAGCAAGGGCCGGGTCGAGATCAAGATCTTCCCCAACAACCAGCTCGGCGGCGACACCGACATGCTGGCGCAGGTGCGCTCGGGCGGCATCGAGTTCTTCACGCCGTCCGCGCTGGTGATTGCCACGCTGGTGCCGGTGGCCGCCATCAACGCCGTGGGCTTCGCGTTCAACGACTACGGCCAGGTGTGGGGCGCCATGGACGGCCAGCTCGGCGCGCACGTGCGCGGCGCCATCGCCAAGTCGCGCCTCCATGCCTTCGAGAAGATGTGGGACAACGGCTTTCGCCAGACCACCAGCAGCAAGGCCGCGGTCACCAACGCCAAGGACATGGACGGCCTGAAGATCCGCGTGCCCGTGAGCCCGCTGTCGATTTCGATGTTCAAGGGCCTGGGCGCCGCGCCCGCGAGCCTGCAGTTCAGCGAGGTGTATTCCGCGCTGCAGACGAAGATCGTCGATGCGCAGGAGAACCCGCTGCCGATCATCCAGGTGGCCAAGCTGTTCGAGGTGCAGAAGTTCTGCTCGCTCACCAACCACATCTGGGACGGCTACTGGTTCATTGCCAACGGCCGCGCCTGGGAGGCGTTGCCCGACGACCTCAAGACCATCGTCTCGCGTGCCATCAACGACGCCGGCATGCAGCAGCGCGAAGACATCAAGAAGCTCAACGAATCGGTCGTCGGCGACCTGCAGGCCAAGGGCCTCAGCATCAACCGCCCGGTGGCCGAGAGCTTTCGCGCCAAGCTGCGCGAGTCGGGCTTTTATGGCGAGTGGAAGGGCCGCTTCGGCCCCGAGGCGTGGGCGCTGCTCGAAGGCGCCGTCGGCAAGCTGGCCTGACCGCCCATGGTGCATGAATCCACTTTCGAGGCCGCGCCTTTCGTGGGCGCCGGCCCGTCCGCCAACGCGCTGAGCGGCATGGCCGGGCGCGCCGACCGCGTGCTGGGCGGCGCGGTCGAGGCCGTGGCCGCGCTGCTGGTGCTGGCCGAGATCTGCGTGCTGTTCGCGGGCGTGGTGTCGCGCTATGTGTTCCATGCGCCGCTGGTGTGGTCGGACGAGCTCGCGTCGATCCTGTTCCTGTGGCTCTCGATGCTCGGCGCGGTGGTGGCGTTGCGGCGCGGCGAGCACATGCGCATGACGGCGCTGCTGCAGAAGGTGCAGCCGCACACGCGGGCGATGCTCGACGCCTTTGCCATCGCGGCTTCGGTCGCGTTCCTGGTGCTGATCATCTGGCCGTCGATCGACTACGCGCACGAGGAGTCGTTCATCGTCACGCCCGCGCTGGAGATCAGCAACGCCTGGCGCGCCGCGGCCATTCCAACGGGCATCGGCATCATGCTGGCGATGGCGCTGCTGCGCCTTTTGCGCGTGTGCACCGGGCGGCAGATCGCAGTCGCGGTGCTCGGCATGGCGGCGCTGGTGGCGGCTTTCTGGCTGGCTGCGCCGCTGTTCGCGACGCTCGGCAAGTTCAACCTCGTGATCTTCTTTGTGGTGGTGGTGGCGGCCACGGTGCTTTCGGGCGTGCCCATCGCGTTCTCGTTCGCGCTGGCCACCTTCGGCTACCTGGCGCTCACCACGCGCACGCCGCTGCTGGTGATGGTGGGGCGCCTGGACGAAGGCATGTCGCACCTGATCCTGCTCGCGGTGCCGCTCTTCATCTTCCTGGGCGCGCTGATCGAGATGACGGGCATGGCGCGCGCCATGATCCAGTTTCTTGCGAGCCTGCTGGGCCACGTGCGCGGCGGCCTCTCGTATGTGCTGATCGGAGCGATGTACCTGGTGTCGGGCATCTCGGGCTCCAAGATCGCCGACATGGCGGCCATTGCGCCCGTGCTGTTCCCCGAGATGGTCAAGCGCGGCGCCAAGCCCGGCGACCTGGTGGCGCTGCTGTCGGCCACCGGCGCGCAGACCGAGACCATTCCGCCGTCGATCGTGCTCATCACCATCGGCTCGGTCACGGGCATTTCCATCGCGGCGCTCTTCACCGGCGGGCTGCTGCCCGCCGTGGTGCTGGGCGCCGCGCTGTGCGCGGTGGTGTGGTGGCGTTACCGGCGCGAAGACCTGAGCGGCGTGCAGCGCCACAGCAGGCGCGAGGTCGGCAAGCTGCTGCTGGTTGCGTTGCCCGCGGTGCTGCTGCCCTTCGTGATCCGCGCCGCCGTGGTCGAGGGCGTGGCCACGGCCACCGAGGTGTCGACCATCGGCATTGTTTACTCGGCCATCGTCGGGCTCTTCGTGTACCGGCAGTTCGACTGGAAACGGCTCAAGCCGATGCTGGTCGACACGGCCTCGCTCTCGGGCGCGATCATCTTCATTGTCGGCTGCGCCACGGCCATGGCCTGGGGCCTCACGCAGTCGGGCTTCTCGCAGGACCTGGCACGCGTCATGGGCGCGCTGCCGGGCGGCGCCTACGGCTTCCTGGCCGTGTCGATCGTGGCCTTCATCGTGCTGGGCAGCGTGCTCGAGGGCATTCCGGCCATCGTGCTGTTCGGGCCGTTGCTGTTTCCCATTGCCAAGGCCGCGGGCGTGCACGAGGTGCACTACGCCATGGTCGTGATCTTCGCGATGGGCATCGGCCTGTTCGCGCCGCCCTTCGGCGTGGGCTACTACGGCGCCTGCGCCGTCAGCAAGGTCAACCCCGACGAAGGCATCAGGCACATCTGGGGCTACATCGCCGCGATGCTGGTGGGCCTGGTGATCGTGGCCGCGTTCCCGTGGTTCTCGACCGGTTTTCTCAAGTTCTGATCACAACAACACACTCACATCAACGGAGCCAACCGCAATGAGTCGATTCCTCGGCGAGATCCGCCAGCTGGGCTATGTCGTGCACGACATCGAAGCCGCCATGGACTACTGGAGCACCACGCTGGGCGTGGGCCCGTGGTTCTACAACCCCAAGGTGCCGATCAAGAACTACCGCTACAACGGCCAGGCGCACGAGCCTCACAACTCGGTGGCGTTGGCCAACTCGGGCTATGTGCAGGTCGAGCTGATCCAGACGCGCAACGACGTGCCCTCGATGTACCGCGACTTCCTGCAGGCCGGCCGCACCGGGCTGCAGCACGTGGCCTACTGGACGGCCGACTACGACGCCGACCTCGCGCGCCTCACCGCGCAGGGCTTCAAGCCTGTGATGAGCGGCGAGGTGGGCGAGCGCGGGCGCTTCATCTACTTCGACACCGAGTACCACCCGGGCACGGTCATCGAGCTGTCCGAAGTGGCGGGCCCCAAGGGCAAGATGTTCGACCTGATCCGCAACGCCTCCGAAGGCTGGGACGGCAGCGAGCCGGTGCGGCCCTTTCCCGATCTGAGCAAGCTGTGACCGTGACTGAACGCATCCGCGCGCGCTACCTGATCGAGACGCCGCTGGACCCGGCCGCCGTGGCCGAGGTGATGGCCGGCGAACAATCGTGCGGCACCTTCACGCGCGTGGGGGGCGAGACCGACGCGCTGCGCGAACGCGCGCGCGCCACCGTCGAGGCGATCACCGAGCTTGTGCCTGCCGAAGTACCGAGCCTGCCCAACGCGCTGCTCGAACGCAAGGGCACGCGCGGCCCGTGGCGGCGTGCGCACGTCGACATCTCTTTTCCGATGTCGAACATCGGCGCCAACCTGCCGACGCTCGCGGCCACGGTGTCAGGCAACCTCTACGACCTGGGCGAAGTGACGGGCCTGCGGCTCGAATCGCTGCAGCTTCCTGCCGCCTACCGCACGCAATTCGAAATGCCGCGCATCGGCATCGCGGGCACGCGGCGCGCCACCGGCGTGGCCAGCGGCGCGCTGGTCGGCACCATCATCAAGCCAAACGTGGGACTGTCCGCGAACGAGACCGCCGAGCTGGTCGCCAGGCTCTGCGCCGCGGGCGTCGACTTCATCAAGGACGACGAGGTGTGTGCCGACCCCGCGCATGCGCCGCTCGCCGAGCGCGTACCCGCGGTGATGGCCGTGGTGCGCGCACACCAGCAGCGCACCGGCAAGCACGTGATGGTGGCCTTCAACATCACCGACGAAACCGATGCGATGAAGCGGCATGCCGACCTGGTCGAGCGCGAAGGCGGATCGTGCGTGATGGCCAGCCTCAACTGGTGCGGCCATTCGGGCATGCAGACCCTGCGCCGCCACACCGGCCTGGCGCTGCACGGCCACCGCAACGGCTACGGCGCGCTGTCGCGCCATCCGCTGCTGGGCATTTCGTTCCAGGCCTATCAAACGCTCTGGCGGCTGGCCGGCGTCGACCACATGCACGTGCACGGCCTGCAGGGCAAGTTCTCGCAGCCCGACAGCGAAGTCGTCGAATCGGCGCGCGACTGCTTCACGCCGCTGACCGATGCCGCCGACGACCGCGTGATGCCGGCCTTCTCGTCGGGCCAATGGGCCGGCACCGTGCCCGCCACCTGGGCCGCCATCGGCATCGACGACCTGCTCTTCATGGCCGGCGGTGGCATCCTCGCGCATCCCGATGGCGCAGCGGCCGGCGTCACGAGCATCCGCCAGGCCTGGTCGGCCGCGCGCGCCGGCATCGCGCTGCAAGAAGCCGCCCGCGGCGCGCCCGAACTGGCGCGCGCGCTGGCCTTCTTCGGCAGGCCGTGATGCCGGCCGCTCAAGTGCCGGCCATCGTCTACTACGGCGACGATTTCACCGGCGCCACCGACACCCTTGGCACCGCCGCGCGCGCAGGCCTGCGGGCCCTGCTGTTCCTGAACACGCCCGATGCCGCGCGGCTCGCGCAAGCCGGCCCGCTCGACGTGCTGGGCATTGCAGGCGCCGCCCGCGCCATGGCGCCCGAAGCCATGCAGGCCGAGCTGGCCCCGGTCGCCGCGCTGTTCCGCTCGCTCAGCGCGCGCGTGCTGCACTACAAGACCTGCTCGACCTTCGACAGCGCGCCGCACATCGGCTCCATCGGCGCAGCCGTGCGCGCGCTGCGCGGCGCCGTCGAACAACCCTGGACCGCGATCGTCGGCGGCCAGCCCAACATCGGCCGGCATTGCCTGTTCGGCCACCTGTTCGCCGCGGCCGGCGCGGGCGGCGAGGTGTTTCGCATCGACCGGCATCCGACGATGAGCCGGCACCCGGTCACGCCGATGCACGAGGCGGACCTGAGGCTGCACCTGGCGGCGCAGGGCTTGGCCGGCATGCACTCCATTCCTTTCACGGCCGCCTCACGGGGCCCGGATGCGCTCGGCGAGGCGCTGCAGCGCGCACTGCGCCTGCCCTCCGCTGTGGCCGATGCCGATGATGCCCAGGCCGTGCTGTTCGACGTGGCCGATGCCCCGCAGCTCGCGGCCATCGGCCATGTGCTGTGGTCCGAGGCCCGGCGCGCCACGCTGCTTGCCGTGGGCCCGAGCAGCGTGGTCGATGCGCTGGCCAGCGCGCTCGGCACGCGCAGCGATTCGCCGGCCGACTCGCGCCACGTCACTCCCGCGCGCGGCCCCGTGCTCGTGCTTGCCGGAAGCCTGTCGCCCGTGACGGCGCGGCAGGTGGCGGCGGCACGCTCGTTCGACACCGTGTGGCTCGATGCGCCACGGCTCGCGCAACGCGACGCGGCCACGCTGGAGCGCCATGCCCGCGAGATCGCGCAGGGCCTTGCCCGCGGCCGCCACATGCTGGCCTGCACCCGCCCCGCCGAGCAGACGCCCACCGAGGGCCACAACGTCGATGCCCAGTCCCTCTCCCGCGCCGGCGGCGACCTGCTGGCCAAGGTGCTGGCGATGGCGCCGCTGCACCGCGTCGGCATTGCCGGAGGCGACACTTCGAGCCACGCCGTGCAGGCGCTCGATGCGTGGGGGCTCTCCTATGTGGCCGACATGGGCGCCGGCGCCTCGCTGTGCCGCGTGCACAGCGACGACGCCGCGCTCGACGGCATGGAGATCATGCTCAAGGGCGGCCAGATGGGCTCGGACGATGTGTTCGAGCGCCTGGTGCATGGTGATGCGGGCAGCGGCCCGCTTTCGTGAGAGAGAGAGCGAGAGGCAGGCGTTCAGGCGAACGCGTAGGGACCGGCAAAGTCTCCGATATGGCTCAGGTGGCTGACCACGCCCTGCCGCTCGTCCCACAGATGCAGCATGCAGCTGCGCGGCCCGACATGGGATTGCGGCGGCGCACCGGGGCGCAGCTGCAATGCGATCTCCGTCGTGGTGCTCGGGCATGAACAGACCACGGTTCCACCCCAGCGGCGCAGCATCGTGCGGTGCACATGCCCGCACAGCACCAGTTCGACATTCGGCGCGCTCCGCACCACGTCTTCGAGCTGCTGCGCCTCCATGCAGCGGTAGGCATCCACATAGGGAATGCCGCTCGTGAAGGGCGGGTGATGCAGCATCAGCAGCGTGGGCTTGACGGTGTCTTTTGCCAGCGTGCGCGCAAGCCACGCGAGGCCTTCGGTGTCGATGTGGCCGTGGTGCTTTCCGGTAACGCACGAGTCCAGCCCGATGATGCGCACCGCATGGTCGTCCAGGCACCACTGCAGCGGCCCCGCCTTGGGCAGGTAGGCGTGGTCGCTGAACGCAGCGCGAAAGCTCTCGCGATGGTCATGGTTGCCGGGAATGACGAGAAACGGAATGCGCGAGGCAGAAAGCAGCATGCGCGCCATCTCGTATTCTTCGGCGCGGCCTTCGTCGACCAGGTCGCCCGTGAGCACAAGCAGATCAGGGAGACGGTCGAGCGCGTGCAGATGCGCGAGCGCCTCGGCAAACATCCTGTTGGAGTCGACAACGCCTTGGTACAGTTCGCCTTTGGCGCGAATGTGCGGATCGGACAGCTGGGCGATGAGCATTTGGCTCCTCGAAAAACAGGCTGCCATGGTGTCTCCACGGAAGGAGTGCAGCCATACGCCTGTTGGCGTAGTTGTTCGAGTACCAGCAAGCGGTCTCATGCCGTCGACGGATGGCCCTGGCCCGCGCTCTCGATGGGGATTCACATGGTGTATCACTTCGGCCGTCCAACATGCTGCAACCCGCCGGACGGCAGCCCGTCATTTCTGCATGACCATGCGATACAGCGCATTGATTGCGGGGGTTGGAACCTTGGAACCCGACCGCAAATCTTGCGGCTCGTCGTACACCGATTCGTATCGGATGATGGTTGTGACGCCCTCTCCGCCAACCAGCTTGACGAGTTCGGCAAAACATGGGGCGCTGTTTTCGGCACTGGTCAGGCGCAGCAAGGAAAGCTCGTCGCCCGCCTTGATGGGCGTCTCGGTTCGCGGCCAACCTGTCGCAAAACAGTCGGCCTTCAGGCGCGCCGCCGACAGCGCCTCGGCCCAACGATCAGGACCCAATCCCGAAAATACGCCACGCCCCGATTCGACGGTGAATTCCTTGATGATGGCCGGACCCAGCCCGGTGTTCGTCAGATACAGGCCATTGCGCCCTCCCGGCCCTTTGAGCTGGGGAACCAACTGCAGCATCGGCTTGACTGTCAGGCGGTTATGCGTGCGCGATATCTCGATTTGCTGCCATGCGAAACACGTAGCGGCCAGCGAGAGTACGCAGGCGGCAATGGATACAGTGGTCTGGATTGCGATGTGACTCATTTGAATTGAGGTTGTCCTGAGATATCAAGCGGGAGGAAAAGGGCAGCGCTTGCCTGCGCTTCTTGCCGTCTCGCCCACGGCCACGAGTGCGCCGCGGCTGGCGCTGAAGACGAGGCGGTGGGCTTGGCGGTTCACGGGACGGCGGCTTTGCTTGCGGTGGGAATACCGTCAATACATCCGCACATTGCGTGAAATGTTTAGCGCTAGGCTAAACCCGCCGAATCTGCGGCGGATGAGCTGTGATGTTCTTGCTGCTCGATGTGCACGGCGACCACACCACCGTGGACCACAGTTGGGTGGCCGAGCACATCAAGGCGGATGCGCAGGAGATCGCCGAGCGCAGACGCACGATGCGCCGGCGCCCACCCCGCTTCTTCGCGGTCGGCCACACCTGGGCGCTGGACCTGAGCTTCATGGTCAACGCGCAGGGCTTCACCTTCGCCATGCTGGGCATCATCGACCACGGCTCGCGCCGCTTGCTGTGCCTGAAGCAGTTGCCGCGCAAATGCACGCTGGCACTGCTGGGCCATCTGTTCCTGACGATGGCGCGCTATGGTGTGCCGGCGGTGATCCGCACCGACAACGAGTCGATGTTTGCCAGCGTGCTCTGGCGCACGATGCTGGCGGCGTTGGGCGTTTGCCATCGGCGCAGCCGGCCGGGCTGCCCGTGGGACAACGGGCGCATCGAGCGCCTGTTCGGCACGCTCAAGTCGCTGCTCAGATCGATCCGACCTCACACCGTCCAAGCCTTGCGCACCTCGCTCAAGGAGTTCACCTGGTTCTACAACCATGTGCGGGTGCACCAGAATCTCAAGGGGCTGACGCCGATGGAAACCTGGAACGGCAACACGCTGGCCGACCATGACTGTTCGTATGCAAGCTAACATCGCTCGCCCGCGCCCACCAGGCGCATGCGTTGTCCATTTCTGCACAGAAAGGCGGACACGTTGAAATCCGTTCTTGTCGTTTGCATCGGCAACATCTGCCGAAGCCCGATGGCGCATGTCCTGCTCGCCGATGCGTTGCCAGAGATCACCGTGTCGTCGGCCGGCACGGGTGCGTTGATAGGCCACCCCGCGGACTCCATCGCCCAGCAATTGATGGCCGCGCGCGGCCTCGACCTGAGTGCCCACCGCGCGAGGCAGATCACCCAGCCGATGTGCGTCCAGGCCGACCTGATCCTCACCATGGACGAGGGGCAGCGTCGCCACATCGAAAACAGCTACCCGCTCACGCGCGGCCGGGTCTTTCGCCTTGCCGAAACCGCCAAGCTGAATATCCCTGACCCCTACCGCATGGGCCAGGAAGCCTTCGAGCACGCACTTCAACTCATTGACGCCGGCGTCAAGACATGGGCCGAACGCATTCGGCAATTCAAATGAACACTCCTGCTGCCACTACTTCCAACGCGGCGCGGGCCGGCCAGCCTGCTGCGTCCTCCGCTGCAAAGACGAACGATGACGAGATCAACCTCTCGGAATATTTCGACATCCTGATCGACCACAAGTGGCGTATTCAACAAGTGACCAGGATCACCTTTTCAGAGCTATCTAACGTGTCTTACCTTTTGCTACCCATCTTTTGTCGAAAATGTGAATGCGTGCCCATTTTTTTCTTGCGACCGGGGAACGCAGATCAGCGATCAGCAGGCGGTCAGGTGTGACATATCCAATGCTCAAAAAGACCCTTCGGGAGGGCATTTGTTGTTTACATCCATGTACACCTTCGCAATCGACACCGGAATCTTCGTAGCTGGCGCCTTTCTGGGTGTCCTGGTCATGTGCCTGCTCCAGGTTTCGCGGTCTGACGACTGACGCCGTCACCCTCGCAGCACCGGTTCACTGTTGTTTCTGCGCGTCAGGGCAGAAAGCCCCGCGCGACGGACGCTCAAGGGCCAGAGGGCCCCTGCCCCCACGGAAATCCGTGATGGATTTGGCACAACCACTTATTAAATACAAGCACTTGTTCGTGACAATACGTACTTGCGGCTACATTTTGTAAGTCGGAAGTGGCCATTGATTCAGCGTAACGAGCACCGGCAATCCAAACCGACTGCCGTTCTTGTTGTCGATTGCTTCTGCACACCCGCCTCTTTGCGGGTGGTACAGCCAGAAGGAATTCGCCGCGTTCCGGTGTTCTCGGCCCCTCTGTAGGGGCCGCCTTTCTAGCCATTTATCAGCTCGTTCCTGGTGGACGGGCTCCCCCGTGGGCAAGTACCGCGCGTGCAACCAAAGCACGACGGTTTGAAGCGCGTCAGTTGACTTTTGGAAACAAAAGTATCGATAATAACACTCTGAGAACTATTTAGTTACTTAGCCGAGGGCGAGTTCAAGCGCCTGTCTTTTCAACATCTCATCTAACCCGTCAGCGTCATCATGAAAAAACTCTCCCTCATCGTTGCAGCGACCCTTGCAGTCACCACCAGCGCAGTACTGGCGGCCACGGGCCCGGCCACTGCCACGTTCCAGGTTCTGATCAATGTCGCCAAGGCCTGCTCGGTTGTGGCGGGCGCCGGCTCCAAGATCGATTTCGGTACGGTCGATTCGTCGGCCACCAGCCTGAGCGGCAACAGCAACATCAGCGTGACCTGCTCCAAGACCACGCCCTACAACATTGGCCTGCTGCCCTCGAACAACAGCACCACCGGCGCCGGCGTGATGAGCCCCGCGAGCGGTTCGGACACTGTCGCCTACCAGCTTCGTTCGGTGAGCGCTACGGGCGCCGTCTGGGGCAGCACGGCCACGGCCACCGCAGTGGGCAACGGCGTGGCCGGCACCGGCACCGGCGCGGCGCAGACGATTCCCGTGTACGCCACGGTTGCCAGCGCCAACGTGACGCCTGGCGCCTACGCCGACACGGTGACGGTCCAAGTCAACTACTGATCGATTGATCGATCGATTGCCCATGCGCCGCCTGCTCCGCCATACCGCTGTTCTCGCGCTTGCCCTGGTGCAGGCGGTCGCATCGGCAAGCGGGCTGCAGGTGTCTCCGGTCACGCTGACGCTGCAGGCCACGCAAAACGCCGAAGGCCTTTGGCTCAGCAACACGGGCGACACGGTGGTGCACGCGCAGGTGCGCGTCTACCACTGGGCGCAGGAGAACGGGGCAGAAAAGCTGACGCCCTCGCGCGAACTGCTGGTCAGTCCGCCGATGGTGCAGCTGGCCGCCTCGGACCGGCAGCTGATCCGCGTGATTCGCACGGGCGTTCCGGCCGGCACGGTCGAAGGCTCGTACCGGGTCGTGATCGACGAGCTGCCGGTGGAGATGAAGGACAAGAAGGGCCTGCAGCTGGTGCTGCGCTATTCGGTGCCGATCTTCATTGCAGCCGCGGGCGCGCAGTCGTCCGAGCCGCAGCTCGCATGGTCGCTGCGCCGCGAGGAAGGCCAAACGGTGCTCGAAGTGACCAACAGCGGCGGCATGCATGCGCAGCTTGCCGATGTGGAATATGTCGATACGGTGGGCCGCCGCACGCCGGTGCATGCCGGCCTGCTGGGCTACGTTTTGCCAGGTGCGCGCATGCGCTGGCCACTGAAGACTCCCGCGGAGGCATTTGCCCTCGGCGGCATCCTGGAAACGAAGATCAATGGCAACGCGACGCAGGAAAAAATCCCGCCGCTCCCACGCGCCCGCTGAGCGCCTGCTGCCACTGCTGCTTCTTTCCGGCCTGATGTCTTTTGCCGCCCAGGCTGAGAATGCCGCAGCCGGCTCGGGCTCATCTTTGGTCGCGCCCGCGGAGGGCGAGCTGGCCGGCCCCACCGGCAGCGACCTCTACCTGGACCTGAGCCTCAACGGCAACCCGCAGGGGCTGGTGCACTTTGGCCTGCGCGGCCAGGAGCTGTGGGCCAGCGCCGCCACGCTGCGGCAGCTGGGCTTTGTGCTGCCGGCGGGCGTGTCCGACCCGGTGCGGCTCAAGAGCCTTCCGGGGTTGCAGATCAAGTACGACGCCGCCACCCAGAGCGTTGCAATCAACGCCTCCGCCGATGTGCTGCGACTGCCCACGACGGTGGTCGACACGTCGACGACCATCGTGCCCAAGGCCAGCGCTTCGCCCGGCCTGCTGCTCAACTACGACCTGTATGGCACGCAGGGCCGCGGCAACACGTCGAGCCTGAACGCGCTGACCGAGTTGCGCGCGTTCACCGGAAGCACGGTGCTCAGCAACACGATGATGTCGCGCTCGGCGCGCCTTCCGGGCGAAGGCTGGACGCACGACTCGGTGCGGCTGGACACGACGCTGAGCACCTCGTTCCCTGAAGACATGCTGACGCTTCGCGTGGGCGACACCACTACGGCCGCGCTGCCGTGGTCGCGCTCCACGCGCATCGGCGGCATCCAGCTGTCGCGCAACTTTGCGCTGCAGCCCTATCGCACGACCACGCCGCTGCCGGCCTTCCTGGGGGCGGCCGCGCTGCCTTCGCAGGTGGAGCTGTACATCAACGGCATGCGCCAGTACACGGGCCAGGTGCCGGCGGGGCCGTTTCAACTGAAGACGGTGCCGAGCATCAATGGTGCAGGCAATGCCCAGGTGGTGTTGACCGATGCCTTCGGCCGTGCGACGACGCTCGACTTTTCGTTGTACGACACGCAGCGGCTGCTGGAGGCGGGCCTGTCGGACTGGTCGGTGGACCTGGGCATGGTGCGCAAGGACTACGGCCTGCGCTCGTTCGAATACGGCAGCGATCCGGCGGCCAGCGGCACCTGGCGCTATGGCGTGAACAACAGCTTCACGATGGAAGCGCATGGCGAAGCCACCAAGGGATTGGTGAAGGCCGGCGTGGGCGGCGCCTGGCTGCTCGGCCAGAGCGGTGTGCTGGCGGGCGCGGTGGCGCGCAGCAGCTACCGCTCGGAGCAAGGCTCGCTGGCCAACCTGGGCTACAGCTGGCGCGACAACCACTTCAACTTTGCGGTCGAAGGCACGCGCACCTACGGCGAGTACGGCGACGTGGCGTCGCTGTACGGCAGCGCGCCCGCGCGCGGATCGGGCCGCGCCTCGATCGGCTACACCACGGGGAGCTTCGGCAGCTTTGGCCTGAGCTTCCTGTACCTGCGCTATCCGGCGCAGCAGCCGACGCGGCTGGCCAGCGTCTACTGGTTCAGCGCGATAGGCCGCGGCGCCTCGGTGAACGTGAGCCTCAACCAGAACCTGGACAACCGCCGCGAGCGCAGCCTGTACGTCGGCTTCACCTGGGCGCTGGACGGCAAGATCACGGCCAGCACCGGCGTGCAGCGCGACGGCGACCGCACCACCTTCTCGGCCGACGCGCAAAGCTCGATTCCGGGCGAAGGCGGCATCGGCTGGCGCGCCGGCCTGCGCCAAGGCGGCGGCCAGAACGGCGGCCAGGCCGAGGTCGACTACCTGGGCCGCTACGGCCGCGCGATGGCCGGCATCAGCGTGCTGGGCGACAGCCGCTATGCCTACGCGGGCGCCACGGGTTCGATCGCGTTCATGGGCGGCCAGCCCTTTGCGGCGCGGCGCATCGACGATGCCTTTGCGGTGGTTTCCACCGACGGCATTGCGGGCGTGCCGGTGAGGCTGGAGAACCGCGACATCGGCACCACCGACAGCCACGGCATGCTGCTGGTGGCACCGCTGCGGGCCTACCAGAACAACCAGCTGTCGATCGACCCGATGCAGTTGCCGGCGGACGTGCGGATCGAGCGCGTGAAAACGGTGGCCACGCCGAGCGACCGCGCCGGCACGCTGGTGCGCTTTGGCATCGCGCCGATCAATGCGGCGGCGCTGCTGCTGGCGGACGAGGCGGGCAAGCCGCTGCCGCTGGGCAGCCGCGTACGCGCGAACGGCGGCACCGGCGAGCCGGCGCTGGTCGGCTTTGACGGCGCGGTGTACCTGGAGTCTCTGCAGCCGCGCAACACGCTCGACGTGCAGACGCCGGGCGGGCGCTGCCGCGCGAGCTTCGACTATCGCAAGGACGGCGCGGGCATTCCGCAGATCGGACCGCTGCGCTGCATCAGGGAGGCCAGGACGCCATGAGCTTTTTGACTCGCACCTTGCGGGCGCTGCGCCTGCCCTTGTTTTGCGCGCTGCTGTGGTGGGTGGGTGCGGGGAGCGCGCAGGCGACGATCACGTGCACCGCGACGATGACGAACCTGGCCTTTGGCACGGTCGACCTGGTCGACGGGAGCACGCCGCCCTCCCCCACCGCCACACTGAACTACACCTGCACCAACAACAGCACTGTCGCCGAGATCGTCAGGGCCTGCTTCAACATCGGCGACGGCGACGAAGGCCTGACAAACTTCAATCCGCGCGTCATGAAGAACGCCGCAGGAAACAGCCTGAAGTTCCAGCTCTATCAGGGGACGAGCAACGTTGTCTGGGGTTCAAGCGGCAACGGGCAGGTGCCGAGTCCCTTCGTTGCCACGTTCACCGTTCCTCGCCGTACTTCCACCACCGTCCCTGGAAGCTTCTCGGGAAGCGCGGCCATGCGAGGGGATCTGATGGCCCTCCAGGGCACCGTGCCTCCAGGCTCCTACCAGGACAACTTCGGCAGCGTCCACACCTCGATCACGTTCTCGTCGAGCACCACCACCACGCCGGCCGCGTGCAACGGCTCGGCGGCGGACAACTTTCCGTTCGTGGTCACAGCCAACGTCTCCAAGAGCTGCCTGGTCACGGCCGATCCGCTGAACTTCGGCACCATCGACGGCCTGCCGGGCGCTGCCAATTCCGACCAGACCAGCACGATCAACGTCACCTGCACAACGCCGACCTCCTACACGGTGGCGCTGTCGCCAGGCAATGGCTCGACGATCGGCGCCGGGGTCATGTCGCCGACGGGCGGCGTGCCGGCCAACACGGACACGGTGCCCTACCGGCTCTACAGCAATGCCGCCCGCTCGGCGCCGTGGGGCAGCGTCACGGGCACCAACACCGTCGCAGGCACCGGCACGGGTACGGCCCAGGCGCTGACCGTGTATGGCAGGGTGCTTGGCAGCAGCGTCAACGTGCGGCCGGACAGCTACCGGGACACCGTGACGGTCACCGTGACCTACTGAACCCGCGCGGGGGCCAGCGGGCTGCGCCGATAAATTGCGCGACGGGCCTTAATTTTCCGGCTACTCTGCCGATAACCCAGTTTGGGGCATCGATGCGATGCCCTCCACCGAGGTTGCGACGAGAGGAGGTTCCATGCCCGGAAACATGTTGTCCCGTGCGGGTTCGACCGGCCTGCTGCTTCCACCGCGCGCGGCTCGCGCGGCGGCCGCCGTCGGCATGATGCTGCTGCTGCCGCTTCGGCTCGGTTCCGCGGAGCCGACGCATGGCGTGGGCAGCGCCACGGCGCGGTTCAACGTGACGATGATCGTCCTCCCGACCTTCAAGGTGCTCCAGGTCACGCCGGTCAAGGGCGGCCACGAATACCGCGTCTGGACCAACATGAAGTCGGTGCTCATCAAGGGCCGCGAGTACCCGTTCGACAAGATCGGCGAGACGACCTTCATGGTCGCCGGCACCACCGCCGACGGCCTCGACACCCTCGACCCCACCTGGCGCGGCGCGATCGGCGCCATGGCGGCCATCACGGCCCGCACTGCCCCGCAGGCCTCCGCTGCGGATGGCGACGGCAGCAATGCGATGCGGGTGACGGTCACTTACTGAGGGGCATCGTCCGCCCTTGCTGCCAGTGTGGCCGTGCGCGCTGTCGGCAAAAGTTGTATGATATGCATCATGCGAAACTCGAAACCCAACACCAGGGCTGCTGCCAAGGACGCCACGCACGACCGCATCGTGTCCGTGGCCGCCCGGGCCATCCGGCGCAGCGGCTACGACGGCACCGGGGTGGCGGACATCATGAAGGAGGCCGGCCTGACGCATGGCGCCTTCTATGCCCACTTTGCCTCGCGCGAAGCCATGCTGGCCGAAGCGGCCCAAAGGGCCTGCGCGGAGTCCGCTGCCGCCGCAGCCGATGTCGTGGCCAAGGTGCCCTCCGGCACGGCGCTGCCGGCCATGCTGAACGGCTATCTCTCCAAGGAGCACCTGGGCCACGTCGACATCGGCTGCCCGCTGGCCGCGCTGGGCTCCGAGACCTCGCGCCAGGCGCCCGAGGTGCGCCGCGTGACCACCCGGCACATCAAGGAAATGATCGACCTCGTCGCGCGCCAGCTGCCCGACTGGGGACAGCCGGGCGCCCACGAGCGGGCGCTCGTGACCATCTCCACCATGGTGGGCGCCCTGCTGCTGGCGCGTGCGGTCGACGAGCCGGCGCTGTCCGACAGCCTGCGCGAGGCCGCACTCAAGCACCTGACCGCCGTCGGCAGCTGAGTCCGCCCACGGACGAATGCTGCCTTTTCTTTCGCCGATAAATATGATGGCCATCATGCCAAATACTCAACACAAGAACAGGAACGCACCATAAAAGCCTTTGTCCTGGAGCGCTACGGCAAGAAGCGCGCGCTGCGGCCGGCAGAAATGCCCACCCCGGAGCTGCGCGACGACGAGGTGCTGGTCGAGGTCCACGCCGCCGGCGTGAACCTGCTGGATTCCAAGATCAGGGACGGCGAGTTCAAGCTCATCCTGCCCTACCGGCTGCCTCTGGTGCTGGGGCACGACGTGGCGGGTGTCGTCATCAAGGCGGGGCCGCAGGTGCGCGGCTTCAAGGTGGGCGACGAGGTCTATGCGCGGGTCGACGACTTCCGGATCGGCACCTTCGCGGAGTTCGTGCCGGTCAAGGAGGCATCGCTCGCCCTCAAGCCCCGCGGCCTCACGATGGAAGAAGCCGCGTCGATCCCGCTGGTGGGCTTGACGGCATGGCAGGCACTGGTCGAGAAGGCCGGGCTGAAGAAGGGACAGAAGGTCTTCGTCCAGGCAGGCTCCGGCGGCGTGGGCACCTTTGCCATCCAGCTGGCCAGGCAGCTGGGCGCAACGGTTGCCACGACGACCAGCGCGCCCAATGCCGCACTCGTGAAGAGCCTGGGCGCCGACGTGGTCATCGACTACAGGACGCAGGACTTCGAGGATGTGCTGAGCGACTGCGACGTGGTCCTGAACAGCCAAGACGGCAAGACGCTCGAGAAATCGCTGCGCGTGCTCAAGCGCGGCGGCAAGCTCGTCTCCATCTCCGGACCGCCCGATCCTGAATTCGGCAAGCAGATCGCGGCGCCGGGCTTCGTGAAGCTGGTCATGCGGCTGCTGAGCTCGGGCGCCAGGCGAAAGGCCAAAGCCCTGGGCGTGGGCTACTCGTTCCTCTTCATGAGGGCGGACGGGAGCCAGCTGCAGCAGATCACGCGGCTCATCGAGGCCGGCGACATCCGCCCGGTGATCGACCGGGTCTTTCCATTCGAATCGACCAACGAAGCCCTGGCCTACGTGGAGGCCGGCCGCGCAAAGGGCAAGGTCGTCATCAAGGTCAAGTGAGTTCCCGTTCCCCGTTCCCCGTTCCCCGTTCCCCCACCCTACCTACGTACCTTTGGAGTTCCCCATGAAGATCGAAAATTCCGTTGTCCTTGTCACGGGTGCCAATCGCGGCATCGGCCTGGCATTCGCGCGCGAGCTGCTCGAGCGCGGCGCCCGCAAGGTCTACGCCGGAGCACGCGACCCCGCGTCCGTCACGCAAGCCGGTGTGCAGCCCCTGCGGCTCGACGTCAACCAGCCGGGCGACGTGGCGGCCGCCGCGGAGCTGGCGTCGGATGTGACGCTGGTGATCAACAACGCCGGCATCGCCCAGCCCGGAGGCTTTCTTGCGCCGGACAGCGAAGAGGTCGCGCGCCGCATCTTCGAGACCAACTTCTTCTCCGTGCTGCGCATGAGCAAGGCCTTCGCGCCCATCCTCAAGGCCAACGGCGGCGGCGCGCTGCTCAATGTGCTGTCGGTCGCCTCCTGGGTGAACGGCGGCGAGCTGGCTGCCTATTCGGCCAGCAAGTCCGCAGCCTGGTCGCTCACCAACTCGCTGCGCAACGAACTGGCGGCGCAGAAGACGCAAGTGCTCGGGCTGCACATGGGCTACGTCGACACCGACCTCACGCGCGGATTCGATGCCCCGAAGTCCAGCCCCGAGGACATCGTCAAGCGCGCGCTCGACGGCCTCGAGTCGGGCCTGGACGAGGTGCTGGCCGATGAGATCACGCAGCACGTCAAGCACGGCTTGACCGCGGCAAGGCCGAGCTACCTGCCCCAGGCCGCCTGAGGCCGGCGCACCGACCGCATCCATCCAAGGAACACCATGATCTTCGAGCAGAAGCCGAAAGTCACCTGGAAAGACGTTCCCACGCGGACGATCGCCGCCGGTGGCGTGGCGTTCGCCTACCGGGAACTGGGCACCGAGAACGCGGGCGTCCCGGTCGTGTTCCTCATCCACCTGGCGGCCGTGCTGGACAACTGGGATCCGCGGGTCGTGGACGGATTCGCGGCAACGCGCCGCGTGATCGCGTTCGACAACCGCGGCGTGGGCGCGTCGAGCGGAGCCCCGGCGGCGTCGATGGAGGAGATGGCCAGGGACGCAATCACCTTCATCAAGGCCATGGGCCTTGGCCAGGTCGACCTCTTCGGCTTCTCGATGGGCGGCATGATCGCCCAGGAGATCGTGCAGATGGAGCCGCAGCTCGTGCGCAGGATGATCATCACGGGAACGGGCCCCGCGGGCGGCGAAGGCATCAGCCGGGTGGCCCGCGTGACCTACATCGACATGATCCGCGGCTGGCTCACCTTCCAGGACCCGAAGCAGTTCCTGTTCTTCACCAGGACGCCCGCGGGAATCCGCGCGGGGAAAGAGTTTCTGCAGCGCCTGAAGGAGCGCTCCGAGAACCGCGACAAGGCCATCACCGTGGCCGCCCTGCAGGCCCAGCTGAAGGCATTGCGGCGTTGGGGCGCAAAGAAGCCCGCGGACCTGTCGAGGGTGCGGCACCCCGTGCTCGTGGCGAATGGCGACAGCGACCGCATGGTCCCGAGCAAGAACACGCGCGACCTGGCGCAGCGCCTTCCGAACAGCGAACTCATCGTCTATCCCGATTCCGGACACGGCGCGGTGTTCCAGTTCCATGCCGACTTCGTGCCGAGGGCGCTCGCGTTTCTTGCGCGCTGAACGGCCTCATCTTTGACGCTGTTCTCACGCATCTAGAACGTGTGCCTCATGCCGAAGTCGTAGCCCGTTGCTGCACGCCCAGTGCCTGTAGCGGCCCGGCAACAAGGCTTTCGAGCAAATTCCGAATTACACCTTTTGTGTGATTTAGTTAATAAAAAGCAAACTCAAGTTAACAGTTGTCAGCTTCTGCGAAGCGCCTGTTACATAAGCTCGCGCGCTCACGCTTGGCGCTCTGGCACGGCGGGTTGACCGGCCTTGCCGCCCCTTCCCGATCCTGGCTGGGACGGCGCCGCTCCACCGCGGCGGCGGAACCAACCAGGAACATCATGAACAGAGTTTTTCGCATTGTCTGGAACGATGCCCTCGCGGCATGGACGGTCGCGTCGGAACTGAGCCGCGGCCATTCGAAAGCGCGCGCCGCCACCGGCGTCGCCACTGCGGCAGTGGCCGTCGCCCTGGCCGCCGCGGCCATGCCCGCCGCGGCGAACTGCGTGGCTGCGGGCGCGGCCATCACCTGCGCCGCGGCAGGCGGAACCCAGAGCGCGACCGTCGGGAGCGGGCCGGCCACGGCGGACAACACCTCGGTGGATGTCCAGTCGGG
This sequence comes from Variovorax paradoxus, assembly GCF_030815975.1. Taxonomy (NCBI): domain Bacteria; kingdom Pseudomonadati; phylum Pseudomonadota; class Betaproteobacteria; order Burkholderiales; family Comamonadaceae; genus Variovorax; species Variovorax paradoxus. The sequence continues at coordinate 24,909 of NZ_JAUSXL010000002.1, forward strand.
TGCGCTGGTCGATTCGGCCAACGCTTCCGCGATCAGCCTGGGCAACAACGCCGTCATCACGGTACGTGGCGGTGCTACGGTCCAGAACAGTTCCACCGGCGGAAACAGTCCGTACCCCGGCGGCATCGGCGCCAACACGATCGAGTTCAACAGCAACAGCACCCTCACCATCGAGCAGAACGCCAACGTCTTCGCCGATGGAAGCGCCGGCAATTCGGAGGCCGTCAATCCCGTGGGCAGCGGCAACACGATCATCAATCACGGAACCGTGCGATCGACCCATGCGGCCATCTGGTTCCAGGCGAACTCCGGCAACAACACCATCGTCAACACCGGCACGATGGAAGCGGGCTATGCGGACGGCAAAAGCAACCCCGGCATTGCGCCAGTGTTCGGCGCCAACGGCACCTCGGCCGTCGACTTCACCAACAAGGGCCGCGTCATCGGCTCGCTCCTCTTCGCGAGCGGAAACGACGCGTTGCACGCCTATACCGGGTCCTCCATCACCGGCAACATCAGTGGCGGCGGCGGTGCCAACCTTCTCACGCTCGAAAGCGACGACGGCGCCGCGGCCACCTTTGCACCCCTCTCCCTCTCCGGATTCCAGACACTGCAGAGCAATGCCGGCGTCTGGACCTTCAATGTCGCGCTGCCTTCTTCGGGCATCACCAGCGCGACTGTCAATGGCGGCACGCTGATTCTGGGCGCCAATGCCAGCGCCTATACGGGCAGCATGACGGTCAATTCGGGGGGCGTGCTGCAGAGCAGCGCGCAGTTCGCGCCGGCAGCGATCACCGACAACGGGCTCGTGCGCTTCGCCCAGCCCGACAACGCAACCTATGCCGGCCTGGTGAGCGGCACGGGCGGCATCGAAAAGACCGGTGCGGGCGTGCTCACGCTAACTGGGAACCAAGCCTTCACCGGCCTCACTACCGTGACCGCCGGAACGCTGCAGCTCGGCAACGGCGGCACCACAGGCTCGGTGCAAGGCAACATCGTCGACAACGCGACGCTGGCCGTCAATCGCTCGAACGCGCTGACATTGCCCGGTACCATCAGCGGAACTGGCGCACTCGTGCAGGCCGGCGTCGGCACCACGATCCTCACCGCCGACAACAGCTACACCGGCGGCACCACCATCAGCGCGGGCACACTGCAGCTCGGCAATGGCGGCACCACGGGCAGCGTTCTGGGCGACGTTGTGAACAATGCGACGCTGGCCATCAACCGCTCGAACGCGCTCACGCTGTCGGGCACGATCAGCGGCACCGGCTCGCTCGTGAAAGAAGGCGCCGGCACCACGACGCTCACCGCTGCCAACAGCTACGGCGGCGGCACCGCGCTCAAGCAGGGCCGGCTGAACGTCGGCGACAGCCTGGCGCTGGGCACCGGCGCGCTGGCGATGGACGACGGCACCACGCTCGGCTTCGTTGCCGACGGCCTGAACCTCGCCAACGCCATCGTGCTGACCGGCGCCAACGATCCGATCATCGACACCGGCGCGTTTAGCGAAACACTCAGCGGCAACATCAGCGGCGGCGGCTTCGTCACCAAGCTGGGCAGCGGCACCCTCACGCTCTCGGGCGTCAACAGCTATACCGGCGCCACCGACGTGGCCGAAGGCACCCTGAAGGCCGGCGCCACCGGCACCTTCAGCGCCGCCTCGGCACACACCGTGCGAAGCGGCGCCACGCTCGACCTCGCAGGCTTCAGCCAGACGGTCGCCTCGCTCGCCAACAGCGGCACGGTCTCGACGGTGGGCAGCGCTCCGGGCACCACCCTCACCGTCAACGGCGCCTATGTCGGCAACAACGGCGTGCTGCGGCTCGGCACGTTTCTGGGCGACAGCACCAGCGTGAGCGACCGGCTGGTGCTCGACGGCGCGAGCGCCTCGGCCAGCGGCCGCACCAGCGTGCAGATCACACAGCTGGGCGGCCTGGGCGCACTGACCACCGGCAACGGCATCGAGGTGGTCTCGGCGCTCAACGGCGCCACCACCACGGCGCAGAACACCCGGGACGCGTTCACGCTCGCGGGCGGCCACGTCGATGCGGGCGCCTACGAGTACCGCCTGCAGGCGGCCGACGCCAGCGGCGCCGGCGAGAACTGGTACCTGCGCTCGACGACCACGGTGACCACACCTGTCACCCCGACGACGCCCACGACTGGCGCAGGCGGATCGACGGGCGGCGCCACAGGCGGCACGGCCACGATCGCCGTGCAAGTGCCCACCTACCGCGCCGAAGTCCCGTTGCTCGCGGCACTGCCCAGCCAGTTGCGCCAGATGGACCTGGCGATGATCGGCAACCTGCACCAGCGCATCGGCGACGACGACGTCAAGGCCGGCGCTGCCGCGTCGAGCGGCACCGAGCGCCGCGCATGGGGCCGCGTGATCGCCACCGACATCGACGTTCGCCAGCAAGGCACCGTCAGCCCGCACAGCAAGGGCGACGTCAGGGGCTTCCAGGCCGGCACCGACCTGTTCGCCAGCTCGAACTGGCGCGCCGGCGTGTACGTCGGCCAGCTCGACGGCAGCGTCAAGGTCAGCGGCTTTGCGAGCGGTATTGCCAACCTGGCCGTCGGCTCCAACGACCTGCGCAGCCAGTACCTGGGCGCCTACGGCACCTGGACCGCCGATTCGGGCTTCTATGCCGATGCCGTGCTGCAGGCCGGGCGGCATCGCTACACCGTCGAGCCGTTGTCGGCCTCCCGCAACGCGGGCAAGGGCGACAGCCTGATGGCGTCGATCGAAGTGGGCCAGGCCTTCGCACTCGGCGAGAGCGGCTGGAAGATCGAGCCGCAGCTGCAGCTGATCCACCAGCATCTGGGCCTGGACAATATCGCGATCTCCGGTGCGAATGTGCGGCAGGACAGCGACGACGGCTGGATTGCGCGCGTCGGCGTGCGCGTGAAGGGCGAGATGGCCACCGGCCTCGGCACGCTGCAGCCTTACGGCCGCTTCAACATCTACAAGGCGAGCGGCGGTGCCGACGTGGCCCGTTTCATCTCACCCGCCGCCACGACCGACATCACGAGCCGCACCGGTTCTACCGTGAGCGAACTGGCCGGCGGCCTGACCTTGGCGCTGAGCCAGACAACCAGCATTTATGGCGAAGTCGGAAAGCTGTGGGCCTCGGGCGGCGACGCGAAGGTGAAAAGCGCAGTGCAAGGCTCGCTGGGCTGCGCATGAAGTGGTGAGCCCGTCGCTCCATCGACATTCTTGATGCGCCTTCGCGGACGAACCTCCCGGTGCCTGGGCCGAAGTGAACTGTTGCCGGTTTCATCTTTCAGGTTCTGCGGGGGCCATCATTCAATCACTCAGGGCATCCAGTGCCGACTTTGGCAAGACAAAGCGGATCGAGTCCGCTGTCGGTCTGCACTCGAGCGTCGTGTTCAAGAAGACCCAGGAGTCTTTTTTTTCAACAGCGTATGGGCAGAGGCAATCGAGATCGCTTGAGCTGCGTGGTCTTGCTGAATGAAAGGGCCGCCCACCGCTGAAGCATCACGGTGCGCTACTTGAGGTATGTGTGCGGTTGCATGCCTCCGGACACGATTCGCCCAGTTCTCCAATGAAAAAGGGCGTCCGGTGGATGAAACCGGACGCCCTTGGACGTTTTATTGGTCGGTGTGAAAGGATTCGAACCTTCGACCCCTTGCACCCCATGCAAGTGCGCTACCAGGCTGCGCCACACACCGAAGCCTGCGATTATAGCCGGCTCAAATCACCGTCCGATGGTCAGCAGCTCACGAATTTCAAAAAGCTCGCGCCGCAGGTGCCGCAACTGCGACGGATCGACGGTGCGAGCCACTTGCGGCTCGGGGTTGCGGTTGTCGTCCTGGTGCAGAGCCGCCTCGAACTCTTCCTGGTCGATCTCGACGGCCTCCATGCCCTCGAGCGGCACCATGCCGGCCTTGCGCTTGTCGCGCTCGCCTTGCACGAGTTCCTGCAGCTTGTTGCGCGCGCCGCTGATGGTGAAGCCCTGGTCGTAGAGCAGGTCGCGGATGCGGCGGATCATGAGCACTTCGTGGTGCTGGTAGTAGCGCCGGTTGCCGCGCCGCTTCATGGGCCGAAGTTGCGTGAACTCCTGCTCCCAGTAGCGCAGCACGTGCGGCTTGACGCCACAGAGCTCGCCAACCTCACCGATGGTGAAGTAGCGTTTGACAGGAATGGGCGGGAGCGTTTTCTCCATTGAAATCAAGACCGTGCGCTGGAAACCTTAGAGATTACTCTACGCACGCGCAGGGCGCCAAGCACTTATTCGGCGCCCAGGCTCCACTCGACCTCGGAAGTGCCGCTCTGCTCGATGCTTCCGTGGATTTGTTCCTTGAGCTTGGCGCTCGCGTGGAAGGTGGCGACGCGGCGCTCGCCGATGGGAATGGCTTCGCCGGTGCGCGGGTTGCGGCCCGGCCGCGGCGCCTTCACGCGGATCTGGAAGTTGCCGAAGCCGGAGATCTTGACGTCGGTGCCCTCGATCAGGCTGTTGGCGACGAGGTCGAAGAAGGCCTCGACCATGTCCTTGGATTCGCGCTTGTTGAGGCCGATCTGCTCGAACAGCAAATCTGCCAGGTGCGCCTTGGTGAGTGCGGGCGTTTCAAGGGCTTCGAGCGTGAATTCCGCAGCGTTCATTCTCATCAACCCCTCAGGCGTGCGCCGAGGCTGGCGCTCAATTGTTCGACGATGGCGCGCACGGCCGGTTCCACCTGCTCGTCGGTGAGCGTGGCGCTGTCGTCCTGGAAGCTCAGGCGAACCGCCATGCTTTTTTCCCCTTGCGCCAGGCCGACCGATGCCGGCACCGCACCGTCGCGCGCAGGTTGCGGACGATAGATGTCGAACAGCGTGGTGTCGCGCAGCAGCCCTCGCGCCGCTGCCACCGATTGAATGGCCTGCATCAACGCATTGTGCGTGACGGCTTCGGCCACCACCACCGCAATATCGCGCTCCACGGCCTGATGCCTGGGCACCGGCTGCGCCACGGGCACGGGGCGCGCGGTGACGGCGTCGAGGTCGAGTTCGAACAGCACCGGCGCCAGGGCGAAGTCCCACTTCTGGCGCCAGCGCGGATGCAGCTCGCCGATGAAGCCGATGGCCTTGCCGTCGACCAGCACGCGGGCCGAGCGGCCGGGGTGCAGCGCCGGATGCTCGGCCGGCTCGAAGCTCGGCACCCGCGGTGCGAGCAGCGCTTCGACATCGCCCTTGGCATCGTAGAAATCGACGCGCTGCGCCTTGCCGTCCCAGCGCGCTTCTTCCGCATCGCCCCAGGCGAGGCCGGCCACGCGCATCGGCTGGTCGACGCCGCGCACGGTGCTGTCGGTGGTGGCCACGCTGTCGTCGCGCATGAAGACGCGGCCCACTTCGAAGACGCGCACACGCGGCGCCTTGCGGTCGAGGTTGAACTTCAGCACCTGCAGCAGCGAGCCGAGCAGGGACGAGCGCATCACGCTCATCTGGCTGGCAATGGGGTTGAGGAGCTTCACCGGATGGGCATTGCCGGCCAGGTCTTGCTCCCAGTGCGCCTCGACAAAACTGAAGTTGATGGTTTCCTGGTAGCCGAGCGCCGCCAGGCTGCGGCGCACCGCGAAGCGGCTGCGCTGGGCCTCGGGCCGCACGCGCGCGGTGATGGGCGCGAGCGGCGCGTTGGTCGGCAGGTTGTTGAAGCCGATCAGGCGCGCGACCTCTTCGATCAGGTCTTCCTCGATCAGCAGGTCGAAGCGATGCGGCGGCGGCGTGACGGTCAGGGTGCCCTCGCGTTCGCGCAGCGCAAAACCGAGGCGGCGCAGCGCGTCGGCGCATTGCGCCTGCGTCAGCGGCATGCCGATGACGCGCGCAGCACGCGCCACGCGCAGCGTGACGGGCATGGCCTCGGGCACGTTCAGGATCTTGTCGTCCATGGCGCCGGCCTGGCCGCCGCAGATCTCGATGATGAGCTGCGTGATGCGCTCGATGATTTCCACCGTGCGGCTCGGATCGACGCCGCGCTCGTAGCGATGCCCGGCGTCGGTCGAGAAGTTGAAGCGGCGCGAGCGGCCCTGAACGGCTTCGGGCCACCAGAACGCGGCCTCGACGTAGATGTTGCGCGTGTCGTCGGACACCGAGGTGGCATCGCCGCCCATGATGCCCGCGAGCGATTCGACGGCCTGGTCGTCGGCAATCACGCCGACCTTTTCGTCCACGCTGATGGTGTTGCCGTTCAGCAGCTTGAGCTGTTCGCCCGCCCTGCCCCAGCGCACCGTGAGTCCGCCGTGGATCTTGTCGAGGTCGAAAATGTGGCTGGGCTGGCCGTACTCGAACATGACGTAGTTCGAGATGTCGACCAGCGGCGTCACGCTGCGCTGGCCGCAGCGCGCGAGGCGATCGACCATCCAGGCCGGCGTGGCCACCTTGGTGTTCACGCCGCGCACGATGCGGCCCGAGAAGCGGCCGCAGAGTTCGGGCGCTTCCACCTTCACCGGCAGCACGTCGGCAAACGATGCGGCCACCGGCGCGATGGAGGGCGTCTTGAGCGGCGCACCGGTCAGCGCCGCGAGCTCGCGCGCCACGCCATAGACGCTCAGGCCGTGCGCGAGGTTGGGCGTGAGCTTGAGCGTGAGCAGCGCGTCGTCGAGCTTGAGCACGTCGCGCACGTCGGCGCCAATGGGTGCGTCGGCATCGAGTTCGAGCAGGCCGCCGTGGTCTTCGCTGAGCTTCAGTTCGCGCGCCGAGCACAGCATGCCCTGGCTTTCCACGCCGCGCAGCTTGCCGAGCTTGATGAGAAAGGGCTTGCCGTCTTCACCGGGCGGCAGTTCGGCGCCGACCAGCGCGCAGGGCACCTTGATGCCGACACGCGCATTGGGCGCGCCGCACACGATGTTGAGCAAGGCGCCCTGCCCCGCATCGACCTGGCACACACGCAGGCGATCGGCGTTGGGATGCTGCACGGCTTCCTTGATCTCGCCGACCACGATGCGACTGAAGGGCGGCGCCACGGGACGGCGCTCTTCGACCTCGAAGCCGCCCATGGTGAGCGTTTCGGCCAGTTCGGCGCTGCCGAGAGGCGGATTGCAGAACTCGCGCAGCCAGGATTCCGGGAATTGCATCTCTTCGATCTCGTATTCGGTATTTGTTTCTATGGACGGGTGCTTACTGGAACTGCGAGAGAAAGCGCAAGTCGCCGTCGAAGAACAGCCGCAGATCGTTCACGCCGTAGCGCAGCATGGTGAGCCGGTCGGGGCCCATGCCAAAGGCAAAGCCGATGTAGCGCTCGGGGTCGAGCCCCATGTTGCGCACCACGTTCGGATGCACCTGGCCCGAGCCCGCAACTTCGAGCCAGCGGCCGGCCAGCGGGCCGCTCGCAAACTGGATGTCGATCTCGGCGCTGGGCTCGGTGAACGGGAAGAAGCTGGGCCGGAAGCGCAGCACGAGGTCGTCGCTCTCGAAGAAGGTGCGGCAGAAGTCGGTGAACACGACCTTCAGGTCCTTGAAGCTCACGTTCTCGCCGAGCCACAGGCCTTCGCACTGGTGGAACATGGGCGAGTGCGTGGCATCGCTGTCGACACGGTAGGTGCGGCCCGGCGCGATCACGCGGATCTCGGGCGCCTTGATGGTGCCGGTGGTGTCGGCTGCGGCAGCGGCGAATTCAGCCGCGTACTTCTTGATGTGCTGATGCGCATAGCGCACCTGCATCGGGCTGGTGTGCGGACGCAGGTTGTAGGGAATGCCGTCGTCGCCGTTCAGGTCGACATAGAAGGTGTCCTGCATCGAACGCGCAGGATGGTTCGGCGGATTGTTGAGCGAGGTGAAGCTGTGCCAGTCGCTCTCGATCTCGGGGCCGTCGGCCACGTCGAAGCCCATGCTCGAGAAGATCTCCTCGATGCGCTCCAGCGTGCGGCTCACGGGGTGCAGGCCGCCCGGAATGCGGCGGCGGCCGGGCAGGCTCACGTCGAGCGCCTCGGCGCGCAGCTGCAGCGAAAGCTCTTCGTCGGCCAGTTGCTGGCGGCGTTCGGTCAGTGCGGACTCGATGGCCTGCTTGGCCACGTTGATGGCGGCGCCGCGCGACTTCTTCTCGTCGACGCTGAGCGCGGCCATGCCCTTCATCAGCTCGGTGATGCGGCCCGACTTGCCGAGGAACTGGGCCTTGGCGTTTTCGAGCTCTGCAGGTGTCTTCGCCTGGGCAAAGGCAGCGCCTGCGGTGGCTACCAGGGAGTCCAACTCGTTCATAGCAACAAAAATTAGGCGGGGAAATAAAAAAAGAGCTGGAGCCTTTTCAAGCGCCAGCCCTTGTGCCGTGGGCGCAGGAAGCCGCCCGAAGGCTCGCCCCCTGCTGTGCAGAATCAAGCAGCCAGCTTGGCCTTGACCTGCTCCACGATGCCGGCAAAAGCGGCCTTGTCGTGCACTGCGATGTCCGCAAGCATCTTGCGGTCGATCTCGATTCCGGCCTTGCGGATGCCGTTTGCGAACTGGCTGTAGGTCAGGCCCAGTTCACGCGAGGCGGCGTTGATACGCGCGATCCACAGTTGACGGAACACGCGCTTCTTGGTGCGGCGGTCACGGTAGGCATATTGCCCAGCCTTCATCACCGCCTGTTTGGCGACGCGGAAGACATTGCCGCGGCGACCGCGGAAACCCTTGGCGAGTGCGAGAACTTTCTTGTGGCGGGCGCGAGCCGTTACACCACGTTTGACGCGAGGCATGTGTGTACTCCTTGTTCGTCTGAGTTAAATGCCACGGCCGGGCAGCATGGCGGCGACAGAAACCATGTTGGTCTCATGCACTGCGACTGCACCACGGAGGTGACGCTTGTTCTTGGTGGTCTTCTTCGTCAAGATGTGACGCTTGAAGGCTTGACCGCGCTTGACGGTGCCACCGGGACGAACGCGGAAACGTTTTTTCGCGCTGCTCTTGGTCTTCATTTTGGGCATGTGAATGCTCCTTTAGTTTGTGCTCGTGAGGCGCCGCGGATACTCCACGGACTTGTTGGCCCCGAGACACTTCTTTATTCCGCCCCTGCCTGCCCTTCTTTCGAAGCGCCGGCAACGGCGAAATTCTTCAAACCCTGCTGCTCTCCTGCCCTGCCAGCCTTTTCAGGCCGTCGCGGGCGCCGATGCTTCCGAGGAAGCAGGCTTTGCGGCACCACCGCCACCCGGCTTCTTGCGGCCCGGCGCGATCATCATGATCATTTGCCGGCCTTCGAGCTTGGGGAATTGCTCCACGACGATCAGGTCGGCCAGCTCATCGCGAATTCGCTGCAGCAATGCCAGACCGAGCTCCTGGTGCGTGATCTCGCGGCCGCGGAAGCGCAGCGTGATCTTGCATTTGTCGCCCTCTTCAAGAAAGCGCCGGATATTGCGCATCTTGATGTTGTAGTCGCCATCGTCGGTACCGGGGCGGAACTTGATTTCCTTGACCTCGATGACCTTCTGCTTGGACTTGGCCTCGGCCGCCTTCTTCTGCTCGTGGTACTTGAACTTGCCGTACTCGATCAGACGGCACACAGGCGGATTGGCCGCGGCAACGACCTCTACCAGATCCACATCAGCCTCACCGGCGAGGCGCAAGGCCTCGGAGAGACTCATAACACCCATGGGCTCGTTTTCCGGGCCTACAAGGCGGACTTCCGGGGCCATGATTTCCCGGTTCAGGCGGTGTTGGCGTTCCTCGCGGTGGCGGCGGTCGCGAAATGCAGTAGCGATGGTCAGAATCCTTCAAAAATTGCTACAAAATCTGTAGCGGAAGCCGGGTCAGTCTCGCGGACAAGCGGCAAGATGGCCAAGAAACACACATGAGGGTGCTTCCGGGACAAATCAACGCTTGTCAGCAATATCCTGATTGAGCCGTCGTACGAACGACTCGAGGGACATTGCACCGAGGTCTTGATTGCCCCGGGCGCGCACTGCGACGGCACCAGCTTCCTTCTCTTTGTCACCCACGACAAGGATGTAAGGGAGCTTTTGCAACGAATGCTTGCGTATTTTATACGTAATCTTCTCGTTGTGCAGATCGAGCTGAACCCTAAGCCCTTGATTCTGCAGCGTTTTCGCCACTGACGCAGCGTAGTCGGCCTGTCCTTCGCTGATGTTGAGCACCGCCACCTGCACCGGAGCGAGCCACGCGGGCAGCGCGCCGGCGTGGTGTTCGATCAGCATGCCGATGAAGCGCTCGAGGCTGCCGACGATGGCGCGGTGCAGCATGACGGGGTGGGCGCGGCCGCTCGTTTCCGTGACGTACTCGCCGCCCAGGCGCTCGGCCGTGTTGAAGTCGACCTGCATCGTGCCGCACTGCCACTGGCGGCCGAGCGCGTCCTTCAGCGTGTATTCGATCTTGGGGCCGTAGAAGGCACCGTCGCCGGGCGAGATGATGAAGTCGACGCCCGAGCGGCGCAGCGCCTCCATCACCGCGTGCTCGGCCTTGTCCCAGAGCTCGTCGGAGCCCACGCGGTTGTCGGGGCGCGTGGCCACCTTGTAGAGAATGTCCGTGAAGCCGAAGTCGGCATAGACCTTCTGCAGCTGCGCCGTGTAGGCCACGCATTCTTCGAGGATCTGGTCCTCCGTGCAGAAGATGTGGCCGTCGTCCTGCGTAAAGCCGCGCACGCGCATGATGCCGTGCAGCGCGCCGCTGGGCTCGTTGCGGTGGCACTGGCCGAACTCGCCGTAGCGCAGCGGCAGGTCGCGGTAGCTGCGCAGGTCGCTCTTGAAGATCAGCACATGGCCGGGGCAGTTCATCGGCTTGAGCGCGTACTCGCGCTTCTCCGACTCCGTCGTGAACATGTTGTCGCGGTAGTTCTGCCAGTGGCCCGTTTTCTCCCACAGGCTCTTGTCGAGAATCTGCGGGCCCTTCACTTCCCAGTAGCCCGTGTCGCGGTAGATGCCGCGCATGTATTGCTCCACCGCCTGCCACAGGGCCCAGCCCTTGGGGTGCCAGAACACCACGCCCGGCGCCACTTCGTCGATGTGGAACAAGTCGAGTTCCTTGCCCAGCTTGCGGTGGTCGCGCTTCTCGGCTTCCTCGATGCGCTGGATGTACTGGTCGAGCTGCTTCTTGTCGGCCCAGGCCGTGCCGTAAATGCGCTGCAGCTGCTCGTTCTTGGCGTCGCCGCGCCAGTAGGCGCCCGCGAGCTTCGTGAGCTTGAAGACCTTCAGGAAGCGCGTGTTCGGCACGTGCGGGCCGCGGCACATGTCGACGTATTCCTGGTGATAGTACAGGCCCATGGCCTGCTCGTCGGGCATGTCCTCGACGAGGCGCAGCTTGTAGTCTTCGCCACGCGACTTGAAGACCTCGATGACTTCGGCACGCGGCGTCATCTTCTTGACCACGTCGTAGTCCTGCGCAATGAGTTCGCGCATGCGCGCCTCGATGGCGGCCATGTCCTCGGGCGTGAAGGGGCGCTCGTAGGAGATGTCGTAGTAGAAGCCCTCTTCGATCACGGGCCCGATCACCATCTTGGCCGTCGGATAGAGCTGCTTCACGGCGTGGCCGACCAGGTGGGCCGTCGAGTGGCGGATGATCTCCAGGCCTTCGTCGTCCCTGGGCGTGATGATCTGGAGCCTGGCGTCATGGTCGATGACATCGCTGGCGTCGACGAGCTTGCCGTCGATCTTGCCTGCCACCGTCATCTTGGCAAGCCCGGGTCCGATGGACTGGGCAACTTCGGCCACCGAAACCGGGCCGGGGAACTCGCGGCGCGAGTTGTCGGGAAGCGTGATCTGGATCATGAAAAACCTTGGGCGAAAAAACAAAAAGCGCGGTGACTGGCCGCGCTTTGCTTGGGATGAGAGCTGGCAGAAACCAGCGAGCGCGGGCTACCGGCTCTTTTCTTCGGAGATGAAGAAAAAGCCGCTGAATCCTTGCGGAGTAGTTCGCGGTGTCATAACCAAGGTGCCTTTCTCGCTCTTGTTGGGTGCAGAGGCCGCAATTCTATCCGCTGCCTGTTGGGCCCATCGACGCCGGGATTTTGCGAGTCCCCACAAAAAAAAGCCCGGCGCTCGGCCGGGCTCGAAGGTGACAGCGAATCGTCTGTGCTGGCGGCGAATTCAGCGGATCAGTGGAACTGCTCTTCCTCGGTCGAGCCGGTCAGCGCCGTGACGCTGGACTTGCCGCCCTGGATGACCGTAGTCACTTCGTCGAAGTAGCCGGTGCCCACTTCCTGCTGGTGCGACACGAAGGTGTAGCCGCGATCGCGCGCTGCGAACTCGGGCTCCTGCACCTTGTCGACGTAAGCCGACATGCCGCGCGCCACGTAGTCTTGCGCCAGGTCGAACATGTTGAACCACATCGAGTGAATGCCGGCCAGCGTGATGAACTGGTACTTGTAGCCCATGGCGCCGAGTTCCTTCTGGAACTTGGCAATGGTGGCGTCGTCGAGGTTCTTCTTCCAGTTGAACGACGGCGAGCAGTTGTAGGCCAACATCTTGCCCGGGTGCACCTTGTGCACGGCTTCGGCGAACTTGCGGGCGAACTCGAGGTCCGGCGTGCCGGTTTCGCACCACACCAGGTCGGCGTAGTACGCGTAGGCCACGGCGCGGCTGATGGCCTGGTCCATGCCCTTCTTCGTCTTGTAGAAGCCTTCGGCGGTGCGCTCGCCGGTGAGGAAAGGCTTGTCGTTCTCGTCGTAGTCGCTGGTGATGAGGTCGGCGGCTTCGGCGTCGGTGCGGGCAATCACGAGCGTCGGCGTGCCGCAGACGTCGGCGGCCATGCGCGCGGCGACGAGCTTCTGCACGGCCTCGGTGGTGGGCACGAGCACCTTGCCGCCCATGTGGCCGCACTTCTTGACCGAGGCGAGCTGGTCTTCGAAGTGCACGCCGCCGGCGCCGGCCTTGATCATGGCCTTCATCAGCTCGAAGCCGTTCAGCACGCCGCCGAAGCCGGCTTCGGCGTCGGCGACGATGGGCGCGAAGTAGTCGACGTAGCCCTTGTCGCCGGGGTTCACATTCTTGGACCACTGGATTTCGTCCGCACGACGGAAGGTGTTGTTGATGCGCTCGACCACGGTCGGCACCGAGTCCACCGGGTACAGCGACTGGTCCGGGTACATCGCCGAGTAGGTGTTGGCATCGGCCGCAACCTGCCAGCCCGACAGGTAGATGGCCTTCACGCCGGCCTTCACCTGCTGCATGGCCTGGCCGCCTGTGAGCGCACCGAGGCAGTTGACGTAGGGCTCGTTGTTCACCAGTTCCCAGAGCTTCTCGGCACCGCGGCGCGCCAGCGTGTGCTCGATGGGGAAGGAACCGCGAAGGCGCACGACGTCGGCCGCGCTGTAGCCGCGCTTGATGCCCTTCCAGCGGGGATTGGTGGCCCATTCTTTCTCGAGGGCGGCAATTTGCTGTTCGCGGCTCAATTGTTCGGTGAGGGTCTGGGGCATGGTCACTCCGTGAGGTTGATTGAAGGATGGGCGCTGTGGCCGTGGAGTTACTCTAAGCCGAAGCCGGACTCTTATGTCTTATAGAAGACATATTTTTAACCCATAAAAATCAATGACTTAGAGAGACATTTCTCCATGCAAAATTATTTTTCTCATATTGAGAAAAAATATTGCGCCGCAGCAGCCGCCTGTTTCGCAATGTGCAATCAATCTTTCAGGCGTGAAAACGAGGCGTGGGGAAAGGGCTCACCTTGCGGCGGCGTGCGCGATCCAGTCGCCGCCGTCGATCACCGCGTGCCCTTCGATGCGCGCCGGATGTATCTCGTAGACCAGGCACTCGAACCGCTGCGCGTCCGCTTCCACGACCACGTGGCGGCGGATGTATTCGCCGGAATCGTCGTCGGCAACTTCCTCGAGCCGATCGAGCGCGGCCTCCACCGGGGGTGCGATGCGGTAGATCTCCCCGGCGATGCGCCGCGGTCCGTCCAGCACCGCGCCCGGATAAGCGCCCATGTCGTAGAGCGTTCCGGCGATGGTCGCGTCGGCCACATGGACCGGCGCGGGCCGATAGCGCGCGATGTCGTTGCGCCCGCCGCGGCGCAGGGTGCCGTAGACAAAGACGTGGCGCTGCGAGTGCGTGTCCGGCCCGCCATCGGACTCCAGGGATTGGGGCATCATCGAATCCATCGTTCCAACAAGCCCTCCAGTCTATTGAACACCGCTGCTCCCGCCAGTCGCCTGCTGGCCTATGGTTGCCTGGCCTTGAGCATGTCGCTCGTCGGCGGCTACGTCGCCCTTTCCAAGCCGCTGGTGGCGGCCTTTCCGGTGCTGCTGCTCGCGTGGCTGCGCTTCGGCATTGCGGCGCTCGCCATGCCTCACTGGCTGCGGCGCGCGCCGGGCGAACCGCCGATGAGCGGACGCACGCGTGGGCTGGTCTTTCTCGAATCGTTCCTCGGCAACTTCCTGTTCTCGGTCTGCATGCTGTTCGGCGTGAGCCTGACGAGCGCAGTGTCCGCCGGCGTGATCATGGCTTCCATCCCGGCGGCCGTGGCGGTTGCGAGCTGGCTCTTCCTGCGCGAGCGCATCACGGTGCGCATCGGCCTTGCCATCGGCTGCGCCGCGCTCGGCATCGGCCTCTTGGCCCTCGCGCCGGCGCCGGCGCACGCACCGGCCACGGGCCACAACGGCGCAACTGCGCCTTCGATGCCGTGGCTCGGCAACCTGCTCGTGTTCTGCGCGGTGCTTTGCGAAACCGCCTACGCGGTGATCGGCAAGTCGCTCACCGGAAGCCTCGGCCCCAAGCGGATCTCCTCGCTCATCAACCTCTGGGGCTTCGTGCTGTCGATGCCCTTCGGCATCTGGTTCGCACTGCAGTTCGACTTTTCGGCCGTGCGCTTCGGCACCTGGGCGCTGCTCGTGGTCTATGCGCTGGCCGCGAGCATCTGGACCGTGTGGCTCTGGATGACCGGACTGCGCCATGTGCCTGCTGCGCAGGCCGGCGTTTTTGCCGTGATGCTGCCCGTGAGCGCGGCCCTCGTGGGCGTGCTGGTGCTCGGTGAAAGCCTCTCCGCACCGCAACTGCTCGCGTTCGCTCTTGCGCTCGTTGGCGTGGTGCTTGCGACCTGGCCCGCACGCCGAAGCTGAAAACCGGGGGTTCTCCCCTCTGAAAAAACAACAACTCCCAATGAAAAAACCGCTTTTTCCCTTGGAAACGCGTTTTTTCTCCTTTAGCATCCGCAATGCCACTGGAGACGCAAGTTTTTCATTGGTGACTGTTCAACCAAAAAAGGAAATCAACCATGGCAACTGCAAAGAAGGCTCCGGCCAAGAAAGCTCCGGCAAAGAAGGCCGCTCCCGCAAAGAAGGCTGCGGCTCCTGCGAAGAAGGCTGCTGCACCGGCCAAGAAGGCTGCTCCCGCAAAGAAGGCTGCGGCTCCTGCGAAGAAGGCTGCTGCACCGGCGAAGAAGGCTCCTGCAAAGAAGGCCGCTCCTGCCAAGAAGCGCACGCCCAACGCCGCGTTCATGAAGGCCCTGACCCCCAGCCCGGCACTCGCCGCCGTGGTCGGTCCGACGCCTCTGCCGCGCACCGCAGTCGTGAGCAAGCTGTGGGACTACATCAAGAAGAACAACCTGCAAGACAAGGCCAACAAGCGCAACATCAACGCCGACGCCAAGCTGAAGGAAATCTTCGGCAAGCCGCAAGTGTCGATGTTCGAACTGGCCGCGCTGATCGGCAAGCACGTCAAGTAAGCGCTCGGGCACTGCGCGTGCATCGCGCTCCCGAATCGAAAAACCGGCACATGCCGGTTTTTTTTTGCCCGCGGGGGTCGTGATTTACTCATGGGAAGTCGAACCAACCTCAGCTGCAATGTCTGCGGCCATCACGTGCGCTTGCTCCCAACGCCTTGCGTTAATTCACCAATTGGTTAAATTCGCACCATGAAGGCCACCAAGGATTCCCTGCCCGAAACAGCCGAGCCGCGTTCGCGCGATGCCGACCGCTCGCAACTCGCCATCCTTGCGTCGGCCCGCGACGAGTTTTCCCAGCGCGGCCTGGCCGGCGCGCGCATGGACAGCATCGCCGAGCGCGCGGGCCTGAACAAGCGCCTCATCTACTACTACTTCGGCAGCAAGGACGACCTGTTCCTTGCAGTGCTCGAACGCACCTACGCCGACATCCGCGAGGCAGAGCAGCAGCTGCACCTGGACGAGATCGATCCGGTCGAGGCCATTCGCCAGCTGGTTTCGTTCACCTGGCACTACTACCTGGAGCATCCCGAGTTCATCACGCTCCTGAACAGCGAGAACCTGCATTGCGCAGCACACCTGAAGCGCTCCGAGCGCATCCAGGAAATGAACTCGCCGCTGGTGCAGCTGCTGGACACGGTGCTCGAGCGCGGCAAGCGCGACAAGCTGTTTCGCGCCGGGGTCGACCCGGTGCAGCTCTACATCTCGATCGCCTCGCTGTGCTACTTCTACCTCTCGAACAACCACACGCTGTCGGCCGTCTTCGGGCGTGACCTGCGTGCGCCCAAGGCGATGGCGCAGCGCCTCTCGCACATGACCGACCTCGTGCTGGGCTACGTCCTGCATTGAGCCTTCGGGCATCCCCAACCTCTTCGGGTATCTACCAATTCGCAGCGGTTGCGCTGCGGGGACGGCCTTTCTAAAATCTCTAATTCACTCACTGGTGAATTAATCGACGAAACAAGGCGGCTCGCCCGCACGGAGACAACCATGAAGCAACTTGTACGCACCACTGCACTGGCCACGCTCACCTGCCTCGCCGCCCTGATGCCGGGTCTGGCGTCGGCGCAGAACGGGTATCCCAACAAGCCGGTCCGCGTGATCGTGCCGTTCGCGGCCGGCAGCACCACCGACATCATTGCGCGCGCCATTGCCGACAAGATGGGCCAGAGCATGGGCCAGACGCTGGTGGTGGACAACCGCGGCGGCGCCAGCGGCACCATCGGCCAGCAGGCCGTGGCCACGGCCGCGCCGGACGGCTACACGATCATGATCCACTCGTCGTCGCACACGGTGAGCCCCTCCACCTTCGCGAAGCTGCCGTTCGACACGGTGAACGACTTCGCGGGCGTCACGCCAATTTCGTCGCTGCCCAACGCGCTGGTGATCTCGCCCTCGAAGAACATCAAGACGCTGCAGGAACTGGTCGCGGCAGCCAAGGCCAAGCCGGGCACCATCAACTTCGCCTCGGCGGGCCAGGGCAGCGCCACCCACCTCAACGCCGAAAAGTTCAAGCTGGCCGCGAAGATCGATGCCACCAACATCCCGTTCAAGGGGTCGGCCGAGGCCGTGACGGAAGTGCTGTCGGGCCGGGTCGACTACTACTTCTCGCCCATCGCGCCGGTGATCGGCCAGATCAAGGAAGGCCAGCTGCTCGCGCTCGCGGTGGGTTCGCCCAAGCGCGCCGCCGCCCTGCCCGACGTGCCGACCACCGCCGAGGCCGGCGTGCCCGGCTCCGAGTTCAACTTCTGGATCGGCATGATGGCGCCGGCCAAGACGCCGCGCGACATCGTCAACCGGCTGCACGATGAAGTGGCAAAGGCGCTGGCTTCGCCCGAGGTCAAGGAACGCTTCCTGAAGCTCGGCGCCGATGCGTGGACCCTCAAGCCCGAGCAGTTCGATGCCTACATCAAGGACGAAATCAAGTCCAACGCCACGCTGGTCAAGGCCGCCGGGCTGACGCCGGCGCAGTAACCCTCGCACCTTCTCTCTCTCCAACCTTTTTTCAGCTGAAGACATGGCTACACAACGACTCGGAATCATCATGCACGGCGTCACCGGCCGCATGGGCATGAACCAGCATTTGATCCGCTCCATCTGCGCGATCCGCGCGCAAGGCGGCGTCACGCTGTCGAACGGCGACAAGGTGATGCCCGACCCGATCCTCATCGGCCGCAACGCCGAGAAGATGGAAGCACTCGCCAAGACGCACAACATCGCACGCTGGGGCACCGACCTCGACAAGGCCCTGGAGAACAGGGACGACACCATCTTCTTCGACGCCGGCACCACGCAGATGCGCCCCACGCTGCTGGCCAAGGCCATTCGCGCCGGCAAGCATGTGTACTGCGAGAAGCCGATCGCCACCAACCTGAACGAAGCGGTGGAGATCGCGCGCCTGGCCGAGGGCTCGGGGCTGAAGCACGGCGCCGTGCAGGACAAGCTCTTCCTGCCGGGCCTGCGCAAGCTCGACATGCTGCGCCGCGCGGGCTTCTTCGGCCGCATGCTCAGCGTGCGCCTGGAGTTCGGCTACTGGGTGTTCGAGGGCGACCTGCAGCCGATCCAGCGCCCGAGCTGGAACTACCGCAAGGAAGACGGCGGCGGCATGATCCTGGACATGATGTGCCACTGGCGCTACGTGCTGGACAACTTGTTCGGCGAGGTCAAATCGGTGTCGTGCATTGGCGCCACCCACATCCCCACGCGCTGGGACGAAGCCGGCAAGCCGTACGAGGCCACGGCCGACGACGCGGCCTACGCGACCTGCGAACTCACCGGCCACAACGGCGAGCCGGTGATCGCACAGATCAACATGAGCTGGGCCACGCGCGTGCGCCGCGACGACCTCGTGACCTTCCACGTCGACGGCACCGACGGCTCGGCCGTGGCGGGCCTGTCGAGCTGCCGCGCCCAGTCGCGCGTGGCCACGCCGCGTCCGGTGTGGAACCCCGACGAGAAGCAGATGATGAATTTCTTCGACCAGTGGCAGGAGATTCCGGATTCGCAGGTCTACGACAACGGCTTCAAGATCCAGTGGGAGCATTTCATTCGCCACGTGGTGGAGAACGAGCCCTACAGGTGGACCTTGCCCGAAGGCGCCAAAGGCGTGCAGCTGGTCGAGGCCGCGCTCGAGTCGTGGAAGGACCGCCGCTGGGTCGACGTGCCGGCGCTGAAGGTCTGAGGCAGGCACCATGGCACTTTCGCTGACCCTTCCCACCGCGAGCGGCTCGCTTGCGCCCTACGCCCTGCGCGGCACCGCGCCGGTGAAGCCCGATGCGGGCGTCAGGTTCAACCGCATCGCCTACTCGGCCGCGCACGTGGTGGCCGACCCGCTGGCCGCGATCGATCCATGGCTGCAATCGGCGGTCGACTGGGACACCACCATCGCCTACCGCCGCCACCTGTTCTCGCTGGGCCTGGGCGTGGCCGAGGCGATGGACACGGCGCAGCGCGGCATGGGCCTGGACTGGCCGACCTCGCTGGAGCTGATCCGCCGCTCGCTCGATGCGGCCAAGGACGTGCCGGGCGCGCTGGTCGCTTCGGGCTGCGGCACGGACCACCTCAACATCGACGACGTGAAGAGCGTCGACGACGTGATCGGCGGCTATGAAGAGCAGATGGCCGCTATCGAGGCGCTCGGTGGCAAGCTGATCGTGATGGCGAGCCGGGCGTTGGCCCGCGTGGCGAGGAGCCCTGCCGACTACGAGCGGGTGTACGACCGCATCCTGCGCCAGGCGAAGCAGCCCGTGGTGCTGCACTGGCTGGGCGACATGTTCGACCCGGCGCTCGCAGGCTACTGGGGCAGCAAGGATGCCGATGCGGCCATGGACACGGCGCTCGCCGTGATTGCCGCGCATCCGCACAAGGTGGATGGCATCAAGATCTCGCTGCTCGACAAGGACAAGGAGATCGCGATGCGCCGCCGCCTGCCGCCCGGCGTTCGCATGTACACCGGCGACGACTTCAACTATGCCGAGCTGATTGCCGGCGACGGATTCGGCAGCGAGCCGACGCACGGCAAGAGCGATGCGCTGCTCGGCATCTTCGACGCCATCGCACCGGCAGCGAGCGCCGCGCTCGGTGCGCTGGCCCAGGGCCAGACCGAGAAGTTCCACGCGATCCTCGGCCCGACGGTGCCGCTGTCGCGCCACATCTTTGCGGCGCCCACGCGCTTCTACAAGACCGGCGTGGTGTTCATGGCCTGGCTCAACGGCCACCAGAAGCACTTCACGATGGTCGGCGGCCAGCAGAGCACGCGCTCGCTGCAGCACTTTGCCGAGCTGTTCCGGCTGGCCGACGCGGCCAACCTGCTGGAGCAGCCCGAACTGGCTGTGCGGCGCATGAAGACGCTGCTTGCGCTGCACGGCGTCGAGGGTTGATCGACCCTATGCGCGACTTCTCGCAGAACCATGGCTGGCTGTCGATCAACACGGCGACCATCCGCAAGCAATCGGGCACCGAGGTGCCGCTGGACCGCATCATCGACCAGTGCGCCGAACGCGGCATCCGCGCGATCAGCCCCTGGCGCGACCAGGTGGCGGCCGTCGGGCTCGACAAGGTCGCCCGTCAGCTGAAGGCGCATGGCATGGGCCTCTCGGGCTACTGCCGCGGCGGCTTCTTTCCGGCAGCCGATGCGGTGGGCCTGAAAGCCGCGCTCGACGACAACCGCCGCGCCATCGACGAAGCCAAGACGCTGAACGCGCCCTGCCTCGTGCTGGTGGTCGGCGCGCTGCCCGGCGCGCTCGACGGCAAGGTCGCCTACAAGGACATCGGCCGCGCACGCGGCGAGGTGCGCGACGGCATCGCCGCATCGCTCGAATATGCGCGCGAAGTCGGCATGCCGTTCGCCATCGAGCCCTTGCACCCGATGCAGGCCGCGGACCGTGCCTGCATCAACACGCTCGAACACGCGCTTGACATCTGCGACGAGCTCGACGCGGGCAAGAGCGGCATGCTGGGCGTGGCGTTGGACATCTATCACGTCTGGTGGGATCCGAAGCTGCAGCAGCAGATCGCACGTGCGGGGCGCGAGCGCCTGCTGGCGTACCACGTCTGCGACTGGCTCACGCCCACGCGCGACCTGCTGAGCGATCGGGGGATGATGGGCGATGGCGTGGTCGAACTGAAGAAGATCCGCGGCTGGGTCGAGGACGCGGGCTTCGCGGGGTTCAGCGAGGTCGAGATCTTCTCGAATCTCGATTGGTGGCGGCGGCCTGGCAGCGAAACACTCGACGTATGTATTGAGCGGCACAAGCAAGCCGTCTAGCTTCATTATGCGGACGGAGTATTGGGGGCGCGTGCACAGGACACCGGGTGCTCCCCTCCGCGAATGTCCCCCGGCTTCGCCTCCTCCTTGATTTCGCTGCGGGGAGCACCCGATGCCCTGTGCACCTGGACACACGGCCGGTGTACCGCTGATCAACGACCGCTCTGTCCAACGATCCCGCTGATGGGGTGCCTTGCGCAGCGAAATCAAGGGGGAGGCCGCAGGCCGGAGGACATTCGCGGAGCAAGGTACCCCGTCGGCGGGATCGCGCCCTGAACAGCAGCACCCTGAACAGCAGCACCCTGAACAGCAGCGCCCCGAACAAGGCCACCTGTGCTGCAATTCGCCCCATGGCTCCCCCGACCCTCGACGACCTGCGCCGTTATGCAATTGCGCGCACCCTCTTCAAGCCGACGACGCTTCCCGGCGCGATCCGCCAGCTCGGATTCGTGCAGGCCGACCCGATCCGCGCCCCGGCGCGCGCGCAAGATCTGACCTTGCGCCATCGCGTGAAGGACTACCGCGCCGGCGATCTCGAGAGCCGCTATACCCGCCTTGCCATCGAGGAAGACTGCCTCGTCAACTACGGTTTCCTGCCGCGCGAGCACCTGGCGCTGATGCATCCGCGCGAAGCCAGGCGCCCATGGGACGCCGACACGCGGCGCAAGGCGGCCGACGTGCTGGCCTACGTGCGCGAGCACGGCCCGGTGCATCCGCGCCAGGTGGAGCAGCACTTCGCGCACGGCAGCGTCAAGAACTACTGGGGCGGCTCGAGCAACGCGACCACGCACCTGCTCGACGGCCTGCACTACCGCGGCATGCTGCGCGTGGTGCGGCGCGACAGCGGCACGCGCGTCTACGAAGCCGTGACGCATCAGCCCGCCGACGACAGCCCTGCCGGCCGCGCGCAACGCGCCGCCGCGCTGATCGACCTGGTCGTGCGCAAGTACGCGCCGCTGCCGACCGCGAGCCTGACGTACCTCGTGCGGCTGCTCGGCTACGGCGCGCCGCATCTCTCGGCGCAGACGCAGGCCGCGCTGCGCCTCGCACGCGAAGAACTCGCGAGCTGCCGCATCGACGGCACCACCTGGTACTGGCCCGGCGATGAAAACCCGGCCTCGCGCCGCCATGCGCCCGACGATGAAGTTCGCCTGCTCGCGCCCTTCGACCCCGTGGTGTGGGACCGCCGCCGCTTCGAGCTGCTGTGGGGCTGGACATACAAGTTCGAGGCCTACACGCCGGCGCCGAAGCGGCAATTCGGCTACTACGCGCTGCCTCTGCTCTGGCACGACCGCGTGATCGGCTGGGCCAACGTCACCGCGCCCGAAGGCCGGGTGCAGCCCGCGTTCGGCTACATCGACCGCAAGCCGCACGATGCGGCGTTCCGTTCGGCGCTCGACGACGAGCTGCAGCGCATGACGCAGTTCCTCGCAAAGCGCTGAGCCGCATTCCGCGCGCAACGAAAATCCCCGCGCCGCCGAAGGTCTGGCGCGCGGGCGACAACCTCTGCCGCCGGCCGCTTCTAGAATCGCGTCGTCGTCCGGCATGCCGGGCGGCAAGCGTTCTCAGGGCGGGGCGAAACTCCCCACCGGCGGTAATGGCGGCTTCTTCGAAAGTGAGGCCGCACGAGCCCGCGAGCGCCCGCGGCCTGCAACAGGCTGCGGGGTCAGCAGATTTCGGTGCAAT
Source organism: Variovorax paradoxus (assembly GCF_030815975.1). Lineage (NCBI taxonomy): Bacteria > Pseudomonadati > Pseudomonadota > Betaproteobacteria > Burkholderiales > Comamonadaceae > Variovorax > Variovorax paradoxus. The sequence goes on from NZ_JAUSXL010000002.1 coordinate 47,438, forward strand.
TCCGAAGCCGACGGTCACAGTCCGGATGAAAGAGAGCGCGAAAATGCGGGCCGGCCCGCGCGCTTTGTTATTGGAGCGCGCAGTCTGCCCTGCGGTTTCGTGCGCCCTGATTCAGGAAACCTGCTTTCAAGAGGCACACCATGAGTCAGATCAACGACCTTCCTCTCTCCGCCGTCAACGCGCCGGGCAACCCGCGCGGCGAGCGCATCGCCTTTGTCGAGGCGCAATGGCATTCCGACATCGTCCACCAGGCGCGCGATGCCTTCCTTGCAGAAATGGAACGGCTCGGCGTGGCACGCGAGCTGATCGACGTCTTCGACGTACCCGGCGCCTTCGAGATTCCGCTGCATGCCAAGCGGCTCGCCAACTCGGGCAAGTACGCGGCCATCGTGGGCTGCGCGCTGGTGGTGGACGGCGGCATCTACCGCCACGAGTTCGTGGCCGGCACCGTGGTCAGCACGCTGATGTCGCTGCAGCTCGAGACGGACGTGCCGATTTTTTCGGCCGTGCTCACGCCGCACCACTTCCACGAGCACGTGGAGCACCGCAAGTACTTCCACCGCCATTTCGCCGTCAAGGGCACCGAGGTGGCCGAGGCCTGCTTCAGGACGCTCGAAGGCCTGAAGAAGGTCGACGCGCTGCTGGCCGCCGCGTGACAACCGGCACGCTGCTGCAGTAATCTGGGCGGATGGCTTCTTCATCCGCTTCCTCGAACGACCACTACACCCTCTATGGCGCGCCCGGCTCGGGCGCCACGCCCGTCCATGCCGCACTGACGCTGATCGGCGCGCAGGTCGACGTGGTCGACGTCTCGCCCTGGGAGGGCGACTCCGAGCGCGAGCGCATGTCTGCCGTCAACCCGATGCAGCAGGTGCCCGCGCTCGTGCTGCCTTCGGGCGAGGTGATGACCGAGAGCGCGGCCATCCTGATCTGGCTCGGCGACCGCTATCCGGAGGCCAGCCTCTGCCCCGCGCCGGACGATCCGCTGCGCGCGCGCTACCTGCGCTGGATGGTCTACCTGTCGGCGGCCATCTATTCGCTCTACTGGGTGCGCGACGACCCCACGCGCCTCACGCCCGACCCTGCTGCGCAGGCCGTGATGCTCGAGCGCACGGCCGAGCGCATTGCGCACTGCTGGCACCTGATGGACACGCAGATTGACGAACCCGCGCCCTACCTGCTCGGCGAGAAGATCAGCATGCTCGACCTCTACGTGACCGTGATGTCGCGCTGGACGCCGCAGCGCAGGCGCTTCTACCGCGTGGCACCGCGCATGGCACGGGTGGTGCGGCGCGTGGATGCCGATCCGCGGCTGGCCGACTTCTGGGCGGCGCGCTTTCCCTTCACGATGGACCAGGAAGCACAGAAAGACTGACGACGACACCATGGCCGCACGCACCCCGACCACCGACTACCCGATGACCATCTTCCACAAGCCCAACTGCAGCACTTCGCGCAACGTGCTGGGTCTGATCCGCGAGAGCGGCGTGGAGCCCGAGATCGTGCTGTACCTGGAGACGCCACCCTCGAAGAAGAAGCTGCGCGAGCTGGCCAAGGCCATGGGCATCGGCGCGCGCGACCTGCTGCGCACCAAGGAGGCACCCTACGAAGAGCTGGGGCTGGCCGACCCGAAGTGGAGCGACGACCAGCTGCTCGACTTCATCGTTTCGAACCCGATCCTGCTGCAGCGCCCGATCGTCGTTTCCCCGCGCGGCACGCTGATGTGCCGGCCGTGGGAGCGCGTGCGCGAGATCCTGCCCGCGGCATAGCGGGAGGCCGCCTTCTCCAGCCCTCAGGCCGACGCCGGCATCAGCGCCGTACGGCGCACCCGCGTCACGTTGAAAGCGCTGGCAATCAGCACGCCTTGCACCAGCGCAAGGCCGGCGATCACGCTCGTGTACTGGCCATGGTCCATCAACCGGCCGAACACCAGCGGCGCCAGGGCCTGGCCGATGTCGAGGCCCGCATACACCACGCCATAGACGCGCCCGGTCGCATTCGGCGGCGTCGAGCGCTTGACCAGCAGGTCGCGCGACGGCCCCGCAACGCCGGACACGAATCCCATGGCGCCGAACAGCACCGGCACCATCACCGGCGGAAACTGCGCAAAGGCCAGCACCAGCGCCAGCGCGGCCGCCACCCCGAAGCCGATGCCCACGATGCGCTCGCAGCGCGATGGGTCCGAGGCCAGGAAACCGCCCGCCACCATGCCGGCCGCGCTCGCCACCATGTAGACCGTGAGGCACACCGCCACCAGCGCCACCGGTACCGCGTGCAGGTGGCCCGCTGCCACCGGCGCGAAGGTCTGCACCACGCTGATCACGACGGCGTAGAAGAAAAAGAAGCCGAAGCACATCCACACGGCCGGGATGCGAAGAAAGTCGAACTCGCCGCCGATGGCTGCCGGCTCGCCGTGTCCGGTGGCCTTCTGCACGGTCTTCACGTCGAGCGCCAGCACGCTGCGGTAGGCCCAGAGCACCAGCAGCACCACGATGGCCACCGCACCGGCCGACGCCAGCGCCACGCGCCATGAAAAGGCCATGGCAATCGGCACCACGAAGGCCGGCGCCAGCGCCCAGCCCAGGCTGCCGGTGATGCCGTGCACGCTGTAGGCGTGGCCGAGCCGCGTCGGCGCCACCTTGCGGTTGAAGAGCGTGTAGTCGACCGGGTGGAACACCCCGTTGCCGATGCCGCCCACCACCGCGCACAGCAGCAGCATCCAGTAGCTCTGGGCCAGCGCATAGCCGAAGGCCGCCAGGGCCAGCGCGCCCAGCCCCACGAACAGCACCGGCCGTGGGCCCAGCTTGTCGACGATGAAACCCGAGGCCGCCTGCACGATGCACGAGACCACGAAGAACACCGTGAGCACCGCGCCAAGCTCGGTGTAGCTCACGTCGAACGCGTCTTTGAGCCAGGGGAACAGCGGCGCCAGGATCAGCTGGCTGAAGTGGCTGATGGCATGGGCCAGGCCCACCAGGCCGATCAGTTGGGCATCGCTGCGCAAGCTGGTGGAAGGGGTGGCTGTAGTGGAGGAAGAGGAAGACATGGATTGCTACAAAAAACCGGGCAGGCACCGATGCTATGCGCGCGGGCCGCGGCAGAATGGCGATACAGCGACAACATTTGTCGAAACTATGCCAAGCGCCGTTTCCCTCCCTTCCCCGGTCACCAGCGTCGCCTCGCTCACGCCGCATCTCTACGCACCCGACGCGGTCCGGCCGCTGCGCGCCAAGGAACATTTCCTGAGCGCCGACACCTTCGTCGAGCTGCACCAGCACCCGTGGCCGCAGCTCACCTTCTCGACCCGCGGCGTGATCCGGCTCAGCACGCAGGACGGCAGCTACATCGTGCCGCCGTCGCGCGCGGTCTGGGTGCCGGCCAACATGCCGCACAGCATCATGCTGATCGAAGACGCCGAGTTGCGCACGGTGTACCTGCATGCCTGGCTCGGCCCGCCATGGGAAAAATGCGAGGTGCTCGAAATCAGCCCGCTGCTGCGCGCGCTGATGCTCGCGCTCGACACCACGCCCGACGGCCTGCCGCCGGCCGATCCGCATGCGCCGCAGCGCGAACGCATGATCGCCCCGCTGCTGGTCGACGAGCTGGAGCGCGCCACGCAGATCCGCATCGACGTGCCGCTGCCCACCGACAAGCGGCTGCGCCAGCTGTGCGAGACGCTGCTGCGCAACCCGGCCGACCGCGCCACGCTGGCCGAGCGCGCCGCTGCCATCGGCGCGAGCGAGCGCACCGTGGCGCGGCTCTTCCGCGACCAGCTCGGCATGAGCTGGCAGCAGTGGCGGCAGCAGGCCGTGATGGCGCACGCGCTGCCGCTGCTGGCGCGCGGCATGGCCGTGAGCCAGGTGGCGGCGGCCAGCGGCTATGCCACCGACAGCGCGTTCTGCGCCATGTTCAAGGCCGCCACCGGGCGCTCGCCGACATCGTTCCAGCACAGGAAGCGATCCGCCGCATTCGCCTGAAGCTCGCCTGAATGGCACCGTGCCGTCACGGCGCTCTGGCAAGATCGGCCGGCCGACGAAAACCACGGACCACCCGACCGACCTGCCCATGGCGCCCCTTCCGCGAACGCACAGCCCCCAGACCTGGACCGCCGACATCGGCGCGCGCATTCGCCGTCTCTTCTGGCTCAAGGCGATCGGGACCACGGTCTTCACCTGGCTCTTTTTCATCGGCTACTTTCACATGCTGCGCAACCCGGCCTACCCGGTCGTGGTGATGCCGCTCACGGCGCTGGACCACCTGATTCCGTTCCAGCCCTACACGCTGGGCGCCTACCTCTCGCTGTGGGTCTACGTGGGCGTCGCGCCCGGCCTGCAGCCGAATTTTCGCGAGCTGGTGGTGTACGGGCTGTGGATCGGCGCGCTGTGCCTCACGGGCCTGGGCCTCTTCTACTTCTGGCCGACGCAGATACCGCCGCTTGCCATCGACGTCTCGGGCTATCCCGGCTTTGCGATGCTGCAGGGCGTGGATGCCGCGGGCAACGCCTGCCCCTCGATGCACGTGGCCGTGGCCATCTTCACGGCCATCCGCCTGGACCACGTGCTGCGCGAGGCGCGCACGCCGGCCTTTCTCCGCCTTGCCAACTGGCTCTGGTTTGCCGCCATTGCGTACTCGACACTGGCCATCAAGCAGCACGTGGTGCTCGACGCGCTGGCCGGCGCACTGCTGGGAATGGCCTTTGTGCTCGCCTCGCTTCGCTGGCGGCCGGGGGACAGAAGCCGGGGCCATGCGCTGGTGGGAGCGGATATCATTGGCCATCACTGACCCACAAGCCGAGCGAGGAAGGGGTCGATCCCATGGAGCGCCCCCAGGGCGGCGATCGATCAGCGGCCGGCATACGACAACAGGCATCGCACGATGAGTTCGCTGAAGGAATTGCAGGACCTGATCCACGAGAAGTACGGCATCGAACCGTCGAAGCTCGACCCCAACGCATCGATGCGCGAAACCGGCGGGCTCGACTCGCTGGCATTGGCCGAGTTCCTGTTTGCCATCGAAGACCACTTCGGCATCACCATGCCCGACGAAGACGCCAACATCGACACCCTGACCGAACTGGCGGTGCTGGTCGACAAGGTCAGGGCCGCGAAGACAGCGTGAACCACGAGGTCTGCGTCACCGGACTGGGCGTCGTGGCGCCGCACGGCGACGAGCCCGGCGCGCTGTTCCAGGCGCTGCTCGATGGTCAATCGGCCATCCGCCCGATCTTCCCCGAACTGCCCAGGCCTGCCGCCGCGGCCACGGTGGCCTTCGACGAAACACGCTGGTTCACCAAGCTGCAACTCGCCGGCGTCGACCGCGTGAGCCAGCTCGCGGTGGCCGCGGCCGATCTCGCGCTGCGCGATGCGGGCCTTGCCGCGAACGATGCCGATCCCGAACGCATGGGTGTCTACGCCGGCTGCGGCATGGGCGGCGCCGCGGCGCTGGAGGCGGCCTACCGCGGCAACGGGCGGGTATCGCCGCTCACCATTCCCGCCTTCATGCCCAATGCGCCCGCCGCCCACGTGGCCATGCGCCAGGGCGTGCAGGGACCGGTGCTGACCTATTCGATCGCCTGCGCCTCGTCGTCGGTGGCCATTGCCGAAGCGGCCAAGGCCATCCGGCGCGGCGAAGTCGACATGGCCATTGCCGGCGGCAGCGAAGCGCTGATCGTGCCGGGCGTGGTGCTGGCCTGGCAGGCCATGCAGACGCTGGCCAGCTTCCAACCCGGCGAGGCGGCCGGCGCGGTGCGGCCCTTCGCAAGCGACCGCAGCGGTTTTGCGCTGGGCGAAGGCGCGGCCTTCCTGGTGCTCGAATCCGCCGAACGCGCACGCGGCCGAGGCGCCCGCAGCTATGCCACGCTGGCCGGCTGGGGCCTGAGCAGCGATGCCACCCATCTCACCAAGCCCGATGCGCCCGGCCAGGCGCGTGCGCTGCGCCAGGCCCTGCGGCAGGCCGGGCTCGCACCGCGCGATGTGGGCTACTGCAATGCGCACGGCACCGCCACGCGCATCGGCGACGTGGTCGAGCGCAACGCGCTGGCCGATGTGTGGGGCAATGACCTGGACAGCCTGCGCGTCAGCTCCACCAAGGCGCTGCACGGCCACATGCTCGGTGCCGCGGGCGCCATCGAGGCGCTCGTCACGGTACTTGCGCTGCACCACCGGCAGTTGCCGCCGAATGCGAACTGCAGCGAAGTCGATCCGGCCTGCAGCCTGAATCTCGTGGCGCAGCACGACACGGGTGCGCCAGCCATCGAAGCGGCCATGAGCAACTCCTTCGCATTCGGCGGCACGAATTCCGTGCTGCTCTTCCGCCGCTCGTGAAACCGGGGTTCCGTCGGGGGTATGCTGACAATGGAATCTTCTTCGATCAATCACCTCGACAAACGGGAGTTCGTCATCATGCGTTTTCGCACCGCACTGATTTCCATCGCGCTGGTTGCGGCCGGCGTCTCGGCCTCGGCCCAGTCGGACCTGCTCGGCAAGTTCAAGGACCAGATGGGCTCCTCGGGCGGCGCCTCAGCGCTCGGCGAGAACCTCGGCTTCAAGATGCCCGCGATCGGCTCCAGCACCATGGGCAATGCGGCCGGCGTGCTGCAGTACTGCGTCAAGAACAACTATCTCGGCGGCGATGCGGCCTCGGTGAAGGACAAGCTGCTGGCCAAAATCACCGGCCAGAAGCAGCAGGAGACCGGCTTCGCGAGCGGTGCCAAGGGGCTGCTCAAGGGCGGCGACGGCAAGACGCTGAACTTCAAGATGCTCTCGTCGAAGGTGAAGGAGAAGGCCTGCGACTACGTGCTCAAGAACGCGAGTTCGCTGGTCTAGGTACCCTCCCCATGCCCGCGGCCCGTCATCGTCATCACTGCTTTCTCGGCATTCCACGACCGGCCGCGTAAGTTACCGCCTGCGGTGGCGCAGGAAAATCGCCAGCGAGCCACCCACCATCCATGAATCCGGCAGCCACCTCCTCCTCGTCCTCCCTGCGCCAGCGCATCGCACGCTGGGTTCCCTGCCTTGCATGGCCCCGCCCTTCCGCGGCGCTGCTGCGCAACGAGGCGATGGCGGGCATCACGGTGGCGCTGATGGTCATTCCGCAAGGCGTGGCGTATGCGGCGCTGGCGGGCATGCCGCTGGTCACCGGCGTGTACGCGGCGCTGTTCCCGGCGCTCGTCGCGGTGATCTTCAGCTCGTCGCAGCGGCTGTCGGTCGGCCCCACTGCCCTCACCAGCCTGCTGGTGGGCGCATCGCTCGCGCCGCTGGCGGTGCCCGGCAGCGCCGAATGGGTGGAAATGGCCGTCTGGCTCACGTTGATGTCGGGCGCGATCCAGGTCGTGCTGGGTGCCGGGCGCTTCGGCTGGCTGCTGCGGCTGGTCAACTCGCCGGTGCTGATCGGCTTCACGCAGGGCGCGGCGGTGCTGATCGCCATCTCGCAGCTGCCGGCGCTGCTCGGCTTCACAGGGCGCACCATCCCCCAGGTGCTGCAGGGGGGGCCGCTGCCGGATCTGGTCGCCGTTGCCTTCGGGCTGGGCAGCATCGCCGTGCTGTGGCTCGGCAAGCGGCTCGCGCCGCGCTTCCCGACCACGATGGCGCTGGTGGCGGGCGCCGCGGCCATCAGCTGGAGCGTCAACTACGCATTGCGCGGCGGGGCCGTGGTGGGCAGCTTGCCCTCGGGCCTGCCCTCCTTCTACTGGCCGGGCCTGCTGCCTTTGCACACGTTCAGCGCGCTGGTGCTGCCGGCCCTGATGATCACACTGGTGAGCTTTCTCGAAACCGCTTCGAGCGCCAAGGTCGACAACGCGCGCGCCGGCACGCTCTGGAACGAGAACCAGGACCTGATCGGCCAGGGCCTGGCCAAGCTGGCCTCGGGTTTCTCGGGCGCCTTTCCCACCAGCTCGTCGTTCTCGCGCTCGGCCATCACGCTGTATGCGGGCGCGCAGACCGGCTGGGCCACGCTGTCCAGCGTGGTGGTGGTGGCCGGTGCGCTGCTGTGGCTGATGCCGCTGCTCTATCACGTGCCGCAGGCGGTGCTGGCGGCGGTGGTGGTCACGGCCATCCTCGGACTGGTCAAGCCGGCGAGCTTCGTCGCGCTCTGGCGCGTGTCGCGCATCGAGGCCGGCATTTCGTTCGGCACCTTCGTGCTGACCATTGCCACGGCGCCGAGCATCTACTGGGGCGTGCTGGGCGGCCTGCTCGCGAGCCTGGCGCACTACATGTACCGCCACCTTCATCCACGCATCATCGAGGTGGGCCTGCATCCCGACGGCAGCCTGCGCGACCGCAACCTCTGGAAGCTGCCCCCGCTGGCGCCGCAGCTCTATGCGCTGCGCATGGATGCCGAGCTGGACTTCGCCTCGGCCTCCACGCTCGAACGCGCGCTCACCGTGGCGCTGGCCGAGCGCCCCGAACTGACCGACGTGTGCCTCTTCGCGCAGCCCATCAACCGCATCGACATCACGGGTGCCGAAGTGTTCGGCTCGATCCGCCGGATGATGGAAGCCAAGGGCGTGCGCCTGCACCTGAGCGGCCTGAAGCTGCCGGCCATGCAGGTGCTGGAGCGCGCCGGCCTGCTCGCGCCGGGGCCGATGCTCTTCAGCTACCGCACCGACGGCGAAGCGCTGGCGGCGTTGGCCCCGCGCGCCGACGCACCGCCGCATGCGGCGGCTCGGAACGACATCGGCAGCTGAACGAACGCCTCTGGCGCCGCGCACGCAGCGCATGACCGAAGGAAGTCAGCGCGCCGCGACAAAAGGCTCGACCGAGGCCGACTTGATCTCGTAGCCGCTCACGCCCATGTCCGCCGAGGCATAGCGCGCGGCCTTCAGCAGGCCGCTCACACGCACGGTGTCCATCGCATGCAGGCCCTTCACGGCATCGGCCGCGACCACATGCACGATCTGGTTGGCCGGCGGCGGTGGGGTATGGATGCAGGCGCCGAAGTACGGCACCAGCAGGAACTCGCGAATGCCGTCCTGCGTGTTGTCGAGCGGAACGACGAAGCCCGAGAGCCCTGCGGCCATGCCGTCGAGCGCCACGTTGACCGGTGCGTTGTCCCAGACGGCGCGCATCTCGTCCAGCATCTGGACCGCGCGCGGGTCGTTGTCGCGCAGCGCCTCCAGGCTGAGGTTGCGGTAGCGCTTGGTCGGGTCCCAGCTCTTGGGAACGAGCTCTTCCCACTTGAGTTCCTGCACGGCGCCGGCGACAGTCGGGCTGGTGCCCGCGGCCGGCCCGCAGCCCGCCAGGCCAACAGCGCCCAGCGCAAGCAGGAAGGCCGGCAAGGCGCGGCGGAAGAAGGCTCTCATGGCTCCTATTGTGCTTGCGGCTTGTGTCCGCCAGCTTAGCGGGGGCTTAACGGTGAAAGCCGCGGGCAAGCGGTCAGTCCCGCACCGGTCCGCGCAGGTTCTTGATCTGCGAGCGCTGGCTCTTGCCTTCGAGCCGGCGCTGCTTCGAACCGTAGGTCGGCTTGGTGGCGCGCCGCACGCGCGGCGGCGTGGCCACGCTGTCGACCACCTCCTGCAGGCGTGCGAGCGCGTCGGCGCGGTTCATTTCCTGCGTGCGGTGCTGCTGCGCCTTCAAAACGAAGACGCCTTCCTGCGTGATGCGGCTGTCGCGCAGCGCGAGCATCCGCTCCTTCACGTCGGCAGGCAGCGAGCTCGCATGGATGTCGTAGCGCAGGTGCACTGCGCTCGACACCTTGTTGACGTTCTGGCCGCCCGCGCCCTGCGCGCGGATGGCGCTGAACTCGACCTCGTCGGGGTCGATCAGGAGGGGTGGGCGGAGCATGCCCGCAAGTGTGCCTTCAAACGCGTTCGAAGACGCCTGCGATGCCCTGGTCACCGCCGATGCACATCGTGACGCGACGGACTGTCGCCGCGGGAAATACCGGCGGCTCAGCCGCGCGAAACCGACTTTGCGGACACGTCGGTCACGTCGCTGGCGCTGCCGCGAATGCGCACCGGGTGCTCCACCGATTCGCCGCGCGCACGCGCATTGGCCATGTCGGCCGCAGTCGGCTCGGCCGGCTGTGCCGCATTGCGAAAACGCTCGAAGCCCGAACGCGGGTTGAAGCGCCCGCCCATCGAAGCCATCCAGGGCGTCACGGGCTTGCCCGTGATCCGTCCCCAGGCGTAGCGCACGCCCCAGACGGCCGCCAGCAGCGTGACGGCGACCGCCAGGCTGGCCGCGAAGACCAGCCCCAGGAGCAGAAGAATGACGCGAAAAATGAAGTTCATCATCCGACTTTAGGCCGCAACGGCCTCCGATGGTTCCCCGGCCTTGGTGAACGAGAACTGGCCAGGGGTCCGGATCGGATCGGTATTCACCTCGATCGTGTCCTTCGGCCCAAAGCTGCCGTCGAGCAGCAGCTTCGAGAGCGGATTTTCGATGCGCTGCTGGATGGCGCGCTTGAGCGGCCGTGCGCCGAACACCGGGTCGAAGCCGACCTTGGCAATCTCGGCCAGCGCCGCGGGCGACACCTCGAGCCCCAGGTCCATTTTCGCGAGCCGCGCCTTCAGCACCTTGAGCTGGATCGCGGCAATCGACTCGATGTTCTTCGCGTCGAGCGCGTGGAACACCACGGTCTCGTCGATGCGGTTCAGGAACTCGGGGCGGAAGTAGTTCTTCAGCTCGTCCCACACCGCTTCCTTGATCTCCTCGGCGGGCTGGCCCACCATCGACTGGATGATCGGCGAACCGATGTTGCTGGTCATCACGATCACGCTGTTCTTGAAGTCCACGGTGCGGCCCTGGCCGTCCGTCAGGCGGCCGTCGTCGAGCACCTGCAGCAGCACGTTGAACACGTCGGGGTGCGCCTTCTCGACCTCGTCGAGCAGCACCACGCTGTAGGGCTTGCGGCGCACGGCTTCCGTGAGGTAGCCGCCCTCTTCGTAGCCCACGTAGCCCGGCGGCGCGCCGATCAGGCGGGCGACCGAGTGCTTCTCCATGAACTCGCTCATGTCGATGCGGATCAGGTGGTCTTCGCTGTCGAACAGGAAGCCCGCGAGCGCCTTGCACAGCTCGGTCTTGCCCACGCCCGTGGGGCCCAGGAACAGGAACGAGCCGGTCGGGCGATTCGGGTCGGAGAGGCCCGAGCGCGAGCGGCGGATCGCGTTGGCGACCGCGCCGATGGCCTCGTCCTGCCCCACCACGCGTTCGTGCAGCTTGCCCTCCATGACCAGCAGCTTGTCGCGTTCGCCCTGCATCAGCTTGGCGACCGGAATGCCGGTGGCGCGCGCCACGACCTCCGCGATTTCTTCGGCGCCCACCTGCGTGCGCAGCAGCGTGGGCGCGCTGGACTTGCCCTTGCTCGCTTCGCTTTCCTCGGCTTCGCGCAGGCGCTTCTCCAGCGCCGGCAACTGGCCGTATTGGAGTTCGGCGAGCTTGTTGAAGTCGCCCTTGCGCTTCCACTCCTCGATCTCGAACTTGATCTTGTCGATGTCCTCGCGGATCTTCGCGCTGCCCTGCGCCTGGGCCTTCTCGGCCTGCCAGATCTCGTCGTAGTCGGCGATCTCCTTCTGCAGGCGAGCGATCTCGTCCTCGATCAGGCCGAAGCGCTTCTGCGAGGCTTCGTCCTTTTCGCGGCGCACGGCTTCGCGCTCGATCTGCAGCTGGATCAGGCGGCGGTCGAGCCGGTCCATGACCTCGGGCTTGGAGTCCATCTCGATCTTGATCTTGGCCGCGGCCTCGTCGATCAGGTCGATCGCCTTGTCGGGCAGGAAGCGGTCGGTGATGTAGCGGTCGCTCAGCTCGGCCGCGGCCACGATGGCCGGGTCGGTGATCTGCACGCCATGGTGCACTTCGTATTTTTCCTGCAGGCCGCGCAGGATGGCGATGGTGGCCTCGACCGAGGGCTCGCCCACGATGATCTTCTGGAAGCGGCGCTCCAGCGCGGCGTCCTTCTCGATGTACTTGCGGTATTCGTCAAGCGTGGTCGCGCCCACGCAGTGCAGCTCGCCGCGCGCGAGCGCGGGCTTGAGCATGTTGCCCGCGTCCATCGCGCCCTCGGCCTTGCCGGCACCCACCATGGTGTGCAGCTCGTCGATGAAGACGATGGTCTGGCCTTCGTCCTTGGCGAGTTCGTTCAAGACGGTCTTCAGGCGCTCCTCGAATTCGCCGCGGAACTTGGCGCCGGCCAGCAGCGCGGCCATGTCGAGCGACAGCACGCGCTTGCCCTTGAGCGACTCAGGCACCTCGCCCGCGACGATGCGCTGCGCCAGGCCTTCGACGATGGCGGTCTTGCCCACGCCGGGCTCGCCGATGAGCACGGGGTTGTTCTTGGTGCGGCGCTGCAGCACCTGGATCGCGCGGCGGATTTCCTCGTCGCGGCCGATCACCGGGTCGAGCTTGCCCAGGCGCGCGCGCTCGGTGAGGTCGAGGCAGTATTTCTTGAGGGCTTCGCGCTGGCCTTCGGCATCGGCGCTGTTCACGCCCTGCCCGCCGCGCACGGCATCGATGGCCGATTCGAGCGACTTGCGGCCGAGGCCGTTTTCCTTGGCGATGCGGCCAATGTCGGATTTGCTGTCGGCCACGGCCAGCAGGAAGAGCTCGCCCGCAATGAACTGGTCATTGCGCTTGATGGCTTCCTTCTCTGTCGCCTGCAGCAGCTTGCCCAATTCAGGGCCGACCTGCACGATGTCGTGGCCCTGCACCTGCGGCAACTTCTTGATGGCCGCCTCGGCAGCGTTCACAAGACCCTGCACGTTGACGCCGGCGCGTTCCAGCAGGGCGCGCGGGCCGTCCTCTTGGCGCAGCATCGCGACCAGCAGGTGGGCCGGTTCGATGTAGGCGTTGTCGTTGCCGAGCGCGAGCGTCTGGGCGTCGCTCAGTGCTTCCTGGAATTTGGTGGTGAGTTTGTCTTGTCGCATGGTGGTGTTCCTGCACTCAAAATAGGACTGTTCGGGCGCGATTCAAGGTGTCCGGCGCTTCGGGCACGGCTATTGCACTGTGCCTCGTCATCTTTCGAATGGAGTCGATCATGGTTTTTTCAATGCAGCGCGCCCATCCGGTTCGCCGGGCGCTCGGCGTCGGTCTCTTTCTAGCGGCCATGGGCCTGACGGGTCTTGCGCAGGCGCAAGGCACGCCCATCCGGCTGCTGGTCGGTTTTCCGGCCGGTGCCGGCACGGACGCCATTGCACGCACACTCGGCGAAAAACTCAAGGACGTGCTGGGCGTGCCGGTGGTGGTGGAAAACCGCGCCGGCGCCGGCGGACAGATCGCGGCGCAGGCGCTCAAGGCGGCCCCGGCCGACGGCCATACGCTGTTCCTCTCCCATGACCATTCGATTTCCATCCTGCCGCAGGTGGTGAAGAACCCGGGCTTCAACCCCGCGACCGACTTCGTGCCCGTGGCCGGTTTCGCCACCTTTGCCAACGTGCTGGCCGTCTCGGGCGGCACGCCGGCCAAGAGCATCGACGAGTACGTGAAGTGGGTTCGCACCCAGCGCGGCGGCAAGGAAACCATCGGCATTCCGGCACCGGCCTCCATCCCCGAGTTCCTGGTGAAGATGATTTCGGAAAAATACAAGATCGACGTGCAGCCCGCGCCCTACCGCGGCAGCGCGCCGATGACGGCGGACATGCTGGGCAACCAGATCACGGCCGGCATCGCCTCGGTGCCCGACTTCATCGAGAACCACAAGGCCGGCAAGGTGCGCATCGTCGCTTCCATCGGCGCCAAGCGCCAGGCCGTGCTGCCGAACGTGCCCACCTTCACCGAACTGGGCTTCTCGAACCTGGAAGACCTGCCCTACTACGGCATCTTCGCGCCCGTGGGTACGCCGCAGCCGATCATCGACAAGTACGGCGAGGCGCTGCAGAAGGTGCTGGCCATGCCCGACGTGAAGCAGAAGCTCACGACCATGGGGTTGACGGTCGGCTACGAGCCGCAGGGGCAGTTCGCAGGCCGCGTGCGCAGCTACACGCAGACCTGGGAACGGATCATCCAATCGAGCGGCTTCAAGCCCCTTTAAGCGTTCGGGGCGCTGATGCCCCAGCGCGCCAATGCGGCGTCGTCGCTGACGCGCGCATCCACCCAGCGGGCGCCTTCGGGCGTCTGTTCCTTCTTCCAGAACGGGGCCTGGGTCTTCAGGTAGTCCATCAGGAACTCGCAGGCCTCGAAACTCTGGCCGCGGTGGGCCGAAACCACGGCCACCATCATGATCTGGTCGAGCGGCTGCAGCAGGCCCACGCGGTGGATCACGCGGGCACCCAGGATGTCGAAGCGCTGGTGCGCCTCGTCGATCATGGCCTCGATGGCCTTCTCGGTCATGCCGGGGTAGTGCTCGAGTTCCATCGAGGCGATGGTGCTGCCGTCATTGCGATCCCTCACCGTGCCGACGAAACTGCAGACCGCGCCCACGCGCTTGTCGCCGGCACGCAACGCGGCGACCTCCTGCCCCAGGTCGAAATCGGCTGTCTGGATCGAAACGCGTGCACCACTCATGCCGGGATTGTGGCACCGCGCTAGACTTCGGCAATGCCCCGCCTCGCCATGCTTTCTTCAGTGCCTTCGCACATCGAAAGCAGCCGTGCGCGCCAGGGCAGCAAAGCCAAAAAACCAAAGCTCGTCTGACCGGAGCTGCGGTTCCGTCGTCGGATGAGCGACGGAACCTGCCAAGGCCTTGGCCCCGAATGGGTTGCGCGCGCATCGAACGACGGTTCCTTTCCATCGGTCGATTCCCCTGAGGAAACCCGCGTGCCGCCATCGTCCATCCCTTCCTCCAGCCCTGATTTCTCGGGCCTCTGGATTCCCCTTGTCACACCGTTTCAGCACGGTGCGGTCGACCATGCCGCACTCTCGGCACTGACCCGCCGTCTCGCCGGCGATGGCGTGGCGGGCTTCGTGGTCTTCGGCTCGACCGGCGAGCCCGCCGCACTCGATGAAACGGAGCAGCTCGCCGCGCTCGAGACGGTGCAGGCCGCCGCCGAAGGGCTGCCGATCGTCATGGGCCTGTCGGGCTACCACCTGGGCAAGACGACGGCCTGGGTGCGCCGGCTCGCCGAACGGCCGCTGGCGGGGCTCCTGGTGCCCGCGCCGCACTACATCCGGCCTTCGCAGGCCGGCTTGCTCGAATGGTTCCGCGCCATTGCCGACGCCAGCACCGCACCGGTGCTGATCTACGACATTCCCTACCGCACCGGCGCGACCCTCGCGCGCGAAACGCTGCTGGCGCTGGCCGAGCACCCGCGCATCCGCGGCATCAAGGACTGCGGCGGCGACATGGCCAAGACGCGCGCCCTGATCGCCGACGGCCGGCTGCAGGTGCTGTCGGGCGAAGACCACCAGATCTTCGGCACGGTGGCCGAAGGCGGCGTGGGCGCCATTGCGGCGAGCGGGCATGTGCAGACGAAGCGCTTCGTGCAGCTGCTGCGCCTCTTGGCCGAAAACCGGCTCGAAGAGGCGCGCGCCGAATGGCAGCCGCTGCAGCCGTTGATCGAGATGCTGTTTGCCGAACCGAACCCGGCGCCGCTGAAGGCGCTGCTGGCGCACGGCGGATCGATGCGCGACGAGCTGCGCTCGCCGATGACCCGCGCGTCCGACGCCTTGCGCGAGCGCCTCGTGGCGCTGGACGCCCGGCTCAGCCGCCCGTAACCGGGGGAAAGAAGGCGACCTCGCAGCCCTCGCGCAGCGCGGCCGCCTCGTCGCTCATGGCCTGGTCGAGCGCCATGCGCACGGCCTTGCCGCGCGCAAGCGCCGTGGCGTATGCGCCGCCACGGGCGATGAGTTCGTCGCGCAGCGCGGCCAGCGTGGCGGCACCGGTGTCGACGGTTTCGCCGCTGGTGTCGAGCGCCTCGCGCACGGAGGCGAAGTAACGGATCCGGACCTTCATGGGCAGCGTCAGTCAGGCCAGCAGCGAGGCCAAGGGGATGAAATTCACCGTGTCGCCGGCCCGGAGGGTCTGGCCCGGCGGGTTGTCGATCACGCCGTCGCCCCAGACCATCGACGTCAGCACACCCGAGCTCTGGTTGGCGAACAGGTCGAGCCCGCCCGCGGCATTGCGGCGGGCGCGCAGGAACTCGCGGCGGCGGTCGGCGCGCGGCCAGTCGAAGTCGGCGCGCATCTGCACAGGCTCCGGCGCCACGCGGCTGGCGCCCTGCAGCGTCAGCAGGAACGGGCGCACCAGCAGCAGGAAGGTGAGAAAGCTGGACACGGGGTTGCCGGGCAGCCCCGTGACGTGGCAGCGCCCTTGCGCGTCGCCTCCGGCCCTGGGAATCGAACCGTAGGCGAAGGGCTTGCCGGGCTTCATCGAGAGCGACCACAGCTGCAGTTCGCCAAGCGCCTGCACCGCGGCCTTGATGTGGTCTTCCTCGCCCACCGACACGCCGCCGGTGGTGATGATCAGGTCGCTGTGCTCCGCGGCACCGCGCAGCGCCTCGATGGTGGCTTCGCGCTTGTCGGGCACGATGCCCAGGTCGTTCACCTCGCAGCCGAGCCGGTGCAGCAAGGCGCGCATGAAGAAGCGGTTGGAGTTGTAGATGGCGCCCGGCTTCATGGCCTCGGGCGCGACTTCGCCGGGCATCACCAGTTCGTCGCCGGTGGACAGCAGCGCCACGCGCGGCCGCCGCGCCACCTGGAGCCGGTCGAAACCCACGCTGGCGGCGAGGCCGAGTGCCGCGGGCGTCAGGCGCTCGCCCTGGCGCAGCACCACATCGCCGGCAGCCACGTCTTCACCCGCACGGCGAATCCATTGGCCGGGCGCGGGAGCGATCTCGATGCGCACCGCGCCGAGCGTGCCTTCCTGCGGCACCGGCTGGGTGTCTTCCTGCATGACGATGGCGTCGGCGCCTTCGGGAATCTGCGCGCCGGTGAAGATACGCGCCGCGGTGCCGGCCGCGAGCGGCGTGCCCACGGTGCCGGCGGGAATGCGCTGCGCCACCTGCAGCAAGGCACCCGGCGCGGCGCAGTCGGCCACGCGCACCGCATAGCCGTCCATCGAACTGTTGTCGCGGGGCGGCACGGTGAGCGCGGAGACGATGTCCTGCGCGAGCACGCGGCCGTCCGCATCGAAGGTGGCAACGCTCTCGGCAGGCAGCTTCGGAAGCGCCTTCGCGAGCAGGCTCGCAAGGGCTTCGTCGAGCGCCATCAGCGGCGGGCGCGAGGGGGTCACGGAATCAGCCATGGTGTTCGGGGTTGTATTCGAAGCGGCTTGCGCTGTCGATCAACCACTGGGCGATGCCCTCGATGTCGTCGAGGTCGAACAGCGGCAGGCTGGTGGGCACCGGCAGGCTCGCGGGCGCATCGGTGGCAATGGCGGTCACGAAGGCGTCCTCGATGTACTGCGAGGGCCGTGCCGGCCTGCCGGGCTCGGGCGCGCGCCAGACTTCGATCTTGAGAAGGTCGCTGTGCTTGAAGCCCTCGACCAGCACCCAGTCGACACCGTCATGGAGCTCGGCAATCAGGTCGTGCACCGACAGCTGCGCGGGCTGCTCGAATTCGCGGATCAGCGCGAGCCGCCGGTCCGAGGCCACGACCACCTCGAAGGCCCCCGCCTCGCGATGGCGATAGGTGTCCTTGCCCGGATGGTCGATGTCGAACTTGTGATGCGCATGCTTGACCACCGACACGCGCTGGCCATGGAGCTTGAGCACGGGAATCAGGCGCTCGACCAGCGTGGTCTTGCCCGAACCCGAATACCCGGAAAAGCCGATCACCTTCATGTCGAGTTCCTGTGGCTGCGGTCTACGCGGCAGCCGTATGCATATGCGGAGCAGCCGCCGCAGTGTGCGGCGTGCGGCCAGGGTCAGTCACAGTTCTGCGCGATGTAGGCCTTCACGGCCTCGGCATCGGCCGGCAGCTTGACCACCCGCTTGGGCAGCGCCTCGATGCCTTCGAACCTGGCGGGCCGTGCGGGCTCGTGCCCCAGGGCTTCCACCAGGGTGGCGGCAAACTTGATCGGCAGCGCGGTTTCGAGCACCACCATGGGCACGCCAGGCGCGAGATGTTCGCGCGCGGCCTTGAGCCCGTCGGCCGTGTGCGGATCGACCAAGGTGGCAAAGCGCTTGTCGGTGTCGCGGATGGTGGCAAGCCGGTCCGCGTGCGTGCTGCGGCTGCTCTTGAAGCCGAAGCGCTCCGCGGCCTGCCTGAAGGCGGGGCTGCCGCTCAGGTCGAAACGGCCTCGGTTGCCGAGATCGTCCACGAACAGCGAGCGCAGCTTGTCGGCATCGCGCCCCACCAGGTCGAACATGAAGCGCTCGAAGTTGCTGGCCTTGCTGATGTCCATCGACGGACTCGAGGTTTCATGCGTGTCGGCCGCCGCGCGCACGCGGTAGATGCCGGTGCGGAAGAACTCGTCGAGCACGTCGTTCTCGTTGGTGGCGACCACCAGCGTCTGGATCGGCAGGCCCATCATGCGCGCCACATGGCCGGCACAGACGTTGCCGAAGTTGCCCGAGGGCACGGTGAAGCTCACCGGCTTGTCGTTGCTGGCCGTCGCCTGGAAGTAGCCGGCAAAGTAGTAGACGACCTGCGCGAGCAGCCGCGCCCAGTTGATCGAGTTGACCGTGCCGATGCGGTACTTGCGCTTGAAGCCCAGGTCGTTCGATACCGCCTTGACGATGTCCTGGCAGTCGTCGAACACGCCGGCGACGGCGATGTTGTGGATGTTCTCGTCCTGCAGGCTGAACATCTGTGCCTGCTGGAAGGGGCTCATGCGCCCGTCGGGCGAGGTCATGAAGACGCGCACACCCTTCTTGCCGCGCATGGCGTACTCGGCCGCGCTGCCGGTGTCGCCGCTGGTGGCGCCCAGGATGTTGAGCTCGGCGCCGCGGCGGGCCAGTTCGTACTCGAACAGGTTGCCCAAAAGCTGCATCGCCATGTCCTTGAAGGCCAGCGTGGGGCCGTTGGACAGTGCCTCCAGGTACACGCCGTCTTCCAGTTCGCGCAGCGGCACGATTTCATCCGAGCCGAACACCTCGAGCGTGTAGGTCTTGGCGCAGATGGCCTTCAGGTCGGCCGGCGGAATGTCGTCGATGTAGAGCGAGAGGATCTCGAACGCCAGTTCCGCATACGGCAGCTCGCGCCATCTGGCGAGCATGGCGGTGTCGACCTGCGGATAGTGCTCGGGCAGGTACAGCCCGCCGTCGGGCGCGAGGCCTTCGAGCAGGATTTCGCAGAAACGCTTGCGGTCGGGGTGGCCGCGGGTGCTCAGGTAGTTCACGGTATGTCTCTTGTGCCGTCCTCAGGACAGCTCTTCCTTGCGGATGCGCACGATCGGCTGCAGCACCGTGGGCAGGGCCTGCAGTTCCGCGAGCACGTCGTTCACGGTGCCTTCGCGCGCGTCGTGCGTGAGGATGATCAAGTCGGTCTGGGTGGAGCCCTCGCCGCCCACTTCGTCGGCTTCGCGCTGCAGCACCGCGTCGATGCTGATGCCCGCGGTGGCCAGCAAGCCCGTGACCTTGGCGAGCACGCCGGCCTGGTCGGCCACGCGCAGGCGCAGGTAGTAGCTGGTGACGACCTCGGCCATCGGCAGCACCTTCAGGTCGCTCATGGCATCGGGGTGGAAGGCCAGGTGCGGCACGCGGTGCGCAGCATCGGCCGTGTGCAGGCGCGTGATGTCGACGAGGTCGGCGATCACCGCACTGGCGGTCGGCTCGCTGCCCGCGCCCTTGCCGTAGTACAGCGTGGTGCCGACGGCATCGCCATGCACCACCACGGCGTTCATGGCGCCTTCCACGTTGGCAAGCAGCCGCTTCGACGGCACCAGCGAAGGGTGCACGCGCAGCTCGATGCCCTGCGCGGTGCGCTTGGTGATGCCGAGCAGCTTGATGCGGTAGCCGAGCTGTTCGGCGTACTTGATGTCCTGCGCGGCCAGCTTGGTGATGCCTTCGATGTGCGCCTTGTCGAACTGCACCGGAATACCGAAGGCAATGGCGCTCATCAGCGTGACCTTGTGGCCGGCGTCGATGCCCTCGATGTCGAAGGTGGGGTCGGCTTCGGCGTAGCCCAGGCGCTGCGCTTCCTTGAGCACAGTGGCGAAATCGAGCCCCTTGTCGCGCATCTCGGACAGGATGAAATTGGTGGTGCCGTTGATGATGCCGGCCAGCCACTGGATGCTGTTGGCCGTGAGGCCCTCGCGCAGCGCCTTGATGATCGGGATGCCGCCGGCCACCGCGGCTTCGAAGGCCACCATCACGCCCTTGGCATGCGCGGCCGCGAAGATCTCGGTGCCGTGCACCGCGAGCAGCGCCTTGTTGGCCGTGACCACGTGCTTGCCGGCCGCAATGGCCTCGAGCACCAGCTGCCTCGCAATGCCGTAGCCGCCGATGAGCTCGATGACGATGTCGATGTCGGGGTTGGCGATGACTTCGCGCGCGTCGGCGACCACCTTCACGCCTTCGCCGGCGACTTCGCGGGCGCGGGCGGCGTCCAGATCGGCCACCATCGTGATCTCGATGCCCCGGCCTGCACGTCGCTTGATTTCTTCCTGATTGCGCAGCAGCACCTTGAAGGTGCCGCTGCCGACCGTGCCTGCGCCGAGCAGGCCTACTTGGATGGGTTTCATTGAGGGATTCGCGTGGATGATTCGTATGGGGTGGAAAGGAAGGGACTGCCGGCCGCCGCGGCCAAGCGCGCGGCGAGCGGCCGCGCCATCAATCCGTCTTGCTGCGCAGACGGTACAGCTCCAGGAACTTGGCAATGCGGTTGATCGCTTCGCGCAAGTCGTCCTCGTGGGGCAGGAACACGATGCGGAAGTGGTCCGGCGTGGCCCAGTTGAAGCCCGTGCCCTGCACCAGCATCACCTTGGTTTCCCTCAGCAGTTCGAGGAAGAACTGGCGGTCGTCGGCGATCGGGTAGACCTTCGGATCGAGCTTTGGGAACATGTAGAGCGCGGCGCTCGGCTTGACGCAGCTCACGCCCGGAATGGCCGTGATGAGCTCGTAGGCCAGGTCGCGCTGGCGCCGCAGGCGGCCGCCGTCGCCGACCAGGTCGTTGATGCTCTGGTAGCCGCCGAGTGCGGTCTGGATCGCCCACTGTCCGGGCACGTTGGCGCACAGGCGCATGTTCGAGAGCATGTTCAGGCCCTCGATGTAGTCCTGCGCCCGTGCCTTGTCGCCCGAAACCACCAGCCAGCCCGCGCGGTAGCCGCACGAGCGGTAGCTCTTGGAGAGCGAATTGAAGGTGAGCGTGAGCACGTCGGTCGACAGGCTCGCGATCGCGGTGTGCCTGACGCCGTCGTACAGCACCTTGTCGTACACCTCGTCGGCGAAGATCACCAGGTGGTGCTCGCGCGCCATGGCGACGATGCTCTTGAGCAGTTCGTCGGAATAAAGCGCACCGGTCGGATTGTTCGGATTGATGACCACGATGCCCTTGGTGCGGGGCGTGATCTTGGCGCGGATGTCGTCCAGATCGGGCATCCAGCCGTTGGCTTCGTCGCAGAGGTAGTGCACCGGCTTGCCGCCGGACAGGCTCGAGGCGGCCGTCCACAGCGGATAGTCGGGGGCCGGGAGCAGCATTTCGTCGCCGTCGTTCAGCAGCGCGTTGGTGGCCATGGCGATCAGTTCGCTCGCGCCGTTGCCCAGGTAGATGTCCTCGAGCGTGACACCTGCAATGCCCTGCTTCTGGGTCTCGTGCATCACGGCCTTGCGGGCCGCGAAGATGCCCTTGCTGTCCGAATAGCCCGCCGATCCCGGCAGGTTGCGGATCATGTCCTGCTGGACTTCTTCCGGCGCATCGAAGCCGAACACGGCCAGGTTGCCGATATTGAGCCTGATGATCTTCTGGCCCTCTTCCTCCATCTGCTTGGCGGCGTCCATGATGGGGCCGCGGATGTCGTAGAGCACATTGGCCAGCTTGGCCGATTTCTTGAACTGCTTCAAAGAGCCCTCCCGGGCGCGGGTTACTCGAGGTCTAAAGGCCCTTGGAGGCCTCGTGTCACTGGGAAAACCTATAATTTGACCACAGTTCCCAGTGCCCCGATGAAGCTCCAGCCCGACAAATCCGACGCCCAGACCCTCACCGCGCACGGCCCCGGGTGGGTCGCGATCAACAACGAAAAGGTCGAGGGCAGCGTGGTGGTGGGCTCGCGCGGCGAGCGCTTCGAATGGAACTGCACCCGTTTCGACCAGCTCGGGCCCGAGCATTTCGCCCAACTTGCATCGCTGGGCGCGGAATTGGTCATTTTCGGAAGCGGATCACGCATCCGGTTCCCGCAGCCTGCCTGGCTCCAGCCCCTGATGGCCAAGCGCACCGGGGTGGAAACCATGGACACCCCCGCAGCCTGCCGTACCTACAACATCCTGGCCGGCGAAGGCCGCCACGTGGTGGCCGCCCTCCTCGTGGAACCGCCCGAGCACTGAGGGAGGGGTTTTCGGGGTAAAATACCAGGTTGCGAACAGGCCTGCTGCTCCAGTTAGCAACGACCAATCCTCCATTCGTCGAGTGTGCCCCAAGGCGCTCGATCAATGGAAACCAACGGAGAAAACAAGTTTCATGGCGATCGTTGTCAACAAACCCATTCCTGAATTCGACGCCAACGCCACGGGCGGACTGAAAGTCTCGAATACCTCTCACCTCGGCCACGTGCTGGTCATGTATTTTTACCCGAAAGATAACACTCCGGGTTGCACGACCGAAGCCATGCAGTTTCGCGACCGTTACAAGGACTTCGAAAAGGCCGGCGCCACGGTGTTCGGCGTGTCCCGCGACAACATGAAGTCGCACGACGAGTTCAAGGCCAAGCTCGAACTCCCGTTCGAACTCATCGCGGACACCGAAGAAAAAATGTGCCACATGTTCGGCGTGGTCAAGAACAAGATCATGTACGGCAAGAAGGTCAAGGGCATCGAGCGCAGCACCTTCCTGATCGGCGCGGACGGCATCCTCAAGGCCGAATGGCGCGGCCTCAAGGTCCCGGGCCATGTGGACGACGTGCTCAAGGCCGTCAAGGCGCTCAAGAAGGCCGCCTGACCGTTACAAGAAGCGCAGTCTGTGCGCTTTTGCGTCAGGCCGTGGGGAATGCCCAACGGACTGTGCAAAGAGCGCGAGACGCGTGACCGGCGGTGTGCATAATGGCCTCATGCCGTTGAGCTCCACGACCGCATCCCCCGAACAAAGCCGCCTTGGTCTACAGGCGGCTTTTTCGTTTTCTGGTTTCCACTTCCTGCGAGCGATCTGACACATGCCATTGCCTCCCGCCCCCACGAAACGCGCCGCACTGCTCTCGCCGGATGCGCACGATGCACCCGCCCGCTCCTCGCACAGGGGATCGCGCCGCTCGGGCGAATCGCACGCTGAATCGGCGTCGTCGAGCGGCTCCCAGCCGCTGGAATTGTTCGACCGCCATGCCGCCGATGCGGTAGGCGGCGGTACCGAGATCGCGCCACCGATCCGCGCGAAGTCGAAACCCGCTCCTTCCCGCAGCCAGCGGGAGCAGCCCGCTGCGCGCCGGGAACCCGAGGCGCCGGCACCCGCCGTCCATGCGCCTGCGCCGCAGCAGCAGCAAATTGCGGCGCCGCAGGCCCCGGCGCGGCCCAAGCGCAGCAAATCCAATGGACCGGCCAAGCTGTTCGTGCTCGACACCAACGTGCTGCTGCACGACCCGATGTGCCTGTTCCGCTTCGAGGAACACGACATCTTCCTGCCGATGATCGTGCTGGAAGAGCTGGACGGCCACAAGAAGGGCACCACCGAGGTCGCGCGCAACGGCCGCCAGACCAGCCGCACGCTCGACGCGCTGGCCGGCACCCAGGACGCCGACATCGACAAGGGCCTGAAGCTCGACACCACCGGCCATCGCGAGGCCGGCGGCCGGCTGTTCTTCCAGACCGCGCCGCTCGACTATTCGCTGCCGGTCAGCCTGCCCCAGGGCAAGGCCGACAACCAGATTCTCGGCGTGGTGCAGGCACTGCGCGACCTCTACGCCAATGACCAGCCCGGCCGTCCCAAGCAGGAAGTGGTGCTGGTGTCGAAAGACATCAACATGCGCGTCAAGGCGCGCGCCCTCGGCTTGGCCACCGACGACTACCAGAACGACAAGACGCTCGAAGACGGCGACCTGCTCTATTCGGGCTCGCTCGCGCTGCCGGCCGATTTCT
Source organism: Variovorax paradoxus (assembly GCF_030815975.1). NCBI lineage: Bacteria > Pseudomonadati > Pseudomonadota > Betaproteobacteria > Burkholderiales > Comamonadaceae > Variovorax > Variovorax paradoxus. The sequence continues at coordinate 71,466 of NZ_JAUSXL010000002.1, forward strand.
GGACGCGCCAGAGCAAGACGGTCGAGAGCTGGCAAAGCGGCAGCAACACCTTCTACCGGGTCAGCGGACCGCTGGTGCCCAACCTCTACATCAACCAGTTCGTCTATTTCGAAGCGCCGGGCGAGCCGAGCATGTACGCGCGCGTCACCGAGATCCGCGACAAGACGGCGGTGTTCAAGACCCTCAAGGACTACAGCTCGGGCAAGAACGCGGTCTGGGGCGTGAACACCCGCAACCGCGAGCAGAACTTCGCGATGAACCTGCTCATGGACCCCGAGATCGACTTCGTCTCGCTCACCGGCACCGCCGGCACCGGCAAGACGCTGATGGCGCTCGCCTCGGGCCTCACGCAGGTGCTCGACGACCGGCGCTACACCGAGATCATCATGACCCGCGCCACGGTGAGCGTGGGCGAGGACATCGGTTTCCTGCCCGGCACCGAGGAAGAAAAGATGGGCCCGTGGATGGGCGCGCTCGACGACAACCTCGAATTCCTGGCCAAGGGCGACGGCGGCGGCGCCGGCGAATGGGGCCGCGCGGCCACCAACGAGCTGATCCGAAGCCGCATCAAGGTCAAGAGCATGAACTTCATGCGCGGGCGTACCTTCCTCAACAAGTACGTGATCATCGACGAGGCGCAGAACCTGACGCCCAAGCAGATGAAGACGCTGATCACGCGGGCCGGCCCCGGCACCAAGATCATCTGCATGGGCAACCTCGCGCAGATCGATACGCCGTACCTGACGGAAGGCTCCTCGGGCCTCACTTTCGCCGTCGACAAGTTCAAGGGCTGGCCGCACGGCGGACACATCACGCTGGCGCGCGGCGAACGCTCGCGGCTGGCCGACTTCGCAAGCGACGTGCTCTAAAAGTCGCCGGTTCGCGGCGATCAAAAAGCCCGCGGTGCTCCCAGGAGCACCGCGGGCTTTTTTTTGTCCGAGGTGACAGGCTCCTGACAAGACGCTGTCAGGAGGCGGCCCGCACCATCAGGGCTCCTTCAACGCAACGAAAGCGAGTCCTTCATGCAAAACGCCATCAGCTGGTTCGAAATTCCGGTCACCGACATCGACCGCGCCCAGGCCTTCTACCAAACCGTGCTCGGCCGCACGCTGCGCCGAGAAGACTTCGGCGGCCAGACGCTGGCCGTCTTCCCCTGCGAAAAGCCCGCCACGGGCGGCGCCCTGCAGGCCGGCGCAAACGCCAGCGCACGCGCGGGCAGCGGCATCCGCATCTACCTCGACTGCATGCCGAGCATCGACGCCGTGCTGGCGCGCGTCGAAACGGCAGGCGGCCAGATCGTCGCGCCCAAGTCCGCGCTGCCGCCGGGCATGGGCTTCATCGCCCATCTGCGCGACACCGAAGGCAACGACGTCGGCCTTCACGCCCTCGCCTGAATCGCATCACCATGGCACAGCGCAACTGGATCGCCGTCGCCAGCGCGGAACACGCCCGCCGCGGGCGCGACCACAAGCCGCTCGGCTTCATGCAGGTCGGCCACGGCAAGCTCGGTCCGCTCAAGCGGGTTGCGGCGGGCGACCGCGTCGCCTACTACGCGCCGGCCACGGTCTTCGGCGGCACCGACAGGCTGCAGAGCTTCGTCTCGATCGGCATCGTGCAGCCGGGCGCGCCGTACGAAGCCGACAACATGGGCAACGGCTTTGTTCCGTGCCGGCTCGACGTGGCCTACGCGGCCTCCCACGAAACGCCGATTGCGCCCCTGCTGGCGCAGTTGGCGTTCATCGAGAACCCGAAGCAGTGGGGCTACAAGTTCCGCTTCGGGCTGTTCGATGTCTCCGACGCCGACATGATGCTGATCGCCCGGGCCATGAAAGCCGACCTGAAAGCGCTTGCGCTCTGAGCACCACAATCCCTACATCAGCCATGCAGAAGAAAACCCCGATGGAACCCGTGCGCCAGCACCATGACGCTTTCGAGGTCGCAGGCCTCACGGTCCGCACCACCAACCGCGAAGAGAACGACCCCGCGGGTGCCCGCATCACCGCCTTGTGGAATCGCTTCTTCGGCGAAGAAACATACCGGTCGACGCCCGGGCGCACCGGCGATGCCCGCATCTTCGGCGTCTATTCCGGCTACGAATCCGACGCCCATGGCGCCTTCGACGTGACCGTGGGCGTGGCCGTCTCGGGCGCAGCGGACAGCGTGGCCGTCGAGGCCGGCAACTACCTCGTCTTTGCCGGCCAGGGCGAGATGCCGCAGATGGTGATCGCCGCCTGGCAGCGCATCTGGCAGTATTTCGAGGCGCACCCGGAAATCGCGCGCCGCTACCGCAGCGATTTCGAAGCCTACGAAGGGCCGGACAAGGTGGCGATCCACATCGGAATTTCATGAGCACACGCCAGGGCCGGCCCGACGGGTTCGTCCGAACATCCCAGGGAGCACGCTGATGCGCCGCGCCGACCGCCTGTTCCAGCTCGTGCAGATCATTCGCGGGCGCCGGCTCACCACGGCGGCCTTCCTGGCACAGCGCCTCGAGGTGTCGGAGCGCACCGTCTACCGCGATGTGGCCGACCTGCAGCACCAGGGCGTGCCGATCGAGGGCGAAGCCGGCATGGGCTACAGATTGGGCGCGGGCTTCGAACTGCCGCCGCTGATGTTCACGCAGGACGAGGCCTCGGCGCTCGTGGCCGCGGCCCGCCTGGCGCAGAGCTGGGTCGATCCGGCGCTCGCGCGCGACATCGAAACCGGGCTCGGCAAGATCCTCTCGGTGCTGCCGCCGGCGGCACGCGTCTCAGCCGAGGCACTGGCGCTCTACGCCCCAGCGCTGGGGCTGGGCGATGCCTTGCGCGCGCGGCTGCAGACCCTGCGCGAAGCCGTGCAGGCACGCCAGAAACTGCGCCTTCACTATCGCGACGTGTCGGGCGATGCCAGCGAGCGCACCGTGCGTCCGCTGGGCTGCTTCTACTGGGGCAAGGTCTGGACGCTTTCGACCTGGTGCGAACTGCGCAACGACTTCCGCGGTTTTCGCCTCGACCGCATGGATGCGGTCGACGTGCTGCCCGAACGCTTTCGCGACGAAGCGGGCAAGACGCTGGCAGACATGCTGCGCCAGGTGAAGGCGCGGACAGCCGAAGCGAAGCTGCTGGAACAGCAGCACAAATGAAGACGCAGCGTCAGTAGTCGTTGCTGCTGCCGTAGCTGGCCAGGTTCTCGAACTTGGTGAGCGGCTTGAGGAAGGTCAGCTTGATGGTGCCCGTGGGCCCGTTGCGGTGCTTGCTGATGATCACTTCGGCCACGCCCGGCTCCTTGCTGTTCTTGTCGTAGTAGTCGTCGCGGTAGATGAACATGATGATGTCCGCGTCCTGCTCGATGGCGCCGGATTCGCGCAGGTCGCTCATCATGGGACGCTTGTCGGTGCGGCTTTCGACGCCGCGGCTCAGCTGCGACAGCGCGATCACCGGGCACTTGAGCTCCTTGGCGAGCATCTTCAGGCCGCGCGAGATTTCGCCCACGGCCGTGGCGCGGTTCTCGTCGTTCATGCTGCTCGACACGCTCATGAGCTGGAGGTAGTCGACCACGATCAGGCCGAGGCGCCCGTACTGGCGCGCCAGGCGGCGCGCGTTGGCGCGCAGCTCGCTGGTGGTCAGGCCCGGCGTCTCGTCGATGTGCAGCGACACGTTGCGCAGCTTCTCGATCGCTTCCGTGAGGCGCGGCCACTCTTCATCACTGAGCTTGCCGGTGCGCAGGTGCCCCTGGTCGATGCGCCCGATCGAGCCGACGATACGCACCGCCAGCTGCGAGGCTCCCATTTCCATCGAGAAGACCGCCACCGGCAGCCCTTCGTTGAGCGCCACGTGCTCGGCGATGTTGATGGCCAGCGAGGTCTTGCCCATCGAAGGGCGCGCGGCCAGCACGATCATGTCGCCCGGCTGCAGGCCCGAGGTCATCTTGTCGAACTCGTAGAAGCCGGTGCGCACCCCCGTGATGTCGTTCGGGTTCTCCGCCATCTCGGTCACGCGGTCGAGCAGTTCGACGACCAGGGCATCCATGCTCTGGAAGCCCTGCTTCATCCGCGTGCCTTCTTCGCCGATGTTGAAGATCTTCTGTTCGGCCTCGTCCAGGATCTTGTCGACCGACTTGCCCTGGGTGTTGAAGGCGTTGGTCGCGATCTCGTCGCTCGCGGAGACGAGTTTTCGCAGGATCGAGCGTTCGCGCACGATCTCCGCATAGCGGCGGATGTTGCTCGCGCTCGGCACATACTGCGCGAGCGAGTTCAGGTAGACCAGGCCGCCGATTTCATCGGCCTTGCCCAGGCCCTGCAACTGCTCGTAGACGGTGATGACGTCGGCCGGCTTGCTCGCATTGATCAACCCGCCGATCGCGGCATAGATCAGCTTGTGCTCGTGGCGGTAGAAATCGCCATCCACCAGCAGGTCGCCCATGCGGTCCCAGGCGCCGTTGTCGAGCAACAGGCCGCCGAGCACGCTCGACTCGGCCTCGATGGAGTGAGGCGGAATGCGAAGCTTGGCGACTTGACGATCGGCCGACGGATCATTGTCGGCATAGGAAAAAACGGCGGACATGGACTTCCCTTGCAACCCTGCATGCTAAGCCGTGCACGCGTTGGCGCGTGTGGACAAGGTTGTGAATAAACGGTGATCTTTCGGTGCACCGGGCTGGAAAACCGGTGCGCAGAAAGACAAAAGCCGCCCGAAGGCGGCTTTTGCGGCAGCGCACAAGGCGCTGTGGACGATCAGGCGGTTTCGCCGTAGACCGTCACGGTGATGTCGACCACCACGTCGGTGTGCAGCGCAACGCTCACGGTGCTGTCGCCGACGACCTTGATCGGGCCGTTGGGCAGGCGCACTTGCGACTTGGCAACCTTGTAGCCTTGCTTGCCGAGCTCTTCGGCGATGTCGCCGTTGGTGACCGAGCCGAACAGGCGGCCGTCGACGCCAGCCTTTTGGGTCAGCTTGACGGTCGTGCCGCCGAGCTTCTCGCCCTGGGCTTGCGACTCGGCCAGCTTGGCGGCCGCAGCCTTTTCGAGTTCGACGCGCTTGGCTTCGAATTCGGCCTTGTTGGCAGCAGTGGCGCGGCGGGCGCGGCCCGTCGGGATCAGGAAGTTGCGTGCGTAGCCGTCCTTGACCTTGACGATGTCGCCAAGGCCGCCGACGTTCAGAACCTTGTCCAGAAGAATGATTTGCATGGTGACGGCTCCTTAGACGCGGTGCTGGTCGCTGTACGGCACCATGGCCAGGAAGCGCGCGCGCTTGATGGCGGTGTTCAGCTGGCGCTGATAGATCGCGCGCGTGCCGGTCAGGCGGGCGGGGATGATTTTGCCGTTTTCGCTGATGAAGTCGCGCAGCGTGTCGATGTCCTTGTAGTCGATTTCCTCGACGCCAGCGACGGTGAAGCGGCAGAAGCGCTTGCGCTTGAACAGCAGCGACTGGGTGTTGCGCTTCGGGCGCTTGTCTTTGTTGAATTTCTTGAACGTGGCCATTTGGGGACCTCTTGTCGAAAATTAATCTTGCTGAAAATCCTGGATGTGCAGGACCGGATGCTTGCCATTGCCCGGTGTCGCGAGAAAGCCCTGAAAACGCCAGAGACTTCCCATTGACTGCTTTGCGAGCCGTTCGGCGATGGCGCCGAAGGCAACGGCCCTGAGGGCCGCTTTCACCTGCCTGGCTTTTCCTGCTTCATGGAGCGTCGACTCGTGTTCGAGCTTCAGATCGATGGCGGGAAGGCCGGCCGGCGTATATCGCAAGGCTCCGAGTTCGGCAACCGAGGCGCTCAGCACAAGCTGATTGACTCCGGTTGCCGCAGCAGCGGCAGCGGTCACGCCATCAGCTGTTGTTGGCGGCGTATTCGGCCTGCTGAGCCTTGCGGGCTTCTTCGCGCTCGACCGTCTTCATCATCGACGAAGGACCGGTTTCGGCCTTCTTCTTCTGGACGGTGAGGTGGCGCAGCACGGCGTCGTTGAACTTGAACGCGTGTTCCAGTTCGCCCATCACGGTTTGCTCGGCTTCGATGTTGACGCACAGGTAGTGCGCCTTGCTGAGCTTGTTGATCTGGTAGGCCAGCTGGCGGCGGCCCCAGTCTTCAACGCGGTGGACCTTGCCGCCGCCGGCCGTGATGAGGCCCTTGTAGCGCTCCAGCATGGCCGGAACTTGTTCGCTCTGATCCGGGTGGATCAGCAAAATGATTTCATAGTGACGCATGGCACTCCTTGTGGATTCTTCCGTAGAAGAGGAAAAGCCACCTGCAGCGTCGGGCGCAGTGTGGCAAGGCAAAGCCGGCTATTGTAGCACTGCCGGCGCCGCGCGTGCCCAGCGTCAGTCGTTCAGGGCCCGGTCCAGGGCCGCGGCCTTCTCCGCGCCCACGGCGGCGCGTATCTTGGGCGCCAGCGCGACCAGGTCTTCGTAGCTGGTGGTGCCTTCGACCTGCAGGTTGAGCCTGAAGCCCATCAGGCCGAGCGCCCCGGTCAATTGGGTGGCAATGGGATAGGCGTCCTTGTAGCGCTGCTGCCTGCTGCGGCTCGAAGGCTGAGCGGGTTCGGCCGGCTTCGGCGCCGCGGGCGCCTTGCTCGCGGCCGGCGCAGGCGCCTGGGGTGCCTTGGCCGGCACGGCCACGGCCGGCTTGCTTCCTGGCGCAGGCCCGAGCAGCCCCAGCTCGACCATCTGATCGATTTCCTCCCGCGCGATCCCCGCTGCGGCGGCAAGCACCTCGTCGACCGAGCGCTTGCCATCGAACAGGATGAACGCGGTGCGCTGGCGGGGCGAAAGCGGTACCGAGCGATCCTTGAGAACCTGCTGTCCGGCGTCTGTCTTGACAAGAATCATGATGGTTTCTTCCGCGAAATACCGGCGGGTGCGGCGACGAGCGGCTTCGCCAAGCAATCCGCAAGCGACCCGCCGCCCCTGCGAATGTCGCAAGTCTGACACGAGTAACACATTCTGATTCAATTGGGCAGGCGCCGGAGCGGGAATTTCCCGATGAGGATTCCCGCAGGGGCTGCAGCGTGGCGGGGCGGCATGCCCCCGCCACCGTCCGTCGTCAGCGCTTGGCGAGCTGCTGCCAGGTGTCGATGACGCTGTCCGGATTGAGGGAAATCGACTCGATGCCCTGCTCGGCCAGCCAGAGCGCGAAGTCCGGATGGTCGCTGGGCCCCTGGCCGCAGATGCCGACGTACTTGCCCTCGGCCTTGCAGGCCTTGATGACACGGCTCAGCAGCGCCTTGATGGCCGGGTCGCGCTCGTCGAAGTCGGCAGCCAGCAGCTCGAGCCCCGAGTCGCGGTCCAGGCCGAGCGTGAGCTGGGTCAGGTCGTTCGAGCCGATCGAGAAGCCGTCGAAGAACTTCAGGAACTCTTCCGGCAGGATGGCATTGCTCGGCACCTCGCACATCATGATCAGCTTGAGCTCGTTCTCGCCGCGCTTGAGGCCATGCTCGCCGAGCAGCGTGGTCACGCGCTCGGCCTGGCCCAGCGTGCGCACGAAAGGCACCATGATCTGCACATTGGTCAGGCCCATGTCGTTGCGCACGCGCTTGAGCGCCTCGCATTCCATGGCAAAGGCCTCGCCGAAATCCTTGCTCAGGTAGCGCGCGGCGCCACGGAAGCCGAGCATCGGGTTTTCTTCTTCCGGCTCGTAGCGGCTGCCGCCGATCAGCTTGCGGTATTCGTTCGACTTGAAGTCCGACAGGCGAACGATCACCTTCTTGGGCCAGAAGGCAGCCGCGATGGTCGCAATGCCTTCGGCCACCTTGTCGACATAGAAGGCGCGCGGCGAGGCATGGCCGCGGGCCACCGACTCGACGGCCTTCTTCAGGTCGTTGTCAACGTTCGGATAGTCGAGGATCGCCTTCGGGTGCACGCCGATGTTGTTGTTGATGATGAATTCGAGCCGCGCCAGGCCCACGCCATGGTTCGGCAGCTGCGCGAAGTCGAAGGCCAGCTGCGGGTTGCCCACGTTCATCATCAACTGGATGTCGATCTCGGGCATCACGCCGCGCTGCACTTCGGTCACCTCGGTTTCGAGCAGGCCGTCGTAGATGAAGCCGGTGTCGCCCTCGGCGCAGCTCACGGTCACCAGCGTGCCGTCCTTCAGCAGGTCGGTGGCGTCGCCGCAGCCGACCACGGCCGGAATGCCGAGCTCGCGCGCAATGATGGCCGCGTGGCAGGTGCGCCCGCCGCGGTTGGTGACGATGGCGGCAGCACGCTTCATCACCGGCTCCCAGTTGGGGTCGGTCATGTCGGTGACGAGCACATCGCCGGCCTGGACCTTGTCCATTTCGCTGATGTTGTGCACGAGCCGCACGGGGCCGGTGCCGATCTTCTGGCCGATGGCGCGGCCTTCGGCGAGCACGGCGCCCTTGCCCAGCAGCTTGTAGCGCTGCTCGGCCTTGCCCTGCTGCTGGCTCTTCACGGTTTCAGGGCGCGCCTGCAGGATGTAGAGCTGGCCGTCGGTGCCGTCCTTGCCCCACTCGATGTCCATCGGGCGGCCATAGTGCTCTTCAATGACCAGCGCGTACCTGGCCAGCTGCTCGACGTCGGCATCGCTCAGCGAATAGCGGTTGCGCTGCTCGGCCTTGACGTCGGTGGTCTTGACCAGCTTGCCGCTCGCCTTTTTCTCTTCGGGCGTCGCGAATTCCATCTGGATCAGCTTGGAGCCGAGGTTGCGGCGAATCACCGCCCGCTTGCCGGCGCGCAGCGTGGGCTTGTGGACATAGAACTCGTCGGGGTTCACGGCGCCCTGCACCACCGTCTCGCCCAAACCGTAGCTCGAGGTGATGAACACCACCTGGTCGAAGCCCGATTCGGTGTCGATGGTGAACATCACGCCAGCCGCGCCCAGATCGGAACGCACCATGCGCTGCACGCCGGCCGACAGCGCGACCACGTCGTGCGCAAAGCCCTTGTGCACGCGATAGCTGATGGCGCGGTCGTTGTAGAGGGAGGCAAAAACCTCCTTCATCTTGTGCAGCACGTCGTCGATGCCGACCACATTGAGAAAAGTTTCCTGCTGGCCGGCAAAGGAAGCGTCCGGCAAGTCTTCGGCCGTGGCCGAGGAGCGCACCGCGAACGAGGCCGCGGGATTGCCGGCGTTCAGTTTCGCGAACGCGTCGGCAATGGCTTTTTGCAGATCGGCCGGGAAAGGCTGGGCCTCGACCATGGCGCGGATCTCGGCGCCGGCCGCGGCCAGCGCCCGGACGTCCTCGGTGTCCAGTGCGGCGAGCCGCTTGCTGATCTTGTCGGCCAGGCCGGCGTGGGCCAGGAATTGGCGGAATGCGTGCGCCGTGGTCGCGAAGCCCGTGGGCACCCGCACGCCCTGCGGCAGCTGCGAGATCATTTCGCCGAGGCTGGCGTTTTTGCCGCCGACCGACTCGACGTCGGTCATCCTCAGGTTTTCAAACGGTACGACCAGGGCGGTCGCGTCGAAAAGTGCAGACATGGGAAAGCTCCAGAAGTTGAAACCGGTGCTGCATGCAGGCGGCGCGGCACGATCGTTCTCGTTGCTCTGGGTGCGGGCGCGGTGTGCATGGAAAGAATTGGGGATGGGAAAGCGGATTCCCGATAATGGCCCGGATTGTAGGCGTGGCGAGATTGCACGCGCCGCAGGACAAGGCCGCAAGAGCAACACCATGCATACACGCACTGTTTTCTTCATTTCCGATGGCACCGGCATCACCGCCGAAACGTTCGGTAACGCCGTGCTGGCCCAATTCGAGATGAAACCGCGCCATGTGCGGCTGCCGTTCACCGACACGGTCGACAAGGCGCACCAGGCGGTGCGGCAGATCAACCACACGGCCGAACTGGAAGGCCTGCGCCCCATCGTCTTCACGACGCTCGCGAACATGGAGGTGCTGGAAGTGATCGAGACCGGCTGCAAGGGCATGCTGCTCGACATGTTCGGCACTTTCGTGCGGCCGCTGGAAATCGAGCTGGCGGTGAAGTCGAACCACCGCATCGGCCGCTTCAGCGACGTCAGCAAGAGCAAGGAATACGACGCCCGCATTGCGGCCATCGACTTCAGCTTGGCGCACGACGACGGCCAGAGCAACCGGGACCTCGAAGGCGCCGACGTGATCCTGGTGGGCGTGAGCCGCAGCGGCAAGACGCCGACTTCGCTCTACCTGGCGATGCAGCATGGCCTGAAGGCCGCCAACTACCCTCTGATTCCGGAAGATTTCGAGCGCCGCCAGCTGCCGCCGGCCTTGATGCCCCATCGCAAGAAGATCTTCGGGCTCACCATCCAGCCCGAGCGGCTGAGCCAGATCCGCAACGAGCGCCGGCCGGATTCGCGCTACGCCAGCCTCGAAAACTGCCGCAACGAGGTGAGCGAAGCCGAAGCCATGATGCGCCGGGCCGGCATCCGGTGGCTTTCGACGACGACCAAGTCGATCGAGGAAATTGCCACCACCATCCTGCAGGAGCTGAGGCCCGAGCGGCTGGTTTACTGAGCCGGGCGTCCGGATCGGTTCGCCCACCCGCCGGCCGCCCGCTCAGGCCGGTGCCGACGCGCGGATCAGGTGATCGAACGCGCCCAGCGCCGCCTTCGCGCCGTCGCCGGCCGCGATGATGATCTGCTTGAACGGCACGGTCGTCACGTCGCCCGCGGCGAACACGCCCGGCACCGAGGTCTGGCCCCTGGCGTCGACGACGATCTCGCCGTGCTTGGTCAGCTCGACCACGCCCTTGAGCCAATCGGTGTTGGGCACCAGGCCGATCTGGACGAACACGCCTTCGAGTTCGACCCTCTTCAGCTCGCCGCTTGCGCGGTCCTTGTAGACCAGGCCGTTGACCTTCTGGTCGCCGGTGATCTCGGTGGTCTGCGCGTTGGTGAACACGTCCACATTGACCAGGCTCTTGAGCTTGCGCTGCAGCACGGCGTCGGCACGCAGCTGCGTGTCGAACTCGATCAGCGTGACATGGCCGACGATGCCGGCCAGGTCGATGGCCGCCTCGACGCCCGAGTTGCCGCCGCCGATCACGGCCACGCGCTTGCCCTTGAACAGCGGGCCGTCGCAGTGCGGGCAGTAGGCCACGCCCTTGTTCTTGAACTCGTGCTCGCCGGGCACGTTGATATTGCGCCAGCGCGCGCCAGTCGAAATGATGAGCGACTTGGCTCTGAGCGAAGCGCCGTTCTCGAGCTGGACTTCGATCAGGTCCTTGCCCGGAACCAGCGCCTTGGCGCGCTGCAGGTTCATGATGTCGACGTCGTAGTCGCGCACATGCTCTTCGAGCGCGTGGGCGAACTTCGGTCCTTCGGTTTCCTTGATCGAGATGAAGTTCTCGATGCCCAGCGTGTCGAGCACCTGGCCGCCGAAGCGCTCCGACGCCACGCCCGTGCGAATGCCCTTGCGCGCCGCATACACGGCAGCTGCTGCGCCGGCCGGGCCGCCGCCGACGATCAGCACGTCGAACGGATCCTTGGCGGCGATCTTCTTTGCCTCGCGCTCGACGCCGCTGGTGTCGATCTTCGCGAGGATCTCTTCCAGGCTCATGCGGCCCTGGCCGAATTCGGTGCCGTTCAGGAACACGGTCGGCACGGCCATCACCTGGCGTTCCTTGACCTCTTCCTGGAAGGTGCCGCCCTCGATCATCGTGGTGCGGATGCGCGGGTTCTGGATGGCCATCAGGTTCAGGGCCTGGACCACGTCGGGGCAGTTGTGGCAAGTGAGCGAAACATAGATCTCGAACTCGAAATCACCGTCGAGTGCGCGGATCTGGTCGAGCACGGCCTGCTCGACTTTCGGTGGATAGCCGCCGATCTGCAGCAGCGCAAGGATCAGCGACGTGAATTCATGGCCCATCGGCAGGCCGGCGAAGCGCGGGCCGTGGTTCTCGCTCGGGCGGTTGACCGAGAAAGAGGGCTTGCGATGGTTGTCGTCGCGGCTTTCGGTCAGCTTCACCAGCGGCGACGCTTCGGCGACGTCCTTCAGCAGCGACAGCATTTCGCCCGAGGCCTTGCCGTCGTCGAGCGAGGCGACGATCTCGATCGGCTGCGTGGCGCGTTCGAGGTAATTCTTCAATTGGGCTTTGGTGCTGGCGTCGAGCATGACGAACTCTCTTTCGATAACTGAAAACTATCAACGGGGGACAAAAAAGCCCGGGGCCTCGCGAGCGCCCGGGCTTTCGGAACGCTCAGATCTTGCCGACGAGGTCGAACGAGGGCTTGAGCGTTTCGGCGCCTTCGGTCCACTTGGCGGGGCAGACTTCACCGGGGTGGGCGGCCACGTACTGGGCAGCCTTCACGCGGCGCAGCAGTTCGGCGGCGTCGCGGCCGATGCCGTTGTCGTGCACTTCGATAGTCTTGATCTTGCCTTCGGGATCGATCACGAAGGTACCGCGGTAGGCGAGGCCGGCGTCTTCGCCTTCTTCGATCAGCACCTGGAAGGCGCGGGCCAGTTGCTGGCTGGGGTCGCCGATCAGCGGGTACTTGACCTTGCCGATGGTGTCCGAAGTGTCGTGCCAGGCCTTGTGGGTGAAATGGGTGTCGGTCGACACGCCATACACCTCGACGCCCAGCTTCTGGAATTCAGCGTAGTGGTCGGCGAGGTCGCCGAGTTCGGTGGGGCACACGAACGTGAAGTCAGCCGGGTAGAACACCACGACCGACCATTTGCCCTTGAAGTTGTCGTTGCTGACCGGCACGAACTTGCCGTTGTGATACGCGGTGGCCTTGAAGGGAATGATTTCGGTGTTGATCAGGGACATTGCTGTTTCCTTGGTGGTGGCTAATGAAAAGTGCGAGACATGAGTATAACTACCAATCTGTTGTTTTTAATAGTTATCAGCTATTAAAAGCATTGCAGCTCGCTATGTTTTCGATGGCCTCGAGGCAGCTCGGATACGAACGTGTATCACCCTCAAACGCATGCAGACCGGCGCAGCATGGGATTGCTTGCAAGGGCTCGCCCGCCCCTCTCACAATCGGTACTTTCAGAATAAGGAAAAAACATGAAGGGCGACCCCAAGGTCATCGAACATCTGCAGGCGCAGCTCAAGAACGAGCTCACTGCAATCAACCAGTATTTCCTCCACTACCGCATGCTCAAGCACTGGGGCCTGGACAAGCTGGCCAAGAAGGAATACGAAGAATCGATCGGCGAAATGAAGCACGCCGACAAGCTGATGGACCGCATCTTCATGCTCGACGGCCTGCCGAACCTGCAGGACCTGGGCAAGCTGAACATCGGCGAGGACGTGCCCGAACTGCTGAGCTGCGACCTGGGCGCCGAAACCGGCGCGCAAGCCACCATCAAGGACGGCATCGCCTACTGCGAGACGGCGCGCGACTACGTTTCGCGCGACCTGCTGCAGGAAATCCTGGACGACACGGAAGAGCACATCGACTTCCTGGAAACCCAGATCGACCTGATCGACAAGGTCGGCGTGCAGAACTATCTGCAGTCGCAGATGGGCGAAGTCAGCTGATGCCACAAGGCTTGGGCGACGTTCTCAGTCGACGTCGCCCGGCTCCTGCGGGCGCTTGCGCCCGTTGAGCATGGCGGCAACCAGGTTTTCCCGGTGCCGCCAGCTCGTGAAGGCAACGCCGGCCAGATGCAGCGCAATCAGCGCCACCAGCGTCCAAGCCAGGCTACGGTGGAGCCATTCCACCCACGCCAATCCCCAGAACATGTCGAGCGAATACATCCAGCCCGTGACGCCCACAGCCGTCACCGTGGCAAGCAAGCCGACGACCATCCAGCCGCCCAGCGGGTTGTGGCCCAGGTAGCGCTTCTCGCGTCGGGCGAACACCTGGGCGGCGTAGCGCGCCACCTCCGCGGGAGGCCGCACGAACTGCCCGAACCTCGCGTAGCGCCCGCCCCACCAGCCGCCCATGCAACGGCCGGCAATCAGGGCCATCGCTGCGTAGCCTGCGAGTTCGTGCAGCCACAACAGCGCCTCACCGCTGAACCATGCCACGACAATGGCCGCGACCAGCGCCCAATGCGTTGCGCGCAGCCAGGGCGCCCAGACCCGCATCGACGGACGATCGGGAGTCGCACGCACCGCGCGCTTCTTCATCAGGACGGCTGCTTCACCTGCCCGACCTTCTCGAAGGTCTTGGGGTCGAAGAATGCTTCGGCGCGCTGGCCTTTTTCGTCGAAGCCGTAGACCTCGTAGCAGCCATTGAAGTTCTTGATCTGGCGAACCTTCCAGCCTTCGCCGGTCAGCTTGCGCTGAAGCTCCATCTGCGGGCGCATTTCTTCCTTGGGAACCGGCGCGCATTTGACCGCGCCGTGCTCGACGAATTGAGCGGATGCCGATGCAGACCCAAGGAGCGCGGCCGCAGTGGCTGCGGCGAAAAGAAGTGACTTGTTCATGAATGATCTCCTGGCGTTGCAGGCGCCACGCCGCGGCTCAGATGTCGAGCCACATGCGCAGCAGGTTGTGGTACGTGCTCGTGAGGCCGATCACGCCGGAATCGGTCTCGCCATATTGGCTGCGCAGATGGCGCAGGTGGTTGTCCATCTCGAACAGCAGCCGGCGCTGCTCATCGCTGCGCACCATGCTCTGGATCCAGAAGTAGCTCGCCAGGCGATACCCGCGGGTGACGGGAAGCACCCGGTGAACGCTGGTGCCCGGATAGAGCACCATGTCGCCGGCTGCGAGCTTCACACGCTGGGTGCCGAAGGTGTCCTCGATCACGAGTTCGCCGCCGTCGTATTCACCGGGCTCGGCCAGGAACAGGGTGCACGAAATGTCGGTGCGCACCCGCCCTGAACCATCGCGCAGGAAGCGGACCGCACTGTCAACGTGATTGCCGAAGCTGTTGGCCGCGCCGCCATAGCGATTGAACAATGGTGGCGAGATCTGCTTCGGGAGCGCTGCCGAGAAGAAAACCTGGTGCCGTTCCAGGCCGCGCAGCAGCAGCTGCTGCAGCGCGCGGGTCTGTTCGCAGTCCTCGCGCAGCTGTTCGTTGTTCTTGGCCTGCGCCGACTGGCTGCCGGCGGTGATCCGTCCGTCGCCCCAGGGGGCGTCGGCGAGGATCTCGCGGGCCTCGCCCAGCTCCTCGGAGGTGAGCACCTCTTTGATGTGCAGCAGCATGGCTCCGAGGATAGTCCGATCAGAAGCGCACGCCGACGGTGCCGAGCACCTGCCGCTTGGTGCCGAGGATGGCGAAGCCCGGATACAGCTGATCGCCGTAGGCCTTGTTGCTGAGGTTGTTGACGTTGAGCTGCACGTACACGTCCGGGGTGAACTTGTATTCGAGCATGGCGTCGGCCACCACGTAGCCCGGGACGCGGGCGGTCGCCGACGCGGCGCCGGTGTTGCCCGTCAGCGGGCGGTTCTCGGTCGCGCCATGCGCGCCCAGCGCGACGCGCAGCTTCGGTGTCGCCTGGTAGCTCACCCAGACCGCGCCCGACTGCTTGGGCGTGAGGCCCACGCGCTGGCCGATCGAGGCCTGCGCCGCAGCCGCGCTGCCGGCCTGGTCGATCTTGGCGACCGGCACCCAGGTGTACGAAGCGTAGATCTCCCACTGCGGGCCCAGGCGGCCGACCACGTCGAGCTCGACGCCCGCGGTGTGGCGCTTGCCCGAGAGCGTGTAGGCCGAGCCGGCGAAGTCGGCATCGGTGGTGCGCTCGTTGTACTTCTCGGTGCGGAAGATCGCGCCGCGCGTGGAGAGCGCGCCGCCCAGCCAGTCGAGCTTGGCACCCAGTTCGAGGTTGCGGCTCTTCTCGGGCGGCGTATTGGCGTTCTGCGGCGTGACGTACTGGTAGGTGTCGGCCGAGGTGTTGAACGAAGTGCCGTACGACAGGTGGTACGACTGGGTGTCCGAAGGCTGATACAGCACGCCGCCACGGTAGCTCCACGGCGAATTCGACAGGTGCGTGCTGGTGACGCTCAGCGGCGTGTTGCTCACTGCACCGGTGCGGTAGTTCAGCTGCTCGAAGTCGCCCTTGAAGTTGTCGTAGCGAATGCCGCCGAGCACCTTCCAGTGCGACGCGACCTGAACCAGGTCCTGCACGTAGAGGCCGTAGGCCTTCGCATCGTAGTTGCTCGAATTGCGCCATTGCGGCGACAGGCCGGTGCCAACCAGGCCGGTGCCATCGTCGGGAGTGCCGACGCGCGTGGGCGGACGGATGCCCAGTGTGCTGCCGTTGTTCTGGAAGCGAACGGCCTCTTCCTTCGAGGCATCGATGCCGGTGAGCAGCTCATGCTTCATGCCGAGCGCATCGAAGGCCAGGCTGTAGTCGCTCTGCGCATAGGTGGCCTTGTACCGGTCCTTGCGCGGCGTGAGGCTGCTGCGCGTGAGGAAGGTCGACGGATCGAGCGACGTGACCGCCCGGGTGCCGGCCGGGCAGGTGCCCGCCGCCGTCGGAAGCGCGCCGCAGGCGCCCACCGCGGTGCTCCACTGCGCCCGTTCGAACACGCCGCTGCGCAGCTGCGTGCGCAGTTCGCCGCCGTTGGCGAAGGTGTGCTTCCATGCGCCGTGCACATAGTTCGCCTCGCCGTCGACGAAGTCCGCCGAGGTGCCGTAGAAGTTGCCGGGCTTGACCGGCGCCAGGCTGCCGTTGACATAGCGCACGGCCGACATCGGCACGTTGTTGTTCTTCAGGTGGAACAGGCCGACGGTGAATTCGTCCGCGGTGCCCAGGCCCCAGCTGTATGACGGCGCAATGCCGTACTTGTCGATGTTCGCGCCGCCGTTGTCGGCCTTGTTGTACATCGCATTGATGCGCAGCGCCGAGGTCTCGCCGGTGCGCACGTTGAAATCGGCGGTGGTGCGGAAGTAGCCACCGCTGCCGATGGTGCCCACGACATCGGTCTGGTCGGCCAGCATCGGCCTTTTGCTCACCTGGTTCACCACGCCACCCGTCGAGCCGCGGCCGAAGAGCATCGAGGCCGAGCCGCGCAGCACTTCGATGCGGTCGAGGTTGAAGGTGTCGCGGTCGTACTGCGAGGGGTCGCGCATGCCGTCGATCATGAGATCGCCGGTGCTGGCAATCGGGAAGCCGCGCAGCCGGATGTCCTGGTCGGTGCCGTTCTCGGTGGCCGCAAAGGTGATGCCGGCCGAATAGTGCAAGGCGTCCTTGAGCGTGTCGAGCTTGACGTCGTCGATCAGCTTTTCGGTGATGACGTTGATCGACTGCGGAATGTCGCGGATCTCCTGCGTTCCCTTGCCGATGCTGGTCTTCTTGGTCTGGACCTTGTCCTTGCTCTGCGCTTCGGCCTGCTCCGTCACCGTGATGGTTCCGAGGGTTCCGCCCTGCACCGGCGCCGCCGGCGTTTGCGCCCAGCTGCTGACCGATGCAGCCAGCATCAGGGCCCCGAAAGGCAGGATGGCCGCTTCGCGCGGCATGCTGGATGTCGCGGCGCCCGCCGCAGGAACCGAAGAAGACAAGGGACGCAACGCACGAGCGCGCCGACGGGCAACATTGGACAAGAGGACCTCCCAGAAAGCCAAACGGCTGGTTTGAATGGCTGGCTGGGACCGGTGCTTTACCGGTGGTGGCTTGCCGAAATTGGGCTGGAGTGTAGTGCGAACGTAGTCTTAATCATTCGCAATTAGATTCGCGTGTTGTCAGAATGCAACTTTTTCACAGCAGTACGAAAGACCTCTCGAGGGGATAGTGATTGAAAATGCGAGAGATTCGTATTTATAATCGGCTCGAACCCAACCAGCCAGCCAACTGCCGCTTTCACCGCCATGATCGTTTGCGTCTGCCGCCGAGTCTCCGACCGTGAAATCGCACGTCACGTGCGGGCCGGCATGACTTTCGACGAAGTCCAGTTCGAACTTGGCGTGGCCACCCAGTGTGGCCAGTGTGAAGGCTGTGCGCGCGATATCGTCGCGCAGTGCAGCGCCTCTCATCCGGTTGCCGCGTTGAACCGCGAATCGGGAACGAGTGCGATCCAGCTTGCCACCTCCATCTCGGAAAGCAAGGCATGGAACTCTTCTCGGCGCTCGGCGGCAGCCTGATACTCGTTGCAGGCTCGGTCTGGTGGATCTTTCGTAAGTAAACAGTAGTCGTAGCGGTTTTGCTGCAATCGAGGCACGCTCCGTGCGCGCTCGCATTCGAATTGGTTGATCGTGTCTGACCGCTTTGCCCCCCCTCCCTCCGTTCTGGGCCTCTCGCGCAATGCACTCATTGCCGGGGGCGTGATCCTGTTTCATGCAGCCGCGCTGTGGGCGCTGCAAAGCGGCCTGCTGCGCCGCGCTGCCGAAGTGGTGATCCCTGTCGAAATATTGAGCCAGTTCGTCGAGCCGCCCAAGCCGGCCGAGCCGCCTCCTCCACCTCCGCCGCCGCCTCCGCAGCGCAAACCCGAGGCCGTCAAGCCTCCGCCTCGCCCGGTGGCCGTCCGCGAACCGAAGCCGACACCCGCGCCCAGCGCGCCGGTCGGCGTGCCCGAGCCACCTCCCCCCGCGCCCATCGCGGAGGCTCCCGCTCCTACCCCGCCCGCTCCCCCGGCCCCTCCACCGGCGCCGCCCGCACCGCGGACGATCGAGATTTCGGAAGGCCAGACGCGCTACGTCAGGGAACCCAAGCTCGTGTATCCCAGCATGAGCAGGCGGCTGGGCGAGTCGGGAACCACCGTCGTCTCGATCTATTTCGACAGCGAAGGCTTCGCCAAGCGCGTCGAACTCTTCAAGTCCAGCGGATTCGAACGGCTCGACGAAGCGGCGCTCAGCGCCGCCCGAACCGCCCAGGTCACGCCCTTCAGGCAAACGGGAGGCAACGCGCAGACCACCTACCTGCTGCGGGCCCCCTTCTCATTCAAACTGAATTAATTCTTCTCTGGAGCAACTTCGTATGGATTCCCAATTCGGCTTGATGAACGTCTGGAACCAGGGCGATTTCGTCACCAAGGCCGTCGCGCTGCTGCTGGTCGGCATGTCGCTTGCGTCGTGGATCGTGATCATCATCAAGGCCCTCGACGTCATCAAATACAAGCGCCTGGCCAAGCATTCGCAGGACTTCTGGCACAGCGAAGACTTCGCAACCGCGCTCAACAAGCTCGGCAAGGACGACAGCAACCCGTTTCGCGCCCTGGCGCTCGAAGGCCGCGAAGCGGCTGCGCATCACCGCAACACGAAAGCCCATCTGCACGATGCGCTGGACGTGAGCGACTGGATCACGCGCGCACTGCGCAACGGCATCGACGCATTCACCGCGCGCCTTCAAACCGGCCTGGCGATCCTGGCATCGGTCGGTTCGACGGCCCCGTTCATCGGCCTGTTCGGCACCGTCTGGGGTATCTATCACGCGCTCATGAGCATCAGTACGGCCGGCCAGGCCACCATCGACAAGGTGGCGGGCCCGATCGGCGAGGCACTGATCATGACGGCGCTGGGCCTCGCGGTGGCCATTCCGGCGGTGCTGGGCTACAACGCACTGGTGCGCGGCAACAAGTTCGTGCTCACCAAGCTCAACAGCTTTGCGCATGACCTCCACGCCTATTTCGTGACCGGCGCACGCGTGCAAAGCGGCAGCGGCGACGCCATCGTGGTTCCGCTCAAGAAGGGCTGAGCATCATGGCTTTCGGAACCCAGGACGAACCCGATGAGGTGATGAACGAGATCAACATGACGCCGCTGGTCGACGTCATGCTGGTGCTCCTGATCATCTTCATCATCACCGTGCCGGTGATGAAACACGCAGTCAACATCGACCTGCCGCGCGCCACCAGCGAACCGGAGCAGCCCAAGCCGCAGAACATCCTGTTCAGCATCACCGCCGACGGCAGCTACTACTGGAACGAACAGAAGATCGAAGACGGCGAGCTGCCCGCCCGCCTGGCCGCCGAGGCCGCGAAGGACCCGCAGCCCGAGCTGCACATTCGCGGCGACAAGGCTGTGCGCTATGAACGCGTGGCCAAGGCCATGTCGCAGGCGCGGGAAGCGGGCGTGCGCAAGATCGGCTTCATTACCGAGCCCGACGCGAAGTAAGTCACGGAACGGCCTTAAAAAAAGCTGATCGCCGCGATTGACTTTTTATTGCGAATCATTATCATTCACTCATCGCTTCGATAAGGGAATTTCAGATGCAAGCCAAACCGAACGCCTTTTCTGTTCTGAGCCATCCTTCGCTCGACCAATCGGGTGGCGGACATGCGTCCATCCAGGCGCCGCGCCCGGCGCCGATGGTCGAAAGCACGGAGCTTCTCAAGGGAAGCAAAACCGTGGGCATCATGCACAACGGCTCCCTCTATCGCCTCCAGGCCACCAAACTCGGCAAGCTGATTCTTACCAAGTAAGCAGTCAGCCCGCCCCTCGCGCAAGTTTCATCGTGGGGCGACTTGAGGAGATTCATCTCCGAGGGTCGTTTTTTGCTAGCCAACGGTTCGCCGACCAGCCAAGCTTTTTTTCACGCTGGATATCCAACAAAAACGCCGACTCGAAGTCGGCGTTTTGCTTTGGCGCTTCGAATGCTCAAAGACCGAGGGCTGCGATGCCCGCCTTGGCAATCTGGGCATCCTCGTTCGACTTCACGCCGCTCACGCCGACGGCGCCAATCACCTGGCCGTCCTTCACGATGGGCACGCCGCCCTCGAGCAAGCCCTGCACGGCGGGTGCCGTGAGAAAAGCGGTGCGGCCGCCGTTGATGATGTCTTCGTAGACCTTGCTCTCGCGGCGCCCCATGGCTGCCGTATGTGCCTTGGCAGGTGCGATATGGGACGACAGTGCCGCGGCGCCGTCGAGGCGCTGGAGCCACAGCAGGTTGCCGGCATCGTCGGAGATGGCAATGGTCACGGCCCAGTTGTTCTTGAGGGCTTCGGCTTCGGCAGCCGCGGCAATGGCCTTGACATCGGCGAGTTCGAGGAAGGACTTGGTCTTCATGTTGAGAATCAGGTTGCGTAAAACCCGACAGCATAACGGCCAACCGGCCCGGGGCCGCCCCGGCGCTTAGGACCATCGTCCATACGGTCTTTGTGCCGCCCCCCTCTTGCAGCCCCCTAGAATGCGCCCAACTGCGTGACAGCAGCAACCAAAGGAGCTACGGCCATGAACGACCGCGTTACCACCCTCGACACTTCCGCCGGCTACGGCCAGGCGCTGCCGCAGGCTGAGCGCCAACGCGTCCTGCGCAACACCTATTGGCTGCTCGCGCTGAGCATGCTGCCTACCGTGCTGGGCGCCTGGATCGGCGTCGCCACCGGCATCACCAGTTCGCTCACGGGCGGACTGGGCCTCATGGTTTTCCTTGGCGGCGCCTTCGGCTTCATGTTCGCCATCGAGAAAACCAAGAACTCGGCCGCCGGCGTACCGGTGCTGCTGGCCTTCACCTTCTTCATGGGCCTGATGCTGTCGCGCCTGATCGCGATGGTGCTGGGCTTCAAGAACGGTTCCGAGCTCGTCATGACCGCGTTCGGCGGCACCGCCGGCGTTTTCTTCGTGATGGCGTCGCTGGCCACCGTGATCAAGCGGGACCTGTCCGGCATGGGCAAGTGGCTCTTCGTCGGCGCCATGGTGCTGATGGTGGGCGCCATCATCAACGTCTTCGTCGGCTCGAGCGCCGGCATGATGGCCATCTCGGTCGCGGCGATCGGCATCTTCTCGGCCTTCATGCTGTATGACCTGAAGCAGATCATGGACGGCGGCGAAACCAATTACATCAGTGCCACGCTGGCACTCTACCTGGACCTGTTCAACGTGTTCCAGAGCCTGCTGGCCCTGCTGGGCATCGCCGGCGGCGAACGCGACTGAGCGAACGCACCAGACGAACGGCGCCAAGGCGCCAACATGAAAAAAGGGCCTCTCGGCCCTTTTTTCATGCCAGATCGAACACCGCGATCGACTCGACGTGCGCCGTGTGCGGGAACATGTTGATCACCCCCGCGAACGTGCAGCGGTAGCCGGCCTGGTGCACCAGCAGGCCGGCGTCCCGCGCCAGGGTGGACGGATTGCAGCTCACGTACACGATGCGCTTCGGTGGTGTCCAGCCATCGGTTCGCAGCTCGGGCTGCAGGTGCAGGTCGGCCATGGCCTTGGCCAGCGCGAAGGCGCCCTCGCGCGGCGGGTCGACCAGCCACTTGTCGGCGCCGCCGTCCGCGACCAGCATGGCAGGGGTCATTTCGAAGAGGTTGCGGGCCACGAACCGCGTCGCCGACAGCGCCCGCCTGGCGGATGTGGCGGGCTGGTTCTTCCTGAAGTTGTCGCTCGCGCGCGCGACCAGGGTGTCGCTGCCCTCGATGCCCAGAACCTCGCGGGCTCGGCTGGCCAGCGGCAGGGTGAAATTGCCGAGGCCGCAGAACCAGTCGATCACGCGCTCGTGCGCCTGCACGTCGAGAAGGCGCAGCGCCTTCCCCACCAGGGCGCGATTGATGTGCGGGTTGACCTGCGTGAAATCGGTGGGCTTGAACGGCATCGTCACACCGAACTGGGGCAGTTCGTAGGACAGCGGCATGCCGCCTTCTTCCAGCAGCTTCACCGTGTCCGGCCCCTTGGCCTGCAGCCACCACTGGACGCCGGCGTTCTGCGCCGCAAAGGCTTTCAGGCGGCCGATGTCCGCGTTGGAGAGCGGCTCAAGGTGCCTCAGCACCAGCGCGATCGTGCCGAGCAAGGTCGTCCCGGGTGCGTCGCCGCAGGCGAGCTCGATCTGCGGGCAGGTTTCGCGCGCGTCCATCGAATCGATCAACGCGCGCAGCGGCATCAGCATGTCGCTGACCTGCTTCGGCAGCACCGGACATACCTGCATGTCGGCGAGATACCGGCTCTTGCGCTCGTGGAAGCCGATCAGCACCGTGCCCTTCTTGACCACATGGCGCACCGAGAGCCGGGCGCGGTAGCGGTAGTGCCATGCCGGGCCTTCCAGCGGCCGCAGCATGTTTTCGGGCCGCACCTTGCCGAGGTGCCACAGGTTGTCCTCGAGGGCGCGCTGCTTCACCGCAACCTGCGCCGCCTCGTCCAGATGCTGCATCTTGCAGCCACCGCACGCACCGGTGTGCAAACCGAAATGCGGGCAGCCGGGCCGAACCCGCTGCGATGATTCGCGCCGGATGGCCGTGACCGTGCCCTGCTCCCAGTTGTTCTTGCGGCGATGAACGTTGAACTGCACCTCTTCGAAAGGCAGAGCGCCTTCGATGAACACGACCATGCCTTCGGCGTTGTGCGCCACGCCTTGCGCGTCGAGGTCGAGCGACTCGACCTTGAGCCATTCGCCCGCCGCGGTCGCGGGGGTTTTCGCAGGGACTTTCTTTTCTTCGATGGATTCCGTCATCCCCCGATTGTCTCAGTGCCGACGCCGGCTAGAACAAGGCGTCGCGCCCCACGCCGGAACGGGTCAGCTGGCGCCGCATCTTGGCCAGGGCCTCGTTCTGGATCTGCCTCACGCGCTCGCGCGTCAGCCCCAGGCGCACACTCAGCACCTCGAGCGTCTCGGGCTCGCGGTCGTGCAGGCCGTAGCGGCCCTCCAGCACTTCGCGCTCGCGCGCATCGAGGGCATGGACCCATTGATCGAGCAGGCGCGCGACCTCGTGGCTGTGCGTGACGTCGGTCGGATCGCCTTGGCCATCCTCGGACGCCACGGTGTCGGCCAGGGTGAAGCCTTCGTCTGCGTGTGCATCGCCGGCATCCAGCGAACGCGGCGCCTCGGCCAGCGCCAGCAGTTCCGCGACGGCCTGCACCTCGAGTCCCAGAAATGCGGCGACATCCTCCACGCGCACGCCATCGGGCCGATGCGCGAGGAATTCGGCATCGCCTTCGAGCGTGCGGCGGGCCCGCAGCACCTGCTGCAGCTCACGCACCACATGCACCGGCAGGCGGATCGCACGCGCCTGGGTCATCACCGCGCGCTCGACCGACTGGCGAATCCACCAGGTCGCATAGGTGGAAAAACGAAAGCCCCGTTCGGGCTCGAACTTGGTGATGGCGTGCATCAGGCCGAGGTTGCCTTCCTCGATGAGATCGGAAAGCGGCACGCCCCGGCCCAGATAGGCCTTGGCGATGTTCACAACCAGCCTCAGGTTGTGCTCGATCATCGATTGCCGCGCTGCAAAGTCGCCGCCGCGCGCAGCGCATGCGGCCTGGTATTCCTCTTCGGGGGTAAAGAGCTCGGTGCGCCGCACCTGGCGCAGGTAGATCGTCAGCGCATCGGCACCCTCGCCGCCGAGCGAATCGGTTGCCGCAATCAGGTCTGCAGCGAGTGCAGTCTTCGCAGCCGAGCCCTGCTGGCCGTTCTCTGCCGCCCTGCCCCGGCCCACCGGCCGACGCACGGGCAGTGCGCGACGGGGGCTGGACGTGGCCATGGCATCACCGGCTCGGCAAGTAGCGCGCCGGGTCGACGGGCTTGCCCTGGCGGCGGATTTCGAAATGCAGCTTGACGCGGTCGGCGTCGCTGTTGCCCATCTCGGCGATCTTCTGGCCCTTTTGCACCGACTGGTCTTCCTTCACGAGCAGCGTCTGGTTATGCGCATAGGCCGTGAGGTAGGTGTTGTTGTGCTTCAGGATGATCAGGTTGCCGTAGCCGCGCAGACCTGCGCCGGCATAGACGACGCGGCCGTCGGCCGCCGCGAGGACAGCGTCTCCCGCCTTGCCGCCGATGTCGAAGCCCTTGTTCTTGGCGTCGTCGAAACCCGCGAGCAGCGTACCGTGCGCCGGCCAGATCCAGCCGAGGTCTTCGTCGCCCGGAATTTGCTGCGGGCGCCGACGGCGACGCCGTGACCGGCGGCTTGCCGACCGCAGCGCTCGCGGGCGCCGCGGGCACCACCACCGACGGCGGCGTGACAGGCTTGGTCACCGCACCTTCGGAAGAGGAAGAAGAAGAGGCAGGTGCGGCAGCGACAGCGGTGGCCGGCCCCACCGGCGGCACCACGCGCAGCACTTGGCCGACTTCGATCAGGTCGGGATTTTCAAGGTTGTTCCAGCGAACGATGTTCTGCCAGCTTTGGCCGGTTTCGTTGCCGATGCGGCGAATCGTGTCGCCGGGCCGCACGGCGTAATAGCCCGGCTTGCCATAGTTCTCGATGCCTGGAAGCGGCTTGCCCGAGGCGTCGGTGGTGATGAGCGGGCCACCGGGTGCCGCATTGGGCGCACGCGTCATCGTGCCGCGGTCTTCGACCGGTGCCGGCCCTCGCGGTGCGGCGCAGCCCGCGATCACGAGCACAACGGCCAACGTGATACCAGCGCACCCAACTCCGATTGCCAAAACCCTGCATTTGTTGTTCCTTCAAGCGATGCCCGATTTTAGGGGGACAAAGTGAACCGCCTCAAGAATGCGGCGCTCGAGTCCACGGGCGGTTTTATCGATGACGACAAGCGCTTGTCCGCCGCCTGCCGAATGCGTGGGCGCCACGATGCGCCCGCCGACGGCGAGTTGTTCGATCCAGGCCTGCGGCACTGCTTCGCCGCCTGCCGCGGCGATGATGCCGGCATACGGAGCACCCTTGGCATAGCCGACCATGCCGTCACCCAGCATCAGATGAACCGTGGCCAGCCGGAAGTGCCGCAGGTTGGCGCGCGCGCGCTCGTGCAGTCCGCGCAGGCGCTCGATGCTGTAGACCTCCGTGGCCACGTGGTTCAGCACCGCCGCCTGGTAGCCGCAGCCGGTGCCGATTTCCAGCACGCGGCCAAGACGGTCCTGCGGCTTGCCGGCCAGCGCGGGCGCGCCCAGCAGGAGCTCGATCATGCGGGCCACCACGCTCGGCTTCGAGATGGTCTGGCCCAGCCCGATCGGCAGGCTCGTGTCTTCGTACGCCTGGTTGACGAGCGCGCTGTCGACGAAGCGATGCCGCTCGACCGCGCTCAGGGCGCGCAGCACGCGCGGATCGGCAATGCCCTGGGCGGCGAGCTTCTGCACCATGCGCGCGCGCACGGCGTCGGAGGCCATCGAAGGCGTGGTCGGCACCATCGGCTTGGCAGGCACGGCGGGCAGGCGCCCGCGTGTGGCGGCCGATGCAGTGGGGGTCAGGCGAACCGGAAATCCAGGCCGTTGCGTGGCCATGCTCAATTACCGAGACGGGCAACCGTCTCGCGCCATTGGCCCAGGTTGGCATGGTCGGTCAGGTCGATCTGCAGCGGCGTCAGCGCAATGTGGCCGGCGGTGGTTGCATGGAAATCGGTGCCTTCGCCGCTGTCCTTGGCGGCTCCGGCGCCTGCAATCCAGTACATCGTGTCGCCCCGCGGGCTTTCCTGCGTGATGACTTTCTCCGCGGCATGGCGGCGGCCCAGCCGGCAAACCTGGACTGGCTTGAGCTCTTCGAGCGGCCGGTTCGGAACGTTCACATTGAGCAGGAAAGCGCCTCCATCCAGCATGCGCTCGCGCTCGATCTGCTGCACCAGCCTCCGGGCCACCTGCGCGGCCGCATCGACATGCGCCCAGCCCTTCTCGATCTGCGAGAACGCGATGGCCGGGATGCCGAACAGATAGGCCTCCATGGCTGCACCCACGGTGCCCGAGTAGATGGTGTCGTCGCCCATGTTGGCGCCGTTGTTGATGCCGGAAACCACCAGGTCGGGCCGATAGTCGAGCAGCCCCTTGAGCGCGATGTGAACGCAATCGGCCGGCGTGCCCGTCACATAGCGAAAGCCGTTGTGCGCCTTGTGCACGTAGAGCGGCGCTGCCAATGTGAGGGCATTCGACTTGGCGCTGTTGTTGTGCTCGGGCGCAACCACCTCGACGTCCGCGATGTCTTTCAATGCGTCGTGCAATGCGACGATGCCCGGCGCCTGAAAACCATCGTCGTTGGAAATAAGTATCTTCATGGTGCTTTTCAGTGCCCGGATTGTAGGCGCCGCGTGCGTCGCAGCAGGGACAACGGCGGCCTGCCGCGCCCCCTATCATCGCCTCGCATTCCCGCCCACACACGACTGATTCAAAGGAGACCCGAGCATGCACGCATGGCTTTGCGAAAACCCCACCGGCGTCGATGCGCTGACCTGGAAAGAACTGCCGACGCCGGCGCCGGGTCCAGGCCAGGTGCTGATCGAAATCAGGGCGGCCAGCCTCAACTTTCCCGATCTGCTGATCGTGCAGAACAAATACCAGATCAAGCCGCCCCTGCCGTTCGTGCCCGGTTCAGAATACGCCGGCGTCATTCAGGCGGTGGGCGAAGGCGTCACCCACCTGAAGACCGGCCAGAACGTGGCGTGCCTCTCGGGCACGGGCGGGTTTGCAACCCACGCGCTGGCACCGGCGGCGCTCTGCATGCCGCTGCCCGAAGGCTTTGGCCATGTCGATGCGGCGGCGTTCATCATGATCTATGCCACCTCGTGGCATGCGCTGATGGACCGCGCGCAGCTCAAGGCCGGAGAAACCGTGCTCGTGCTCGGTGCCGCGGGCGGGGTGGGCACTGCAGCCATACAAATCGCAAAGGCAGCGGGCGCAAAGGTGATTGCAGCGGCTTCCACTGACGAAAAATGCGAACTCTGCCGCTCCATTGGCGCCGACGCCACGATCAACTACACGACGCATGCGCTTCCAGGCGGTTTTCGCGACGCCATCAAGGCCGCCACCGATGGCAAAGGCCCGGATGTCATTTACGACCCGGTAGGCGGTGATTTCGCCGAGCCGGCATTTCGCTCGATTGGCTGGCGCGGACGCTATTTGGTGGTCGGCTTTGCCTCCGGGCCGATTCCGTCGCTGCCATTGAACCTAACGCTGTTGAAAGGCGCCTCCCTGGTCGGCGTGTTCTGGGGCGATTTCGCCAAGCGCGAGCCCAAGGCCAATGCACAAATGATGGCCGAATTGGCGCACTGGTACGGACAGGGAAAGATCAAGCCCGTGATCGACAGCACGATGCAGATGTCACAATTGAAAGCTGCCTATGCCCACATGGGATCGCGCGGCGTTAAGGGAAAACTCGTGATGGTGAACTGAGCGCCTCGGGTTTGTCCGGGTTCGCGCCCAATAAAAAAGCCCGCATCGCGGGCTTTTTTATTGGGCGGCGGCCTTCTCGGGCGCCTACTTGATCTCGAACTCGGAAAGCGACTTGCCCGCGGCCAGCGCCTCGGTCACCCAACGTGGCTTGCGGCCACGGCCACCAGACCAGGTTTCGCCGGTCGGGCCGCGGTATTTGGCTGCTGCCTTGACCGCGGGAACACCAGCGCTGCGCTTGACTGAGCCGCCGCGTGCGCTGAGTTTCAGATCGGAAGCTGTCAAACCGTATTCGGCGATCTTCCTGCGCACGTCTTCAATCACGCCCGAGCGCTCTTGGTTGCGAAGGTCTTCGGCCTGCTTGCGCAATTGCGCAATCTGCTCGTCGTACTTCTTGATCTGAGAATTGATATCGGCAAGGGTCGAAGCCATTGTTGGACTCCTGAAAATTGGAAACGGGGCGGATTTTAATTCAATTCCAATTTATTACAAGCGGGCCGTTGCGAGAAAATTGAAGCCGAGCGACAGGTTTGTGGCAGCGCACAATGCAGCGCGCACCGGTCTGGACGCTTTTTATCAAACCAAAGGAAGAGTGCTGGCCCGGCCGCAGGAGCCGGAAATGACAACGCCGGGGCTGGCCCGGCGCTGTGTTCCCGTGGACGCTATTGCGCAATAGCAGCCGGGAAAGGTATTTTTGGGGTGGCTGATGGGACTCGAACCCACGACGACCAGAATCACAATCTGGGACTCTACCAGCTGAGCTACAGCCACCGCAGAGCCTTCAATTGTAGCGGCAAAAACCCGGGTTTTCGCCACCGGGGCATGCGAACTGGCCTGAAATCCTTTTCAACCCGTGGCGAGAGGGCCCGCAGGGGCCGTCTTCTTGATCTTGATCGAACCGTCCGGCCTTTCGCAGGTGCCGATCAACAGGCCGCTGGCGAGCGCGTGCTCCCGCAGGATGTCGAATACCTCGTCGCGACCGGGTGCGGCGGAAAACACAGGCGTGTTATCGAGCGCAAACAACTGAAAAGCGTAGCGGTGAGCGCCGTGGCCCGGGGGCGGATCGGGCGGCAGCCAGGCGGTTTGCAGCCCGGAGTTGCGCCCTACGCGCAAACCGGCGGCGCCAGCGTTGTCCCGGCTCGGGATGGCCGCCTCGTCGAGCTTGCCTTCGTTCGGCTGCAGCCCGACGACGATCGCATGCACGAGCGGATTCGGCGTCGGCGAATCGGCGTCCTCGACCACCAGCACCAGCGATTGGGTGCCCACGGGAAGGTCGGCCCATTGCAGCGGCGGCGAGAGGCCCTCTCCATCGGCCGTATAGCGCGACGGCAGGGGCGCATGGTCCGCGAAGGCAACGCTGCTCAAGGCGATCGACGCCATGCCCTGCCGCATGCCCAGCGCATTGAAGACGATCTTGTCCAGGCCCGCGCGCATCCCCAGCAGCGCGTGACCGATGACTTCAGGCAATTTTTCCAGCATGCCCTCGGTATAGCGCTGCGCCGCGAAACGCTCTGTAGGACGCAGCAGCAACCACGACATGGCCGTCTGCGCCAAAGTTCTCGAACTCGAGCCCGACGTGATTCACAACGGTTGGCGCCAGCCTTGCTCCGCTATCATGAGCGCCGCTTGCATCGACGCGACGGTTCGCGCTTTTCGCCGCGGCCTCCACTTTCCACTTCACCGCCAAAGGAATTTCTTCATGAGCATCGTCTGGACCATCCTGATCGGGTTCATCGTGGGTCTGGTGGCGCGGGCCGTCAAGCCGGGCGACGATTCCGCAGGCTTCATCGTGACCACGCTGATCGGCGTCGCGGGCTCCTTGATCGTGACCTATGTCGGCCAGGCACTCGGCTGGTACACCGCGGGCCAAGGTGCAGGCTTCATTGCGTCGGTGCTCGGCGCGATCGTGCTGCTGATCCTGTACGGCCTGGTCAAGCGCAAGAGCTGATTCGACGGGCAGTGCGGATCGATGCCGCGCAAGCCACGGGCCAGGCACCACGTCTACGTGGTGGAACTCGATGACCGCGTCTGGAACCATGGCCGGTTCAGGCGCGCCAACCCCGACTATCAGCTCGGCAAGCCCTTTGTCTACGTGGGAATGACCGGGCTCGACCCTGACATCCGCTTCGACAAGCACAAGGCCGGCATCCAGGCCAGCAGCTTCGTTCTGGCCTTCGGCCTCCGGTTGCTGCCCGCTCTCTACGAACGCTACAACCCGATGAGCTACGAGGATGCGCGCTCGATGGAGGTCGAACTCGGCATCGCGCTGCGCAAGAGCGGCTACGGCGTCTGGCAGGCCTGAGGCCGATCGCCTTCCTGCAGCGGCGCCTCAGGCGTAGGTGACCCAGTTCTCGTAAGCCGCAGCGTCCAGGTGCGGCAGCGTGTTATAGGTGACCAGCATGTGCCGCTTGGGCGTGAAGGCAAACTCCGTCACCGCGGTGTTCCGGATGCGCAGATTCAGCTCGATGGTCGTTTCGGGGCTCGTGCCGAGCACATGTCCGACCGCCGTGCTGATCGGTCCGCCGCTCGACACCACCAGCACCTTGGCGCCATGGTGGCGGTCGCGCACATGGTCGAGCGCCGTCGTCACGCCTGCCAGGAAGTCGATATAGCTCGGCATGCCCACAGGCTGGGTCCGGCCCTGCATCCAGGCGCCGAGGCCATCGCGCAAGAGACGAAAGTGGTGCCGGTACATCTCGGGCGAATCGGGCTTCTCGAGCTTGCCTTCGTGAATGGTGGCAATGACCGCTTCGCTGTCGTACTCGTTGAGCCCGGGCCACGCCAGCACATCGTCGCGCTTCAGCGCAAGCCCCTCGGCAATGCCCTCCCAGGTCTGGCGATGGCGCTTCAGGGTGCCGGTGATCACGGCATCGAAATGCATGCCGCGCTCTCGCCAATACTCGCCGAGGCGCACGGACTGCCGGTGTCCGAGTTCGCTCAGGTTGTCATAGTCGGCAGCGCCGAAACTGGCCTGGCCGTGGCGCACGAGATAGAGGGTTCCCATGCACGGGATTCTGGCGACAGGCGCATCTTGCGCTTGTCCCACGCGCGACGAAATACGCGATCGCGTCCCGGCTGCTGACCCGGACGCGACATGGCGGCGCGCATCAGGCCCGGGTCAGCGGGCCGCAGGCAGCGTCTCCGCCGGCTTCGGCACGATGATCTCGGCCTTGAAACGTTCCTTCAGCAGGTTGTAGTACGCGACTTCTTCCGCCGCAGTCACCGACTGGCCGACCTGCGCGTTTTCCTGCTGCGTTTGCTCGGGCGCCGACGGCGTGCGCGGAACGACCTTGGTCACGCGAACCACCGCATAGCCTTGCGTGCCCAGATCCACGCCCACCAGCGCGGGCAGCTTGGACGCGTCGGCGCGCAGCGCGGCATCGATGACGGCAATGGGCTGGGCCTGCGCTTCGCGGCGCGAAACCGTGACCGGCGCGCCAAAGGTGGCGCCGTCGGCCTTGGCGGTCCAGGCGGCGAGCTTGGCTTCGCCCTCTGCCTTGGCCATGACCGCGGCACGCTCGGTAACGAGCTGCGCGCGGATCTTGTCCTTGACTTCGGCCAGGGGCATCGGATGCGCGGGCGTGTACTGCGTCACGCGGCCCGCCGCGAGCTGGCTGGAACCGACTTCGATCGCTTCGGTGTTCTGCTTGCGGTCCAGCGAATCGGCCGCGAACAGCGCGCTCAGGAAATTGCGGTTTGCGAGCACGCCGGTGGCACCCGGTGCCGGCGTGCGCGCGACGTTGCTTGCCGTCTGGATCGTGAGCTTGAGCTTTTCTGCCGCGGGCTTGAGGCTGTCGGGCTGCTGGTAGACCGCATCGGTGAAGGTTTCCGCGGCCTT
The DNA here is from genome assembly GCF_030815975.1 of Variovorax paradoxus. Lineage (NCBI taxonomy): Bacteria > Pseudomonadati > Pseudomonadota > Betaproteobacteria > Burkholderiales > Comamonadaceae > Variovorax > Variovorax paradoxus. The sequence continues at coordinate 103,025 of NZ_JAUSXL010000002.1, forward strand.
CGCGAATTCCTGCGTCGCCTGCTGCGCGCGCACTTCATTCTCGATGGTGGCGCGGACCTGCTCGAAAGGCGGCACCACGGCCGGCTTGATGTCGGCGAGGCGGATGATGTGATAGCCGAATTCGGTTTCGATCACGTCGCTGATGTCACCCTTCTTGAGCGCGAACATCGCGTCCTCGAAAGGCTTGACCATCGCACCGCGCGTCACGAAGTCGAGGTCGCCGCCCTTCTCCGCCGATCCGGGATCCTGCGAATTCTTGCGCGCGAGGTCGGCGAAGGTGGCGGGCGCCTTCTTCACTTCGGCGAGCAACTGCTCCGCCTTGGCCTTGGCCTTGGCGCGGTCGGCTGCCGATGCGCTCGCCGGGGCGGTGATCAGGATGTGGCTTGCGCGGCGCTCTTCCTTCGTGCCGAAACGCGCCGTGTTCTGTTCGTAGTAGCTCTTGAGGTCGGCCTCGTTCACCGAAATGTTCTTCTTGGCTGCCTCGAGGTCGAGCACGAGGTATTCGATACTGGCCTGCTCGGGCGCCTGGAACTGCGCGGTGTGGGCCTTGTAATAGGCCTCGACGTCGGCATCGCTCACGGTCACCTTGGATGCGAAGCTCTCGGGGCTGAAGCGCGCGACCTGAATCTCGCGGCGGTCGTAGAAGGCGTTGGTTGTTGCCGCAGCCAGCGCGGGCGGCGTGAACGCCGTGCCCGAGATGCCCAGCAGCATCTGCTGCGTGGCCAGTTCGGCGCGCATCGATGCCTCGTACTGCTCCGGCGTGCGGCCGGTGACGCGCTGGAAGCTCTCGCGGTCGAACTTGCCGTCCGGCGTGCGGAACGCCGCAAGACCCGTGTCCTGCGCAAAGATCCGCGACAGCCGTTCTTCGGAAACAGTCACGTTCGACTTGGCTGCCGCTGCCGCCAGCACGCGATCGCGCACCATGCGCTCCAGCGTGGCATAGCGCATCACGTCGGATTCGAGCAGCGCCGGATCGACGTTCGGCGACTGTTGCCGAATGCGGTCGGTTTCGTTGCGATGCTGCGCATCCCACTCGGGCCGGGTGATGTTCTGGCCGTCGACCCGCGCTACCTTCACTTCGCCGCCGGAGCCCTGGTAGCGCTCCACGCCAAAGAGGACGAACGAGGGAATGATCAACAAGAACAAGAAAATCATGACGATCTTGTTGTACCTGCGGAAGAAATCAAACATGCTTGAACACTCTTTTGCGACGGATGTCGGGACGGCAATAAAAAAGGCGAACCAGTGTTCGCCTTTGCATCGGGTGGTGGTGGGTGCTGAGGGGCTCGAACCCCCGACCTACGCCTTGTAAGGGCGCCGCTCTACCAGCTGAGCTAAGCACCCCACCGGGAATACTCTCCGAGTCTACGTCTTAGTTCAGTGCGTCTTTCAACGCCTTGCCCGGACGGAACTTCGGAATCTTGGCAGCCTTGATTTTAATCGCCTCGCCGGTGCGTGGATTGCGGCCGGTGCGGGCGGCCCTTTTACCGACTGCGAAAGTGCCGAAACCGACCAGCGACACCGAGCCGCCTTTCTTGAGCGTGGTGCGAATGGCGCCGATGGTGGATTCAAGCGCGCGGGTGGCGGCTGCCTTGGAAATATCGGCGTTTTTTGCGATGTGCTCAATCAGATCGGTCTTGTTCACAAGGGCCCCTTGTCGAAGAAATAAAGTTGGTCGGCTTTCGTCAGCTGCGAGTTGGCCGCGAAATGACGCGACTCGAGAAGCCTGGCAGGACTGACGCCTCGGCAGCGCGCTGCCAGCGAGGATTACAACCACTGGTCTGCAGGGTGTCAATACGACACGAGGCCGTGCAGAACAGCGGAGCGCGCGATTTTAGGGGCGTTTCGTGAAGTCCTATTTCAAAGGGCGTCGGCAATCGCCTTGCCGAGGTCGCTGGTGCTCGCCTTGCCGCCGATGTCGGGTGTGCGCGGCGCTCCGCTTTGGGGCGCCAGCACCTTCTCGATGGTGGTCAGGATCGCGTCGTGCGCCTGCTTGTGGCCCAGGAACTCGAGCATCATCGCGCCGCACCAGATCTGTCCGATGGGATTGGCGATGCCCTTGCCAGCGATGTCGGGCGCCGAGCCGTGCACCGGTTCGAACAGGGACGGCGTGGTGCGCTCGGGGTTGAGGTTGGCGCTGGGCGCAATGCCGATCGTGCCGGTGCACGCCGGACCCAGGTCGGACAGGATGTCGCCGAACAGGTTGCTCGCCACGACCACGTCGAAGAAGTCGGGCCGCTGCACGAAGTGGGCCGTGAGGATGTCGATGTGGAACTTGTCGAGCTTCACGCCCGGATAGTTCTTGCCCATTTCGGCCACGCGCTCGTCCCAGTACGGCATGGTGATGGAGATGCCGTTCGACTTGGTGGCGCTCGTCAGGTGCTTCTTGGGGCGCGATTGCGCAAGCTCGAAGGCGAACTTGAGCACGCGGTCGACGCCCACGCGCGACATCACGGTTTCCTGCACCACGATCTCGCGCGGCGTGCCTTCATACATGCGCCCGCCGATGCTCGAGTATTCGCCTTCGGTGTTCTCGCGCACGATGTACATGTCGATTTCTCCGGCCTCGCGCGGCGTGCCGTCGCGCCGCACCACGGGCGCGATGATGCCGGGCATCAGGCGTGCGGGGCGCAGGTTGATGTACTGGTCGAACTCGCGGCGGAACAGCAGCAGCGAGCCCCAGAGCGACACGTGGTCGGCAATCTTCTCGGGCCAGCCGACCGCGCCGAAGTAGATGGCGTCATGTCCGCCGATCTGGTCCTTCCAGTTGTCGGGCAGCATCTTGCCGTGCTTCTCGCAGTAGTCCCAGCTCGAAAAGTCGAAGTGGTCGAACTTCAGGTCGATGCCGAACTTGCGCGCCGCGGCATCGACCACGCGCAGGCCTTCGGGCATGGTTTCCTTGCCGATGCCGTCGCCGGCGATGACTGCGATTCTGTGGGTGGTCATGGTCTGGTTCCTTCTTGCTGGAGAGGGGGAGTAAAAAACTGGAGTGCCTCGGCGAGCAGTTCGCCGGGGGCTTCCTCCGGAACATAGTGGCCGCACGGCAATGCACGGCCCGAAAGCTGAACGGCGCATTCGCGCCAAAGCGCCAGCACATCGAAGCAGCGGCCCACCGCGCCGTGCTCGCCCCAGAGCACGCGCAGCGGTTGCGCAAGCTTGCGGCCGGCGGCGATGTCGGCGCGGTCGTGCACCAGATCGATGGTGGCAGAAGCGCGGTAGTCGCCGCAGATGGATTCGGCCGTACCTGGAATGGCCGCGCAGCGCTCGTACTCGGCCAGCACCTCGGGCGCGAAGGGCGCGAGCCCCGCGTGCCGTCCACCCATCACGCTGCGCACGTAGCGCACCGGGTCGGAGGCGATCAGCGCCTCGGGCAGCGGTGGAGGCTGGATCAGGAAGAACCAGTGCCAGTAGGCGCGCGCAAACGCCTCGGTGGTGTTCTCGTACATCGAGAGCGTGGGCGCGATGTCCAGCAGCAGCATGCGGTCGACGGCCGCCGCATGGTCGGCAGCCAGCCGGTGCGCGACGCGCGCACCTCGGTCGTGGGCCAGCACGCCGAAGCGCTCGAAGCCGTGATGGCGCATGGCGGCGAGTGCATCGAGCGCCATTTCGCGCTTGCTGTAGACCCTGTGGTCGTCGTCATCCACGGGGCGACCGGAGTCGCCGTAGCCGCGCAGGTCCACTGCCACCAGCGTGAAGTGCTCGGCAAGCGCCGGCGCCACGCGATGCCAGATCAGGTGCGTCTGCGGATGGCCGTGCAACAGCAGCAAGGGCGCGCCGCGCCCGCCGATGCGGCCATGCACGCGCACGCCGTTGAGCTCGATGTCGAATGTCGGAAAGTCGAAGAAGGAAGCAGTCACGCGGCGATTGTGCGTTGCGCTCCACCGATCATCAAGCAACAATCAGCCAATTCATACTTTCCAATCTGGCATGAATTCATTGGCAATGGACCGAGGCGATCTCGAGCTGGTGCTGGCCATCCGCGACCAGGGCAGCCTTGCGGGCGCATCCGCCACGCTCGACGTGGTGCCCTCGGTCGTGACCAAGCGGCTCGGTGCACTCGAGACGCGGCTGGGCCAGCGGCTGTTCGAACGCACCACGCGCCGGCTCAGCGTGACGGCCGAGGGCGAAACCGTCTGCCTGCACGCCAAGACACTGCTCGAAGGCTTCGCGGCGCTCGAAAGCGAACTCGGCGAGCGGCAGAACGAGCTGGTCGGCACCATCCGGCTGGCAGCCACTTTTGGTTTCGGGCGGCGCTGGCTCGGCCCCGCCCTGGCAATGTTCCAGGCGCGCCATCCCGGGCTGCAGATCGAATTGCTGCTGACCGAGCGGCTCCCGGACCTCGGCGCCGAAGGCTACGACGGCGCGCTCTGGCTCTGGGCCGTGCAGCAGCGCCGTGCGGCCGACTGGGTCACGCGCCGCATTGCGCGCAACCAGCGCGTGCTTGCAGCCTCTCCTGCATATATGGAACGGCGCGGCATGCCGGCCACGGTCGACGCGCTGGGCGCGCACGACTGCCTGGTGGCGCGCGAGAACGGCGAGGTCAACCAGCGCCAGTTCGCGCTCTGGACACTGCGCCACGCGCGCGACGGCAGCACGGCGCGCGTGCGCGTCCAGGGACCGCTGACAAGCAATTCGGGCGAGATGGTGCGCGACTGGTGCCTGGCCGGCCACGGCATCATGCTGCGCAGCCTGTGGGACATTGCGCCCCAACTGGCTTCCGGCGAACTGGTGCGCGTGCTGCCCCACTACGCCATGCCCGATGCCGACATCCACTGGATTGCGCCCTGGCGCCCCAAGACGCCGCGCCGCGTGCGGCTGCTGCTCGACCACCTGGCCGAACAGTTCCGCGGCGAGCCCTGGAAACCCGGCAAGGCCGCTTCGCCGCGCTGAAAGAAAAACCGTTGGGTCAGCGCCCGCTGCGCACCACCAGGCTCACGCCGGCTGCGGTGAGCCCGATGCCCAGCAAGGTCACCAGGGTGATCGGCTCGGCGAACAGCAGCCAGGCCATGACCGCCGTGCACGGCGGCACCAGGTAGAGCAGGCTCGTGACGGCGGTGGCGGTGCCACGCTGGATCAGCATGTAGAGCAGCGAACTGCCGCCGAGCGACAGCACCAGCACCGACCAGGCCATGGCGCCGGCCGAATGCGCGTTCCACTCGATGCCCTGCGACTCCATCGCCGCAAAGGGCAAGCTCACGAGCAATGCCGCCGCCATCTGCACGGCGCTCGCGCTGCGCACATCGCAGGGCGCGACGAAGCGCTTCTGGTACAGCGTTCCCGCCGTGATCGAAAGTAGCGCCATGACGGCAAGCCCCATGGTCAACGCGCTGACCTCGGCGCCCTGCCCGAACTTGCGCGACACCACCAGCACCAGGCCCGCAAAGCCGAGAATCAGCCCCGCCCATTGGCGCTGCGAAATGCGCCCGCCATTGAACGAAAGCCAGATGGCGGTCAGCACCGGCTGGATGCCGACCAAAAGCGCCACCAGCCCCGCGCCCATGCCCGCATGCACGGCCGCCCAGACGCCGCCCAGGTAGCCCGCCTGCATCAGCACGCCCGTGACCGCCAGGTGCCCCCACTGCGCGCGCTCCTTCGGCCAGGCGACCCGCGCGAGCGCGACCCAGATGCCAAAGCACACGAGAGAGAGCGCATAGCGCACGGCCAGGAACTTGAGCGGCGGCGCGTAGGGCATGCCATAGCGCGCAACGATGAAGCCCGTGCTCCATATCAGCACGAAGACCACCGGCATTGCCCGCAGCCAGCCCGCGTTGCGAGCCGCGGCCACGCTCATTTCGCGCGGGCCCGGATTTCGGGGATGGCCTTCTGGAGGTAATAGACCATCGACCAGATGGTGAGCACGGCCGAGATCCAGATCAGCCACTGGCCCCAGAGCCCGGTGTCGATGATCTTGAAAAGGCGTCCGTCATAGAGCAGGAACGGAATCGCGACCATCTGCACCGTGGTCTTGACCTTGCCGATCATGTGCACCGCCACGCTCTTGCTGGCGCCGATCTGCGCCATCCATTCGCGCAGGGCCGAGATGGCGATCTCGCGGCCGATGATGATCAGCGCCACGAACACGTCGGCCCGCTGCAGATGCACCAGCACCAGCAGCGAGGCGCAGACCAGGAACTTGTCCGCCACCGGATCGAGGAAGGCGCCGAAGGCCGAGGTCTGGTTGAGCTTGCGCGCCAGGAAGCCGTCGAGCCAGTCGGTGGCCGCGAAGACGATGAACATGACCGTGGCGATCAGGTTGCGCATCGGCTCGGCCATCGGCAGGTAGAACACGCCAACGATCAATGGAATCGCGACGATGCGCGTCCAGGTCATGATGGTCGGGAGGGTCCAGAACATGCGGGCGATTGTGTCATGCGCGCGCGGCGAGGCCGAAAGCCGGGGGCAATCGTCCTCAATGCAATGCGCGATAGATTTCCTCGGCCAGGTCCGTGGCAATGCCTTCGACCGACGCGATGTCCTCCACGCTGGCCGCCGCCACGCCGCGGATCCCGCCAAAACGCTGCAGCAGGCGCGCCCGGCGCTTCGGGCCGATGCCCGGAATGTCTTCGAGCTGGCTGCCGCCCACGCGCACTTTCGCGCGCTTGGCCCGCATGCCGGTGATGGCGAAGCGGTGCGCCTCGTCGCGGATCTGCGCCACCAGCATCAGCGCCGCGGAATCCTTGCCCAGGTAGACCTTCTCGCGGCCATCGGCGAACACCAGTTCCTCGAGGCCGACCTTGCGGCCCTCGCCCTTCTCGACGCCGACGATCAGCGACAGCGGCAGGCCCAGTTCGCTGAACACCTCGCGCGCCATCGACACCTGCCCCTTGCCGCCGTCGACCAGCACCAGTTCCGGCATGCGCGCGGTCCGGGTCTTGGGCGATGCGCCGCTGCCGTCGCTCTCGGCGTCGCCCGGCGGCAGCGCCTCGGTCTCGGCGGCCATCGCCTCGGCCAGCTTGCCGTAGCGGCGGTGCAGCACCTGGCGCATGGCGGCGTAGTCGTCGCCGGGCGTGATGCCCTCGATGTTGTAGCGGCGGTATTCGCGGTTCTGCATCGTGTGATGCTCGAATACCACGCAGGAGGCTTGCGTGGCCTCGCCCGCGGTGTGCGAGATGTCGAAGCATTCGACGCGGAAGTTGTCGAGGTCGTCGGCCGCGAGTTCCAGCGCATCGGCCAGCGCGCGGGTGCGCGCCTGCTGCGAGCCCTCTTCGGCCAGCAGGCGTGCCAGTTGCAGGCCGGCGTTCGTCTCGGCCATTTCGAGCCAGTGCCGGCGCTGCTCGCGCGGCTGGAACACGGCCGTCACGCGCGCGCCGGCCTGCTGTGAGATGGCTTCGATCAGCTCTCGGCTCACCAGATGGCTCAGCACCAGCGTGGCGGGCACCGGCACATCGATGTAGTGCTGGGCAATGAAGGCTTCGAGCACCTGCACCTCGACCGAGTCGGCCGGAATGGGCGCTGCGCCCTCTTCCGCGTCGAGCTCGCCGTGGTGGATCAGCGCGGCGTCTTCCACGTGCACCGGAAAATAGGGGCGGTCGCCCAGATGCCGGCCGCCGCGCACCATCGCCAGGTTGACGCAGGCCTTGCCGCCCTGCACCTTGACGGCGAGGATGTCCACGTCCTTGTCCGAAGCGATCTCGATCGACTGCTGGTGCAGCACGCGCGAGATCGCCGACATCTGGTTGCGCAGCTCGGCGGCCTGCTCGAATTCGAGCTTCTCGGCGTGCTCGGCCATGCGCGCCTCGAGCTTCGACAGCACGAGCTGGGTGTCGCCCATCAGGAAGGCTTCGGCGCTGGCCACGTCCTGCGCATAGGCCTCGGGCGAGATGTAGCCCACGCAGGGACCGGTGCAGCGCTTGATCTGGTACAGCAGGCAGGGCCGCGTGCGGTTGGCGTACACCGTGTCTTCGCAGGTGCGCAGCTTGAAGACCTTCTGCAGCAGCTGGATCGATTCCTTCACCGCCCAGGCGCTCGGGTAAGGCCCGAAGTAGCGGTGCTTCTTGTCGACCGCGCCGCGGTAGTAGGCCAGGCGCGGAAACTCGTGCGAGGCGATCTTCAGGTAGGGGTAGCTCTTGTCGTCGCGGAACAGGATGTTGTAGCGCGGCTTGAGCGTCTTGATGAGATTGTTCTCGAGCAGCAGCGCCTCGGCCTCGGAGCGCACCACCGTGGTCTCCATGCGCACGATCTTGCTGATCATGTGGCCGATGCGCGTACCGCCATGGCTCTTCTGGAAATAGTTGGCAACCCGCTTCTTGAGGTTGCGCGCCTTGCCCACGTAGAGCACCGCGCCGGCCGCGTCGAAATAACGGTAGACGCCCGGCAGCTGCGGCAGGGCCGCGACTTCGCTGAGCAATTGATCGGAATGCACGTCTGACATGCGGCTATTGTGGCGCGCGCACAGGACGGCGGCGGACGCGTCCACCGCCCCTCAAAGACACGAGGTTATTTCGCGAGTTCGCTCACCAGCCGATACAGGAATTCGCGGCCGTCGTAGAGCCGCTGGATCTCGATGCGCTCGTCCAGCCCATGCGCGCGCGCGTCCGCCGGATCGAGGAACATGCCCGTCACGCCGTACATCGGAATGCCGGCGTTGCGCATGAAGCGGCTGTCGGTGGCACCGGTGCTCATCGCGGGTACCACCGGCACGCCCGGCCACATGGCCTGCGTCACCGATTCCACGGTCTTCACCAGATCGCCGTTCAGCGGCGAGGCCGGGCTGCGCAAGGGCTTGCCGAGGTTGCGCACCACGATCTTGTCGTTGCCGACGGCCTGGGTCAGCAGGCGCTCGACTTCGTCGGGGTCATCGTGCGGCAGGATGCGGCAGTTGACCGTGGCCTTGGCCGATTGCGGCAGCGCATTCTCCGCATGGCCAGCCTGCACCATGGTTGCCACGCAGGTGGTGCGCAGCTGCGCGTTGTAGGCCGGGTTGGCCGAGAGCCGTTCGATCACCGCCGGCTCGGGGTTGCCGCCGCCGACGGCGCGCATGTCGTCGGCCAGCTGGCCGGTGGCAAACGGCGCGCTGCGTGCGAAGTAGGTCTTGGTGACCTCGCCCAGCTTGACCGGAAACGCGTAGCTGCCCAGGCGCTCCAGCCCCGCGGACAGCGCGTAGATGGGGTTGCTCTTTGTCGGCACCGAGCTGTGGCCGCCCACGTCGCGCGCCTCGAGCATGTAGGTGGTGTACATCTTCTCGGCCACCTGCATGCGGTGCAGGTTGGGCTTGCCGCCGCGCAGCTCGCCGCCGCCGCCTTCGTTGATGCCGAACTCCGCCTGCAGCAGTTCGGGCTTGTTGTTGATGAGCCAGAAGGCGCCGTTGCTGAGCGCATCGCCGCGCTCTTCGTCGGCCGTCAGCGCCAGGATGATGTCGCGGCTGGGCTTGAAGCCTTCCTGCTTGAGCTGCCCCAGCACCGACACCAGGGCCGAGGCCATGGCCTTGTCGTCGATCGACCCGCGCGCCGTGAAGTAGCCGCCGGTTTCCTGCAGCTTGAACGGATCGGTCTTCCAGTCCTCGCGCCGGGCCTCGACCACGTCGATGTGGGCCAGCAGCAGCAGCGGCTTCTTGCTGCCGTTGCCCTTGAAGCGCAGCACCAGGTTGCCCTTCTTGGGGAACGGCTCGAAGATCTGGATGTCGCCGGGCGCAAAGCCCGATTCGACCAGGCGCTTTTCCATCGCGCGCGCCGCGAGCGTGTTGTCGCCTGCCGAATGGCTGGTGTTGATCTCGATCAACTCCTTGTAGATGTCGTGGAAGCGCTGCTGCTGCGGCGTGAGCGACGGCGTCGTCTGCGCCGATGCCCCGGCCAGGCCGCCCAGGGCCAGGGAAAGCGCGAGCACGGTTCTCGCCGTGCCACGGGAACCGAGGGAAGCAAGGGAACCAAAGGGAAGCGGCGAACGGCGGGTCGGCATGCGCATGGTTTCTCTCTCCGGATGTTGTGGCGCCGGCCAGCATACCAAGGAGGCCCGGTGCCTCCACGAGGCCGAAGACGGGCACACTGACGCCCATGCAATGGGACATTTTCTGCAGGGTGATCGACAACCATGGCGACCTCGGCGTGTGCTGGCGGCTGGCCACCCAGCTGGCGGCGCTCGGCGAGCGCGTGCGCCTGTGGATCGACGACGCCACGGCGCTGCACTGGATGGCGCCCACGGGCTGCGAGGGCGTGAGCGTGATCGACTGGCTCGAACCGGCTGCCATCCGGCAAGCCGTGGCGGCCCCGCCGCCCGATGTGCTGATCGAGGCCTTCGGCTGCGAACCGGCACCCGAACTGATCGCGCGCTTCGCCGAGCCGCAGGCCGCCGGCGGAGCGGGCCGGGCGTGGATCAATCTCGAATACCTGTCGGCCGAACCATACGTCGAACGCCTGCACGGCCTGCCTTCGCCGGTGTTCAAGGGGCCCGGCGCAGGATTGACGAAGCGCTTTTTCTATCCCGGTTTCACGCCCGCAACGGGAGGGCTGCTGCGGGAGCCCGGCCTGATGGAGGGACGGGCGCGCTTCGACCGCACGCAATGGCTGGCGGCGCAGGAGATTCCCTGGCGCGATGGCGAGCGCCTGGTTTCGCTGTTCTGCTACGAGCCTCCGGCCCTGGCGACCCTGCTCGAGCAGCTGGCGGCCGGGCCGGAACCGACGCGGCTGCTGGTCACTTCGGGCCGTGCCGCGCATGCGGTCAGGGCATTTTTTTCCGGCCGCGAACAGCCGGACCACGGGCTTGCGGGGCTGGGTGCGCTGTCGATTTCATACCTGCCCTATCTCACGCAGCCGGATTTCGATCATCTTCTCTGGGCTTGCGACCTGAATTTCGTGCGCGGCGAAGACTCCCTCGTGCGGGGCCTCTGGGCCGGCGCGCCGCTGGTCTGGCAGATCTATCCGCAGGACGACGACGCGCACCACGTCAAGCTCGGCGCCTGGCTCGACTGGCTGGGCGCCCCGCCGTCCCTGCGGCAGTTCCATCAGGCCTGGAACGGGTTCGACAGCGCCCCCCTGCCCGCTCTCGAAACGCAGGGCCCGTGGCGTGAAACCGTGCAGGCCGCCCGCGAAAGGCTGTTCGCGCAAGAGGACATGGTCACGCAGCTGCGACATCTGGTCGCCCAAAAAAGCTAAAATAGTGGGCTTTGCGGATTTCGGCCCGGATTTACACAAATCCGAGATGCTCTCCGCCAAACCTGCCGCGGGACATGTACCGCGGGGCCAATGACGCCGGCATGACACGCCGGCAAGACCTTGCAAACCACATTGCGAACGTCGCCGATGGCTCCGCGCACCGAGCGGCCAACATCCAGAGAACCTGACATGAAAATCGCTCAAGAAATCCGCGCCGGCAACGTCATCATGCACGGCAAGGACCCGATGGTCGTCCTCAAGACCGAATACAGCCGCGGCGGCCGCAACTCGGCCACCGTGCGCATGAAGCTCAAGAGCCTGATTGCCAACTTCAACACCGAAGTGGTCTTCAAGGCCGACGACAAGATCGACCAGATCGTGCTCGACAAGAAGGAGTGCACCTACTCCTACTTCGCCGATCCGATGTACGTCTGCATGGACACCGAGTACAACCAGTACGAAGTCGAAGCCGAGAACATGGGCGACGCCCTCAACTACCTCGAAGACGGCATGCCGGTCGAAGTGGTGTTCTACGACGGCAAGGCCATCTCGGTCGAACTGCCGACCAGCGTCGAGCGCGAAATCACCTGGACCGAGCCGGCCGTCAAGGGCGACACCTCGGGCAAGGTGCTCAAGCCCGCCAAGATCGCCACCGGCTTCGAAGTGCCGGTGCCGCTGTTCGTCTCGCAAGGCGACAAGATCGAAATCGACACCCGCACCGGCGAATACCGCAAGCGCGTCTAAGCGCTGCACCCTGCTGGCTGGCCAGCACCAAGACAAAGGCTCCGCAAGGAGCCTTTTTCCGTTGATGGGTTTACCCTTTTGCCCATGAACACACCCGCCAGCGTCCGCACCGAGATCGATGGACCGGTCAGCACCATCGTCATGAGCCGCCCACAGCAGCGCAACGCCGTCGACCGGCCCATGGCCGAGGCGCTGCGCGCCGCCTTCGAACGCTTCGAGGCCGACGAGAGCCAGCGCGTTGCGGTGCTGTGGGGCGAGCACGGCACCTTCTGCGCGGGCGCCGACCTGGGCGCGGTCGGCGACCCCGCGCGCCGCAATGAACTCGACCCCGAAGGCGGCGGTTCAGGCCCGATGGGCCCGACCCGCATGGCGCTCGCCAAGCCCCTGATCGCCGCCATCAGCGGCCATGCGGTGGCTGGCGGCCTGGAGCTCGCGCTGCTGGCCGATCTGCGCGTGGCCGAGGAAGATGCCGTGCTCGGCGTGTTCTGCCGGCGCTGGGGCGTGCCGCTGATCGATGGCGGCACCGTGCGGCTGCCGCGCATCGTCGGCATGGGCCGCGCGCTCGACCTAATCCTGACCGGACGGCCCGTGAGCGCCCCGGAAGCGCAAGCGATGGGCCTGGTCAACCGCGTGGTGCCTCCAGGCCACGCGCGCCTCGAAGCCGAAGCGCTCGCGCGCGAGATCGCATCGTTCCCCCCGCAGTGCATGCTGGCGGACCGGCATTCGGCCTACGCCCAATGGAACCTGCCGCTGGCCGATGCGCTGCGGCAGGAAGGCCGGCTCGGCGTGCCGATCGTCGTGGCCGAAGGCGCGGCCGGTGCCGAGCGCTTCGTTCGCGGCGCGGGCCGGCACGGTGCTTTCTGAGCCGTCGGACCTGAGGGCCGCGACGCTGCACAATCAATGTACCGAGTCTTCCTGCCCGATTTCCCCATGAACAACACGCACGACCTTCACGACAAGCGCCTCGCGGACGCCTGGGCCACCCTCAAGACCCACTCCGAAAAAGGCCTTCCGCTCGACCCCGATCCTTCGCGCCTCGCCTTTGCCGATCCGGAGTTCCTGCTGCGCCGCGAAACCCGCGGCATCCGCATGCAGCTCGAGCTGATGAAGCCCGACCTGGAGCAGCGCGCGCACGGCATCGAGAACACCGTGGTGGTGTTCGGCAGCGCGCGCTTTCGAAGCGAGGAAGAAGCCGCCGCGCTGGTCGCGAAGGCCGAAGCCGGCGGCGACGCCGTGGCGGCCGAGCGCTGGCGCCGCCTGGCGCGAAGTTCGCACTACTACGAGAAGGCGCGCGCCTTCGGCAAGCTGGTGGCGCAGTACAGCAACGACAAGGAACCGGAGGACAAGCTTTTCGTCTGCACCGGCGGCGGCCCGGGCATCATGCAGGCGGCCAACCGCGGCGCGCACGAAGGGGGCGGCATCTCGGTCGGCCTTGCCATCGCGCTGCCCATGGAAGAAGAAGCCAACCCCTACGTCACGCCGGCGCTGAGCTTCAAGTTCCACTACTTCGCGATCCGCAAGATGCACTTCATGATGCGTGCCAAGGCGCTGGTGGCGTTTCCGGGCGGCTTCGGCACGCTGGACGAGCTGTTCGAGGTGATCACGCTGGTGCAGACCCGCAAGTCGAAGCCGGTGCCAATCGTGCTGTTCGGTTCGGCCTACTGGAAGAAGCTGATCGACTTCGACTTTCTGGTCGAAGAAGGCGTGATCTCGCCGGCCGACGTGAAGCTCTTCGAATACGTCGACGCTGCCGAAGACGCCTGGGACGCGATCAAGCGCTTCTACAAGCTGTAGCCCGGCCTGGCACGCAGCGCGTGAAGGCCAGGACGACGCCGATCAGTTCAGACCTTCAATCCCCAGGTCGCCCGCGCGCCCAGCGCAAGAACGCCGCCCACCACCCAGAAAACGCCCGCGATGCCGATCAGCGCGCCGATCGAGCCGAACAGCATCGGCATGGCCACGCTCGACGCATTGATGGTCATGAGCCGCAGGCCCAGCGCCTCGCCGTGCCGCGCGTGCGGCGTGATCTGGTGCAGCATGCTCATCACCATCGGCTGCACCGCGCCGAGTGCGAAGCCCAGGATCACCGAGCACAGGCCCATGGTCCAGGCCGAGTCGAGCAGCGGATAGACCGCGAACACTGCCGCCGTGACGAGGGTGGAGCTCAGGATCACGCTGCGCTCCGAAGCCCGCGAGGCAATGAGAGGCAGCAGCACCCGGATCACGGCCGCGGCAATGGCAAAGGCGCCGAGGATGGAGCCGATCACCGAAGCGCTGATGCCGCGGTCGTGGCCCAGCACCGGCAGCACGAAGGCATGCACATCCCAGCTCGACGACTGCAGCCAGTTCACGAACAGCAGGCGGCGGAACATCGGTTCGCGCAGCAGGTCCCAGGCCCGTGTGGGCACGGCGCCGGCGGCGGGTGCGGTGCGCGGCGGCTCGTGCGCGCCGCGCGCAAGCAGCCAGCAGACGATGGGAAAGGCCGCCATCACCGCAAAGCAAACCCGGAACGCCAGCATGTCTGCCGGTGCGCGCCCCGCGTGATCGATGAGCAGGCCGGCGACGAACGGGCCGACGAAATTGGCGGCCGCGGGCGCAATCGCAAGCCAGCTGAATACGCGCTTGAGCTGCATGGCGTTGGTCGCGGAACGGCCCACATGGCGCTGCAGCGCGATGACGGTCGCGCCCGTGGCGCCGCCGGTCAGCAGCGCGGCAACGCACATCATCGGAAAGGTCGGGAAGACGAGGACGAGTCCCGCGCCGGCCGAAGCCGCAATGACCGACAGCCACAGCGGCCGCTTGAACCCGTGCCGGTCGGCAAAGCGCCCGGCCGGCAGCGCCAGGAACACCTGCGTGAGCGCGAACAGCGCAATCAGCACGCCGACGGCCGCTGCGCTGTAGCCCAGCTGCAGCGCCAGCAGCGGGGTTGCGAGCCGCATGCCGGCCATGGTGGCGTGCAGGCAGACCTGGGCGCCGATCACGCGCAGCAGTTCGGAGCCTTTCACGGGGTGTCGTCGCCCTCGCTGTCGGCGGTGGGAGGCAGCAGCACCTGCGACTGCGCTTCAGGCAGCGCCTCGACCTTGCGCAGCGCCAGGCGCATCTGCTTGGCGCGCGTGTCGGCCTTGTCGAGCGTGTCGGAGGCCTTGGCCACCTGCTCCTTGATGCGTGCAACCCATTCGCCATAGCGCTCGAACTCGGTCTTGACCGCGCCCAGCACCTTCCAGACCTCGGAGGCCTGCTGCTCGAGCGCCAGCGTGCGAAAGCCCATGTGCAGGCTGTTGAGCATGGCAAGCAAGGTGGTGGGGCCGGCCAGCGTCACGCGGTGCTGGCGCTGGATGGCATCCATCAAGCCCGGCCGGCGCAGCACCTCGGCATAGAGGCTTTCGACCGGCAGGAAAAGAATGGCGAAGTCCGTGGTGTGCGGTGCCGCCAGGTAGTTCTCGGCGATCGAGCGCGCCTCGACGCGGATGCGCGCTTCGAGCGCCTTGGCCGCGAGTTCGGCGCCGGGCGCATCGGCGCGCTCGTGCGCATCGATCAGGCGCTCGTAGTCGTCGCGCGGAAACTTGGCGTCGATGGGCAACCACACCGGCGCCCCGTCGTCGCCGCGGCCCGGAAAGCGGATCGCGAAATCGACGCGCTGGCCGCTGCGCGGCTTGGTTTCGATCTGCTTGGCGTACTGCTCCGGGGTGAGCACCTGCTCAAGCAGTGCCTCGAGCTGCACCTCGCCGAACACGCCGCGCGTCTTCACGTTGGTCAGCACGCGCTGCAGGCTGCCCACGCCCACGGCCAGCGTCTGCATCTCGCCCAGGCCCTTGTGCACCTGCTCGAGCCGGTCGGCCACCTGCTTGAAGCTCTCGCCAAGGCGGGCTTCGAGCGTGCTCTGCAGCTTTTCGTCGACGGTCTTGCGCATCTCGTCGAGCTTGGCGGTGTTGCTCTGCTGCAGCTGCGCGAGCTGCGCTTCCATGGTCGCGCGCACTTCCGACAGGCGGCGCGCATTGGATTCGCTCAGGCCCTGGAGCTGGGTGTTGAGCGTGTCGGCCAGGGTCTTCTGCAAGGAGGCGAGCTGCAGCGAGAAGGCATCGAGCTGGGCGTTCTGGGTGCGCGTGGCTTCGGCGCCCTGCTGCACCAGGGCCTGCTGGAAGGTGGCGAAGGCCTGCGCGGTTTCCTGCCGCGCGCCGCGCGAGCTTTCGCCGATCTCGTGGCGCAGCTCGCGTTCGGTGCGTTCGTTGGCGGCGCCCATCGCGGACAGCACGGTGAGCAGGTCGCTGTGGTCGGGCGCAGGCTGGCGGCGCGCAAGCAGCCAGATCACGAGCACCAGCTGGACCACCGCGAAGGCGGCCAGCAGAAGAAGAATCAGGGAAGTGTCCAAGGTAGCGATGGCGGTCCGTGTTTGTTTACTTATCTGGCGGCGGGCGGAACGGGCGTGACGGGCGTCAGCGGCCCCTTGCCGCCGAACCAGGCGATGAGGTTGTCGGCCGCGAGTTCGGCCATCGCGCGGCGCGTGGGCACGGTGGCGCTCGCGATGTGCGGCGTCAGCACCACGTTGGGCACGGTCAGCAGGTCGGGGTGGACCTTGGGCTCGCCCTCGAACACATCGAGCCCCGCCGCGGCAATGCGCTTCTCGCGCAGCGCAACGGCCAGCGCCGCGTCGTCGACGATGCCGCCGCGCGCGATGTTCACCAGCGTGGCGGTCGGCTTCATCAGCGCGATCTCGGCCGCGCCGATGGTGTGGTGCGAAGCCGGCGAATACGGCACCACCAGCACCACGTGGTCGGCCGTCTTGAGCAGCTCTTCCTTGCTCGCGTAGCTGGCCTTGCATTCGGCCTCCAGGGCCGCATCGAGCCGCGAACGGTTGTGATAGACCACCTTCATGCCGAAGCCGTGCGCACCGCGCCTGGCAATGCCCTGCCCGATGCGGCCCATGCCGATGATGCCGAGCGTGGAGCCGTGGATGTCGGAGCCCGCGAACATGTCGAAGCTCCACTTCTGCCACTTGCCCGCGCGCAGGAAGTGTTCGCTCTCGGTGATGCGGCGCGCCGTGGCCATCAGCAGCGCAAAGCCGAAGTCGGCCGTGGTCTCGGTGAGCACGTCGGGCGCGTTGGTGCCGAGCACGCCGTGCGCGGCCATCGCATCGACGTCGAAGTTGTTGTAGCCGACAGCCATGTTGGCGCAGATCTTCAGGTCGGGGCAGGCCTCGAGCACGGCGGTGTCGATGCGCTCGCTGCCGGTGGTGAAGGCGCCCTGCTTGCCTTGCAGTTTTGCGATCAGTTGCTCCTTGCTCCAGCTCTCGTCGGCCTGGTTCGACTCGACCTCGAAATGCTGCGAGAGGCGCTCGATGGTTTCGGGAAAGATCGCGCGTGCGACCAGGATCTTGGGCTTGCTCATGATGTTTGCACTCAACGGAAGAAGATGAAGGTGGAAAGAACGAACAGCGGAATCAGGACGGCCACGGACCAGCCCATGTAGCCGAAGAAGCTCGGCATGCGAACGCCGCGGCTCTCGGCAATGGCCTTGACCATGAGGTTGGGCGCGTTGCCGATGTAGCTGTTGGCGCCCATGAACACGGAACCGGCCGAAATCGCGGCCAGCGTGGTGGCGTAGGTGGTCATGAGCGTGGCCGGGTCGCCGCCCGCAGTGTTGAAGAACACGAGGTAGGTCGGCGCGTTGTCCAGGAACGAGCTCAGGATGCCGGAAGCCCAGAAATACATGGCCGGATCGGGCTGGCCGTCGTGCCTTGTCACCGCCGCGATCACGGCCGCGAACGGCCCGTGCGCGCCGGCCTTGAGCATAGCGATCACCGGGATGATGGTCAGGAAGATGCCCGCGAACAGCTTGGCCACCTCGGCCATCGGGCCCCATTCGAACTGGTTGTCGGCATGCACCTTGGCCGAGGTGGTCCTGAACGAAAGCAGCGTGATGGCGATGAGCCCGATGTCGCGCACCAGCCCCGGCAGCCCGACGTGCGTGCCGAACACCTCGAAGCCGACGGGCGATTTCCATACGCCGGAGAGCAGCACCAGGAAGACCACGCCGCCCAGCAGCCAGAAATTCGCGGCACCGTCGAAGCCGACGCGCCGGGTGTCCGGCGTCGGGTCGAATGGCAGCACACCCTCCTTGCGGTAGTGATGGCGGTCGACGACGTAGAACAGCGCCAGCAGCATGCCGACGAGGAA
The DNA here is from genome assembly GCF_030815975.1 of Variovorax paradoxus. Classification (NCBI taxonomy): domain Bacteria; kingdom Pseudomonadati; phylum Pseudomonadota; class Betaproteobacteria; order Burkholderiales; family Comamonadaceae; genus Variovorax; species Variovorax paradoxus. Next base: position 121,029 of record NZ_JAUSXL010000002.1, read on the forward strand.
CAGCGTGTTGGGCAGGATGTTGCGCGCCGTCCAGAAGAAATCGACGCCCTTCAGAAAGCCGAGGAACAGCGGCGGGTCGCCAAGCGGCGTGAGCGAACCTCCCGCATTCGAGACGATGAAGATGAAGAACACCACCACATGCGCCTTGCTCACGCGGTTGTCGTTGGCGCGGATCAGCGGGCGGATCAGCAGCATCGAGGCGCCCGTGGTGCCCATGAGGCTCGCCAGCACCGCGCCAATGGCAAGGATGGCCGTGTTGAGCCCGGGCGCGCCGTGCAGGTTGCCGCGGATGTGGATGCCGCCCGCCACCGTGAACAGCGCAGTGAGCAGGATGATGAAGGGGATGTATTCCTCCACCAGGGCGTGCACGAGCTGGGCCCCGGCCAGCGGTGCGCCATGGATCGCGGCAAAGGGAAGCAGGAATGCCAGTGCCCATGCCGCGGAGATCTTGCCGTAGTGGTGGTGCCAGACCGACGGGGCCAGCAGCGGCATCAGCGCGATCGACAGCAGGATGCCCGCGAACGGAAGGCCCCAGAGCGCCGACAGCTTGCTGCCGTCGAACTCGGCAGCCATGGCCAGCGCGGGGAACATCATCGGCAGCGCTGCGGCTGCCGCCAGGCGGACTCTTCTTTTCATGGGGCCGTACCGTACCAGACAGGCGTCAGGCCGGCGGCTGCTCGATCTCGAACACCTGGCGCAGGTACGCCAGGTATTTTTCGTCCTCGCACATGTTCTTGGAAGGCGTGTCCGACAGCTTGGCCACCGGCTGGCCGTTGCAGTTGATCATCTTGATGACGATCTGCAGCGGCTCGTAGCCGAGGTCGTTGGTGAGATTGGTCCCGATGCCGAACGCCAGCTGGCAGCGGCCGCGGAACTGCTGATAGAGCTCGATGGTGCGCGGCACAGTGAGGCTGTCGCTGAAGATCAGCGTCTTGGTGAGCGGATCGACCCGGTTGGCGGCGTAGTGCGCCAGCATGCGTTCGCCCCACTGGAACGGATCGCCGCTGTCATGGCGCGCGCCGTCGAACAGCTTGCAGAAATAAAGATCGAAGTCGCGCAGGAAGGCGCTCATGCCGTAGACATCGGACAGCGCAATGCCCAGGTCGCCACGGTATTCGCGGGCCCAGTTCTCGAAGCCGAAGATCTGGCTGTCGCGCAGCCGCGGACCGAGCCCCTGGCAGGCCTGCAGGTATTCATGCGCCATGGTGCCGAGCGGGATCAGGCCGAGCTTCATGGCATAGAGCACGTTGCTGGTGCCCGCGAGCTGGGGCAGCCGCGCGCCGGGCTCGGCGTGCACCGGCGGCGAGGTGACGGCGCCGAGCCTGGCGTTCAGCGTGCGCAGCACCTCTTCATGCCAGTCCTTGGAGAAGCGGCGGCGCGTGCCGTAGTCGGCAATCTTGAGATCGGACAGGCCGGCATCCTGCAGCTCCCCGATCTTGGTCTCCAGGCGCCGCCGGCCTTCCTCGAAGTCGGGCTTCTTCTGCGTGTTGCGGAAGTAGACCTCGTTCACGATGGCCAGCACCGGAATCTCGAACAGGATGGTGTGCAGCCACGGGCCCGTGATGCGGATCTCGAGCTCGCCCGAGGGCTGGGGCGTGATGGTGATGTACTTTTCGTTGAGCCGGAACAGGCCCAGGAAGTCGACGAAATCGCTCTTGATGAAGCGCATCGAGCGCAGGTACGCGAGCTCGGCATCCCGGAACTGCAACGAGCAGAGGCTTCGCACCTCTTCGCGGATCTGTCCGGCGAACTGCGCCAGGTCGATGCCGGGGTTGCGGCACTTGAACCGGTACTCGACCCGGGCTCCCGGGAAGTGATGCAGGACGACCTGCATCATGGTGAACTTGTAGAGGTCGGTGTCGAGCAGGCTGTGAATGATCATGGTGCGGCGCGCGTTGTCCCAAGCTTTTCGGCGTGCGCCCGATTATCACGGGCGCCGTCGGCTTGTGCCTACGGCGCCCGCACAGGGCGTCCTACCGCCAGGGTGAATCGGCGCCGCGACAGTCCGTGCACGGCAGCCGGGGAGCTTGCCGAATCCATCTTTTCAAGGAGATTCGCATGAACAAGGACACCATCGAAGGCAACTGGAAACAGCTCAAGGGCAAGGTCAAGGAGCAATGGGGCAAGTTGACCGACGATGACTTCGACGTGATCGCCGGCAAGCGCGACCAGCTGCTGGGCCGCATCCAGGAGCGCCACGGCATCAGCCGCGACGAGGCCGAAAAGCAGGTCCGGGACTGGGAAACCCGCGACGGCCGCACGCCCGAGGCCCTCTGGTACGAGAAGTACTGATCTCCCGATTCCTCTCTGAACAGCAAAGAAAGAACATCATGAAAAAACACTTGCTCATGCTCGCTCTTGCGTCCACCTGCTTCATGGCCACCCAAGCCGGTGCCATGACCAAGGACGAATACAAGGCAGCCAAGGAAAAGGTCGAAGCCGACTACAAGTCCGCCAAGGCCCAGTGCGATGCGATGAAGGACAACGCGAAGGACGTCTGCCAGAAGGAAGCCAAGGGCACGGAAAACGTGGCGAAGGCCGAGCTCGAACAGCAGTACAAGCCGAGCGACGCCCATGCCCGCAAGCTGGCCGAGGAGAAGGTCAAGGCGACGTACGAAGTCGCCAAGGAAAAATGCGACGATCAGTCCGGCGATGCCAAGGCCGCCTGCGTGAAGCAGGCCAAGGCCGACGAGGCCCAGGGCAAGGCCGACATCAAGGCCATGAAAAAGACGAAGACGAAGACGGCCATGTAAGCGCGGCCCGATCCGCGCGGCAAAAAAAAAGCGCCCTCCCCGGGCGCTTTTTCTTGGGGGATCAGGCCTTCAGCGAATCGACCACGCGCTGCAGCTCCTCGGGCAGGGGCACCGGCCGCTGCGTCGCCCGGTCCACATACACGTGCACGAAGTGGCCCTGGGCAGCCGCGGTTTCCGTGCCCTGCGCAAAGAGCGCGATCTCGTAGCGCACGCTCGAGCGGCCGGCCTGGGCCACCCGGATGCCAGCCTCCACGGTCTGGGGAAAGGCGATCGGGGCGAAGTAGTTGCACTGCGTCTCGACCACGAAGCCGATGGTCTGCCCCTGGTGGATGTCGAGCGCGCCGCGTTCGATCAGCAGCGCATTCACCGCGGTGTCGAACCAGCTGTAGTAGACGACGTTGTTGACATGGCCGTACATGTCGTTGTCGGCCCAGCGCGTGGGAATGCTGCGAAAGGCGCGGTAGCTGCTTCGGGAATGCGGCGCGGGTTTGGAGTCGGAGCTCATCGCGCGGCATTCTGCCAGCGGCGCCAGTAGTCGAACGCCACCCTGAAAGTGCCCAGCTGCACCTGCACCGTCTCGGCGATGTCGCTGGCGTAGCCTCCGGCCATCGCGAAGGCCAGCGGAACGCGGCGCTGCCAGGCCCAGTCGAACACCCGGCGGTCGCGCGCCTCCAGGCCGTCGAACGTCAGCTTGAGCCGGCCGAGCCGGTCGCGCTCGAAGGGGTCGGCACCCGCCAGGTAGATCACCAGGCCGGGCGAGAAGCGCCGTTCCAGCTCGTCGAGCGCCTGCTCCAGCGCGCTGAGGTAGTCGGCATCGCCGCAGCCGTCGGGCAGCTCGACGTCGAGGTCGCTGGCCTCCTTGCGGAACGGAAAGTTCTTCTGTCCGTGCAGCGACAGCGTGAAGACGCTCGGATCGCTGCGGAAGATGCTGGCCGTGCCGTTGCCCTGGTGCACGTCGAGGTCGATCACCGCGACCTTGAGCTGCCGGCCGCCGCGGCCGTGCTCCGCCTGCATCAGCCGCGCGGCCACCGCGGCGTCGTTGAAGACGCAGAATCCGCCGCCCTTGTCGGCATAGGCGTGGTGCGTGCCGCCCGCCATGTTGGCCGCCACGCCGCCGGCGAATGCCGCGCGGCAGGCCGCAATGGTCGCCCCGGTGGAGCGGCGCGAACGCTCGACCATCGCCTCGCTCCAGGGAAAGCCGATCTCCCGCATGGCCTGCGCGCTCACGCTGCCGTCGCTGATGGCGGCGATCCATTGCGGGGTGTGGGCCAGCGCCAGTTCGCCGTCGGTGGCACGCGGGGCCTGGTCCATGTCCACCGCCGGCAGGTGCTCGAGCAGGCGGTCGCGCAGCAAGGCATAGCGGGACATGGGGAAGCGATGGCCCGGTGGCAGGGGCAGTACGAACTGGCCGGAATAGAACGCGCGCATGGCCTGCATTCTGGATGCCGGAGCGAATTTAGAAAGTGTGTTCTAAATTGCTGCAAAGCAGCAAAACCCCCTTGATCGCAAAGCTGTGCTGCCTATACTTGAGGCCATGCTGCACCGCAACATAAACGACGAGGCAGCGCAACGTGAACCGACCACCCTTTCCTTCTGGAGATCCCAAATGGCCCTGACCGCTGACCAAATCCTCGCCGCCCAAAAAGCCAACCTCGAAACCCTGTTCGGCCTGACCACCAAGGCCTTCGAAGGCGTCGAGAAGCTCGTCGAACTCAACGTGACCGCTTCCAAGGCTGCCCTGGCCGAAGCCGCCGGCACCGCCCAAGCTGCGCTGAACGTCAAGGACGCGCAAGAACTGCTGACGCTGCAAGCCAGCCTGTTCCAGCCCCTGGCCGAAAAGACCGCTGCCTACAGCCGTCATCTGTATGACATCGCCCAGGGCACCGGCGCCGAGTTCACCAAGGCTTTCGAAGCCAAGGCCGCTGAAGCCCAGCAAAACTTCGTCGGCCTGGTCGACAGCGCTTCCAAGAACGCACCCGCCGGTTCGGAAACCGCCGTTGCCGTGCTGAAGAGCGCCGTGGCTGCCGCCAACAACGCTTTCGAATCGGTCCAGAAGGCCGTCAAGCAAGCGTCGGATGTTGCCGAAGCCAACTTCAACGCCGTGTCGACGCAAGCCGTCGCCGCCGCCAAGACCGCGACCACCTCGCGCAAGCGCTGAGCCGCCGGCCAAACCAGTTGTCTCCTTGGGTCCTCACGGATCCAATTCAAGCCTCGTCTTCGGACGGGGCTTTTTTTTATCCTGCAGCCGTCTTCGATAATGCCGGTCTCATTTCAGGAGACTCTCCATGCAGATCGACGGCAAGGTTTTTATCGTGACCGGTGGCGCTTCGGGCCTCGGCGAAGGCACAGTGCGCATGCTGGCTGCGAACGGCGCCAAGGTGGTGATCGCCGACATGCAGGCCGACAAGGGTGAAGCCGTCGCGCGCGACATCGGCGGCGTGTTCGTCAAATGCGACGTGAGCCAGGAGGCCGACGGCCAGGCCGCCGTTGCCGCGGCGCAGAAGCTCGGCAAGCTGGTGGGCCTGGTCAACTGCGCGGGCATCGCGCCGGCCGAGAAGACCGTGGGCAAGAACGGCCCGCACGCACTCGCCGTGTTCAGCAAGACCGTCACGGTCAACCTGATCGGCAGCTTCAACATGATCCGCCTCGCGGCCGATGCCATGAGCAGGAACGAGCCCGAAGCCACGGGCGAGCGCGGCGTGCTGATCTCGACCGCTTCGGTGGCGGCCTACGACGGCCAGATCGGCCAGGCCGCCTACAGCGCCTCCAAGGGCGGCGTGGTCGGCATGACGCTGCCCATTGCGCGCGACCTGGCGCGCAACGGCATCCGCAACATGACCATCGCGCCCGGCATCTTCGGCACGCCCATGCTCTTCGGCATGCCCCAAGAGGTGCAGGACGCGCTGGCGGCCAGCGTTCCCTTCCCCTCCCGCCTGGGCACGCCCGAGGACTACGCCAAGCTCGCCAAGCACATCATCGAGAACGACATGCTCAACGGCGAGGTGATTCGTCTCGACGGAGCGATTCGGCTTCCGCCCCGGTGAGCGGCGGCACCGCCGTGCTGCCGGTGCGGTCCAGCCGCTCGTACTGGGCGATGACCTGGGCCCCCAGCAGCACGAGCGTGGCGGCAATCTCCAGGCTCAGCAGCACCACGATGGCCGTGGTGAGCGAGCCGTAGACCACGTTGACCTGCGACAGCGTCGAGAAGTACCAGATCAGCACGCGCCGCGTGGCCTCCCACAGCAGCGCGGCCGTCACGCCCCCGAGCAGCGCATGGCGCAGCGACATCCGGCCGGCCGGCATCACCAGGTAGAGCGAGGTCAGCATGAAGATCTCGCCGCCCAGCCCCAGCAAGTAGAGGAGCAGGCCCGACACCCCCGACAGCGACCATCTGCGGCCCAGCAGGTCGACGCTTTCCTGGCCCACCAGCTGCAGCGCGCCCGACACCAGCGTGACCAGAAGCAGGCCCACGCACAGGAACAGGATGTAGAGATAGGGCATGAGCGCCGAAACCAGGAAATGGCGCCGGTGGTCGGCCTTGCGGTGATGGAAGATCACCGCCATGGCGCTTTCGAGCACGCTGAAGGCCAGCGAGCTGAAGAAGATCATGGTCACGAACAGCACCGGCCCCATCACGTCGCGATGCTGGAGAAAGTTCGACAGCTCCGCCACGATCGCCTTCGACTGCCCCGGCAACAGCCATTCGAGGTACCGGCCGATGGTGCGCAGCAGCTCGGCCTGCTCGATCAGGTGCGACATCGCGATCACGCTCACGATCAGGAGCGGCACGATGGAAAGCAGGGCGTAGTAGGCCACGGCGCCCGCGAGCAGCAGCCCCTGGTTGGCGCGGAAAGCCTTGAGCGCATCCCAGGCGAATCGCAAGGGATGGCGCAACAGCGGCGCGGCGTGGTGCAATGGGTTGGGCGTCGTCATCCGTGGATTCCAGCTGCGGGCAGTATGGCGTCCGCGCACGGGCGTTCGAACGCTTGCGTATGATTTGCCGCTCTTCGCCTACATGACCATCCCCGCTTCTTTCATCCAGGAACTCATCGCGCGCGCCGACGTGGTGGAAATCGTCGGGCGCTATGTGCAGCTCAGGAAGGCCGGCGCCAACTTCATGGGCCTGTGCCCGTTCCACGGCGAAAAGTCGCCCTCCTTCTCGGTCAGCCCCACCAAGCAGTTCTATCACTGCTTCGGCTGCGGGGTCCATGGCAACGCCATCGGCTTTCTCATGGAGCATGCGGGCATGGGTTTTGTCGAGGCGGTGCACGACCTGGCCGGCCAATACGGCCTGCAGGTGCCCGAGGACGACGCTTCCCCCGCCGAACGCGCCCGCGCCGCCAACCAGCGCCAGAAGCAGGCCACGCTGAGCGACGTGCTCGAAAAAGCCGGCGAGGCCTACCGCAAGGCCCTGCGGCAGGCGCCGGGCGCCATCGAATACCTCAAGGGCCGCGGCGTCTCGGGTGAAGTGGCCAAGCAGTTCGGCATCGGCTACGCGCCGGCCGGCTGGCGCGCGCTTGCGAGCGTGTTTCCCGACTACGACGACCCGCTGCTGGCCGAAAGCGGCCTGGTGATCGTCAACACCGAAGACGGCGCCGAAGACGCCAAGCGCTACGACCGCTTCCGCGACCGCGTGATGTTCCCCATCCGCAACGTGAAGGGCGAATGCATCGGCTTCGGCGGCCGGGTGCTCGGCGACGAAAAGCCCAAGTACCTGAACTCGCCCGAAACGCCGGTGTTCAGCAAGGGCCGCGAGCTCTACGGCCTGTACGAGGCGCGCGCCGCCTTCCGCGAACGCGGCTTCGCGCTGGTGACCGAAGGCTACATGGACGTGGTCGCCCTGGCCCAGCTCGGCTTTCCGAATGCCGTGGCCACGCTCGGCACGGCCTGCACCACGGAGCATGTGCAAAAACTCTTCCGGTTCACCGAATCGGTGGTGTTCAGCTTCGACGGCGATGCGGCCGGCCGCCGCGCCGCTCGCAAGGCGCTCGACGGCGCCCTGCCCTACGCCACCGACGTGCGCAGCATCAAGTTCCTGTTCCTGCCGGCCGAGCACGACCCCGACAGCTTCATCCGCGAATTCGGCGCCGAGGCATTCGCGCGCTTCATTCAGGAAGCCACGCCGTTGTCGCGCTTCATGCTCGAGGCCGCGCGCGAAGGCTGCGACCTGGGCACCGCCGAAGGCCGCGCGCACATGACGAGCAACGTGCGCCCGCTCTGGAGCGCGATGCCCGACGGCGCGCTTAAGCGCCAGCTGCTGAGCGAGATTGCCACGCTGGTGCAGCTCGACGCGGCGGCGCTCTCCGAACTCTGGGCCTCCACTCCCGGCCCGCGCAAGCCGGCCGCGGCACCAGGCCAGCGCCATGGCGAGCCGGGCCACGAGAGCGACTACCCGGACATGCCGCCGCCGGCCGAATACGCGCCGCCGCGCTATGAAAGCGATAGCAATCCGCGCAAATTCACCAAGGGCAAGCGCTGGAGCGGCAAGTTCGAGGCGCCGATCGAGCCATTGCGCGGCCGGGGCAAGCCGCCGAGCCGGCCGGACGTGGCGGCGCGGCTGCTGCTGTCGAACATGGCGCAGTGGGATGCGCTGTCGCACGAGTTGCACCTGATGCTGTGCGATCTGCCGGGCCCGCACGGGGCGCTTTTCACCTGGCTCGACAGCCAGTTGCACGAGCACGGCGTGCAGCCGTGGGCGGCACTTCGCGAAGGCATGCGCGGGCTCGATTTCGAAGCTTTGGCCGAGCGGCTCATGAACGTCGCCGATACCGCGCCGGTGCCCGAGGGCGAGGAAGATCAGCACCTCGCCGATGCCGCCAAGGAACTCGCGAGCGTGCTCGACTTCATGCTCGACGACCGCCTGAAAGCCCAGCAAAGCGAAGCCATTGCCGCCGTCGGAAAGGACCCCAAGGCGCTGGAGCGCTACAAGGCGCTGGAGGCCCGGCGGCTCGAATTGCGCAACCGATTGAACCCGCGCGGTGCAGAAACTGCTTGATATTTGCGAAATAGGCTATAATGTAAGGCTTCGCAACTGGCGAAATTAGGCAAGAGCGACAGCAGCACCTCCGGGCCGACCCCCAGCGCAACGCACTCCAACGGAAAGAATCCGGCGGAAAGGGTCAATAACCGCAAGGACTGCACACCAAATGTTCGCCCGACATCTTGCCTGACGAGGAATTTCTTCCTCTTTCCCAATTGTCTGTCCGTGCCTGCGCGCGGGCGTTGTGTCTTGTCCGTGCCTGTGCACGGGCTCTGGTGGCGCTGCCCGAAGGGCGGTGCGCCTGTGATTTCCGCTTGTTCATTCTTGCCGTAACGAGGTCGTATGCCCAGTTCAAAGAAGCCTGCCGTTTCACTTGCCAAAAGCGCCGCCAGAAAGCCTGTCGCAGAAAAACCGTTGAAAGCTGGCGTTATGCCGGCAACTAAGTCGGATGCCGCCGCTTCCAGATCGGCAACCGCAACGAAAGTGAAAACCGTGCCCACGAAATCGACCTCCATCGACGATCCGAAAAAAGCTGCCGCCAAGGCGGTTGCCGCCGCCCCTGCCGCCAAGAAAGTAGGCCGCCCGCCCAAGGCCGCCGGCGCCGCCGCGCCCGCCACCGGCGCCAAGCGCGGCCGCAAGCCCAAGGCCGGCAACGAAGCGCCCGAAAGCGACGTCGACCTGTCGGACATCGAGGACGACCTGGCCGGCGACGAACCGGCGGTTGCCACGACCACCGAAGAAAAGGTCAAGCCGCTGCGCATGAAGATCAGCAAGGCGAAGGAACGCGCCTTGATGAAGGAGTTCGGCCTCGACGAGACCGTGCTCTCCGAAGAAGACCTGGCCAAGCGCCGCTCGCGCCTGAAGACGCTGATCACCCTCGGCAAGACCCGCGGCTACCTCACGCACGGCGAAATCTCCGACCACCTGCCCGACAAGCTGGTCGACGCCGAGACCATGGAAGTCGTGGTCACCATGCTCAACGACATGGGCGTGGCGGTGTACGAGCAAACGCCCGACGCCGAGACCCTGCTGCTGAACAACACCGCCCCCACCGCCACCACGGTGGAAGAAGCCGAGGAAGAAGCCGAAGCGGCTCTGTCCACGGTGGACAGCGAATTCGGCCGCACCACCGACCCGGTGCGCATGTACATGCGCGAAATGGGCACGGTCGAGCTGCTCACGCGCGAAGGCGAAATCGAAATCGCCAAGCGCATCGAAGGCGGCCTGATGGCCATGATGGAAGCCATCTCGGCCTCCCCCGCCACCATCGCCGAAATCCTGCGCCTGGCCGCCGACATCCGTGAAGGCAAGGTCGTCATCTCCACCGTGGTGGATGGCTTCTCGAACCCCAACGAAGCCGACGACTACGTGGCCGAGGAAGACTTCGACGAATTCGACGAGGAAGACGACGACGACGGCAAGGGCGGCTCCAAGGCCCTCACCAAGAAGCTCGAGGAACTCAAGCGCGATGCGCTCGAGCGCTTCGACCGCATTGCCTCGATGTTCGAGAAGGTCCACAAGATCTACGACAAGGAAGGCTACGGCACGCCGGCCTACGAGAAGGCCCAGCAGGCCCTGTCGGAAGAGCTCATGACCATCCGCTTCACGGCCAAGACCATCGAGAAGCTGTGCGACCTGGTTCGCACGCAGGTGGACGACGTGCGCAAGAAGGAGCGCGAGCTGCGCCGCATCATCGTGGACAAGTGCGGCTTTCCGCAGGACGAGTTCATCCGCGACTTCTCGGGCTACGACAAGAACGGCCACCGCGTGGCCTCGAACCTGCTGAACCAGAAGTGGGTCGAGAAGCAGGCTGCCGCCGGCAAGCCCTGGAGCGCCGTGCTCGCGCGCAACATTCCGCCGGTGCAGGAACTGCAGCAGAAGCTCGCCGACATCCAGTCGCGCGTGGTGGTGCCGCTGACCCAGCTCAAGGACATCAACAAGCGCATGAACGAAGGCGAATCGTCTTCGCGCGACGCCAAGAAGGAAATGATCGAGGCCAACCTGCGCCTCGTGATCTCCATCGCCAAGAAGTACACCAACCGCGGCCTGCAGTTCCTGGACCTGATCCAGGAAGGCAACATCGGCCTGATGAAGGCGGTCGACAAGTTCGAATACCGCCGCGGCTACAAGTTCTCGACCTACGCCACGTGGTGGATCCGCCAGGCGATCACCCGGTCCATCGCGGATCAGGCTCGAACCATCCGCATCCCGGTGCACATGATCGAGACGATCAACAAGATGAACCGCATCTCGCGCCAGCATCTGCAGGAGTTCGGCTTCGAGCCCGACGCCAGCATCCTGGCCGCGAAGATGGAGATTCCGGAAGACAAGATCCGCAAGATCATGAAGATCGCGAAGGAGCCGATCTCGATGGAAACCCCCATCGGCGACGACGACGATTCGCACCTGGGCGACTTCATCGAGGACAGCAGCAACACGGCGCCCATCGAGGCCGCCATGCAGGCCGGCCTGCGCGACGTGGTCAAGGACATCCTCGACTCGCTCACGCCGCGCGAAGCCAAGGTGCTGCGCATGCGCTTCGGCATCGAGATGTCGACGGACCACACGCTCGAAGAAGTCGGCAAGCAGTTCGACGTGACGCGCGAGCGCATCCGCCAGATCGAGGCGAAGGCGCTGCGCAAGCTCAAGCATCCGTCGCGCTCGGACAAACTGCGCAGCTTCATCGATACTCTGTAATCCGGGTTCCCTGAAGCCACAAGCGCCCGCAGCGCCCCGTCATACGGGCGGCGGGCGCTCTCTTTTGTGCAACGCAAACAAGAAGAATGGAGCCATCGCCATGAATCCCGATGCAGACAAACTCTGGCAGGCCCCGCGCTGGGCACTGGCCGTGCTGCTCGCGGTACTGGGCATGCTGGGCCCGTTCTCCATCGACACGTACATTCCGGCCTTCTCGGGCATTGCGCATTCCATCGGCGCCACGCCGGCCGAAATGCAGCAGACGCTTTCGGCCTACCTGTTCGGCTTTGCGTTCATGAACCTGTTCCATGGCGCCCTGTCGGACAGCTTCGGCCGCCGGCCCGTGGTGCTGTGGGGCCTGGCGGTATTCACCATCGCTTCTCTGGGCTGCGCGCTGTCGCAGACCATCGCGCAGCTGGTGCTGTTCCGCGGGCTGCAGGGGCTTTCGACCGGCGCGGGCATCGTGGTTTCGCGCGCGGTGATCCGCGACATGTTCCCGCCCGCCGAGGCGCAGCGGGTGATGAGCCAGGTCACCATCTATTTCGGCGTGGCGCCGGCCATTGCGCCGATCATCGGCGGCTTCCTGTTCGTGCATGCGGGCTGGCACGCGGTGTTCTGGTTCCTGGTGGCGGTCGGCGTGGTGCTGTTTGCGGCCAACTACAAGCTGCTGCCCGAGACGCTGCATCCCTCGCACCGCCAGTCCTTCCATGGGCGGCACCTGATGCGCGGCTACTGGGACCTGTGCTCCGACCCGCGTTTTCTGCTGCTCGCGCTCGCGAGCGGCGTTCCGTTCAACGGCATGTTCCTCTATGTGCTGGCCGCGCCCGCCTTCCTGGGCGACCACCTCTCGCTGCAGCCGCAGCAGTTCTTCTGGTTCTTCCTGCTGACCATCGGCGGCATCATGCTGGGTGCGCGCGCGAGCGGCCGCATGGCCGGCAAGGTGACGCCCAAGCGGCAGATCCGCGACGGCTTCCTGATCATGCTGGTCACCTCGGTGGTCAACGTGGTTGCCAACAGCTTCTTCGACGCGCACGTGGCCTGGGCGCTCTGGCCGCTCGCGGTGTTCGCCTTCGGCTGGGCGCTGATGGTGCCGGTGGTCACGCTGCTGGTGCTCGACCTGCACCCTGAGCGGCGCGGCATGGCCTCTTCGCTGCAGGCCGTGATCGGCTCGACGGCCAACGGGGTGGTGGCCGGCGCCATCGCGCCGCTGGTGATGCATTCCACCCTCGCCCTCGCACTCACCTCCACGGCGATGCTCGGCATCGGCCTGGTGGCCTGGGTCTGGCTGCACGGCCGCTGGCCCGACATCGGCCGCACCCTAGCCAACGACATCTGAAAGAAGCGATTCGATGCAGCTTTCCCCGCTCCTGACCCACGCGCGCGCCTGGCTGCCAGGCCGCACCACCGTCGACATGCGCGAAAGGCTGCGCGCGGTCTGCGGCGCCGCCATCGGCCTGTTGATCACGGCCGTGCTGTGCCGCTGGCTGGCCGAGCCGCTGGGCAGCAGCGTCTGGCTGATCGCACCGCTGGGGGCCAGCGCCGTGCTGGTGTTCGCGGTGCCCGCGAGTCCGCTGGCGCAGCCCTGGTCGGTGATCGGCGGCAACACGCTGTCGGCGATGGTCGGCATTGCCAGCGTGAGCTGGATTCCCGACCCCGCGCTGAGCGCCTCCGTGGCGGTGGCCGCCGCCATCGGCGTGATGTTCTTCGCGCGCTGCCTGCATCCGCCAGGCGGTGCGGCGGCGCTGCTCGCGGTGCTCACGCACACGACGCACTTCTCTTCGGCGCTCTTTCCGTTCTTCACCAACTCGCTGCTGCTGGTGCTGGCCGGCGTGGCCTACAACACGCTCACCGGGCGGCGCTATCCGCACGTGCAGGTGGCGCAGCCGCCGCGCGCCGATGCACGCTTCAGCCAGGCCGACGTCGACGCGGTGCTGTCGCGCTACAACCAGGTGCTGGACATCAGCCGCGACGATCTCGAAGCGCTGATCCAGCAGACCGAGCTCGAGTCGTACAAGCGGCGGCTCGGCACGCTGAACTGCGGCGACATCATGTCGCCCGGCCCGGTGTCGGTGGAGTTCGGCACGCCGCTGCAGGAGGCCTGGATGCTGATGAACCAGCGCCGCATCAAGGCACTGCCGGTGACCGACCGCACGCGGCGCGTGGTCGGCATCGTGACGCAGGCCGACTTCTTTCGCCTGCTCGATCTGGAGCACCACGAAGGCATTGCCGGCAAGCTGCGCGACCTGATCCGCGCCACGCGCACCGTGGTGTCGAACAAGCCCGAGGTGGTGGGCCAGATCATGACGCGGCAGGTGCGCGTGGCCAGTGCAGACCGCCCGGTGGTCGACCTGGTGCCGCTGTTTTCCGAAGGCGGCCACCACCATATCCCCATCATCGACCATGAAAAGCGGCTCACCGGCATGATCACGCAGTCGGATTTCGTGCGCGCCCTCTACCGTGCCGTGCGGCCGGAGAACTGAAACCCTCAAGGAGCGCGCATGGCGTGGATCGTTTTGCTGGTGGCGGGCCTGCTCGAAATGGGCTGGGCCATCGGGCTCAAGTACACCGAAGGATTCACCAGATTCTGGCCTTCGGTCGGCACCGCGATCTCGATGGTGCTCAGCGTGGTGCTGCTGGGCTGGGCGATGCGCTCGCTGCCCGTGGGCACGGCCTATGCGGTGTGGACCGGCATCGGCGCCGTGGGCACGGTGGTGCTGGGCATCGTGCTGTTCCAGGAGCCGGCGAACGCGGCGCGGCTGGCCTGCGTGGGCCTGATCGTCGCGGGCATCCTCGGGCTCAAACTCACGAGCCCAGCCTGAAATCCGCGCTTCACTCCAGCACGACGTTCGCCTTCTTCACCAGCGCCGCATAGCGCGCCGCCTCGCTGCGGAAATAGCTCGCGGCCTGCTCGGGCGAGGTGGGCTTGATGATGTTGCCCTGCTTGTCCATGGCCTCGCGCACCTCGGCGCTCGTGAAGGCCGCGGCCACGGCGTCGTGCACGCGCTGGACGTCGGCGGCCTGCATCTTCGGCGGGCCGATCACCGCGAACCAGCCCTCGACGGCATAGTTGGGCAGGCCCTGCTCCGCGATGGTGGGAATGTCGGGCGCAGCCGGCGAGCGCGCCGGGCCGCACAGGCCGATGGCGCGCAGCGCGCCACTCTTGAGGTGCGGCTGCACCGCGGGCAGCGCCACCACGCCCATCTCGACCTGGCCCGCGATCATGTCGGTGACCATCGGGCCGGTGCCCTTGTAGGGAATGTGCCGCGCCTTCACGCCGGCCTCGTCCATGAACATCTCGCCGGCCAGGTGAATGATGGTGCCGTTGCCCGACGAGGCGTAGTTGTAACCCTCGGGCTTGGCGCGCAACAGCGCCACCAGTTCCTTGACGTTCTTTGCGGGCAGCTTGGGGTTGACCACCAGCACCAGCGGCGTCGCGCCCACCACGCTGATCGGCGTCACGTCGTTGATGGCATCGAACGGCATCTTCTTGTACACCGCCGGATTGATCACGTGGTTGTTCGACACCATGCCGAGCGTGAGCCCGTCGGGCGCGGCCTTGGCCACCACCGAGGTGCCGGTGATACCACCCGCGCCGGGCAAGTTCTCGATCACCACCGGCTGGCCGAAGGCCTTGCCGAGCGCGACCGAAGCCGCGCGCACGATGGCGTCCACGCCCGAGCCGGCGCTGATCGGCAGGATGAAGCGGATGGGCTTGTCGGAGCCCTGCGCGAGCGCGGGGCATGCCGCCACTGCGGCGGCGGAGGCGCCCAAGCCCAGGACGGCGCGGCGGGTCATCGGGAAAAGCATCGTGTGCATGGTCTTGTCTCTCTTTGTGGTTCTGGAAAAGGCCTTCAGGCCACAGCCGATTCGGCCTGCATCGCCGCCACCTGCGCTTCTGCATAGCCGAGCTCGGCCAGCAGCTCGCGCGTGTGCTCGCCGAGTGTCGGTGGATCGAGGCGCACGCCCAGGCGCTCGCCGTCGAGCGTGATCGGGAACAGGGTCGTCTGCGCCATCTGCCCGGCGCGTTCGCCGTCGGGCAAGCGGATGTCGGCGAGGCCACCGGTCGCCTTCAGGTGCGGATCTTCATAGAGGTCTTCGGGCCGCGTGATGGGCGCGAAAGGCAGGCCCCGCGCCTCGAAGATCGCCGACAGTTCGGCGGCCGGGCGGTCGGCCAGGCGCTTGCGCAGATCGGCCAGCAGCGCGGGCCGCAGGCGGACCCTGTCGTTGTTGGTGCGCAGGGCGGGATCGGCCTTCAGGTCGTCGAAGCCGAGCGCATCGCAGAACACGGTCCATTGCGCGTCGCTCACCGCGGCCAAAAAGATCTGCTCGCCGTCCTTCACGGTGAACACGTCGTACAGCGCCCAGGCCGAGATGCGCTCGGGCATCGGGGCCGCGGCCTGGCCCGTGATCGCGTACTGCAGCATGTGCTGGCCGACCAGGAACACGTTGTTCTCGAACAGCGCGGACTGCACTTCCTGGCCCTTGCCGGTTTCTGCGCGCTGCATCAGCGCGGCCATCGCGCCGATGGCGCCGAACATGCCGCCCATGATGTCGTTCACGCTGGTGCCCGCGCGCAGCGGGTCGCCGGGACGGCCCGTCATGTAGGCCAGGCCGCCCATCATCTGCACCACTTCATCGAGCGCGGTGCGGTGCTCGTAGGGGCCGGGCAGGAAGCCCGTGTGGTTGACGTACACCAGCCGCGGATTGAGCTTGCCGAGCGCGGCGTAGCCGAGGCCGTACTTGTCCATGGTGCCGGGCCTGAAGTTCTGCGCCACCACGTCGGCGGTGGCGCACAGGCGCAGCGCCGCTTCGAGCCCTTGGGGATGGCGCAGGTCGAGCGCGATGCTCTTCTTGTTGCGGTTGAACATCGGGAAGAAGCCGGCCCCCGCGCCCAGCAGGTGCCGCGTGCGGTCGCCGTCGATGGGCTCGACCTTGATGACCTCCGCGCCCAGGTCGGCCAGCACCATGCCGCAGGTCGGGCCCATGACCATGTGCGTGAACTCGACCACGCGGATGCCGGCGAGCGGCAGGCGTTTTTCTTGGGCCGCCGCGCTCATGCCGTTGCTCCCGCGGTCGCCGCGAAAGTCTTCGGAAAGCCCGCGCGCCACACCGTGCCCTGCAGCGTTTCGCCTTCGAGCCAGCCGGCCACGCGCTTGCGAAGCTCGAGCAATTTCGGCAGGTCGACGCCGGTGGCCACGCCCATGCTCTCGAGCATGAAGACGAGGTCTTCGGTGTCGACGTTGCCGCTGGCGCCGGGCGCGTGCGGGCAGCCGCCGATGCCGGCCAGGCAGGCGTCGAAGCGCGCGATGCCCACTTCCAGCGCGGCATAGGCGTTCGCGAGCCCGAGGCCGCGCGTGTCGTGGAAATGGCCGCACCAGAGCCGGTCGCCGGCGATGCGCAGCGCACGCTCGAACAGGCTGCGGACCATCGCGGGATCGGCATAGCCGACGGTATCCGCCAGGCTCACGCGGTCGGCGCCCGCATCGAGCAGCGCCTGCATCAGCCGCAGCACCTCGTCGGGCGCCACATGGCCCTGGATCGTGCAGCCGAACGCGGTGCCGACGCCGCCCTCGATCACCGTCTTCGAGCCCGCCGCATCGCGCGCCGCGCGGATGCGGCCGACCTCGGCCACCACCTCGTCGGGCGCCTTGCGCAGGTTGGCAAGGCTGTGGGCATGGCTGGCCGACAGCGGCACGACCATGAGGTCGGCCCCGCCGTCGATGGCGCGCTCCGCGCCCTTCAGGTTGGGCACCAGAACCGAGGCGGAAAGCCCGGGCAGCGTCTTCGCGTACGCCAGCAGTTCGGCCGTGTCGGCGAGTTGCGGCAGCAGGCGCGCGGGCACGAAGGAGCCGACCTCGATCTCGCGCTGGCCCGCCGCGTGCGCAGCGCGGATCCATTCGAGCTTGTGCGCGGTGGACAGGGTTCTGGCGATGCTCTGGAGGCCGTCGCGCAGCCCCACTTCGCGGACGACCGCGCGTGGCGGCAGGAAGGCGTGAATCAAAACTTGTCTCCGTCGTGAGGGTACGGCGTTGATATTAGAAGTTCCGGTTCGATCCAGAAGGTATATTTTGGAAGTCCTTTGCTTCCAGAATGGAACACCATGAGAGACCTCGACCTGACCACGCTGCGGCTTTTCGTTTCCGTCTGCGAAACCCGCAGCATCGCGCGCGCCGGGGAACAGGCCAGCATCGTCGGCTCGGCCATCAGCAAGCGGCTGGCCCAGCTCGAGGACACCGTGGGCACGCCGCTGCTGCTGCGCAAGCGCCGCGGCGTGGTGCCCACGCCGGCCGGCGAGACGCTGCTCGAACACGCGCGCGCGATGCTCAGCAGCGCCCACCGCATCGAGCGCGACATGGCCGCCTACGCGGGCGGCGCGCGCGGGCATGTGCGCATCCTCGCGTCGGCCTCCGTCATGGCCGAATCGCTGGCCGAGGACGTGGCCGATTTCCTGAAGAATCCCGCGCACCGCGATATCCGGGTCGACATGGAAGAGCGTGTCAGCCCCGAGATCGTGCGCGGCATCCGCGAGGGCAGCGCCTCCATCGGCCTGTGCTGGGATGCCGCCGACCTCGACGGGCTGGAGCGGCGCAGCTACCGCACCGATCACCTGGCCATCGTGGCGCACCCGTCGCACCCGGTGGCGCGCCATGGCGACGTGCGATTCGAACAGGTGCTCGACCACGAGTTCGTCGGCATGCCCGCATTGAGCGCCGTCCAGCTGATGCTCGCCCGGGAAGCGGCGGTGGCGGGCAAGCCGCTGGTGTACCGCGTGCTGGTGAGCAACTTCGACGCCGCCCTGCGCGTGGTGCGCGCCGGGCTCGCGATCAGCGTGGTGCCGGCCGAAGTGGCGCAGCCCTTCACCGACACCTACGGCCTCCGGCTGATGCCGCTCACCGATGCCTGGGCGCGCCGGCGCTTCGCGATCTGCTTTCGCGGCGAGGCAACGCTGTCGCTGGCGGCGCAGCTGCTGGTGGCGCACCTCGAACGGTGCGCGACGGACCGCCCAGCTGCCGCGTGATTCGACCGAAATCAGAAACTATTCATTGGCGAAATCAGGATTTTTGTTTCTATTCTTGAAGCCTAGCATTCGAATTGTCCGCGTTGCCGTCCCGCCAACGCCACTTCACCGAAAGACCTCGAATGTTCCGCAGAACCCTTCTCTCCGCTGCCGCCCTTTCCGCGACCTTGTCCCTCGCCGCTTTTGCAGCCCACGCCGCGGAGCCCCTCAAGCTCGACGTGTACAACCCCGGCGCCAAGTCGATGTTCCCGGTGTCGTCCGAACTCGTCACGGGCCAGACCGATGCCGTGCTGATCGACGCGCAGTTCCAGCGCAACGACGCCGAGGCGCTGGTGCAGAAGATCAAGGCCAGCGGCAAGAAGCTGACCACGGTCTACATCAGCCACAGCGACCCCGACTACTACTTCGGCCTCGACGTGATCCAGGCTGCGTTCCCCGACGCGAAGATCGTCGCCACGCCGCAGACCGTGGCCGCCATCCAGGCCTCGAAGGACGGCAAGCTCGCGCACTGGGGACCGATCCTGAAGGACAACGCGCCCAAGGCACTGGTGGTGCCCGAGCCGCTCGCGGGCGACAGCATCACGCTCGAAGGCCGCAAGATCCAGGTCGTCGGCCTCGACGGTCCCACGCCCGAACGCAGCTTTGCATGGATTCCCTCGCTCAAGGCCGTGGTCGGCGGCATCCCGGTGTCGGCCAACATCCATGTGTGGGTGGCCGATACGCAAACGCCCGAATCGCGCCGCGACTGGATCAAGACGCTGGGACGCATCGAGGCGCTGCACCCCAAGACCGTGGTGCCCGGCCATTTCGAGCCGAACGCCGATGGCACGGCGCCCTACTCGGTGGCCTCGGTGAAGTTCACGCGCAGCTATCTGCAGGCCTTCGAAACCGAAGCCGCCAAGGCCAAGGACTCGGCCGCGCTCATCGCCGCCATGAAGAAACGCTACCCGAAGCTGGCACACGACTCGTCGCTCGAACTGAGCGCCAAGGTCATCAAGGGAGAAATGAAGTGGCCGCAGTGAAAGACACCACCACGACGCTGCACTACATCTTCGATCCGATGTGCGGCTGGTGCTATGCCGCCGCACCGCTGGTCGATGCGGCGCGCAGCGTGCCGGGCCTGCAGGTCGAGTTCCACGGCGGCGGCATGATGACCGGCGCCAACCGCCGCGCGATCACGCCGCAGTGGCGCGACTACGTGATGCCGCACGACCGGCGCATCGCCGAACTCACCGGCCAGCCCTTCGGGGAGGCGTACTTCGAGGGCCTGCTGCGCGACACCGGTGCCGTGATGGACTCCGAGCCGCCGACCACCGCGGCGCTCGCGGCCGAGGCGCTGCGCGCCGGTGGCGGCCTCGACATGATCCATCGGCTGCAGCGCGCGCACTATGTCGAAGGCCGGCGCGTTGCCGATGCGGAGGTGCTCGGTGCCGTGGCCATCGAACTCGGTTTCGATGCCGAAGCCTTCGGATCGGCATTCGCGCGCCTGTCCGGCGAGGCGACCTCGGAGCACATTGCCGCGAGCCGGCAGTTGCTGCAGCGCGCGGGCGGCCAGGGCTTTCCGACCTTCGTGCTGGCGCAGGCCGGCGGCACTGCGAGCCGCATCGACATCGGCCCCTGGCTCGGACGTGCCGACGAGTGGAAGGCGCAGCTCACCGCGCTCATCGCGCCGCCGCAGCCCGCGACGGCGAGGGACGCCGCCCCCGCCGCGTGCGGCCCGGACGGCTGCGCAATCTAGGGGCTGGTGCACTGGAAGCTGCCCGCCTGCGAAGCGTCGCCGCTTACATGGCGCGGCCACAGCGGCCACTCGCACAGCGGGCGCGCACGCACGACCCTGAACGGCGGCTGCACTTCCTGCTCGGCCAGTTGCAGTGCGCCCGGCGCACGGCCGCGCTCGACCCAATCGGCCAGCGCGCCGAGCATGTCGACATTGGCCGGCGCCCCGCTGCCCACATGGTCGACGCCGGGCGCGGTGTAGAGGCGCATGAAGCGGTCCACGTTGCCGCGGCCCATGCGTGCGACGACCGATTCGTAATAGCGGATGCCTGCAAACGGGCTCTGCGCGTAGTCGGCCATGTGCTCCAGCATCAGCAGCTTGCCGCCGCGCGCGTTGAAGGCGCTCAGGTCGGGGTTGGTCGAGTCCATCAGCTGCGACACGGTGGCGATGCGCGCCGCAAAGTCTTCGGCACGGTAGTTGCGCACGTCGATCGACGGATTGCGCGCATAGAAATACTGCAGCGCCCCGCTGCCGTAGAACCATGCGATGCCGTTGCTTGGCTGCGGCGGCACGGTCGGTGCGGCAGTGCCGGTCCACCACGCGTTCCAGCCTCCCATCGACGCGAAGGCCGGCGTCGCTTCTCCGCCGATGCCCCAGCCCGGGTATTCGGTGACGCCATGGGCCAGCGGCACGGGCGAGCGCCATGGCGAACGCAGCGTGCGCACCGCCTGCACCTGTGCATCGTTGAGGCAGTTGTCGCCGCTCGTTCCCGCGGCGCAGCGCAGGCTCGCCGGATCGAAGCGCTGCAGGCATGCCACCGGGTTCGACACGATGCGATCCGCCGCGCCATCCGCGGCGTCGCACGATGCAAGCACGGCGTTGTGCACCAGCTGCACCTGCGCGGGCCGCAGCCACCCTTCGCCGAAGGTGGCAATGCCGTTGCGCGTGCCGGCGTGCTGAAGCCCGGTCCAGTTGATGACCGGCACGCGGCTGAAGATACCGTCGAAGTCTTGCGGATAGCGCTGCGCCATCGTCAATGCCTCGCGCCCGCCTTCGGAGCTGCCCATGAAGTAGAGCTTTTGCGGCGCCTGCCCGTAGGCGCGCTGCATCAGCGCCACCGCCACGTCGCGCACCTTCTTGTAGGAGGCATGGGCGAAGTTGGCCAGTGCCTCGTCGTTGAGCGCAAAGGCCTGCGGCGGCTGGCCCGCGACGTTCTGGTGGCCCGAGTCGGTGCCGTAGGTCACGTAGCCCTGCGCCAGCGGCGTGGGCTGGTCGAAGCGCGCGGCCGGCACCAGCGCGAGGCCGGTGATCAGCGTGCCGTTGAAACCGCCGCCGCCGTACTGCACGCTGCGCCCATTCCATGCGAGCGGCAGGTTGACCTGGAACAGGATCGGTGGCGCCTTGGCATCGAGCGGCGCGATGCGGCCCAGCAGCCGGCAATGCGCGGGCGTGGCCGGCGTGATGCGTGCCGCAGGACTGGGACCACGCTCGGCCACCGCGAGTGCCGACGCGGGCACGAGGGTCGCGGAATCGATCGTCGCCGCGCCGCTCGGCAGGCCGATGGCTGCGGGTGCGATCGGCACGCCAGCAAGCGCCGTACAGACCGCCGCAGGATTGGCGCCGAGGCTCAGGTTCTTCGGGCCGGTGGTGCCGCAAGCGGCGAGCAATGCAGCGGCCGCCAACATGGCGCCCCCGCAAGACATGGTTTTCGGGAACGCCATCTGTCTGTCTCCTTGTGGTCTGTTGTCAGGGGCCGATTGCTACACCGGGCGCCGTCCTTCGGGTGGCGTTCATCAGCGCGCCACGCCCAACAAGCGTTCGAGCACCTGCGGCTGCCCGCGCAATGCCGCCGCGCTGTTGGCATGGACGATGGTGCCGTGATCGAGCACCACCGCATGGTCGGAGATCGCAAGGATCGCCTGCGGATGCTGTTCCACGATGATGGCGGCCAACCCTTCGTCCTGCGTGATGCGGCGGATGGCGCGCAGCAGCTCTTCCACGATGATCGGCGCGAGGCCTTCGAGCGGTTCGTCGAGCAGCAGCAGCTTGGGGTTCAGCACCAGCGCGCGGCCCACCGCCAGCATCTGCTGCTCGCCGCCCGAGAGCTGCGTGCCGAGGTTGGTCTTGCGCTCGGCCAGGCGCGGGAACATCTCGTAGACGCGCTGCGGGTTCCATTTTCCGGGTCGCTCCACCGCCGCGAGGTTCTCGTGCACCGTGAGCGACTTGAAGATGTTGCGCTCCTGCGGCACCCAGCCGATGCCGGCCGCGGCGCGCTGGTGCGGCGCGAGCTTGTGCAGGGCCTGGCCGCCGAGCGCGATGGTTCCGCCATGCTGCCGCGTGGCACCCGCGAGCGTGTTGATCAGCGTGGTCTTGCCGGTGCCGTTGCGGCCCAGCAGCGCCAGCGTCTGGCCTTCGCCGAGCGCGAACGCCACGTCGTGCAGCACCACGGCCTCGCCGTAGCCGGCGCTCAGGTTCTCGATGCGCAGCAGCTCAGACATGAACGGCTTCTCCATGGCCCAGATAGACCTCTTTCACCTTCGGATCGTTGGCAATGGTTTCCGGGTCGCCCTCGGTCAGCAAGGTGCCGTTGACCAGCACCGTCATGCGGTCGGCAAAGCTGAACACCAGGTCCATGTCGTGCTCGATCAAGAGCACCGACACATCGGCCGGCAATGCGGCCACGGTCTGCAGCAGCTCCTCGCGCTCGCCGGCGGGCACGCCCGCCACGGGCTCGTCGAGCAGCAGCACGCGTGGCTCGCAGGCCAGTGCGATTGCAATCTCCAGCAAGCGGCGCTTGCCGTAGGCCATGAACTTCGTCTGCTGCTGCGCCACGTCGCTCAGGTGGAACTGCTCCAGCAGCTGCGCCGCGCGCTCCGTCACGGCCTTGCTGGCACCCAGCGGACGCCACCATTGCGACGCGATGCCCTGGTGCTGCGAGACCACGAGCGCCAGCGTTTCGAGCGGCGTCATCGAGTCGAACAGCTGGTTGATCTGGAAGGTCCGCACCAGCCCACGCGCCACGCGCTTGTGCGGGGCGAGCTTCGTGATGTCTTCGCCCAACAGCGTGATGCGGCCTTCGGACGGCGTGAGCACGCCCGTCAGCTGATTGATCAGCGTGGTCTTGCCGGCCCCGTTCGGGCCGATCAACGCGTGGCGCGCGCCACGCTTCAATTCCATCGTGACGTTGTTGGTGGCCGTGATGCCGCCGAAGCGCATCACGAGCCCGTGGGTCGAAAGCACGGTTTCGGTCATGCGGCACCGCCTTGCTTCTTCTTGCCGATGCCCAGCCATGTCCACGGCCTGAGCACCCGGTCGCGCCCCACGAGCACCAGCAGCACCAGCAGCAGGCCGATCCAGAACATCCAGTACTGCGGCGTCACGGCCGAGAGCCAGGTCTGCAGCAGCTTGAAGACAATGGCGCCCGCCACGCCGCCATAGAGCCAGCCCACGCCGCCGATCACCAGCATCAGCAGCACGTCGGCCGAGCGGTCGAAGGCCAGCACGTCGAGCGAGGCAAAGCCCGTGGTCTGCGCCAGCAGCGCGCCCGCGGCACCGGCAATGCCCGCTGCCACGGTGTAGATCACCACGAGCCGCGGCACCACCGGAATGCCGATGGCCATGGCGCGCAGCCGGTTGTCGCGGATCGCCTTCAGCGTGGCGCCGAAGGGCGAGTGCACGATGCGGCGCATCACGAGGAACAGCACAAGCATCACGCTCAGCGAATACCAGGCGGCCGTGCGGCCGAAGAGATCGAATTCGAACAGGCCCAGCACCGGCCCCATCACCACGCCCTGCAGGCCGTCGGCGCCGCCGGTGAGCCAGTCGAGCTTGTTGGCAAGCTCTAGCAGCAGCAGCGCGGTGCCCAGCGTGACCATCAACCGTGTCAGGTCGCTGCCGCGCAGGATCGTCAC
The DNA here is from genome assembly GCF_030815975.1 of Variovorax paradoxus. Taxonomy (NCBI): domain Bacteria; kingdom Pseudomonadati; phylum Pseudomonadota; class Betaproteobacteria; order Burkholderiales; family Comamonadaceae; genus Variovorax; species Variovorax paradoxus. Next base: position 145,105 of record NZ_JAUSXL010000002.1, read on the forward strand.
GCTGGCCACCAGGCCGAGCAGTGCCGACAGCACGGTGGCCACCACCAGCCCCACGGTCGGGTCCGGCATCACGAGCTTGGCGAACAGCGCCGCGGTGTAGGCGCCGAAGCCGAAGAAGGCGGCATGGCCGAGCGAGACGATGCCGGTGTAGCCGAGGATCAGGTCGAGCGACATCGCGAACAGTGCGACGATGGCGATCTCGTTGACCAGCAGCGAATGCGAAGGCATGGCGAAGGGCAATGCAAATGCCATGGCCCACACCACGAATTCGAGCGGGCGCCAGCGTGCCCTGCGCAGCAACGCGGACTGGAAATCAACCGAAGAGGAAGAAGAAGGCGCGCTCATTCAACGGCCTCCCTTGCGCGTGAACAGGCCCTGCGGCCGCCACATCAGGATCAGGATCATGAGCAGGTAGACGGTGAACGCCCCCATCTTCGGAATGAAGTACTTGCCCGCCACGTCGGCAATGCCGAGCAGCAGCGCGGCCGCGAGCGGCCCGGTGATCGACGAGGTGCCGCCGACCGACACCACGATGAGGAAATAGATCATGTACTTGAGCGGAAAGGTCGGATCGAGCCCGAGGATCTCGGCGCCCAGTGCACCGCCCAGTCCCGCGAGCCCGGAGCCCACCGCGAAGGTCAGCAGGAACACGATGTTGACGTTGATGCCCAGCCCCGCCGCCACGCGCGGATCGTCGACCGCGGCACGCAGCCGGCTGCCGAAGCGGGTCTTCGAGAGGATGAGCTGCAGCACCACCGTGAGCACGGCGCACACCGCGATGATGAAGAGGCGGTAATGCCCCATGCCCAGCAGCAGCGCGCCGTCGCCGACCTCGGTGCGGCCGCGCAGCCATTCGGGCAACTGGATGTTCTGCTGCGAGGAGCCGACAAAGTAGTCGACGGCCGCCACCGCCATGAACGCGAGGCCGATGGAAAACAGCACCTGGTCGAGGTGCGGCTTGCCGTACATCGGCCGGTAGAGCGTGCGTTCGAGCAGCGCGCCGGCCAGTGCGACGACGATGAACGCGAGCGGCAGGCAGGCCAGGAACGGCAGGCCCAGCTTCTGCATCGCAAACACCGTGAGATACCCGCCCGCCATGGCAAAGGCACCGTGCGCGAGGTTGATGAAGTTCATCAGCCCGAGCGTCACGGCCAGCCCCACGGCGAGCACGAAGAGCAGCATGCCGTAGGCGATGCCGTCGAAAAGAATGGTCAACATGTCAGTGTTCCGCTACGGCGTTTGGCTCGCGTTGCTTTTTTGTTCGGGGCTCTTGTTCGGGGCTCTTGTTCAGGGCGCGTGCACAGGCCACCGGGTACTCCCCTCCGCGAATGTCCCCCGGCTTCGCCTCCTCCTTTATTTCGCTGCGGGGAGCACCCGATGCCCTGTGCACCAGGGCACGCTCTGGGTGCACAGCTGATCAACAACCGCTCTGTCCAACGCTCCCGTCGATGGGGTGCCTTGCGCAGCGAAATCAAGGGGGAGGCCGCAGGCCGGAGGACATTCGCGGAGCAAGGTACCCCGTCGGCGGGAGCGCGCCCTGAAGAGTGATCCCGTCCTGAGCACAACACCTCGGGAGACCCAGTTACTTCGCCTTGCCGGGATCCTTCACGCCCTTGATCACGTCGAACTCGACGTTGTAGAGCTGGCCGTCCTTCTTCTCGACCTTGCGCAGGTACACGTCCTGCACGATGTCGCGCGTCTGCGCATCGATGTACACCGGGCCGCGCGGGCTCTCGAAGATCTGGCCCTTCATGGCGGCCAGCAGCGCATCGCCGCCGCCCTGCCCCTTGGTGGCCTTGAGCGCTTCGTAGATCACGCGCATGCCGTCGTAGCCGCCCACGGCCATGAAGTTGGGGCGCATCTTGGGGTTGGCCTTCTGGAAAGCCTCGACGAACTTCTTGTTCGCGGGCGATGGATGCGCGGCCGAATAGTGGTGCGAGGTGACCACGCCCAGCGCGCCGTCGCCCATGTCGTTGAGCTGGTCGTCGTCGGTCACGTCGCCGGTGGCGATCATCTTGATGCCCGCCTTGTCCATGCCACGCTCGAGGAACTGCTTCATCACCGCCGCGCCCGCACCCGAGGGCACGAAGACGAACAGCGCATCGGGCTTGGCGTCGCGCACCTTCTGCAGGAAGGGCGCGAAGTCGGGATTGCGCAGCGGCACGCGCAGCTTCTCGACGACCTTGCCGCCGTTGAGCTGGAAGCGCTCGCTGAAGAACTTCTCGGCGTCGTTGCCGGGGCCGTAGTCGGCCACCAGCGTGACGACCGTCTTCACGCCGTTCTTGGGCGCCCAGTCGCCCATCGCCACCGACACCTGCGGCAGCGTGAAGCTCGAACGCACGATGTAGGGCGAGGCTTCGGTGATGCTCGATGTGGCGGCGGCCATCACCACCTGCGGCGTCTTCGACTGCGTGGCCAGCGGCGCGGCGGCCAGTGCGGCCGGCGTCACGCCGAAGCCGGCGATCACGTTGACCTTGTCGTTGACGATGAGTTCCTGCGCAAGGCGCTTGGTGACGTCGGGCGTGGCCACGTCGTCCTTGATGATGAGCTCGATCTTCTTGCCCGCCACGGTGTCGCCGTTCTGCGCCATGTACAGCCGGGCCGCCGCTTCGATCTGCCGGCCGGTGGACGCCTGCTGCCCCGTCATCGGCAGGATCAGGCCGATCTTGAACTTGTTGCCGTCCTGCGCATTGGCAAGCGACATGGAAAGCGCAAGCGCCGTGAGGCCTGCGGTCTGGATGAGGTGGCGTCTTTGCATGAGGTTTTCCTTGGAGGGACGGAATGCGAACCGGGGCTATTTTTCAACACTTTGCAACAGCTGGCGGAGCAGGCAATCACCTACTCCCCACTCAAAGCGGACCATTGTTGCGCGATGAACAAATGAACTGCGCGATGATCGCGCAGCCCGTTTTCAGCTGTCGGGGCGGTACGCGGAGTCGAGCGTGAGGGTGCCCACGGCGCGTGACACGCAGGCGCAGATGCGGGTGGCTGCCTGCTTCTCGTGTTCGCTCAGGAACACGTCGCGGTGGTCGATTTCGCCATCGACCGCGAGCACGTCCATCACGCAGAGGCCGCACTCGCCGCGCTTGCAGTCCGAGAGTGTCTGCACGCCGGCCGCGTCGAGCGCTTCAAGCAGGGTGCAGTCAACCGGCACGGTGATCGAAAGATCGTGCCGGGGAATGCGCACCGTGAAGGCCTGGGTCGCGAGCCGGCCGCTGCTGCCGAAGGTTTCGAAGCGCAGGTCCGCCGGCGCGCGGCCGGCGGCCTGCCAGGCGCGCTTGACGGCTTCGAGCATCGGCACCGGACCGCAGGTGTAGAGCTGGCCGCCGGGCGGCAGCGCCGCAATGGCGGCCGCGAAGTCGATAGGCGCCGCGCCTTCGTGCGGCACGACCTCAGCGCCCAGGGCTTCGCGCAGCCGATCGAGGTAGGCGAGCTCGCCGGCATGGCGCGCACCGTAGAGCATCCTGACCGGCACGCCGTTGCGCCGTGCATGCGCGCCCAGGCGCTCGGCCATCAGCACCAGCGGCGTGATGCCGATGCCGCCCGCCACCAGCAGATAGCCCGGCGCGGAGAGGTCGAGCGCAAAGTGGTTCTGCGGCGCGCTCACCTGCAGCCGGTCGCCCACGGCCAGGCGCCACATCGCGAGCGAGCCGCCGCGGCCGTCGTCGAGCCGCTTGACGGCAATGCGCCAGCACTGGCCGTCGCCCTCGCCCACCAGCGAGTACGAGCGGGTCTGCAGCCTGCCCTGCGCCGTCATCACCTGCACCTGCAGGTGCGAGCCGGGCTCATGGGCAGCGGCAAAACCCGGCTCGGGCCGCAGTTCGAACTCGCGCACGGTGGGCGTGACGTCGCGCAGCGCAACGACCTGCGCCTGCATCCATTGAAGATCGCTTTTCATCGGGGAACAACACCAACAGGAAAGAAAGGAAAGCGGCCGCTCAGCCGCGCCGGCGGATCAGCTGCACGCCGGGCAGCGCACGCTGTTCAGCGGTGGGCGTGCCATGCAGCGCCTCGCGCAGGTTGCGCCGCGCGATGCGGCTGTGCTCGCGCATCAGCGCCTCGGCACGCGAGCCTTCGCCCGACTCGATGGCGTCGAGCACCTGCACGTGCTGGTCCTGCGCAATCACGAGCATGTCGCGCGCGGCGGGCGAATTGGCCTGCACCACGACGAAGCCCGAGGGCGAGGCGAACGGCAGGTTGACCACGCGCTCGAGCTGCTGCGCGATCACCGGGCTGGCCGCCATTTCGCACAGCAGCGCATGGAACTTTCCGTTGTGCGTGACATAGCGCGCGAAAGCCGCGTCGTCCAGCGCGGGCTCGCGCAGCAGTTCGTCGATGCGCGCCAGGCAGGCGCGCGCCTCGCGCAGCACCACCGGCGCCGCGCCGCGCTCGGCCGCGAGCCGCGCCACCAGGCCTTCGAGCGTGCCGCGCAGCTCGATGGCGTCGGCCACGTCTCGTTCGGAAAAAGTGCGCACCGCATAGCCGCCGTTGGGCAGCGCCTCGAGCAGGCCTTCCTGCTCCAGCCGCATGAGCGCGCTGCGCACCGGCGTGCGGGAGACGCCGAGCTGCTCGGAGATGGCCACTTCGGCAATGCGAGCGCCGCCGGGCAGTTCGCCGGCCAGGATCATTTCGCGCAGCCGCAGCTGCGCCTTCACGGCCTGCGAGCCGCCGCCGTCTGCGGGTTCGGCGGGCGATGCGACGGCCGCGACTTTCATCATGCGGCCTGCTTCTCGGCGGGATGGATGGCGATGGCGGCGCGCGCGGGCTTTTCCTTCTCGACCATGCGGTCGATCAGCCGGCGCGCCCACATCGAACCGGCGTCGATGTTGAGGTTGTAGAACTGATGGTCGGGCCGTTCGTCCATGGCTTTCTGCTGCGCCTCGAGCACGATCTCGTCCTCGCGGAAGATGCCGGCCACGCCTTCGCGCAGCTCGTGCGTGAGGCGCTGCTCGCCCAGGCAGTAGTTGCGCGCAAAGGCCCAGAAGTAGAGGCAGGTCTTGTCGGTTTCGGGGGTGATGGTGTTGAGCACGTAGCCGTTCACGCCCTGGCTGCGGTCGCCGGGGTTGCCTTCCGTCGGCGCCGCGCCGCTGCCCGCCTCGGCCACGCCGACGTCGATGTTCACCGTGCACGGCCCCTCGAAGCGGATGATCTGCCAGCGATCGACCTTGCCGGTGTAGCCGCGCGCGTGGCGGATCTGGCCGCCCCAGAACGGCGGCGGGTCGATGTTCTCCATCCAGCGCGTGACGGTGGCCGAGCGGTCGCCGTGCGTGGCCACGAAAGGCGCCTCGGCCACTTCGCGGTTGCCGATGGACGAGCCATGCACGAAGGTCTCGTGCGTGAGGTCCATGAGGTTGTCGACCACCAGGCGGTAGTCGCAATTGACGCGAATCATCTTGCCGTCGCCGGCCCAGGCCGGGTCGTCGTTCCAGTGCATGTCGGGCACCAGCGCGGGGTCGGCCTTGGCCGGGTCGCCGGGCCAGATCCAGACGAAGCGGTGCTTCTCGACCACCGGAAAGCTGCGCACGCAGGCCGAGGGGTTCAGCGTCTCCTGGCTCGGCATGTGGGTGCAGCGGCCCTGGCTGTTGTAGACCAGGCCGTGGTAGCCGCACACCAGCTCGTCGCCTTCGAGCCGGCCCATCGACAGCGGCATCAGCCGGTGCCAGCAGGCGTCCTCGAGCGCGGCCACCTGGCCGTCGGTACGGCGGAACAGCACCAGCTTCTCGTTGCAGATCGTGCGCGGCAGCAGCGCGTGGCGCACTTCGACATCGTAGGCGGCGGCATACCAGGCGTTCAGCGGAAAGGCAGTCGTGGGCGTTTTCATGAATACCCAATGTATACAGAAATAAGAAAATTTCCAGTAGGAATTGCCTTATCGAGGGTAAACACCAGGTTCAATGTATACAGATTCGAATGTTTCCAAGGCGATACGATGTCCGATTCGTTTTCAGCCACGACGGAGATCACCATGTCCCAGCACGCCGCCCTGCCCGCCCGCTACGACCACGTCGGCAGTTTCCTGCGCCCCAGATACCTGCTCGAAGCACGCGAGCAAAAAGCCAAGGGCGAGATCACGCCCGAGCAGTTGCGCAAGGTCGAAGACCAGGCCATCACCGAAATCGTCCGGTTCCAGGAAGACATCGGCCTCAAGAGCATCACCGACGGCGAATTCCGCCGCACCTACTTCCACATCGATTTCCTCGACCAGCTCGGCGGCGTGAAGACCGACATTCCGGTCACCATCCGCAAGCCCGACGGCACCGAGGAACTTGCGCCGCCCGCGATGCGCGTGCTCGACAAGGTGCGCCACGTGAAAGACATCCAGCTCGCCGACTTCCAGTACCTCAAGAGCCAGGTCTCGGCCGGTCGCACGCCCAAGGTGACGATCCCTTCGCCGACCATGCTGCACTTCCGCGGCGGCCGCGCCGGCATCAGCAAAGAGGCCTACCCCGAGCTCGACCCGGTGTTCTACGACGACGTGGCCAAGGCCTATGGCGACGAACTGCGCTCGCTGGCCGCGGCCGGCTGCACCTACGTGCAGATGGACGACACCAACCTCGCCTACCTGTGCGACGAGCACATGCGCGAAGCCGCCCGCAAGCGCGGCGACGACCCGAACGAGCTGCCCCACCGCTACGCCGCATTCATCAACAAGGTGGTGGCGCAGAAGCCGCCGGGCATGCTGCTGGCCATGCACCTGTGCCGCGGCAACTTCAAGAGCACCCACGCCGCGGCCGGCAACTACGAGCCGGTGGCCGAGGCGCTGCTGAAGGAAATGGACCTGGACGCCTACTTCATGGAATACGACGACGCCCGCTCGGGCGACTTCAAGCCGCTGCGCTATCTGCCCAAGGGCAAGACGGTGGTGCTGGGCCTCGTGACCACCAAGTTCGGCGAGATGGAAGACAAGGATGAACTCAAGCGCCGCATCGAGGACGCCGCCAAGTACGCCCCGCTCGAGCAGCTCGCGCTGTCGCCGCAGTGCGGCTTCTCGAGCACGGTGCACGGCAACAACATCGCGGTGGAAGCGCAGCGCAGCAAGCTGCGTTTGGTGGTCGAGACGGCCCAGGAGGTCTGGGGCTCGACCTGAGGCGCCATTCATGGTGAAGTCGGGGGATGACGACTCAGATCTATTCCGCCCCCCTCAGCATGTTCGGCGCCAAGGTGCAGATCGCCGCGCTCGAGAAAGGCGTCGATTTCGAACTGGTGATGGTGCCGTTCACCAAGGACGACGCGTACGAGCCCAAGCACCCCGAGGTGCTGCGCGTCAATCCCGTCAAGCAGCAGGTGCCGATCCTGATCGACGGCGACGTCGAGCTGTTCGACTCGACCCAGATCTTCGAGTACCTCGAAGATCGCTATCCGGCCCCCGCGCTGTGGCCCGAAGGCATTGCCGAACGGGGCCCGCGCGCGGCAGCTCGAGCAGAAGTCGGACGAGGTCTTTTTTCCGAACGTGATCCGGCTCTTCGGCCTGCAGCACGACATGCAGAGCGCTCCCGCGGTGGCGGCCTGCGCCGCCTGCGCGCGCTACTACGGCGAGATGGAAGCCCTGCTGGCCACACGCGAGTACCTTGCGGGCCCCTATTCCTTCGCCGACATCGCCTTCTACATGGCGCATGTGTTCGCCGACCGAAAGGGCGCCGGCATGACCGATGCCACGCCGCGCCTGGTGGCCTGGCGCGGCCGCGTGGGCGAGCGGCCCGCGGTGCGCGCGGCGGTCGATCCGATGATGCGATTCCTGGCCTCCCAGGGGCGCGGCGTGCCCGCCTTCCTGCAACGCTGACCGGCGCGGACCCGTCCTCGGGCATCATCGCCACATGCCGAATTCCACATTCGACTGGCTCCCCTCCCCGTCCCAGCATTTTCTTGTCGTCACCTTTGCGCTACTGGTCTATGTGCTGACCACGCGCGCGCGCCGCGAGCAGCGCGCCCCCACCACGGCCATCGCGTGGGTCATGGGGCTGGTGCTGATGCCCTACCTCATCCTGCCGATGTACCTGCTGTTCGGCCAGCGCAAGCTGCGCCCCGCGGGCTCGCCGCGGCCGGCGCGCTCGGCTGCGCCGGGGCACTGGGCCGCCGACCTCATCGAAAGCTTCGGCCTCGCGCCGCCCGGGCGCTGCGACATCCGGCTGCATGCCGACGGCGACACCGCGCGCGAGGCGCTGTGGCAGGTGATCGACGGCGCGCGCGAGCGCATCGACGTGAGCACCTTCATCATCGGCGACGACGCGCTGGGCCGCTCGGTGATCGAACGGCTGGCGCTGCGCGCGCGCGAAGGCATCAAGGTGCGCGTGCTGCTCGACGGCTTCGGCGCGCTGACCCTGCCGCGCCGCCACACCCGCCTGCTGCGCGCCGCGGGCGGCGAAGTCGCCGTGTTCCGCCCCCTCTTCAGCCTGCGTCGCATCGGGCCGCGCAACCTGCGCAACCACCGCAAGTTCACCATTGCGGACGACGGCTGGCTGTGGTCGGGCGGGCGCAATCTCGCGGGCGAATACTTCACCGGCAGCGACAAGTTCCCCGAAGCCTGGCCCGACCTGTCCTTCGACCTGCGCGGCAGCGTGGCCGCAGCGGCCGCGCGCCAGTTCGACCACGACTGGAGCTCGGTGCGCGGGCGCAAGGCACGCGCCATCACGGCCGACGACGTGGAGGAAGGCCCGGGCAGCGCCATGGCGCAATTCCTGCCGAGCGGCCCCGACCAGACCGAGGACACCGCCCATGCGCTGCTGATCGACGCCTGCTTTCGCGCCGAGCACCGCGTGCTCGCCGTCACGCCCTATTTCGTGCCCGGCGACGGGCTGCGCGATGCGCTGCGGCTGGCCGCGCGGCGCGGCGTACAGGTGACCATCGCCATGCCCGCGCGGTCGAACCACCGCCTGGCCGATTTCGTGCGCGCACGCGCCATGCGCGACTTGGCGCGCGCGGGCGTGAGCTTTCGCATGCTGCCCTTCATGGCCCATGCCAAGGCCGTGGTGGTCGACGACGAGCTGGCCATGTGCGGCTCCATCAACCTCGACCTGCGCAGCCTGCTGCTCAACCACGAGGCGGCCGTGGTGTTCTACGGCCCGCGCCAGATCGACTGGCTGGCCAAGTGGATCGACACCATCGCCTCCGCCGGCGAGCCCTACCGCGCGCGGCGTCCGGGCCTGGTGCGCGACGTGGCCGAAGGGCTGCTGCTCACCGTCGCTTTCCAGCTCTAGCGGGCGCCGCGGTCCTGGCCGCCTCCTTCGCGATGGCATCGAGGCCCGCGAACACGTAGCGCATCAGGTCGTCCGCCAGGCCGTCGGCATCCTTCAGGGCCGGCAGCACCTTGCTGGCCAGGTCCTTGGGGGCCACGGTCATCACGATGCAGGGCAGCACTGCGAACAGCAGCGCCCGCTGCACCGAGGGATGGTCGTCGGGCAGGCCCATGATGCCGCCGATCAGCCCGCGGATCAGCCGGGCCTTGGGCAGCACCGCCTGCCGGATCAGCGCAGGCAGCGCCGGCGAAGGCGACAGCGCCTCGCGCAGCACCACGCGAAATCCCCAGGGCGCCCGGGGCTGGCTGCCCAGCTCGATCAGGTGCATGAGGAACGCTCGCAGCTTCTGCCGCGGATCGGTGGGCTCGCTGGCCAGGCTGGCCAGTTCGTCCATGCTCACGAGCTGGCGGTGCGCCTCGATCAGCACGGCCTCGTAGAGCCCGTCCCGGCTGCCGAAGTGGTAATTGACCGCCGCCATGTTGGTGCCGGCGCGCGTGCAGATTTCCTTGCTGGTGCTCTCGGCGAAGCCGCGCTCCGCGAACAGCTGGCCCGCGGTTTCGAGGATGTGCAGCCGCGTGGTGCTGCCGTCGGTGCGCTGGGTGCGCGCCGCGGTCTTGCGCGGGGCGGCGGGGGAGCGGGTACTGGAAGAGCGTGTCGCCATGGCCCGAGGTTAATCGAACTGAAAAAATACTTCAAATTCAAATTTCAATTTGATAACATCCGGCGAGCACCGTGTGGAAACCGGCAGGAACCCGCTCATGAACAAGAAACCCCTCATTGCCGCGGCCGCCGTGGCGCTGGCGGCCGTTGCAGGCGGCTGGTGGTACTTTCATCGCTCGGCCGCGCCGTCCGACCAGCTCGTGCTGTACGGCAACGTCGATGTGCGCCAGGTCTCGCTCGCCTTCAACGCCAGCGAGCGCGTGGCCGAACTCGCGGTGCGCGAAGGCGACCCTGTGCGGGCCGGCCAGGTGCTGGGCCGGCTCGACACCCGCTCGCTGGTGCTGCGCGTGGCGCAATCGCAGGCGCGCATCGGCGTGCAGGAACAGGCGCTGCTGCGCCTGAAGACCGGCAGCCGCCCCGAGGAATTGGCGCAGGCCGGCGCCCAGGTGGCCGCCGCGCAGGCCGATGCCGATCTTTCGCAGCAGCAACTCGCGCGCCTGCAGGCCATCGGCCAGACCACGGCCGGCCGCGCCGTGAGCCAGCAGGACCTCGACAGTGCGCAGGCCCGCCGCAAGGTGGCGCTCGCGCAGCTGGACAACGCGCGCAAGGCCCAGCAGCTGGCGGTGGCCGGCCCGCGCAGGGAAGACATCGCGCAGGCGCAGGCCCAGCTCGAATCCGCGCGCGCCGACCTCGCGCTCATGAACCACCAGCTGGCCGAAGCCGAGCTCAAGTCGCCCATCGACGCCGTGGTGCGCGCCCGCCTGCTCGAGCCAGGCGACATGGCTTCGCCACAGCGCCCGGCCTTCACGCTGGCCATCACCGATCCCAAGTGGGTGCGCGCCTATGTGGCGGAGCCCGACCTCGGCCGCGTGCGGCCCGGCCAGCCAGCCAGCGTGGCCACCGACAGTCAGCCCGGCCAGCCGATCGCGGGCAAGGTGGGCTACATCTCGTCGGTCGCCGAATTCACGCCCAAGACCGTGCAGACCGAGGAGCTGCGCAGCAGCCTGGTCTACGAGATCCGCGTGATGGTCGATGACAAGGAAGACCGGCTGCGGCTCGGCATGCCGGCGACCGTGCGGCTGCAGCTCGCCTCGTCCTCCTCCACCGCCAGCGGCAAACCCTGATGCACGACACCGGGCCCGCCGTGGCTGCACGCTCCCTGCACAAGCGCTTCGTGGCCAAGGGCTCGAAGCAGGTGGTGCGCGCGCTCGACGATGTGTCGCTCGAAGTGCCCACCGGCACGCTCACGGCGCTGGTCGGACCCGACGGCGCCGGCAAGACCACGCTGCTGCGGCTCATGGCCGGCCTGATGCGCGCCGATGAAGGCGAGCTGCGCGTGCTCGGCATCGACGTGTCGGCCGATCCGCAGGCGGTGCAGGACCGCATCAGCTACATGCCGCAGCGCTTCGGCCTCTACGACGACCTGAGCGTGCAGGAGAATCTCGACCTCTACGCCGACCTGCATGGTGTTTCCGCCGGCCAGCGCCGCGAGCGCTATGCGCGCCTGATGGAAATGACCGACCTCGGCCGTTTCACCGGCCGCCCCGCGGGCAAGCTCTCGGGCGGCATGAAGCAGAAGCTGGGCCTCGCCTGCACGCTGGTGCGCTCGCCCGACCTGCTGCTGCTCGACGAGCCCACCGTGGGCGTCGACCCGCTCTCGCGGCGCGAGCTCTGGCAGATCGTGCAGCAGCTGGTCGACGACGAAAAGCTTTCGGTGATCGCGAGCACCGCCTACCTCGACGAGGCCGAGCGCTGCAGCCACGTGTTCGTGCTGCAGGAGGGCCGGCTGATCGCGCAGGGCACGCCGGACCAGATCCGCGCCCATGCAGAGGGCACGTGCTTCGTCGCGGCGCCGCCCGATGGCGAGGCGCCGCGCCTGATGCAGGCGCGCCTGCTCGACGCGCGGCAGCAGATCGTCGATGCCGTGCCGCGAGGCGGCGAGGTGCACTTCATCCGCCGCCCGGGCACGGACGATGCGGCGCTCAGGAAGCTGCTGGCCGGTGCGCGCGCCGAGCCCGTGCCGCCGCGGCTCGAAGACGGCTTCATGACGCTGCTGCGCAGCCGGCAGGCCGCCGACACGAACATCGCGCAATCGGCGACGAGCGAGGGCCTTGCACCGGCCGAAGGAGAGCCCGGCGAAGTGGTCATCGAGGTGAAGGACCTGGTGCGCCGCTTCGGCGATTTCGTGGCCGTGGCAAGCACCAGCTTCTCGGTGCGGCGCGGCGAGATCTTCGGCCTGCTCGGGCCCAACGGCGCGGGCAAGACGACTACCTTCCGCATGCTCTGCGGCCTCTTGCCCGCGAGCGGCGGGCAGCTGCGCGTGGCCGGCGTCGACCTGCGCCATGCGCGCGCGCAGGCCCGCCAGCGCATCGGCTATGTCTCGCAGAAGTTCGCGCTCTACGGCAACCTCACGGTGCGCGAGAACCTTTCGTTCTTCGGTGGCGCCTACGGCCTGCGCGGGCAGAAGCTGCAGGGACGCATGGACACGGTGCTGCGGCAGTTCGACCTCGAACGCGAACTCGATGCGCCCAGCGGCCAGCTGCCCGGCGGCTACCGGCAGCGCCTGGCCATGGCCACGGGCCTGCTGCACGAGCCCGAGATCCTGTTCCTCGACGAGCCCACCAGCGGCGCCGACCCGCTCGCGCGCCGCGAGTTCTGGCGCCGCATCACGGCGCTGGCCGAGGGCGGCACCACCGTCGTCATCACGACGCACTTCATGGAAGAGGCCGAGTACTGCGACCGCATCGTGATCCAGGACGCCGGCAAGGTGCTGGCCATCGGCACGCCGCGCGAGGTGCGGGCGCAGGCGCGGGATGGCGGGGACGAGGAAAGGCGCATCGACATGGAGCAGGCTTTCATCGGCATCGTCGAGAAGGCGCGGCGCGAAGAAAGGACGCAGCCATGAGCGGCTTCCGCACCCGGCTCGTCTCGCTCACGCGCAAGGAGTTTCGCCAGCTGCTGCGCGACCGCAGCAACCTGGCCATCGGCATCCTGCTGCCGATGGTGCTGATCCTGATCTTCGGCTACGGCATGTCGCTGGACGTGAAGAACGCGCCGGTGGCCGTGGTGCTCGAAGACGCCTCGCCCACCGCGCACGAGGCCATTGCGGGCCTGCAGCTTTCGCCCGCCATCGCGCCCGTGCTGCTGGGCTCGATGCACGAGGCCGAGGCCTTGATGCGCGAGCGCAAGGTCGACGCCATCGTGCGCGTGCCCGCCGACTTCTCGCGTGCGCTGGCCGCGGGCAACGCGCGCGTGCAGCTCATCGTGCATGGCGCCGACGCGGGGCGCGCGACCATCATCCAGGCCTACGTGAGCGGTGCCCTGGCGCAAGCGGCCGTGCGCCAGGCCGACCGCGGCGGCGGCAGCACAGGCGCGGACGCACTCCCAACGGGCCGAGTGACCGTGGAGCAGCGCATGTGGTTCAACGCCGCGAACACCAGCACCTGGTACCTGGTGCCGGGCCTCATCGTGCTCATCATGACGCTGGTCGGCGCGTTTCTCACCGCGCTGGTGATGGCCCGCGAATGGGAGCGCGGCACGCTCGAGGCGCTGTTCGTCACGCCGGTGCGGCCGGTGGAAATACTGCTGGCCAAGATCATTCCGTACTTCGCGGTCGGCATGCTGGGCCTCGCGCTGTGCCTCTTGGCCGCGCGCTTCCTGTTCGCGGTGCCGATGGTCGGCTCGCTGCTCGCCGTGGTGCTCAGTTCGATGCTCTACCTGATCGTGGCGGTGAGCCTGGGGCTGGTGATCTCGTCGGTCACGCGCAACCAGTTTCTCGCGAGCCAGGTGGCGCTGATCGCCACCTTCATGCCTTCGATGATGCTGTCGGGCTTTTTGTTCGACCTGCGCAACGTGCCCACCGCCGTGCGCGTGATCGGCCATGTGCTGCCGGCCACTTACTTCATGGACCTGATCAGGACGCTGTTTCTTGCGGGCGACGTCTGGCCGCTGATCTGGCGCAACTGCGCGGTCCTCGTGGCCTATGCGGTGGGCCTGCTGCTGCTGGCCCGCGCCGTCACGCGCAAGAGCCTCGACTGAAGGACAGCCTCTCATGACCGACTTCCTGTTGCGCGTCGCCAACCTCTGCAAGAAAGAGTTGCTCGCCATCTTCAAGGACCCGGCCAGCCGCGTGATCCTGTTCGTTCCGGCCATCATGCAGAGCCTCGTCTTCGGCTACGCCGCCACCTACGACCTCTCGAACGTGCCCTACGCGCTGCTCGACCAGAGCCGCACGGGCGCATCGACCGAACTGATTGCGCACCTCGACAGCACCGGTGTCTTCCATCGCGTCGCCACGCTGCGCACGCAGGCCGACATCCGCGAGGTGATCGACACCGAAAAGGCGCTGCTGGTGATCCAGATCGCGCCGAACTTCGAGCAGCAGCTCGGCGCGGGCCAGCCCGCGGCCATCCAGCTGATTCTCGATGCGCGCAACTCCAACACCGCGGGCTCCGCGGCCGGCTACGTGAGCGCGGTGGTCGAGCGCTACAACGCCGAATTGCGCATGCGCGCCGGCGCGCCGCCGGCCCCGCTCACCGTCGAATCGCGCGCCTGGTTCAACCCCAACCTCGAAACGCGCTGGAACCTGCTGCCCGGCCTGATCGCCGCGCTCAGCATGCTGCAGACGCTGCTGCTCACTGCGCTTTCGGTGGCGCGGGAGCGCGAGCAAGGCACCTTCGACCAGCTGCTGGTCACGCCGATGTCGCCGCTCGAGATCATGATCGGCAAGGCGCTGCCGCCGGTGCTGGTGGGCCTTGCGCAGTCGACGCTGATCCTGCTGGTGGCGCTGTTCTGGTTCGGCATTCCGATGGCAGGCTCGCTGGCCACGCTCTACACCGGGCTGGTTTTCTTCACCGTGGCCAGCGTTGGCATCGGCCTTTCGATCTCTGCTGTGTCGGCCAACATGCAGCAGGCCATGCTCTACACCTTCGTGCTGCTGATGCCGATGATGCTGCTCTCCGGCCTGACCACGCCGGTGCGCAACATGCCGCACGTTCTGCAGCTGATCACCATGGCCAATCCGCTGCGCTTCGCGATCGAGCTGGTGCAGCGCGTCTATCTGGAAGGCGTAGGCCTGTCCACGGTGTGGCACAACCTGATTCCGCTGTCGATCATCGCCATCGTCACGCTGCCGCTGGCGGCCTGGCTGTTTCGCCATCGCCTGGTCTAGGAGCACCACATGCCTGCATCGCGCACCCCCTTTGCATGTTCCATGCTTGCGCTGCTTCTGAGCGGATGCGCCGTGGGGCCCGACCATCAGCCCGCGGAACCGCAGGCACCCACCGACTGGTCCGCGTGGCATGGCGGCTCGCCGGCGCTGCTCGGCGCCGAGCGCCAAGCTGCGCCCACGGCCGCCGCATCCGGCGACTGGAAGGCCTTCGGCGATCCGCTGCTCGACCGGTTGCACGCCCGCGCGCTCGCCGCCAACCACGACCTGCAGACCGCTGCCCTGCACTTTGCCCAAAGTCGCGTGCAGCGCACCGCAGCCACAGCGCAGCAGGCACCACAGCTCAATGCCAGCGGCAGCGTCAACCGGCAGCGCCAGAGCGAGAGCGGCGCCGCCACGCGGATGATCGATGCGCTGGGCTCGTCGGTCGCCAACCGCGACCAGCTGATCCGCACGCTCAGCGAGCCCTACAACCTCTACCAGGCCGGCTTCGATACGTCGTGGGAAATCGATCTCTGGGGCCGCGTGCGGCGCAGTATCGAAGCCGCCGATGCCGATGCCGGCGCATCGGCCGCGCTGCTGCGGCAGGCACAGCTCAGCGTGCAGGCCGAGGTGGCGCGCAGCTACTTCGAACTGCGCGGCGCACAGCGCGAGTTGCGCCTGGCGAACGCCGACATCGCGGCCGCGGCCGAATCGCTCGAACTGGTGCAGGCGCGTGCCGACGGCGGCCTGGTCACCGACCTGGACCCGACCCGCCAGCGCACGCAGCTGGCCGAACTGCGCGCACGCGTTCCGATGCTGCTGCAGCAGGAGGCGCAGGCGATGAACCAGATCACGCTGCTGACCGGCGCATCGCCCGGCACGCTGAACGCCGAACTCGCGCCGCCGGCCGGCGGCGCGGGCGACACGCTCGAAACGCTGCAAGCACCACCGCTGCCCGAGCTTGCGCTGGGCCTGCCCGGCGACGTGGCGCGCCGGCGCCCCGACATCGCCGCGGCCGAAGCCCAACTGCATGCCGCCACCGCCCGCATCGGCATTGCGGTGGCCGACCTCTACCCGCGCATCACGCTCGGTGCGGGCTTCGGCTACGAGTCGGCCGGCAGCGAACGCTTTGGCGAATGGGGCAGCCGGCAATGGCATGTCGGCCCCTCCATCAGCCTGCCGATCTTCGACAACGGCCGGCGCCGCAGCACGGTGAGCCTGCGCGAGCTGCAGCAGCAGGAAGCCGCAGTGGCCTTCCAGCAGGCCGTGCTCAAGGCATGGCACGAGATCGATTCGGCGCTGAGCGCCTACGCCGCCGAGCGCCAGCGCCATGCCGAGCTGGTCGAGCGCGAGCGCAGCAGCCGCGATGCGCTCACGCTCGCCCATGCGCGCTACGCTAACGGGCTCACGGATTTCGGCGTCGAACTCGATGCCCGCCGCGCACTGCTGCAGGCCCGGCGCGACCAGGTGCAAAGCACGAGCCGCATGGCGGTCGGCATGGTAGCCGTCTACAAGGCGCTCGGCGGCGGCGTGCCACTGGCGCCGAACTCACCAGGCTAGAAGGTGTTGGTGAAGCTCGCATTGCCGAGCCCGGTGCCGATCGTCAGCACGCCCCAGTGGGTCACATCGCGCATGAAAGGCAGTTCGCTCAGCCCCTGCACCACCGCGTCGTTGTGCATCAGTATCAGCGTGGGGCCGGAGCCGATCATCGGCATGCGGCGCCACAGCGCGCTCGGCAGGTGGAACGCGCGGCTTTCCCAGTCGCCCGGCAGGTTCTGCGTGCCGCGCTCGATCGAGCCGTCCTTGCGGATCAGCCCGGGGCAGGCAATGCCGATGAAGGGTGCCAGGCGGATCTGCTTGCGCTCGCAGTAGAGCACCATGTCCTCGAGCATGGCCGCGATGCGCTCGACCATGTCGGTGCGGTTCGGGTCGTCGTCCGCATGCCGCCATTTCTCCCGCCGCACCACCTTGGCAAGCGACAGGTCGCGTGCCTTGCGCCGCCGCGTCTTCACGATGCCGCAGCGTACGTTGGTGCCGCCGATATCCACCGCCAGGATGGCATCGTGCTCCTTGAGCATGGCCGGCGGCGCCAGGTGGACCCAGCCGATCAGGCCGCCGTCGTCGACCTCGTGCGACAGGCGCCCGAGCTGAACGTGCACCCCCAGCTCCTCGAGGATGGCGGCCGTCTGCAGGATGGCGCGCTCGCCCACGTCGCTTTCGGTGAAGCCGCCGCCCACCACGATGCGCTCCACCTTCTTCCACGAGGGCTGGCGCGTGAAGCGCTGGATCACCAAGGCCAGTTCCTCGGCGAATTCCTCGATGGCGCCATGCATCAGGTCGCCGGCTGCCGAGGTCTTCTGCAGCACGCGATCGAGCTGCTTCTTGCTGAGGTCGCGCGAGTGTTCCTTGCCCAGCGGATCGGCGCCGCTCTTGCGGCGGCGCTTGCGCCAGCGTTCGAGCAGTTCCCTGAAGGCCGTCTGGCTGGCCTGGTCACCGACGAAGCCCTCCTTGTCGCGCAGCTGCAGGCTGTAGCCCTCGACCCTGAGGCCCGGCAGCTCGCGCAAGCCGTGCACGTCGGGGCCGGGCAGGAGATGGGTTTTCTTCTTCATGGCGGCCACTATGGATGCGGCTGCATCTACGAAGCATCGGTAGCCCGCACCAGGGTTTGTAGGAGATTGGCGGGTACGCCGGCCGTCTCGATATCTATACACTGGCCTGCGATGCAACTGCCCCACCACCGCGTGCTGCGCGCCGCCCTGTTGCTGCTGGCCATGGCCTGGCTCGGCGCCGCCGCCTCGGCGCAGCCGGGCGACGGCACGCTGCGCGTCGGCTCCAAGCGCTTCACCGAGTCGTACATCCTGGCCGAACTGCTGGCGCAGACCGCGGCGCCGCACACCGCATCGCCGCCGGTGGTGCGCCAGGGCCTGGGCAACACGGCCATCGTGTACGAGGCGCTGCGTTCGGGTGCCATCGATCTCTATGCCGAATACACCGGCACCATCGCGCTTGAGATTCTCAAGGGCTCGCCGGCCGAGACGCGCGAGGCCATGAATGCGGCGCTCGCGCCGCTGGGCCTGGGCGTGGCCATTCCGCTGGGCTTCAACGACGGCTATGCGCTGGCCGTGCGGGCGGCCGATGCCGAACGGCTCGGCCTGCGCACGCTGAGCGATCTCGCGAAGCACCCGGAGCTCAAGCTCGGCCTGTCAAACGAATTCCTCGGCCGCGCCGATGGCTGGAAGGGCCTGGCCGCGCGCTACGGCTTCACGCAAGCGCCCACCGGCCTCGACCACGGCCTGGCCTACGAAGCCGTGGCCGCGAAGCAGATCGACGCCATCGACATCTACACCACCGACGCCAAGATCGACCACCTCGGCCTGCGCGTGCTCGAAGACGACAAGAAATACTTTCCGCGCTACGACGCCGTGGTGCTCTACAGGCTCGACCTGCCGGCGCGGCTGCCCAAGGCATGGACCGCGCTGCAGGCGCTCGAAGGCCGCATCGATGAGCACGCGATGATCGCGATGAATGCGCGCGCCGAACTGCAGAGCGTGCCCTTCGACGCCATTGCGCGCGACTTCCTGGCCGGCACTGTGGGCAAGGGCGCAAAGGCGCAGGCACAGGAACCCCGGCACGGCTTCATGGCCAAGCTGTTCGGCCCCGACCTCTGGCAGCTCGCGCGCCAGCACCTGGTGCTGGTGGCGGTGTCGGTGGGCGTCGCGATCCTGATCGGTGTGCCGCTCGCGATCCTGGTGTTTCCGCATGTGCGGCTGCGTGCGCTGGTGCTCGGCTTCGCGAGCCTGCTGCAGACCGTGCCTTCGCTCGCGCTGCTGGCCGTGCTGATCTCGATGCTCGGAGCCATCGGTGCGCTGCCCGCGCTGATCGCGCTCACGCTCTATTCGCTGCTGCCGATCATGCGCAACACCGTGACAGGCCTGGCCGAAGTGCCGAACGGCCTGCGCCTGGCCGGCACCGCGCTGGGCATGACGCCGCCGCAGAGCCTGCGGCTGGTGCTGCTGCCGCTGGCACTGCCCACGCTGCTGGCGGGCGTGCGAACGGCCACCGCGATTGCCATTGGCACGGCGACCATCGCGGCCTTCATCGGTGCGGGCGGATTCGGCGAGCGCATCGTCACGGGGCTGGCGCTCAACGACCGCGAGCTGCTGCTGGCGGGCGCGCTGCCGGCCGCAGCGCTGGCGCTGCTGAGCGAGGGGATCTTCGAGCTCGTGGAGTACCTGATGCGAAGACGCCGGCGCGCACCGCCGTCTTCGCTTCTGGCTTGAGGCCCTTGCAGATGCGGGATTCGGCTGCCCGGTCCCGTCACAGATGGATCAGGCCAGCGTGTACGCCGTCTTCACCGTGGTGAAGAACTCCTGCGCATACTTGCCCTGCTCGCGCGGCCCGTAGCTGCTGCCCTTGCGCCCGCCGAACGGCACGTGGTAGTCCACGCCCGCGGTCGGCAGGTTCACCATCACCATGCCGGCCTGGCTGTGGCGCTTGAAGTGCGTGGCGTACTTCAGGCTCGTGGTCGCAATGCCGGCCGAGAGGCCGAATTCCGTGTCGTTGGCCGTGGCCAGCGCCTCTTCGTAGTTCTTCACGCGGATCACGCTCGCAACCGGGCCGAAGATCTCTTCCTTGTTGATGCGCATGGCCGCCGCCGATTCGCTGAACAGCGCCGGCGACATGTAGTAGCCGTCGGTCTCCAGCTTCAGCAGCTCGCCGCCGGCCGCCAGCGTGGCGCCCTCGCCCTTGCCGATGGCGATGTATTCCATGTCCTGGTCCAGCTGCGACTTGGACGAGACCGGGCCCACGTCTGTGCCCTGCGCCAGCGCATCGCCGACCTTGATCTTGGCCATGCGCGCCTTCATGGCCTCGATGAACTTCGGGTAGATGCCTTCGGTCACGATGAGCCGGCTGGAGGCCGTGCAGCGCTGGCCGGTGGAGTAGAACGCGCTCTGCACGCTGAGCTCCACGGCCTGCGCCAGGTCGGCGTCGTCCAGGATCACCTGCGGGTTCTTGCCGCCCATTTCGAGCTGCACCTTCTTGTGCTTGGTGACGCACTGCACCGCGATGTTGCGGCCCACGCCGACCGAGCCGGTGAAGCTGATCGCATGGATGCCGGGGTGGTTGACCAGCGCCTCGCCGATCACACTGCCGCGGCCCATCACCAGGTTGAACACGCCCGCCGGGATGCCCGAGCGGCTGATGATTTCGGACAGCGCCCAGGCGCAGCCCGGCACGAGGTCGGCGGGCTTGAGGACCACGCAGTTGCCGAAGGCCAGCGCCGGCGCGATCTTCCAGGCGGGAATCGCGATGGGAAAGTTCCAGGGCGTGATGAGGCCGACCACGCCGACCGGCTCGCGCGTGATTTCCACGCCGATGTTCGGGCGCACCGAGGGCAGCAGCTCGCCCGCCAGGCGCAGGCATTCGCCGGCGAAGAACTTGAAGATCTGGCCGGCGCGGGTGGCCTCGCCGATGCCTTCGGCTTTTGTCTTGCCTTCTTCACGCGCGAGCAGGGTGCCGAGCTCTTCCTTGCGCGCGAGGATCTCGGTGCCGATCTTGTCGAGCGCGTCGGAGCGCGCCTGGATGCTGCCGGTGGCCCAGGCCGGGAAGGCGGCGGTGGCGGCGGCCACGGCGGCCTCGACATCGGCGGCGCTGCCCTGCGCGTATTGGCCCAGCACGTCGGACAGGTTGCTGGGATTGACGTTGGGGCTGTAGCTTGCGCCGGCACGCCATTCGCCGCCGATCAGGTTGTCGAAGTTTTGCATGAGAGGTTCCTTGCTGCTCGATGGAAAGAAAGAAGCCGGAACACTGCGGGTCCGGCTGCGAAAATGGAAACGGGAGACTAAACCTTCAACGCACCATGCAGGGCTTTTTGTTGTCGAAGGTCCAGCCCGGCATCAAGTATTGCATCGCCTGCGCATCGTTGCGCGCGCCCAGGCCGTGCTTCAGGTACAGCTGGTGCGCCTTCTCGACCTCATCCATGTCGAGCTCCACGCCCAGGCCGCCGCGCGTCGGCACCTTCACGAAGCCGCCCTCGATCTGCAGCGGCGCCTTGGTCAGGCGCTGGCCGTCCTGCCAGATCCAGTGGGTGTCGATGGCGGTGACCTTGCCGGGTGCCGCGGCCGCCACGTGCGTGAACATGGCCAGCGACACGTCGAAGTGGTTGTTCGAATGCGAGCCCCAGGTCAGGCCCCAGGCCTGGCACAGCTGGGCCACGCGCACGGAACCCTGCATGGTCCAGAAGTGCGGATCGGCCAGCGGAATGTCGACCGACTGCAGCGAAAGGCTGTGCACCATCTCGCGCCAGTCGGTGGCGACCATGTTGGTGGCGGTCGGAAGACCCGTGGCACGGCGGAACTCGGCCATCACCTCGCGTCCCGAGAACACGCCTTCGGCGCCGCACGGGTCTTCGGCATAGGCCATGACGCCATGCAGGTCACGGCACAGGCGGATCGCGTCGGCCAGCAGCCAGCCGCCGTTCGGGTCGAGCGTGACGCGCGCCTTGGGAAAGCGCTCGTGCAGCGCACGGATGGCTTCGACCTCTTCCTCGCCGCGCAGCACGCCGCCCTTGAGCTTGAAGTCGGTAAAACCGTAGCGCGCATGCGTGGCCTCGGCCAGGCGCACGATGGCCTCGGGCGTCATGGCTTCTTCATGGCGCAGGCGAAACCAGTCGTCGCCGGCGCCCGGATCGCTCTCGTAGGGCAGGTCGGTCTTGGTGCGGTCGCCCACATAGAACAGGTAGCCGAGCATCTGCACCGCATCGCGCTGCTGGCCTTCGCCGAGCAGGGCCGCCACCGGCACCTCGAGATGCTGGCCCAGCAGGTCGAGCAGCGCCGCCTCGACGGCGGTGACCGCATGGATGGTCACGCGCAGGTCGAAGGTCTGCTGGCCGCGGCCGCCGCTGTCGCGGTTGGCAAACGCGCTGCGCAGGCTGTTGAGCACGGCGTTGTGGCGGCCGATGGGCTGGCCCACGATGAGGCCGCGCGCATCTTCGAGCGTCTGGCGGATCTTCTCGCCGCCCGGCACTTCGCCGACGCCGGTGTGGCCGGCGCTGTCGGTCAGGATCAGCAGGTTGCGCGTGAAGAACGGGCCGTGCGCGCCGCTCAGGTTCATCAGCATGCTGTCGTGGCCCGCGACGGGCACCACGCGCATGCCGGTGACCACGGGCGCGCCGGAGATGGGAGACGTGGAATCTGAAAGTGTCATTTTTTGCGCGAAACCCTGGGAGAGTGCTGCTAGATCCGCACGGCCTGGCGGGCCAGCATTTTCCACTCGCTGCCCTGCTTTTGCCAGACGCCGAGGATCTTCAGCGCCACCTTGCCGGGCTTGCCCGAATCGTTGGTGTCGGCCGCGAGCGTGTGGCGCACGATGGCCGTCTGGCCGTCGACCACCTTGATGGTCTGGTCGGTGATCGTGATGGCCACGAAGTCCGACTTGCCGGCCACCAGGTCGCCGATGAAGCTGGCCTTGGTGTCGACTCTGCCGCTCGAATGGCCGTAGCTCAGGTCGTCGGCCACCAGCGCGCCAAGGGCGGCTGCGGTGGGGTCGATCATCGCAAGGCGCAGCCGCTCGGCAGCCGCGGCCACGGCCGGCTCGGCCGATGCGCCGCCGCCCGCGGGCGCCATGGCGCAGCCGGCGAACAGAAAGGCCGATGCGGCCACGAGAAAGAGCTTCTTGATGGACATGCGTTGTCTCCGTTGTTGTTGTCTTCGTCGTTCCCGACTCGGCCGCTTACTGCGGGCCGAGAGCGTCGATCAGCGCCTTGAGCTGTTCCATCTCGGCGGGCTTCAGATCGGTCAGCGGTGCGCGCACCGGGCCGGCGTCGTGGCCGACGATCTTGGCGCCGGCCTTGACGATGCTCACGGCATAGCCGGGCACGCGGTTGCGCAGTTCGAGGTAGGGCATGAAGAAGTTCTTCAGCAGGCGGTGCTGCGTGGGCAGGTCGTCGTTCGCGACCGCATGATAGAAGTCCATCGCCGTCTTCGGAATGAAGTTGAAGACCGCCGACGAGTACACGGGCGTGCCCATCGCCTTGTAGGCCGCGGCATAGACCTCGGCCGTGGGCAGGCCGCCCAGGTAGGCGAAGCGCTCGCCCATGCGCTGGTAGATGGCCACCATGGCCTCGATGTCGCCCACGCCGTCCTTGAAGCCCACCAGGTTGGGGTTGCGCTCGGCCAGGCCGGCCAGCGTGTCGGGCTGGAGGCGGCTGCTGGCGCGGTTGTAGACGATCACGCCGAACTTCACGCTCTTGCACACGGCTTCCACGTGCGCGGCCAGGCCTTCCTGGCCGGCTTCGGTCAGGTAGTGCGGCAGCAGCAGGATGCCGTGGGCGCCGGCCTTCTCGGCCGCCTGCGCGCACTGGATCGCAAAGCGCGTGGGGCCGCCGGCGCCGGCAATGATCGGCACCACGCCGCGGCAGGTGTCGACCGCGGTCTGGATGATGCCGGGGTATTCGTCGCCGGTCAGCGAGAAGAATTCACCGGTGCCGCCGGCCGCGAACAGCGCGCTCGCGCCGTAGGGAGCAAGCCACTCGAGACGCTGCTCGTAGCCCTTCTTGTGGAAGTCGCCGTTCGCGTTGAAGTCGGTCAACGGGAACGAGAGCAGGCCGGAGCCCATGATGGATTTGAGTTCTTGAGGGTTCATCGAGACACCAATGAGAGTGAGTTAAAAAATGGATCCGTTCTTTTCGTGGACTACCGCGGAACCGGCTCTGCCGGGCCGCTGGTAGTGCCCCCAGTGAGGGGTTGGCAAGCGACACGAAGTGCGCGCAGACTGGGGGAGAGCCAATCAGTCGAGTTTGATGCCGGCATCGGCAACCACCTTGGCCCAGCGCGCGCGTTCCTTGCCGAAGAACTGCTCTTCCTCGGCCGGCGCCATGGTCACGACTTCGGCGCCCTGCCCCGCGAGGCGCGAGCGGATGTCGGCCATGCGGATGACGGTGATCAGTTCCTTGTTGAGGCGCTGCACGATGGCGTCGGGCGTGCCCCTGGCCACCCGCACGCCCTGCCAGGTGCCCGACTCGAAGCCGGCCACGCCCTGCTCCGCGATGGTGGGCACTTCGCCGATCAGCGGCATGCGCGTCGATTTCGAAACGCCGAGCACCTTGAGCTTGCCGCTCTGCACATGCGGCAGGGTGGCCAGCATGCCGTTCATCAGAATCTGGGTCTGGCCGGCGACCGTGTCCTGCACCGCCTGCACGCCGCCCTTGTAGGGCACGTACTGCCAGCGCGCGCCGCTTGCGCGTTCGAGCGCCACGCCGGCCAGGTGCGGCGCGCTGCCGGTGGCGGTGACGGCAAAGTTGATCTCCGACCGCTTCGACAGCGCGATCAGTTCCTTCAGGTTGTTGGCCTGGACCGACGGATGCACCACCAGCAGGTGCGGCGAATAGGCCAGCATGGTCACGCCGCGCAGATCCTTCGAGGGATCGAAGGGCAGCTTCGTGTAGACCGAGGGGCTGATGGCGAGCGCGCCGACGTCGCACAGCAAGAGCGTGTAGCCATCGGGCTTGGACTTGGCGACGAAATCGGCGCCGAGATTGCCGTTGGCACCGGGCTTGTTGTCGACGATGACTGGTTGGCCGAGCGCTTCCGACAGCGGTTGGCTGATGGAGCGGGCAATGATGTCGGACGAACCGCCGGGCGGGTACGGCACCACGAGGCGCACGGGCCTGGTCGGCCAGTTGTCGGCGGCATGCACGCCACCGCCGGCGGCAAGCACCCCGCCGCCGAGGGCGCCAAGCATCAGATCACGTCGGTTCAAGCTCATTCGGAGTCTCCTGCTGGGTTGTGTTGTCAGTCATCGTACAACCAGGAACGACGATTGTCCACCCCCTCGGCACAAATTACCTCGACGGAGCGGCCGGCGGCGCCTGGACCGCGGCTGCCTGCGCGGTTTCCTGCGCCACCCGCAGCCGTTCGCGGCTGTTGGTCAGGTGGATGCGCATGGCCGCACGGGCCGATTCCGGGTCGCGGCGTGCGATGGCTGCGTAGATTTCTTCATGCTCGCGGTTCACGCGGCTCAGGTACTCGCCGCGCCGGTCGTAGTTGCGGATGGCGGTGATGCGCGTGCGCGGAATGATCGTGGTGCCCAGGTGGCTCATGATGTCCGCGAAATACGGATTGCCCGTGGCCTGGGCGATCTGCAGGTGGAAGCGGAAGTCCGGCGCCACGGTGTCCCCCGCCACCGCCACGTTGCGCTCGAAATCGTCGAGCGCCTGGCGCATGGCGAGCAGGTGTTCCTCGGTGCGGCGCGTGGCGGCCAGCCCCGCGGATTCGGTTTCGAGGCTGATGCGCAGCTCGAGCACCGCCAGCACGTCCACCGAGGTGGCGATGTCGGCGGAATCGAGCCGGAACATGCCGGCCGCGCGCGGCTGCAGCACGAAGGTGCCGACGCCATGGTGCGTTTCCACCAGCCCCGCGGCCTGCAGCTTCGACAGCGCCTCGCGCACCACGGTGCGGCTGACGCCGAAGGATTGCATGATGGCCGATTCGGTCGGCAGCTTGTCGCCCGGGCGCAGCTGCTGGCTGCGGATCTTCTCGCCCAGGTCCTCGACCAGCCCATGGGCGAGGCCGCGCGCCCGCGGCCGCGGGCGGCCCATGAAGGGCGCGCCGGCGGCAACTTCTGCCGCCGCGTCGGAAATTGAGGGATTACCCGCAGTCGTCTGGACCATGGTCACGATAATAATCCTCCATTAGTTGTACGACAACAGATAACTTCTCACGTCAGCAAAAATGTCGACCTCCCCTCAAGCCTCCAACACCAAGCTCCACCGGATTCTGCTGACAGGCGCCGCCGGCGGCCTGGGCAAGGTCCTGCGTGAACGGCTGCGCCCCTTTGCCGCGATCTTGCGCCTGTCCGACATCGCCGCGCTCGCGCCCTCCGAGGGTGCGCACGAAGAAGCCGTGCCTTGCGATCTTTCGGACAAGGCCGCGGTCCATGCGCTGGTCGAGGGCTGCGACGCCATCGTGCACCTGGGCGGCGTCTCGGTCGAGCGCCCGTTCGAGGAAATCCTCGAAGCCAACATCAAGGGCGTCTTCAACGTCTACGAAGCCGCGCGCCGCCACGGCGTGAAGCGCGTGGTGTTCGCAAGCTCCAACCACGTGATCGGCTTCTACCAGCAGACCGAGCACATCGACGCCCGCGCCCCGCGCCGGCCCGACGGCTACTACGGCCTGTCGAAGTCCTTCGGCGAGGACATGGCGCAGTTCTACTTCGACCGCTGGGGCATCGAGACGGTGAGCATCCGCATCGGCTCCTCGTTCCCCGAGCCGCTCAACCGCCGCATGATGAGCACCTGGCTCAGCTACCGCGACCTGACCACGCTGATCGAGAAGTCGCTCTTCACGCCGGATGTGAAGCACACGGTGGTCTATGGCATGTCGAACAACCGCGACCAGTGGTGGGACAACAGCGCCGCCGCCCACCTGGGCTACGTGCCGCAGGACAGCTCCGAGGTGTTCCGCGACAAGGTCGAGGCGCAGCCGCCGGTGGCGCCGACCGACCCCAACGCCATCTACCAGGGCGGCGCCTTCACGGCACAGGGGCCCTTCGGCGATGCAGGCTGAGCTCGTTCTCGATGCGCGCAACGGCACCGGCGAAAGCCCGGTGTGGTGTGCCGCGGAGCAGGCGCTCTACTGGGTCGACATTCCGGCGCGCGCGCTGAACCGCTGGCATGCGAGCGAAGGCCACGCCCGGTGGCATGCGAATGAAATGATCGCCTGCATCGCGCCGCGCGCCGATGCACCCGGCGCCTGGATCGCAGGCATGGAGAGCGGCCTGTTCTCGCTGCAGCCGCAGGCCGATGGCACGCTGGCCGCCACCCCGCTCGCGCAGGTCGCGCACGCTGTGCCCGCCATGCGCTTCAACGACGGCCGCTGCGACCGCCAGGGCCGCTTCTGGGCCGGCACGATGCTGCTGGACATGGCGGCCGGCGCGCGCGTCGGCCGGCTCTACAGCTACGGCAAGGGCAGCGACAGCGCCGCCGTGCGCCTGGACGATTTCATCGTGCCCAACGGACTCGCCTTCAGCCCCGACGGCCGCACGATGTACCTCTCCGATTCGCACCCGAGCGTGCAGGCCATCTGGGCCTTCGACTACGACACCGACAGCGGCACCCCGGCCAACCGCCGGCTGTTCGCCGACATGAAGCCCCTGCCCGGCCGCCCCGACGGTGCGGCGATGGACGTCGACGGCTGCTACTGGATCTGCGGCAACGACGCCGGCCTGGTGCACCGGTTCACGCCCGACGGCCGGCTCGACCGCTCGCTCGAAGTTCCGGTGAAAAAGCCCGCGATGTGCGCCTTTGGCGGAGCGGCGCTCGACACGCTCTTTGTCACATCGATCCGCCCCGGCGGCATCGACCTGTCGGACCAGCCGCTGGCCGGCGGCGTGTTCGCGCTGCGGCCCGGCGTGGCCGGCGTGCCGGAGCCGGCCTTCGGCGGCTGATCCATCTTTTTTTTCTTTTTCGACAACCCCAAGCAGAGGACGAGACAAATGAAACGCCACAAGACCCTGATCGCACTTGCCGTGGGCGCCGCAGCCGCGCTCACCACACTGGCTGCCAGCGCCACCGAGTTCCGCTCGGCCGACATCCATCCCGACGACTACCCGACCGTGACCGCGGTCAAGTTCATGAGCGAACGGCTCAAGGCGCTGTCGGGCGGCAAGCACACCATCAAGGTGTTCAACAACAGTTCGCTCGGCAGCGAGAAGGACACCATCGAGCAGACCAAGATCGGCGCGCTGCAGATGGTGCGCGTGAACATCGCCCCCATGAACAACATCTGCGCCGAGACCCAGGTGCCGACCATGCCCTTCCTGTTCCGATCGGTCGACCACCTGCACAAGGTGCTCGACGGCCCGATCGGCGAAGAGATCCTGAAGTCGTGCGAGAAGCAGGGCTTCGTCGGCCTGGCCTACTACGACAGCGGCGCGCGCTCGATGTTCACGGCCAAGAAGCCGGTGCGCAGCTTCGCCGACATGAAGGGCCTGAAAGTCCGCGTGCAGCAGTCCGACCTGTGGGTGTCGATGCTCGAAGCCATGGGCGCCAACGCCACGCCAATGCCGATGGGCGAGGTCTACACGGGTCTGAAGACCGGTCTGATCGACGCCGCGGAAAACAACTATCCCACGTACGAGAGCGCCCGCGCCTTCGAAGTGGCCAAGTACTACAGCAAGACCGAGCACTCGATGGCCCCCGAGATGCTGCTGTTCTCCAAGCGCGCGTGGGACAAGCTCTCGGCCGAGGAGCAGGGCTGGATCCGCCAGGCCGCCAAGGAGTCGGTGCCCTATATGCGCAAGCAGTGGGAAGAGCGCGAGATCAAGTCGCTGGCCACCGTGAAGGCCGGCGGCGCCGAGATCATCGACGTCGACAAGACCCAGTTCCAGGCCGCGATGAAGCCGGTGTACGACAAGTTCATCACCGACGCGAAGCTCAAGGATCTCGTGAAGCGCGTGCAGGACACGAAATAAGCAAGTCAGTTGCATTGCTCCTTCCCCTCTCGGGGGAAGGTTGGGATGGGGGCACGACGGCGCTGGCATAGAGACGCCGCTTGCCCCCACCCCCGCCCTCCCCCGGAAGGGGAGGGAGCAAGACAAAGAAGAACCTTCATGTACACCAAACTTTGCCGCACCCTCGCCCGTGCCTGCATGTGGTTGGGCATCCTCGGCCTTGTCGCAGTGATCTGCGCCGTGAGCTGGCAGGTGTTCGGCCGCTACGTCCTCAACAACACTCCGACCTGGGCTGAAAGCCTGGCACTGCTGCTGGTGATCTACGTCACGATGTTCGGCGTGGCCGTCGGCGTGCGCGATGCGGGCCACATCGGCCTCGAGTCGTTCCTCGTGCTCGCGCCCGACTGGCTGCGGCTGAAGATGGAGTACCTGATCCACGCGCTGATCCTGCTCTTCGGCCTGGCCATGGCCTGGAACTGCGCCTCGCTCGCTGAATCGGTGTGGGGCTACAGGTTGCCCACGCTCTGGATCTCCGAGGGCTGGAAATACGTGCCCGCCTCCGTGGCCGGCGTTCTCATCGTGATGTTCTCCATCGAACACATCATCGCGCTCGCCCAAGGCCGCGAAGTCGAACCCGCCTGGGCTTGAGCCACCATGACCATCCCCCTCCTGATTCTTTGCCTCTCGTTCACGCTCTTCCTGCTGCTGGGGGTGCCGGTCGCTTTCTCGATCGGCCTCTCGGCCCTGTCCACGCTGCTGTATGAAGGCCTGCCGCTCGAGGTCGGCTTCCAGCAGATGACCTCGGGCATGGGCATCTTCTCGTTCCTGGCCATTCCGTTCTTCATCTTTGCCGGCGAGCTGATGCTCTATGGCGGCATCGCGGACCGCATCGTCAACTTCGCGCGCAATGTCGTCGGCCACGTGCGCGGCGGCCTCGGCATGTCGAACGTGGTGGCCTGCACGCTGTTCGGCGGCGTCTCGGGCTCGCCCGTGGCGGACGTCTCGGCCATGGGCGCCGTGATGATCCCGATGATGAAGAAAGAGGGTTACCACGCCGACTACGCAGTCAACGTGACGACCCATGCGGCACTGGTCGGCGCACTGATGCCGACCAGCCACAACCTGATCATCTATTCACTGGCAGCGGGCGGCAAGGTGTCGATCGCGGCGCTGATCCTGGCGGCGCTGCTGCCGGCGGCGGTGCTCACGCTCAGCAACCTCGCGGCCGCCTACCTGGTGGCGGTGAAGCGCGGCTATCCGGCCGGCAGCTTCCCGGGCTGGGCCATCGTGGCGCGTTCGTTCGCGGCGGCACTGCCGGGCCTGTTCATCGTGGTGCTGATTCTCGGCGGCATCCTGTCGGGCATCTTCACGGCGACCGAGTCGGCCGCCGTGGCGGTGCTGTATGCGCTGGCGCTCACCATCTTCGTCTACCGCACGCTGAAGTGGGAGCACTTCGTCAAGGCGGCATCGAAGGCGGTGCGCACCACCGGCGTGATCCTGCTCCTGATCGGCATCTCCAGCACCTTCGGCTACCTGATCAGCCTGTATGGCGTGGCCGAACTCACGGGCCAGATGCTGTCGCAAATTACGAGCACGCCATGGGTGATCTTCCTGCTCATCAACATCATCCTGTTCGTGCTGGGCACCTTTCTCGACATGGCGGCGACGATCCTGCTGTGCACGCCGATCTTCCTGCCGATCGCCCAGCACTACGGCATGAGCTCGGTGCAGTTCGGCATCGTGATGCTGATCAACTGCGCGCTCGGCCTGAACACGCCGCCGGTGGGCACCACGCAGTTCGTGGGCTGTGCGATCGGCGGCGTGTCGGTGGGTACGGTGATGAAGACCATCTGGCCGTTCTACGGTGCGCTGATCTTCGCGCTCGGGGTGGTCACCTTCGTTCCCGCCTTCTCGACCTGGCTGCCGAGCATGTTCATGGTGGTGAAATAACAGGCAGCAAGCAGATGGAAGTTCCGCGATGACCGACCCGAACACCCGACCGCCCCACACCATCCGGATGCATCCGGCGGACAACGTCGCCATCGTGGCCAACGACGGCGGCCTGCCCGCCGGCACCGCGCTCGCGTCGGGCCTCGTGCTGGTGGACAAGGTGCCGCAGGCCCACAAGGTGGCGCTCGAAGACATCCCCGAAGGTGGCGTCGTGCGCCGCTACGACGTGCCGATCGGCTATGCGCTCAAGCCGATTCCGGCCGGCAGCTGGGTGCACGAACGCCTGCTGCGCATGCCCGCCGCGCGCGAACTCGAGGGCCTGCCGATCGCCACCGTCAAGCCCCCCGCGCAGCCGCCGCTCGAGGGCTACACCTTCGAGGGCTATCGCAATCTCGACGGATCGGTGGGCACGCGCAACATCCTCGCGATCACGCAGACGGTGCAGTGCGTGGCGGGCGTGGTCGACTTCGCGGTGCAGCGTATCAAGGCCGAGCTGCTGCCCAAGTTCCCCCACGTCGACGACGTCGTGGGGCTGTCGCACAGCTACGGCTGCGGCGTGGCCATCGACGCGCCCGACGCGGTCATCCCGATTCGCACGCTGCGCAACATCAGCTTGAACCCGAACTTCGGCGGCGAGGTGATGGTCATCAGCCTGGGCTGCGAGAAGCTGCAGCCCGAGCGCCTGCTGCCGCCCGGCAGCATCCCGTTGGTGGACGAGCGCAACGTGGCCGACGTCGGCACCAGCGCCGACGAGAAGCTCGACGTGGTGTGCCTGCAGGACGACGCGCATGTCGGCTTCATGTCGATGATCGACTCGATCATGCGGCAGGCCGAAGAGCATCTGGAGCGGCTCAATGCCCGCCGGCGCGAGACCGTGCCGGCAAGCGAGCTGGTGGTGGGCGTGCAGTGCGGCGGCAGCGATGCCTTCTCGGGCGTCACGGCCAACCCGGCCGTCGGCTTCTGCACCGACCTGCTGGTGCGTGCCGGCGCCACCGTGATGTTCTCGGAAGTGACCGAGGTGCGCGACGGCATCGACCAGCTCACCTCGCGCGCCACCACGCCGGCCGTGGCCGAGGCGATGATCCGCGAGATGGCCTGGTACGACGCCTACCTGGAGCGCGGGCGCGTCGACCGCAGTGCCAACACCACGCCGGGCAACAAGAAGGGCGGGCTCTCGAACATCGTCGAGAAGGCCATGGGCTCGATCGTGAAGAGCGGCAGCGCGCCGATCTCGGGCGTGGTCGCGCCGGGCGAGAAGGCCAGGCAGAAGGGCCTGCTCTATGCCGCCACGCCCGCCAGCGACTTCATCTGCGGCACGCTGCAGCTGGCCGCCGGCATGAACCTGCACGTGTTCACCACCGGCCGCGGCACGCCCTACGGCTTGGCCGAGGTGCCGGTCATCAAGGTGGCCACGCGCAGCGATCTCGCGCGCCGCTGGCACGACCTGATGGACGTGAACGCGGGCCGCATCGCCGACGGCGAGGCCACCATCGAGGACATCGGCTGGGAGATGTTCCGCCTGATGCTCGACGTGGCCAGCGGCCGGAAGAAGACCTGGGCCGAACAGTGGAAGCTGCACAACGCGCTGGTGCTGTTCAACCCTGCCCCCGTGACCTGACCTCGAAAGGAAACACCATGGAAGACCTCAAAGGCAAGACCGCGCTCGTCACCGGCGCCAGCACCGGCATCGGCGCGGCCGTGGCCCGTGCATTCGCCGCCCGCGGCATGCGCGTGGCGGTGCACTACAACAGCTCGGCCGAGGCGGCCGACCGGGTCGTCGACGCCATTCACGCGGCCGGCGGCGACGCCTTCGCGCTGCAGGCCGACGTGCTCGACACCGCCGCGATCCGCGAATGCGTCAAGCAGACCGCGGCACGGTTCGGCCGCATCGACGTGCTGGTGAACAACGCCGGCAGCCTGGTCAAGCGCGTGCCCATCGCCGAGTTCGACGATGCGCTGTTCGACGAAGTGATGCACATCAATGCGCGCTCGGCGCTTGCGTTCGCGCGCGAGGTGGTGCCGCTGATGCGCACGCACGGCGGCGGCAACATCATCAACGTGACTTCGGTCGCGGCACGCACCGGCGGCGGGCCGGGCGCCTACCTGTATGCGGGCTCCAAGGGCTTCGTGAGCACGGCCACGCACGGGCTTGCGCGCGAGCTCGTCGGCGACAAGATCCGCGTGAACGCCGTGGCGCCCGGCGTCATCCAGACGCCGTTCCAGGACCGCTTCTCGACGCCCGCGATGCTCGAGTCGTTCCGCGCCGCCATTCCGATGGGCCGCATCGGCACGCCCGACGAATGTGTGGGCGCCTTTCTTTATCTGGCCTCGGAGCAGCTCTCGGGCTACGTCACGGGCCAGGTGATCGAAGTCAACGGCGGTCAGTACATGCCCTGACGGGAAGCGCTCTTTCAGCCCTTTCCCGAGGCTTGCCGAATCAAGTTCAATAACGGAGACAACGACCAATGAAAAGAAGCAGATTCCTTCGCGGCCTGGCCGCCCTTTCGGCGACGGCGAGCCTCTCGTTCGGATACGCGGCAGTGGCCGCCGCCCAAAGCAGCAGCAACAACTTTCCGAACCACACCATCGAGCTGCTGGTGCCCTACCAGCCGGGCGGCGGTACCGACGGCCTGGCGCGCGCCTTTTCGGAAGCCAGCCGCAAGCACATTTCGCAAAGCATCGTGATCGTCAACCGCCCCGGCGCCGGCGGCGCCATCGGCTGGACCGAGGTGATCAACGCCCGGCCCGACGGCTACAAGCTCGCGGTGCTGACGGTGGAGCTGCTCACGCTGCCGCACCTCGGCCTGGCCAAGTTCAACTACGACGACTTCCAGCCGATTGCACAGCTCAATGCCGACCCGGCCGCCATCACCGTCAAGGCGGACGCGC
The DNA here is from genome assembly GCF_030815975.1 of Variovorax paradoxus. NCBI lineage: Bacteria > Pseudomonadati > Pseudomonadota > Betaproteobacteria > Burkholderiales > Comamonadaceae > Variovorax > Variovorax paradoxus. The sequence continues at coordinate 178,435 of NZ_JAUSXL010000002.1, forward strand.
CGTGGAACACCATCGAAGAATTCCTGGCCGCGGCAAAGAAGTCGCCCGAGGGCGTGCGCGTGGGCAATTCGGGCAACGGTTCGATCTGGCATCTTGCCGCCGCGGCGCTGGAGGACAAGACCGGCACCCGGTTCGGCCACATCCCGTTCCAGGGCGCCGCGCCCGCGGTGCTGGCGCTGCTGGGCGGCCACATCGAGGCGGTGGCGGTGAGCCCGGCCGAAGTCACGACGCATGTCCAGTCCGGCAAGCTCAAGGTGCTGATGGTCATGGCCGACAAGCGCGTGAAGGGTTTCGACAAGGTACCCACCGCCAAGGAGCGCGGCATCGACCTGTCGATCGGCACGTGGCGCGGCCTCGGCGCACCCAAGAACACGCCGCCCGAAGTGATGACCAAGCTGCGCGAGATAACGGCCAAGACGGCGGCCGAGCCGCTGATGCACGAAGTGATGGACAAGCAGAACCTCGGCTATGTCTATACCGATGGCGCGGTGTTCAAGGAAACGCTGGACAAGGACAACGCCTATTTCAAGGCACTGATCGCCAAACTCAATATCAAACCATGAACCGCCACACTCCTATCCTTCGCGCGCTTCGGGGCGCGGCCGCGCTGCTGTGCGTTGCCGCCATGGGCCACGCCTCGGCCGCCACCTGGGTCTATGTGTCCAACGCCGACAGCCAGGAGATCTCGGTGCTCGCGCTGGACCGCGACAAGGGCTCGCTCATGCCGGTGCAGACGCTCAATGTCGGCGGCACCGTCATGCCGATGGCCGTGAGCCCCGACAAGCGCGTGCTCTACGCCGCGCTGCGCTCGCAGCCGTTCCGCGTGGTCTCGCTGTCGATCGACGCGGCCACCGGCAAGCTGCAGAAGCTCGGCGAGGCGCCGCTGGCCGACAGCATGGCCAACATCGACCTCGACGCGAGCGGCAAATGGCTGTTCGCGGCCTCCTACCAAGGCGGCAAGATCTCGGTCAACGCCATCGGCAAGGACGGCGCGGCGGGCCCGATCCAGCAGCTGGTGCAGACCGCGCCGAATGCGCATGCGGTCCACGCGGATGCCGGCAACCGCTTCGTGCTCGCAACCAGCCTGGGCGGCGACAACGTGTCGAGCTGGCGCTTCGATGCAGAGAAGGGACTGCTGTCGGCCAACGATCCGCCGCTGACCCTGGGCGCCGCCAAATCGGGCCCGCGCCACTTCGTGTGGGACAAGGCGCAGCGCCACCTCTACCTGCTGGACGAACTCGACGCAGCCTTGCACGTGTATGCCTGGGACGCCGCGCGCGGCACGCTCAAGCTGGAACAGAGCACCACCACGCTGCCCCCGGGCTTCACGGGCAAGCCCTGGGCGGCCGACCTGCACCTGACGCCCGACGGACGCTTCCTGTATGCCTCGGAGCGCACCTCGAGCACGCTCTCGGCATTCAAGGTGGACGCGGCGAGCGGCCAGCTGCAGCCGCTGGGCCAGACGCCGACCGAGAAAACGCCGCGCGGCTTCGCGATCGATCCGGGCGGCCGCTACCTGATTGCCGCCGGTCAGGAGTCGCACGGCATTTCTCTCTACGCCATCGATTCCACGACCGGCGCGCTGGGCAAGCCTTCGCGCACGGACGTGGGCAAGAACCCGAACTGGATCGAGATCGTCGACGCACCGTGACGACGACACCAACATCATCAAAGGAGATTCCGCAATGCAACGCCGCACACTGATTCGCACCGCCCTCGCCTCTTCGCTTGCCGCAGGCCTGCCCGCATTCGCGCAGGGCCCGGGCAACTGGCCCACGGGCAAGGCCATCACCTACCTCGTGCCCTTTCCCGCGGGCGGCACGACCGACGTGCTGGCGCGCCTGATCGGCCAGAAGCTCGGCACGGTGCTGGGCACGAGCGTGATCATCGACAACAAGGGCGGCGCCGGCGGCAGCGTGGGCTCGGAAATCGGCGCACGCGCGGCGCCCGACGGCTTCACGATGGTGGGCGGCACGATCAGCTCGCACGCCATCAACATCAGCCTGTACCCGAAACTCGGCTACGACCCGCAGAAGTCGTTTGCCCCGGTGACGCTGATCGGCACCAATCCGCTGGTGCTGGTGGTGAACCAGGCCAGCCCCTACAAGACACTGAAGGACGTGCTGGAAGCCAGCAAGACCAAGTCGGGCGGCCTCTCGTCGGCCTCCGCCGGCACGGGCACCTCGCAGCATCTGTCGCTCGAGTTGCTGGCGTTCAAGTCGGGCGTGAAGTTCACGCACATTCCGTACAAGGGCAGCGGCCCGGCCATCCAGGACGTGATCGGCGGCCAGGTCGACATGATGTTCGACACCACCGTGGTGGCGGGCCCGCACGTGCAGAGCGGCAAGCTGCGCGCGATCGCCGTGACCTCGGCCAAGCGCCTGGCGTCGATGCCCGACGTGCCGACCGTCGCGGAATCGGGCATCGCGGGCCTGCAGGACTTCGAGGTGCTGTCGTGGCAGGCGATCTTCGTGCCCGCGGGCACGCCGGCGCCCATCGTCGAGCGGCTGCACACCGAGATCCGCAAGATCCTTTCAACGCCCGAGATGCAGGAAAAACTCAAGGGCTTCGGCATGGAGCCCGCCGACCTGACAACTGCGAAGATCGCGGCCTTCCAGAAGGCCGAGGTCGAAAAGTGGGCGCAGGTGATCAAGGCCGCGGGCATCAAGGCGGATTGACGCCGGCTTGGGGCGTGCCAGAGGCGCGTCCCGGCTACGAGAAACGGCGCGCCGGATACAAGGGAAGCCTCCTACGTTCGGGCCGCCGGGCGCTTTATAGAATGCCCCTCCGATTCGCACTCCAGGCATTCCAGGCCTCCCACACGTGTCCGACCGCTCTGCCGTACTGCCCCAATACCTGTTTCCCAAGCAGGCCCTGACGAACTTCGCCGGCTGGGTCGCGGGCAAGGAACGCGGCGCCGTCACCACGTGGATCATCCGGCGCTTCGTTGCCAAGTACGGCGTCGACATGGGCGAGGCGCTCGAATCCGACATCAACCACTACAAGAGCTTCAACCAGTTCTTCACGCGCGCGCTCAAGCCCGGCGTGCGGCCGCTCGCGCAGGCCGACCTCCTGTGCCCGGTGGACGGCGCGATCAGCCAGTTCGGCGCCATCGAGGGCGACCAGATCTTCCAGGCCAAGGGCCACAACTACACCACCACCGCGCTGGTCGGCGGCGACGCGGTGCTGGCGGCGCGCTTCGCGCACGGCAGCTTCGCAACGCTGTACCTGAGTCCGAAGGACTACCACCGCATCCACATGCCGTGCGAGGGGCGCCTGGTGCGCATGATCCACGTGCCCGGCGACCTGTTCTCGGTCAACCCCGTCACGGCGCGCGGCGTGCCCGGCCTGTTCGCGCGCAACGAGCGCGTGGTGTGCGTCTTTGAATCGGCGCACGGGCCTTTCGTGCTGGTGCTGGTGGGAGCCACCATCGTCGGCAGCATGGCCACCGTGTGGCACGGCGTGGTCAATCCGCCGCGCGGCGGCGAGCTGCGCGAATGGCACTACGCCGATCAGCAGATCGTGCTCGGGCAGGGCGAGGAGATGGGCCGCTTCTTGCTCGGCTCCACCGTCGTCATGCTGTTCCCGGCGCCCCCGCTGGCCTTCAATCCCGACTGGTCGCCCACCCGCGCGGTCCGGTTGGGCGAAGCCATGGCCAATTTCGCCAATTTGTGAAGCTTTGTCTCACGGCCCGCATGCAGCATGCACCCGTAGCTATAAAACTAGTAGCATCGTGATCCTTGCGCTATAGTCGCCGGCCAACGCGCGGTCATGTAGCGAGCCAACAAGAACGCGAGGCACCGGCCCTTCCCAGGATCGATGGCCCGCCCAGCCCCGAGGAGATGATGTCGATGAGTACCAAGGAAAACGCAGCCGTCAGCCAGCTGCTCGCGCTGCTCGAGGCCCGCTACGCACTTCGCGTGCTCTGGGCGCTGCGCGATGGGCACGCACAGACCTTCCGGCTGCTGCAGGACAGCGTCGGCAGCATCACCCCCAACACGCTCAACACCCGCATCAAGGAGCTGCGCGAGGCCGGCCTCGTGAGCCATGGCGGCGATGGCTACAGCCTCACGGTGAGCGGACAAGACCTTCTCAAGCGGCTCTCGGATCTGCAGGCCTTCGCGGGCAAATGGCAGCTGGGCCAGGTCAAGAAGGCGGCGGCGCCCGCCCCCCCTGCGCCTTCGTCGAATTCGCCTTCGGCGCCTCCTTCTTCCTCTTCCCCTGGCGCAGCGCCCTCTCCCGCGCCTGCTGCGTCGTCTCCGTCTTCCTCCGTCCCGCCTCTTGACACTGGCAATTGAGCAGGCCGGCCGGCCTCTCCCGGGGCGTCGGTAAACTCCGCGCCTTCGGTCCGTTTATCCATCCACCCTCCATTCCATTGACGCAAGGAGCGTTCAACATGCCTACCACTCCCTCCGGCCTGCAATACGAAGACACCACCGTGGGCGACGGCGCAGAAGCCAAGGCCGGCCAGCACGTGCACGTGCACTACACCGGCTGGCTCTACAACGACGGCGTGCAAGGCGCCAAGTTCGATTCGAGCCGCGACCGCAACGACCCGTTCGCGTTCTCGCTGGGCGCAGGCCAGGTCATCAAGGGCTGGGACGAAGGCGTTGCCGGCATGAAGATCGGCGGCAAGCGCACGCTGATCATTCCCGCGTCGCTGGGCTATGGCGCACGCGGCGCGGGCGGCGTGATCCCGCCCAACGCCACGCTCAAGTTCGACGTCGAACTGCTCGACGCGCACTGATCTTTCTCCAAGCCAGGCGCTGGCACGAAGGCCCGATTGCGGGCCTTTTTCATGCCTCCGCGACCCTTTTGGCCGCATTTTTTCGCTTGAAATGCCCCTGACCAGCCCCAAGTGGCTGGCTATCGTTTTGTTTCCCGGCCCCCACCGGTTCTCTGAAAAATGTCCGACCCGCAACAATCCGCACAGAATTCGCAAATGCTGCAAGGCGAGCCAAGCCCCGAAGAACTGGAAGCCGCACAGGCTGCCAACGAAGCCGAGGCGCAGGACGCGCTCGCCGTTGCCCAGGGCGAACTTGCTGCCCTCCAGGCCAAGAATGCCGAGCTGTCCGACCAGTACCTGCGCGCCCAAGCCGACGTCCAGAACGCCCGCCGCCGCGCCGACGACGAAATCACCAAGGCGCGCAAGTTCGCCGTCGAGGCCTTTGCCGAGAGCCTGCTGCCGGTGACCGACAGCCTCGAAGCCGGCCTGGCCATCAAGGACGCCACCCCCGAGCAGATCCGCGAAGGCGCCGAAGCCACGCTGCGCCAGCTCAAAAGCGCGCTCGAACGCAACAAGGTGATCGAGGTGGCTCCAGCCCCCGGCACCAGGTTCGATCCGCACCAGCACCAGGCCATCTCGGTGGTGCCCGCTCCCGAGCAGGAGCCCAACACCGTGGTGAGCGTGCTCCAGAAGGGCTACACCATCAACGACCGCGTGCTGCGCCCGGCGCTGGTCACGGTCAGCGCGCCGAAGTAACCGGCCCCGGCTCGCTGCACACACGATTCCCACAGGAAATCCCCGCTTCATACCTTGAATCGCGCCGGGTTATCCACAAGTTCATAACAACATACTTTTCAGGCTTTCAGGAGTAAGAACATGGCAAAGATCATCGGCATCGACCTCGGCACCACCAACTCGTGCGTGTCGATCATGGAAGGCAACACCACGCGTGTGATCGAGAACTCGGAAGGTGCGCGCACCACGCCGTCGATCGTGGCTTACCAGGAAGACGGCGAAGTGCTGGTCGGTGCCTCGGCCAAGCGCCAGGCCGTGACCAATCCCAAGAACACGCTGTACGCGATCAAGCGCCTGATCGGCCGCAAGTTCGAGGAAAAGGAAGTCCAGAAGGACATCGACCTGATGCCCTACACCATCGCGAAGGCCGACAACGGCGACGCATGGGTGGAAGTGCGCGGCAAGAAGATCGCGCCCCAGCAGGTCAGCGCCGACATCCTGCGCAAGATGAAGAAGACCGCCGAAGACTATCTCGGCGAAACCATCACCGAAGCCGTGATCACGGTGCCGGCCTACTTCAACGACGCCCAGCGCCAGGCCACCAAGGACGCCGGCCGCATTGCGGGCCTGGACGTCAAGCGCATCATCAACGAGCCCACCGCTGCTGCGCTGGCCTTCGGCCTCGACAAGCAGGACAAGGCCGACCGCAAGATCGCCGTGTATGACCTCGGCGGCGGCACCTTCGACGTGTCGATCATCGAAATTGCGGACGTCGACGGCGAGAAGCAGTTCGAAGTGCTGTCGACCAACGGCGACACCTTCCTGGGCGGCGAAGACTTCGACCAGCGCATCATCGACTACATCATTGCCGAGTTCAAGAAAGAGCAAGGCGTGGACCTGGGCAAGGACGTGCTCGCGCTGCAGCGCCTGAAGGAAGCGGCCGAAAAGGCCAAGATCGAACTGTCGAACAGCGCGCAGACCGACATCAACCTGCCCTACATCACGGCCGATGCCTCAGGTCCGAAGCACCTGAACATCAAGCTCACGCGCGCCAAGCTCGAAAGCCTGGTCGACGAGCTGGTCGAACGCACCATCGCGCCCTGCCGCCTGGCCATCAAGGACGCGGGCATCAGCGTGTCGGACATCAACGACGTGATCCTGGTCGGCGGCATGACCCGCATGCCCAAGGTGCAGGAAAAGGTGAAGGCCTTCTTCGGCAAGGAGCCGCGCAAGGACGTGAACCCCGATGAAGCCGTGGCCGTCGGCGCCGCCATCCAGGGCCAGGTGCTCTCGGGCGACCGCAAGGACGTGCTGCTGCTCGACGTGACCCCGCTGTCGCTGGGCATCGAGACCATGGGCGGCGTGATGACCAAGATGATCACGAAGAACACCACGATCCCGACGAAGTTCGCGCAGACCTTCTCCACCGCCGAGGACAACCAGCCGGCCGTGACCATCAAGGTGTTCCAGGGCGAACGCGAGATCGCCTCGGGCAACAAGCTGCTGGGCGAATTCAACCTCGAGGGCATTCCGCCGGCCTCGCGCGGCACGCCGCAGATCGAGGTGGGCTTCGACATCGACGCCAACGGCATCCTGCATGTCGGCGCCAAGGACAAGGGCACCGGCAAGGAAAACAAGATCACCATCAAGGCGAACTCGGGCCTCTCGGAAGACGAGATCCAGAAGATGGTGAAGGACGCCGAGCTCAACGCGGCCGACGACAAGAAGAAGCTCGAGATCGTGCAGGCCCGCAACCAGGGCGAAGCCATGGTGCACAGCGTGAAGAAGTCGCTCGGCGAACACGGCGCAAGCCTGGACGCCGGCGAGAAAGAAAAGATCGAAGCCGCGATCAAGGACCTGGAAGAAGCCCTGAAGGGCGAGGACAAGGCCTCGATCGAGGAAAAGACCAACACGCTCATGACCGCAAGCCAGAAGCTCGGCGAGAAGATGTATGCCGACGCGCAGGCCGCGGCAGGCGCCGCCGGCGGCCCGGGTGCCTCGGCCGCTGGCCCGGAAGCTGCAAGCGCTCCGGCCGATGACAACGTGGTCGACGCCGAAGTCAAGGAAGTCAAGAAGGGCTGATCCTCCGTCCTTCGAACGAGGCTGGATCACCTGACAGGGTGCTCCAGCCTTTCTCGCTTCAAGTTACGGCTTCCCGCCTGCCCCGACCGAACCAGCCATGGCCACAAAACGCGACTACTACGAAACCCTCGGCGTTCCCAAGAACGCGAGCGAGGAGGAAATCAAGAAGGCTTATCGCAAGCTTGCGATGAAGCACCACCCGGACCGCAACCACGGCGACACCACCAAGGACGCCGAGTCCAAGTTCAAAGAGGTCAAGGAAGCCTACGAAATGCTGTCCGACGCGCAGAAGCGCGCGGCCTACGACCAGTACGGCCACGCCGGCGTCGACCCCAATATGCGCGGCGGCCCCGGCGCCGAAGGCTTCGGCGGCTTCGCGGAGGCCTTTGGCGACATCTTCGGCGACGTGTTCGGCGGCGCGCGCGGGCGCACCAGCGGCGGGCGCCAGGTGTTCCGCGGCAGCGACCTCAGCTACGCGATGGAAGTCACGCTGGAAGAAGCGGCCGAAGGCAAGGAAGCGCAGATCCGCATTCCGAGCTGGGACGACTGCGGCACCTGCAAGGGCACCGGCGCCAAGCCCGGCACCAAGCCCATCACCTGCACCACCTGCCACGGCGCCGGCGCCGTGCAGATGCGCCAGGGCTTCTTCAGCGTGCAGCAGACCTGCCCCACCTGCCACGGCAGCGGCAAGATCATTCCCGAGCCCTGCACCGTGTGCCATGGCCAGGGCAGGATCAAGAACAACAAGACGCTCGAAGTCAAGATCCCGGCCGGCATCGACGACGGCATGCGCATCCGCAGCACCGGCAACGGCGAGCCGGGCACCAATGGCGGGCCGCCCGGCGATCTCTACATCGAGATCCGCCTCAAGAAGCACGAGCTGTTCGAACGCGACGGCGATGACCTGCACTGCGTGGTGCCCGTCAGCATGACCACCGCGGCGCTGGGCGGCGAGATCAGCGTGCCCACGCTCAAGGGCGCCGCCGCCATCGACATTCCCGACGGCACCCAGAGCGGCAAGCAGTTCCGCCTGCGCGGCAAGGGCATCAAGGGCGTGCGTTCGAGCTACCCGGGCGATCTGTACTGCCACGTGCGCGTCGAAACCCCCGTCAAGCTCACCGAGCACCAGCGCAAGCTGCTGAAGGAACTCGACGAATCGCTCAAGAAGGGCGGCGACAAGCACAGCCCGACCGACAAGGGATGGCTCGACAAGGCCAAGGAATTCTTCAGCTGAAGAAGAGGCCCCTGCATGAAGCTCGGTGCACTTCGCTGCGCCTTGCTTCGTTCCTCGCCCGGAGCCAACCGAAGGCTCGGCGCTGCCGATTTCCCTGTCTTTTCAAGTAGTTGGAAGGCACGGCGCGACCTCGCTTCGACGCCGCCGTCCTCCGCGCACGCGAACGGTGCCTGCCGACCTCGTTCGGTGCCGTGCGCCATGACGGCCCCTCCTCGGAACTGCGCCGACCAAGTTCTGGCGCGCTTTCCCACGCCCACATGCGCGACATGCCCATCAAAAGATGGCGCGCAGATTGCTTTTATATATTTTTCGGCTGAGCAATAAACCTAAACACGACCCGGCGCGTTATTGATGGTGTAACCGTTTTGAGCTGCCGAGGGCTCATTAGGAGGTGCTTTCGCCGGAAAAGATGCAATGACTGCATAGGCCGATCGCCATAGGTATTTTCACTGGGCGGAGGGGCCGCACGAAGTTCGATTGCCGAACCCTGAAATTTAGCTGGAATTGCCAAATGCTGCGGGTTTTTCTCAGGAACTTTACTCGGCACTGTGGTTCTGATTTAACAAAGAATTTTCCGGGTGCACTCTTTGCTTTATGCTGTTTGTGTAGATGGAGATTAAGGGAGTTTCGATGGCTTGCAGCCACGGGCGGCACACCTTTAAAAAGTTGCGGCGCATTGCGGCTGCAGGCTTCGGGTCAATAAACCCGCAGACCTGATGGAGGCGTGACCATGGATGTGATCAGCAACTTTGCCGCCCGTTACGAGCGCACCCGCGAGGAAGTCCTCTCGCTGCAGGACTTCCTGGATATCTGCAAACGCGACCCCACCGCGTATGCCACTGCGTCCGAGCGGATGCTCAAGGCCATCGGCGAACCCGAGCTGGTCGACACGCGCAACGATTCCCGGCTGTCGCGGATCTTCGCGAACAAGGTCATCAAGATCTACCCGGCGTTCAAGGAGTTCTACGGCATGGAGGACGCCATCGAGCAGGTGGTGTCGTACTTCCGGCATGCCGCCCAGGGCCTGGAAGAAAAGAAGCAGATCCTCTATCTGCTCGGCCCCGTCGGCGGCGGCAAGAGCTCGATCGCCGAGCGCCTGAAGCAGCTCATGGAGCACGTGCCCTTCTATGCCATCCAGGGTTCGCCGGTCAACGAGACGCCGCTGGGCCTCTTCGATGCCGCCGAAGACGGCGAGATCCTCGAAAAGGAATACGGCATCCCACGGCGCTACCTGAACCGCATCCTCTCGCCCTGGGCCGTGAAGCGGCTCGAGGAGTACGGCGGCGACATCCGCCAGTTCAAGGTGGTCAAGCGCTACCCGTCGGTGCTGCGGCAGATCGCCGTGGCCAAGACCGAGCCGGGCGACGAGAACAACCAGGACATTTCCTCGCTGGTCGGCAAGATCGACATCCGCAAGCTCGAAACCTACGCCCAGGACGACCCCGACGCCTATGCCTACTCGGGTGGCCTGTGCCTGGCCAACCAAGGCCTGCTGGAGTTCGTGGAAATGTTCAAGGCGCCCATCAAGGTGCTGCATCCGCTGCTCACTGCCACGCAGGAAAGCAACTTCAAGGGTACCGAGGGCTTCGGCGCCATTCCGTTCGACGGCATCGTGCTGGCGCACAGCAATGAAAGCGAATGGAAGGCCTTCCGCAACAACAAGAACAACGAGGCTTTCCTCGACCGGATCTACATCGTCAAGGTGCCCTACTGCCTGCGTGCCTCGGAGGAAATCAAGATCTACGAGAAGCTGGTTCGCAACTCGTCGCTCTCCAAGGCGCCCTGCGCCCCCGGAACGCTGCGCATGATGGCGCAGCTCTCGGTGCTCACGCGGCTGAAGGAACCCGAGAACTCCAGCATCTACAGCAAGATGCAGGTCTACGACGGCGAGAACCTCAAGGACACCGACCCCAAGGCCAAGTCGATCCAGGAATACCGCGACTACGCCGGCGTGGACGAAGGCATGAGCGGCGTCTCGACCCGCTTCGCCTTCAAGATCATCTCGAAGGTGTTCAACTTCGACAGTTCCGAAGTGGCGGCCAACCCCGTGCACCTCATGTACGTGCTCGAGCAGCAGATCGAACGCGAGCAGTTTCCGCCGGAAACCGAGCAGAAGTACATCAGCTACATCAAGGAGCTGCTGGCACCGCGCTACGCCGAGTTCATCGGCAAGGAAATCCAGACCGCCTACCTCGAGAGCTACAGCGAGTACGGCCAGAACATCTTCGATCGCTACGTCACCTACGCCGACTACTGGATCCAGGACCAGGAGTTCCGCGACGTGGACACCGGCGAAGTCTTCGACCGCGCCTCGCTCAACGCCGAACTCGAGAAGATCGAGCGGCCCGCGGGCATCGGGAATCCGAAGGACTTCCGCAACGAGATCGTCAACTTCGTGCTGCGCGCACGCGCCGGCAATGCCGGGCGCAACCCCGCCTGGACCAGTTACGAAAAGCTGCGCGCGGTCATCGAGAAGAAGATGTTCTCCAACACCGAGGAACTCCTGCCGGTGATCAGCTTCAACACCAAGAGCAGCGCCGACGAGCAGAAGAAGCACGAGGACTTCGTGACCCGCATGGTCGAGAAAGGCTATACGGCCAAGCAGGTTCGCCTGCTCTGCGAGTGGTACCTGCGCGTGCGCAAGAGTTCATAGCGACAGTTCACAGCGGCGGGGCCCAAAAGGCTTCACCCCCTTTTTGCAAGGAGCTTTGACAACATCGTGGCCATCCTGCAGCAGATCATCGACCGCCGGCTCTCGGGCAAGAACAAGTCCATTGGCAACCGCGAGCGCTTCCTCAGGCGCTACCGCGGACAGATCCAGGAGGCCGTGCGGCGCGCTGTGAGCGGGCGCAACATCCGCGAACTGGAGCAAGGCGAAGATGTCACCCTGCCGCGCCACGATGTGTCCGAACCCGTCTTCGGCCATGCGCGCGGCGGCGACCGCGAGTACGTGCACCCGGGCAACCAGGAATACCTCAAGGGCGACCGCATTGCGCGCCCGGAGGGGCAGGCCGGCGGCGGTTCGGGGAGCGGCGAGGCCGGAGACAGCGGCGAAGGCGAGGACGACTTCGTGTTCCGCCTCACGCGCGACGAGTTCATGCGCGTGTTCTTCGACGACCTGGCGCTGCCGCACCTCATTCGCACGCAGATCGCCGAAGTGCCCGAGTGGAAGAGCCACCGCGCCGGCTTCACGAGCGACGGCTCGCCCAACAACCTGCACGTGGTGCGCTCGATGCGCGGCGCCCTGGCGCGGCGCATCGCGCTGGGCGGCGAGCCGCGCAAGGAGCTGCGCCGACTGGAGACGCACCTGCTGCACCTGCGGCAGCACCCGCAGGCCGAACAGGCCCTGATCAAGAACGAAATCCGCGAAACCGAGGAGCAGATCGCCGAACTGCGCCGCACCATGCGGCATGTGCCCTACATCGACCCCATCGACCTGCGCTACCGCAACCGCGTCAAGACGCCGGTGCCCAGCGCCAAGGCCGTCATGTTCTGCCTCATGGACGTCTCGGGCTCGATGGACGAGGCGCGCAAGGACATGGCCAAGCGCTTCTTCATGCTGCTCTACATGTTCCTCACGCGGCATTACGAAACCATCGACCTCGTGTTCCTGCGCCACCACACGCAAGCGCAGGAAGTGACCGAGGAAGAGTTCTTCCATGCCACCGAAACCGGCGGCACCGTGGTGTCGAGCGCGCTGGTGCTGATGGATGAAATCATCAAGGCGCGCTATCCGAGCGGCGAATGGAACGTCTACGGCGCGCAGGCGAGCGACGGCGACAACTGGCACCAGGACAGCGGACGCTGCCGCGAGCTGCTGGTCGAGAGCATCCTTCCGGTGGTGCGCTACTACGCCTATGTGCAGGTGGCCGAAACCGAGCAGAACCTCTGGCAGGAATACGCGCAACTCGAAGGCATGGAGCCCAATTTTGCGATGCGCAAGGTGTCGGACGCGCGGGACATCTACCCCGTGTTCCGCGACCTCTTCAAGAAAGAGGGAGTGCCGGCATGACCTCCGACCACCCTCCCCTCGAACGCCTGGAGCGCCTGCCCAGTCCGTCGGACTGGACCTTCGATCTCATCGAGACCTACCACACCGAGATCGCGAAGACGGCCAGGAGCTTCGGCCTGGACGTGTACCCGAACCAGCTCGAGGTGATCACCGCCGAGCAGATGATGGATGCCTATGCCAGCGTCGGCATGCCCATGATCTATCGCCACTGGTCCTACGGCAAGCAGTTCATCGCCACCGAGAAGAACTACCGCCGCGGCCACATGGGGCTGGCCTATGAGATCGTCATCAACTCCGACCCCTGCATTGCCTACCTGATGGAAGAAAACACCATGGCCATGCAGGCCCTGGTGATCGCCCATGCGGCCTATGGCCACAACAGCTTCTTCAAGGGCAACTACCTGTTCCGGATGTGGACCGACGCGTCCTCGATCATCGACTACCTCGTCTATGCGCGGCACTACATCGCCGAATGCGAGGAGCGCCACGGGCTCGACGCGGTGGAAGAGCTGCTCGACTCCTGCCACGCGCTGATGAACTACGGCGTCGACCGCTATCGCCGTCCGCAGAAGCGCTCGCTGGCGCAGGAGAGTACGCAGCGCGCCGACCGCGAGCGCCACATGCAGCAGCAGGTCAACGATCTCTGGCGCACCCTGCCGCGCAAGAGCGGCGAACACACAACCGAATCCGACTCATCCCGCCGCTTCCCCTCGGAACCGCAGGAGAACCTGCTCTACTTCATCGAGAAGAATGCCGCGCTGCTCGAGCCCTGGCAGCGCGAGGTGGTGCGCATCGTGCGCAAGATCGCCCAGTATTTCTATCCGCAGCGCCAGACCCAGGTCATGAACGAGGGCTGGGCCACGTTCTGGCACTACACCCTGCTCAACACCATGTACGACCGCGGCCAGCTCGCCGACGGCTTCATGATGGAATGGCTCAGCTCGCACACCGGCGTGATCTTCCAGCCGCCCGTCGGACATCGCGCCTACAGCGGCATCAACCCCTACGCGCTGGGCTTCTCGATGTTCACCGAACTGCGGCGCATCTGCGAAAAGCCCACCGAGGAAGACCGCCGCTGGTTCCCCGACTTCGCGGGCACCGACTGGGTCAAGACGCTCGACTACGCCATGCGCAACTTCAAGGACGAGAGCTTTGTCGGCCAGTTCCTGAGCCCGAAGACCATGCGCGATTTCAGGCTGTTCTCCATTCGCGACCACCAGAGCGAGCCCGAACTCGAGGTGTCCGCCATCCACGACGACAGCGGCTACCAGGCGCTGCGCGAATCGCTGTCACGCCAGTACGACATCAGCAGCAGGGAGCCCGACATCCAGGTGTGGAACGTCAACATGCGCGGCGACCGCGCCCTGACGCTGCGCCACACGCAGCGCAACAACCTGCCGCTGCACGACGACGCCGAAGAAGTGTTGAAGCACGTCGCGCGGCTGTGGGGCTTCGACGTGCATCTGGAGAGCGTCGACGCCCAAGGCCACATCAGCCGCAGCTGGAAGGCCGCTGCCCCCCGGCAAACCGACTGACCGCCGCGAGGCTCAGGGCACCAGGGCCGCGATGGCCAATGCGTAGCCTTTGACGCCAAGACCCACGATGATGCCGCGCGCCGCGGGCGAAATGTACGAGTGGTGGCGAAACTCCTCGCGCGCGTGCACGTTCGAGATGTGCAGTTCGATCAGCGGCACGCTCGCGCCCTTGATGGCGTCGTGCAGCGCGATCGAGGTGTGGGTGTAGGCGCCCGGGTTCATCACCACGCCGAGCATGTTGCCGGCGGCCACCTCGCGGCCGGCCTCGTGGATCCAGTCGATCAGCACGCCCTCGTGGTTCGACTGGCGGCATTCGATTTCCACGCCGTGGCTGGCGCCGGCGTCCCTGCACAGGCGCTCGACGTCGGCCAGCGTGTCGCGTCCGTATTGCTCGGGCTCGCGCGTGCCGAGCAGGTTGAGATTGGGGCCGTTGAGGACGAGTATTTTCTTCATGATGAATGGCAACGAAGGATGCCGCCATTATGGTTGCGCTGGCCGCAGAGGGCGCTGTCTGGGTATGCTTGTGCTTTTGCCCTGAAGCGCCATGAAAACCAAAGCTGCCGTCGCCTGGAAATCCGGAACCCCGCTGACCATCGAAACCGTGGACCTCGAAGGGCCGAAATTCGGCGAGGTTCTGGTCGAGATCAAGGCCACCGGCATCTGCCACACCGACTACTACACCCTCTCGGGCGCCGACCCCGAAGGCATCTTCCCGGCCATCCTCGGCCATGAGGGCGCGGGCATCGTGGTCGACGTGGGCCCCGGCGTCACCACGCTGAAAAAGGGCGACCACGTCATTCCGCTCTACACGCCCGAATGCCGCCAGTGCAAGTTCTGCCTGTCGCGCAAGACCAACCTCTGCCAGCTGATCCGAGGCACGCAGGGCAAGGGCCTGATGCCCGACGCCACCTCCCGCTTCAGCCTGGACGGCAAGCCCATCTTCCACTACATGGGCACCAGCACCTTCAGCAACTACACGGTCGCGCCCGAGATCTCGCTCGCCAAGATCCGCGAGGACGCTCCGTTCGACAAGGTCTGCTACATCGGCTGCGGCGTCACCACCGGCATCGGCGCGGTGATCTTCACGGCCAAGGTGGAAGCCGGTGCCAACGTGGTGGTGTTCGGCCTCGGCGGCATCGGCCTGAACGTGATCCAGGGCGCCAAGATGGTGGGCGCCGACAAGATCATCGGCGTCGACCTGAACCCCGAGCGCGAGGCGATGGCCCGCAAGTTCGGCATGACACACTTCCTCAACCCGAAGGAGCACGAGAACATCGTCGATGCGATCGTGCAGCTGACCGACGGCGGCGCCGACTACAGCTTCGAGTGCATCGGCAACACCAAGGTGATGCGCCAGGCGCTCGAATGCACGCACAAGGGCTGGGGCCGCAGCATCATCATCGGCGTGGCCGAGGCGGGTGCCGAGATCAGCACGCGGCCGTTCCAGCTGGTCACGGGCCGCAAGTGGGAAGGCTCGGCCTTCGGCGGCGCGCGCGGGCGCACCGACGTGCCCAAGATCGTCGACTGGTACATGGAAGGCAAGATCAACATCGACGACCTGATCACGCACACCATGCCGCTCGAAGACATCAACAAGGGCTTCGACCTGATGAAGCGCGGCGAATCCATTCGCGGCGTGGTTCTCTACTAGCCTTCGAGGAGAACGCCCGCCATGAACCACATGGAACCCTTGCGCAGGATCGAAGCGGGCGTCCTCGAAGTCGCCTACTACGAAACAGGCCCGTCCGACGGCCCGCCCGTGCTGCTGATGCACGGCTTTCCGTACGACATCCACGCCTACGCGGAAGTCGCGCCGATGCTCGCCGGGCAGGGCTGCCGCGTGATCGTTCCGTACATGCGCGGCTATGGCGCCACGCGGTTCCTCCGCGATGCCACGCCGCGCTCGGGCGAACAGGCGGCCTTCGGCGCCGACCTGCTCGCGCTGCTCGATGCGCTGGAGATCGAACGCGCGGTGCTCGCCGGCTACGACTGGGGCGGCCGCGCCGCCTGCGTGGTGGCGGCTCTGTGGCCCGAGCGCTGCGCGGGCCTGGTTTCGCTCAACAGCTACAACATCCAGGACATCGCCAAGGCGATGGAGCCCGACACGCCGGCAAACGAGCGCAGCCTCTGGTACCAGTACTACTTCCACAGCGAACGCGGCCGCGCCGGCCTCGCGAAGGACCGCAAGGCGCTCACGCGGCTGCTCTGGCAGCTCTGGTCGCCGACCTGGAAGTTCGACGACGCCACCTTCGAGCGCAGCGCCGCCGCCTTCGACCACCCCGACTTCGTCGACGTGGTGATCCATTCGTACCGGCATCGCTTCGGCCTGGTTGCGGGCGACCCGGCGTACGCGGACATCGAGCGCCGCCTGGCCGCGCAGCCCGCGATTGCCGTGCCCGCCATCACCTTCGACGGCATCGACGACGGGGTGCGCCCGCCCGCCGACGCCTCGGCCCATGCGCAGCGCTTCAGCGGGCCGCGCTCGCACCGCCTGGTGCCCGGCGCGGGCCACAACCTGCCGCAGGAGGCGCCGCGCATCTTTGCCGACGCCGTGCTCGAACTCGTTCCGGCATCGCTGCACAACAACACCTCCCGATGACCGACTCCCTCAAGACCCTTTCCGAGCACCACGTCTTCGGCGGCGTGCAGAGCTTCCACGCGCACGCCTCGCACGAAACCGGCCTGCCGATGCGCTTCTCGGTCTACCTGCCGCCGCAGGCCGCGAACGAGCGCGTGCCGGCCCTGCTCTACCTTGCGGGGCTGACCTGCAACGAAGAAACCTTCGCAGTGAAGGCCGGCGCGCAGCGCATGGCCGCCAGCCTGGGCCTGGCGCTGATCGCGCCCGACACCAGCCCGCGCGGGAGCATTGCCGAAGGCCTGCCCGGCGCCACGGCCGACTGGGACTTCGGCATTGGCGCGGGCTTCTACCTCGACGCCACCGAAGCCCCCTGGTCCACCCACTGGCGCATGGAAAGCTGGATCGTGCACGAGCTGCTGCCCCTGGTGGGACGGCACTTCGCCATCGACGACCAGCACCTGGGCATCTTCGGCCATTCGATGGGCGGCCATGGCGCGCTCACGCTGGCGCTGCGGCATCCGGGGCGCTTCAAGTCGCTGTCGGCCTTTGCGCCGATCTGCGCTCCCTCGCAGTGCCCATGGGGCGAAAAGGCGTTCGGCGGCTACCTGGGCGAGCCCGGCGGCGACCGCGCGCAATGGCTCGCACACGACGCCAGCGCGCTCATGAAGTCGCAAACCGCTGCACCCTATCCGCAAGGCATATTGATCGACCAGGGGCTGGCCGACAAATTCCTGGCCGAGCAGTTGCACCCGGAAGTCTTCGAGGCGGCCTGCTTTGCCGCCGGCCAGCCTCTCACGCTGCGCCGCCACGCGGGCTACGACCACGGCTACTACTTCATCCAGACCTTCATGGCGGACCACATCGCGCACCACGCGCAAACACTGCGCGGTTGATCGGCCCCGTTGATCGACCGCGGCCCACGGGCGGCTTATCATGGGCCGCATGTCCGCAGCACAGATTCCTGCCTTCCAATTGCGGTCCCGCGACGGTGCCGCCGAAGAGAGCCTGGCACTGGCCGGCATCTGGCGCCGCGCCTGGATGGCGGCCAACCGGAATGCCGCCGTCATCGAGCCGATCACGCATTGGCTGCGGCGCGTGCAAACCGAATTCGTGCCGCCCGCCGACGTGGTGCTGGCCGAACGCGAAGGCCAGGTGCTCGCCTTCATGGTGCTGCTGGCGCGGCGCGAATACGTGGCGCAGCTGTTCGTCGAGCCCCATCTTCGCAACCAGGGCCTGGGGCAGGCGCTGCTCGACGAAGCCAGCGTGCGCATGCCGCTCGGCTGGAAGCTTCACGTGGCCACCAGCAATACCGCGGCGCAGCGCTTCTACGAGCGCTACGGCCTCGCGCGCGGCGCGGTCGACCGGCACCCGGCCAGCGGACGTGAACGGGTCGCCTACCATTGGCATCCCGCGAGCCCGCCGCGGCAGCCGCGGCGCAACGGCTGAGCACTTTCCTTCCCCGGTTTCTTTCTTCATGCGCATCGATCACATTGCCCTCTGGACCACCGATCTCGAACGCTGCAAGCGCTTCTACATCGACTACTTCGGCGCCACGGCCGGTGCGGGCTATGTCAACCCGGCCAAGGGTTTTGCGTCCTGCTTCCTGAGCCTGGGCGACGGTGCCCGCATCGAGGCCATGGCCACGAGCACCCTCTCGCCCGTGCCCGCCGAACCCGGCGCCCAGCGCATGGGATGGACGCACCTGGCCATCAGCGTGGGTTCCGATGCGGCGGTCGACGCGCTCACGCAGCGCCTGAAGGCCGACGGCTACCCGCTGCTCGACGGCCCGCGCCGCACCGGCGACGGCTATTACGAAAGCGTGGTGCTCGACCCGGACGGCAACCGCATCGAGATCACCGGATGAGTGCATTCGTCCAGAGCCTGCACGAAGTCTTCGAGCGCCTCGGCCGCATCGAAACGCGCCGCATGCGGCCATGGCGTGTGGCACGAGGGCCGCATGATCGCGCTCGTCGCCAAGGACACGCTCTACCTCAAGGCCGATGCCGGCAGCGCCGAGCATTTCGACAAGCTGAACCTGCCGCCCTTCACCTATGTGCGCGAAGGGAAGGCGATGCCCATGTCGTACCGGCTGGCGCCGGCCGATCTTTTCGAGGACCGCGAGGAAGCCGCGCTCTGGGGCCGCCGCGCCTATGAAGCGGCCCTGCGTTCAGGCCAGCCGCCGAAGAAGAAAAAGACCGCGGCCGCCGCCGGGAAGGCCACCAGGAAAGCCCCAGTGAAGAAAAAGAAAGCAGCCCCCTTGTGAGCGACAACCCTCCCGCGTTGCCACCCCTCCCCGAGCGCGAGCAGATCGCGCTGCTCGAACCCTTCGAGGGCCTGGGCCTGAGAGACATCGTGGTCGTTTCCACGCTGCAGGAGGCCGAACATGCCGCCGCCGCATTGCTGGCCGCCGGCGTTGCCGGCTTCGACACCGAATCCAAGCCCACCTTCGCGAAGAACGAGGTCTCGGGCGGACCGCACGTGGTGCAGTTCGCAACGCGCGAAACCGCTTGGCTGTTCCAGCTGCACCGCACCGAATGCAACCCGGTGGTCGCAGCGCTGCTTGCTTCCACCGAACTCCGCAAAGTCGGCTTCGGCCTTTCGACCGATCTCACGCTGATACGCAACCGCCTCAACATCGAACCGAAGGCGGTGTTCGACATCGACAGCGAGTTTCGCCGCCGCGGCTACCGCAAGTCGGTGGGCGTGAAGGCGGCCGTGGCGCTGGTGTTCAACCGGCGCTTCGTGAAGTCGCGCAAGGCGACCACCTCGAACTGGGCCAACAGGCAACTGACCGAAGCGCAGATGCGCTACGCGGCCAACGACGCCTATGCATCGATTCGCGTGTTCGATGCGCTGTTCGGCGGCTGAACCGGCGGCCCTGCATCCCGCCCGGCCATCAGCGCCCTCCGATGGCAGGCCCACGGCACCGCCGGCACAATGCCCATCACATTTACCGCACACGAAAGAAGGGCCATGAGCAACAAGAGCGATTTCGGATTGATCGGCCTGGCCGTGATGGGCCAGAACCTGGTGCTGAACGTGGAAAGCCGCGGCTTCCAGGTCAGCGTGTACAACCGCACCGAAGCCACCACCGAAGCCTTCGTGGCCGCCAACCCGGGCAAGAAGCTGGTCGGCACGAAAACGCTGGAGGAGTTCGTGCAGAGCCTCGCCCGGCCGCGCAAGATCCAGATCATGGTGAAGGCCGGCGCGCCGGTCGACCAGGTCATCGAGCAGCTGATTCCGCTGCTCGACAAGGACGACATCGTCATCGACGGCGGCAACAGCCTCTACACCGACACCGAGCGCCGCGACGCCTACCTCGCAACCAAGGGCCTGCGCTTCATCGGCGCGGGCGTCTCGGGCGGCGAGGAAGGCGCGCGCAAGGGTCCGTCGATCATGCCGGGCGGACCGCTCTCCACCTGGGAGGTGATGAAGCCGATCTTCGAGAGCATCGCGGCCAAGGTGGACGGCGAGCCCTGCGTGATCCACATCGGCCCCGGCGGCGCGGGCCACTACGTGAAGATGGTGCACAACGGCATCGAGTATGGCGACATGCAGCTGATCTGCGAGGCCTACAGCCTGTTCAAGGCCGCCGGCTTCAGCACCGACGAGATGGCTGCGGTCTTCAACGAATGGAACGAGGGCGAGCTGCAAAGCTACCTGATCCAGATCACCGCCAAGGCGCTCGAGCAAAAGGACCCGGAAACCGGCCAGCCGATCGTCGAACTCATTCTCGACAAGGCCGGCCAGAAGGGCACGGGGCAGTGGACACTCGTCAACGCGGCCCAGAACGCGGTGGTCATCAGCACCATCAACGCCGCGGTCGAGGCGCGCGTGCTGTCATCGCAGAAGAAGGCGCGCGTGGCGGCCAGCAAGCTGCTGCAGGGGCCGAAGATCGCACTGTCGCTCGACAAGAAGGCGCTGGTGGCCAAGGTACACGACGCGCTCTATGCCTCGAAGGTCATCAGCTACACGCAGGGCTTCGACCTCGTTCAGACCATGGGCGAGACGAAAGAGTGGAAGCTCGACCTCGGCCGCATCGCGGCCATCTGGCGCGGCGGCTGCATCATCCGCGCGCGCTTCCTGAACCGCATCACCGACGCCTACCGCACCGATCCATCCCTCCGCAACCTGATGCTCGACCCCTACTTCAAGGACCTGCTGAACCGCACGCAGCAGAACTGGCGAGAAGTGGTGGCACTGGCGGTGAGCAACGGCATTCCGGTGCCGGCGTTCAGCGCCTCGCTGGCCTACTACGACAGCTACCGCACCGAGCGGCTGCCCGCTAACCTGCTGCAGGCGCAGCGCGATTTCTTCGGGGCGCACACCTACGAGCGTGTGGACAAGCCCGCCGGCGAGTTCTTCCACACCAACTGGCCGGAAGTCATCGGCTGACGCCGAACAGATCAGACCGCAGGCAGCCAGGCCTTCACGTGCCCGACCAGCACCCCCAGCGGTGCGGTCGCATCGACCGCCAGCACGCCCGGCTCGCCGGCCGGTGATTCGAGCGTTGCGAACTGGTTGGCGACCAGGCTTGCCGGGAACGTGTGCTCACCCTCGCCGGCCCGTGCGGCCACGCGGCGTTCGGCCTCGGCGCGCTCGATCTCCATGAACACGAAGCGCAGCCCCGGCACCGCCGCGCGCAGCTGCTCCCGGTAGCTGCGCTTGAGCGCCGAGCAGGTCAGCACCGCTCCCTGCGGCGCAGCGGCCAGCTTCTGCCCCAGCGTCGCGAGCCAGCCGGCGCGGTCCGCATCGGTCAGGGCGATGCCGCGGCTCATCTTCTCGACATTGGCCGGCGGATGGTAGTCGTCGCCCTCGATCAGCGGCAGCCCGAACCCCACTGCCAGCGCAGCCCCGAGGCTCGATTTGCCGCAGCCTGAAACACCCATCACGACCAGCCATACCCCGTTCATACATTCCCTTTTTGGTGCAATTGCGGGGCAATCCCCGTGCATCAGCCGAACTTAAATCTACTTCCTTATGATGCACAACCTTTTTCCGCCGGAAGCAGAGAGCCCTGTCCATGGTCCAGCTCGCATTGCGTCGCCCCTACACCTTCATCGTGATGGCGATGCTGATCGTGCTGGCCACGCCCTTCGTGCTGGCGCGCATGGCCACCGACATCTTCCCGGAGATCAACATCCCGGTGGTCAGCGTCATCTGGAACTACACCGGCCTGCCGGCGCAGGAGATGGGCCAGCGCATCTCGGGCCAGGTGGAGCGCGGCCTCACCACCACGGTGAGCGACATCGAGCATATCGAGTCGCAGTCGCTCGCGGGCGTGTCGATCATCAAGGTGTTCTTCCAGCCCACCGCCAACATCGAGATGGCGATCTCGCAGGTGGTGGCCTCCATGCAGGCGCAGGTGCGGCAGCTGCCGCCGGGCATCACGCCGCCGCTGGTCATCAAGTATTCGGCCTCCAGCGTGCCGGTGGTCCAGCTTGCGCTGTCCAGCCCCACGCGCTCTGAAAACTCGCTGTTCGATGCCACCGTCAACCAGCTGCGGCCGCAGCTCATCACGGTGCCCGGCGCGGCCATTCCGTTTCCGTACGGCGGCAAGAACCGGCTGATCTCGGTCGACCTCGACACCCAGGCGATGCAGGCGCGCGGCCTCACGCCGGCCGACGTGGTGAACGCGGTCAACACGCAGAACCTGATCCTGCCTTCGGGCACCGCCAAGTTCGGCGCCACCGAATACAGCGTGCGCATGAACGGTTCGCCCGACGCGGTGGCCGGACTCAACGACCTGCCGGTGCGCACGGTGAACGGCGCCACCACCTACCTGCGCGACGTGGCCTATGTGCGCGACGGTTTCTCGCCGCAGACCAACATCGTGCGCCAGGACGGCGTGCGCGGCGTGCTGCTGTCGGTGCTGAAGAACGGCGGCGCCTCCACGCTGGACATCGTTTCGAACATCCGCGCGATGCTGCCGGTGGCCGCGCAGACCATGCCGCAGGACATCAAGATCACGCCGCTGTTCGACCAGTCGGTGTTCGTGAAGGCGGCCGTCAAGGGCGTGGTGTTCGAGGCCATCCTGGCGGCGGCGCTCACGGCAGCGATGGTGCTGCTGTTCCTGGGCAACTGGCGCAGCACGCTGATCATCGGGCTCACGATTCCGCTGTCGATCCTGGCCTCGATCCTGGTGCTGTATGCGCTCGGCGAAACGCTCAACCTCATGACGCTGGGCGGGCTTGCGCTCTCGGTCGGCATCTTGGTGGACCAGGCGATCGTGACGATCGAGAACATCGAGCGCCACCTGCACATGGGCACGCCGCTCAAGGAAGCCATCGAGGTCGGCGCGGGCGAGATCGGCAATGCGGCCTTCGTCTCCACGCTGTGCATCTGCATCGTGTTCGTGCCGATGTTCTTTCTCTCGGGCGTGGCGCGCTTCCTGTTCGTGCCGCTGGCCGAGGCGGTGGTGTTCGCGATGCTGGCCTCCTACCTGCTTTCGCGCACGCTGGTGCCCACGCTGGTGATGCTGCTGATGGGCGGCGCACATGCGCAGCCGGCCCACGATGCAAAGCCCAGCGCGCTGCAGCGCGTCTACCAGAGCTTCGATCGCCGCTTCGAGCGCGTGCGCCGCGCCTACACGCTGCTGCTGTCGGTGGTGCTGTCCAGGCGCGGGGGGTTCATCGGCCTGTTCCTGGGCTTCTGCCTGCTGTCCTGCCTGCTGTATCCGGCGCTGGGCCGCGACTTCTTCCCGACCGTGGACGCAGGCCAGATCCGCCTGCACCTGCGCGCCCCCACCGGCACCCGCATCGAGGAAACGGCGCGCCTCACCGACCGCGTCGAGGCCGCCATCCGCGAGCTGGTGCCGCCCGGCCAGCTCGAAACCATCCTCGACAACCTCGGCATTCCCAACAGCGGCATCAACCTCTCATACAGCAATGCCGGCACCATCGGCACCTTCGACGCGGAGCTGCTGCTCTCGCTGAAGGACGGCCATCGGCCCACCGAGGAATTCGTCTCGCTGCTGCGCGCTGAATTGCCCAGGCGCTTTCCGGGTGTCGAATTCTTCTTCCAGCCCGCCGACATCGTCACGCAGATCCTGAACTTCGGCCTGCCTGCGGCCATCGACGTGCAGTTCAGCGGCGCCGACATGGCGGGCAACGCGGCCCGCGCGGCCGAGCTCACCAAGGCCATCAAGCAGATTCCCGGCGCGGTCGATGCGCACGTGCACCAGCGGCTCGACGGGCCCAGCCTCAACCTGCAGATGGACCGCACGCGGCTGCAGCAGTACGGCCTCACCGCGGCCAACGTGGGGCAGAACGTGCTCATTGCGCTCTCGGGCAGCTCGCAGACGGCGCCGGCCTTCTGGCTCAATCCACAGAACGGCGTGGTCTACAGCATTGCGGTGCAGACGCCGCAGTACAACGTCGACTCGCTCGACTCGCTGCTCAATATCCCGGTGGGCACGGGCGGCACGGCGGCCGCCAGCGGTGTTTCGCAGCAGCTGCTGGGCAACCTGGTCGATGCGCAGGCCGCGCGGCAGCCGGCGGTGATGTCGCGCTACAACATTGCGCCGGTGATCGACGTCTACGTGAGCGTGCAGGGCACCGACCTTGCGAGCGTGGCCTCGAAGGTGCAGGTGCTGGTCGACGAGATGCGACCCAAGCTCTCGCGCGGCAGCCAGGTCGCCATCCGCGGGCAGGTGCAGACCATGCAGTCGTCCTTCATCGGCCTGGGCGTGGGGCTGGTGATGGCCATCGTGCTGGTGTACCTGCTGATCGTGGTCACCTTCCAGTCGTGGCTCGACGCGGCCATCATCATCACCGCCCTGCCCGCCGCGCTGGCCGGCATCGCGTGGATGCTGTTCATCACCGGCACCACGCTGAGCGTGCCCGCGCTGACCGGTGCGATCATGACCATGGGCGTGGCCACGGCCAATTCCATCCTGCTGGTGTCGTTCGCGCGCGAGCGGCTGCAGGCCGGCATTCCACCGCTTTCGGCCGCGCTCGAGGGCGGTGCCACGCGCATCCGGCCGGTGCTGATGACGGCGCTGGCGATGATCATCGGCATGATCCCGATGGCGCTGGGCATCGGCGAAGGCGCCGAGCAGAACGCGCCGCTGGGCCGCGCGGTGATCGGCGGCCTGCTTTTTGCCACGGTGTCGACATTGTTTTTCGTGCCTGCCGTGTTCGCGGGGGTGCACAGTCGGCTTGCGCACCGCAAAGCGGCACGCGAAGAAGCACACCATTCGGCGCAACCGCCCGCGGGGCGCAGCGCCCCAGGAGAACTGAAACCTTGACCCCCACGCTCATTCACTCCGTGTATTCGCTGCCCCCCAAGGGGGCCGCAGCTCGCCTTGGGAGCGGCCCGGCGCCGAGCTGGCCATGACGGAGCAACGCCACTCGGCATTGGCCATCCACCCCATCGCCGCGGAAGACGGCGAAGGCGAACTGCTGCGCCGCCGCCAGATCGTGAAGCGCACGCGCTGGCTGGTGCTGATCGTGCTCGCGCTGCTGGCGCTGGGGGCGGCGCGCACGGTGTTCGTGCGCATCGCGAATGCACGCGCGCTCGAAGCCGGTACCGCGGAACGCGCGAAGCTGCATGTGCAGACCGCCCTGCCGCGCACGCCCGCCGCGGGCCAGACGCTGGCGCTGCCCGGCACGCTGCAGGGCTTCGTGCAGTCGCCGATCTCGGCGCGCGCGAGCGGCTACCTCAAGCGCTGGACCAGGGACATCGGCAGCCGCGTCGAGAAAGGCGAGCTGCTGGCCGAGATCGAAACGCCCGAAATCGACCAGCAGCTGTCGCAGGCCATTGCCGCCCGCGCGCAGGCGGCCTCGGGCCTGGAGCTCGCGAAGAGCACGGCCGAGCGCTGGGAAAACCTGCGCAAGAAGGACGTGGTCTCGCAACAGGACCTCGACGAACGCCGCAGCGCGGTGGCGCAGGCCACGTCGAACGTGGCGGCGGCCGATGCGAACGTGCAGCGCCTGAGGCAGACCGAAGGCTTCAAGCGCATCGTCGCGCCGTTCGCGGGTGTGATCACGCGCCGCAATGTCGACGTGGGCGACCTGATCGACGCCGGTGCGGGCGGCGGCGCCGGGCGCGCACTCTTCATGCTGGCGCAGACCGATCCGCTGCGCGTGTACATCAACGTGCCACAGGCCTACGCGCAGCTCGTCAAGGCGGGCCAGCCGGTGGTGGTGACGCAGGCGGAACTGCGCGGCCAGCGCTTCACGGGCGAGGTGGCGCGCACCTCGGGCTCGATCGACGCCACCACGCGGATGATGCAGGTCGAGGTGTCGCTGCCCAACCGCGACGGCGCGCTGCTGCCGGGCGCCTATGTGCAGGTGTCGCTGCCGCTGGCCGCGAGCCAGACGCTCACGGTGCCGGCCAATGCGCTGCTGTTCCGCGCCGAAGGCACGCGCATCGCGGTGGTCGATGCGCAAGGCCGCATCGGCTTGCGCGCGGTCACGCTGGGCCGCAACTACGGCGAGAGCGTTGAGGTGACCGATGGCATCGGCGCCAATGACCGCATGGTGCTCAATCCTTCCGACTCGCTGGCCGAGGGCGACGTGGTGACGATCGCACCCGAAGCACCGGCAGCGGATGCGAAGGCACCTCCCCGAAAGGAACCGGCGTGAGACTGCGCCTGCTGGATGCCTGCGCAGCCGCAGCGCTGCTGCTGGCAGGCTGCGCGGTCGGCCCCGACTACAAGGCGCCCGAGACCCCGCTGCCCGTGAGCTGGAAGCTCGAGGAACCGTGGCGGCAGGCCGCACCGGACGACAGCGCCGACAAGGGCCCGTGGTGGAGGCGCTTCAACGACGCGCAGCTCGACGCATTGCAGGACAAGGCGCTGGCCGGCAGCCCGACGCTGGCCATCGCCAACGCGCGGCTGGCCCAGGCACGCGCCACGCTCGCGGCCAATTCGGCCAGCCAGTATCCGCAGCTCGGCTTCGGCACCCGCGCTTCGCGCCTGAAGATTTCCGCCAACCGGCCGCTCACCAACTACGCCACAGCCAACTCGTCGACGGTGCAGAACGACTTTATGCTGTCGCTCAACGCGAGCTATGAGCTCGACCTCGCGGGCCGCGTGCAGCGCAGCGTCGAAGGCGCCACGGCCTCGGCCGAACAATCGGCCGCCGACCTCGAGAACACGCGGCTCGTGCTCACTGCCGACGTGGCGAACAACTACTTCAACCTGCGCTCGACCGACACCGAGCTCGACGTGCTCTCGCGGTCCATCGCCCTGCAGCGGCGCGCGCTCGAACTGGTCACAGCGCGCCACGACCTGGGTGCGGTGTCGGGCCTCGACGTGGCGCAGCAGCAGGCGCTGCTCGACACCACGCTGACGCAGGTCGACGTGCTGAAGAAGCAGCGCGCGCAGTATGAGCACGCGCTCGCCACCCTCACGGGCACGCCGGCGCCGAGCTTCGAGCTGCCGGCCGACCTGCGCGAGATTCGCCCGCCCGCGGTGCCGCTGGGCCTGCCTTCCGAAATGCTGCAGCGCCGGCCCGACGTGGCCTCGGCCGAGCGCGCCATGGCGGCGGCCAACGCGCAGATCGGCGTGGCCACTGCGGCCCTCTATCCGAGCTTCGTCATCTCGCCGACCGTGGGCGTGGACAGCCGCATGATCGAGACGCTATTCGACGGACCGAGCCTGTTGTGGTCGGTGGGCGTGTCGGCCACGCAGGTGCTGTTCGATGGCGGCCGCGTGCGCGCGAATGTCGATTTCGCCAAGGCCGGCTACGACGCCACCGTGGGCAACTACCGCCGCACGGTGCTGACCGCGATGCAGGAAGTGGAAGACGGCATCACCGGCCTGGCCGCGCTCGACCGCGCGACCACCCAGGCGCAGGCCGCCGTCGCGGCGGCGCGCCGCGTGCTCGACATGGCCACCAGCCGCTACGAAGGCGGCGCCTCGACGTATCTCGACGTGATCACCGCGCAGCAGTCGCTGCTCACGGTGGAGCGCCAGGCCGCGCAGCTGCAGGGCCAGCGCCTGCTGACTTCGGTGTTCCTGGTGAAGGCGCTCGGCGGCGACTGGTGCGCAGCGGACACTTCCAGCGCGGCCGATCCTAGAACAGGCTGCCCTGCCCCGCTGCGCCCGGTGGCCGGAACGCGCTGAGATCGAGCGCAATGCGCTCGCGGTTGAAGCCGATGCGGTTCGCCGCCTTCTCGAAGCGCTGGCGGATCAGGTCGGCCCAGAGCCCGCTGCCCTTCATGCGGGTGGCGAAGTCGGCGTCGTAGTCCTTGCCGCCGCGCATCTCGTGGATGCGCGCCATGATGCGGTCCGCGCGCTGCGGGTAGTGCAGTTCGAGCCATTCCTTGAAGAGCGGCGCCACCTCCCACGGCAGCCGGATGACCGTGTAGAAGGCACTGCGCGCACCGGCCTCCCAGGCGGCTTCGAGCACCTGCTCCATGTCTTCGTTGACGAAGGGAATCTGCGGCGCCACGCTCACGCCCACCGGCACGCCGGCCTCGGCCAGCGTGCGAATGGTGCGCAGCCGCCGATGCGGCGCGGCCGCGCGCGGCTCCAGCTTGCGGGCCAGCTCGCCGTCGAGCGTGGTCACGGTGATGTACACCGCGGCCAGGTGCTCGGCGGCCATGGGTGCGATCAGGTCCAGGTCGCGTTCGACCGCGCTCGATTTTGTGACCAGCGCAAACGGATGCCGCGTTTCCTTCAGCAGCTCGATCACCGAGCGGGTGAGCCGCAGCTCGCGTTCGATGGGCTGGTAGCAATCGGTGGCCGTGCCGATAGCGATGTGGCTGGGCCGGTAGCCCTTGCGGCCGAGTTCGGCGCGCAGCACCTCGACGATGTTCCGCTTGGCGATGAGCTTGGTTTCGAAGTCGAGCCCCGGCGAGAGATTGAGGTAGCTGTGCGTCGGCCGGGCGAAGCAGTAGATGCAGCCGTGCTCGCAGCCGCGGTACGGGTTGAGCGAACGGTCGAATGAAATGTCGGGCGAGTCGTTCTCGTTGAGCACCGACTTCACGTCCTCGAAGCGCACCTCGGTGGCAAGCGGCGACAACTCTTCGGCTTCGGCCGCGCCTTCTTCGAGCGTGCCCCAGCCGTCGTCGAATGCATTGCGCTCGTCGCGCGAAAAGCGGTGCGCCAGGCGCGTGGCCGCGCCGCGGCCCTTGATGGCATGGAGGGGAATGTAGGCCGCCGGCATGACAGATCCTTTCTTTCGAATACTGTATGTTTACACAGTATTCCAAACCCTTTCCGATGGCAATCGGATTTTTTATTTCTCTCTTGACAGAAATTTCTAAAATCCTAGACTCCGAGGCATGGAACTCACCGACATCCAACGCAAGTTCGTTCTCCATTGGGGGGAAATGGGCTCCATGTGGGGCGTCAACCGCACGGTCTCGCAAATCCATGCCCTGTTGTTCGCGCACGGCAAGCCCATGCATGCCGAAGAGCTCTCCGACACGCTGGGCGTGGCCCGCTCCAACGTGAGCAACAGCCTGAAGGAACTGCAGGCATGGAACCTGGTGCGCGTGACGCACATCCTGGGCGACCGGCGCGACTATTTCGAAACCAGTGTCGACGTCTGGGAGCTGTTCCGCACCGTGGTGCGCGAGCGCAAGGAACGCGAGTTCGACCCCACCATCCGCGTGCTGCGCGAGATCGTCTCCAGCCCCGACTTCCAGAAGGAGCCCGCCGATGCGCAAGACCGCATCCGCTCCACCATGGACTTGATGGCCAAGCTCGCCACCTGGGCCGACGAAATGCTGCGGCTCTCGCCCGGCACGCTCGACAAGGTGCTGACGCTCGGCGCCAGCGTGCAGAAGTTCGTTCGCGGGGATGCGGCGCAGGCGGCAACTCCAGCAGCGCCGAAGAAGGACGACGACCCCGATGCCCACCATGCCAGCCTGCCGATGATCTGAGCTGCTCTTTTTTTGCCCGACCATTTCTGTTTTGACAGAAATAACGAAAACATCCTCATGCCCACCATCGCCGCCTACCCTCTGACCGTCTACTTCGATGCCACCTGCGCCCTCTGCACGGCGGAAATGACTGCGATGAAGGCGCGCGATGCCGCGGCCCGCCTGAACCTCGTCGACTGCTCGCCCGCTGGATTCGACGCCGGGCCGGCCCCGCGCGAGGCGCTGATGACCGCGATCCACGCCATTGACGCCGCGGGACAGCTGTTCGTGGGCGTCCCCGCCATCCGCGCCTGCCGCGACGCCGTCGGGCTGCCGAGCGGCAGCTTGCTGCTCGACCTGCCGCTGGTCGCGCCGCTGGCCGACCGCGCCTATGCGGTGCTCGCGCGCAACCGCTACCAGCTGCCGCTCTGGCTGGTGGCCCTGCTCGCCGGCAAGGCCGCGCGCGCGTCCCGCACCTGCACCGGCGGCAACTGCCGGATCTGAAAAAAAGGAGCTTTCGTGCCCAACGTCTTCCAGCCCGATTTCCGTCCCTCCAGCGCCCGCGGTGGGCCTCGAACATCCACGGCGCCCGAAGCCTCCATCACCAAGGCCGACACACAGGACTATTTCACCGAGGTCGCCGACGACTACCGCGCATGGAGCCCCAGCTACAACATGCACTTCGGCTTCTGGCGGCTCGGCCTGAACCCGCTGCGGCGCGAAGGCATGCTGGTGGAGATGAACCGCGCAGTCGGCCGCGCGCTGAAGCTCGACGAGCCCCGGTCCATGGAGAAGGCGCCACGACGCCGCTGCGTGGTCGACCTCGGCTGCGGCGCCGGCGCGACCGCGCGCACGCTGGTGGGCGACGACCCGTCGCTGTTTGCCGTGACGGTCACCAACGTGGCGGTGCAGAACAGCATCGCCGCGCGGCTCGACGCCGGTGCCGGCGTGGCCGACCGCATGGCGCACATCGAAGCCGACTACACGCGCACCGGCCTGCCCGCTGCACAGGCCGATGGCGCCTGGGCCGTGGAAAGCGCCTGCTACGCGAGCGGCACCGCCAAGGCCGATTTCGTGCGCGAGGCGGCCCGCCTGCTGAAGCCCGGCGCGCGGCTCGCGGTGATCGACGGCTTCCTGCTGCGCCAGAAGCCCGGCCGCACCGCCAGCTGGCTGCACCGCCTGTGGGCCGACAGCTGGGCCGTGCCCACGCTGGCCGTGCAGGGTGATTTCGTCGCTGCGCTGCGCGACAACGGATTCGAAGACGTCGAGGTGCGCTCGCTGCGCTGGCGCGTGGCGCCCAGCGCGCTGCACATCCCGGTGCTTGCCACCCGCTTCGCGCTGGCCGAACTCTGGAAGGCGCGCGGCCGGCTCAGCCCCTGGCGCCGCAAGCACATCGTGGCCAGCTACTGCGCGCTGGTGCTGGGCCTTTTCTGGCGCGATTTCGACTACTGCCTGGTGACCGCCAGGCGCAGCGACTGAAAGACCGAAAAACACAACGAGGAGAAAAGGTTGAGATGAGCACCGAACCCGATGACACCCAGCGGTCTGACCCAGCCGCGCCGGCGCCCGCCGCCGCGCCTGCGATGACCGACGTCTCCATTCGCGGCATGCCCTTCGCGTGGTTCTGGCCAACGCTGGCTGGTGCCCTGGTGGCATTGCTGTTGCGCATCGCATTCAGCGGTGGACCGGGCCATCGCTTCTCGGCGATGCTCGGCTCGTTCATCTACCTCGCGCCTGCCGTGTGCGGCGCGGTCACGGTCTACATGGCCGAGCGCATCGAACGGCGCAGCTGGGGCTACTACCTCTGGATGCCCTTGATCTCCACTGCCCTGTTCGTGGCCGGCACATTGGCAGTCTTCATCGAAGGCATCATCTGCGCGGTCGTGATCATTCCGCTGTTCGCGTTCATGGGCAGCCTCGGCGGCCTCGCGATGGGCATCGTCTGCCGCGTCACGAACTGGCCCAGGCCGGCGCTCTACAGCTTCGCCATGCTGCCGCTGGTGTTCGGCGCCATCGAGCCGCACTGGCCCAACCCCGAGCAGGTCTCGAGCACCTCGCGCACGCTCTTCATCGCCGCGCCCGCCGAGCGCGTGTGGCATGAACTCAACGATGCGCAGGGCATCCGCCCGAGCGAAGTCGGCGATGCCTGGGCCTACCGCATCGGCGTGCCGATGCCGGTGGCGGGCCTGACCGAAGACACCCCCGAAGGCCGCGTGCGCAAGGTGCAGTGGCAGAAGGACGTGCACTTCGACGAAATCATCACCGAATGGCAGCCGCTGCAGCGGGTGAAGTGGCGCTACCGCTTCTCGCCCGATTCGTTTCCCGCCGGCGCGCTGGACGACCACGTGGTGATCGGCGGCCACTATTTCGACCTGCGCGATTCGGCCTACACGCTCACGCCGCGCGAGGGCGGCACGGAGCTTCGCATCGACGTCTCCTGGCGCGTGAGCACGCGCTTCAACTGGTACGCCGACCGCGTGGCGCAGTTCCTCCTGGGCGACTTCTCCGAGCACATCCTGCGCTTCTACAAGGCGCGCAGCGAAACCGCTGCGGCGGCCGCGTGAACAGTCCACAATGACCGGACCATGCCGCGCCGCCCTGAAAACCTCTATCCGCAATACCACGCCCACGTGTACTTCGGCCCCGGCACGGTGGCGCAGGCACGGCAGCTGTGCGAGCAGGCGGGCCGCGAACTGATGGTGGTGGTCGGCCGGGTGCACGAACGGCTGGTGGGGCCCCACACGCGCTGGAGCTGCCAGCTGGCGTTCGACGCGGCCGAGTTCGACCAGGTGATCGAATGGCTGGAGGCACACCGCAACGGCCTCGACATCTTCGTGCACGGCGTCACGGGCGACGACTTCGCCGACCACACGGCGCATGCCATGTGGCTCGGCGAGGAAAGCGCGCTCGACCTGCGGATGTTCCGCCGCTAGGGCGTGTTAACGCCATGGAAGGGGATCCCTTCCATGGCGTTAACAGGCCCTGGCTAGAACTCGGCGTCGAGCTCGTCGATTTCCTCGGGCTCTTCCTTCGCGGCGGCCACCCACTCCTGCATGGCGGGCAGGTCCATCACGCGCTTGCAGTACGCGGCGCAGACGCTGTCGAGTGGCACGTCGTAGCTCAGGAAGCGCGTGACCACCGGCGCGTACATCGCATCGGCCATGCCCGGCTGCTTGCCGAACAGGAAGGGGCCGCCGTAGGTCTTGAGGCATTCGCGCCAGATGATGACGATGCGGTCGATGTCGGCCTGCGCGCGCGACCAGATCTTGAAGCCGCGGAACCGGGCCTTGATGTTCATCGGCAACGCGCCGCGCATCGAAGCGAAGCCCGAGTGCATTTCGCCACAGATGGCGCGGCAGTGCGCGCGGGCCTGGATGTCGGTCGGCAGCAGCCCGCCCTTGGGCTTGATCTCGTTCAGGTATTCGCCGATGGCCAGCGTGTCCCACACCTTGACGCCGCCGTGCTGCAGCGAGGGCACCAGCATCGACGAAGAGAGCAGCAGCATCTCGGCCTTCATGGCCGGGTCGTCGGGCGGAATGATCTTCTCGCTGAAGTCGAGCCCTGCCAGCCTGCACATCAGCCAGCCCCGCAGCGCCCAGGCGCCGTAGTTCTTGCTGCTGATCGTGAGAACGGGTTTGGCCATCGTGGATCTCCTTGACGGGCTGCCTGCTGCCGGTTGGCTCCCATGGGACGTGCAAGGCCTGTGCCACCGCTTGGCCCGCAACTTGCCTGTACTACTTTCATGTTGTATCGGGCCTACCAGAACCAAGCCGACCTGCTTTCGCCCTCCCGGCTCGCAGCCCAGTACCTCGGCCAGGCCCTCTGGAAGGACGGCACCGACCGCACCATGTTGCGGCGCATGGCCGCGCAGTTCGAAGTGTTTTCGCGCATGCGGCTGACGCACTCGCGCCCCGACTACGGCATTGCCAGCGTGCCGGTCGATGGCGTGGAAACCGCGGTGCACGAAGAGAAAACGCTGGTCTCGCCCTTCGGCACGCTGCTGCACTTCCGCAAGGACACGCAGGCCGTGCACCCGCCCGTGCTGCTGGTCGCACCACTGTCGGGCCATTTCGCGACGTTGCTGCGCGAAACCGTGCGCACCCTGCTGCGCGACCACGACGTGTACCTGACCGACTGGCACAACGCGCGCGACGTGCCGCTGTGGCAGGGCCGATTCGGCCTGGACGACTACACGCTGCAGCTCATGCGCTTTCTCGAGGCCGTGGGCCCGGGCGTGCACATGGTCGCGGTCTGCCAGCCCTGCGTGGCCGCGCTGGCCGCCACGGCGCTGATGGCGGAAGACGACAACCCGGCCACGCCGCGCAGCCTCACGCTGATGGCCGGCCCGGTCGATTGCCGCGTCAACCCGACCGGCGTCAACGCGCTGGCCACCAGCAAGCCGATCGAATGGTTTCGCCGCAACCTCATCAGCCACGTGCCCTGGCCGCATGCCGGCATGATGCGGCGCGTGTACCCCGGCTTCCTGCAGCTCTCGGCCTTCATGAGCATGAACCCCGAGCGCCACAAGAAGCAGTTCCAGGACATGGTCCGCCATCTGGTTGAGGGCGACATCGAGAAGGCCCGCACCATCGGCAGCTTCTACGACGAATACCTGGCGGTGAACGACCTGCCGGCCGAGTTCTACCTGGAGACCGTGGAGCGCGTGTTCCAGACCTACGACCTGCCGCGCGGCGTGCTCACCGTGGGCGACCGCACGGTGAACCCGGCCGCCATCCGCCGCACCGCGCTGCTCACGGTGGAAGGCGAGCGCGATGACATCTGCTCGGCCGGCCAGACGGTGGCGGCGCAAGACCTCTGCACCGGCATCCGGCCGTACCTCAAGGTGCATCACCTGCAAGCCGGCGTGGGCCACTACGGCGTTTTCAGCGGCAGCAAGTGGAACGCGCAGATCTACCCGCGCGTGCGCGAGACCATCCACGCCGCGGCCGAGCTGCACTGAGCATTCGGTCGAATGCCGGCTTCAGCGCCGGCTGCGCTTTCCCTTGACCGCCACACGCCGCACCGTGGCCTCGCCGGCCTGCGGCAGCCGCTCGCGCAGGAACGCGATCAGCTCCTGCGCCGCCACGTTGCGCATCGGCCCCGGCAGGTAGGCCAGAACCACGCGGCGCTCGATGCGCGGCTTGAGCAGCGGCAGCACCACCAGCTCGGGGTCGCGCAGCAGCGAGGTGTAGAGCCGCGGCATCAACCCCAAGGCTTGGCCGCTGCGCACCAGCGCATAGAGCGTTTCGGAATAGCTCACGCGGCAAGGCTCGGGGCCTTGCTCGAATTGCGCACGCGCCGGATTGCCGAGGGCCGGCATGCTGCCGCTTTCGAACAGCACCAGCCGCTCGCGGCCGATGGCCTCCCAGCTCGCGTCTGCGGCCGCGGCCAGCGCATGGTCGCGGCGCACCACCAGCACCAGCGGATCGCGGAACAGGTCGACGCAGGCCAGCCCGCCCGGCGGCTCGGTGATGGCGGCCACCGCCATGTCGAGCTGGCCGCTGCGCAGCTCGGCCAGCAAGGTGGTCGAAGGCGCATCGCGCCAGGCGATCTCGAGCTCGCGCTGCCCGGCCTGAAGAAACTCGCTGGCCGCGGCCGTCACGCGTGCGCTGGCCGACGGGATCACGCCCACGCGCACGAAGGCGCGTCCGCGCTGCACGGTGCTCTCGATGTCGCGCAAGGCCACCTCGAAGGTGTTGACCAGGAAATCGGTGCGCGCCAGCACCTCGGCGCCCACGGGCGTGAGTTCCAGCCGGTGGGTGGAACGGGTCAGCAGCTCGGCGCCGAGCAGCTTCTCCATCTGCTTGATCGCGTTGCTCAGCGCCGGCTGGGTAATGGCCAGCCGGCGCGCCGCGCGGCCGAAGTGCTCTTCTTCCACCAGCACCGAGAAGAACTGAAGCTGGCGCAAGGTGAGCGCCCGAAGCGGCAAGGAGGCCATGGCGTTCCAATTATCAATTCAATGAATCAAATTATAGAAATTCAAAATTTTGCTTATGGAGCAGCCTTCCCTAGACTGGCTGGCATGACCAGCCCCGCCTTTGCGCCCCTCACGCTGGAATCCATGCTGCATGCGATTCCCAAGGTGGAGCTGCACTGCCACCTGTTCGGCACGGTGCGCCACGAAACCTTCAGGCAACTCAACCATCGCGCCGGCTCTCCGCTCGCGGCCGAGGAGATCGAAGGCTTCTATACACGCGGAGAAAAACCGGTGGGCGTGCTGCGCGTGCTGCGCGCGCTCGACGCGCAGCTGGTGCGCAGCGCCGGCGACCTCTACCAGCTGACGCGCGAATACCTCGAGGACGCGGCAGCCCACAACGTGCGCTACGCCGAGTTCTTCTGGAACCCGACCGGCACGGTGCACGGCTCCGGCATCGCCTACCCGATGGCGCAGGGCGCGATCGTCCGCGCGATCCAGGACGCGCAGCAGGAGTTCGGCATCACGGGCCGGCTCATCGCCGCCATCGACCGCGAGGCGAGCCCCGAGGCGGCCGTCGACATGGTGGAGTGGGTCAAGGCGCACCGCTGCGACGAGGTGATCGGCATCGGCATCGACTACCGCGAAGTCGACCGGCCGCCCGAACTCTTCGCCCAGGCCTATGCCGACGCGCGGCGCGCGGGGCTCAAGGCCACCGCGCATGCGGGCGAATTCGGCATGCCATGGACCAACGTGCGCACCGCGCTCGACGTGCTGCAGGTGGACCGCATCGACCACGGCTACACGGTGGTCGACCAGCCCGACTTCGCGCGCCAGTGCGCCGAACGCGGCGTGATCTTCACCGTGGTGCCCACCAACTCCTACTACCTGCGCACGCTGCCGCCGGAACGCTGGGCGCTCGACCATCCCATTCGCCGCATGCCGGGCCTGGGCCTGCGCATCCATCCGAATACCGACGACCCGACGCTGCACAAGGTCACGCCCACGCAGGCCTGGCTGATGATGGCGCGCGACTTCGGCTTCGGGCTGAACGACCTGCGCGGCTTCATGCACAACGGGCTCGACGGCGCATGGATCGACGACACGCAGCGCCGCGGCTGGCGCACGCAATGGAGCCGCGAGTTCGACACGCTGCGCGCGCGCCTCGCACAAGAGCAGCATCCCGCCCACCCGCAATGACCCACGCCATGAACAACCCTCGCCGCCTTCTTCTTGCCGCCACCCTCTGCTCGGTGCTGCCGATTTCGGCGCTCGCGCAGGGCGCATGGCCCACGGCCAAGCCGATCACGCTGATCGTTCCCTACACCGCGGGCGGCAGCGTGGACGTCAACGCCCGCCTCGTCGCCACGCGGCTGGGCGAGCGGCTGAAGCAGTCGGTGGTGATCGAGAACGTGAGCGGCGCGGGCGGCGCCATCGGCGTGGCCAAGGCTGTCAACGCGGCGCCCGACGGCTACACGCTGGTGGTCGGGCCCGACAGCGCCATCGCCATCGGGCGGCTGGTCAATCCTTCGGCCTTCAAGTTCGATCCGCTCAAGGACCTGGCCCCGGTCGGCATGCTCAACACCGCGCCGATGGTGCTGGTGGCTCGGCCCGGCCTCGAGGCGCAAACCTATGCCGACTTCGTGAAGCTCGCCAAGGCCAAGCCCGGCGCCTACAACTACGCCACCTCGGGCGTGGGCACCGTGCTGCAGCTGGCCATGGAGCTTCTCAAGCAGAAGAGCGGCATCTTCGTGACCCATGTGCCCTACCGCGGCGGCGCGCAGATTGCCACCGACGTGATCGGCAACCAGGTCGACCTGGCAATGCTGGTCAGCACCAGCGCCATTCCGCACGTGAACGGCAACCGCCTGAAGGCGCTTGGCATCACCGGCAGCCAGCGCCTGGCCGCGCTGCCCAACGTGCCCACCTTCAACGAGATGCCGGGCCTCAAGGGCTACGACATGGTGAGCTGGACCGGCATCTTCGCCCCCGCCAGAACCCCGCCCGCCGTCGTGGCCCGCCTCAACCAGGAACTGAACGCCGTGCTCGCCGAGGAGCAGGTGCGTGCCAAGCTCAACGAGCAAGGCGCCCTGCCCGGAAGCGGCACGCCGGAGCAATTCGGCCAGTTCGTCCAGGCCGAATACGCCCGAAATCAAAAGATCGTGCAGTCAGCCAACATCAAGGAATAAACCAGCCCGGCAGGCGCAGGGTGCGGTGCTAACTACTGCTCTTCTGGCCAGTCGCGGATGTAGGCCTTGAGCATCTTGTTCTCGAAGTTCTGGCTGTCCACCACCGCCTTGGCCACGTCGTAGAAGCTGATCACGCCCATCAGCATGCGCTTGTCCATCACGGGCATGTAGCGCGCGTGGCGCTCCAGCATGATGCGGCGGATCTCGTCGAGGTCGGTTTCGAGCGTGCAGGTCACGGGCGCGTCGTCCATGGCCTTGCGCACCAGCGTGCCGCCCACCTGGCCGCCGTTGTCGACAATGGCCAGGATCACTTCCCTGAAGGTGAGCATGCCGACCAGGTCGCCGTGTTCCATGACCACCAGGGAGCCGATGTCCTTTTCCGCCATGGTGTTGACGGCTTCGGCCAGCAGGTCGTCGGGCGTGATGGTGAAGAGCGTGTTGCCCTTGACGCGAAGGATGTCGCTGACTTTCATCGTGTGCTCCTCTCGGAAATCGTTCTCGGCGGCGTGCCGATTTGAATATAGCCCACAATCGGCGCCGACTCCCACGCCCATGACGCGCTCGCATGATTAGCAGACGTAACGGGGCATTGCGAACGAACCCAGAAAGGCCCCCATGCCCGGCTATTCCGACCCCGGCTTCGACACCCTGGCGCTGCATGCCGGCGCCGCGCCCGACCCCGCCACCGGCGCGCGGGCGGTGCCGATCCACCTCACCACCTCCTTCGTCTTCGAGTCGAGCGACCATGCGGCGGCGCTCTTCAACCTCGAGCGCGCAGGCCATGTCTATTCGCGCATCAGCAACCCGACCAACGCGGTGCTCGAGCAGCGCGTTGCGGCGCTCGAAGGCGGCATCGGCGCGATTGCCACCGCCAGCGGCCAGGCCGCGCTGCACCTGTCGGTGGCCACGCTGATGGGCGCGGGCTCCCACATCGTGGCGAGCACCGCGCTCTATGGCGGCTCGCAGAACCTGCTGCACTACACGATGCGGCGCTTCGGCATCGACACCACTTTCGTGAAGCCCGGCGACCTGGACGGCTGGCGCGCCGCGATCCGGCCCGAAACCAAGCTCTTGTTCGGCGAAACCGTGGGCAACCCGGGCCTGGACGTGCTCGACATTCCGGCCGTGAGCGACATCGCCCACGAAGCCGGCGTGCCGCTGCTGGTCGACTCCACGCTCACCTCGCCCTATCTCATCAAGCCCTTCGACTGGGGTGCCGACCTGGTCTACCACTCGGCCACCAAGTTCCTCTCGGGCCATGGCACGGTGATTGGCGGCGTGGTGGTCGACGGCGGCAGCTTCGACTGGGAGAAATCGGGCAAATTCGCCGAACTCACGCAGGCCTATGACGGCTTTCACAACATGGTCTTCAGCGAGGAAAGCACGGTCGGCGCGTTCCTGTTGCGCGCCCGGCGCGAAGGCCTGCGCGACTTCGGCGCCTCGATGAGTCCGCACACGGCGTGGCTGATATTGCAGGGCATCGAGACGCTGCCGCTGCGCATGGAGCGCCACATCGACAACACGCAGAAGGTGGTCGAGCTCCTCGCGAGCCACCCCTTCGTGTCGCGCGTGGGGCATCCGCTGATCGAATCGCATGCCAGCCATGCGCTGGCGCAGAAGCTGCTGCGCCACGGTGCGCGCGGCGCCGGCGCGGTGTTCAGCTTCGACATCAAGGGCAGCCGCGCGCAGGGCAAGGCTTTCATCGAGGCGCTGAAGCTCTTCAGCCACCTGGCGAACGTGGGCGACTGCCGCAGCCTGGTGATCCACCCGGCCAGCACCACGCACTTCCGCATGACCGACGAGGCGCTGGCGGGGGCGGGCATTTCGCAGGGGACGATCCGGCTTTCCATCGGGCTCGAAGACCCGGCCGACCTGATCGACGACCTGAAGCGTGCGCTCAAGGCTGCGGAAAAGGCGGGGGGCTAGGGATGAAACCTTGCTTTTCTTTGCGTCGTGTTGTGTTCGACGTGCCTTGTTCAGGGCGCACTCCCGCCGACGGGGTACCTTGCTCCGCGAATGTCCCCCGGCCTGCGGCCTCCTCCTTGATTTCGCTGCGCAAGGCACCCCATCGGCGGGAGCGTTGTACGCAGCGGCGGTTGATCGAGCGGAACAACGGCAGCGCCCAGTGTGCGCAGGGCGCCGGGTGCTCCCCGCAGCGAAATAAAGGAGGAGGCGAAGCCGGGGGACATTCGCGGAGGGGAGTACCCGGTGGCCTGTGCACGCGCCCTGAACAACGGCGCCCTGAACAACAGCGCCACGAACAAAGACACCGCCCCGTGGAGCAACTGACATGAACTACACCGTCAACAGCCACGCCACCTACTGCTACACCGGCGGCAAGGCTTTCGATGCAGACAAGCCGACCGTGGTGTTCATCCACGGCGTGCTCAACGACCACAGCGTGTGGATCCTGCAAAGCCGCTGGTTCGCCAATCACGGCTGGAACGTGCTGGCGCTAGACCTGCCCGGCCACTGCAGGAGCGCAGGCCCGCCGCCTGCCAGCGTGGAAGACGCGGCGCAGTTCGTGCTCGCGCTGCTCGATGCGGCCGGCGTGCAGAAGGCTGCGCTCGTGGGCCACAGCTTCGGATCGCTGATCGCGCTCGAAGCCGCCTCGCGCGCACCCGAACGGGTGACCCATCTGGCGCTGGTGGGCACGGCCTACCCGATGACCGTGTCGCCCGCGCTGCTCGATGGTGCGCTCAACGACCCGCAGCGCGCCATCGCGATGGTCAACACCTTCTCGCACTCGCTGCTGGCACCGCCGCCCTCCTCGCTCGGCCCCGGCACCTGGCTCTATGGCAGCTCGCGCGCGCTGATGCGCCGCGTGCTTGCGAGCAACCGCGACGCCAATGTGTTCCACATCGGCTTCAAGGCCTGCAACGACTACGCGAACGGCGAGAAAGCGATCGAAGCCGTGCAGTGCCCCGTGCTGTTCCTGCTCGGCGATGCCGACCAGATGACACCGCCGCGCGCGACCAAGGCGCTGGTGGGCAAGGCCCGCAACGCCAAGGTGGTGACGGTGCATGCCGGCCACGCGCTGATGAGCGAGGCGCCCGACGAAGTGCTGTTCGCGCTGCGCGATTTCGTCGGCGCGACCGCCTGAACCTTCCGCCTCTTATTCAGCCGCGATGCCCGCGCGATGCGCGAGCGCACGGTAGCGCGAGATCTCGCCCTCCATCTGCGTGCGGAATGCCGCCGCGCCGATGGCCACCGGCTCCATGCCCTGCGCGCGCAGCTGCGCCTGCAGCGCCGGGTTGCCCATCGTGGCTGTGACCGCGCGCGCCAGCTTCTCGACCACCAGGGCCGGCGTGCGCGCCGGCGCGGCAAAGCCGTACCAGGCATCGAAAGTGGCATCGGGCAGCCCCTGCTCGGCCAGGGTGCGCACCTCGGGCAGCATGCTGGAGCGCGCCGCGCCCACGATGCCCAAGGCCCGCAGCTTGCCCGATCGCACATGCGGCGCCACGGCGGCCACGGTGTCGATGCCGATCTCGATCTCGCCGCCGATCACCGCCATCGAGCCCTGGCTGCTGCCCTTGTACGGGATGTCCTGCAGTTGGATGCCCGCGGCCAGCGCGAGCAGTTCGCCCGCGAGGTGCGGCCCCGAGCCGGCGCCGAAGGTGGCGTAGCGGATGCTCTTCGGCTTGGCCTTGGCGGCGGCGATGAGTTCGGGCAGCGAGCGCCACGGCGTGCCGGCGCCCACCACCAGCACCAGCGGCGTGCGCGCGACGATGGCAATGGGCGCCAGGTCGCGCACCGGGTCGTAGGGCAATTTGGCGCGCAGCGCGGGGTTCACGCTGTAGCTGGTGGAACCCGAGAGCAGCAGCGTGTAGCCGTCTGGCGCGGCCTTGGCGACGGCGTCGGTGCCGATGATGGTGGCGGCGCCGGGCTTGTTGTCGATGACCACGGGCTGGCCGAGCCGCTCCGACAGGCCCTGCCCCATGGCTCGAGCGACGATGTCGGTGCCGCCGCCTGGCGGAAAGGGCACGATCAGCTTCACGGGCCTGTCGGGCCAGTTGTCCTGCGCCAGTGCGGGGGCATGGAAGGCGACGAGCGCACAAGCGCAGACCAGCAGGCCACGGAGCCGATGGAAGAGAGCAGTTTTCATGGTTTGTCCAGAAAGAGAAATCAGGCAGCAGCGCGCGTCGTTTTCCCGGCGGCCCACGGCGCAAGCCCCGGCTCGCCCAGATCCCAGTAGAGACCCGCCATGATCTGCAGGCCTTCGCGCGCCAGCGAGGCCAGCAGATGCTCGTTGGGCGCGTGCTGCGCGCAGGCCGGGTACGAATGCGGCACCCACAGCGTGGGCAGGCCCAGCAGGTCGGCGAAGACGTCGTTGGGCAGCGAGCCCGCGAGGTTGGGCAGCAGGTCGACGCGCTGGCCGCTGCTCTGCTCGATGGACTGGCGCGCCCAGCCCACCCAGGGATTCTCGACATCGAGCCGCGTCGCCGCGCCGGTCAGCGTGATCTGCACTTCGACCTGGCCGAAGCCGTGCGCATCGAGATGGGCGCGCACGATGTCCGCCAGCTCCCGCCACGGCGTTCCGACCACGAAGCGCAGCTGGCAATGCGCCACTGCCTCGGACGGAATCGCATTGACGGGCCGCTGCGGCGAGCCGGCACCGAGTGCGAGCACCTCGATGGTGTTCCACGCCACCAGCCGCTCGGCCGGGCTCAGGCCGGGCTCGCCCCAGCCTTGGTCGAGCGCGGGATCGTCGGCGCCGCCGCCGATGGCGATGCCGGCCAGCGCCTCGCGCACGCCCTGCGGAATTTCAGGCGGCCGCAAGGCCTCGACCAGGATGCGCCCGCGCGCGTCCACCAGCGAGGCCACGGCATGGCTCAGCACGGTGGCCGCATTGGCGAGCACGCCGCCCCAGTTGCCCGAGTGGTAGCCGCGCGCCCGGGCACGCAGCCGCAGGCTGAAGTTGACGGCGCCGCGCGAGCCCAGGAACAGCGTGGGACGCTCGGCGCTCACGCGCGGTCCGTCGCTGGCGATGAACAGGTCGGCGCGCAGCCGCTCGCGCCGCTGCTCGCACACCGCGTGCAGGCCCGGCGATGCGGCCTCCTCGCCGGTCTCGATGAGCCAGGTG
Source organism: Variovorax paradoxus (assembly GCF_030815975.1). NCBI lineage: Bacteria > Pseudomonadati > Pseudomonadota > Betaproteobacteria > Burkholderiales > Comamonadaceae > Variovorax > Variovorax paradoxus. The sequence continues at coordinate 221,339 of NZ_JAUSXL010000002.1, forward strand.
ATGTTGTAGCCCAGGCGCCCGCCCCGTGCGCGCAGCGCGGCGGCCAGCCCGCCGAGCGCAATGGTGTGCTGGCCCTTGTTGTCGGCCGTGCCGCGCCCGTACCAGCGGTCGCCGCGCACGGTGAGCGTCCACGGCCCGAGGCCTTCGTCCCAGTGCGCGTCCTGCCCGCTCACCACATCGCCGTGGCCATAGCTCAGCACGGTGGGCAATGCAAGGTCTTCGATGCGGCGCGCGATCAGGAAGGGCCCGCCGCCGGCCACGGGGTTCTCGACGATCTCGCATTCGAAACCCAGCGCAGCCAGTGGCGGCACCAGCTCGTCGCGCAGGTAGGCGCCGAGTGCGGGCGTGGCGGCACCAGTGTCGCTCTCGGTGCGAAAGGCGACGCGCCGCTGCAGGTCGGTAAAGAAGCCGCCGCCGTCGAAGTAGGCGGCGGCAGCGGCAAGGCTCTCGGTACGTTGCATGAAGGAATTCCTGTTTGCGTGGGATGCAGCAAGTACAAGGCCTGAAGGGCAATGCTTCCAGCACCGATTTCGCAAGCTACTATTGCCTTCAAGGCAACGCTTCCATCGCCATGACACCACCGCTCCTCAGCATTCCGATGCGCCATTTCCTCGAAGTGGCGCGCAGCGGCTCGGTCAGCCAGGCCGCGGCGCGGCTGTTCGTGGCCCCCTCGGCGGTCAGCCGCCAGATCGCCAAGCTCGAGGACAGCCTGGGCACGCCCCTGTTCGAGCGCCACGCCAGGGGCATGGCGCTCACCGCGGCGGGCGAGCGGCTCGCGGCGCACCTGCGCAATGCGCAGCTCGACATCGAGCAGGTCATCGAGCAGGTCCGCGACCTCGGTGGCCGCAGCGCGCACCGCATCCGCATGGCCTGCACCGAAGGCTTTGCCGCGCACTTCATGCCGCAGGTCATGCGCAGCTTCGAATCGGCCCATCCGGGCACGCAGCTCGAACTCCACGTGGGCTCGCCCGACGGCGTGAGCGCGCTGCTCGCGCGCGGCGAGGCGGACATCGCACTCAAATACGTGGTGGCGCCGGAGCTCGGCCTGAAGATCGAGCACTCGACCAATGCGCCGGTGTTCGCGGTGCTGCGCCCCGACCATCCGCTGGCGCGGCAGCGCGTGGTGTCGGTGGCGGATGCCGTGCGCTATCCGCTGGCCGTGGGCGACAAGGGCGTGACCGCGCGGCAGCTGTTCGACCAGGCGTGCAGCCTGCAGGGCCTGCAGTACCGCGCGATCTTCGTCAGCAACTTTTCATCGGTGCTGCTGCCGCTCTTGCGCACGCCGGACGTGATGCTGTCGGGGCACCTCACGGTGACGCACCTCATCGACGCGGGCACCGTGGTGGCGCGCCCGTTCGCCGAGGCGCCGCTGCAGCAGCGGCAATTGCAGGTGCTGGCGCTCGAAGGCCGCACGCTCACGCCGCTGGCGCAGGAGTTCGTGCGGCACCTGGTGCATGCCATTGCCAGCGCGGGGCGGCGCAAGCTGGGGCGCGCACGTTCCAGTGCGCCCGCAACTACGTGAGCTTCAGCGTCCCAACGCGTTGATGTCCGCCGGGTCGAGCAGCACCTTCGGCGCGCCGTGCCGCGCCACGGCCAGCATGGCGCGGCCCACCTTTTCGGTGGTCGTCACCTTGTCGGGCCAGAGCCGATAGGCCAGCCCGAGCACCGGCTTGAGCACCATGATCGCGGCCTGGTAGAGCGGCGTCTTCGAACGCACGCCATGCAGCGGCTGGATCATGCCGGGGCGGAACATGTAGGCGGCCTTGAACGGCAGCCTGAGCAAGGCGTTTTCGGTCGCGCCCTTCACGCGCGCCCACATGCGGCTGCCGCGCTCGCTGCTGTCGGTGCCCGCACCCGTCACGTAGGTGAAGGTCATGCCGGGGTTGAGCCGCGCGAGCACGGTGGCGGCGGCCATCGTGAGGTCGTAGGTGATGCGCTTGTAGTCGGCCTCTTGCATGCCGACCGACGACACGCCGAGGCAGAAGAAGCAGGCATCGAAGCCCTGCAACTGCGGCTCGAAGCCGCTGTAGTCATACATGTCCTCGATCACCACATCCTGCGGCTTCGGGTGCTGCTGCCCGCTGGCTCTGCGGCCGACCGCGACCACGCGCGCCACGTCGGGCGCGAGCAGGCATTCGCGCAGCACGCCCTGCCCCACCATGCCGGTGGCGCCGAAGATCAGGATGTTCATGGGTGGGGCGCGGTCAGACCGCGAAGTCGGCGGGACGCTTCTCGAGCACCGCCAGCAGCAGGTCGACGTCGAGACTGGAAGGCTGCGGTGCCTGCAGCGCGCCGAGCATGCGCGAGAGCGTCTCGGCGTGCGGCAGCAGCGGGCCCAGGAAACGGGTGCCGTCGGCGCCGGCGATCAGCAGTGTCGGAAAGGTCTCCACGTCGAAGGCGTCGGCGATCTCGGCGTGGTCCTCGATGTCGACCCAGGCGAAGCGGAGCTGCGGATGCGCCCGCGCCACCTGCTCGAACAATGGCCGGTAGTCGCGGCAGGTGCCGCACCATTCGGCGCACAGGCACACGACCCACGGCGCATCGCTGGCCGGCTCGGCGGAAACGGGGGCGGCAGGAAGGGCGCTCAAGGCTGATGCGGTGAAGGTGTGAATACGAAGCCGGTGTCGTGCGGCCGGGAGGTCGTGGCTATTATGGACAAAGCGCCCCCGGCGTTCAGGAGACCCGCACGATGAACACCACGACTGCCCCGGAATCTGCTGTCGATCCGCGACGTTTCAAGAGTTTCGCGGAGTTCTACCCCTTCTACCTGAGCGAGCACGCCAACCGCACCTGCCGGCGCCTGCACTTCGCGGGCTCGACGATTTCGCTGCTGTGCCTGGTGGCGCTGGTCGTCACGCTCAATCCGCTCTGGCTGCTGGCCGGGCTGCTCGCGGGCTATGGCTTTGCCTGGGTCGGGCACTTCGGCTTCGAGAAGAACAAGCCGGCCTCCTTCAAGCGCCCGCTCTACAGCTTCATGGGCGACTGGGCGATGTACCGCGACATCTGGCTGGGCAAGGTCAAGATCTGACGGCTATCAAATCAGGAGCACGTCGCCCAGGCGCAGCGTGTACAGCGGGCCTTTGCGCCACAGGTCTTCGAGCGGCTCGGCGCGCGGCATCAGCAGCTCCCTCAGCAGCGGTTCGATGGGCGTGGACGGATCGGCCAGCAGCACGTAGCGCGGATCTTCGTTCGCGGTTTCCTCGGCGAGCGGGGCGATCCAGTCCAGCGCCACCAGCGTTTCGAGCACCGGCACCACCTGCAGCGCATCGACCCGCATGCGCGTGACGAGTTCGGTGGCACCCATGCCCTTGGCCGGCGTGGCGCGCGCCCGCGCCAGGTGCTGCAGCACCTCCATGGCCAGCTGCAGCGGCCAACCGGACCGCCCGCCGCGGCGCGCAACGCCGGTCAGCAGGCTCGGCAGATAGGCGGCGATGACCGCGCCCAGCAGCACGATCACCCAGGCCACGTAGATCCACACCAGCAGGATCGGCACCGTGGCGAAGGCACCGTAGAGCACCGAATAGGTCGGCACCAGGCTCAGGTAGTAGCCCAGCACACGCTTGGCGATCTCGATGGCAGCCGCCACGAAGACGCCGCCGGCCCAGGCATGCGACCAGCGCACGTTGGTGTTGGGCACGTAGTGGTAGAGCGAGGCCATGCCGGCCGCGAGCAGCACGAATTCGAAGGTGTCGAAAAACAGCTTGAGAATGCTTCCGCCCACCACGTCGCGCGATGCGGCGAAAACATACGAGGTGGTCGAGAGGCTCACCGCCAGGATCAGAGGGCCGAGCGTGATGGCGGCCCAGTAGATCAGCACGCGCTGCGCAAAGGGCCGGGGCGAGCGCACGCGCCAGATGTTGTTGAGCGTCTTGTCGATGGTGAGGATCAGCGCAATGGCGGTGATCAGCAGCACCACCAGGCCCGCGATGCCCAGGCCGCCCGCCTTGCTCGAGAACTGGTTCAGGTAGCCCAGCACCTGGCGCGCGATGTTGTCGGGAATCAGGCTCTCGATGAGCCAGCGCTGCAGCCGCCCCTGCAGCTTGGCGAACATCGGAAACACGGTAAAAAGCGCCAGCGCCACCGTGAAGAACGGCACCATCGCAATGGTGGTGGTGAAGGTGAGGCTGCTGGCCGTGAGGCCGAGCCGGTCTTCGCGGAAACGCTCGCCCAGCACCGCCGCGGTGTTGCCCCACGGAAAGCGCGAAAGATCCCTCCAGAGCTGCCGACGATTCATGGCCGGTATCATAAGAACCTGAACCCTCCCCCAAGTCTTCGCGCACTTCGTGTCGCAGGTTCCGCGGTGCTCCGCCCATGAAAACCATCACACCGCCAGCCTCTTCTTCCGTTCGCGCCACCCGCTGGCTTGCCGTGGGCAGCCTCGTCGGGCTGATCGTGCTGGGCCTGGCCTGGGAGCTGTGGCTCGCGCCGCTGCGGCCCGGCGGCTCGCTGCTGGCGCTCAAGGTGCTGCCGCTGGTCATTCCGCTCGCGGGGCTCTGGAAGAACCGCATGTACACCTACCGCTGGGTCAGCCTGATGATCTGGCTCTATTTCACCGAGGGCGTGGTGCGCGCCTGGAGCGACATCAACGGCGTGGGGCAGGTGCTCGCGCTCGTCGAGGTGCTGCTGTGCCTCATGCTCTTCGCGGCCTGCGCCTGGCATGTGAGGCTGCGCCTGCGCAACGCCAAGGCCGCCCGCCAACTGGAGGTTTCCACCCCATGACGACTTCTGCTTCTTCCGCTTCGCTGATCGATCAACTGCGCGCCATTGTCGGCGCCCCGCACGTGCTGAACGAGGGCGACCTCACCGCCTACGAGCAGGACTGGCGCAAGCGCGCGCGCGGCAAGTCGCTGGCAGTGGTGCGGCCCGCCAATGCGCAGCAGGTGGCCGACGTGGTCAAGGCCTGCGCCGCGGCCGGCACGGCCATCGTGCCGCAGGGCGGCAACACCGGCCTGGCCGTGGGCTCCATTCCCGACGAGAGCGGCACGCAGGTGGTGCTGAGCCTGCAGCGGCTGAACGCCATCCGCACCATCGACGCGGCCAACCTCACGATGACGGTGGAAGCCGGCTGCATCCTGCAGACCCTGCAGGAGGCGGCCGAGAAGCAGGGCTTCCTGTTCCCGCTGAGCCTCGCGGCCGAGGGCAGCTGCACCATCGGCGGCAATCTTGCGACCAATGCCGGCGGCACGCAGGTGGTTCGCTACGGCAACACGCGCGACCTGTGCCTGGGCCTCGAAGTGGTCACGCCGCAGGGCGAGATCTGGGAAGGCACCAGCGGCCTGCGCAAGGACAACACCGGCTACGACCTGCGCGACCTGATGATCGGCAGCGAAGGCACGCTGGGCATCATCACCGCGGCCACGATGAAGCTCTACCCGCTGCCCGCCGCGCAGCTCACGGCCTGGGCCGCGGTGCCCTCGCTCGACCACGCGGTGACGCTGCTGGGCCTGGCGCACAAGCAGCTGGGCTCGGGCCTCACGGGCTTCGAGGTGATGGGCCGGTTTGCGCTGAGCCTGGTCGACAAGCACATGCCCCAACTGCGCGTGCCGTTCATCGGGGATGCCGCAGTTCCGTACTGCGTTTTGCTCGAGAACTCCGACAGCGAATCCGAAGACCATGCGCGCGCGCGCTTCGAGGCGCTGCTCGAAACCGCTTTCGAAGACGGCTGCGTGACCGATGCGGTGGTGGCAGAGAACCTCGCGCAGGCGCACCAGCTCTGGCACATCCGCGAGAGCATTCCGCTCGCGCAGGCCGAAGAAGGCCTGAACATCAAGCACGACATCTCGATTCCCGTGTCGCGCATTCCGGCCTTCGTGGAAGAAACCGATGCGCTGCTGGCGCGCGAGATTGCCGGCGTGCGGCTGGTGAACTTCGGCCACCTGGGCGACGGCAACCTGCACTACAACGTGCAGGCGCCGGAGAACATCGACACCAAGGCCTTCCTGAAGAACGAGGAAGAGCGCATCAACACGCTGGTGTACGACGCGGTCGAGAAGTTCGGCGGCTCGTTCTCGGCCGAGCATGGCGTGGGCTCGCTCAAGGTCGACAAGCTCGAGAAGCACAAGTCGCCGGTGGCGCTGGAGATGATGCGGGCGATCAAGCGCGGACTCGATCCGAAGAACACGCTCAACCCCGGACGTGTGATCCGCGTCTAGCCGGGAAAGTCCTCGCCGCGCAACTCGATCGGCTGGCCGTGCGGCGTGCGGTCGGCCGCATGGTCCCAGGCGCGGCGGTAGCGCGCGAGTTCATCGTCGGAACTGGCACCCTTGCGCGCGACCAGACTTTCGAGCGCGGCGAGCCAGTGGCGATAGTAGGTGCTGCCGGTGTCGGGGTCGCCCGCGGCCTGCGCGGCCGCGATCTGCGCCGCGAGCGCTTCGGCCCATTCAACCCAAGTGAACAGGCTGCGCTCGTGCAGCGCCAGCGTCATCGCGAAGGCCTGGGCTTCCCACGGCGCGTTGAACACCGGCCCGTCGGCATCGCGCGGCATGCCGGGGGCGAGCGCGAGCGGTGGCATGCCGCTCTTCATGCGGCGGGCTCCAGGTAGCTTTCCCAGGCGTCGACCGACACCGCGAGGTTCTGGCGCGGCGCGCCTTCGCCCCAGAGCTCGGCCTCGTCGAAGACCACGGTGTAGAGCCACTGCGGCTGCTCGCCCTGGCCCTGCGCGTTCGCATCGGCGAACACATGCGCGCCGTGGACATGCTCGATCACGCCGCGCTTGCCCTGCACGTAGCCCGGGAGCCGCGTGTGGTGGTCGGCCTTGCCGGGGCGCATGCGCACCGGCTCGCCGACGGCAAAGCGCGCCGGCCCCGGCTCGGGGCGTTCGGTGGGCGAGCCCTTGGCCAGCACGGACTGAACGTTGGCGGCCTGCAGCACACGAGCGACCGGTGCCGCGGGATGGCGCATTTCGCCGGATGCGAGTTCGTCCGGAAAAACCTGGCCGCGCTGCAGCATCAGCTGCTCCAGCGCGCCGAGCCAGATCTGGTAGTAGCTCAGGTTTCCGTAGTCCGGCAGTGTCTCGCGCACGGCGCGGCTCGCATCGATGTTCCAGGAGCCGGTCGCGCCCATGGCGAGCGTGAGCGCCAGCGCGCGCGGCTCCCACGCGGCGTGGAACAGCTCGCCCTCGGGCTCGGGCGTGACCGGTCCGAAACCGGGCTGGCCGCCGAGGTCGGCATGGGTGACATAGCTCATGCGGCACTCCCTGGCGTTGCGGGAGCTTCCACCCGCCGCGTGCCGATCATCGAATCGCGCGTGACCAGTGCGGCAAGCTCTTCTTCGCTCATGCCTTCGGTGCCTTCCGGGCGCTGCGGTATGACGAGGTAGCGCACCTCGGCGGTCGAATCCCAGACCCGGATGCGCGTCGATTCGGGCAGCACCGTGCCGAAATCGGCCAGCACGCCGCGCGGGTCCTTCACGGCCCGCGAGCGGTACGGCGCGCTCTTGTACCAGGTGGGCGGCAGGCCGAGCACCGGCCAGGGATAGCAGCTGCAGAGCGTGCAGACGACCATGTGGTGCTGCTCCGCGGTGTTCTCCACCGCCACCATGTGCTCGCCCTGCCGGCCGGTGTAGCCCAGCGAGGCAATGGCCGCCGTGGCATCCCTCAGCAGCCAGTCGTGGAATTCTTGATCGACCCAGGCCCTGGCCACCACGCGCGCGCCGTTGCGCGGGCCGATGCGGGTCTGGTAGGTGTCGATCAGCGCGTCGAGTGCAGCCGGATCGATGTAGCCCTTCCGGGTGAGCACGCTTTCGAGCGCCCGCACGCGCAGGTCCATCTCGCCGGGCTCGCTGTGTTCGTGGCCGCCATGCCCATGGTCGTGGTGCTGTTCGCTCATGCCTGCGATGCTACGCGCTGGCACTTAAAATTCGAACACCCGCTCCGCCAGCCCTACCATGACCTCCACCTCCACCCGCCCCGTCCGCTCCCAGTACGAAGACTTCATGCGCCACGTGGACACCCATGGCGTCCACAAGAGCGACCGCACCGGCACCGGCACCAAGAGCGTGTTCGGCCACCAGATGCGCTTCGACCTGAACGAAGGCTTTCCGCTGGTGACCACCAAGAAGGTGCACCTGCGGTCCATCATCCAGGAACTGCTGTGGTTTTTGACCGGCTCCAGCAACAACAACTGGCTCAAGGAGCGCGGCGTCACCATCTGGGACGAGTGGGCGCGCGAAGACGGCGACCTGGGCCCGGTGTACGGCGTGCAATGGCGCAGCTGGCCCACGCCGGACGGCGGCCACATCGACCAGATCTCCGAAGTCATCAAGACGCTGAAGACCAACCCCGATTCGCGCCGCATCATCGTGAGCGCATGGAACGTGGCCGAGCTCTCGAAGATGGCGCTCATGCCCTGCCACGCCTTCTTCCAGTTCTACGTGGCGCCGCCGCAGGCGCCGGGCGGGCGCGGCAGGCTGAGCTGCCAGCTCTACCAGCGCAGCGCCGACATCTTTCTGGGCGTGCCCTTCAACATCGCGAGCTACGCGCTGCTCACGCACATGATGGCGCAGCAGTGCGAACTCGACGTGGGCGACTTCATCTGGACCGGCGGCGACTGCCACATCTACAGCAACCACGCCGAGCAGGTGGCGCTGCAGCTGAGCCGCGCGCCCTACCCGTACCCCACGCTCCACATCAAGCGCAAGCCGGCCTCGATCTTCGACTACCAGTACGAAGACTTCGAGGTGCTCGACTACAGGCACCACGACCCCATCAAGGCGCCCGTGGCGGTATAAGCCCATGTCCGACCTCGCCACGACACCGCGCATCCACCTGATCTTCGCGCGCGCCGCCAACGGCGTGATCGGTGCCAATGGCTTCATGCCCTGGCACCTGCCTGAAGACCTGGCGCACTTCAAGCAGCAGACCGGCGGCGCGCCGGTCGTCATGGGCCGCAAGACCTGGGACTCGCTGCCGCCGCGTTTCCGGCCGCTGCCCGGCCGCTGGAACATCGTCGTGACGCGGCAGGACGATTGGAAGGCCGAAGGCGCGCAGCGTGCGGGCAGCCTGCAGGAGGCGCTCTCGCTGTGCGAGGATTCGCAAGTGCCCGATGTCTGGATCATCGGTGGCGCGCAGATCTATGCCGAGGCCGAGCCGCTGGCACAGCAGGCCGTCGTCACCGAGATCGCGCGCGACTACGAAGGCGACGCGCATGCGCCGGAACTCAGCCCTTCCGAATGGCGAGAAACAAAGCGCGAATCGCATGTCTCGGCGAAGGAAGGCCTGCACTACAGCTTCGTGACCTACGAACGCGTCGCTGCGCCGAAGGCATGAACGCAGGCGAGCCGCACGCCATCGCCCCGCCGCTGCGGCGCCGCTCCCTGGTGGTCGGCGCCGCATTGCTTTGCGGGCTTGCACCCGTGCAGGCGTTGCGCGCGGCCGAGCGGCTCGATCCCGACGAGGAAGCGCTCTTCATTCCCGGCACCGCGCGTCCCACCGGCGATGGCCGGCTCGAGGTCGACATCCATGCCTGGGTCTTCGAATCCGAGCGCCGCTGGGGCCTGAATGCCGCGTTCGCGCGCTACCTGGGCCTGAACCTGAAGAAGCTCTCGCCCGCGGCGCGGCTGCGCTTCAACCAGCGCACCGCGCTGTTCCATGCCGAGTCGGAAGAAGGCAAGGTGTTCGAGCTCGACTTCGAAGGCAGTGCCGCGCGCGTGGCCACGCCGCCTTCGGGCGACGACGGCCGCATGAACATGCGCATCGTCATCGATGCCCCCCGCACGCCGCCTTCCGGCGAGTGGCTGAAGTTCCATGCCGTGACCGGACCCGGCGAACTGCTGCATCGCTTCAGGGGCGAGGCATTGATCGTCCCCGCGCAGGGCCTGTCGATCATTTCGGACATCGACGACACCATCAAGCGCACGCAGGTGCGCGACCGGCGCGAGATGCTGCTGAACACGTTTGCACGGCGCTTCGAAGCGGCACCCGGCATGGCGGCGTACTACCGCGCGCTGGCAAAGGCACCGGACACGCGCTTCCACTATCTCTCGGCCAGCCCGATGCAGCTGTACCCCGCGCTCGCCGACTTCCTTCGCGATGCGGACTTTCCCATGGGCAGCATGCACCTGCGCGAGAGCACGACCTGGCGCACGCTCATTCCCGGCGAGCAGGATTCGCGCACGCACAAGCTCGGCGTGATCGAGCGCCTGCTGGCCGACTTTCCGCAGCGCCGGTTCATGCTGGTGGGCGATTCGGGCGAAAGCGATCCCGAGATCTACGGGCAGGTCGTTCGCGCCCATCCCGGCCGCATCGACAGCGTCGCGATATGCGACGTGACCGGCGAGGACAGCCGCGCCGAGCGCTATGCGGCTGCCTTCGAAGGCGTGGCCCCTGCCCTCTGGCAGATTCTTTCCTCCGAACGGGCCCCGGCACCGATCCAGTTGGCAAGGTGAGCACCCGCCGCCGAAACACTATCGGCACCTTCGTTTCCGGCGTTGGCGACAAAAGAACACTTAGGTACACATCGGAAAGTCGCGTGCATCGCAGGGATTAGGCAGAACTGTGATTTTTTCCGCAGAATGCTCGCTCCACCATCCAGACAAGGAGAGGGCCCATGTCCATGGAGTTTCTTCGAGTCATCGCCGAGCAGAAGTTGCCATACGTCGTCCACACGCCAGCCGACATCGACAGGCTGCGCGTGCTGCGTGCGGCCGAACTGGTGACCGCTTTCATTCCGCCGTCCAGCCACGCGCCGGACGACCGGGCGATACGCCATCTCGCCCAGGTGGAATCGATCACCGCCAAAGGCAAGCTGGCGCTGAACAAGGCCACCTCGGCCTTCATCGAACTCTGAGCTTCGAAGCAGCAGATGCGCCGGCGAGCCCCGCGATCCGCGTGGAGTGCAGCTAGCGCTTGCGCGTGCGCGTCCCGGCTTCGAACCCCAGCAGCTTCATCGCGGCACCCGGACTTTTCGCGGCCTTCGCATACCCGGCCCACGGATCGTTGCCGCGGTCGAGCCGGGCATGGATGTTTCGCAGGGTCCATTGCGCGCCGCTCGTGAGCGCTGGAACCTCCTGCCATTCCACCGGCACCGACACACCCATTCCGGGCCGCGCCCGCGCCGACCAGGCGCAGATGGTGGTCGCGCCGAAGCCGTTGCGCAGGTAGTCGATGAAGATACGGCCCACGCGGTTGCCCGGCCCGCTCTTGGCGACGAACATCTGCGGCAGGGTCCGCGCCATGTGCCGCACGATGGCCTGCGAGAAATCCTTGATGGTGTCCCAGTCGTACTGCCGCTTGAGCGGCACCACCACGTGCAGCCCCTTGCCGCCGCTGGTCTTGCAGAACGACGGCAGGCCCAGCTCGTCGAGCACCACGCGCATCAGCTGTGCCGCCTGCAGCACCATGGGCCAGCCGACGCCCTCCCCCGGGTCGAGGTCGAAGGTCATGCGGTCGGGCTTGCCGATGAGCGTCTTCACGGCGTTCCAGGTATGGAACTCGATGACGTTCATCTGCGCCGCGCTCAGGAGCCCGAGCGGGCCCGCCACCTCGATCAGCTCGGGGTGCTCCGGCCACAGCGCCGCATCGAGCTGCCGCACGCCGGCCATCTGGCCCAGCTCGAGATGCTTCTGGAAGAAGAGCTGACCCTTGATGCCCTGCGGCGCACGCACGAACGACACGGGCCGGCCCTTGAGGTGCGCCATCATCAGCGGCGCGACCAGGCCGTAGAAGCGCACCACCTCCACCTTGGTGATGCCCGTCGACGGATCGACCACGCGGTCGGCATGCGAGACCTTGAAGTTGGCGGGCATGGTGGCGGCGGGTTCGGGCTCGGGTTCGCGGTCGGCGCCCGTCTGGTGCACCGGCTTCTCGCGGACGATGGCCTTGGCCGGCTTGTCGGAGCGCACGGCGTGGAACACCGGGTGCCGCACATGGCCGTCCTTCGTCCATTCGGAAAAAGTGACTTCAGCCAGCAGCACCGGCTTGACCCAGTGCGCGCGGCGGTCGTTCTCGGTCGGGTTCTTGAACGGCCGCTTGTCGATGCCGAGCGGCGTCAGCCTGTCGAGCATGTCGGCGAGCGTTCGGCCGTTGAAGCCCGCGCCCACCGCACCCGCGTAGACAAGGTCGCCCTTGTCGTCGTGCACGCCGATCAGCAGGGCGCCGATGCCCACCCGCGAGCCCTTGGGATCGGTGTAGCCGCCGATGACGAACTCCTGCCGCTGCGAGCATTTGAGCTTGATCCAGTCGGGCGAACGGCGCGATGCATAGGTGCTGTTCTTTCGCTTTCCGATCACGCCTTCGAGCCCGATCTTGCAGGCCGAGGCGACGATGTCCTCGGGCGGCGCATCGAAGATTTCGCTGAAGCGGATTTCGGGCGGCGCCTTGGCAAGCAGCGCCTGCAGCAGCGCGCGGCGCTCCACCAGCGGCACGCCGGTGAGATCGAAGCCGCCGTAGTACGGCAGGTCGAACAGGAAGTAGATGATGCTGCGCGTCTTGTCGCTGTCGAAGGCGTTCTGCAAGGCCTGGAAGTCCGTACCGCCGGACTCGTTGAGCACCACGATCTCGCCGTCGAGCCAGCCGGGCTTCAGCTTCATGCGCTCGATCGCGCGCACCAGGTGCGGCATGCGGCCGCTCCAGTCGTGCCCGTTGCGCGTAAGGAGCTGCACGCCGCCTTTTGCATCGACGCGCGCGAGCAGGCGGTAGCCGTCGAACTTGATCTCGTAGAACCAGTTGCCGGGGTCGGGCGGCGGGCCGTCGACCAGCGTGGCCAACAGTGGAGAAAGCTTGGCGGGCATGGCCGCCTTCACCGCGTCGGCGGGCATGCCGCTCGCGGATGCCTTGCCGCGCTTTCTTGCCGGCGCGGGCGCCGCCGCAGCGGGCGCCGCGACAGCCGCAGCGGGCATCGGCATCGCTGCCACGCTGTCCGGGAACTGGTCGACCACGCTGAACTCGGCGGCCGGACGGGCGTACTCGTCGTGCTCCTTGATCAAGAGCCACGCGTCCTGCTTGTCATTGGCCTTGCCGTGCATGCGCACCAGCGCCCACTTGCCGCGCAGCTTGTAGCCGTGCAATTCGAACTTGAGGCGCCCCGCCTTGTAGCCCTTGCGCGGATCGCCGATGGGCGTCCAGCTGCCCTTGTCCCAGATGATCACCTTGCCCGCGCCGTATTGCCTGGGCGGTATCTCGCCCTCGAACTGGTTGTAGGAGATCGGGTGGTCCTCCACATGCACGGCCATGCGCTTGTCGTGCGTGTCGTAGCTGGGGCCCTTGGGCACCGCCCAGCTCTTCATCGCGCCGTCGAGCTCGATGCGGAAGTCGTAGTGCAGCCGGGTCGCCCAGTGCTTCTGCACCACGAACTGCAGCACGCCTGGCGCCGACGCGCCGCCCTCCTGCGGCTCGGGTGTGACGCCGAAGTTGCGCTTCTCCTTGTAGCGCTTCAGGGGATTTGCGCGCGCCATGGTGTGTCGGCCTCCGTGTCCAGCGGGTGGCTTGCCGCGTAGCGTTCGAGCAGCAGGTAGAGCACGAGGCCGCCGCACAGCGGCAGCAGGTAGTAGAGCGCGCGGTAGGCCAGCACGGCCCCCATCAGCGCGCCCTGGCGCACGGTGCCCGAGAGCAGCGCCAGGTAGACGGCTTCGAGCACGCCGAGCCCGGCCGGAATCGGCGTGATCACGCCGACGATGGATGCAGCCAGCAGAACGCTCAGCGTGGTGGCATACGGCACCTGCCGGCCCAGCAGCAGGTACATGGCGCAGCCCATCAATGCCCAGTTGGCGGTGGAAAGCGTGAGCTGGACGATCGCAAGCTGCGCCGAGGGGAGCCTCAGCCGCCGCCCCCTTATCTGCCACTGCCGCCCGCGCGAAAAGGCGCAGGCCACCACGTACGCCGCCGCGAGAAGAATCATCAGCACGCCAAGCGCACGCAATGCGTCCGCCCCGATGCTCGCCTGGCGCGGCGGCGTGATGATGCCGGCCGCGAACAGGCCGCCAGCCAGCAGCCCATAGCCGAGCCAGTTGGTGGCCAGGCTCACGCCGACGATCTGCGCCACTGTGGCTTCATCGAGGCCGGCGCGTGCATAGAGCCGGGCACGCATCGCAATGCCGCCGACCAGCGAACCCAGGTTGAGGTTGAAGGCATAGCTCGTCACGGCAATGGCCCAGGTGCGCCAGCGCGGCACCCGATGCCGCATGTGCCGCCGGCCGATGAGGTCGAAGCATCCATAGAGGGCATGGCTCGCCGTTGCAACTCCCCATACCCCCAGCAGCAGCATCGCCGGATAGCGCTGGAGCGCATCCCAGGCGCTCGCCCAGTCGACCTTGTGCGCGTGCGACAGCAGCAGGCCCAGCAGCGCAAGCCCCAACAGCGGCAGCAGCCATTGGCGGCAGCGGCGCCAGGGCGACGGCCTGCCGGCCGGATGCTCCGCCGCCGAAAGCGTGGTCGCATCGTGGTTCATGGCGGCCCCAGGATCGAGATCAGCGCCGGCAGGTCGAGCGGCTTGAGCAGATGGTGGTCGAACCCCGCCATCGCAATGCGCTCCTTGTCGCCGTGCTGGCCCCAGCCGGTCAGTGCGACGAGGATCAATCCGGCAAGCGCGGGATTGGCGCGCAGCCTGGTCGCGAGCTCGCAGCCGTCCATGCCCGGCATGCCGATGTCCAGGATCGCGAGCCCGGGCGCCGGACCCTCGGCCGCCATGCGCAGCGCGGCATCTCCGCTGTAGGCCACGCGCGTCGAGGCGCCCATCGAGCGCAGCAGCTCGCCCAGCGCATCGGCCGCATCCCGGTTGTCGTCGACGATCAGCACCGTGCCCGGCAAGGACGCCGGCCAGCCGCGTTCGGACGGCGCCAGCGACGGCGGCATGCCGGCCTCGGCGCGGCTGAGCGGCAGGCGCACGCAGAACATCGCGCCATGGCCGAGGCCCGCACTGCTCGCCTCGACGCTGCCGCCATGGAGTTCGACCAGGCTCTTCACCAGCGTCAGCCCGATGCCCAGGCCGCCCTGCGCCGCCTTCGACGTGCCGCTCACCTGCACGAACATCTCGAAGATCGACTTGAGCATTCCGGGCGCAATGCCGGTGCCGTTGTCCCAGACCTCGACCACGGCGTCACCGCCTTCTTCGCGCAGCACGATCCGGATTTTTCCGCCGGGTGCGGTGTACTTTGCGGCGTTGTTGAGCAGGTTGGAAAACACCTGCGTCAGGCGAACGCCATCGCCGCGCACGACGAGCGGCTTGCCGCACAGTTCGGTGCTCAGCGCGTGCCTGGCGCCTTCGAGCAGCGGCCGGCTCAGTTCGATGGCGCCCTCGATCACCGCTTCGAGCGCGACCGCCTCCATGCGCAGCTCGATCTTGCCGCGCGTGATGCGCGAGACCTCCATCAGGTCGTTCACGAGCCGCACCATGTGGTCGATCTGCCGACCCATGAGCTCGTAGTAGCGCCGGGCTTCCGCGGGCTCGTGCGGCTTTCGCATCAGGAGCGTGAGCGCGGTGCTCATCGGGGCGAGCGGGTTGCGCAATTCGTGCGCCAGCGTTGCGAGGAACTCTGTCTTGCGCTGATCCGATTCGCGCAGCCCGTCGAGCAGCTCGCGCAGCTGGTACTGGCGGTTGCGCGCCCTCAGCGCCGTGCGGACCGTGCTGATCAGCGAGGCCACCCGCATCGGCCGCTCGATCACGGTGACGTTCGCGAGCCGGTCCATGGCCTTGACGATGACGGGCGAGTCCGCGCCCTGGCGGGCAAGCATGAGCACCGGCAGATCGGACCACGGAGCCTGCGAGCCCAGCGCTTCGGCCAGGGCAGCCGCGGCCGGATCGGCCAGCACTTCTTCCGCCAGCATGATGGCGCCAGCGCCTTCCTGCAGCCCCCGCACGAGCTCGCACAGGCTGTCGCAGGTGTGGGTCGCAATCTGTGCGCGGGCCAGTACGGCGCTTGCCATGAGGGCGTCCCTGGAGGTTGCGGTCCGCAACAGGATGCGCTGCTCGACAGATGCGGCGGGCGGGCTCACGATGCGTGCTGCGCGCCGTCGGTGGGGATGGGAATGCCCGTCAGGATGCCCCTGAAATGACGCAGCGGCTCGCCGACCACGAGGCCCTTGGCGGTCATCGAGAAATCGCGGATGGTCCGCTCGTGCGCGCCGCCGCGCTTCTTCAGCACCGAGATCGCCTGGCGCACTTCGCCCTCGAGTTCGAAGTAGCGAAGCAGCACCACGGCGTCCGCCAGGTAGCTCGCATCCACGGGCGTCTTCATCTGCATGCCGATGAGGCCGTGCTGCGCGCCCACCAGCAGCGTGGCGACGCCGGCCTGCCCCAGGTAGGAAAGCAGCTCGTGCAGCTGCACGATCAGAAAGCGCTCGTCGGGCATGGCGTTGAGGTAGCCGTTGAGGCTGTCGATCACCACCACCGCCGCACCGCACTCCACCACCGCCAGCCGGATCAGATGCACGAACTCGCCCGGAGACAGCTCGGCGGGATCGACCTGCCGCACCTTGATGCGGCCGGATTCGATGTACGGCCCGAGGTCCATGCCCATGCTCTCGCAGCGGGTGCGCAGCGTGTGAATGCTCTCGTCGAAGATGAAGAGGGCCGCGCACTCGCCGCGCTGCGCCGCGGCCAGCGCGAACTGCACGGCCACCGTCGACTTGCCGGTGCCCGGCGCGCCGACGAACAGCGTGCTCGTGCCTCGCTCGAGGCCGCCGCCCAGCAGGGCATCGAGCGAATCCAGGCCACTGGGAATGCGCACCTGCGTCAGCGCCGGCGCCGAAGGATGCTCGGACGCGACCAGCCGCGGGAAGACGCGCAAGCCGCCGCGCTCGATCCGGTAGTCGTGGTAGCCGCCGCGGAATTGCTGGCCCCGGTATTTGCTGACCACGAGCCGGCGCCGCGCGGCGCCGTAGTCGGAGCTGATCTGCTCCAGCCGGAGCACCGCATGGGCAATGCTCTGCACCTGGAGGTCGTGCTTCATGGCGGTCATGTCGTCCAGCAGCAGCACCGTGCATTGGCGGCCGGCAAAGAACTGCTTGAGCGCCAGGATCTGCCGCCTGTAGCGCAGCGAGCTGCCGGCCAGAAGGCGCAGCTCGGACAGCGAATCGAACACCACGCGCGACGGCTTGAGCACATCGACATCCGACAGGATCCTCAAGGTGGTCTCGCTGAGCTCGACCTCGGACGGATGGAACATCGTGTACTGCTCGTCGGGCTCGAGCGCGGCTTCCGACGGAAGCATCTCGCGCACCTCGATGCCGCTCAGGTCCCAGCCATGGGAACGCGCCACGCCCCCGAGCTCCTGCGCTGTCTCGGACAGCGTGACATACAGCACCGACTCGCCGCGCTTGGCGCCTTCGATCAGGAATTGAAGCGCGATGGTGGTCTTGCCGGCACCGGGCGTGCCTTCGACCAGGTAGAGACGATTGGACGTGAGCCCGCCGCCAAGAACATCGTCGAGGCCGGGAACACCGACTTTCATCAGGCCGTCCTGCGTGGACGACACGGCCGTGCCGTCGAGTTTCATTTCTTCCTCCATCGATGGACAGACAGTCCTTTTGGCCCTGTTCTGTTCGCGATCTGCCAGGAGGATTTTTATCAAGGGGTGCAGGTCCCGGGTTGTAGGGCATCGTCCTTCTTCGAGAGAAGACAACGCCACTGCCCCGCAGCGCCGGGCGCGGGCAGCAGCGGGAACGGCTCAGGACTTGTCGGGCGTCTTGCGTTCGGCATCGCCAGGGTCCTCGAGCTTCTTGTTGTCGACCTTCTTCATCAGCTCCTCGCCCTCGGTGTCCTTGCCGTCGGTGGGCACGGATTCTTCCTGGGTGATCTCCGGTTCGTCGTGAGAGCGCTCGCGGCGCTTCGGCGATGGCGTGTTCATGGCTGGCAACCTCCTGAATGAGCCCCGACAGTGGAGTGCCTGCGGCACGGGAGCGCTCAGGCAATGGCGGCAGCGATCGTCAGCCAAGGCCGACGATCCCGCCGGCCCGCGCGGAGGCAGCTTCTTCCACGGGCGCCTCGCTCGCCTCGATGAAAAGCCGCCTGATCATCGGATAGCGCCCACGCACCTGCTGCTCGATCGCGGCAATGGCGTCGGCCGCGTCGCCGGTGGCCGTGCCTTCCTTGAAATTCAGGTCGACCACCACCAGGACCTCGTCAGGGCCGATGTACATCGACAGCACGTGGCCGACGTCCTGCACGCTCGGCTGCTCCATGGCCAGGCTGCGGATGGCTCGCGCGGTCTCCGGGCGGATGCCCTCGCCGATCAGCAGCCCGCGGGCCTGGCTGATCAGCAGCACCGCCACGCCGGCCAGCAGCAGCCCGATCACCACCGAGGCGGCGCCGTCGAGCGTCGGCATACCGAGGCGGTGGCTGAAGTAGATGCCCAGCGCCGCCACGGCCAGTCCGACCAGCGCCGCCGAATCTTCGGCAAGCACGGTGTAGGTGGTCGGATCCTTGCTTTGCCCGAGCGCCCGCCAGAACCCGGCGCCGCGCGATTGAGCGCGGAACTGCCGCAGCGCAATCAGGAAGCTGGTGCCTTCGAACAATGCGGCCAGCCCCAGCACCACATAGTTCCAGGCCGGATCGCGCATCGGCTCCGGCTTGCGCATGTGCTGGACGCCTTCGTAGAACGACACGCCGCCGCCCAGGCCGAAGATGAGCACCGCGACGATCAGGCTCCAGAAGTACAGCTCCTTGCCGTGGCCGAAGGGATGCTCGGGTGTTGCGGGCCGCTGGCTCAGCCGGATGCCCACCAGAAGCAACACGCCGTTGAAAGTATCGACCGCCGAATGGATGCCTTCCGACAGCATGGCCGAACTGCCGGTGATGCCGGCCACGGCGAACTTGGTCGCCGCAATGGCCACATTGGCCGCGATCGCGCCGTAGATTGCGAGCTTCGATTCGGCAGCCATCGATCAAGGTGCGGCCGCAGGCCAGCCGCTGCGCGCCTTTCGGCTCCGGCCTTCAGGGAAGGCCAAGGTAGGTCCGCAGATCGTCCTTGATGGTGCCCGCGGACGCGACGGCCATCCGCAGCCGGGCCTCGCTGACGCCGAACCACTTCGTCCAGTAGTCGACCTCTTTCAGGTCGGTGATGTCGATTCGCTCGTCGTCCTGTGGAACGCGGATCTCCATGTCGTCCGGCATCGCGGGATCTCCAGGTGGGTTGGAGCCGAAAGTTTCACCGCTGAAGGGGACCGCCCTGACAGCCGGACGCCATGGTTGATGCAGGACAATTTCTACAGGTATCCCGTACCATCGCCACGCGCCTTCATGGCTGTGCCTCGGCCGACGGCGCCATCGGGCGGCTTCCACCCGGGTGTTCCGATGTCGACAACCCATGAGCGAAGAGCGACTCCATGACCATGCGAACCCAACCAACCTCCATCGCAGGCTCATCCCTCTCGGAGGAAGCGGCGCCGCTCGTCGAGCAGTTGCCCGTCGGCCTTTTTCGCAAGGACGCGGCCGGGCGCTTCATCTTCGTCAACCCCCGGTTCTGTCAAATCAAGGGCATGCCTGCAGACCGCATCCTGGGCCGAACCGCCGACGAGATCGCGTCTGGCGCGGCACAGGATCTCCATTCGATGTGGCGGCCGGAACTCGCGGCGCAGGAATGCCTTCAGCACGCGCTGATCATGCAGACCGGGCAGCAAGCCGAGCGCGAAGAAGCTTTTTCCGGTAGCGGCGACCAGCCGCAGTGCTTGCAGTTCATCGAATCCGCGGTGCGGGAGCCGGGCGGGACGATTGTCGGCACCCAGGGGGTCCTGTTTCGACCTCACCCGCAGCCGCCAGGCGAATGAAATGCTCGTCAACGAGCGCGAACTCCTGCGGGCGCTGCTGGACAACTCTCCGGATCACATCTATTTCAAGGACCTCCAGTCTCGCTTCATCAAGAGCAGTACGGCCCAGGCCCTCGAGTTCGGAATGGCCACTCCCGAAGGACTCGTGGGCAAATCGGACTTCGACGTTTTTTCCGAAGAACACGCCCGCCCGGCGTTCGAGGACGAGCAGGAGATCATCCGCACGGGCTTGCCGATGATCGGCAAGGTGGAGAGGGAAACCTGGATAGATGGGCGCCCCGATTCCTGGGCCTTGACCACGAAGATGCCGCTGCGCAATCGTGCAGGCCAGATCATCGGAACCTTCGGCATCACCAAGAACATCTCCGACCTGAAAGAAGCCGAACGCCAGATCGCCGAGGTGCACAAGCAGTTGATCGAAGCCTCGCACCTGGCTGGCATGGCCAGGATCGCGACCAATGTGCTGCACAACGTCGGCAATGTGCTCAACAGCGTGAACGTGTCTGCTGCACTGATTCTCTCGGGCATTCGCGCTTCAAAGGTCCAGGGGCTCGCGCGGGCGGTCCAGCTGATCGAGGATCATGCAGACGACCTTGGTGCGTTTCTGGCATCGGACGCCAAAGGCAAGATGCTGCCCGGCTACCTGCGCCAATTGGCCCGCGCGCTGGAAGCGGAGCAGCACGATGCCATCGAGGAGTTGGTGGCGCTGAGCAAGAAGGTGGAGCACATCAAGGAGATCATCGCCGCGCAGCAGGCCCATGCCGGCGCGTCCAGGTTGCTGGAAATGGCGCAGGTCGGCGCACTGGTGGAAGATGCGTTGCGCATCAATGCAGAGGCGCTGGCACAGCGCCACATGGTGGTGGAGAAAGAGATTGCGCCCATTCCGCAGTTGCCGCTGGACAAGGGTCGCATACTGCAGATATTGGTGAATCTGATCGCCAATGCCGAGCAGGCCATGGAGGGCGTGGCCCATCGCGATCCGAGACTCGAACTGCGGGTGGATATGGCGCCGGGCCAACGGCTGCGCATCCGCGTCGCGGACAACGGGACGGGCATCGAGACGCAGGCCCTGACCCAGATTTTCGCGCACGGGTTCACCACAAAGAAAACCGGGCATGGCTTCGGGCTGCACAGCGCAGTGGTTGCCGCGCATGAAATGGGCGGAACGCTCACCGCCCACAGCGACGGACCGGGCACCGGAGCGACCTTCACGCTCGAACTCCCGATCGAAACGAGCGGCGAGATCCGGTGAGGCCGCAGGCCTGCCATCTGGCCCAGGCTGAACAGCCATCGGCCGCGCAGGTCTCCAGGTGCCTATCCAGGAAAGCCAGCCACCACGCCAACCCCTACGCATTCAGACCTGTGCTTTTGTGAGACGAAAAAAGCGCGGCCAACACCTAGCATGAAGGTGTCGGTTCGATGGCATGCCAGATTCGAGCCGACGCCGGGGCCCGCGGGGCGAGACCTTGGCAGCCCTCTTGTCTCTCGCCCCCAATCCCTACAGGAGTCTTCTCATGCCTTCTCTTTCTCAACCCTCGCTTCGCGTCACGCTGATTTCCGGTACTTCACAGGCCAAGGTCGATGCGACCGTCCGCGTCAACCTGGACAACTTCGAAGAAAACCTCGTCAAGAACCTGGGCCTCAAGTTCAAGCTGGGCTGCCGGGTCTGGGGCGAGGACAGCGGCTTCAATGGCGCTGATGATTCGCTCTTTTCCATCTCATCGAAGACCGTCACGGCCGACGGGGTCTACACCTTCAACCGGATCGTCAGCCGCGACAGCCTCGACGAAGACTGGGTCGGCAATGACGAGGTCTATGCGCGCTTCAGCTGTCAATCGACCACGCCTGGCTTTCCGCTCGCGGCCTCGCCCGTGAGGAGCGCGGCAATCAGCGGCGACTTCTGACGCATGCCGGCTGCGACAAATATCCTGCCGGCGTGCCGGCGGTGGCCTGCAGCCGGACCGAGAGCCCGATACCGCCATAGCCGTCGCGCTGAACCATCATCTCGCGATGCTTCGTGTGAGGTTGGGCAAACCCCTCCGAGACCGAGTTGACCGGCCCTGCAGGGACACCGGCGCGCATGAGCGCTCCGCAGAGTTCTCCGCAGGGCCGATTCCCGATGGCGCGCTCGATCTCCTGCCGGTGTGGACGGCGTCCGTCCTCGCTCATCGTCGGCAACCATGCATGAAAGTTAGAGGGCGGTGCCGATCGCGCGCACGTCAAGCGTAACGCGTGTTCTCAAGTGCTTTTGCTAAGCTGCAGAGGGCCCACCTAGGGATACCCAGCGGGGCACAGAACGAAAACCCCATCAGTTATCAGTAAAAATGCCTTTAAAACCAACAGCTTAGCGTTTTCATGAAAATAGCCACTTGGAACGTCAACTCCCTCACCGCCCGCCTGCAGCATGTGCTCGACTGGCTCATTGCCAATCCCGTCGACGTGCTGTGCCTGCAGGAACTCAAGATGAGCGAGGACAAGTTCCCGCTCGATGTGCTCAAGTCGGCCGGCTACGAGGCTGCCGTGTTCGGCCAGAAAACCTACAACGGCGTCGCCATACTGAGCCTTGCGCCGATGCGCGACGTGGCAAGGAACATCGGCGGCTTCACCGATGACCAGTCCCGCGTGATTGCGGCCACGGTGGAGACGCCGGCGGGTCCGCTGCGCATCGTGAACGGCTACTTCGTCAACGGCCAGGCGCCGGGCACCGACAAGTTCGAATACAAGATGGGCTGGCTGCGCGCCCTGCGCGAATGGCTGCGTGCGGAAATGGCCGCTCATCCGAACCTGGTGCTTCTCGGCGATTTCAACATCACACCGGAAGACCGCGACAGCTTCGATCCCGTGGGCCTGGCGGAAACCATCCATCACACGACCGAAGAGCGCGAGCATTTCAAGGCGCTGCTCCAGCTGGGCCTGGTCGACAGCTTCCGCCTCTTCGAGCAGCCGGAGAAAAGCTATTCGTGGTGGGACTACCGGATGCTGGGCTACCAGAAGAACCGCGGCCTGCGCATCGACCACATCCTGGTGAGCGAGCCGCTGGTGCCGCGCGCCAAGGGCTGCATCATCGACCGCGTACCACGCAAGTGGGAAAAGCCAAGCGACCACGCACCGGTGGTGCTCGACCTCGACCAGGGAATTTGATGACCATGACCATCCGCACCCTCACGACCATCGCAGCGGCGCTCGCGCTCGCCGCCTGTTCCGCATTCAAGCCCGCGGACAAACCCGGCGACGGCAAGCCGGCCAGTTCCGCCACCGACGAGGTGCCAAGCGCGAGGACCGATGTGCCGACCGTGCGGCTGATCACCGCGCAGACGCCCGCCGTGCGGGCCTATCGCAAGACGGGCGCGCGCCAGATCTACAAGGCCTACCCACAGCGCATCTACAAGGGAAAGATTCCTCCGCTGGTCTATGCGGTGGTGGTGGTCGAAACCGACCTCGATGCCGAAGGCAACGTCAGGAACGTCACGTTCAGCCGCGTGCCGAGCCATGCGCCCGAGGTGCCGGGAAAGATTGCGGAACTCATCAAGGCGGCGTCGCCGCTGCCCAGCCCGGGAGGCCTGGGCGGCCACACCTACGTCGACACATGGCTCTGGGACAAGAGCGGCAACTTCCAGCTCGACTCGCTGACGCTGGGGCAGCGCAGCCGATAACTGAGGCTCGCCCCCAGTCTTCGCGCACTTCGTGTCGCTGCGCCAACCCCCTACCGGGGGCAACACCAGAGGCCCGGCAAAGCCGGTTCCTCGGTGGCATTTGGCTCGCCCCCAGTCTTCGCGCACTTCGTGTCGCTGCGCCAACCCCTACCGGGGGCAACACCAGAGGCCCGGCAAAGCCGGTTCCTCGGTGTTTCTGGAAGGGAGGCAGCCGCTCTCTCTTTGTGAGGCGGCTTACTCGATTCCTAGTTCCTGGATTTTCCGGGTGATGGTGTTGCGGCCGATGCCCAGCTTCTGAGCGGCTTCGATCCGGCGGCCGCGGGTGTTGGCCAGCGCGGTAAGGATCAGCCGCGATTCGAAACGGCGCGACAGCGCATCCCAGACGTCGGTGCGCCCGGCCGCGAGCAGCGCCTGGGCTTCGATCTCGAGGCCGCTTTCCCAGCTGCTCGCACCCACGAGGCCTTCGGCGGCTTCCGGTGCGGCAGCGCTCGCCGGTGCCGCTTCGCGCTCGAGGCTCGGCGACAGCTGTGGCGCGGGTTGCAAAGGCGCCGTCGTGGCGGCGGCCGCTTCGGCGGCTTGCGCACCGGCTGCCGCGGCCATGACTTCGGGCGGCAGGTCCTTGGCTTCGATCAGTTGGGCCGGCGCCATCACGGTCAGCCAGTGGCAGATGTTTTCGAGCTGGCGCACGTTGCCGGGAAAGCTGAACGAAGCCAGCTTGGCCAGGGCCGCATCGGAAATGCGCTTGGGTTCGACGCCGAGCTGGCGCGCGCTCACCTGCAGGAAATGGCGCGTGAGCGCCGGCACGTCTTCGCCGCGCTCGCGCAGCGCCGGCAGGCGCAGGCGAATCACGTTGAGGCGGTGGAACAGGTCTTCGCGGAAGCCGCCGAGCTTGACGCGCTGCTCGAGGTCCTGGTGCGTGGCCGCGATCACGCGCACGTTGGCCTTGACCGAGTTGTGGCCGCCCACGCGATAGAAATGCCCGTCGCTCAGCACGCGCAAGAGGCGCGTCTGCAGGTCGAAGGGCATGTCGCCGATTTCGTCGAGAAAGAGCGTGCCGCCCTCGGCCTGTTCGAAGCGCCCGCGCCGCATGGTCTGCGCGCCGGTGAAGGCGCCGCGCTCGTGGCCGAAGAGTTCGCTCTCGAGCAGGTCCTTGGGGATGGCTGCGGTGTTGATGGCCACGAAGGGGCCGTTGGCGCGCGGCGAATGCTTGTGCAGCGCACGCGCCACCAGTTCCTTGCCCGAGCCCGATTCGCCGGTGATGAGCACCGTCACGTTGCTTTGCGAGAGGCGGCCGATGGCGCGGAACACGTCCTGCATGGCGGGCGCCTGGCCCAGCATTTCAGGCGCGGCGACCATGCGCTCTTCGGCCACTTCCTCGCGCTGGCTTTCGTCGACGGCGCGGCGGATCAGCTCGACGGCGCGCGGCAGGTCGAAGGGCTTGGGCAGGTATTCGAAGGCACCGCCCTGGAACGCCGAGACGGCGCTGTCGAGGTCGGAGAACGCCGTCATGATGATGACGGGCAGGCCCGGGTGCTTGGCCTTGATCTTGTCGAGCAGGTCGAGCCCGGAGCCGCCGGGCATGCGGATGTCGCTCACCAGGACCTGTGGGCCCTGCTGTTCGTCGTCGTCGGCGAGTTCGAGGGCGGCCAGCACCTCGCGCGCGTTGGTGAAGCTGCGCGTGGGCAGGTCTTCGCGCAAAAGGGCCTTCTCCAGCACGAAGCGGATCGATTGGTCGTCATCAACTATCCAGATCGGCTTCATGCATCTCCTTGTTGCCGTGGCTGCTAGGGCAGCGGTATCAATATCTTGAAATCGGTTCGGCCCGGGACGCTGTCGCACTCGATCACGCCGTGATGCTGTTGCACAAAAGTTTGCGCAAGCGTCAATCCAAGCCCTGTTCCGCCTTCCCTGCCCGATACGAGCGGATAGAAGATGCGGTCCTTGATCGTGTCCGGCACACCCGGTCCATTGTCGATGACATGCAATTCCAGTGCCAATCGATACCACTGCTTGTTGAATATCACCTGCCGGGCGATGCGTGTCTTGAAAGTGATCTGCGCATCGCCTGCCGCGCGGCGCTCGGCCAGCGCCTGCGCCGCGTTGTGCACGATGTTGAGCGTGGCCTGGATGAGCTGTTCGCGGTCGCCGCGGAATTCGGGAATCGACACGTCGAAATCGCGCTCGATGTGCAGATCGCGCGGAAACTCCGCAAGAATGACCGAGCGCACGCGCTCGCAGACTTCATGGATGTTCACGTCGCCCACCACGTGCGGGCGCCGATGCGGTGCCAGCAGCCGGTCCACCAGCGTCTGCAGCCGGTCGGCTTCGTGGATGATGACCTGCGTGTACTCGATCAGGTCGCGTGACTCGACCTCCATCTGCAGCAGCTGCGCCGCGCCGCGGATGCCGCCCAGCGGGTTCTTGATCTCGTGCGCGAGATTGCGGATGAGTTCCTTGTTGGCCTGCGCCTGGTCGAGCAGGCGTTCCTCGCGGTCCTGGCGCACCTGCTGTTCGAGCGGCGACATCTCGATGATGAGTTCGCCCGGCTTGTCGCCCTGGGCCAGCGTGACCTGCACCGGCATCAATTCATGATTGACGCGGCGCAGGAAGGCCTCATAGCGCAGCGTGGCGAAGTCGTTGCTGCGCGCACCGTCGATGGCGGTGCGAAGCACGTGCGGCTCGTGAAAACAGGCACCGAACTGAGAGCCTTCGAGCGTGCGGCGCGAAGTGCCCAGCGCGTCTTCGAGGGCCGCATTGGCAAACAGCACCGAACCGTTGGTGCTGACCACGGCAATCAGCGTGGACAGCAGGTCGAAGGACTGAAAGCGCGGAGTGGCGCCGGCCGCCTTCTTCCCGAACGCCATGTCTCTACTGCTTGGCCGGCAGGCGGCCGAGTTCGCGGCGAATGCCCGCGATGTCGCTCTCGTTGCGGGCCAGCTCGGCCTTCATTTCAGCCACGCGATCGAGGTACTTCTGGTAGTTACGGCCTTCGCTGCCCTGCTTCTCGGGCTCGCCGTTGTTGTAATCCTTCTGCAGCTCCGCCTGGCGGGCTTCGGCCTTCCTGAGCTCGGCTTCGAGCACCGAGCGGGCTTCGCCGTCGCGCGCGCGCTGGTCGACGCCTTCGACGCGCGGGCTGCCCGCGGGTGCACGGGACGCCGTCGAAGCTGAACCGCCGCCGGCTGAACCGCCGCCCGAAGGCTTGGTGCCCTGCACGACGGTGACGTTGCCGCCTTCCATGACCTTGCAGCCCTTTTGCTGGGCGATGGTCGAATTGTTGGTGTATTCATTGCCGCAGCGCCACACGCGCTCCTGGGCGGGCGCGGGCAAGGCGGCCAACAATGAACCGGCCAGGAAAATGAGAGAAGCAGTCTTCATGAGAATCGGTGATGGCGCGACAAAGGCGCATTTTCCTGCAATTCGACTTCACTGGTGACAAGATGTTCCGCGCCAGCAAAAAAGGACGGCCGAGGCCGTCCTTTTGTCTTGAATCCCCGTCAGGGGCTCGCAATCAGAGTGAATAGTACATGTCGAACTCGACCGGATGGGTCGCCATGCGGAAGCGCGTGACTTCCTGCATCTTCAGTTCGATGTAGGCATCGATGTAGGCATCGGTGAACACGCCGCCCTTGGTCAGGAACGCACGGTCCTTGTCGAGGTAGTCGAGCGCCTGGTCGAGGCTGTGGCAGACGGTCGGGATCAGCGCGTCTTCTTCCGGCGGCAGATGGTACAGGTCCTTGCTGGCGGCTTCGCCCGGGTGGATCTTGTTTTCCACGCCGTCGAGACCCGCCATCAGCAGCGCAGCGAAGCCGAGGTACGGGTTCATCAGCGGATCGGGGAAGCGCGCTTCGACGCGGCGGCCCTTCGGGTTGGCCACGAACGGAATGCGGATCGAGGCCGAGCGGTTCTTGGCCGAGTAGGCCAGCTTCACCGGGGCTTCGAAGCCGGGCACCAGGCGCTTGTAGCTGTTGGTGCCGGGGTTCGTGATGGCGTTCAGGGCACGGGCGTGCTTGATGATGCCGCCGATGTAGTGCAGCGCGAACTCCGACAGGCCCGCATAGCCGTCGCCGGCGAACAGGTTCTTGCCGTCCTTCCAGACCGACTGGTGCACGTGCATGCCCGAGCCGTTGTCGCCGACGATGGGCTTGGGCATGAAGGTGGCGGTCTTGCCGTAGGCGTGGGCCACGTTGTGGATCACGTACTTCTGCAGCTGGATCCAGTCGGCGCGCTGAACCAGCGTGCTGAACTTGGTGCCCAGTTCCATCTGGCCGGCGTTGGCCACTTCATGGTGATGCACTTCGACCGGGATGCCGAGCGATTCGAGCACCAGGCACATTTCCGAGCGCATGTCCTGGAAGCTGTCGACCGGGGGAACCGGGAAATAGCCGCCCTTGACCGCGGGACGGTGGCCGGTGTTGCCGTGCTCGTATTCCTTGTCGGTGTTCCACGAGGCTTCTTCGGAGTCGATCTTGACGAAGCAGCCCGACATGTCGTTCTTCCAGCGGACGCCGTCGAACACGAAGAATTCGGGTTCCGGACCGAAGAAGGCGGTGTCGCCCAGGCCCGAGGCCTTCATGTAGGCCTCTGCGCGCTTGGCGAGCGAACGCGGGTCGCGCTCGTAGGCCTTGCCGTCGGCGGGGTCGATCACGTCGCAGGTCAGGATCAGCGTCGTTTCTTCGAAGAAGGGGTCGATGTTGGCGGTGCTCGGGTCGGGCATGAGCTGCATGTCCGAGGCCTCGATTCCCTTCCAGCCAGCGATGGACGAGCCGTCGAAAGCGTGTCCCGAAGTGAATTTGTCTTCATCGAATGCCGAAACAGGCACGGTCACGTGCTGCTCTTTGCCACGGGTGTCGGTGAAGCGGAAGTCGATGAACTTGACCTCGTTTTCCTTGACGAGCTTGAGTACATCGGCGACGGTCTTTGCCATCAGTTTCTCCTGAGTTGGATGGTGGTTAGGAATACAGGGACAGAGGATGCAGTTTCTATGCCATTGTCGCCGCTCGCGCGGAGGCTTCGATGGCTGCCGCAAACACCAAAAAAAGGCGAATATTCACCGAATTGGTGCAATAAGAACTATCGCACCAATTCCGGGCCAAGCCTCGCATCATAGGCGTGCAGGCCCTCGATCAGCTGAGCGTAGGCGGCATCCAGGCGAACGGGATCGCCTTTCACCCCAAGTTCGATGTGGCGGCCGTATTCGGGATGATCGACGCTCGGCAGGCTGAACACCTTGATGCCGGCGTGCGCCGTCTCGATCGCAAGCATCAGCGGCGTGAGCGTTGCCTCCATGGCGCCGAAGACGATGACCGACTTCTCGGCCGACTGGCCGCTGGTGAACAGGTCCGCATAGCGGCTGTCGAGCACCGATTCGATCATGGGCCAGGCCATCACCGGAAAGCCCGGCACGAAATGGACATGCTCGACGCTGAAGCCCGGAATCTTGTTGTACGGATTGCGGATGATGGAGGCGCCCCTGGGGAACACGCCCATGTTGAGGCGGTGGACGTTGTCGGGCCGGTCGGGTTCGTAGGCAATGCCCTGCTCCATCGCGGTGTCCTGCATGCGCTCGCGGATCAGCAGCTCGGCCTCCGGATGCAGTTCCAGCGGCACGCCCAGCGCCTGCGCGGCGCATTGCCGCGTGTGGTCGTCCGGCGTGGCGCCGATGCCGCCGGTCGAAAAGACGATGTCGCCCGAGCCGAAGGCGCGGCCGAGCGCGGCGGTGATGCGCGCGGGCTCGTCGCCCACGTATTCGGCCCAGCCGAGCTGCAGGCCGCGCGCGGCGAGCAGTTCGATGACCTTGGGCATGTGCTTGTCGGCACGCTTGCCGGAAAGGATTTCGTCGCCGACGACGATCAGGCCGAATGCGCGGGTCATGGGGATTTCCATTGGGAGAGAAGGGCCCGGTCGGCCTCGGTCGCGGGTGCGCCGTCGGATGGGCCGGAAGAAGCGGCCGCGGCGCCGCGCTGCGCACGCAGCTGCGCCAGGGCGTCGAGGCAGTAGTGGCCGAACCAGAGCGCCGAAAATGCAAACACCAGCGTGTAGATCCAGATCGCGAGCGGCACCAGCACGAAGAAGGCAGCGGCAAACAGCAGGCCGGAGGCCCAGACGATGCTGGGCGCCGCGCCCAGGTAGCCGCACAGCACGCCGATGCACAAGAGCGGCAGCCGGTGCGCGCGCAGGAGCGCGGCCCGCTCTTCGGGGCTCGCGTGCTCGGCCAGCGCGTCGAAGCTCATCACCCGGTAGGTGAGCCAGCCCCAGATCAGCGGCGGCAGGATCAGCACCAGCGGCGGAATGAGCCAGAGCGGCATCGAGACCACGAGCGCGACCAGCGCAAGCAGGGTCAGGCCGAGCGAGCGCGCCACGCTGCCGAAGAAGGACGCGCCCTTCTTGCGTTCGAGCGCGGGAAAGCGGCGGTGCGCCACCAGCGCCGTGAGCGGGGGCGCCATGAGGCCGGCCACGATCAGCAGCGAAGCCACCACGATCAGCGGCGTGGCGGCAAACACCACCACCAGCGGCGCCAGCACGGCCGTGACATCGCCCGAGAAGAGCCGCCCGATCCAGCCCCAGAAGCTCGACAGCAGGGGCCAGGCATCGAGCGCCTCGCGGGTCCACGCGACCGTCGCGTCCCAGTAGAAATAGCCGAAGCCTGCGGCCAGCAGCACCATCAGGCCCAGCGGCAGCAGCGACAGCACGATCACGCGCGGCAGCATGCAATAGGCGACCGCGCGCCAGAAAGAGTCGAGAAGCAGGCGCATTGGGTGCGAAGGATAACCGGCTCGGACAGGCTCGGGACCGGCGCTCAGCCGCGGCCGACCATCCGCTTCAGCCCGAGCCACTGCTGCGCCCAGAAGCCATGTCCGTAGTCGCGCAGCCGGCCGTCCGCGCCGGGCTCAACCTGGTCGCGAATGCCGGTGGGGTCATAGCGCAGCTCGAAATTCGAAGTACGAAAGAGCATGTCCCACCACGGCAGCAGGACGCCGAAGTTGCACCCGCCCAGCGTGTAGGCGCCGCGCGATTCATGGCCCAGCCCGATGCTGTGGTGCAGCCTGTGGAAGCGCGGACTGATCCACAGCCGCTCGCCAAGGGCGCCGAAACCGAGCTTCAGGTTGGCGTGCTGCAGGCTCTCGCTGAGCTGCGTGAAGGCCACGAACGCAATGAATTGCCCCGGCGCCACGCCGATCAGCTGCGCGACGATGACGATCAGGGTGTCATGCACGATGTCGTCGAGCAGGTGGTTGCGATCATCGCTCCACATCGTCATCTGGCGCTGCGAATGGTGCAGCGAATGCAGGCCCCACCACCACCTGAACTGGTGCTGGCCGCGATGGATCCAGTAGCCGACGAAGTCGAGCACCACGAGATAGATCGCAAACGCCACCCACGGCACGTCGGTGACGCCGGGCCAGGCTTCATCGAGATGGAAAGTGCCCCAGCCCGCGGTGCGCACAAACCCGATGGCCTCGTCGAAGAACGGCTCGAGCGTGAAGAACATGGCCAGCCGGAACAGGCCGAGCCGATGGATCAGCGTGTAGAGCACGTCGATGCGGATCGCGCGGCGGTCGGTGACCGGTTCGACGGCTCGCCAGCGCTGCAGCGGCCCGATGACCGCGAGCAGCACCACGACCTGGATCAGCCCAACCAGCAGCCAGCCGGTGGCGTCGAAGGCGTCTTCCGTCCAGCCGCCGAGGCCCACCGCATACACCAGCGGCTGGATCAGCGTCTCGAAGAACCAGCCCTGCAATGCGGAAAAGGTATCCGTCAACCAGTCGATCACGGCGACAACCTCAGGGGTGAGATGCGATCCAGGCGCGGTATTGCGGATGCTGGCGCAGCGTCTCGAAGCAGAAGCCCTTGGCCTTCAGGCCGGTGATCAGCGGTTCGAGGTTGGCCGGCGCCCACGGATCCTTGCGCGACCAGATGCCCAGGTGCGCGAGCAGGATGTCGCCGGAGCGGATGGCTTCCAGCGCCTGCGCCAGCAGCTTGTCATTGCTGAACTTCTCGCTCGGCAGCTCGTCTCCCAGGAAGCCGGCCGGCGACCAGCCCACGTGCTCGAAGCCGCATGCCTTGGCCGCCGCCAGCAGCCGGGGCGAGGTCTTGCCGCCTGGCGCGCGGTACAGCGGCAGCGGCTTCTTGCCGGTGATGAGGGCCAGCCGTTCGGAGGCCTTGCTGATGTTGGCGCAGTATTCGGCCGCGCTCCAGGTGAACTCTCGTCCCGCCAATGCACCTGCCGTGGGCTTGATGCGGAAGTTCGGCGCCACCCCCTTGAGGTCGCCGCGCCAGTAGGCATGGTCGTAGGTGTGCGAGGCGAACTCGTTGCCTTCGGCCGCCCTCGCCTTCCACCACGGCGCCCAGTGGCTGTCGAGGCTGTCGCCGTCGGTCTGGGTGCGCTCGGCGGCGGCAAAGAAGGTGACGCGGACGTTCTGGCGCTTGAGCACCTCGGCCACCAGCGGGGCAACGCCCATGTGGCCAGTGTCGAAGGTCAGGTAGACCGGCTTGTCGCAGGAGGCGCCCTGCTGCGCCCAGGCAGCCGGCATCGCCGCGATGGCCATTGCCAGCGCGGTGGCCCGGCCGATGCGGCTAGAGGCGCTTGGCATGGTCCAGCGTCCAGACGCCGTGCGGCGAGCGGCCGACGTTGACCTGGCGCACGAGCTTGTTGTTCACCAGATCGACCACGCTGAGCTTCTTGGCCCAGCGGGAGGTGACATACAGCGTCTTGCCGTCGGCCGATACGTCCATGCAGTCGGGCCCGCCCGGCACCGGGTAGACGGCGCCGACTTTCAGCGTCGCCAGGTCGATCCGGCTGATGGTGTTGGCCACCCGGTTGCTCACGAACACGCTCTTGCCGTCGCCAGCCGAGCGGAAGGCATGGGCGCCCTTGCCGGTCGGAATCTTGCCGACCAGCTTCGGCTCGGCGCCGGCCACGTCGAACACCTGCACGCCGTCGCTGCCGGTCAGGCCCACGAGCAGGGTCTTGTCGTTGTGGATGCCGAAGATGTCGGCCGGCATGGCGCCGGTGGCGATGCGCCAACGGATGGTCTGCGTGGGCAGGTCGATGGCGATCAGCTCATCGCTGTCCTGCATCGTCACGTAGGCGATGGTGCTGGTGTTGTCGATCCAGATGTGGCTGGGCGTTTTGCCCGACGCGATGCGCTTGGCGAGCTTCAGGTCCTTGCCGTCCCAGCGGTAGATGTCGACGTGGTTGAGGCGATTGCCCGCGGTGACGAACCACTTCATGTCGCGCGAGAACTGCAGCTGGTACGGATCGATGATGCCGTAGACCACGCGCTGCACTTCGGCCGTTTGCGGGTTGAGGAAAGTCAGCGAATCGCCCGCCGAATTGGCCACGATGACCGACCTTTCGTCGGGCGTCATGTAGATGTGGTGCGGTTCCTTGCCGGTGGCGATGCGCTGCTTTTCGGTCCAGTCGACCGGGCTGACCACGCTGACGCTGGCGTCCAGCGAGTTGAGCACGAAGATCGGCGGGGCTTCGGGAGCCGCAGCGGCGGCTTGTGCCACCCAAACCGCCAGGGATGAAATCAGGAAGGCCGGAAAGCGGCCATTCAGTCGGGCAAGAAAGCGCAAGGGAAGGTTCCGAGAGAGAGCTGGGAATCTTAACGGCCGCACCTTAGGTCTGGCTGACCGGGAAGACGCGCTGTCTCCCCTTATTTCGGCGGTTTCTGAGGCTTGGCCGGTGCCCGCAGCGCCGCGACCTGCTCGGCCGTGAGCCAGCGCCATTGGCCGGCCGCAAGATCGCCCGGCAGCGCCAGTTCGCCGATGCGGGAGCGGTGCAGGCCCTCGACCCGGTTGCCGACCGCCGCCAGCATGCGCTTGACCTGGTGGTACTTGCCCTCGGTCAGCGTCAGCCGCAGGTGCAGCGGGCTGTCCGACTCGCAGGCGGCCGCACGCACCGGCTTCGGATCGTCGTCGAGCACCACGCCGGCCATCAGCTTGTCGATCTGGGCCGCGTCCACCGGGTGCTTGGCCGTGACCTCGTAGACCTTGGGCACATGGTGCTTGGGCGAGCCCATCTTGTGGATGAACTGGCCGTCGTCCGTCAGCAGCAGCAGCCCCGTGGTGTCCTGGTCGAGCCGGCCAATGGCCTGCACACCCTGCACCGCGCCCTTGTTGGGCCGAAGCCGAAGCGGCGACGGCAGCAGCGTGTAGATGCTGGGGTAGGTCGAGGGCTTCTGCGAACACTCGGTGCCCGCGGGCTTGTGCAGCATCAGGTAGGCCTTCTCGTGGTAGGCCCACTCGGTGCCCTGGACCGTGAAAAGCAGGCCCTTGGGGTCGAGGTCGGCAAAGGGGTCGGTCACGGCCGCGCCGGCAATGCTCACGTGGCCTTGCTGGATCAGCCCCGCGCACACGCGGCGGGTGCCGAAGCCCTGGGTATAGAGGATGTCTTGAAAGTGCATGGCTCGCCCCCAGGCTTCGCGCACTTCGTGTCGCTACGCCCACCCCCTACCGGGGGCAACACCGGTGGCCCGGCAAAGCCGGTTCCACGGTGTTCCGCGCATGCGAAAAAAGGCTGAGCCAGGGTTTTGGGATTGGAATTCAGTAGCCGAGTGCCAGGCCGGTGTTGCGGCGCGGGTCGTTGGCGCCATAGAAACGGTTGGCGCCGACCGGCTTGCCGCCCAACGACGGTGCGCCGACGATGATTGCCGCCAGGTGGTTGGCCGGCTGCGGCACGCCCAGGTTGTGGCCCATATCGGTCAGGATCTTGCGGGTGTCGGGGCTGATGGCGAAGGTCTCGACGTTGGTGACGTCGGGCAGCCATTGCTGGTGGAAGCGCGGCGAATCGACGGCTTCCTGCACGTTCATGCCGTAGTCGACCACGTTCAGGATGGTGTGCAGCACCGCCGTGATGATGCGGCTGCCGCCGGGCGTGCCGACCACGAACACCGGCTTGCCGTCCTTCGAGACGATGGTCGGGCTCATTGAACTCAGCGGGCGCTTGCCCGGGGCGATGGCATTGGCCTCGCCCTGCAC
Organism: Variovorax paradoxus; assembly: GCF_030815975.1. Taxonomy (NCBI): domain Bacteria; kingdom Pseudomonadati; phylum Pseudomonadota; class Betaproteobacteria; order Burkholderiales; family Comamonadaceae; genus Variovorax; species Variovorax paradoxus. Next base: position 255,671 of record NZ_JAUSXL010000002.1, read on the forward strand.
CAGACCGTACATGTTGGGCACGCCGATCTTCGCGGTGAAGTCGTCCATCTCGTTGTTCAGCAGCACGCCGGTCTTGTCGGCCGTAACCTTGGCGCCGAACCAGTCGTTGAGCGTGTAGGTGACCGACACCGCATTGCCCTGCTGGTCGGTGATCGAATAGTGGGTGGTGTTGCTGCCTTCGTGCGGCGCGACGCCGGGCTTGATGTCCTTGGAAACGCCGGCCTTCTTCGGGTCGATGGCGGCGCGGATCTTCTCGGCGTAGCCCTTGTCGAGCAGGCGGTCGAGCGGGTTCTTCACGAAATCAGGGTCGCCCAGGTAGCTGTTGCGGTCCACATACGCATGGCGCATGGCCTCGATCTGGTAGTGCACCGCTTCGGCCGAACGAAAGCCCAGGTCCTTGAGCGGATAGCCCTCGAGGATGTTGAGCATCTCGCAGATGATCACGCCGCCCGAACTCGGCGGCGGCGCCGACACCACCCGGTAGCCGCGGTAGTCGCATTCCACCGGCGCCAGTTCGCGCGTCTTGTACTGGTCGAGGTCGGCCTGGGTGATGATGCCCTTGCCGGCCTGGCTCGATGCCACGATCGCCTGCCCGACCCAGCCCTTGTAGAAGCCGTCGACACCCTTGGCGCTGACGGCGCGCAGCGTCTTGGCGAGGTCTTTCTGCACCAGCTTCTGGCCGACCGCGAAGGGCTCGCTCTTGTTCAGGAAGATGGCGCCTGAAACGGCATCTTTCTTGAAGTCGTTGGTGGAGGTGCGCAGCATGTCGATGTCGCCCTGCTCCAGCGCGAAGCCTTTTTCGGCCAGCTGGATCGAGGGCGCGATCAGTTGGTCGCGCTTCATGGTGCCGTATTTTTCCCGCGCGTATTCCATGCCCGAGACCGTGCCCGGCACGCCGACGGCCAGATGCCCGTTCGTGCTCAATCCCTTGACGACATTGCCGTCCTTGTCGAGATACATGTTGGCCGTGGCGGCCAGCGGGGCCTTCTCGCGGAAGTCGAGGAAAGTCTTGCGGCCATCGGCCAGCTGCACGGTCATGAAGCCGCCGCCGCCCAGGTTGCCCGCCGCCGGGTAGACCACCGCCAGCGCATAGCCCACGGCCACCGCCGCATCGACGGCATTGCCGCCGCGCTTGAGCACATCGACACCGACCTTGGTGGCCAGGTGCTGCGCGCTCACGACCATGCCGTGCTCGGCCGCAACCGGCGCCTGCGAGGCGGCATTCGAGGCGCTTGCGCCTGCGAGCAAAAGTGCCGCCGCTACCGCGGTGCGCAAGTTCGGAGTCCAGTGGAGGTTCTGCATGGGTGAATTTCCTCTTTTGAGTTCGATGGGAACGGTAACGGTCACGCGACGAGCAGCGCCTTGCGCCGCAAGCCCGCCACGCCAAGCACCACCTGCTGGAGTGCGAATTCCTTCAAGACCGATGGATCGGTCAGCGGTTTGTCGTTCTGGATAAAGCGCAGGCGGCCAGCGCCCACTTCGTCCGCAAGGTGGTCGGCCAGCATGCCCTGCGAATGCGCGCCGTCGAGCAGCGGCAACAGGCAGCGCTCGAGCGCGGAAAGCCCCACGGGTTCGTGCCACTGGTTGCAGACGTTCGCAGAGCTTCCGGCCGACAACGCCAGGCCGGGCGCACTGCGCACCGACGGCAGCGCCCGCGGCATGGCGGACACCTCCGCGGCGGCGTGCACCGGCGCGCGCCGGACGCGCACGGCGCCGAGGATCACCAGTTCTTCGAGCATCGACAGCGCCACCGGCTCGACCGACCAACGCGGCCCGCCCAGCAGCGCGAGTACGGCGGCAACGAGCCCCTCGAACGAGACGCTGGCCGGGTAGTGCGCATCGAGCACCTGCGCCAGGGCCTTGTGCACCGGTTGCCGCAGCGTCACCGTCAGGTTGCGCAGCGCATTGCACGGCTGCTCGCGCGCGTCGAGCGTCAACGCACTGCCGTCTGCCGCCGCAAACACGCCGGCAAACTCGAAACCGCGAATGCGGGCCGGGTCGAGCCGGTAGCGGATGTCCCCGGCCCGGCCCTGTTTCACGAGCAGCGTCTGGCGGAAGGTGCGATTGACCAGGAAGTCCAGATACTGCTCCATCAGGAGCTGGCTGCCGCCGCACTCGCGCAGCAGCGGCTCGCGAACCTTCTCGCCGTAGTTCTGGACGAACATCGTCGATGGCTCCGCCTCTGCCAGGTAGCTGAGCCCATTCGCCTCGGCGCGCGCCACGAACTCCTTGAAGTAGCAGGGTGCGTTGCAGGGCTCGAGGAACTCGTGCAGCAGGTAGGAGCCGTTGGCACCGCGCACGATGGGCATCGTTTCTTCGAGCGTTTTCTCGAGCACGCTGCCGGGGCGGGCCGACTGCTCGAGGAATTCGAGCATGCCGCGCGCATAGGACAGCTTTTCCTCCGGCGTGTCGCGCGGGCCGCCGCGCAGGACCATCGCATCGCGCACGATCTCCCTCGCCTTCCAGCCCGGATACACGTTGTAGCTGACATAGGCGACGCCATCGGGTGCAAGATTCTCCGAGCACACGCGCAAGATTGCCTCTTGCACAGGCCCAGGCACCCAGCTGTAGACCCCGTGGCAGATGATGTAGTCGAACTGGCCGAACGATGCATCGACCTGCGCCAGGTCGAACGCCCGCAGTTCTACATTCGGCAGCCCGGCGCGCGCGATGGCCTCGCGGCCCTGCTCGACCTGCACCGGCGACAGATCGAGGCCCAAGGCGCTCGCTTCTGGGTGGCGCGCCGCAAACGGAATCAGGTTGCCGCCGGCCGCGCAGCCGAGTTCCAGTATGCGCGCCGTGGACGGGGGCGGCGCCTCGAGGCCGAACAGAAAGGCAATGGCCTCCAGGTGCTCGACGGCGGTTTGCGGGAACGGGTGTGACTCATAGGGCACCGCGTCGTAGTAGCTCGTGAGCGTCGAAGTCAGTGAATCGGGCACGGCGTCCTTTTTTGGAATCGATGCAGGCAGCGACACCCTCTGCGAAGAGGCGGGCAGAGCCATGGTGTGACAGTCCCCGCCGACTATAGCCTTGCGCCCGGGCAAAAAAAAGCCAACCTGTTGAAGGTTGGCTTTTTGTGATGGATGGTGGAGCTGGGGGGATTTGAACCCCCGTCCGCAAGCCTTCATCGCGCAGTTCTACATGTTTAGTGATCTGATTTGAGTCTCGCTTCCGGAGTCGCGCAGTCACACGCTAAACCGGACGCCAGCACCCTATTTTCTCGCCCCGACCCAAGGTACCCGGATCGGAGCCAGCCCATGTAATTATCCTTGCAGCCGGGAGGTCAGGATTGCTCCAGACCCCCTTGCCCAGCCCATCGGCCAACTGTTGCAAGGCTCACTGGCAATTAAGCAGCGAGTGCGAAACGTTCGTCGTTTGCAGTTAGTTTGTTTGAATCTGTTTTACGAGCGCATTCAGCTCGACATGCCCCGCTGCGACTCCGAACCCACGTCGAAACCAGTGCAGCCCCAAGCACATCATTTTAGGCCGAGTTGAGAAACTGCAAGAGCCCCAGGGGCGAAGTAATTGCGGCGTCGGCCTCCCAGAGCGTGGCGTCGGCCTGGGGCCCCATGTAACCATAGGTAGCCGCAATGGTCCGCATGCCGGCGGCCCGGCCCGCGATGATGTCGCGTTCGTCGTCTCCCACGTAGATGCAGGCGCTCGATGGAATTCCAAGCCGGCGTGCCGCTTCATGCAACGGCTCGGGGTGTGGCTTGGCATACGGCGTGGTGTCGCCGCTCACGATCGCGCCGGCACTGCTGAAAAGCGGAATGGCGCGCGTCAGCGGATCGGTAAAGCGTGCCGACTTGTTGGTGACCACGCCCCAGGCCAGCCCGCGCGCACGGATGGCATCGATGAGCGATTGCACCCCGTCGAACACCTGTGTGTTGAGCAGCATGCGGTTTTCGTAGGCAACGAAGAACTCTTCCCTCAGTTCAGGAAACTCCGGCGCCTCGGGCGTGATGCCGAAGGCCACGCCGAGCATGCCCCGTGCGCCGGCCCCTGCCATGAACCGATAGCGCTCCAGGGGGTACGGCTCGAGGCCGCGATCGGTGCGCATCTTGTCGGCTGCGGCGCCGAGATCGGGTGCGCTGTCGATCAACGTGCCGTCCAGATCGAACAGCACGGCCTGAATTGCAGCCGCCGTCATGTTGGCGAACCCGTCGAGCCAGGCTTCTGCGTGGCGAACATATAGTTGACGCTGGTGTCGGCGCTGAGCCAGTACCGCCGCGTCAGCGGGTTGTGCTCCATGCCGCGCGTGTGCCGCAGGTCGAGGCCGGCGGCACGGCAATAGGCTGCCAGTTCGCTGGGGCGCAGCAGTTTTGCGTATTCGTGCGTGCCCCGCGGCAGCATGCCCAGCACGTATTCGGCACCGACGATCGCGAGCATGAACGACTTCAGGTTGCGGTTGATCGTGGAAAAGAACACCCAGCCGCCCGGCTTGACGAGCGTGGCACAGGCCTGGACGATCGAAGCGGGCTCGGGCACATGCTCGAGCATTTCCATGCAGGTGACGACGTCGAAACTGCCCGGCTGCTCCGCGGCCAGCGCCTCCGCGCTGATCTCCCGGTACTTGACGCCCTGGGTTTCGGCTTCGAGCGCATGCAGGCGCGCCACCTTGAGCGCCTTGCTCGCCAGATCGATTCCGAGCACGTCCGCGCCTTTTCGGGCCATCGAATCGGCCAGAATGCCGCCGCCGCAACCTATATCAAGGACGCGGCGCTGCGAAATCGGTGCAATACCGTCGATCCATTCCAGACGCAATGGATTGATTTCATGGAGCGGGCGGAATTCGCTGTCCAAATCCCACCAGCGATGGGCAAGCTCCGAAAACTTGGCGAGTTCCGCCGGATCGGCATTCACGTGATCTGTCATGCCACGATTATGAAACGGAGAATGCGCCCGCGAACGCCGGCGGGCACTCGAGCCGCGCCGGAACGAATTCGGCAGGCATAAAAAAACCCCGCCGAAGCGGGGTTTTCTTTTAGCGATTCAATCGAATCAGCGGGTGGCGCGGGTGCCGACCACTTCGATTTCCACGCGACGGTTCTTGGCGCGGCCTTCCTTGGTGCGGTTGTCCGCAACAGGCTGCTTCTCGCCCTTGCCTTCGGTGTAGACGCGGTTGCGTTCGATGCCCTTCGAGACCAGGAAGGCCTTGACGGCTTCGGCGCGGCGCACCGACAGACGCTGGTTGTAGGCGTCCGAACCGATCGAGTCGGTGTGGCCCACGGCGATGATCACTTCGAGGTTGACGTCGCGGATCTTCGAAACCAGGTCGGTCAGCTTTGCGCGACCTTCGGGCTTGAGAACCGACTTGTCGAAGTCGAAGAATGCATCAGCAGCGAAGGTGACCTTCGAAGCAGCCACGGCCGGCGGTGCGACAGCAGCAGGCGGGGTTACCGCGGCAGGAGGCGTAACGGCAGGAGCCGGAACCAGAGCACCGTCGCAACCGGCGGCGGCAGTAGCCGGCGTCCAGTTGGCATCGCGCCAGCACAGTTCGTTCGTGCCGTTCTTCCAAACCAGTTCGCCGGTGCCATTTTGCCAGTTGTCGATCGTAGGACCGCCGTCTGCAGCGGTGACACGGGTCTGCGCGCCGGCGGCAGTGGCGAGCGCAGCGACTGCAAACATCATCGCCACTTTATTCAGTTTCTTCATGGTTCTCCTCTTGGGGAAAAAGCCGCAGCCGCGCTGCGAATCAAGGACGCTTTAAGTGACCACCACCCAAAACGTTGAGGCGATTGTGCCATAGGGTCTTTGGCAAACAGGCCGCTGGACACCCCGGAAGCGTAGGACGGAGGCGGAATAGCCGCCTTGTGTTGCGGCGGTGCGACACCCCTCACAGCGTAAAATTTCGCCTTCCTGCCGCCAGCCTCTTGCTCAATGACCTCCTTCGCCAAAGAAACCCTGCCCATCAGTCTCGAAGAGGAAATGCGCAGCAGCTATCTCGATTACGCCATGAGCGTGATCGTGGGCCGGGCGCTTCCCGATGCGCGCGACGGCCTCAAGCCGGTGCACCGGCGCGTGCTGTTTGCCATGCACGAGCTCAACAACGACTGGAACCGGGCCTACAAGAAATCCGCCCGCATCGTGGGCGACGTGATCGGCAAGTACCACCCGCACGGCGATCAATCCGTCTACGACACCATCGTGCGGCTGGCGCAGGACTTTTCCATGCGCCATATGCTGGTCGACGGCCAAGGCAACTTCGGTTCGGTCGACGGAGACAATGCGGCCGCAATGCGGTATACGGAAATCCGGCTGGCCAAAATTGCGCACGAAATGCTGGCCGATATCGACAAGGAAACGGTCGATTTTCAAGACAATTACGACGGCTCCGAAAAAGAACCGAAGGTCCTTCCAAGCAAACTGCCCAATTTGCTGGTGAATGGCTCCGGCGGTATTGCGGTGGGCATGGCCACCAATATTCCGCCGCACAATCTCAATGAGGTGGTGGACGCCTGCCTGCACATGCTGCGCAATCCGCAGGCCACCATCGACGAGTTGATGGAAATCGTGCCGGCGCCCGACTTCCCGACCGCCGGCATCATTTACGGCATCAATGGCGTGCGGGACGGCTACCGCACCGGCCGCGGCAAGGTCGTGATGCGCGCCAAGTGCCACTTCGAGGACATCGACCGCGGCCAGCGCCAGGCGATCATCGTCGACGAGCTCCCCTACCAGGTCAACAAGAAGACGCTGCAGGAGCGCATGGCCGAACTGGTGCACGAGAAGAAGATCGAAGGCATCAGCCACATCCAGGACGAGTCCGACAAGTCGGGCATGCGCCTGGTGATCGAGCTCAAGCGCGGCGAAGTGCCGGAGGTGGTGCTCAACAACCTCTACAAGCAGACCCAGCTGCAGGACACCTTCGGCATCAACATGGTGGCGCTGGTCGACGGCCAGCCCAAGCTGTGCAACCTGAAGGAGCTGATCGAGGTCTTCCTGCAGCACCGCCGCGAAGTGGTCACGCGCCGCACCGTTTTCACGCTGCGCAAGGCGCGCGAACGCGGCCATGTGCTCGAAGGCCTGGCGGTGGCGCTGGCCAACATCGACGAGTTCATCCGCATCATCCGCGAGTCGCCCACTCCGCCGGTCGCCAAGGCCGAGCTCATGACCCGCAGCTGGGACAGCAAGCTGGTGCGCGAGATGCTGACGCGCTCCCGCGCCGACGGCGGCGTGGTCAATGCCGACGACTACCGTCCCGAGGGCCTGGAGCGCGAGTTCGGCATGGGTTCGGACGGCCTCTACCGCCTGTCGGAGACGCAGGCGCAAGAAATCCTGCAGATGCGCCTGCAGCGCCTGACCGGCCTCGAGCAGGACAAGATCGTGGCCGAGTACAAGGAAGTCATGGCCGAGATCGACGACCTGCTCGACATCCTGTCCAAGCCCGAGCGCGTCTCGGTCATCATTGGCGATGAGCTCGGCACCATCAAGCACGAGTTCGGCCAGTCGAAGCTCGGCGCGCGCCGCAGCCTGGTGGAGCACAGCGCCTTCGACCTCTCGACCGAAGACCTGATCACGCCCACCGACATGGTGGTGACGCTCTCGCACAGCGGCTACATCAAGAGCCAGCCGCTGGGCGAATACCGCGCGCAAAAGCGCGGCGGACGCGGCAAGCAGGCCACCGTCACCAAGGAAGACGACTGGATCGACCAGCTCTTCATTGCCAATACGCACGACTACATCCTGTGCTTCTCCAATCGCGGCCGGCTGTACTGGCTCAAGGTGTGGGAAGTGCCGGCGGGTTCGCGCGGCTCGCGCGGCCGCCCCATCGTCAACATGTTCCCGCTGCAGGAAGGCGAAAAGATCAACGTGGCGCTCGCCCTGACCGGCGAGAAGCGCAACTTCCCGGCCGACCAGTACGTGTTCATGGCCACCTCCATGGGCACGGTCAAGAAGACCACGCTCGATGAATTCAACAACCCGCGCAAGGGCGGCATCATTGCCGTGAACCTCGACGAGGGCGACTACCTCATCGGCGCCGCCCTCACCGACGGCAAGCACGACGTGATGCTGTTCAGCGACGGCGGCAAGGCCGTGCGCTTCGACGAGGAAGACGTGCGTCCGCTCGGCCGCAATGCGCGCGGTGTGCGCGGCATGTCGCTCGACCCGGGACAAGGCGTCATTGCGATGCTGGTGGCCGAGGACGAACAGCAAAGCGTGCTCACCGCCACGGAAAATGGTTACGGAAAGCGCACAAGCATTACCGAGTACACGCGTCACGGCCGCGGAACCAAAGGCATGATTGCGATTCAACAGAGTGAGCGCAACGGCAAGGTCGTTGCCGCCACCCTCGTGCATGCGGACGATGAGATCATGCTCATCACCGACAAGGGCGTGCTCGTGCGCACCCGGGTAGCCGAGATTCGTGAACTGGGTCGCGCAACGCAAGGCGTTACGCTGATCGGGCTCGACGAAGGCGCCAAACTCAGCGGTCTACAACGCATTGTCGAAAACGACGCCAACGGCGAGAGCGAGCTTGGCGCGGACGATACTTCCTCATCTTCAACGGAGAACCCTCAGTGAAAAAATTCAAGCTCGCACTTCTGACCGCCGCCCTGGCCGCCAGCTCGATGGCCGCCATGGCCCAGGACAAGGCCGCGCTCATCAAGCAGTTCATCGATGTGCAGCGCCCCGGCATCGAGTCGCTGGCCCGCGGCCTGGTCGAGCAATCGAGCGCTCCGATTGCGCAGGCAGGCTCGCAATACCTGCAGACGCAAGTGCCTGAGGCCAAGCGCGAATCGGCCGCCAAGGCTGCCGACGCCGAGCTCAAGAAGTACTTCGACGACGCCTACCCGATCGTGCGCGACAAGGCCGTGCAGCTGGCACCCGGCGCCCTGACCCCGCTGCTCGAGCAGAACTTCAGCGAAGAAGAACTCAAGCAACTGCTGGCCTGGATCAACTCGCCGCTCAGCAAGAAGTACCAGGACCTCAATCCGAAGATGCAGACCGCGCTGACCGAAAAGCTCGTGACCGACACGCGCGCCACCATCGAGCCGAAGATGCGCGCGCTCGACGAGAACGTCGCCAAGGCCCTGGGCGCCCCGACCGGCGGCTCGCAAGGCGCCGCTCCCGCCAAGGCACCGGCCAAGGCTCCTGCCAAGAAGTGACGTGACTCAGCAGCAGCCCCAGCCCGCCGGCACGCGCCCGTACAATTTTTCCGCCGGTCCGGCTGCCATGCCGGAGGCGGTGCTGCAACGCGCCGCCTCTGAAATGCTCGACTGGCAGGGCAGCGGAATGAGCGTGATGGAAATGAGCCATCGCGGCAAGGAATTCGGCGCGATCTGCACCCAGGCCGAAGCCGACATCCGCACGCTGCTGGCCGTGCCCGAGAATTTCCACATTCTCTTCATGCAGGGTGGCGGCCTCGGCGAGAACGCCATCGTGCCGATGAACCTGTCGCGCGGCAAAGCCGCCGACTTCGTCATCACCGGCAGCTGGAGCATCAAGTCGCAGAAGGAAGCGCAGCGCTACTGCACGGCGAACATCGCCGCCAGCAACGCCGGCGACCATCACACGCGGCTGCCCGATCCTTCTACGTGGCAACTGGCCAAGGATGCCTCGTACGTGCACCTGTGCACCAACGAGACCATCAACGGCATCGAGTTCCAGCAACTGCCCGACCTCGCGGCCCTTGGCAGCAATGCGCCGCTGGTGATCGACTTTTCGTCGCACGTGGCCTCGCGCAGCGTCGACTGGCGCCGTGTCGGCCTTGCCTTCGGCGGCGCGCAGAAGAACCTCGGGCCGGCCGGCCTCACGCTCGTGATCGTGCGGGACGACCTGCTCGGACATGCGCTCGAGATCTGCCCGAGCGCGTTCAACTACAAGATCGTGGCCGACAACAAGTCCATGTACAACACCCCGCCAACCTGGGGCATCTACATGGCGGGGCTCACGTTCCAGTGGCTGCTGCAGCAGAAAGAAGGCGCGCTCACAGGCGTGGCCGCCATGGAACAGCGCAACATCGCGAAGGCGAAGCTGCTGTACGACTTCATCGACACCTCTTCGTTCTACCTCAACAAGATCGACCCGGGCTGCCGTTCGCGCATGAACGTGCCGTTCTTCCTGGTGGACGAGAGCCGCAACGACGCCTTCCTGGCCGGTGCGCGCGAGGCCGGCCTGCTGCAGCTCAAGGGCCACAAGTCGGTCGGCGGCATGCGCGCGAGCATCTACAACGCCATGCCGCTGGAAGGCGTACAGGCACTCGTGAGCTACATGCGAGAATTCGAGCGATCGCATGCCTAGGCGCATGCCCAGCTGCTCGCACCGATGACCGCCTCCGCTCCAACACCGCCCTTCTCTCCCGACAACTCCGAAAGCCTTGCCGATCTGCGCGTGCAGATCGACTCGCTCGACCAGCAACTGCTCGGCCTGCTCAATGAGCGGGCCCATGTGGCAGAGCTGGTGGGCGAGGTCAAGAAGCGTGAAGGCACCCCCTACTTCCGCCCCGATCGCGTGGCCCAGGTCATCGAGAAGATGCAAAAGAGCAATGCGGGCCCGCTCAAGGACCTGCACGTGGCCGCCATCTGGCGCGAAATCATGTCGGCCTGCCTGGCGCTCGAATCGCCGCAGCGCGTGGCCGTGCTGGGCCCCGAGGGCACCTTCTGCGAACAGGCTGCCATCGAATACTTCGGCGGCGCCGCCGACCTGATCTATTGCGCCAGCTTCGACGAGGTGTTTCACGCCACGGCAGCCGGCAGCGCCCAGTACGGCGTGGTGGGCGTCGAAAACTCGACCGAAGGCGTGGTCACTCGTTCGCTCGACCTGTTCCTGCATTCGCCAACCCATGTGGTCGGCGAGGTCAGCCTGCTGGTGCGCCACCATCTGCTGCGCAGCAGCAACACGCTCGATGGCGTCGAGGCCGTGCTGGCCCACCCGCAAGCGCTGGCGCAGTGCCAGACCTGGCTGTCGAAGCACCTGCCCAACGCCGAGCGGCGTGCGGTTTCGAGCAATGCCGAAGGCGCGCGGCTCGCGGCCACCAACCCGGCCTGGGCCGCGCTGGCCGGCGAACGCGCCGCCACCCGCTTCGGCCTGCACATCGTGGCGCACGCGATCCAGGACGACTCGTACAACCGCACCCGCTTCTCCGTGATCTGCCTGCCGCAGACGCTGGCCATGCCGCCGGCCTCGGGACGCGACTGCACGAGCCTGATCGTCTCCGTGCCCAACCGTCCCGGCGCCGTGCACGACCTGCTGGTGCCGCTGAAGGTCAACAACGTCTCCATGACCCGCTTCGAGTCGCGCCCTGCGCGCACCGGCCAGTGGGAGTACTACTTCTACATCGACCTGGACGGCCATCCCTCGCAGCCCAACGTGGCTGCGGCATTGGCAGAGCTTCGCGGCCTCTGCGCGTTCTACAAGGTGCTGGGCGCCTACCCCGTCAAAGCCTGAGCCGGACAAGCACCATGTTCGAGCAATTGGGATTGATCGGCTGCGGCCTCATGGGCGGCTCCTTCGCGCTCGCGCTCAAGCGCGCGAAGCTCGTGAAACGCGTGGTCGGCTACAGCAAGTCGCCCTCCACCACCGAGCGGGCGCGCCAGCTCGGCGTGATCGACGTGGCGGCGCCTTCCGCGCTGCTGGCGGTCTCGGGCTCCGACCTCGTGCTGCTGGCGGTGCCGGTGGCGGCCTCGGAGGCCACCTTCAAGGCCATTCGCCACGGCATTTCGAGCGACACGCTGGTGATGGACGTGGGCTCGACCAAGGGCGACGTGATCGAAGCCGCACGCAACGGACTGCAGAACCATTTTGCGAACTTCGTTCCGGCCCATCCGATCGCCGGCAAGGAAGTGTCCGGCATCGAGCATGCCGAGGCTTCGCTCTACACGGGCCGCAAGGTCGTGCTGACCCCCGTCAAGGCCACGCTGCGCTCGAACGTGCAGCGCGCCTCGCAGATCTGGAGCGGCATTGGCGCCAACGTGGTCACCATGACGCACGAGGAGCACGACCGCGCCTTCGCGGCCGTGAGCCATCTGCCGCATCTGCTGGCCTTTGCCTACATCAACGCGCTGATCACGCAGCCGCAGGGCGACCATTTCCTGAGCCTCGCAGGGCCTGGGTTCCGCGATTTTTCGCGCATTGCGGCCAGCGACCCGGTCATGTGGCGCGACGTGCTGCTCGCCAACCGCGAGCAGGTACTGCTGCAATCGCAGGCATTCCGCAAGGCCCTGCTCGACCTCGAGGCGCTGATCACGACTGTCGACGCCCAGGCGCTCGAGCATTCGATTGCCGCCGCCAGCAAGGTCCGCGCCGCCTGGCAGCCCAACACCGACGCCTCGCAGGACTCCTGACATGTTCTCGACGGCATTCCTCGACATTCCTGCGCTGGCCGGGGCTTCGGGCACCGTGCGGCTGCCGGGCTCCAAGAGCATTTCGAACCGCGTGCTGCTGCTGGCCGCGCTGGCGAGCGGAACCACCACGGTCCACGACCTGCTCGACTCCGACGACACCCGCGTGATGCTCGATGCATTGCGCGCGCTCGGCTGCGGCATCGATGCGGCGGGCAGCACGCTGCGCATCACCGGCATCGGCGGCCAGCTGAAGTCCAACGGGCCTTTGCTGCCGCTTTTTCTGGGCAACGCGGGCACCGCGATGCGTCCGCTGACGGCCGCACTGTCGCTGCTCGGCGGCGATTTCGAACTGAGCGGCGTGCCACGCATGCACGAGCGGCCGATCGGCGACCTCGTCGATGCGCTGACCCAGCTCGGCTGCCGCATCGACTATCTGGGCAACCCCGGCTATCCGCCACTGCGGATCCGCCCGGTCGATCACGGCGCGCTGGTGCTCGATGCGCCGATCCGCGTGCGCGGTGACGTCTCGAGCCAATTCCTGACCGCGTTGCTCCTCGCCTTGCCGCTTGCCGCCCGCAAGGACATCGTGATCGAGGTGGTCGGCGAGCTGATCTCCAAGCCCTACATCGAGATCACGCTGAACCTGCTGGCGCGCTTCGGCATTGCCGTGCGGCGCGAGGGCTGGGAGCGCTTCACCATTCCCGCGGGCAGCCGCTACAGCTCGCCGGGCGACATCCACGTCGAGGCCGACGCCTCGTCTGCCAGCTATTTCATCGCACTGGGCGCGATTGCCACAGGCGCTTCCGGCCAGGACAGCATCCGGATCGAAGGCGTGGGCGCCGACTCGATCCAGGGCGACATCCGCTTCATCGACGCGGCGCAACAAATGGGCGCGCAGGTCGACAGCGGGCCGAACTGGCTCGAGGTGCGCCGCGGCGCCTGGCCGCTCAAGGCCATCGACCTCGACGCCAACCACATCCCCGATGCCGCGATGACGCTCGCCGTGATGGCGCTCTATGCCGACGGCCCCAGTACGCTGCGCAACATCGCCAGCTGGCGGGTCAAGGAAACCGACCGCATCGACGCCATGGCCAACGAACTCAGGAAGCTCGGCGCCACGGTGGACTCCGGCCCCGATTTCATCCGCGTCTATCCACTCGAGGTCTCAGGCTGGCGGGCGGCAAGCATCCGCACCTACGACGACCATCGCGTGGCCATGTGCTTTTCGCTTGCCGCGTTCAATCCGGCGGGTTTGCCGGTGCGCATTCTGGAGCCGCACTGCGTCGCCAAGACCTTTCCGGACTACTTCGAGACACTGTTCTCGGTGTCCGACACCCACAAGGTGCCGGTGATCTGCATCGACGGCCCGACGGCTTCCGGCAAGGGCACGCTCGCTGCCGAGGTGGCGCGCCTGCTCGGCTACCACTACCTGGATTCGGGCTCGCTCTACCGCGTGACCGGCCTGGCCATGCGGCGAGCCGGGCTCAGTGCCGAGGCGCAGCACGAGGCCCAGATCGCCGTCCTGGCGGCGGCCCTGCCCCTGCATTTCACCGAAGGCAAGGTGCTCCTGGCCGGCGAGGACGTGAGCGACGAGATCCGCACCGAAGCCGCCGGCATGGATGCCTCCCGCGTCTCCACGCTTCCCGCGGTGCGCGCAGCGCTTCTGGCCCTGCAGCAGCGTTTTCGGCGGCTCCCGGGCCTGGTGGCCGACGGCCGCGACATGGGCACCGTGATCTTCCCCGACGCGGCGCTCAAGGTCTTCCTGACGGCCAGCGCCGCCCAGAGGGCAGAACGCCGGCATAAGCAGTTGATTTCAAAGGGTATTTCAACTACACTCGACAGTCTTCGCTCCGACTTGGAAGCACGCGACGCCAGGGACTCGTCCCGCAGTGTCGCTCCCCTCAAGCCGGCGCAGGATGCCCGCCATCTCGACAACTCCCAGCTGTCCATCGAGCAATCGATCGATACGGTGTTGAACTGGTGGCAGGAAAAGCAACCGTTCAAGCCCGCTTGAGCGGTTTGAAGTACAGCCTTTCAAGCCCGCTTGAAAGGCTCGCGCCAACCGGATGTTCCGGGTGGCGCATACCGCTCCAGCAGGCTCTTTTCGCGCGACAGCGCACCGGCCTTCTGGTTGTTCAACCAACCCGGGCTCACGCCCACAAAACCGCCGTCTCCAGACCTACAGCAGCCGCACGCAATTTCGCAATAGCGCCTGCCAACCCTGCCTGACGGAAGGAACCATCAATGTCTGAATCTTTTGCCGACCTATTCGAAGAGTCCCTGAAGCGTTCCGAAATGCGCACCGGCGAGGTCATCACGGCCGAAGTCGTGCGCGTCGAACACAACCACGTGGTGGTCAACGCCGGCCTCAAGTCCGAAGCGTATGTGCCGATCGAGGAGTTCAAGAACGACAAGGGCGAACTCGAAGTCCAGGCCGGCGATTTCGTTTCCGTTGCCATCGGCAGCGTTGAAAACGGCTACGGCGACACCATCCTCTCGCGCGACACCGCCAAGCGCCTCGCTTCGTGGCTCGCCCTGGAGAAGGCGCTCGAATCCGGCGACTTCGTCACCGGCACCACCAGCGGCAAGGTCAAGGGCGGCCTCACGGTGCTCGTCAACGGCATCCGCGCATTCCTGCCGGGCTCGCTGATCGACACGCGTCCGATCAAGGACCTGACCCCGTACGAGAACAAGACCCTCGAATTCAAGGTCATCAAGCTCGACCGCAAGCGCAACAACGTCGTGCTGTCGCGCCGTGCCGTGGTCGAAGCCAGCATGGGCGAAGAACGCGCCAAGCTGATGGAAACCCTGAAGGAAGGCGCAGTCGTGCGCGGTGTGGTCAAGAACATCACCGAATACGGTGCGTTCGTCGACCTCGGCGGCATCGACGGCCTGCTGCACATCACCGACATGGCATGGCGCCGTGTCCGCCACCCGAGCGAAGTCGTTCAGGCCGGCCAGGAAATCACCGCCAAGATCCTCAAGTTCGACACCGAGAAGAACCGTGTCTCGCTGGGTCTGAAGCAAATGGGCGACGACCCGTGGATGGGTGTTTCGCGCCGCTACCCGCAATCGACCCGCCTGTTCGGCAAGGTCACGAACATTGCCGACTACGGCGCGTTCGTCGAACTCGAACCCGGCATCGAAGGCCTGGTGCACGTCTCCGAAATGGACTGGACCAACAAGAACATCGCTCCGAACAAGATCGTCTCGCTGGGCGACGAAGTCGAAGTCATGGTCCTCGAAATCGACGAAGACAAGCGCCGCATCAGCCTGGGCATGAAGCAGTGCAAGGCCAACCCGTGGCAAGAGTTCGCGCAGAACACCAAGCGCGGCGACCGCGTCAAGGGCCCGATCAAGTCGATCACCGACTTCGGCGTGTTCGTGGGCCTGGCTGCCGGCATCGACGGCCTGGTGCACCTCTCGGACCTCTCGTGGAACGAAGCCGGCGAAACCGCCGTTCGCAACTACAAGAAGGGCCAGGAAGTCGAAGCGATCGTGCTGGCCGTGGACGTGGACCGCGAGCGCATCAGCCTGGGCATCAAGCAGCTCGACAGCGACCCGTTCACCACCTTCACCACCGTGAACGACAAGGGCCAGATCGTGACCGGCAAGGTCAAGACGGTTGATGCCCGCGGCGCTGAAATCGACCTCGGCGAAGACATCCTCGGCTACCTGCGCGCCAGCGAAATCTCCCGCGACCGCGTGGAAGATGCCCGCAACGTGCTGAAGGAAGGCGACGAAGTCACTGCCATCGTGCTGAACGTGGATCGCAAGACCCGCAACATCCAGCTGTCGATCAAGCAGAAGGACATGGTCGACGAACAAGGCGCCATGGCCAACCTGAGCCAGCAGTCGGCACGCGAAAACGCGGGCACGACGAGCCTGGGCGCCCTGCTGCGCGCCAAGCTCGACAACAACGACAGCAAGTAAGCTCCGTCCGAAGACAGAGCCGGCCCTGGGGCCGCTCTGTCTTTTTTTTCGTCCACGTTTTCGTTTGGCCTATGACCCGCTCTGACCTCGTCGAAGAACTCGCAGCGCGCTTTGCGCAGCTGACGCACCGCGATGCCGAATACGCCGTCAAGACCATCCTCGACGCGATGAGCGACGCGCTGGTGCGCGGGCACCGCATCGAGATCCGCGGTTTCGGCAGCTTCTCGGTCAACCGGCGTCCGCCGCGCATCGGCCGCAACCCGCGTTCGGGCGAGAGCGTTCAGATTCCCGAGAAGCGGGTGCCGCACTTCAAGCCCGGCAAGGCACTGCGCGAGGCCGTCGATGCCAAGACCGCCGAGCTCGACGCCAGGGAAGCCAAGGGCCGCAAGGCCTGATCGCATGGATGCAAACGTAGAATGCTCCCGGCAACGGGAACGGCTATGAAATACCTCCTGTGGCTGCTCAAGGCAGCCATTTTTTTTACGCTTTTTGCTTTCGCGCTGAACAACCAGCACGACGCGACCGTCTATTTCTTCTTCGGCACGCATTGGCGCGCACCCCTGGTGCTCGTGGTGCTCGCAGCTTTCGCCGGTGGCCTGGTGGTCGGTGCGCTGGGCATGCTGCCTGGATGGTGGAAGCACCGTGCGGCAGCGGCGCAGGCTCCTGCCGCGCGCGGCGACGAAGCCGCGGCTCCTGCGCCCTCCACGCCTGCTCCGGCAGCGGCGCCGCCGTCCATTTCCGCCACCGACCTCCCCACCGTACGCCAACATGGACTTTGATCCCAGCTGGCTGCTGATCAGCCTGCCCGTCGCCTTTGTCCTGGGCTGGCTTGCCTCGCGCTTCGACATCCGGCAACTCAAGCTCGAGAACCGGCAAGCCCCCAAGGCGTATTTCCGCGGCCTCAACTTTCTTCTCAACGAACAGCAGGACCAGGCCATCGATGCCTTCATCGAGGCCGTGCAGAACGATCCCGACACGCAGGAACTGCACTTCGCCCTGGGCAACCTGTTTCGCCGGCGCGGCGAATACCAGCGTGCGGTCCGCGTGCACGAGCATCTGCTGGGCCGCGGCGACTTGAGCCGCAGCGACCGCGAACGCGCGCAGCACGCGCTGGCGCAGGATTTCCTGCGCGCCGGGCTGCTCGATCGCGCCGAAGCCGCGCTGCAAAAACTCGAGGGCACGCGCTACGAGAACGAGGCGCGGCTTTCGCTCCTGGCCATCTACGAGCGCTCGCGCGAATGGGCGCAGGCCGCCGCCGTGGCGCAGAAGCTCGACGAGTCCGACCAGGCCAGCTACAGCACGCGCCGGGCCCACCACCTTTGCGAGCAGGCCTCCGAACAAGTGGCGGCCGGCGACCTGGCCGCGGCCGGCCGGCTGCTCTCCGAGGCGGTGGCGCTGGCCCCTCAGGCACCCCGCCCCGCCATCGACTCCGCCACGCTGCAGCTGCGCAATGGCGACGGCGCCAAGGCCTTCGACACCCTTGCCGCGCTGAGCGGCACCGCTCCGCTCGCCCTGCCGCTGTATGCCGCTGCGCTGCAGCAGGCCGCGGTGGCCGCACACCGCGAGGGTGAAGCGCTCGCGCTGCTGCAGCGGCACTATGCCGAGTCGCCATCGATCGATGTGCTCGAAGCGCTGATCGCACTCGGTGGTTCGCCGACCGGCGCGATTCCGGCGGCCAACGGCCAGCCACTCGTTCCGCGCGACGGCTACATCGCGCATCTCGCCCAGCAGCCCTCGCTGGTTGCCGCCTCGCGCTGGCTGGCCGGCGAGCGCTTCGAGCACGAGCAGTTCCACCCGCAGGTGCAGCGCGCGCTCGACCAGGCCACGCGGCCGCTGATGCGCTACCGCTGCGCCGCCTGCGGCTTCGAGGCGCACCAGCATTTCTGGCACTGCCCCGGATGCCAGGCCTGGGACAGCTATCCGCCGCGCCGCGTCGAAGAGCTCTGAGCCACATTCCGAACACGTTTCGGAACAATGGTGAACGCAGCCGCCGCGGGCTGCCGGGCCGTCAACGCGCCTTTCCCTGAACCGTTGAACGCGAGCCGGCGTCTTCCGCCGGTGAACTGTCGTATCAACAAATCAGGGAGTTTGAAAATCATGCTGAAGAAAATCCTGGCCATGGCGGCCATGCTGTTCGCGGTTGTCTCGTTCGCCGCTGTCGATGTCAACAAGGGCACGGCTGCCGATCTCGACGGCATCAAGGGCGTTGGCCCTGCCATGTCCAAGCGCATCCTCGACGCACGCAAGGAAGGCGAGTTCAAGGACTGGCCCGACTTCATGCAGCGCGTCAAGGGCGTGAAGGAAAAGAAGGCCGAGAAGCTGTCGGCCGAAGGGCTCACGGTCAATGGCAAGGCCTTCGGCGGCCAGGCAACAGCACCCGCTGCCCCCAAGGCAGACAAGGTCGCCAAGGCGCCCAAGGCCACCGACGCAAAACCTGCCAAGCCCTGATCGAACCGCCTCGGGGTCCGCTGCGACCCCGCAGTCAAAGCCGCCGCTAAGGCGGTTTTTTGTGTGCGCTGCGGCAGGAAACCCAACCGTTGC
Organism: Variovorax paradoxus; assembly: GCF_030815975.1. Taxonomy (NCBI): domain Bacteria; kingdom Pseudomonadati; phylum Pseudomonadota; class Betaproteobacteria; order Burkholderiales; family Comamonadaceae; genus Variovorax; species Variovorax paradoxus. The sequence goes on from NZ_JAUSXL010000002.1 coordinate 274,432, forward strand.
GCAACGCCGCGTGGCAGGGAAATGCCTCAGAAGTGGCCCGGAATTTGCACGTATGCTCGCGTTCGTTTTCACTTTCATACGTTCCGGAGCGCTCATGAATCACAAGTTCGGCATTGCCCTGGCTGGCCTCACCCTCGGCGCCGCAGCCTTCGCGCAAACCAAGTGGGACCTGCCCACCGCCTACCCGGCGACCAACTTCCACACCGAGAACATCACCCAGTTCGCGAGCGATGTCGACAAGGGCAGCGGCGGCAAGCTCAAGATCACGGTGCATTCCAACGCCTCGCTGTTCAAGGCGCCCGAAATCAAGCGCGCCGTGCAAGGCGGCCAGGCGCAGCTCGGCGAGATCCTGCTGGTCAACTACCAGAACGAATGGCAGATGTTCGGCGCCGATGGCATTCCCTTCCTCGCCGACAGCTACGACGCGGCCTGGAAGCTCTATCAGGCACAGAAGCCTGCGCTCGAAAAGAAGCTGGCCGAACAGGGCATCGTGCTGCTCTACACGGTGGCCTGGCCGCCGCAGGGCATCTTCGTGAAGAAGGAAATCGCTTCGGCCGCCGACCTCAAGGGCGTGAAGTGGCGCGCCTACAGCCCCGCCACCGCGCGCATCGGCGAACTGGTCGGTGCGCAGCCGGTCACCGTGCAGCAGGCCGAGCTGTCGCAGGCCATGGCCACGGGCGTGATCGAGTCGTACATGTCATCTGGCTCGACCGGCTACGACACCAAGACCTACGAGTACATCAAGAACTTCTACGACATGCAGGCCTGGCTGCCCAAGAATGCGGTGCTCATGAACAAGAAGGCCTTCGACGCGCTCGACAAGCCCACGCAGGACGCGGTGCTGAAGGCCGCCGCCGATGCCGAGAAGCGCGGCTGGGAACTCTCGAAGAAGAAGAACGTCGAATATCTGGATCTGCTCAAGAAGAACGGCATGACCGTGCATGTGCCCTCCGCTGCGCTCAAGGCCGACATGAAGAAGGTCGGCGACACCATGATCAAGGAGTGGCTCGAGAAGGCCGGCCCCGACGGCCAGGCGGTGGTCGACGCATACAAGAAGATGTGACGCAACACCGAACAGCCCCCGATGCGAAAGACGCTTGATTTCCTCTACAACAGCGCCGCCGCCCTGGCGGCGCTTTTCATGGTCGGCCTGCTGGTGATGGTGCTGCTCTCCATCGTGGGCCGGCAGCTCCATTTCAATGTTCCGGGCATCGATGCCTATGCCGGCTACCTGATGGCCGGTGCCGGTTTTCTTGCGCTCGCCCACACGCTCAAGCGCGGCGAGCACATCCGCGTGACCCTGGTGCTGCAGAATCTGCCGCCCGCGGCGCAGCGCTGGCTCGAACGCTGGGCGATGGGCGCGGGCGCCCTGCTCGCGGTGCTGTTCGCCTGGTACAGCGCGCGACTGGTGTTCCAGTCGCACGACTTCCACGACATTTCCACCGGCAACGACGCCACGCCGCTGTGGCTGCCGCAGCTCTCGATGGCCGTGGGTGCGCTGGTGTTCGCCATTGCGGCCTTCGACGAGTTCGTGATCGAGTGGCGCGGAAGGCCGGCCAGGCCGGTCGAAACGGAGGCCTTGCGCCATGAGTGACATTGCCGTTGCGGGCCTGCTGATTGCCGCGCTCTTCCTGATCCTGGGCAGCGGCGTGTGGATCGGCCTCACGCTTTCCGGCGTGGCGTGGATCGCCATGCAGATTTTCTCGTCGCGCCCCGCGGGCGATGCCATGGCCGTGACCATCTGGGGCTCGGCGTCGAGCTGGACGCTCACCGCGCTGCCGCTGTTCATCTGGATGGGCGAGATCCTGTTCCGCACGCGGCTCTCGCAGGACATGTTCAAGGGTCTCGCGCCCTGGATGCAAAGCCTGCCGGGCCGGCTGCTGCACACCAACGTGGTGGGCTGCGCGGTGTTCGCGGCGGTGTCGGGCTCGAGCGCCGCCACCTGCGCCACCATCGGCAAGATGAGCCTGCCCGAACTGAAGCGCCGTGGCTACCCCGACGACATGGTCATCGGCACGCTGGCCGGGGCCGGCACGCTCGGCCTCCTGATCCCGCCATCGATCATCATGATCGTCTACGGCGTGAGCGCCGACGTGTCGATCGCCCGGCTGTTCATTGCGGGCGTGATCCCGGGCATCCTGCTTGCGCTGCTGTTCTCGGGCTACATCGTGTTCTGGGCGCTGCGCCACCCCGAGCGCATTCCGCCGGCCGATGCGAAGCTGCCCTTTGTTCAGAAGCTCAAGGCCTCGCTGTCGCTGATCCCGGTCGCGCTGCTGATCCTGTCGGTGCTCGGGTCCATCTACGCGGGCATTGCCACCGCCACCGAAGCGGCCGCCGTGGGCGTGGTCGGCGCCATGGTCATCTCGGGGGCGCAGGGCTCGCTGAACTGGCACAGCTTCAAGGAAGCACTGCTCGGCGCCACGCGGCTCTACTGCATGATGGCGCTGATCCTCGCGGGCGCGGCCTTCCTCACGCTCGCCATGGGCTACATCGGCCTGCCGCGCCACCTGGCCGAATGGATCGGGTCGCTCGGGCTTTCGAAGTTCCAGCTGATCGCGATGCTCGCGGCGTTCTACATCGTGCTGGGCTGCTTCCTGGATGGCATCTCGATGGTGGTGCTCACGATGGGCGTCATCATGCCGACGGTCACTGCTGCCGGCATCGACCCGATCTGGTTCGGCATCTTCATCGTGCTGGTGGTCGAGATGGCGCAGATCACGCCGCCTGTGGGTTTCAACCTGTTCGTGCTGCAAGGCATGACGGGAAAAGACCTGCTCTACATCGCCCGCGTCACGCTGCCGATGTTCTTCCTGATGGTGGCGGCCGTGCTCATCATCTACTTCGTGCCGCAACTGGTCACCTGGCTGCCGCAGCAGATGGCGCCATGAACAGCACCGGGCGTGCCCCGACAATAGGGCCATGCTGATTCCGATTCTTGCCATCTGCATGGGGGCCTCCGTGGGCGCGCTGGCGCGCTGGGGCCTCGCGCTCTGGTTCGGCGCGGGCGGGCTCATGCCCTGGGGCACGCTGGCCGCCAACCTGATCGGGGGCTACCTCATCGGCATGGCCATTGCCTTTTTCCATCTGCTGCCCGACCTCGATCCGGCCTGGCGGCTCGCACTGGTCACGGGCTTTCTCGGCGGCCTCACAACCTTCTCGAGCTTCTCGGCCGAAGTCATGACCATGCTTCTCGAAGGCCGGCCGGGCGTGGCCTTGCTCACGGCAACGGCCCACCTCGGCGGATCGCTGTTCCTGACCTGGCTGGGCATACGCAGCGTGCAGGCCCTGGCCGGCTGATCGGTCCATCGCCGGGCCGCAAGGCCGTCGATCTTCACGGGTTTCCAGGAGAATTTTATAAGGGGCCGGTCGATAGAATCGACCGCAATGCCCCTGGTCTTTCTCGTCGCACTCCCCTTCATTGCCAGCGTGCTCGCCGCGTTGATGCCGTCGAACGCGCGCAACCGGGAGTCGACGCTGGCGGGACTCGTCGCGCTGGGCTGCGCGGTGCAGACCGCATGGTTCTTTCCCCAGATCGCACGCGGCAACGTGCTGCGCCAGGAGATCGCGTGGCTGCCGGAGCTCGGGCTCAACCTCGTGTTCCGCATGGACGGTTTTGCGTGGCTGTTCTGCATGCTGGTGCTCGGCATCGGCGCGCTGGTGGTGCTCTATGCGCGCTACTACATGTCGGCCTCCGATCCGGTGCCGCGCTTCTTCTCTTTCTTTCTCGCGTTCATGGGCGCGATGACGGGCGTGGTGCTCTCGGGCAACCTCATCCAGCTGGTGCTGTTCTGGGAGCTCACCAGCCTGTTCTCGTTCCTGCTGATCGGCTACTGGCATCACCGCCGGGACGCGCGGCGCGGCGCACGCATGGCGCTCACCGTGACCGGTGCCGGCGGGCTCTGCCTGCTGGGGGGCGTGCTGGTGCTGGGCCGCATCGCGGGCAGCTACGAGCTCGACCTGGTGCTCGCCTCGGGCGACGCGATCCGCGCGCATGCGCTCTATCCCGTGGCGCTGGTGCTGATACTGCTCGGCGCCTTCACCAAGAGCGCGCAGTTCCCGTTCCACTTCTGGCTGCCGCGCGCCATGGCGGCGCCCACGCCGGTCTCGGCCTACCTGCATTCGGCCACCATGGTGAAGCTCGGCGTGTTCCTGATGGCGCGGCTGTGGCCGGTGCTGTCGGGCACCGAGCAGTGGTTCTGGCTGGTGGGCGGCGCGGGCGCGATCACGCTGCTGCTCGGCGGCTTCGTGGCCATGTTCCAGCGCGACCTGAAGGCACTGCTGGCCTACTCGACCATCTCGCACCTCGGGCTCATCACGCTGCTGCTCGGCCTGAACAGCCCGCTGGCGGCGGTGGCGGCCGTGTTCCACATCATCAATCACGCGACCTTCAAGGCGTCGCTCTTCATGGCGGCCGGCATCATCGACCACGAGAGCGGCACGCGCGACATCCGCAAGCTCAGCGGCCTGCTGCGGCTGATGCCGATCACGGGCGCGCTGGCGATCATCGCGAGCGCTTCGATGGCCGGCGTGCCGCTGCTCAACGGCTTTCTCTCGAAGGAGATGTTCTTCGCCGAGACGGTGTTCATTCAGGCGTCGCCGTGGATCAACCTGAGCCTTCCGGTCATTGCCACCGTCGCGGGCATCTTCAGCGTGGCCTATTCGGCGCGCTTCGTGTTCGATGTGTTCTTCGGTCCGCCCTGCGGGCCCGAGGTGCCGAGGCAGCCGCACGAGCCGCCGCACTGGATGCGCGTGCCGGTCGAACTGCTGGTGCTGGTCTGCCTGGTGGTGGGCGTGGCACCGGCCTGGTCGATCGGCGCGCTGCTGGCGGCTGCCGCCACGCCGGTGGTCGGCGGCGTGCTGCCGGAATACAGCCTGGCCGTGTGGCATGGCTTCAACCTGCCGCTGGCGATGAGCTTCGTGGCGCTGGCCGGCGGCATGGTGCTCTACCTGTCGCAGCGGCGCCGCCGCGCAGAGGGCAGGCTCGAACACACGCCGCTGCTGCACCGCTTCGACGGCCAGGCCATCTTCGAACACCTGCTCGCGCAGCTCAGCGAGGCCGGCCGGCGCAGCCGCCGCGTGCTGGGCACCCGGCGCATGCAGACGCAGTTGCTGCTGCTGATCGCGGTGGCGGCGGCGGGCGCCGCGGCATCGCTCTGGACGGCACCTGCCGCCCGCGGCGGCCGCGAACTGCTGCCCTTCTCTGCGATGTTCGCCATGACCTGGCTCATCGGCGGCGTCTGCGCGCTGGCAGCGGCGTGGCAAGCCAAGTTCCATCGCCTGGCCGCGCTGATGCTGGCCTCGGGTGCCGGGCTGGTGTGCTGCGTGACCTACATCTGGTTCTCGGCGCCCGACCTGGCGCTGACGCAGCTCGTGGTCGAAGCCGTGACCACCATGCTGATTCTCCTGGGCCTGCGCTGGCTGCCGATGCGCAGCAAGGACGTGGTCCAGCCAGCACGCGCGAGGCTGCGCCCCTGGGGCCGGCGCGGGCGCGACCTGCTGGTGGCTGTTGCCGCGGGCAGCGGCATGTCGGCGCTGGCGTGGCTGATGATGACGCGCCCGTTTCCGCAGAGCATCTCGCCCTTCTTTCTCGAACACGCGCTCAGCGAGGGCGGCGGCACCAACGTGGTCAACGTGATGCTGGTCGACTTCCGCGCTTTCGACACCTTCGGCGAGATCACGGTGCTCGGCGTGGTGGCGCTCACGGTCTATGCCTTGCTGCGCCGCTTCCGGCCGGCGCGCGAGTCGATGGCCCTGCCGGTGCAGCAGCGCGCGCAGGCCGACGACGGAAGCAGCGACCTGCTGAACCCGCGGCTGGCCAAGGACACGGCCGTGGGCTACCTGATGGTGCCGGCCGTGCTGGTGCGGCTGCTGCTGCCGCTCGCGGTGCTGGTGTCGGTGTATTTCTTCATGCGCGGACACAACGCGCCCGGCGGCGGCTTTGTCGCGGGGCTGGTGATGTCGGTGGCGCTGCTGCTGCAGTTCATCGTCTCGGGCACCGAATGGGTGGAAGAGCATCTGCGCATCTATCCGCGCCGCTGGATCGCTGGCGGCCTGCTGCTCGCGCTGGCCACGGGCAGCGGCGCGGTGGTGTTCGGCTACCCGTTCATGACCACGCACACCGCGCACCTGCACCTTCCGGTGTTGGGCGAACTGCATGTGCCGAGCGCCCTTTTCTTCGACATCGGCGTGTTCGCGCTGGTGCTGGGCGCGACCATGCTGATCCTTACCGCGCTGGCCCACCAGTCGGTACGCAGCCACCGCTGGGCCGACGAGCAGCGCGAGAAGGAGGCCGAGGCCGAGGCCGCTGCTGCGGCCGCCAGCGCAACGCCGGAGGGAGCGCACTGATGGAAATCGTGCTCGCGCTGGCCATCGGCGTACTCACCGGCTCGGGGGTGTACCTGCTGCTGCGCCCCCGCACCTTCCAGGTGATCATGGGGCTCACGCTCATCTCGTACGCGGTCAACCTGTTCATCTTCAGCATGGGGCGGCTCAAGCTCGACAGCGAACCCGTGCTGGTCAAGGGCATCACCGCCACGCTGGCCAATACCGCCGACCCGATGCCGCAGGCGCTGGTGCTGACGGCGATCGTGATCGGCTTTGCGATGACGGCGCTGTTCCTCGTGGTGCTGCTGGCCTCGCGCGGCCTCACCGGCACCGACCACGTGGACGGCGAAGAGCGGCAGGAGGCGGCGGAATGACCGCGGTGGTTCATCTGCTCGACCAGCTGCTCGAGTTCAGCATGCCGCACCTCGTGGCGGTGCCGATCCTCGTGCCCCTGCTCACGGCCGCGCTGATGCTGCTGCTGGGCGAACGCCGGCGCCGCACCAAGTCGGCGCTGAGCGTGGTCTCGGGGCTGGTGGGCCTGCTGGCGGCGCTCGCGCTGCTGCGCTGGGTGAATGCGCCAGAGACCGGCGACGGGCCGGGATCGGTCGGCGTCTACCTGCCGGGCAATTGGCAGGCACCGTTCGGCATCGTGCTGGTGGCCGACCGGCTGTCGACCATGATGGTGGCGCTCACGGGCGTGGTCGCCTTTGCGGCCTCGATCTATTCCACCTCGCGCTGGGACCGCGCCGGCGTGCATTTTCATCCGCTGCTGCAGCTGCAGCTCATGGGCCTGAACGGCGCCTTCCTGACGGGCGACCTGTTCAACCTGTTCGTCTTCTTCGAGGTGATGCTCGCGGCCTCCTACGGCCTGCTGCTGCACGGCTCGGGCCGGCTGCGGGTGCAGGCCGGGCTGCACTACATCGCCATCAACCTGGCCGCCTCGTCGCTCTTCCTGATCGGCGCGGCCCTGCTCTACGGCGCGACCGGCACGCTCAACATGGCGGACCTCGGCCTGCGCATCGCACAGCTCGCGCCGGCCGACCGCGGCCTGGTGCATGCGGCGGCCGCCATTCTCGCGACCGCATTCTTCGCCAAGGCCGGCGCCTGGCCGCTCAACTTCTGGCTGGTGCCGGCCTACAGCGCGGCGGTGTCGCCCGTGGGCGCCGTGTTCGCGCTGCTGACCAAGCTCGGCATCTACACGCTGCTGCGGCTGTGGACGCTGCTCTTCGCACCGGACGCCGGCGCCTCGGCCGCGTTCGGGCAATCGGCGCTCACCGCGATCGGGCTCGCGACATTGTTCGCGGGTGCCATCGGCATCGTGGGCACGCAGCGGCTCTCCAACCTCGCGGGCTTCAGCGTGCTGGTGTCGGCGGGCACGCTGCTCGCGGCCATCGGGCTCGGGGAGCCGGCCGTGTGGGCCGGCGCGCTCTACTACCTGCTGAGTTCGACGCTGGCAGTGAGCGCCTTCTTCCTGCTGACCGACATGATCGAGCGCTGGCGCAACGCCGGCATGAGCGTCGCACCACATGAAAAGGCGGGCAATGCGCCGTTCCTCGCGGAAGACCTGCGCGTGCTCGACGACGTGAACCTCGACGACGAAGCACAGGCGCTCTACGGCCGCGCGATTCCCGCCGGCGTGGCCTTCCTGGGGCTGAGCTTCATCGGCTGCACCCTGCTGCTCGCGGGCCTGCCGCCGCTGTCGGGCTTCGTGGGCAAGTTCGCGATGCTTTCGGGCGCCTTTTCCACCGGCGGCACGTCGACCTCCGCATGGATTTTCCTGGCGCTGCTGATCGCCTCGGGCCTGCTGGCGCTGATTGCGCTGAGCCGCACCGGCATGCGCCACTTCTGGACCCAGCCGCATCCCACCATGCCCGCCCTGCCCGCGCTCGAAGTGCTGCCGGTGGCCGGCCTGCTCGCGGCCAGCGTGGCGCTGACCGTCTGGGCCGGCCCCGTCATGCACCACGCCATCACCACCGCCGAAGGGCTGCGCACGCCCACCGCCTACCGCGACGCCGTGATGGGCGCGCGGCAGGTCCCCAACCCTGCGGCCCCTGGGAAAGGCCCGGCACCATGAAGCGCTGGATGCCTTCGCCGCCGCTTTCGCTGGCGCTGTTTGCCGTGTGGCTGCTGCTCAACCAGTCGCTCGAGGCTGCCACGCTGCTGTCGGCCGCAGTGCTGGCCATTGCGGTTCCGCTGCTCACCAAGGGCTTGCGGCCAGCCACCGTGCGCATGCGCAAGCCCGGAGTCGCGCTGCGGCTCGCGGGCCGGGCCTCGGCCGACATGCTGGTATCGGCGCTCTTCGTGGCACGGCGGCTGCTGACGCGCCGCACCTCGCGCATCGCCTCGAAATTCATCACCGTGCCGCTGGAGCTGCGCGACCCCAACGGGCTCGCGGTGCTGGCCATGATCATGTGCCTCACGCCCGGCACCGCATGGGGCGAGATCGCGTTCGACAGCAGCACGCTGCTGATCCATGTGTTCGACGTCGACGACGAAGCCGCTTTCATCGCGCTGATCAAGCAGCGCTACGAGCACCCCTTGATGGAGATCTTCGAATCATGACGCCTGTTCTTTTCTGGGCCTTGAAACTGGCGCTGCTGCTGTTGGCGGTGGCCATGCTCTGCGCGCTGGCCCGGCTGCTGGTGGGCCCGAGCGCGCAGGACCGCGTGATGGCGCTGGACTGCCTCTACGTCAACGGCATGCTGATGATGCTGGTGCTGGGCATCGTCTATGCGAGCAACGTGTACTTCGAAGCCGCGATGCTGACGGCGCTGTTCGGCTTTGTCGGGTCGACGGCGATGGCCAAGTTCCTGTTGCGTGGGGAGGTCATTGAATGACGGATTTCATCGTGGGGCCGCTGCCGCTGTGGGCGGAAATCGTCACCGCCGCGTTCGCGGTGCTCGGCGCAGCCTTTGCCGCCATCGGATCCTTCGGCCTCGTGCGGCTGCCCACCTTCTTCCGCCGCATCCATGCGCCAACGCTCGGCGCCACGGTGGGCGTGTGGTGCATGACGATTGCCACCATCGTCTACTTCTCGGTGCAGGGCTTCAGCCTCTTCCTGCACGCCGTGCTGATCGTCCTGTTCATTGCGCTCACGGCGCCCATCACCACCATCTTCCTGATGCGTGCGGCGCTCTTCCGTGAACGGCAAAAAGGCGGCGACGTGCCGCCGGCGGCCCGGTCGAACTGAATGAAGCCGGCGCTTCGTCAGCTCATCGCGAGCTGCTGCATGCCCTTGGCGCGCGCCACTTCCATTTCGCGTGGCAGCGTCACCGCGTTCTTCACCGCAAGGATTTCCGCCATCACGCTCACCGCGATCTCGGGCGGCGTCTTGCTGCCGATATAGATGCCGATGGGGCCGCGCAGCCGCGCAAGCGATTCGGCCGTCTGGCCGAAGTGCTCGATCATGCGGCCGCGCCGCGCCTCGGCATTGCGGCGCGAGCCGATGGCGCCCACGTAGAAGGCATCGCTCTGCAGCGCTTCGAGCAGCGCGAGGTCGTCGAGCTTGGGATCGTGCGTGAGCGCCACCACGCAGCTGCGGCGGTCGGGCTTGAAGGCCAGCACGGCGTCGTCGGGCATCTCGGTCGTGATCTCCACGCCGGACAGCGACCATGCGGTGCGGTATTCGGCGCGCGGATCGCACAGCGTCACGGCAAAGCCGCTGAACTTGGCCATGGTCGCGAGGTACTCGGCCAGCTGGCCGGCGCCGATCAGCAGCATGCGGTATTCGGGGCCGAAGGTGTTGGTGAGCTCGGTGTCGTTCACCTTGAGCTCGTCGGGCGCAGTGGCTTCGGCCAGCCGCACGGCGCCGGTCGAAAGCGCGACGGTGCGCTGCATGAGCCTGCCCTGCTCGAGCTGGGCCACCAGCGTGTCGAGCGAGGCTGCGTCGGGGTCGTATTCGAGCAGCAGCTCCAGCGTGCCGCCGCAGGGCAGCCCGAAGCGGTGCGCCTCGTCGGCCGTGATGCCGTACTTCACAAGCACGGGCGGCGCGCCCACGGGCACCTCTTCGCCGTTGCCGTGCGCATGGCTGTAGCGCGCGATCAGGTCGTCCTCGATGCAGCCGCCGGAGACCGAGCCCACCACCGCGCCGTCGTCGGCCAGCGCCATGATCGAGCCGACCGGCCGCGGCGAGGAGCCCCAGGTGCGCACCACGGTCGTGAGCAGCGCGCGCTTGCCGGCGCGGCGCCAGTCGCGCAGCGTGCGCAGCACCATGACGTCGAGATTTTCCATCGCGTGATCCGTTGTTCCTAGCTGCTGGCGTCGCCCGGTGCGGCCGACGCGTCCTTGTCGTCCTTCTTGCCGAGGCCGATCTTCTTCATGAGGCCGGACATCACGCCAGCCTTTTCGGCGGGCGGCTCGGCAGCTTCCGGCGCGGCGGCGGGCGGGGGGCCGTAGCGGCTCTGCATCTCGGCCTCGAAGCGCTTGAAGAAGTCGTCGGCGGTCGACTTGGCGGCGCCGTCGATGAGCCGCTGGCCCAGCTGGGCGATCTTGCCGCCGACCTGCGCCTGCACGGTGTAGTCGAGCTCGCAGCCAGCCGGTGCCGGCGCGGCTTCGGCGGCGCCGTCCAGCGGCCGGAGCGTCACGCTGGACGAGCCCTTGGCAAAACCCGCGACGCCGCCCTGCCCTTCGAAGCTGAGCTTGTAGCCATCGGGCGCCACGATGTCGGACAGCGCGACCTTGCCGCTGAACTTGGCCGACACCGGACCGATCTTGACCGCGAGCGCCACGCTGTACTGGTTGTCGCCCGTGAGCTCGAACTTGTCGCAGCCGGGAATGCACTTCTTGAGCGTCGCGGGATCGTTGAGCGCTTCCCAGGCCTGTTGTTGGGTGACGCCGAGGCGGCGGTTGCCGAGCATTTCCATGGTGGTTTTTCCTTTTTGGCTTCTGTGAGGTCCCTAGCGGCCGGACCGCATCAGGGCGGCGAGGCTGCTCGCGAGTTGTTCGAGGGCACTGAGATTGTGGACCGCCAGCATCGCGTCCGCATGCCGGTGCAGCACGCCGGCCCCACGCGCCAAAGGGGCGTAGCCCTCGAAGCGCAGCAGCGGGTTGAGCCACAGCAGGCGGCGCGAGTGGCGCTTGAGCCAGAGCAGCTCGCTTTCGAGCAGCGCCGGCTCGCCGGTGTCGAGCCCGTCGCTGATCACCAGCACCAGCGTGCGGCGGCCGGTCAGGCGGCGGGCGTGGCGGTGGCGGAGTTCGGCGAGCGAACTGCCGAGCCGCGTGCCGCCCGCGAAATCGTCGATGGCCATGCTGGCTGCACCCAGCATGGCATCGGTGTCGGCCAGCCGGAAGGCCGGCGTGAGATCGGTCAGGCGAGTGCCGAAGGCGAACACGTCGCGCCGCCCGGCCCGCCGCGTGGAGGCGTGCAGGAAAGCCAGCAGCAGCCGCGCATAGCGTTCCATCGAGCCCGACACGTCGACCAGCACCAGCAGCGGCAACGGCTGCTCGCGCCGGGCCAGCCGCGGCAGGCGCAGCAATTCGCCGCCGGTGCGCGCAGCCTCGTGCAGCACGCCGGGCCAATGCATGCGCGCATGCTGCCGGCCGGCATCGTTGGCCGCGCGCAGCCGGCGCGACGGCACCGAAGGAATCGGCAAGCTGATGTCGCGCGCGAGCCGTTCCACCAATTGGTACTCGGACGCGCCCAGCGCATTGAAGTCGGCATGCTGCAGGCGCTGCCGGTCGCTCGATGTCATGGCGGCATCGAACTCGACCTCCTTGTCGGGCTTGGCGGCCGTGGCCGGCCTGGCCGGATCGCGCGGCGCCGTGAGGGCCTCGCGCACGCGCGGGCGCCGCTTCGAGGGCTCGGCCTTGCCTTCGGCGCTCGGCAGCATCTGCGCGATCAGCTTGTTGGCCAGCTCGGGGTCGCGGAACCAGGCATCGAAGAGCTCGCGGAACACCATGCGGTCCTGCTCGCGGCTCACCATGACGGCTTCCATCGCGGCGCCCAGGTCGAGCCTGCTTTCCACGCCGACCAGCGTGGCTGCTTCGGCCGCCAGCGCAATGCGCATGGCATCGGTGCGAACGCCGGCGCGGCGCAGGGCGCGGCCGAAGGCCGTGATGTTGCCGGCCAGCTTGCCGCTGCGTACGTCGCCGAGTTGCTGGATGCCGGCCATGTGGGAGGCCCGGAGCTTCGGCCGCGCTCAGGGCGCGACCGGCTCCTCGGGTTTCAGCAGATCGGATGCCAGCTCGCGCGTGAGCGCCGCCACGTCGTCGCGCTGCTTGAACAGGATGCCGGCGGTGTCGACCACCACTTCGGGGTCGAGCTCGACCGTGTCGAGCGCAATCAGCGCTCTCGCCCACTCGACGCTCTCGGCGATGCCGGGCGCGCGCTGGAAGGCATTGACGAAGGGGGCATCGCGCAGCCGCGCAACGAAGGCCGCCACCTGGGCCGAGAGCTTCTCGCCGGCCTGCGGCACCTGGGCCCGCACGATGGCAAGTTCGCGTTCGCGTTCCGGATAGTCGAGCCAGTGGTAGAGGCAGCGCCGCTTGACCGCGTCGTTGAGCTCGCGCGTGCGGTTGCTCGTGAGGATGGTGACCGGCGGCACCACGGCGCGCACAGTGCCGAGCTCGGGAATGCTGACCTGGTACTCGCCCAGGTATTCGAGCAGGAAGGCCTCGAAGGGCTCGTCGGCGCGGTCCACTTCGTCGATCAGCAGCACGGCGCCCGGCGCGGGCGTCTGCAGGGCCTGCAGCAGCGGACGGCGGATCAGGTAGTGCGGCTGGTAGACCTCGGCTTCGACGTCGCGCGCCGCGCCTGTCGCTTCGGCAGCGCGCATGTGCAAGAGCTGCGCGGCGTAGTTCCATTCGTAGAGCGCCTCGCGCTGCTCCAGTCCGTCGTAGCACTGCAGGCGCAGCAGCTCGCGGTTGAGCGCGGTCGACAGCGCCTTGGCCAGTTCGGTCTTGCCGACACCGGGCTCGCCCTCGAGCAGCAGCGGGCGCTGCAGCCTGAGCGCGAGGAACACGGCCGTGGCCAGCCGGCGGTCGGCAAAGTAGCCGGCCTGCATCAAGCCTTCGGAGAGGGAATCAATGGTCGGAAAGATCATGGCGAAGCGTAGCGGAAGACGCGGGGGTGTCGCGCCTTCCGGCCTGCGAGCGGTGGCGGCGCTGGCCCGTTCAGCCCAGGGCCTTGGTGACAGCCCGCTGCGTCAGCACGCTGATCAGGTTGGCGCGGTAAGCCGCCGAGGCATGCAGGTCGCTGTTGAGCTCGCTCGCGTCGATCTTCACGGCCGCGGCGGCTGCCGCAGTGAAGCTCTTGTTGAGCGCATCTTCGAGCCCCGCGTGGCGGAACACGCCGTTGCCCGCGCCGGTGATGGCCACGCGCACGCCGCTGTCGAACTGCGCAAGGAACACGCCGACCAGCGGAAAGTTAGAGGCCTTCTGGCGCAGCTTCTCGTACACGGCGCGCTTCGGAATCGGAAAGCGGATGGCGGTGATCAGCTCGTCTTCTTCCAGCGCCGTGGTGAAGAGGCCGAGGAAGAAATCGTCCGCAGCGATCTCGCGCTTGGAAGTGATGACCGTTGCATCCGCACCCAGCACTGCGCTGGGATAGCAGGCTGCCGGATCGTTGTTGGCCACCGAGCCGCCGATGGTGCCCATCGCGCGCACCTGCCGGTCGCCGATGCGCCCGGCCAGGTCGGCCAGCGCCGGGAAGGCGGCTTTCACGTCGGCGTTGTTCTGCACGTCGAGGTGGCGCGACATCGCACCGATGGTGATCGTGCTGCCGTCTTTCCTGATGCCGGTGAGCTCCTTGATGCCGCCCAGGTCGACGAGCTGCTCGGGCGCCGACAGCCTGAGCTTCATGGAGGCGAGCAGCGTCTGGCCACCGGCCAGCGGCTTGGCGCCGGCGGCAACGAGTTTGGCCGCATCGGCCACGGTGGCCGGCCGTTCGAGTGTGAAGGCGTACATGGTTTGTGATTCCTTCTATGTTCAGGGGGCCGGGCGGCCTTGGGTGCTTGCGGAGAGCGAGGGCTCCTGCGGCTGCGAAACTCGCGCCGCACTCCCGCTGCCTTTTTGCATCGCTTCCCAGACGCGGCTGGACGATGCGGGCATGTCGAGGTCCTTGACGCCCAGCGGCGCCAGTGCGTCGAGCACGGCATTGATCACGGCCGGCGGCGAGCCGATGGCTCCCGCTTCGCCGCAGCCCTTGGTGCCCAGCGGGTTGTGCGTGCACGGGGTGCACACGGTGTCGAGATTGAACTGCGGAAAGTCGGCGGCTCTGGGCATGGCGTAGTCCATGAAGCTGCCTGTGAGCAACTGGCCGCTCTCGTTGTCGTAGACGCAGTTCTCGAGCAGCGCCTGGCCGATTCCCTGCACCAGCCCGCCGTGCACCTGGCCCTCGACGATCATCGGGTTGATGATGGTGCCGAAGTCGTCCACCGCAGTGAAGCGGTCCACGCGGACCTCGCCGGTCTGCTTGTCGATCTCGACCTCGCAGATGTAGGTACCGCCCGGGAAGGTGAAGTTGGTCGGATCGTAGAAGGCGGTTTCGTTCAGGCCGGGCTCGAGCTTGTCGAGCGGGTAGTTGTGCGGCACGTAGGCCGTGAGCGCCACCTGGCCGAACGGGATCTTCTTGTCGGTGCCCTTGACCGTGAACTCGCCGTTGGCAAACTCGATGTCGGCGTCGCTCGCCTCCATCAAATGCGCGGCGATCTTCTTGGCCTTGGTCTCGATCTTGTCGAGCGCCTTCATGATGGCCGCACCGCCCACCGAAATGGAGCGCGAGCCGTAGGTGCCCATGCCGAAGGGCACGCGGCCGGTGTCGCCATGGACCACGTCGACGTTGTCGACCGGAATGCCCAGGCGCGCCGCCACCACCTGCGCAAAGGTGGTTTCGTGCCCCTGTCCATGGCTGTGCGAACCGGTGAACACGGTCACGCTGCCGGTCGGGTGCACGCGGATCTCGCCGCACTCGAACAGGCCGGCCCGCGCACCGAGCGCCCCCGCGATGTTCGACGGCGCAATGCCGCAGGCCTCGATGTAGCTCGAGTAGCCCATGCCGCGCAGCTTGCCCGCGGCCTCGCTGGCCGACTTGCGCTGCGCGTAGCCATCGACATCGGCCAGCACACGCGACTTGTCCATGCATGCGTGGAAATCGCCCGTGTCGTACTGCAGCGCCACTGGCGTCTGGTAGGGAAAGGTGGTGATGAAGTTGCGCTTGCGGATCTCGTCCTGGCCCAGGTTCATTTCCCAGGCGCAGCGCGACACCAGCCGCTCGAGCAGGTAGGTGGCCTCGGGCCGGCCCGCGCCGCGGTAGGCATCGACCGGCGCGGTGTTGGTGAACCAGGCATCGACCTCGACGTAGATCTGCGGCGTGGTGTACTGGCCCGCGAGCAGCGTGGCATAGAGGATGGTCGGCACCGCGGTCGAGAAGGTCGACAGGTAGGCGCCGAGGTTGGCGTCGGTGTGCACCCGCATCGCGAGGAACTTGCCTTGACTGTCCAATGCCATCTCGGCATGGCTCACATGGTCGCGGCCGTGCGCATCGGACAGGAAGCACTCCGAGCGCTCCGCCGTCCACTTGATGTTGCGGTTGAGCTGCTTGGCGGCCCAGGTCAGGCACACGTCTTCGGCATAGAGAAAAATCTTGGAGCCGAAGCCGCCGCCCACGTCGGGCGCGATCACGCGCACCTTGTGCTCGGGCAGCCCCAGCACAAAGGCCGTCATCAAGAGGCGCTCGACGTGCGGGTTCTGGTTGGACACATAGAGTGTGTAGTCGTCGGTGCCGCGGCTGTAGCTGCCGATGGCCACGCGCGGCTCGATGGGGTTGGGCACCAGCCGGTTGTTGACGAGGTCGAGCTTGGTCACGTGCGCGGCGTTGGTGAACACCGCATCGACGGCGGCCTTGTCGCCCAGCGCCCACTTGTAGCACTGGTTGTCGGGCGCTTCGTCGTGCAAGGTGACGCCGCTGGCCTTCTTTGCCGCATCGGCCACGCTCACGAGCGCGGGCAGCACGTCGTAGTCGACCACCACGGCCTCGGCCGCGTTCTTGGCCTGCTCGACCGTCTCGGCCACCACCATGGCCACATGGTCGCCCACGTAGCGCACCTTGTTGATCGCGAGGATCGGGTGCATCGGCTCCTTCATGGGGGTGCCGTCGGGGTTGTTGATGAGCCAGCCGCAAGGCAGGCCCCCCATCTTGCCCTCGATGTCCTTGCCGCTGAAGATGCCGACCACGCCGGGCATCTTGAGCGCCTCGGCGGTGTCGACCGACTTGACGACGGCGTGGGCGTGCGGCGAGCGCACGAAGACCGCATGGCTCTGGTTGGCCAGCGTGATGTCATCGGTGTAGTTGCCCGCGCCGGTCAGGAAGCGATAGTCTTCCTTGCGCCGAAGCGCCTCGCCGATGTGGGGCAGGTTCGAGAAGTCGGAGGCACCCATGATGTTGCTCCCTTCATGCCGCGACGGTGGTCTTGACCGGGGTGCCCGAGGCCATGGCCTCGCCGCCCATCTGCACGGCCTTGACGATGTTCTGGTAGCCCGTGCAGCGGCACAGGTTGCCGTCGAGCAGTTCGCGGATTTCGGACTCGCTCGACTTGGGATGGTGGGTGCACAGGTCGATGGCGCTCATGACCATGCCCGGGGTGCAGAAACCGCACTGCAGGCCATGGCATTCCTTGAAGGCCGCCTGCATGGGGTGCATGGTGCCGTCGGGCTGGGCGACGCCCTCGATGGTGGTGATTTGCGCACCGGCCGCCTGCCCGACCAGGATGTTGCACGACTTCACCGCGCGCCCGTTCATGTGGACGGTGCATGCGCCGCACTGGGCGGTGTCGCAGCCGACATGGGTGCCGGTCAGATGGAGATGCTCGCGGATGGCGTGCACCAGGAAGGTATTGGGGGGCGCGTCAACCGTGGCCGGTCGGCCGTTGACCGTGAAAGCTACCTGCATTTGGCTGTCTCCGTTGAAGGTGATGGCTGGTTCAGCGAAAGGCATCTTGGATGCCGGCCCGGTGCACTATCCTAGGCAAAACCCTCGCCGCTTGCGCAGCGCGTACGAAATTCTCAAAATGAAACAACTTGCGGCCCGGCAAGTTCAGAAAAAAGACGCCCCACCCGAGCCACCCGATCCGATGTCCGCCTCCATCGTTGCGCCCCCGCCCGAACGTTCCGTCGCCATTGCGCAGGCGCGCCGGGAGCTGATCCATGGCGAAGCCTCCCGCTCGCGGGGCAGCGCGCGTGTCGAGCCGTGGATCCTGCGTTCCTGGGAGCGCTGCATGGAAGCGGGATGCCAGCCGCAGCAGCGGATCACCTTCGAGCCCGTGGCCAAGTCGGCCGTGCGCGACGTGGCCGAGCGCAACCGGGCGCTGGTCTCGGCGGCCCGGCCGGTGATCGAGCGGCTGTCCCGCGCCATTGTCGACACGCGCTATTTCGCCGTCCTGACCGATGCCGACGGCATCGTGGTCGACGTGGGTCCGCTGCCCGACGGCACCGACACCGCCAGCCGCTATGCCCGCAACATCGCCCGCGTGGGCGTCGACCTGTCGGAGCGCGCGGTCGGCACCAGCGCCATCAGCACCGCGCTGGCCGAGCAGGAATCGGTGTGGCTGCACCGCGGTGAACATTTCTTCGAGGACACCAGCGTCTACAGCTGCGCCGGGGCGCCGCTCTTCGGCCCCCAGGGCAACTGCATCGGCATGCTCGACCTGACCGGCGTGCAGGCGCTGGAGCGGCCGGAGCTGCGGCACCTGGCCACGCTTTCGGCGCGCAGCATCGAGAACGTGCTGGTGATGAACGAGCCCTGCGAGTTGCGGCTGCATCTCTCGTGGCCGGGCTGCCCGGGCGGCGAAGCCACCGAGGGGCTGCTGTGCATCGATGCCGGCGGCACCGTATCGGGCGCCAATGCCGCTGCGCGGCAGATGCTGCACCAGCCGCTGGCGCGCAGCCATGCGCCGCAGTGCAACGACCTGTTCGCGCTGCCGCTCGCGATGCTGTTCGATGCGGCCCGGCGCGGCGACGCCGTGCTCGAGGTGCCGCTCTGGTCGGGGCTGCGCGTGCAGGTCCGGCCCCAGCGCGGCGGCAAGGGCTCGCCGGGCGCGCTGCCCGAAGCCCGGCCGCGGCTGCGCGACGTGGAAGCCGCCCTGATCCGCAAGGCCGTGACCGACGCCCGCGGCAACGTGGCCGAAGCCGCGCGCACCCTCGGCATCAGCCGCGCCACGGTCTACCGCAAGCTGTGGCGCGGCCGTGCTTCAACTGATACTCCAGGCTGACTGCCTTTGCCAGAAACACCGCGGAACCGGCTTTGCCGGGCCGCTGGTGTTGCCCCCGGTAGGGGGTTGGCGAAGCGACACGAAGTGCGCGAAGACTGGGGGCGAGCCTACTCACGCGCCTACAGGCACCTTGTCGAGGAAACCGGTGACCGACTGCAGCTTGCCGGCGTCGAGCCGGGCGAAGTCGGTGCCCTGGATCAGGTCTTCGGCGCCGCTCGGCCCCAGGGTCCACGAAAAGCGCAGGTTGTCGCCATGCGCCTCGGGCTTGCCGAACAGGTTGAAGCGGAAACCCGGATAGCGCTGGTGCACGGCACTGATCAATGCGCCGATCTGCTCACGGCCGCTGGCCTGCGCCAGCGGATCGGCGTAGTGCGCATCGGCGGTCCAGGCGGCTGCGATCAACTCGGCGCGGCGCGCGGCATCGGTTTCGTTCCAGACGGCGATGTAGCGTTGGGCAATGGCGGCGGCGTCGTGTGCGGCGGTGTTCATGATGACGATTCCTTTCGAGGGTTCGACCCGCAACATCGCGGGGTGAAGGAATGGTCGCGCCGGGTGCGCGCGGCGTCGATGACCTCGCAGGTCATGCAGCGATGCGCAGCCGCACGCGCCGGTCAATTCGACAGCGCGTTGGGAAAGAACAGCTGCTCGCCGCCGATCTTGTAGGCCGCAATGGTCTGCTGTCCGGCCGGCGAGATCACCCAGTCGACGAACTTCTGCGCGCCTTTGCTGTTGAGCGAGGGGAATTTCGCCGGGCTCACGACCATCACGCCATATTGATTGAACAGCCGCTTGTCGCCCTCGACCAGCACCGCCAGGCCCGCGCGGTTCTTGAAGCTGAGCCAGGTGCCGCGGTCGGCCAGCACATAGGCGCCGGACGAAGCCGCGATGTTCAGCGCCGGCCCCATGCCGCAGCCGCACTCCTTGTAGCCCGCGCCCTTGCGCTCGTTGGGCACCGGCTGCCCCGCCGCGGCCACGCCGGTCTGCGTCCAGAGGCGGCGCTCGGCCGCGTCGGTGCCGCTCTTGTCGCCGCGCGACACGAAAGGCGCATTGGCGGCCGCGATCTTACTGAGCGCGGCGACGATGTCGCCGCCCTTCGCGGCCACCGGGTCGGCCTGTGGCCCCACCAGCACGAAGTCGTTGTACATCACCGGGTAGCGCCTGGCGCTGAAGCCTTCGGCCACGAACTTCTCCTCGGCCGCGGTGTCGTGCACGAACA
This sequence comes from Variovorax paradoxus, assembly GCF_030815975.1. Classification (NCBI taxonomy): domain Bacteria; kingdom Pseudomonadati; phylum Pseudomonadota; class Betaproteobacteria; order Burkholderiales; family Comamonadaceae; genus Variovorax; species Variovorax paradoxus. The sequence continues at coordinate 294,175 of NZ_JAUSXL010000002.1, forward strand.
GCACGTCGGCATCGCCGCGCTTGGCCATGTCGATGGCCTGGCCGGTGCCCACCGCCACCACCTTGACGTCGATGTCGCTGGCCTTCTTGAAAGCCGGCAGCAGGTGCGAGAACAGGCCCGACTGCTCGGTGGACGTGGTCGAGGCCATGGTGATGGTCTCGGCGTGCGCGGCCCCCGCGGCCAGCAGGAAAACGGCAACGGCCAGCGAGGCGCGGACGCCCGCGCTTGCGCGGTGCTGCTTGAAGAACAGATTCATGCCAACTCTCCCTTGACGAACAGGCGGGCCTCTTCCGGCAGGGGCCCATGAAAGAAATCGTGCACCGGCAGATCGGCCAGCACGCGGCCGTGCTCGAGGTAGACCACGCGGCTCGCGAGCCGCTTGACCTGCCCGAGGTTGTGGCTCGCGAACACCAGCGTGCGGCCGGCGGCGGCTTCGGCAATGAGCGTCTCGACCTCGCGCTTGGCGGTCGGGTCGAGACTGGCCGTGGGCTCGTCGAGCAGCAGCACCGCCGGATGCAGTGCCCAGGCGCGCGCCAGCGCCACGCGCTGCTGCTGGCCGCCCGAGAGGGCGCGGGCGTTGCGCTCGGCCAGGTCCTCCAGGCCCACGCGCGCCAGCGCCGGAAGGGCGGCGCGGCAGGCATCGCGCCAGCGCATGCCGCGCAGCCACAGCGCCAGCGCCACGTTGACCACCACTGAGGCGCGCAGCATGTGCGGGCGCTGGAACAGCATGGCCTGCTGCCGGCGCGGCGCGGCGCTGGTGAAGCTCCCCGCCGCATGCGGCACCAGGCCGTGCAGCAGCCGCAGCAGCGTGGTCTTGCCGCTGCCATTGGCGCCGATGAGGGCCACGCGCTCGCCCGCCGCGATGGTCAGGGTCGCGCCCTGCAGCGCCGCCACGCGCCCCAGGCGAACGTCGACGCCATAGAGCGCGAAGACGGTGGCGTCCACGCTCGCGAGCTGCGCGTGCTCGTTCACGAGCGCGCCTCCGGCCGCCACCATGCCGCCGTGCCGCCGCCTGCGCCGCCGCCGCCGTCGGCCCGCTCGCGCCAGCCCCGGACCGCGGCAATCGCGAGGTTCAGCACCAGCACCACGCCCAGCAGCACGATGCCCAGGGCCAGTGCCAGCGGCAAGTCGCCCTTGCTGGTTTCGAGCGCGATGGCGGTGGTCATCACGCGCGTGAAGCCGTCGATGTTGCCGCCCACCACCATCACCGCACCCACTTCCGAGACCGCGCGGCCGAATGCGGCGATCAGCACCGTGAGCAGCGCGTAGCGCTCGTCCCACACCAGGAGCAGCGCGCGCACCAGCGGCCCGGCGCCGAGCGAGCGCAGTTGCTCGCCATGCGCGCGCTCGGCATCCTCGATGGCCTGGCGCGTGAGCGCCGTCACCACCGGCAGCACCAGCACCGTCTGCGCCAGCACCATGGCCTTGAAAGAAAACAGCCAGCCCAGGAAGCCGAGCGGGCCCGAGCGCGACAGCAGCAGGTAGACCACCAGCCCGACCACCACCGACGGCAGCGCCAGCAGGGTGTTCAGCAGCGTCAGCAAGCCGGCGCGGCCGCGAAAGCGCGCCACGCCCAGCCAGGCCCCCAGCAGCAGGCCCAGCCCGCAGGCCAGCACGCAGGCGCTGGCGCTGACCGCGAGCGAACGCCCGACGATGGCCAGCAGCACCGGATCGCCGGACACGAGCAGCTCCCAGGCCGCGACGGCGCTCTGTGCAAAGGTGTTCACGCGGTGGGCTTCATGGGTGGAAGCGCCGCAGTATCGGGGGGTACCTCGAATTACCTATGCAATTCATTGCATAGGTAAAACGACCTGGGTCAGATCACGTCGAGCGGAAAGACCGGCCGGCGAACTTTGCTGAACGGGAACAGGCTGTAGTCCGAACTGGTCACGCCCGGGCTGTCGCACTCCACCAATGCGGCCGAGAGCGGCTCGAACACCGGCCGGCAGTACATGCGCGACTTGAGCAGCAGGAAGCGTTCCTTGCGCGGATCGAGCCCCGCGCATTCGAAGACGCCGATGTCCCAGGGCTCCTGCGTGCGCTCGGTCACCACGATGCGCGCCGCGCCAATGTCGAACAGCACCGTGCGGCCCATGCTGCTGCGCTGGCCGGTGTAGGTGGGGCCGGTGATCATGTATTCGCCGTTGCCGATGGTGCGCACCGTGCCGGTCAGCGTGACGGGCTTCTTCGACAGCCCGATGCCTGCCAGCGACACCTTGTTGCCGAGCGCGACGGTCACCTCTGCGCCCTCGCCCGCCGCGATCAGCGCGGCCACCGCCTCCGGATCGCACAGCGGACCGACGCCGATGCCGTCGAGCCCCTGCGCCAGTGCTTCCTGCAGCACGTCCATGGTGTCGCAGCTGCCACCCGACATGCAGTTGTCGCCATGGTCGAGCAGCAGCACCGGGCGCGTGGCGCCGTCGGCGATGGCCTTGGCGCGCGCAATCGATTCGGCCAGCGGTTCGCTGCGATAGACGAAGGCCTCGCGCTCGTCCCACATCTGCGCAGCGATCCGGTCGGCCGTGGCCTGCGCGCGCTCGGGCGCTTCTGCATCGACCACCACCACGCTCATGCAGGGCGCCTCGATGTCCGACAGCGAGAAGCCGGCAAAGATCGACACTGCGAGCGATCCCGATGCTTCGGCCGCGCGCGCCGCCTCGATGGCCCGCTGCATCGCGCCGGTGAACGAGGCGCTGCGCAGCGTGTGCGCCATCAGCGGCAGCGGGTGCCAGCGCATCGCGGGCCTGCTGCGCCCCGCGAGCAGGTCGAACAGCAGGCGGCCGGCATGCTCGCCCGTCTCGTACATGTCGATGTGCGGATAGGTCTTGAAGCCGACGATCACGTCCGCATTGCCGACCATCGCAGGCGTCACGTTGGCATGCAGGTCGAGCGCCACGCCAATGGGCACGCCGGGCGCCGCGGCGCGCAGCCGCAGCAGCAGGTCACCCTCACCATCGGCGCTGTTCTGCGCCACCATGGCGCCGTGCAGGTCGAGCAGGATCGCGTCGCAGCCAGGCGCCGCATCGACGATGCACTGCGTGAGCGTGGTGTAGGCCTCTGCATCCACAGGCCCGCTCGGATTGGCCGAGGCCGACACCGGCGTGACCAGCGTTGCGCCGGCCTGCTCGGCCAGGTCGATGAAGGCCGACATCGCGGTGCGCATGCCCTTGTTGTCCGTGTAGGCCTGCGCGCCGAACGTGGGGCCGTCAGGGCCGAAGGCCGCGAGCGGCGTGGGCACCGGCGAGAAGGTGTTGGTCTCGTGGTTGAGCCGCGCAATCAGCACCTTCATGACGACGCGACTCCCGCGCTTTGCAGCATCGCCTGCAGCAGCACATTGCAGCCGGCCTCGAGGTGGCCGGGCTGCGCGTCCTCGATCTCGTTGTGGCTGATGCCGTCAAGGCAGGGCACGAAGATCATCGCCGTGGGGCACACGCGCGCGAGGTACACGGCGTCGTGACCGGCGCCGCTGATCACGTTCATCCAGGTCATGCCCTGCGCCTGTGCGGCCTCTCGAATGGCCGACACCAGCGTGGGCGTGAAGGGCTGCGGAGGAAAATAGACGACCTGCTCCACCGTGGCCTCGACCTTGCCCTTGGTGGCGATGCGCTGCACCGCCTCCTTGAGTTCGGCGTCCATGGCCGACAGCACCACGTCGTCGGCCGCGCGCAGGTCGACGCTGAGCTTCACGCGGCCGGGGATCACGTTGCGCGAATTCGGATAGTTGCCGATCCAGCCGACCGTGCCGCGCGCATGCGGCGCATGGGCCAGCGCGACGCGGTTGACCTCGATCACCAGTTCGGAGGCCGCGAGCAGCGCGTCCTTGCGCAGCGCCATGGGCGTGGGACCGGCATGCGCTTCCATGCCCTGCAGCACCACGTCGTACCAGCGCTGGCCGAGCGCACCCTCGACCACGCCGATCACGCGCTCATTGGCCTCGAGCACCGGCCCCTGCTCGATATGCGCCTCGAAATAAGCACCCACGGGCGACGCCGTGACCGAAGCCGGCGCGCTGCCCGCATAGCCGATGGAAGCCAGCGCCTCGGCCACGCTGATGCCGTCGTTGTCGCGCTGCGCGAGGGCATGCTCGAGCGTGAAGGCATCGGCGAACACGCCCGAGCCCATCATGACGGGCACGAAGCGCGAACCCTCCTCGTTGGTCCACACGGCCACCTCGAGCGGCGCCTCGGTGACGATCTTCGCATCGTTGAGCACGCGGATCACTTCCAGCCCCGCGAGCACACCGTAGTTGCCGTCGAACTTGCCGCCCGTGGGCTGGGTGTCGATGTGGCTGCCGGTGACCACGGGCGGCCGCGTGTTGTCGCGCCCGGCGCGGCGCGCAAAGATGTTGCCGATGCGGTCGACGCGCACCTCGCAGCCGGCTTCGCGCGCCCAGCGGGTGAAAAGATCGCGGCCCTGGCGGTCGAGGTCGGTCAGCGCGATGCGGCAGACGCCGCCCTTCTCGGTGGCGCCGAGCTTCGCCAGTTCCATCAGCGAGTTCCAGAGGCGCTCGCCGTTGATGCGGAGTTGGGTTGGTGAGTTCATGGCTTTGCAAAAAGAAGAAGGGATGCGCGAAGCCTCAAGCAAGGCCCACGCCCAGGTAGCGGTCTTTCACATTGTGGTCGGCCATGAAGGCGGCGTTGCCGGCCTCGTGCACGATCACCCCCTGCTCCAGGATGTAGTGGCGGTCGGCCAGCTGCACGCAGACCTCGAGGTTCTGCTCGACCAGCAGGATGGCCACGCCGGCCGCCTTGATGAGCTTCAGCTGGGCGACGATCTCCTCCACGATCACCGGTGCGAGGCCTTCGACCGGCTCATCGAGAATCAGCAGCCGCGGATGGTTCATGAGCGCGCGGCCGATGGCCAGCATCTGCTGCTCGCCGCCCGACAGTTGCCCGCCGCCGTTGCGGCGCCGCTCCTTCAGGCGCGGGAAGATGCGGTAGATGTCGTCCAGCTGCCAGGGTGAATCGCGCCGCTGGCCGAGCAGCAGGTTTTCTTCCACCGTCAGCAGCTTGAAGACGCCGCGGTGCTCGGGCACCAGGCACACGCCGCGCGTCGCAATGCGGTGCGGCGGCAGGCCCGCGATGTCCGCGCCCTGGAAGCGCACGCGGCCGCCGGTGGGCGCGACCGCACCGGCAATGCTCTTGAGCGTGGTCGACTTGCCCGCGCCGTTGCGGCCCAGCAGCGTGACCAGTTCGGCCTCGCCCACGGTCATCGAGACGCCCTGCAGCACATGGCTCTTGCCGTAGTGGGCATGCAGGCCTTCGACTTCGAGGATGTTCTTTCCGCTCATGCCTTGCCGCCTGTGATCATGTTGCCCAGGTAGGCCGTGCGCACGCGCGCATCGGCCCGGATGTCGCCCGGCAGCCCCTCGGCGAGCACGCGGCCCAGCTGCATCACGGTCACGGTGTCGGAGATGTCCATCACGATGTTCATGTTGTGCTCGATCAACACCACGGTGTGCGCATCGCGCAGGCCGCGGATCAGCCGCTTCATGTCGTCGAGGTCGTCGATGCCCATGCCCGAGGTGGGTTCGTCCAGGAAGATGGCCTTGGGCTTGGCGGCGAGCGCCATGCCCACTTCGAGGCGGCGCTGCTGGCCGTGCGACAGCTCGCTCGCGGGCACGCCGGCCAGCCTTTGCAGACCCACGCGCTCCAGCACCTCGGCCACGGTTTCCGCGCAAGCGCGTTCGCCGACCGGTGCGCGCCAGCAGTTCATGGCCTGGCGCGGCGCGATGCCCTGCGCCGCCACGCGCAGGTTCTCGCGCACCGAAAGGCTCGCGAACAGGCTGGTCACCTGGAACGAGCGCGCCATGCCGCGCTGCACGCGCTTGTGGTCGGGCTCGTGCGTCACGTCGTGGCCATCGAACAATATGCGGCCGCCCGTGGTGGTGCCGGTGCCCGTGAGCATGTGGAACAGCGTGGTCTTGCCGGCCCCGTTGGGCCCGATCACCGAATGCACGGTGTTGCGCTTGATCTTCAGGTCGACCCCGCCGAGCGCGGCGAACTTGCCGTAGTGCTTGGTGACGCCAATGGCTTCGATCAGGATGGGTTGCGTCATGCTTTTTCTCCCTCCACGCCAGGCGCGACCGGCGCCGAAGGCGGCGCCTTGCGGAACACCCGGCGCCATGCGCTCTCGCCAAGCCCCCAGAGGCCGCGCTGCATGCCGATGCTCACGCCGATCAGCAATAGCCCCAGCAACAGCAGCCACCGCGGCCACAGCGTGGAGAGCCAGTCGGCCAGCAGCACATAGAAGGCCGAGCCCAGCACCGAGGCAAACAGGTTGCCGGTGCCGCCGATCACGGTGATGACCAGGATCATCTCGCTCGTGTGGTATTCAGCATTCGACAGCGGCGCGATGCCGGTCATCATGGCGTGCAGGCCGCCCGCAAGACCGGTGACGGCGCCCGAGATCACGAAGGCCAGCAGCTTGAAGCGCTTGAGGTCGTAGCCCACCGCGGCGGCGCGGTCCTCGTTGTCGCGAATGGCAAGCAGCGTGCGGCCGAACACGGAGTCCGTCACGCGCAGCAGTAGGCCGAAGGCGACGAGGAACATCACAGCCACGAAGCCGTAGTACTTCCAGGGCGTGTCCATGAACGCGGGGCGAGGCACGTCGAGCAGCCCGTTGTCGCCGCCCGTGAGCCCCGAAGCCGTGTACGCCACAAAATAGAACATCTGCGCGAAGGCCAGCGTGAGCATCACGAAGTAGGTGCCGCGCTGGCGAATCGCGACCCAGCCGACCACCGCCGCGCCCAAGGCGCCCATGGCAATGGCCGCAAGCAAGGCGAGCGGCATCGGCAGCGAAAGCCGCGTGAGCAGGATCGCGATGGTGTAGCTGCCCAGGCCGAAGAAGATGCCCTGCCCGAACGACAGCAGCCCCGTGTAGCCCAGCAGCAGGTTGCAGCCCAGCGCGGCCAGCGCATAGATCAGCACCTCGCTCGCGAGCGAGCCCGAGCGCATGCACAGCGGCAGCGCCAGCGTGACGATCAGCGCCAGCAGGAAAGTGATTTTTTTTGGCATGGCGATATTCATCCTCTGCGGCCGAGCAGGCCATGCGGGCGCAGCAGCAGCACGGCCGCCATCGCGATGTAGATCATCAGGCTCGCGCCCGGCGGCCAGATGGTGCTCATGAGGCTTTGCACGATGCCGATGAGCAAGCCGCCCACCAGCGCACCGCCGAAGCTGCCGAGCCCGCCGATCACCACCACCACGAAGGCCACGCCGAGTGCCTCCACACCCATGAAAGGCTCGGCCCCGCGGATCGGCGCCGCCAGCACGCCGGCCAGCGCCGCGGTGGCCGCCCCCAGTGCGAACACCAGGCTGAACACGCGGAACACGTTGATGCCGAGCAGCGACACCATCTCGGTCGATTCGCTGCCCGCGCGCACCGCGCTGCCCAGGCGCGTGCCCTCGAGCACCCACCACAGCAGCACCGCGAGCACGGCAGTAAAGCCGATCACGAACAGCCGGTACTTGGGGTAGATGAAGCTGCCCCACATCACCACGCCCTGCAGCAGGTCGGGCGTAGCCACGCTGTTGCCGAGCGGCCCCCAGAACACGATGACGATCTCCTGCACCGCGAGCGCAAGCCCCACGGTCACGAGAATGTGGAACTCGTGCGCCTTGGCATAGACGCGGCGCAGCAGCAGCTTCTCGGCCAGCCAGCCGAGTGCGCCGACGAACAGCGGCACCAGCACCAGCGCGGCCCAGAAGTCGAGCCCCCACTGCATGGCCTGGAAGCACAGGTAGGCGCCCAGCAGATAGAAGGCCCCGTGCGCAAAATTCACGAAGCGCAGCAGGCCGAACACGATGGACAAGCCAACGGCCAGCAGGGAAATACAGCATGCCGATGCCGATTCCGTTGATGGTCTGGAGCAGGTAGACGGTCATGGGCGCGTCGGTGTCCTTGGCGTGCTCAGGCCAGCTTGCAGCCGGTCTTGTCTACGGCAAGGAAGGACTTGCCCGAACTCACCACGTCCACATAGTCGGCCGGGTTCTTCATCTTCGACTTGGCCTTGCCCTTGAGCAGGTAGTAGTCCTTGATGACCTGATGGTCGGCCTTGCGGATTTCTTCCGTGCCCGTGAGCCCCTCGTACTTCATGCCTTCGAGCGCCGCGATCACGGCCTTCTGGTCCGCCGTGCCCGCCCGCGCGATGCCATCGATGAGGATCTTGGTGCAAATGTACGAGCCAGCGAGGCTGTAGTTGGGCACGATCTTGAGCTTGTCGGCCGTGAGCTTCACCAGGTCCTTGTTCAGCGCCGTGTCGGCCGTGTGCCAGTACTGCGCGCCGAAATAGACGCCGTCGCACAGGTCGGCGCCCAGCTCGTCGAACTGCTCCAGCCCCGACGCCCACGCAATGAGGATCGTCATGTTCTTGTGCATGCCGAAACTCACCGCCTGGCGCAGCGCGGCCGACGACTGCGCGCCGAAGTTCAAGAGCAGCAGCACGTCGGGCTTGGCCGCCATGGCGTTGGTGAGGTAGCCGCTGAACTCCTTCTCGTTGAGCGAGTGGTAGCTGTTGCCCACGTGCTCGATGCCCTTCTCCTGGAAGATGTTCTTGGCCGCACCCAAAAGTCCTTCACCGAACACGTACTGCGGCGTGATGGTGTACCAGCGCTTGGCCTTCGGCATGGAGGCGATCAGCGGGCGCACCGTCTGCTCGATGGCGCCGAAGGTGGGCACCGACCAGCGGAAGGTGGCGGGGTTGCAGTCCTTGCCCGTGATCTCGTCGGCACCCGCGGTGGTGATGAAGATGCCGCCGGCCTTCTCGGCCTCCTTGCCCATGGCCAGCGCCTCCGACGACAGGATGCCGCCCGCAAAGAACTTGGCGCCCTGCTGCTGCGAGGCTTCCTGCACCTTGCGCACGGCAGTGGCCGGCTTGCCCTCGGTGTCGAGCACCGTGTAGGCCAGCGGGCGCTTGAGCACGCTGCCGTACTGCTCGATGGCCAGCTTCATGCCCAGGTCGGCGAACTTGCCGTTGGCCGCAAAGGCGCCCGACATCGGCACCGGGCAGCCGAAGCGGATCGCATCGGCCGATTGGGCGAAGGCCGCGCGGCCGGCCAGCAGGGAAGCGGGAGCGGCCGACAGGGCGGCGAGCTGAAGAAGGTGTCTGCGTTGCATGGAATTCTCCGGACGTGGATGGGAGGTACGAGAAAGGTGCTGCCTGAAGTCGGCAACGAATTTAAGCGGATAAATAGGATTAATATGCTGGTAAAAACCCGCTAGCAATGCCCGTGCCAAAATCCGGGAAGGCCCGGGCCCGATACCTGCTCAGAGTCCCTCATCACCCCCGAAATGACCCTCTACGAATGAAATCGACGCAGGACGCCATGACCTTCGGGCACACCCGCGCCAAGCGGCAGAAGCTCTCCGACGTCATCGTCGAGGAGGTCAAGCGCTGGATCGTGGCCGAGCGCAAGCAGCCCGGCGACCGGCTGCCGAACGAGAAGGAGCTGATCGAGCTCTTCGGCTATTCGAAGAGCACGGTGCGCGAGGCGTTGAAGGCGCTGGAGGTGCGCGGGCTGGTCTCGATCCGCACCGGCCCCGGCGGCGGGGCCTACCTGCAGCAGGTGTCGGTCGACCATGCGTCGGAGCCGCTGCGCAACTTCCTGCACTTTCACCATCTGGACGGGCACCACATCTACCAGCTGCGCAAGGTACTGGAGCCCGAGCTGGCCGTGAGCGTGGTCGGCAAGCTGACGCCCGAGCATTTCGAGCGGCTCGAGGCCAACGTGCGCCTTTGCACGATAGAGCCCACCAACGAGGACGAGCTGCGCACCCAGCGCGAGGCCGAGCTCGCGTTTCACACCATGTTGGCCGAGGCCTGCCCCAATCCGGTGCTCTCATTCATGTGCCGCTTCCTCAACGACCTGCTGCGCGACCTCGTGGTCTACAAGAAGGCGCTGGACCATCACCACTTCGGCGAAGCCAATGTCGACTATCACACGCAGTTGCTGGCCGCATACCGCCGTGAAGACGCCGACACCGTGCGACGGTTGATGGCCGAGCACATGGTCGATGCCGAGGCGCACATGCACGAGATGGAGGCGCACATCGGGGCCAAGCATCTGTTGCTGCCTAGTGGGCAGCGGTAGCCGGATTGGCTGCCGCACAGTAAAAGGCGCTGTTGTTCAGGGCGCGTGCACAGGACACCGGGTACTCCCCTCCGCGAATGTCCCCCGGCCTGCGGCCTCCTCCTTGATTTCGCTGCGGGGAGCACCCGATGCCCTGTGCACAAGAGGCGCTGCCGTGGTGCTGGCTGATCAACCAGTGCTCTGAACAACGATCACGCCGATGGGGTGCCTTGCGCAGCGAAATCAAGGGGGAGGCCGCAGGCCGGAGGACATTCGCGGAGCAAGGTACCCCGTCGGCGGGAGCGCGCCCTGAATTCAGGCATGCGCCTTCTCCAGACACTCCTGAAACGCCAACACAGCCCGAGAAGGTTTAGGCGACCGCCGCAGCAAGCTCACGAACCGGCACACATAGTTGAACCGCGCCGGCAGCACTGCCTTCATGAGCCCACGCTGCTCGAACACCTGCGCATAGTGGTCAGGCAAAAAGCCCAGGAATCGCCCCGACAGAATCAGCGTGGCAATCGCCTCCTGGTCGAAGCCCGTGGCCTTGCGCGACAGCTTGGCGCGGTGGCTCAGTTCCATGTTGGGCGAGTGGTAGCCCAGGCCCGCGAAGTGATGCTCGCGCAGCCTGGCCCATGTGAGCCTTGCGTTGTTAGCCTCGAAGAGCGGATGTCCCTTGCCGCAGTAAAGCAGCATCGTCTCGTCGAACAGGTCGGCATACACCAGGCTCTTCGAGGCGCGGTGCGCCGGGATGATGCCGATCTGGAAATGGCCCTCCAGCACGCCCTGCTCGATGGCGTTGATGGAGCCTACGTGCACCGCCAGCTGCACTTCGGGCGCCATCTCGGTGAAGCGCGCAATGGCTTCGCCGATGCGCGCCTTCGGATTGGTGGCCGTCTTGTCGAACAGCGCCACGTCGAGCTGGCCGCCCATGCGGTTGTGGATGTCGTCGATGCTGCCGCGAAAGGCATCGACCGAGGCCAGCAGCCGCAGCGTCTCGTCGTACACGCGCTGGCCCTCGGCGGTGAGCGCGAAGCCCGCGCGGCCGCGCCGGCACAGCACGAGGCCGAGCCGCGTCTCCAGGTCTTTCACATGCCGGCTCACGGTGGAGGTGCCGATGTTCAGCTCCAGCTCGGCCGCCGCCATGCCGCCGCAGTCGACCACGCTCTTGAACACCTTGAGCAGGCGCAGGTCCATGTCGCTGAGCTGCCCCAGAACGGCGCGGTTCCGGGTGCCCGGGGCACTGTTTTGGGCTTTCGCCTTTACTTGCATAAAGTGTCAAGTGAACATTGATATTGCGCCATTCTCCACACTGATGGCTCTGCCAACAATCGGCACACCTCATTACCTCTTTGGAGCCCGCCCTGCGCGGGAAGCGCCATGACCCTTGCAACGCCCGCCATCGAACCGACGCCCGCCCTGCGCACCGACGCCGCCTGGCTCGACGCGCACTGGATGCCCTACACCGCCAACCGCAGCTTCAAGGCCGATCCGCGCCTGATCGTGGAGGCCAAGGGCGCCTACTTCACCGATGGCGACGGCCGCAAGATCTTCGACGGCCTCTCGGGCTTGTGGTGCTCGGGCCTGGGCCACGGCCGCCCCGAGATCACCGAAGCGGTGAGCCGCCAGATCGCGAAGCTCGACTACTCGCCCGCCTTCCAGTTCGGCCATCCGCTCTCGTTCGAGCTGGCCAACAAGATCAAGGAGCTCACGCCCGCGGGCCTGGACTACGTGTTCTTCACCGGCTCGGGCTCCGAAGCCGCCGACACCTCGCTGAAGATGGCGCGCGCCTACTGGCGCACCAAGGGCCTCGCCAGCAAGACACGCCTGATCGGCCGCGAGAAGGGCTACCACGGCGTCAACTTCGGCGGCATCTCGGTGGGCGGCATCGCGGCCAACCGCAAGCTGTTCGGCCAGGGCGTCGAAGCGGACCACCTGCCGCACACGCAGATTGCGGCCAATGCCTTCACGCGCGGCATGTCCGAGAACGGCGCCGAACTGGCCGACCGCCTGCTCGACCTGATCGCGCTGCACGACGCCTCGAACATCGCAGCCGTGATCGTCGAACCCTTCGCGGGCTCGGCCGGCGTGGTGATTCCGCCCAAGGGCTACCTGAAGCGCCTGCGCGACATCTGCACCGCGAACAACATCCTCTTGATCTTTGATGAAGTGATCACCGGTTTCGGCCGCTGCGGCGCGCTCACGGGCGCTGAAGCCTTCGGCGTGACGCCCGACATCATGAACATCGCCAAGCAGGTGACCAACGGCGCACAGCCACTGGGCGCGGTGATTGCCAGCAAGGAGATCTACGACACCTTCATGGCGGCGGGCGGGCCCGACTACATGCTCGAATTCCCGCACGGCTACACCTACGGCGCGCACCCGGTGGCCTGCGCCGCCGGCATCGCGGCGCTCGACGTGCTGCAGAAGGATGACATGATCGGCCGCGTGCAGGCGCTCGCGCCGCACTTCGAGAACGCGGTGCACAGCCTCAAGGGCAGCAAGCACGTGACGGACATCCGCAACTACGGCCTGGCCGCGGGCCTGACGATTGCCGCGCTGCCGGGCGAGCCGGCACGCCGCCCCTACGAGATCGCGATGAACTGCTGGAAGAAGGGCTTCTACGTGCGCTACGGCGGCGACACGATCCAACTCGCGCCGCCCTTCATCGCCGAGAAGGCGGAGATCGACCGCCTCGTCAACGCGCTGGGCGACGCACTGGCCGAAACGGCATAGGACGCCCCCGAAGCGCCTTCGGCGCCTCCCCCACTGGGGGCGCACCCAGCGGCCCGGCAAAGCCGGTTCCGCGGGTGCACTGGACTGGGCCCGGGACACGAGCGGTCTGCATAATCGGCCGGCCTCCATTCCTCTCCCGCCAGCCCTGTGCAACAGATCGACCTTTCCTACGCGATCCGTCCCCGCCGCAGCGGATCGCGGCAGATCCGCAATCCGCTGATTCAGATGCTGCAGGCGGTGCGCGAGCACGGCTCCATCTCGGGCGCGTCGCGCGCGCTCGACCTGTCCTATCGCCACGTGTGGGGCGAGCTCAAGCATTGGGAGCAGGCGCTCGGCCATCCGCTGGTGCAGGGCGAGCGGGGCCAGCGCGCGCAGCTTTCCGAGTTCGGCGACAAGCTGCTGTGGGCCGAGCGCCAGGCCCAGGCCCGGTTGGCGCCGCAGATCGAGGCGCTGCACGCCGAACTCGAGCGCGCCTTCGCGCTCGCCTTCGACGACCGCACCCATGTGCTGAGCCTGCAGGCGAGCCATGACGACGCGCTCGCGTTGCTGCGCACCCATGCGGCGGGCACCGCGCAGCTGCACCTGGACATCCAGTTCACCGGCAGCGTCGATGCGATCCGCGCGCTCAACCAGGGCCGCTGCGTGATGGCGGGCTTTCACACGCTGGAGCATCCGCCGCGCGGCTCGCTGGCGCAGCGCACCTACCAGCCGCTGCTCAAGCCGGGCCAGCACAAGCTGATCGGATTCGCGCGGCGCACGCAGGGCCTGCTCGTGGCGCCGGGCAACCCGCTCAACCTGCGCTCGCTGGCCGACGCCGTGCGGCTGCGTGCGCGCTACGTCAACCGGGCGATCGGCACCGGCACGCGCCTGCTGCTGGACGAGCTGCTGGCCGAGGCCCGGCTCGATGCCGCGGCGCTCGCGGGCTACGAGCGCTGCGAAACCTCGCATGCCGCGGTCGCGCATGCCGTGGCGTCCGGGCAGGCCGATGCGGGGCTCGGGCTCGAATCGGCCGCGCACGCCGAAGGGCTCGACTTCGTGCCGCTGGTGCGGGAGCGCTATCACCTGGCCTGCCTCAAGTCGGCGCTCGACCAGCCTGCCATGCAGGCACTGGTGGCGGTGCTGCGCAGCGCGAACTGGCAGCACCTGCTGGGAACGCTGCCCGGCTACGAAGCCGCCGACAGCGGCGAGGTGCAGTCGCTGCGCGCGCTGCTGCCCTGGTGGACCTTCGCACGCGAGAAGAAGGCACACAGGCCCTGAAGAGGCGGTCCGGGCACATGGGTTAAGGTTGTGCCCATGACAGCTGCGGTGCTCAGCGACATTCCCGCCCGTCTCGATCGCCTGCCCTGGTCGCGCTGGCACTGGCGCGTGGTGGTCGCGCTCGGCGTGGCCTGGGTGCTCGACGGCCTCGAGGTGACGCTGGTCGGCTCGATCGGCGCCGTGCTCGAGCGGCCCGACACGCTGGGGCTCAGCGCCGGCGAGATCGGCTGGTCGGGCTCGATCTACATTGCGGGCGCGGTGATCGGCGCCCTGCTCTTCGGCCGCCTGACTGACCGGCTCGGGCGCAAGAAGCTGTTCCTGGTCACGCTGGTGGTCTACACGGTGGGCACGCTGGCCACCGCGTTCTCGCCGAACTTCGCCTTCTTTGCGCTGTGTCGTTTCGTCACGGGCCTGGGCATCGGCGGCGAATACGCGGCCATCAACTCGGCCATCGACGAGCTCATTCCGGCGCGCGTGCGCGGCCGCGTCAACCTCGCAATCAACGGCAGCTTCTGGATCGGCGCGGCGCTGGGTGCCGGGCTCAGCCTGGTGCTGCTCGATCCGCGCGTGATCGGTCCGGTGTGGGGCTGGCGCGCGGGCTTCGCGCTGGGCGCGGTGCTGGCGGTGGCCATCCTGCTGGTGCGGCGCGATGTGCCGGAAAGCCCGCGCTGGCTGATGGCGCATGGCCGCGCCGACGAGGCGCTTCGCATCATCGAAGACATCGAGGCCCAGGTCAGTGCACAGCACGGCCCGCTGGCGCTGGCCGAGGGCCGCGTGGCCTACGGCGGCGGGCGCCACCGCAGCCCGTCGATGCGCGAGGTGGCGCACGTGCTGCTGCGCCGCTACCGCGAGCGCAGCGTGGTCGCGGTGGCGCTGATGGTTTCGCAGGCCTTCTTCTACAACGCGATCTTCTTCACCTATGCGTTGGTGCTCACGCGCTTCTACGGCGTGGCCGAGGACAACGTGGCGCTCTACATCTTTCCTTTCGCGCTCGGCAACGTGCTCGGGCCGCTGCTGCTGGGCCCGCTGTTCGACAGCGTGGGCCGGCGCAAGATGATCGCGCTGACCTACGTGCTCGCGGGCGTGGCGCTCGCGTTCACCGGCTGGGCCTTCATGATGGGATGGCTCGACGCACGCAGCCAGGCACTGTGCTGGTCGGCGGTGTTCTTCCTGGCCTCCGCCGCTGCGAGCTCGGCCTATCTCACGGTCAGCGAAGTGTTCCCGCTCGAGATGCGCGCGATGGCCATCGCGATCTTCTACGCCGTCGGCATGGGCGCGGGCGGCTTCGCGGCGCCCGTCATCTTCGGCATGCTGATCGAAACCGGCAGCCGCGGCGCGGTGATGGTGGGCTACGCGATCGGTGCCACGCTGGTCATCGTCGCGGGGCTGCTGGCGCTGCGCTATGCGGCCGATGCGGAGTGCAAGCCGCTCGAGGAAGTGGCGCCGCCGCTGTCGTCGGACATCGGGAGCACCGGCATCGGCGACTAGGCCCCGACCTGCGGGAGGCTCAGAGCGCGCATGTCCGGAAGCCGAAGAATCCGTCGTCGCGGCCAGGCAACGCAAAGCCCCGGCGCCGCGGCGAACGCAAGCGCGAGCGGGTCGCGAACGAAGCGCCGCGCAGCACGCGCGCCTCGCCGAATGCAGGCACCGGATCGAACTCGCTGCCGGCGCTCCACGGATCGGCGCGAAAGCCGGGCCAGGGCCGCAGCGTGCCCGCGGTCCACTCGTGCACGTCGGCCCAGCGGAATCCGCGCCGCGCCGCCGTGTGCGCTGCAATTTCCCACTCCACCTCGGTCGCGATGCGCCGGCCGGCCCAGCGCGCCCAGGCATCGGCCTCCCACCAGCTCAGGTGCACCGCGCTGTGGTGGCCGGCGGCGCGCACGGTGGAACCGAAACGGTGCTGCAGCACCGAGCCGCCGGCGCCCTTGCGCGCGACGCCGATCTGCTCGACGTGGCGCGGCCCGCGGCGCCCTTCGATCTGCGAGGCCAGCCAGCGCCAGCCTTGCGGATGCCAGAGCTCCTCGCGGTCGTAGCCGCCTTCGTCGACGAACTCGATGTACTGGCTCCAGGTCACGGGCTGGGCGTCGATCTCGAACTCGGGCACCTCGACGCGGTGCGCGCCCTGCTCCTGCGCGAAGGCGAATCCGCAGCCCTCGGGCAGGCCGAGCTCCCATTGCGTCGCCGGCAGCAGCAGCGGCTCGCGCGTGACGGCCATGGGCACCGGCTCGATGCCCAGAGGCAGCCCGAGCGTCTGCGCCATCACGATGAACTGCTCGCCGCGCAAATCTTCGTGGAACAACGCAAGGCGGTAGAAGTACAGCCCCGGGTCGGTCTCGGCCGTATGCTCGAGCAGTTCGAGCGTGCTCTCCAGTGTTTCGAGCAGGTAGGCCTTGGTCTGGGCCAGGTCCGGCAGGCCGGGCGACCAGCGCTGCGCGGCCGGGGCCTGGGCCGGGTTCCACCAGTCGTCGGCACCGGGATCGATGGCCGCGAGGCGGGTCGGCCGCACCGGGCACTCGGCACCGAAGGCCCGCTGGGTGTTGCGCCCGATCCACCATTCGGCAAACCAGCCGATGTGCCCGGCGAGCCAGAGCGGTGGCACCACACCCTCATCGCTTGTGCGCTCCACGGCGAGCGCGGGCGAGCCCAGCGCCTCCTCGTAGAGCGACAACAGGTGCAGCGTGTGGTTGCGTGCGTCGATCAGGGCGAGCGAGAGCAGTTCGCGGCCGGCGCGCCGCATGTCGGGCGATTCGATGGAGTGCGGCAAGCCCCGTGGGCAGCGGGGGCGGCGACGACGAGGGCATGTTTCATTATCGCGAGCCGGCGCACCAGCGCGGCGCATGGCGGCGGGCCTACGGGAATACACCGCCCGTGCCCGTCCGAAAACGGCTTTGCGCGCCGATAAAATCGCGCGTCCGCCGAAAGCCCCCGGACCGCCGCTCGCCGGCGGACCCCGGCCCGCTTCTGCATCCAAGCATCCATTTCCTCTCTGGAGAAGAGCATGAATTTCCTGCTCAGATTTTCGCGCGCGGTCGATTGGCTCAATGGCCAGCTCGGCAAGTACGTGATCTGGCTCATCCTTGCGTCCACCGTGATCAGCGGCGTCAATGCCGTGGTCCGGAAGGTGTTCAACGTCAGCTCCAACGCCTATCTCGAAGTGCAGTGGTATCTGTTCGCCGCGTCCTTCCTGATTGCCGCGGGCTATACCCTCTTGAACCAGGAGCACGTGAAGATCGACGTGATCCTCAGCCGCTTGTCCAAGCGCGGCCAGATCTGGGTCGACATCATCGGCTTCAGCTTCTTCCTCACACCGGTCTGCCTGGCCATCCTCTGGTATGGCATTCCGTTCTTCCTGCAGGGCTACCGCTCGGGCGAAATGTCGAACAACGCCGGCGGGCTGATCCGCTGGCCGATCTACGCCATGATCCCGCTGGGCTTCACGCTGCTGATGCTCCAGGGCTGGTCCGAGCTCATCAAGCGCATCGCCTTCCTGCAGGGCCGCATCGACGATCCCACGCAAAAGCGTGAAGAAAAGACCGCCGAAGAAGAACTGGCCGAGTCGATCCGCCGGCTCGCCGAATCCAACGTCAAAGGCTGAGCGGTAGCACCCATGGAATTCATCGCACAAAACTTCGCCCCGATCATGTTCGCGGGGCTGATCGTCTTCCTGCTGTTCGGCTTCCCGGTGGCGTTCAGCCTCGGCGCCTGCGGCCTGTTCTTCGGCTTCGTCGGCGTGGAGCTCGGCCTGCTGCCCGAAGCGCTGCTGCAGGCGCTGCCGCTGCGGGTGTTCGGCATCATGCAGAACGACACGCTGCTGGCCATTCCGTTCTTCACGCTCATGGGGCTGATCCTCGAGCGAAGCGGCATGGCCGAAGACCTGCTCGACTCGATCGGCCAGCTCTTCGGCCCGGTGCGCGGCGGCCTGGCGCTGGCCGTGATCTTCGTGGGTGCGCTGCTCGCGGCCACCACCGGCGTGGTCGCAGCCTCGGTCATCTCGATGGGCCTGATCTCGCTGCCGATCATGCTGCGCTACGGCTATGACCGGCGGCTTGCCTCGGGGGTGATTGCGGCCTCGGGCACGCTGGCGCAGATCATTCCGCCCTCGCTGGTGCTGATCATCATGGCCGACCAGCTCGGCCGCAGCGTGGGCGACATGTACAAGGGCGCGTTCGTGCCGGGCTTCATGCTGACCGCCATGTATGCGGGCTACGTGATCCTGCTGGCCATCTTCAAGCCCAAGTGGGTTCCGGCCCTGCCGCTCGAAGCACGCACCTTCCGCGAGCCGAGCGGCAGCAGCGGCCTGCCCTCGCTGCTCGTGCTGACCATCATTGCCACCGCAGCGGCCATGTTCTTTGCCGAGCACATTGCCGACGTCCACACCTGGTGGACCGGCGAGCCCGTGGCCAGCGTGGCCACCGACGAAACCATCGTGGTGTCGATGTGCGTGGGCGTGATGCTGGCCTTCCTGATCGCGGTGGCCAACCGCCTGCTGCGGCTGCGCCTCTTGTCGCGCATTGCCGAGCGCGTGACCTTCGTGCTGATCCCGCCGCTGCTGCTGATCTTCCTGGTGCTGGGCACGATTTTCCTCGGCGTGGCCACCCCCACCGAAGGCGGCGCCATGGGTGCGCTCGGGGCCTTCATCATGGCCATGGTGCGCGGCCGGCTCAGCATGAGGCTGCTCAAGCAGGCGCTCAACACCACCACCAAGCTGTCGTGCTTCGTGGTGTTCATCCTGATCGGCTCGACCATCTTCAGCCTGGTGTTCCAGGGCGTGGACGGACCGCGCTGGGTCGAGCACCTGCTGACCGGCATGCCCGGTGGCCAACTCGGCTTCCTGATCCTGGTGAACGTGCTGATCTTCTTCCTGGCGTTCTTCCTCGACTTCTTCGAGCTCTCGTTCATCGTCGTGCCGCTCCTGGCACCCGTGGCGCACAAGCTCGGCATCGACCTGATCTGGTTCGGCGTGCTGCTGGCGGTGAACATGCAGACCTCGTTCATGCATCCGCCCTTCGGCTTTGCGCTGTTCTACCTGCGCAGCGTGGCGCCGACCAAGGCCTACAACGACAAGGTCACGAACGAGCGCATCGAGCCGGTCACCACCATGCAGATCTACTGGGGGGCCGTGCCCTTCGTGCTGATCCAGATCATCATGGTCGGCCTGATCATCGCGTTCCCGGCCATCGTCTCGAGCGGACTCGACAAGGAGGTGGCGGTCGACCTCGACAAGATCGGAGCCGAGATGCAGGCCAACATGCCGAAGGACGATTCCCAGCCCGCTCCCGAGCCGCAGCCGGGCGCCTCGGCACCGGCCGGCGGCGAAGCGCCTGCTGCGCCTTCGGGCGCGGAAGAAGACCCGATGAAGGCCATGCAGGAACAGCTGGACCGGGACGCCGGCAAGAAGTAGTTCTCGAAGAAGGCCGCCGGCAGGCCCTTCGGGGCTTGCGGCGGCTGGGACTTCCCCGAGACCCAAAAAAAAGCCCCGCGGCGCGGGGCTTTTTGCTGTCCGGAATGAACCCGGATCAGAGCTTGAGCGTGGACATGAACGAGTCGAAGCGCGATTCCGCAAAACGGAACCAGAGCACCTGGTCGCGCTGGAAGCTGCGGAAGTCGGCGTAGATCTTCTTCCACTCGGGGCTCTTGGCGTCGTTCTCGGCATAGACCTCGAGCGAAGCCTTGTAGGCGGCGTCCATCATGGCTTGCGAGAACGGCAGCACCTTGGTCTTGGCGGCCACGAGCTGCTTGAGCGCGATGGGGTTCAGCGCGTCGTACTTGGCGAGCATGTCCGACGACGCCAAGGCCGCGGCGGCTTCCACGATGGCCTTGTTCTCGGCCGAGAGGCCGTCCATGGCCTTCTGGTTGATGAAGAAGTCCACTTCCGGACCGCCTTCCCACCAGCCGGGGTAGTAGTAGAACGGCGCCACCTTGTTGAAGCCGAGCTTCTGGTCGTCGTACGGTCCCACCCATTCGGCGGCATCGATGGTGCCCTTTTCGAGCGCCTGGTAGATCTCGCCACCCGGCAGGCTCTGCGGCACGGCGCCCAGCTTCTGCATGACCTCGCCGATCAGGCCGCCGCCCAGGCGCATCTTCATGCCCTTGAAATCCGCCACCGACTTGATTTCCTTGCGGAACCAGCCGCCCATCTGGCAGCCCGTGTTGCCGCCGGCGAAGCTCACCATGTTGTACTTGGCGTAGAACTCGTTCATGAGCTTGCGGCCATTGCCGTGCATCATCCACGCCGTCATCTGGCGCGAGTTCAGGCCGAACGGAATGGCCGAGCCCAGCGCGAACGCGGGGTTCTTGCCGTAGAAGTAGTAGGGCACGGTGTGGCACATCTCGACCGAACCGTTCTGCACGCCGTCCACCACGCCGAAGGGAGGCATCAGCTCGCCGCCGGCATGCACCGAGATTTCGAACTTGCCGCCCGACATGGCCTTGACCGCCTTGGCGAAGACTTCCGCGCCGCCGTAGATGGTGTCGAGCGACTTGGGAAAGCTCGATGCCAGGCGCCAGCGGACGGCCGCCTGCGCATGAACTGCGGGCGCAATGCCGGCGGCCAGAACGCCAGCGATGCCGGCGTTTTTGATGAGGGAACGACGATCCATTGAATTCACTCCGAGTGCATTGGAAAAAACGAAACGCGGCTTGTGGCCGCGTCGAGGACTTTTGTGAGTCCCGGTTATTGTAAAAACGCGCTTACACGCGGCCGGCCGGGGTTTACCCTGCGGCGGCGCCGAAGCGCTGCGCGACCGAAGCGGCGATGCCGGCCGCATCGAGCCCGATCGACGCGAGCAGCTTGCCCGGATCGCCATGCTCGATGAAGCGGTCGGGCAGGCCCAGCTGCAGCACCGGCTTCTGCACATTGGCCGCCTGCAGCGCCTCGAGCACCGCGCTGCCCGCGCCGCCCATGACGGCGCCTTCTTCGAGCGTGACGATGGCCTCGTGCGTGCCCGCCACCTTCAGCAGCAGTTCGACGTCGAGCGGCTTGGCCCAGCGCATGTTGACCACCGTGGCGTCGAGCGATTCGGCCGCGGCGAGCGCCGGGTACAGCAGGCTGCCGAACGCGAGGATCGCGATGCGTTGGCCCTCGCGCCGCACCTCGCCCTTGCCGAACGGCAGTGCATCGAGCGCGAGGTGCGGCACCACGCCCGCACCGGCGCCGCGCGGATAGCGCACGGCCACCGGATGGTTCTGCTCGTAGGCGCTCGACAGCAGCTGGCGGCACTCGCGCTCGTCGGCCGGGCAGGCAATGCTCATGTTGGGAATGCAGCGCAGGAACGAGATGTCGTAGGCGCCCGCGTGCGTGGCGCCGTCCGCGCCCACGAGGCCGGCGCGGTCGAGCGCGAACACCACCGGCAGGTTCTGGATCGCGACGTCGTGGATCAGCTGGTCGTAGGCGCGCTGCAGGAAGGTCGAATAGATCGCCACCACAGGTTTCAGGCCCTCGCAGGCGAGGCCGGCCGCGAAGGTGACGGCATGCTGCTCGGCAATGCCGACGTCGTAGTAGCGGTCCGGAAAACGCTGCTCGAACTCGACCAGCCCCGAGCCTTCGCGCATGGCCGGCGTGATGCCCACCAGCCGGCCGTCGTGCGCGGCCATGTCGCAGAGCCACTGGCCGAAGACCTGCGTGAAGGTCTGCTTGGCCACCGCGGTGGGCTTGACCAGCCCCACCTGCGGATCGAACTTGCCGGGCCCGTGGTAGGCCACCGGATCGGCTTCGGCCAGCTTGTAGCCCTGTCCCTTCTTGGTGACCACATGCAGGAACTGCGGGCCGTCGAGGTGCTTGAGGTTCTCGAGCGTGGGCACCAGCGAGTCGAGGTCGTGGCCATCGATGGGGCCGACGTAGTTGAAGCCGAACTGCTCGAACAGCGTGGCCGGCACCACCATGCCCTTGGCATGCTGCTCGAAGCGCTTGGCCAGCTCGAACAGCGGCGGCGCGGCGCGCAGCACGCTCTTGCCGACGTTCTTGGCAGCGGCGTAGAAGTTGCCGCTCATGAGCTGCGCGAGGTAGCGGTTGAGCGCGCCCACGGGCGGGCTGATCGACATGTCGTTGTCGTTCAGGATCACCAGCAGCTTGCAGTCGCACACGCCGGCGTTGTTGAGCGCCTCGAAGGCCATGCCGGCCGTGAGCGCGCCGTCGCCGATGATGGCTACGGCGTGGCGGTCTTCGCCCTTCTGCTTGGCCGCCATCGCCATGCCGAGCGCGGCCGAGATGCTGGTCGATGAATGCGCCGTGCCGAAGGTGTCGTATTCGCTTTCGCTGCGCTGCGGAAAGCCCGAGATGCCGCCGATCTGGCGCAGCGTGGGCATGCGCTCGCGCCGGCCGGTCAGGATCTTGTGCGGGTAGGTCTGGTGGCCCACGTCCCACACCAGGCGATCGTGCGGCGTGTTGAACACATGGTGCAGCGCAACGGTGAGCTCGACGGTGCCAAGATTGGAGCTCAGGTGGCCGCCGGTGCGTGAGACGTTGTCGAGCACGCAGGCGCGCACCTCGTCGCACAGCTGCCTGAGCTGGGCGCGGTCGAATTGGCGGATCGGCGATGGATCGTGAAGCGTGGGAAGCAGCGCAGCCATGGGATCGTGTTGGTTCTTCTTGTCCATCTGTGAACTGTTCATCGGTCGCGGTCGACGACCATGTGGGCCAGCGCGCGCAAGGCCGCGGTGTCGGCCAGGCCGCTGCGCTCCAGCGCCGCAAGCGATTCGGCCAGCAGTTGCCTGGCCTGCGCGCGCGCGCCATCGAGGCCCCAGAGCGAGACGTAAGTGGGCTTGTCGGCGGCCGCATCCTTGCCGGCCGTCTTGCCGAGGGTCTGCGAATCGGCCGTGACGTCGAGGATGTCGTCGACCACCTGAAACGCCAGGCCAATGGCGCCGCCGTAGTCGCGCAGAGCGGCCAGCGCCGCGGGCGCCACGGCGCCGGCGCAGGCCGCGCCCATCTCGACGCTGCCCTGCAGCAGCGCGCCGGTCTTCAGGCGGTGCATTTCACGCAGCTGCGCTTCGTCGAGCGCCAGGCCCACGCTGGCCAGGTCGATGGCCTGCCCGCCCGCCATGCCCTGGCTGCCCGCGGCACGCGCGAGCAGGCGGCACAGCATGGCCTGGATCGATGCGGGAATCTCGTCGCCGTCGGGCGTGAGCAGCTCGAAGGCCAAGGCCTGCAGGGCGTCGCCGGCCAGCAGCGCATCGGCTTCGCCGAACTTCACGTGCACCGTGGGCTTGCCACGCCGCAGCACGTCGTTGTCCATGCTCGGCAGGTCGTCGTGCACCAGCGAGTAGGCGTGGATCAGCTCCGTTGCGCAGGCCGCGCGCAGCGCCGCGGCCGCATTGCCGCCGACCGCTTCGCTCGCGGCCAGCACCAAGAGCGGCCGCAGCCGCTTGCCACCATCGAGCACGGCATAGCGCATGGCATCACCGAGCAGCACCGGCGCATCGACGCCGACCCATCGCGACAGCGCCGCCTCGACGCGCGCCAGATGCGGGTCGCTCCAACTGGCCAGGCGCGCGGCATCCCACGTCACCACGTTAGCCGCGCTCATTCGGCAGTCCAGGGCTTGAGGCTCCCCGCATCGAGCACCTTGATCTGGTCTTCGACCGCCTGGAGCTTTTCGCGGCAGAAGGCAAGCAGTGCCGCGCCGCGCTGGTAGCTGCCGAGCAACTGGTCGAGCGGCAGCTGGCCCGACTCGAGTTCTGCAACCAATTGTTCCAACTCCTGGAGCCCGGCTTCGTAGCTGGCCGGCAGCGGCCCGGTGTCGGGCTTGGCGGCCGGGCTGGACGTGGCGGAAGAAGGGACCTTGGGCATGCGAGAGAACGAGTGTGAAACCGCGCATTTTAGGACGGGGAAGCAAACGGGCGCCGGCATGCGGCGAGCCGCGGGCACGGCACTGCCCCCTTGGGTACAATCCTGGCTTCCCATGCCGGCCAACCCGGCACAACTCTTCGGGCCGTCGCCCTCCAGACGGCGCCTTCCGTCTTTTCTTTTTTTCTCCCTGTGGGGAGCTTGGTCAGGTCCTCCATGTCTGATTTAAGTCTTCAACTGCAGCAGGCCACGAGCCAACTTCCAGTTTCCGCGTACTTCGACGAGTCGCTCTATGCGCGCGAAATGCAAACGCTGTTCGCGCAGGGCCCGCGCTACGTGGGCCACCGGCTGGCCGTGCCCGAGCCCGGCAACTTCCATACCCTGCCGCAGGAGCACCAGGGCCGCGCGCTGGTGCACACGCCCAAGGGCGTGGAACTCATCTCCAACGTGTGCCGCCACCGGCAGGCGCTCATTCTCCAGGGCCGCGGCCAGCTCGACCGCCAGGCCGGAGGCAACATCGTGTGCCCGCTGCACCGCTGGACCTATGCGGCGAGCGACCCGCGCACCACGGGCACGCTGATCGGCGCGCCGCACTTCCAGCAGGACCCCTGCCTCAACCTGCACAACTATCCGCTCACCGAGTGGAACGGCCTGCTGTTCGAAGGCGGCCCGGACGGCGGCGGGCGCGACGTGGCGGCTGACATGGCCGAGCTCGGCCCGCGTGCCGACCTCGACTTCACGGGCTACGCGCTCGACCGCGTCGAACTGCACGAGTGCAACTACAACTGGAAGACCTTCATCGAGGTCTACCTCGAGGACTACCACGTCGGCCCGTTCCATCCGGGCCTGGGCAGCTTCGTCACCTGCGACGACCTGCGCTGGGAGTTCAACCGCAACTTCTCGGTGCAGACCGTGGGCGTGGCCAACCGGCTCGGCCGCGCGGGCAGCCCCATCTACCAGAAATGGCAGGAGCAGCTGCTCAAGTACCGCGAGGGCAAGCCGCCCAAGTACGGCGCCATCTGGCTCACCTACTATCCGCACGTGATGGTCGAGTGGTATCCGCATGTGCTCACGGTTTCGACGCTGCATCCGGTGAGCCCCACGAAGACGCTCAACATGGTCGAGTTCTTCTACCCCGAGGAAATCGTGGCCTTCGAGCGCGAATTCGTCGAGGCCCAGCAGGCCGCCTACATGGAAACCTGCGTGGAAGACGACGAGATCGCCGAGCGCATGGACGCCGGCCGCCGCGCGCTCATGCTGCGCGGCGACGACGAGAGCGGCCCCTACCAGAGCCCGATGGAAGACGGCATGCAGCAGTTCCACGAGTGGTACCGCAGCGCAATGCAGAACAACGCCTGAGCCGGACAACAGTGCAAGCGCTCTGGATGGTGCTCGGCGCCTTTTTGTTCGCCACCATGAGCGTGGTCGTGAAAGTCGCCTCGGCCTGGTTCAACAGTGGCGAGATGGTGCTCGGGCGCGGCCTGATCGGCATCGTGTTCCTGTGGCTTCTGGCGCGCAACCGCGGCGTCTCGCTGGCCACCCGCTATCCCGGCATGCACGCCTGGCGCAGCACCATCGGCGTGGTGTCGCTCGGCGCATGGTTCTATGCCATTGCCCACATGCCGCTGGCCACGGCCGTCACGCTCAACTACATGAGCAGCGTGTGGATCGCGGCCTTCCTGGTCGGCGGCGCGCTGCTGGCCTGGGTGCCGGTGCCCGGGCGCGACGGCCGCATCGAACGCCCGCCGCTGCAGGGCACCCTGGCACTGACCGTGCTCGCGGGCTTCGTGGGCGTGGTGCTGATGCTCAAGCCTTCGGTCAGCGGCAGCGACGGCTTCGCGGGAATGCTGGGCCTGCTGTCGGGCCTCACGGCCGCCTTCGCCTACATGCAGGTGGTGGCGCTGTCGCGCATCGGCGAACCCGAGCTGCGCACGGTGTTCTATTTCGCGGTGGGCTCGGCCGTGGCCGGCGCCTTTGCCACGGCCGCCACGGGGTTTTCGGGCGGAGAATCCTGGACGTGGCAGCATGCGCTGTGGCTGCTGCCGATCGGCCTCTTGGCGGCCCTCGGGCAGCTCTGCATGACGCGCGCCTACGCCACGGCCAAGACCGAGGCCGGCACGCTCCTGGTGGCCAACCTGCAGTACTCCGGCATCATCTTTGCCGCGTTCTATGGTGTGGTGCTGTTCGACGACCGCATCGACGCCGCCGGCTGGGCCGGCATGGCGCTCATCATCGTGAGCGGCATCGCGGCCACCGTGCTGCGCCAGCGCGCGGTGCCCAAGGCACCGGCCGAAGAGCACTGATCCGCATCGCAACCGTCGACAACGAAGGAACCCCGCCATGTACACCACCCTCGTCAGCGTCGAACAACTCCAGCAGCTGCAGGCTGGCGACGCGCCCCTCATGGTCTTCGACTGCAGCTTCGATCTCATGAAGCCCGAAGCCGGCGCACAGCAATATGCCGCCGCCCACATCCCGGGCGCCCTGTATGCGAACCTCGATACCGACCTGAGCGCGAAGCACGGCGTGCCGGGCGCCCAGGGCGACGTGGTCATCGCGCAGGAAGACGGCGTGCCGGCCTCGGGCGGGCGCCATCCGCTGCCGAGCCGCGAGAAGTTCGCGGCCTGGCTGTCGAGCATCGGCTTTTCCAACGACATGCAGGCCGTGGTGTACGACCGCAACGGCGCCAACTATTGCGGCCGGCTCTGGTGGATGCTCAAGTGGATGGGCCACGACACGGTGGCCGTGCTCGACGGCGGCCTGCAGGCCTGGCAGGCCGCGGGCGGCGAGGTCACGAACCGCGAAGAGCCCGCGCACTTCCAGTCGAACTTCGTCGTGGGCGAGCCGCTTGTGAAGCTCGTCGTCACCGAGACGGTGGCGCGCCGGCTCGGCCAGCCTGACCAGAACCTGATCGACGCGCGTGCCGCTGCGCGTTATCGCGGAGAGGTGGAACCTCTGGACCCGATTGCGGGTCACATCCCCGGGGCTGCGAACCGGCCCTTCGCCGAGAACCTCGGTCCCGACGGCAAGTTCAAGCCGGCATCGCAACTGCGTGCCGAGTTCGAAGCGCTGCTCGCGGGGCGCGATCCGGCGACGGTCGTCCATCACTGCGGCAGCGGCGTGAGCGCTGTGCCCAACCTGCTCGCGATGCAGATCGCGGGCCTTGGGACGACAGCGCTCTATGCCGGCAGCTGGAGCGAATGGAGCAACACGCCGGGGCTGCCGACCCGGCAAGGCGCAGAACCATGAAACAGATCCGACTTCGACGCATTTCATCCGGCTTCGCATTCGCCGCAGCACTGTTCGCGGCTCCCTTTCTTTCTGCACAGGCCCAGCAGCAGCATGCACATGTGCACGGCCAGCTCAAGCTCGACGTGGCGATCGACGGGCCCACGGTGGTGATCGACATGGAATCCCCGCTCGACAACATCGTCGGCTTCGAGCGCGCACCCAAGTCCGCTGCCGAGAAAAAAACCGCCGAAGACGCCATCGCCCAGCTTCGCGCGGCCGACAAGCTCTTTGCCATCGACCCCGCCGCCAACTGCAAGCTCGGCCCGGTCGAGCTGCGCTCCAGCGCCCTGGGCCTCGGCAACCCCGATCCGAACGAGCCTCCGGGACATGCGGACCTCGACGCCACCTTCTCCTTCAATTGCACCAACGCGGCCGCGGCGAAGTTCATCGACGTGAATCTTTTTTCCGCCTTCAAGGGCACGCGCCAGATCGATTCGCAGATTGCATCCGCCCAAGGCCAGTTCAAGCGCCAGCTCAAGCGCCCGGCAGGCGCGCAAGCGGCCCAGCCCGTTCGCCTGAACCTGGGCAAGTGAGGCTGTGAGCACCATCCCCCAGGGCGAGGCCGTGCCGCCGCTGCGCGTGGTGCTCGCCGCCGAAGGGCTGCGCTTCTCGTGGCCCGGCATGCCAAAGCCATGCATCGACATCGAGGCCTTGCGCATCACCGCCGGCGAGGCGGTCTTCCTGCACGGCCCGAGCGGCTGCGGCAAGAGCACGCTGCTGTCGCTGCTGGCCGGCGTGCTGGTGGCGGACGAAGGCCGCGTCACGCTGCTGGGACACGACTGGTCGCAGCTCTCGGGCGCCGCGCGCGACCGCTGCCGCGTCGCGCATGTCGGCTACATCTTCCAGCAGTTCAACCTGTTGCCGTACCTGAGCGTGCTCGACAACGTGCTGCTGCCCTGCCGCTTCTCGCAGCGGCGCGAGTCGCAGGCCGCACGCGGCGGCAGTGCGCGCGACGAGGCCGAGCACCTGCTCGATCAGATGGGGCTCGACCGCAGCCTGTGGAAGCGGCAGGCGATGCAGCTCTCCGTGGGCCAGCAGCAGCGCGTCGCCGCAGCGCGCGCACTCATCGGCCAGCCCGAGGTGGTCATTGCCGACGAACCCACCTCCGCGCTCGACGAAGACCGGCGCGAGGCCTTTCTCGACGTGCTGCTGACGGCCTGCGCCGTCAACAACAGCGCGCTCGTGTTCGTGAGCCACGACCAGCGCATTGCGCAGCGCTTTGCGCGGCATGTGCTGCTGCCCGAGATCAACCGCGCGGCGCCGGCGGCCATGGCGGCGGATACCTGAAATGAAGGCGCTTTTTTCCATCGCCTGGCACAGCGCCTGGAACCGGCGCTTCACGCTGGCGCTCACGGTGTTCTCGATCGCGCTGTCGACCTTCCTCCTGCTCGGCGTCGAGCGCATCCGCACCGAGCTGCGCCAGAACTTCGCGTCCTCCGTCTCGGGCACCGACCTGATCGTCGGTGCGCGCACCGGCTCCACGCAGCTGCTGCTGTACTCGGTGTTCCGCATCGGCGCGGCCACCAACAACATCTCGTGGAAGAGCGTGCAGGCCCTGGCCGCGCACCCCGGCGTCGACTGGGTGGTGCCGCTTTCGCTCGGCGACTCGCACCGCGGCTTCGCGGTGCTGGCCACCTCGCCCGAATACTTCACGCGCTTTCGCTACGGCAACCGGCAGCCGCTCGCGCTGCGCGAAGGCAAGCCCTTCAGTGCGCTGTTCGATGCGGTGGTGGGCGCCGAAGTGGCCGACAAGCTCGGCTACCACGTCGGCCAGAAGATCACGCTGGCCCACGGCAGCGGCGAACTCAACGCGTCCGAGCATGCCGACAAGCCCTTCACCGTGGTCGGCGTGCTCGCGCGCACCGGCACGCCGGTCGACCGCACGGTGCACATCGGCCTCGAAGCGATGGAAGCCATCCACCTCGAATGGGTGGGCGGCGCGCCGATGCCGGGCGTGAAGATCCCGGCCGAGCAGGTGCGCAAGTTCGACCTCACACCCAAGAACGTGACGGCCGCGCTCGTGGGCCTGAAGAACCGTTCGGCCGTGTTCGGCGTGCAGCGCTGGATTTCCACCTACACCGGCGAGCCGCTGATGGCCATCCTGCCGGGCGTGGCGCTCGACGAGCTGTGGAGCGTGATCGGCATCGGCGAGAACGCCTTGCTGCTGATGTCGGCGCTGGTGGCGCTGGTGAGCCTTGCGGGCCTGGTCTCGGTGGTGATGGCGGGGCTGAACGAAAGGCGGCGCGAGCTGGCCGTGCTGCGCGCCGTGGGCGCCGGCCTGCGCCATGTGCTGGCGCTGCTCGCGCTCGAAGGCGCCATGGTCACCGTGCTGGGCGTGGCCTTCGGCGTGGTGATGGCGGTGCTCGGCATCGCCCTGCTCGCGCCATGGCTGCAGTCGCAGTTCGGGCTGACATTGAGCCTTTCGCAACCTACACTGAATGAATGGCTGCTGATGGCGAGCCTGCTGGTCGCGGGCTGGCTGGCCAGCCTCTTGCCCGGCATTCGTGCCTACCGGCTCTCTTTGGCCGACGGCCTCTCACCGAGGATTTAGACCATGCGCATCGCAAAGAAGATCTCCACGCTCCAAGCCTTCACCCGGCTTTCGATGCTGCTGGCTGGCGCCGGCCTCGCAGCCGCCACGTGGGCCGCCGAGCCGGCGCCCAAGGACACGACCGCATCGAACCCGCTCGGCGGCAAGGCCGCGCCGCCTGCCGCAGCAGCCAAAGCCCCGCCGGGCCAGCCGCGCCAGATCACCTGGGAAGAACTCGTGCCCAAGGACTGGGACCCGGCCAAGGAATTCAAGGGCATGGACCTGAGCGCGCTCAACGACGGCGACCCGCGCGCCAAC
The DNA here is from genome assembly GCF_030815975.1 of Variovorax paradoxus. Classification (NCBI taxonomy): domain Bacteria; kingdom Pseudomonadati; phylum Pseudomonadota; class Betaproteobacteria; order Burkholderiales; family Comamonadaceae; genus Variovorax; species Variovorax paradoxus. Next base: position 324,161 of record NZ_JAUSXL010000002.1, read on the forward strand.
GAGTTGCTCATGAAGATGCAGGAAGTGTCGAACAATGCGCCGACCAACCCGGCCATGAACGGCGCGGACATCAAGATCCCGGGCTTCATCGTGCCGCTCGAAGAAGCCAAGGGCGAGGTCACCGAGTTCCTGCTCGTGCCCTACTTCGGCGCCTGCATCCACACGCCACCACCGCCTGCCAACCAGATCCTGCACGTGGTGACGCCCAAGGGCGCCAAGTTCCGCGCCATGGACACCGTGTGGGTCACCGGCAAATTGCAGACCCTGCGCAACGATTCGATGATGGGCGTGAGCGGCTATCACGTGAGCGCGACGAGCGTCACCAAATACGCGGGCGGCGCCAAGTAGGGCTCCTGCGGGCCTGTGGTTCTGCGCCGACAGCGCAGGCGGCGCACCGCCGACACAGACCGTTGCATCGGCGATGCAGGCTGGCGTCGTCGCCCCAAGCGGCGCGCCGTTGAAGAGTTTCGAGGGCGCGGCGTCCGCGCTCACAGGAACTCCAGATGACAACAACACTGCGCCGCACACCGGTTGCGCGGCTCCTGACGATTTCGCTGTGCATCGGCGCACTCGCTGTCGCCGGCTGCAACAAGACCGACACGCCTTCGGCCCCGGCACCGGCGCCCGCGGCGCCAGTGGCCACGGCACCAGCCCCGCCCGCGCCGGCGCCCGCACCCGTGGCCTACACGCCACCCTCGGCCGAGCAGCTCTATCAACTCGTCGCACCCATCGCGCTGTATCCCGACAAGCTGGTGGCGCAGGTGCTGGCCGGATCCACCTATCCCGACCAGATCACCGCCGCGCACGGCTGGCTCGCGCAGAACGCAGCGCTCAGGGGCGGCCCGCTCGCCGATGCGGCCAACCAGCAGCCCTGGGATCCGAGCGTCAAGTCGCTCACCGCATTCCGCCCGGTGCTCGACCAGATGGCCGGCAACATCGCGTGGACCGAGGCGCTCGGACAGGCCTACTACAACGATCCGGCCGACGTGATGAACGCCATCCAGGTCATGCGCCAGCGCGCCCAGGCGGCGGGCCGGCTCAAGACCAACAACAGGCTGCGCGTGGCCAGCGCTGCCACGCCGCGCAACTACGCGCCCGCGCCGGACGTGCAGCCCGTCTATGCCGGCCCTGCCGTGGTCGAGCCGCCGCCGCAGTTCATCACCATCGAGCCCGCCCAGCCCGACGTGGTCTACGTGCCGAGCTACGACCCGCAGCGCATCTACGGCGAGCCCGTGCCCGTGTACCCCGGCTATGCGTATGCCCCGCCCGTCGAGGCCGCGCCCGGCTACAGCCGCGGCCAGATGGCGGCGGCCGGTGCGTTCACCTTCGGGCTCGGCGTGGTCGTGGGCGCCGCGCTGGAACGCCACGACTGGGGCTGGCGTTCATGGGACATGAACTGGGGCGCGCCGCGCTACCGCGATCGCGACCGCGCGGTGGCGCCGGCCTATGCGCGGCCCGCGGTGGTCTACAACAACAGCACCTACATCTCGCGTTCGACGACCGTGGTCAACAACGTGCGCAACGTCTACAACAACAACGCGCCGCGCGGTCTGCCGCCAGGCGCTCCCGCTCCCAATTTCGCGGCCGCGCCGGGCCTGCCCCCGCCGCATAACGCCCAGTTCGCGCAGCAGCAGCAGCAGCAACAGCAACAGCAACGAGAGCAGCAAGCGCGGCAGCAGCAAGCCTTCATGCGCCAGCAGCAGGAGCAGCAACAAGCCGGGCAACAGGCCCAGCAGTTGCAGGCGCGCCAGCGCCAGCAAGCGCAGCAGGAACGACAGGCACGTCTTCAGCAACAGCAGCAGCAGCAACAAGACAGGGCGCAGCGCCAGCAAGCGCAACAGGCACAGCAACAGGAGCGACAAGCACGGCAGCAGGCGCGCAACATACCCCAGCAACCGCCGCAGGCCCTGCTTCAACAACAGCAGCAGGAACAAGCGCGGCGACAACAGGCCCAGCAACAACAGCAACAGGCACGCGCGGCCAGCCGGCAGGCCCAACAGCAACAGCAACAGCAGGCCATGCAAGAGCGCCAGCAACAAAGACAATCGGCACAGCAGGAGCAATCAAGGCGCCAGCAGCAGATGCAGCAGCAAGCGCAGCAACAAGCCCGCGTGCTTCAGCAGCAACAGCCTCAACAGCAACAGGTGCAACGACAGCAGGCGCAGCAACAAGCCCGGCAACAGCAGCAAGAGCAGATGCACCGGCAGCAACAGCAACAGGCGCAAGCGGCACGCCAGCAGCAACAGCAACAGCAGCAACGCCAACAGCAACAGGCTCAGCAGCAGGCTCAGCAAGTCCGCCAGCAGCACCAGCAGCAACAGGCCCAGCAGCACGCGGCAGCGGCCGCCGCCGCGCATCGCCGACCACCCGGCCGACCCGGCGAACCGCCCAAGGATCAGCCCTGAGGGCGGCCGCCGAGACGCGGGTTACTGCTTGCCGATTTCCGTCAGCAGCCGGGTGACGAGATAGAGGCGCGGCACGATCGAGTCGACCTCGATGTATTCGTCGCGCGCGTGATAGCCGAAGCCCGCCAGGCCGAAGCTCTCGACCACGGTGGCCTTGCCCGAGCGGCCCGCATAGCCCGCATCGGTGCCGCCGCCGGTCATCGGCGTGAGCGCGAGTTCGCGGTCGATTTCCTTGTAGATGGCCTGGGCCTTCTCGCCCAGCGCACGGCCCTTCTCCCCCGCCACGAAAGCCGGGCGGCCCACTTCCACCTTGAGCGTGGTCTCGGTGTCGGGCACCAGCTTGCCGCTCGCGATCTTCGCCTGCAGGGCGGCTTCGAGCTTCTTCTCGGCACCGGGCTGCGTGATGCGGATGTCGCCGAGCGCCTGCGCCTTCTCGGTGATCTGGTTGATCGGGCCGGTGGCGCGCGCCACGGTCCAGTTGAGCGCCACGCCGGGGATGTCCTTGGCCACGTCCCTGGTCTGCAGCAGCTGGTATGACAGCTCGTACAGGGCGTTGCGCCCCAGCTCGGGCGCGGCACCCGCATGCGATGCGCGGCCCTTCACGTCGAGCGTGGCCTGCGCGATGCCGGCCGCGCCCAGCAGCAGCGATTCGCCCTTGGCCACCGACTTGGCCGCGGTGGGCTCGAAGGACAGCACCGTGTCGTGCTGGTCGGCCATGGCCGCGATGAGTTCGCCGGAGCCGACCGAGCCCACTTCTTCGTCGGGATTCATGAGCACAGTGAGCGTGTCGTAGTCGCGCCAGCCCGCGTCGGCCAGTATCTTCAGCGACGCCAGCATGACCGCGAGGCCTCCCTTGTCGTCGGCGATGCCGGGGCCGTAGATCCGGTTGCCGTCGACCTTGTAGGGCTGGCTGTTCAGAATGCCTGCGGCGTACACCGTGTCCATGTGGCCCTGCAGCATGATCTTGCGCTTGCCGGTTCCCTTGAGGGTGCCGATGACGAGATCGGCCCCCGCGCCGGCCGTGGCCTTGCGCCGCTCGGTCTTGAAGCCGGCAGCCTTCAGGCGTCCTTCCACCACGTCGGCCATCTTGAGCAGGCCGTCGACGTTGAGGCTGCCCGATTCGATCAGCACCATCTCCTTGAGGCTGTCGATCACCGCGGGCTGCGCCTTCTCGGCGGCGGCGAGCAGCTTCGCATCGGGCGCGGCGTGCACGGCGGCGGCGGCGCCAAGGGCGAGGCTGCAGGCCAGCGACACAGACCGCAGGGCAAGGAAGGACGAGTGCAGGGTCATGATGGTTTCTTGTCGGAGTGATTGGCGGGCGCCAGCATAGCGGCCCTCGCCAGGATTCGCGCGCAAATCGGCGACAGCAGGACAGCGCGGCGAAGCGTCAGGCGCCGCGGCCTCGCGCGGCTTTCTTCGCGACGGCTGCTGGCCTGGATTTGGGCCGGGGTTTGGGCAACACCTTTCCCACCGGACCGGATGCAGGCGCTTCGCGCGCCGACCTCATGTGCCCGCTCTCCGCCGTGGTCATGCCCACGATCTTCGCGAGCTGCCGGCTCACGCTCACATAGGCGTGGCCCATGCGGCTGTCGAAATACAGCGAATCGCCGCGCGCCAGATGCACCACTTCTCCGTTGTCGAAGTGCACCTCGATCTCGCCCGACAGCACATAGGCGAATTCCTCGCCCGAGTGCCGAACGAAGTCTTCCGGGCCATGGATGCGGCGCGCATGCACGGTGCCCACGATCGGGCTCATCTGCTTGCCGGCCGCCGTGGTGCCGAGGAATTCGTAGGCGATCGACAGGCCGCGGTACACCACGCCCTTGCCGGCGCGCGTGACCACCGGCCCGTCGAGCTGCGCGGGCTTGACGCCGGCGCCCGCGAACATGGCGTTCATGTCCATCTCCAGCGCGCGGCCGAGCGCGGTGAAGTTCTCGTAGCCCAGTGCCAGCTGCCCGCGCTCGGCGCGCGAGATGGTGGTAATCGACACGCCCGAGCGCTCGGCCAGCTGCGCCAGCGTCCAGCCGAAGCGCTTGCGCGCGGCGCGCAGGCGATGGCCGAAAGTGGTGCGGTCCAGCGTGGGCGCCTCGTCCTTCGGCCTTGTCCCCGGCTTGGTCCCTGTGTGTGGATTCACGCTTGGCTTTCTCTTTTAGTGCAGCGCAATTCTGCCAGCCCGGTGCCGCGCCATCCACGTTGACCCGCGTGACGCAGGCCCGGAAGTTGCGTATACGCAAATTGCGTTGACGCAAATTTCACCGATGCGGTGCACCATGGTTTCCCCTTGGTGCCTTCTATTTAATTTGCGTATCCGCAAATTTCTACCTACACTTTTCGCCGATGACTGCAAACTCTCCAGCGCCCGTGGTGGCCGACTACCTTGTAATTGGCGGCGGCATTGCCGGGGCTTCGGTGGCCCATTGGCTCGCGCCGCATGCCCGCGTGATCCTGCTCGAACGCGAAGCCCAGCCGGGCTACCACTCCACCGGCCGCTCGGCCGCGCTCTTCATGGAAAGCTATGGCACGGCGCAGGTGCGCGCCCTCACCATGGCGAGCCGCGCCTTCCTCGAGCATCCGCCCGAAGGCTTTTCCGAGCACCCGCTGCTCACGCCGCGCGGCGCGATGATGGTCGCGAGCAAGGAACAGCTGCCGGAACTCGAAGCCCACTGGAACGTGCTGCGCGCCATGAACACCGGCGCCACGCGCCTGGGCAGCGAAGAGGCGCTCGCGATGGTGCCCGCCCTGCGGCCCGGCCAGGTGGCCGGCGCCGTCTACGAGCCCGATGCCGCCGACATGGACGTGCATGCCATCCACCAGGGCTACCTGCGCGGCATGCGGCAGGCCGGCGGCAAGCTGGTGTGCGATGCCGGCGTGACGGCCATCGAACGCATCGGCGGCCACTGGCGCGTGACGGCCGGCGGCGGCGTCTACGAAGCGCCGGTGCTGCTCAACGCCGCAGGGGCCTGGGTCGACACCATCGCGCAGCTTGCCGGCGTGCAGCCCATCGGCATCGAGCCGCGCCGGCGCTCGGCCTTCATCTTCGCGCCGCCCGAAGGCAGCAGCGTCGCGCACTGGCCCATGGTGTTCGGTGCCGACGAAGGCTGGTACATCAAGCCCGACGCCGGCATGCTGCTTGGCTCGCCGGCCAACGCCGATCCGGTCGAGCCGCAGGACGTGCAGCCCGAGGAGCTGGACATCGCCTTCGCGATCCACCGCATCGAGGAAGCGACCACGCTCACCATCCGCCGCCCCACGCGCACCTGGGCCGGCCTGCGCTCCTTCGTGGCCGACGGCGACCTGGTGGGCGGCTTCGATCCAGATGCGCCGGGCTTCTTCTGGGTTGCGGCGCAGGGCGGCTACGGCATCCAGACCTCGGCGGCGATGGGCGAAGCCTGCGCAGCGCTGGCACGCGGACTGCCGCTGCCCGAGCGCATCGCGGCCTTTGGGCTCACGGCCGAGATGCTCGGGCCGCAGCGCCTTCGCACCGCTGCAGCCGGCTGACAAGAACACTCCCACAACCACAGAGACAAACCTATGCGAGTTTTCAGCGCCTCCCTCGCCACCGAAACCAACACCTTCGGCCCGATGCCGACCGGCCTCGCCTCCTTCAAGGACCGCGGCCACTTCCCGGCCGGCAAGCACCCGGATGCGATGACGCTGTTCTCCGGCCCGCTGTGGGCTGCGCGCATGCGCGGTGCGGACAAGGGCTGGGAGCTGTTCGAGGGCATGGTGGCCGGCGCGCAGCCCAGCGGCACGACCACGCGCCACGCCTACGAAACGCTGCGCGAGGAATTGCTGGCCGACCTGCGCGCGGTGCTGCCGGTCGACATGGTGCTGCTCGGCCTGCACGGTGCGATGGTGGCCGACGGCTACGACGACTGCGAAGGCGACCTGCTGGCACGCGTGCGCAAGATCGTCGGGCCCGACGTGGTCATCGGCGCCGAACTCGATCCGCACAACCACCTGACGCCCGAGATGATCGGTAACGCCGACCTGATGATCTCGTTCAAGGAATATCCGCACACCGATGTGCTCGAACGCGGACTGGAGCTGGTGGACATCTGCGCCGCGATGGCCGAAGGCAAGGTGAAGCCGGTGGCCGCGGTGGTCGACTGCGACATGATCGTCACCGTGCACACCTCGCGCGAACCGGCGCGCGGCTTTGTCGAGCGCATGCAGTCGCTGGAGGGCAAGGACGGCGTACTGTCGATCTCGCTCACGCACGGCTTCTCATGGGGCGACGTGCCCGAGATGGGCACCAAGGTGCTGGTCTACACCGACGGCGACCAGGCCAAGGCCGATGCGCTGGCGCGCCAGCTTGCCGATGAAGTCATCGCCATGCGCGACGGGCTCGCGATCGACTACCCGAGCATCGATGCCTCGCTCGACGAAGCGCTGGCCTTCGATGGCGGCCCGGTGGTGCTGTCCGACGGCGCCGACAACCCCGGCGGCGGCGCGGCCAGCGACTCCACCTTCATCGTGCGCCGCATGGTCGAGCGCGGCATCACGAACGCGGCCATCGGGCCGATGTGGGACCCGATCGCGGTGCGCATCGCCTTCGATGCGGGCGTGGGCGCGAAGCTCGCGATGCGCATCGGCGGCAAGATCAGCCCGTTGTCGGGCGACCCGATCGACCTCGACTGCACCGTGAAGGCACTGCAGCACGACCTGGTGATGACGGGCCTGGCGGGCACGCCCACGCTGATGGGCGACAGCGCACTCGTCGAGGCCAACGGCATCGAGATCGTGCTGATCACGCTGCGCAACCAGGCCATGGGCACCGACCTGTTCACGCAGCTGGGCTGCGACCTGGCCGCGAAGAAGATCATCGTGGTGAAGTCTTCACAGCACTTCTACGCCTCTTACTCGAAGGTCGCGAAGCACGTGATCTACGCCGGTGCGCCAGGCGCCGTGACGCTCGACCTCAACACCCTGCCCTACCGCAAGGCGCGCCTGCCCAAGTGGCCGATCACGGCATGACCCCCAGGCTTGCCCACTTCGTGTGGCCTCCAACCCCCTTCCAGGGGGCAACACCAGCGGCCCGGCAAAGCCGGTTCCGCGGTGTTTCGCGAATGAATCTGGCCCGCTTCTTTTCAGCCTCTATCGGAGTACCGACGATGAAACGACGAACGCTTGCAGCCCTTGCCGCCCTGGCGCTTTCCGCCGCGTGTCTGCCGGCGCTCGCCCAGACACCGGCGCCCAAGACGCTCAAGGTGGTGGCGCATGCCGACCTGAAGATCCTCGACCCGACCTTCACCACCGCCTACATCTCGCGCAACTTCGGCTACATGGTGTACGACACGCTGTTCGCGCAGGATGCGAACGGCAAGCCGCAGCCGCAGATGGCCGAGAAGTACACCAGCTCCAAGGACGGCAAGCAGTGGAGCTTCACGCTGCGCCCGGGCCTGAAGTTCTCCGACGGCGCCGCCGTGACCTCGGCCGACGCCATTGCCTCGCTGCAGCGCTGGGCCGCGCGCGACAGCATCGGCCGCGCCATGGTGGCGGGCGGCGCCGAGTGGAAGGCGGTGGATGCGCGCACCTTCACGCTCACGCTCGCCGAGCCCTCCGGCCTGGTGCTCGAGGGGCTGGCCAAGCCGTCGAGCTTTCCGCCGGTGATCCTGCCCGAGCGGCTCGCGAAGATGCCCGCGACGGCGCCGCTGCCCGAGGTGATCGGCTCGGGCCCCTTCATCTTCAAGCGCGACGAATGGGTGCCGGGCAACAAGACCGTGTTCGTGCGCAACCCCGACTACGTGCCGCGCAGCGAACCGCCGAGTGGCCTGGCCGGCAGCAAGAAGACCACCTTCGACCGCGTGGAATGGCTCTACCTTCCCGACGCCAACAGCGCCATCGCGGCGCTCAAGCGCGGCGAGGTCGACCTGGTGGAGCAGGTGCCGCCCGACTACATCGCGCCGCTGCGCACCGACCCCGGCGTGAAGATCGGCTCGGGCGGCACCTACCAGGGCTTCCTGGTGATGAACCACCTGCTGCCGCCCTTCAACAACCCGAAGGTGCGCCAGGCGCTGCTGCAGGCCGTGAGCCAGGAACGCATCGTCGCGGCCATGGGCTATCCGCTGGACATGCGCATGGCCTACTGCCAGACCTACTTCATCTGCGGCAGCCCCAACGACACCGCCGCGGGCGCCGAGCCCTACCGCAAGGCCGACGTGGCCAAGGCCAAGAAGATGCTTGCGGACGCCGGCTACAAGGGCGAGAAGGTCACCCTCCTGGTGCCGAGCGACGTCACCTACCTCAATGCCGAGGCACTGATGGCCGCGCAGACCATGCGCAGCATCGGCATGAACGTCGACGCGCAGACCATGGACTGGGCCTCCATCGGCGCGCGCCGCGCCAAGCGCGACGCACCGGAGGCCGGCGGCTGGAACATGTACGTCACCGTGGCCGGCGAGTTCGACGTCAACTCGCCGATCACCAACGCCTACCTGAGCGCGGCCTGCGGCAACACGCTGCCCGGCTGGCCCTGCGACAAGCCGCTCGACGAGCTGCGCAACGCCTGGCTGAAGGAAACCGTGCCGGCCAAGCGGCGCGAAATTCTCGACGCGTTCCAGGCCCGCGCCTACGAAGCGGTGCCCTACATCAACGCAGGCCAGTACACGGCCGCGTTCGCCGCGCGCGCCAGCCTCAAGGGGACCGACAAGCTCTGGGCCGGCATGCCGACGGTCTGGATGCTCGACAAGTAACCGGCATCGCACGGCTGCACCATGGGCTACATCCTCCGACGATTTCTCTCGACGCTGCCCGTGATGGCAGTGGTGGCGGTGGTGGTGTTCCTGCTGATCCACCTTTCGCCGGGCGACCCGGCGGCGTTGATCGCGGGCGACCTTGCCTCCGTCGAAGACATCGAGAAGCTGCGCGCCGCGCTGGGCCTGAACCTGCCCCTGTGGCAGCAGTTCGCGATCTGGCTGGGCAAGCTCTTCACGGGCGATCTCGGCACCTCGATCTTCACGCAGGTGCCGGTGGTGCAGCTGCTCGCTCAGCGGCTGGAGCCCACGGTGTCGATCGCGGTGCTGACCATGGCGCTCACGCTGGTGCTGGCGGTGCCGCTGGGCACGCTCGCGGCCTACCGCGCGGGCAGCTGGATCGACCGGCTCGTGATGCTGTTCGCGGTGCTCGCGTTCTCGGTGCCGGTGTTCCTGGTGGGGTACCTGCTGATCTACGCTTTTGCGATCCAGCTGCCGTGGTTCCCGGTGCAAGGCTACGTGCGCCTCTCCGACAGCCCCGGGCAATGGCTGCGCGGGCTGGTGCTGCCCTGCGTGAACCTGGCGCTGGTGTACATCGCGCTCGTCACCCGCATGACGCGCGCCACGGTGCTCGAGGTGCTGCACGAGGACTACATCCGCACCGCGCGCGCCAAGGGCCTGGGCGTGCTGCCGGTGCTGGGCCATGCGCTGCGCAACGCGGCCATTCCCATCGCCACCACGGTGGGCGTGGGCATTGCGCTCTTGATCGGCGGCGTGGTGGTGACGGAGACGGTGTTCGCCATTCCGGGCGTGGGCCGCCTCGTGATCGATTCGGTGCAGCGCCACGACTACCCGGTGATCCAGAGCGTGCTGCTGCTGTCGGCCGGCGTGTACGTTCTGATCAACCTGCTGATCGACCTGAGCTACCGCCTGTTCGATCCGCGCATCACGTACTAGACGACCCATGTCCACCGTACTTCCGATGAGTGAAAACCACCTGCCCGCGCCGCCCGCCGCCGCGGCCGATGACGCGCCCTTCGTGCCGCCGCGCTGGCGCTGGGTGCGCAAGCATCCGACGCTGATCGTCGGCGGGCTGCTGCTGGTTGCGGTGGCCGCGGTCTCCATCGCCGCGCCCTGGATCGCCACCTTCGATCCGCAGGACATCGACCCGCTCGCGCGCATGCAGCCGCCTTCGGCCGAGCACCTGTTCGGCACCGATGCACTCGGCCGCGACGTGTTCAGCCGCGCCGTGTGGGGCGGGCAGGTGTCGATGATCGTGGGCGCCTCGGTCGCGCTGCTCGCCACCTTCTTCGGCGTGCTGATCGGCCTCTTCGCGGGCTTCGTGCGCTGGGCCGACGGGCCGGTGATGCGCGTGATGGACGGGCTCATGGCCATTCCCGGCATCCTGCTCGCCATTGCGCTCATGGCGGTGACGCGCGCCAGCCTCACGACGGTGATCGTCGCCATCACGGTGCCCGAGATCCCACGCGTGGTGCGGCTGGTGCGCTCGCTCGCGCTCACCTTGCGCGAGCAGCTGTATGTCGAGGCGGCGCATGCGGTCGGCACGCGGCTGCCGGTGATCCTGCTGCGCCACGTGCTGCCCAACATGGTGGCGCCGCTGATCGTGCAGTCGACCTTCGTGGCCGCCGCCGCGGTGCTGACCGAAGCGGCGCTCTCCTTCCTTGGCGTGGGCGTGCCGGCGCAGACGCCGAGCTGGGGCAACATGATGGCCGAGGGCCGCAACTTCGTGGCGGTGGCGTTCCACATCATCCTGTACCCGGGGCTGCTGCTGGCGGCCACGGTGCTGGCGATCAACCTGCTGGGCGACGGCCTGCGCGATGCGCTCGACCCGCGCCTGGCGCGGCAGCTATGAGGCCGTCCATGGCACCCATGTCCCACCTCGCGCTCGCGCCCGGCGAGCCCCTGCTCGAAGTCGACAACCTGCGCACGTATTTCCACACGCTGGCTGGCGTGGTGCGTTCGGTCGATGGCGTTTCCTACACCGTGCGCGCCGGGCGCACGCTCGGCGTGGTCGGCGAATCGGGCTGCGGCAAGAGCGTGACCGCGCTCTCGATCCTGCGGCTGGTGCCCACGCCGCCGGGCCGCCACATGGGCGCGGTGCGCCTGCGCGGCACCGACCTGATGCAGCTCAGCGAGCGCGAGATGCGGCAGATCCGCGGCAACCGCATCTCGATGATCTTCCAGGAGCCGATGACCTCGCTGAACCCGGTGCTCACCGTGGGCCGGCAGATCGCCGAGACGGTGCAGCTGCACCAGAAGGCCAGCCGTGCCGAAGCGCTGCAGCGCGCGGTGGAAATGCTGCGCGTGGTGCAGATTCCCGAGCCCGAGCGGCGCGTGAACGAGTACCCGCACCAGCTCTCGGGCGGCATGCGCCAGCGCGTGATGATCGCGCTGGCCCTGGCCTGCAACCCCGAGGTGCTGATCGCCGACGAGCCCACCACCGCGCTCGACGTGACGATCCAGGCGCAGATCCTCGACCTCATCAAGCGGCTGCAGAAGGATCTGGGCATGGGCGTGGTGATGATCACGCACGACCTCGGCGTGGTGGCCGAGAGCTGCGACCGCGTGGTCGTGATGTATGCCGGCAAGAAGGTGGAAGAAGCCGACGTGGTCGACCTGTTCGACCGGCCGCTGCATCCCTACACACGCGCGCTGATGGCCTCGATGCCGTCGATGAACACAGCGAGCACCCGGCTGGCCGAGATCCCGGGGCTGGTGCCGGCCGCGCACGAGCTGGGCCGCGGCTGCGCCTTTGCGGCGCGCTGCAGCCATGCGCGCGAACGCTGCCGCGCCGAGACACCGCAGCTCACGCTGCAGGGTGGCGACCACGTGGTGGCCTGCTTCGCCGTCGAAGAACAATGGGCTCCCATCGGCCAGGCGGCCGGCGAGGTGATGGCATGACCACGACAACCGCAGCCCCGCTGCTCCAGGTGCGCAACCTGCGCAAGCATTACATCTCGCCCAAGCGGTGGCTGCGGCCGGCAAGGCCCGCGATCCAGGCGGTCGACGGCGTCTCGTTCTCGGTGGCGCGCGGCGAAACGCTGTCGCTGGTCGGCGAATCGGGTTGCGGCAAGACGACCACCGCCAAGTCGGTGATGCGGCTGGTCGAGCCGACTTCGGGTTCGGTGCAGCTCGAAGGCGAAGAGCTGTTGACGCTTTCTTCCAACGAGATGCGGCTGCGCCGGCGCCAGCTGCAGATCATCTTCCAGGACCCGTATGCCTCGCTCAACCCGCGCCTCACGGCCGGCGACATCGTGGCCGAGCCCATGCGCAACTTCAGCAACTTCGGCACGGGCACGGCCGCCGAGCGGCGCGAGCGCGTGCAGTGGCTGTTCTCGCGCGTCGGCCTGCGGCCCGAGGCAGCGAAGAAGTATCCGCACGAGTTCTCGGGCGGGCAGCGGCAGCGGCTGGGCATTGCGCGCGCACTGGCGCTCAACCCCAAGCTGATCGTCTGCGACGAGCCGGTGTCGGCGCTCGACGTGTCGGTGCAGGCGCAGGTGGTGAACCTGCTGATGGACCTGCAGGCCGAGTTCGGCATTGCCTACCTGTTCGTCGCGCACGATCTTGCCGTCGTGCGCCACATCAGCCACCGGGTGGCGGTGATGTACCTCGGCCACATCGTCGAGATCGCGGACCGCAACACGCTGTTCTCCGCGCCGCGCCATCCGTACACGGAGATCCTTCTCTCGGCCGTGCCCGTGCCCAACCCGCGCACGCCGGCGCGCCGCATGCTGCTGCAGGGCGATCCGCCGAGCCCCGCGAATCCGCCTTCGGGCTGCCGCTTCCATACGCGCTGCCCGATGGCGCAGGCGGTGTGCAAGGAACAGGTGCCCGAACTGACCGAGCGGCCCTCGTCTTCCAACGGCGGGCATTGGGTGGCTTGCCACTTTCGCTGAGGTGAAAACTTGGACGCCGCTTGTTCAGGGCATCGCTCCCGCCGATGGGGCACCTTGCTCCGCGAATGTCCTCCGGCCTGCGGCCTCCCCCTTGATTTCGCTGCGCAAGGCACCCCATCGGCGGGTGCGTTGCAAAGAGCGGCGGTTGATCAGCGGTACACCACGAGCGTGCCCTGTGCACAGGGCATCGGGTGCTCCCCGCAGCGAAATCAAGGAGGAGGCCGCAGGCCGGGGGACATTCGCGGAGGGGAGTACCCGGTGTCCTGTGCACGCACCCCGAACAAAAACAACAGCGCCCCGAACAAGAGCACAGAAGAAACAACACCTGAAAGGATCGACACATGAGCGAACCCCTCCCCCACTACGACCTGCTGATCCGCGGCGGCACCGTGATCGACGGCACCAAGGCGCCGCGCTTCGATGCCGACGTGGGCATTGCGCGCGGCCGCATTGCTGCCATCGGCAATCTCTCAGGCCACACGGCCGACCGGACGCTCGACGCCACCGGCCGCATCGTCGCGCCGGGCTTCATCGACTCGCACACGCATGACGACCAGGCCGTCCTGTCGCAGGCGCAGATGCCGTTCAAGGTTTCGCAGGGCGTGACCACGGTGATCGCGGGCAACTGCGGCATCAGCGCCGCGCCGCTACGCGAAGACATGGAACTGCCGATGCCGCTGAGCCTGCTCGACTCGCCGGCCGCCGGCCGCTTCACCACCTTCGCGGCGTACCTCGATGCACTGCGCGCCACGCCTTCGTCAGTGAATGTGGCCGCGATGGTCGGCCACTCGACCTTGCGCGCCGTGGTCATGTCCGACCTCGACCGCCCTGCGGACGACACCGAGATTGCCGCGATGCAGGCGCTGGTCGAAGAGGCGATGCAGGCGGGCGCGATCGGCCTTTCGACCGGCACCTTCTATCCGCCCGCGGTGAAGGCGACGACCGAGGAGATCATCGAGGTCAGCCGCCCGCTCACCTCGCGCAAGGCGCTCTACGTGACGCACATGCGCGACGAGGCGGACCACGTGATGGAGTCGCTGGAGGAAACCTTCCACATCGGCCGCGCCCTCGGCATTCCGGTGGTGGTGTCGCACCACAAGGTGCAGAACGTGCAGAACTTCGGCAAGAGCAAGGTCACGCTGCCCTTCATCAAGGAAGCCATGCAGCACCAGTGCATCGGGCTCGACTGCTACCCGTACACGGCGGGTTCCACCATGATCCGCACCGACCGCGGCATGATGGACGGCCGGGTGCTCATCGCGTCGAGCGTGCCGCACCCCGAGTGCGCGGGCCGCGACCTGAAGGACATCGCGGCCGAATGGGGGGTATCGGGCGAAGAGGCGGCGAAGCGGCTTTCGCCCGGCAGCGCGATCTATTTCATGATGGACGAGGACGACGTGCAGCGCATCCTCGCCTTCGAAGACACCATGATCGGCTCCGACGGCATTCCGCTCGGCGAGAAGCCGCATCCCCGGCTGTGGGGCACCTTTCCGCGCGTGCTCGGCCACTACAGCCGCGACGTCGGCCTGTTTCCGCTGGAGACGGCGGTGTGGAAGATGACGGGGCTCACGGCGCGCAACTTCGGGCTGCACGAGCGCGGCACCTTGAAGCCGGGCCACCACGCCGACGTGGTGATCTTCAATGCGGCCACGGTGCGCGACACTGCGAACTACGAGACGCCGACACGGGCGGCCGAAGGCATCGATGCGGTGATCGTGAACGGCGCCATCACCTGGCAGCACGGCGCGCACAGCGGCGCGCGCAACGGACAGGTGATCACGAGGCGCGAAGAAGCGGCCTGACGAGGATCAATCGGGGGCGTTCACCACGCGGTCGAACTCTTCGTCGGCCGGGACGTTGTCGGCGTCGAGCTCGCTCGCATCGGTGAGATCGATGCCCGTTTCCTCCGACAGGTCATCGGAGATTTCGCTGTCGGTTTCCTCGAAATCGTCGGCTGGCGTGTTGTCGTCGTCTTCGTCGGACGACGAGGCGGAACGCGCGGTGGCGTCGACGTTGATCATGATCGGCTCCTCAGGCTGAATACTGGACGAACCCCTATAGTGCGCCTGTTTCGGCCATCCCGGTTCACCTGAAGCGCGGCGTCGGTGTCGGAAAGTTTCCCGTCCTGCGCCGCCGGGCCTTGCCGGTCCCCGCTCTCAATCCTTGTGGACGTGGCCGTGTTCCCCGTGGCCTTCGTCGTGGCCATGGTCGCCATGCCCGTGCTCGCCGTGCGCCAGCCGGCTCACCAGCGAAACCAGCGCAATGCCCACCACCAGCCACACGATCTGCGCCGCGGTCTGCCGCGCAGGCAGCCGCTTCTGCAGCTGGGGAATCAGGTCGGCCAGGGCCACATAGACGAAGCTGCTGCTGGCCAGCACCAGGAAGTACGGCAGCCAGCCGTGCAGCTGATCGACCAGCCACCATCCCACGATGCCGCCGAGCATGGTCATGGTGCCGGCGAGCGACACCTTGACCAGCGCCGCGCGCTGGTTGGCCGAGCTCTGGCGCAGCACGACCAGGTCGCCGATGTGGTGCGGAACCTCGTGCGCCAGCACGGCAACGGCCGCCACCAGGCCGAGGCGGAGGTCCGCGATGAAGGCCGACGCGATCAGGATGCCATCGCCGAAGCAGTGCACGCTGTCGCCGGTGAGCACGGCCCAGCCGCCGCCCGTGCGGGGCGCATGGCTGTGCGCATGGCCATGGGCGTGGGCATGGCCGTGATCGCCGTGATCATGGCCGCCTGCCGCGTGCCCGACCGGTCCGGGCATCGCGTCGCCGTGGTGGTGCTCATGCCCGTGGTGCCAGAGCTCGGCCTTGTCGAGCAGGAAGAAGAACACCAGGCCGAACAGCAGCACGCCGAACAGCAGCGCGGGCTCGATGCGGCTTTCGAAGGCTTCGGGCAGCAGGTGCATGAACGCGGTGGCCAGCAGCGCACCCGCGGCCAGGCTCAGCAGGTGCTGCGAATTGACGCCGCCCGACCCGTTGCGCACGCCCACGCGCAGGAGCAACGCGGCCAGCCACACGCTCCCGATGCCGGCAACCAGGGTCGCCGCGATGATCACTATCAAATTCATAGCTGCTTGCGCAATGTCGATGGGCAATCGATGCCCGATACCGTTCATAAAAAGAGAAAGGCCGTCACGGGGACGGCCTTCGGCGGTGAGTGGCTGCCAGTTGTCGTCAGATGACGCCATTGGCTTTGAACCAGGCCGTGGCGCGCTGCCATCCGTCTTCGGCCGCGTTCTTCACGTAGCTCGGACGATAGTCGGCATGGAACGCATGGCCTGCTTCGGAATACACGACGAAGCTCGAAGCCTTGGCCGCCGGGGTTCCGGTGGCCAGGGCCGCTTTCATCTTATCAACCGTGTCAAGGGGGATGCCCTGGTCCTTGCCGCCGTAGAGGCCGAGCACGGGCGCCTGCAGGCTGGCCGCGACATCGATCGGGTGCCTGGGCGTGAGTTCGCTCGGCTGGCCGACCAGCCGCCCGTACCAGGCCACGCCGGCCTTGACCTTGCCGGTGGCTGCATAAAGCCACACGAAGCGCCCGCCCCAGCAGAAGCCGGTGATGCCGGCCTTGGCTGTGTTGCCGCCGTTGGCCGATGCATACGAAAGTGCGCCATCGAGGTCAGCCAGCACCTGCGCATCGGACACCTTGCTCACGATGTCGGCCTGCAGCTTGGGAATGTCGGTGTAGCCACGCGGATCGCCCTGGCGCGCATAGAGTTCGGGCGCAATGGCCAGGTAGCCGAGCTGGGCGAAGCGGCGGCAGGTGTCGGCGATGTATTCGTGCACGCCGAAGATTTCCTGGATCACCAGGATCACGGGCAGGCCGGTCTCCCCGGCCGGCGCGGCCGCATAGGCGGGCACCTCGAAGCCATTGACGGTGTACTTGACCGGCCCGGCTTTCAGGCCCTCGGCCGAGGTGCGAATGGCGGTCTGCGCCACGACGGGCATGACCGCGGCGGCGTAGCCCACGCCGATGGCGGCCTTGAGCGCGGTGCGCCGCGTGGCGCCCTGCTCTGTGCTCTGGCCGGGGCGAAGCGAATCGAAATCGGAACGGCTGTCGTCGCGAAGGGACATGGGTACGGCTCCAGTTGAATCGTCGGACAAAGGGGCATGCGTGAAAACGCACGCCGCAATGTAGGCGAAATCAGCGCGGCCCGGCTGCCGGCAGGGTTGATGCCCCGCTCAGGCGCGATAGGCGCGACGGGCCAACGCAGCGGCCAATACCTGCGCCGGATCCACCAGCCTCAGCCCGGCCACGGCGGCCGAACCCTGCAGCCCGAGCGGCACCTCGGTGCAGCCCATGATGATGGTGACCGGCCCGTGGCGTTGCGCGAGCTGCAGCGCCACCTGCGAAAAGCACGCTTCGGCGAGCTGCATGTTGCCCGCCTTGACGCCCTCGAAGATGCCGCGCGTGATGATGCGGCGCTCTTCGGCCAGCGGCACATGGCAGTCGAGCCCCGCTTCGGCCAGTGCCTGTTCGTAGAGCCGCACGCGGTAGGTGCCTTCGGTGGCCATCAGCGCCACGTTGCCCGCATCCTGTGCCGCCAGATGCTGCGCCACCTCGCGCGCCATGTGCAGCAGCTCGACCTGCGGAAAGCGCTCCTGCAGCCGGGCATGCCACGCATGCGCGGTGTTGCAGGCAATGGCCACCGCCTGGCTGCCCAGCGCCGCAAGGCGCCCGAGCGCCTGCAGCATCGGCTCGAGCGGTTGGTGCGCGCCGCTCTCGGCCGAGCCCAGCGCATCGGTGCGGTCGGGCACCGGCACCTGCGCGAGCCAGTGCTCCGGAAAGGACTGGTCCCGCACCGGCTCCCCGCGCGCGCGCATTTGCTGCGCGCAGGCCTGCACGAACAGCCGGACGAAGTCGGCCCCCGCCGCGGGGCCCATGCCGCCCAGGATGCCAACTACGTTCGTCGAAGCCATTGATTGCGTCCGTCCGCGGGTCAGGTCGCCGGCTTATCGGAGGGCGCCTTGATGTTGTCCTTGAGCTGCTGGCTCATCGGCAGGTTCAGCGGCACGTTCTTCGGCGGGATCGGCGACATGAACCACTTGGTGTAGAGCTTCTCGAACTCGCCGCTCTTCATCATGCCGATGAAGGTGTCGTCCACCAGCTTCTTGAAGGCCGGATCGTCCTTGGGCAGCATGCAGGCATAGGGCTCGACCTGCAGCGCCTCGCCCACCACCTCGTAGTCGGCCGGGTTCTTGGCATTGGCGATCAGGCCGAACAGCAGGATGTCGTCCATGGCAAAGGCCACGGCGCGGTCGCTCTCCACGAGCAGGAAGGCGTCGGCGTGGTCCTTGCCGAGCACGATGTCCATGTCGAGATTCTTCTCGGTGTTGTACTTGCGCATGACCAGCGCGTTGGTGGTGCCGGTGGTGCTGGCCACCGTCTTCTTGGCCAGGTCGGCGTAGTCCTTGATCTTCGAGGACTTCTTCACCAGCAGCCGCGTGCCTGTGTAGAAATGGTTGACGGCAAAGGCCACGTCCTTGCCGCGCGCGCTGTTGTTGGTGGTGGAGCCGCACTCCAGGTCGACGGTGCCGTTGGTGATCAGCGGAATGCGGTTCTGCGAGGTCACAGGCATCAGCTGCACCTGCAGGCCGGGCTTGCTGAGCTTCTTCTTCACCGCCTCGACCACGGCGTTGGAGAGTTCGACCGAGAAACCGATCGGCTTGTTGGGGCCGTCCAGGTAGCTGAAGGGCACCGACGACTCGCGGTAGGCGAGCGTGATCTTGCCGGACTCGGCGATCTTGGCCAGCGTATCGGCGGCCTGGACGCCGGTGGCGGAAAGCAACACCACGGCAGCGGCGGCCATCAATGCGGAGAGTTTCATGCGAGCCTTCTTCAGATTGGTTGAACGGAGCGGCCAGTGTAAGAAGGAGTGACACACCGCGACAATTCCAATTGAACCCTAGGCCATACCCAAAGGTTATGGGTTAGGAAAACGCAGGCGGCAAGGCATGCGCTTTGGCTATGGCCCACCGCGCTTTTGGCATTTCCGGCCGGCGCGGCGCCCACCTACAGTCGATGCTGTCCCCTCTTCACCCTCTCCCGGAAAGTTGCCTCCATGCATGTGTGTGTGCTCGGCGCCGGCATCGTGGGCCTGGCCACCGCCTGGCAGCTCGAACGCCGGGGCCACCAAGTCACGGTGATCGACCGCGCTGTCCCCGGCGCGGGCGCCAGCGGCGGAAACGGCGCACAGCTGAGCTACTCGTACGTGCAGCCGCTGGCAGATCCATCGATCTGGAAGCAGCTGCCCAAGCTGCTGCTCTCGCCCTCGTCGCCGCTCAAGCTGCGGCCCCAGCTCGACCCGCTCCAGTGGCGCTGGGGCCTAGCCTTCCTGGCGGCCTGCAATGCGCAGACCTCGCGCAGCACCACCGCCCAGCTGCTCGCGCTGGCCGCGCTGAGCCGCGCCGGCTTCGAGGCGATGCAGGCCGACGTGGCGCCCGACTGCGACTTTTCCGCCACCGGCAAGCTGGTGCTGTACGCCAGCGCGGCCTCGCTCGACGGCGCAGGCGCGCAGCTCGAACTGCAGCGCGCCATGGGCAGCGAGCAGCGCATCGTCTCGCCCGACGAATGCGTTGCCATCGAGCCCGCGCTCGCGGACTACCGCGGCCAGATGGCGGGCGCGGTCTACACGCCCAGCGAATGCGCGGCCGACTGCCTCAAGGTCTGCGCCGAACTGCAGCGGGTGCTCGGCGCGCGCGGCGTGCGCTTTCTGCTCGGCACCGACGTGCACGGCTTTGCGCACAGCGAAGGCCGGCTGGCTGCGGTGAACACCAGCGCAGGCGACATCGAGGCCGATGCCTTCGTGATGGCGCTGGGCTCGGCCTCGCACAGGCTCGGGCGCGCACTGGGCGCCTATCTGCCGGTGTATCCGCTCAAGGGCTACAGCATCACGGTGGAGGTCGACCCCTCGCCAGGTGCCGCGCCGCGCGTGAACGTGACCGACAGCGCGCGCAAGGTGGTGTTCGCGCGCATCGGCTCGCGGCTGCGCGTGGCGGGCATGGCCGAACTGGTGGGGCACGACGCGAGCATTCCGGCCACCCGCATCGAGACGCTGGCCGCCGCCACGCGCGCGCTGTTCCCGCATGCAAGCCGGCTGGAAGAACTGCATCCCTGGACCGGCATGCGGCCGGCCACGCCCAAGGGGCTGCCGATCATCGGGCGGCTGCCGAGCGCGCCGGCGAACATGCTGTTCAACACGGGCCACGGCGCGCTGGGCTTCACGCTGGCTTTCGGCTCGGCGCTGAAGATCGCCGGGGCGCTGCCCGCCTGAGCCTGCCCCGGGGGCTACATTGCTTCCTGGATCGCCTGCTGCATGCAGCGCGTGATGCCGCGCACCGCGACCGAGTCGGGCCGGCCCGCGAAGCGCAATGCGCGAACCGGCACGGGGATGTGCGGCTCCAACGCCAGCACGTCGACCTTGGCACGGTCGGCCGAGCGTGCCGTGCAGCCATCGACCAATGCGACGCCGAGCCCGTGGTGGGCCATGGCCAGCGCCGCGTGGTAGGTCTGCACCGTGACCACCGCCTGCTGGAAGCCGACGCCCGCCTGGCGGCAGGCCTGGCTCAGGCTGGTGCCCACCGGGTCGCGGCTGTCCAGGCCGATCACCGGCCGGTCGACCAGGTCGTGCAGCGCCACCGAACCGTTGCGCACCAGCGCGCGCGCAAGCATGCCCTTGGGCGCGATGCACACCATGCGCGTGTCGGCCAGCGTCTCCTGCGTGAGCGAGGGATGCACCGCGGGGCTGAAGACAAAACCCACGTCGGCCTCCTGCAACAACAGCGCCGACATGATCTGCGGCGAGTGCAGCGACTCGACGGTGATCGCATAGCCCGGATGCTTCTCGCGAAAGGCCTTGAGCGCGCGCGGCAGCACCTCGTAGCTCAGCGCCAGCACGCTCAGGATGCGCAGCTCGCCGGTGTCGCTGCCCGCGCGCAGGTTGGCCGCGAGGCGCTGCACCTCGTCGAGCTGCGCAAACAGCCGCTCGATGTGCGGATACAGCGTGAGCGCCTCGGTGGTGGCCGTGAGCCGGCCCTTGGCGCGCTGGAACAGCGGAAAACCCAGCTGCAGCTCGGCATGCTGCAAGGTGCGGCTCACCGCCGGCTGCGTGATGTTGATGAGCCGCGCCGCCGCGCTCACGCTGCCCGTGAGCATGATCGCGTTGAAGACCTCGATGTGGCGCAGGCGCATGGCCGGCTCAGTTGCCTGCGACCTTGCTGTGCGAAAGATCCATCACCATGCGCGTTGCAAGATAGAGCCTCGGCTCGATGGAATCGACCAGCACGTATTCGGCATCGGCCGAATGCGCGCCGAAGCCCTGCAAGCCGAAGCGCTCGACCACTGGCGCCTTGGTCTTGAGCGCGGCAAAGGCGGCATCGGTGCCGCCGCCGGCCACCTTGTCGTCGGCGCCCAGCGGCCGGCCGAGCTCGTCCTTGTATATCTGCTGCGCATGCTTCGCGAGCGCGAGCGAGGCATCGGTGGCCTCGAGCGGCGGACGGCGGCGCTCGAACTTCATCTCGACCTTGGCTTCGGGAATCAGCTGCTTCTTCACGCGCTCCTGCACCTGCTGTTCGATGCGGTCGTAGTCGCTCACTTTGAGCACGCGCACGTCGGCGCCCGCGGTGGCGCTGGCCGGAATCACGTTGCGGTTGCTGCCCGAGCGCGAGATGGTCCAGTTCATCTTGAGGCCCGTGGCGGGGTCCGACAGGTCGCGCATCTGCAGGATCTGGTGCGACAGCTCGTAGAGCGCGTTCACGCCCAGCTCCGGCGCCGAGCCCGCATGCGATGCCTTGCCCGTGACGTTCAGCGAAACCGAGGCAATGCCCGCAGTGGCGAGCGAGAGCTTGTCTTCCTTGACCGATGCGCCTTCGAACGACAGCACCGCGTCGTGCTCGCCGCCCAGCCGCGTGATGAGCGCGCGCGAACCCGGCGAACTGATTTCCTCGTCGCCGTTGATCAGCACGGTGAGCGTGCCGTAGTCCTTGAACTTCAGCGCCTGCAGCATCGCGACCGTGTGCGTGATGACCGCCACGCCCTGCTTGTCGTCGGCAATGCCCAGGCCATAGGCCTTGTCGCCTTCGACGCGGAACGGCTGCTTGTTGAGCATGCCCACGGTGTAGACCGTGTCCATGTGCGCGATGAGCATGATTTTCTTCTTGCCCGTGCCCTTGAAGGTGGCGCGCACGGCCCTGCCGATCTTCTCGGGCGTGTCTTCCATGCGGTAGGCCTCGGCGCTCGGGTCGATCAGCTCGACCTCGCCGCCCATGGCTTTGAATTTCGCGGCGATGAGGTCGGAGATCTTCTCGAGGCCCTCGAGGTCGCGGCTGCCCGATTCGATCGAGACCAGCTCCTTGAGCGTCTCGAGCAGAGCGGGCTTTTCCTTGGCGGCCAGCGAGGCGATGCGGGTATCGGGCGCGGCCAACGCGGCCTGGCACGCCGCGGCGATCAGGCAGGCGCAGCCCAGGCGGCGCCAGGATCGGACGGGAAACGGATTCATGGGTGGCTTCCTTGTGTTTTTCTATGCCGCGCGGCGGGTACCGGGCGGTCCCGGCATTCTTCCATGCATGCCGGCATGACAGCGATCAGCGCATCCACCGCGCAGCGCGTCTTCGCAGGCATGTGGTGCGACCGGGGCCATAGCACATGGATGGGCATGGGCGCTGCATGGTGGTCGGCCAGCACGCGCTCCAGCTGACCGGATTGCACATAGCGTGCCAGCAGCCAGTTCGGCAGCCAGGCCACGCCCGCGCCGGCGATGGCCGCGTCGGCCACGGCTTGCAGGTCGTCCAGCCTTGCACGCCACGGCAGTTGCACGGTCTGCAGGTGCCCCTGCGGATCGCGCAGCGCCCAGACCTGCGAGCGGCCGGGGCCGCAATAGTCGATGCCCCGGTGATGCGCGAGCGCGGCGACGCCGGCGGGCCGGCCGAAACGCGCCAGGTAGGCCGGCGCGGCGGCCAGCACGATGGTCTGCTCGCCGAGGCGGCGGGCCACCAGCCGGTCGCTGTCGGGCAGTTCGCCGATGCGAACGGCGAGGTCGTAGCCTTCCTGCAGCAAGTCCACCGCGCGGTCGCTGATGGAGACGTCCACCTGCAGCTGCGGGTGGTGGTCGATCAGGCCCAGCAGTGCCGGCGCCGCGTAGTGGTGGCCGAAGGCCAGCGGCACGCTGGCGCGCAATCGGCCGCGTGGCTCGTGCCGGCCGCTTTCGAGGCCTGACTCTGCGGCCTCGAGTTCGGCCTGCGCGCGCAGGCAGTGCTCGTAGTAGGCCTGCCCCTCCTCGGTCAGGCTCTGGCTGCGGGTGGTGCGCTGGAGCAGCCGCACGCCGAGCCGCGCCTCCAGCCGCGCCAGCGCCTTGCCCACGGCCGAACGCGTGAGGTTCAGCCGCTCGCCCGCGAGCGTGAGGCTGCCGCTTTCCACCACCTCGAGGAAGGTCTGGATGCCATCGAAACGGTCGGTCATGGTCCGGAATTGTGCCCGCAGATTCCCGAATCCACCGAACCGATGTCGCCAATGCGGAAGACGTTTCCCATCAAGATGGGCCGCATGACACCGACCACCCTCCTCCGCTCCCCGTCCCGGGATGCCGCGGCGCTCGCCGCCGTCTGCCTCGTTGCCCTGATGTTCGGGCTCGAGATCTCCAGCGTGCCCGTGATCCTGCCGGCCCTCGAGCAGGTGCTGCATGCCGACTTCCAGGACGCGCAATGGATCATGAACGCCTACACCCTGGCCTGCACCTCGGTGCTGATGGCCGCCGGCACGCTGGCCGACCGCTACGGCCGGCGCCGCGTACTGGTGGCGAGCCTGTGGCTGTTCGGCCTGGCCTCGCTGGCCTGCGGCTGGGCGCCGAGCGCGCCGCTGCTGATTGCCGCGCGCTTTGCGCAAGGCGTGGGCGCCGGCGCCATGATGATCTGCCAGTTCGCGATCCTCTCGCAGCAGTTCCGCGAGCCGGCGGCGCGCTCGCGCGCCTTCGCGGTCTGGGGCGTGGTCGCGGGCATCGGGCTCGGCTTCGGGCCGCTCGCGGGCGCCGCGATCGTGGCGCTGGCCGACTGGCGATGGGTCTTCCTGGTGCACGCGCCGCTGGCGCTGCTCACGCTGGGCCTGGTGCGTGCCAGCGTGCGGGAATCGCGCGATCCCGACGCGCACCGGCTCGACCTGGCCGGCATGCTCACGCTGACGTTCGCGGTGTTCGCGCTGGTCTACTTCGTCACGCTGGGCACGGCACGGGGCTTCGCCAACCCGCTCGGGATGGTGCTGCTCGCCGCGGCGGTGCTGGGCCTCGCGCTCTTCGTCGCCGCCGAGCGGCGCAGCGCGCATCCCATGTTCGACTTCTCGGTCTTCCGCATCCACCGCTTCAACGGCGCGATGATGGGTTCCATAAGCATGAACTTCAGCTTCTGGCCCTTCATGATCTACCTGCCGATCTACTTCCAAGCCGCGCTCGGCTACGACGTGATGCGCGCTGGGTGGGCCCTCCTGGCCTACACGCTGCCCACGCTGCTGGTGCCGCCTGCGGCCGAGCGTCTCGCGCTGCGCCACGGGGCCGAGCGCGTCATTCCTGTCGGCCTCGGCCTGATGGCCGCCGCCTTCCTGCTCATGGCCGCGGGCAATGCGCGCGGCAGCGACGCGGCGGTGATCGCCGCCTGCCTCGCGGCCGGCATTGGCCTCGGCCTCACGAACTCGCCCGTCACCAACACCAGTACCGGCTCGGTGGCCGCCGCGCGCGCCGGCATGGCCTCGGGCATCGACTTCAGTGCGCGGCTCATCACGCTGGCGGTCAACATCGCGCTGATGGGCTTCGTGCTCGTGAGCGGCATCGCGCGCCACCTGGGCGAAGCGGGCCTGCGCGCCGGGCCTGCAGAACGGCTGCAACTCGCGCAGGACGTGGCGGCGGGCAAGCTCGATATCCTGCCGGCCACGGCCGCCTCCGCGCTCGCGCAGACGGCCCTGCGCCAGGGCTTCGGCGACGTGATGCTCTATGCCGGCATCGGCGTCGGCCTGCTGGCGCTCGCGAGCCACGCCTTCTTCCGCCGCAGCCGCCGCGCGCCCGCATCGGCCGCGGCCCTGCCGCAAGCCTGCGCCGATTGAAAGTCCGCGCGCCGCGGACGCTTCGGGGGCCGTCGCGTCTAGTGCGCCTTGTCCCAGTTGGGACCGATGCCGATCTCGGCCAAGAGCGGCACCTTGAGCTCGGCCACGCCGGCCATCAGGCGCGGGATCTCGGTGCGCACCCATTCGACCTCGGCCTCGGGCACCTCGAACACCAGTTCGTCGTGCACCTGCATGATCATGCGGGTGGCGCGCTTTTCTTCGTCAAGCACGTTCTGTACCTTGATCATGCTGAGCTTGATCAGGTCGGCGGCCGTGCCCTGCATCGGCGCGTTGATGGCCGCGCGCTCGGCGCCGCCGCGGCGCGGGCCGTTGGGCGAATTGATCTCGGGCAGGTAGAGGCGCCGGCCGAACACGGTCTCGACGTAGCCCTTCTCCTTGGCCAGCGCCTTGGTCTCGTCCATGTACGCCTTCACCCCCGGATAGCGCGCGAAGTAGCGTTCGATGTAGGAAGCCGCGGCCTTGGTCTCGATGCCCAGGTTGCGCGCCAGGCCGAAGCTGCTCATGCCGTAGATGAGCCCGAAGTTGATCACCTTGGCATAGCGGCGCTGCTCGCTCGACACCTGATCGGGCGTGGAGCCGAACACCTCCGCCGCGGTGGCGCGGTGCACGTCGATGCCTTCCCTGAAGGCGCGCAGCAGCGATTCGTCGCCGCTGATGTGGGCCATGATGCGCAGCTCGATCTGCGAGTAGTCGGCGCTCGCGATCACGCTGCCGGCCGGGCGCGATGAAGGCTTCGCGCACGCGGCGGCCTTCGGGCGTGCGGATCGGAATGTTCTGCAGGTTGGGATCGTTGCTCGACAGGCGCCCGGTCACCGCCACCGCCTGCGCATAGTGCGTGTGGACGCGGCCGGTGCGCGGGTTGGCAAGCTGGCCGAGCTTGTCGGTGTAGGTGCCCTTGAGCTTGGACAGCCCGCGGTGCTCGAGGATCTTGGCCGGCAGCGGATAGTCCTCGGCCAGTTTCTCGAGCACTTCTTCGTCCGTGCTCGGCGCGCCGCTCGGCGTTTTCTTGACCACGGGCAGGCCCAGCTTGGTGAAGAAGATCTCGCCGATCTGCTTGGGTGAACCGAGATTGAAGGGCTGGCCCGCGATCTCGTAGGCCTCCTGCTCCAGCGCCATGATGCGCGTGCCGAGTTCATGGCTTTGCGCCGCGAGCGTGGGCGCATCGATCAGCACGCCGTTGCGTTCGACGCGGTAGAGCGCCTCGCTCGAATCCATCTCGAGCTGGTAGATGAAGCGCAGCTTCTCGTCGCGCTCGATCTGGGGCCACAGCGTCAGGTGCACGTCGAGCGTCTGGTCGCTGTCCTCGCACGAATATTCGGCGGCCTTGGCGATGTCGACCTGGCTGAACGGGATCTGGTGCGCGCCCTTGCCGCACAGGTCCTCGTACGAGATGCCGCTGCGCCCCAGGTGGCGTTCGGCCAGGCTCGCAAGGCCGTGCGGCCGGTGCGCCTCGAGCACATAGCTCTGCAGCATGGTGTCGTGCGCATAGCCTTGCACCTCGATGCCGTGGTTGGCGAGCACATGGCGGTCGTACTTGATGTGCTGGCCGAGCTTTTTCTTCGCAGGGTTTTCGAGCCAGGGCTTGAGCCTGGCGAGCACTTCGTCGATGGGCAATTGGGCGGGCGCATCGGGGTAGTTGTGCGCGAGCGGAACATAGGCCGCCGCGCCGGGCTCGACGCTGAAGCTCAGGCCGACGATGCGCGCGACCATCTCGTCGAGCGAGGTGGTCTCGGTGTCGATGGCGGCCAGCTCGGCGGCCTCGAGCTTTGCAAGCCAGGCGTCGAGCTGCTCCCAGGTGGTGATGGTCTCGTACTGGAGGTTGCTCGCGGGCGACGCGGCCTCCATCGCGCCGAGGTTGGTCGATTCATCGAACAGCCCGCCCTGGTCGCTGCTTGCCGCGGCCCCGCGGGCCAGTTGCTTCTTGATGTCTTCCTCGATCAGCTCGGGCGGCACTTCCAGCGCCTCGATCGACTTGACCAGGCTCTTGAAGCCGAACTTCTCGTAGAAGGGCTTGAGCTCGGCGGTCTGCGGCGCACCCACCGGCAGGCCTTCGAGCGAGGGCAGGCCGGCGACATGCGCAGCCAGGTCGCAATCGGTGCGGATCGTGACGAGGCGCTTGCTCAAAGGCAGCTTGTCAAGGGCCTTGCGCAGGTTCTCGCCGGCCTGGCCCTTCACCTCGGCGGCGCGTTCGATCAGCGCGTCGAGCGAACCGTATTCGAGCAGCCATTTGGCAGCCGTCTTCGGGCCTACCTTCTCGACGCCGGGCACGTTGTCGACCGCATCGCCCACCAGCGTCTGGTAGTCGATCATCAGGTTGGGAGGCACGCCGAATTCCGTCGTGACCCCTGCCACGTCGCGCCTCTTGCCGTTCATCGTGTCGATGATGGTGATGTGCTCGTCCACCAGCTGGCTCAGGTCCTTGTCGCCACTCGAGACGATCACCTCGATGCCCTGCTGCGCCGCGGTCTTGGCCAGCGTGCCGATCACGTCGTCGGCCTCGATGTCGGGCACGCAGAGCACCGGCCAGCCCATCAGCTTGACCACCTCGTGGATGGGGTCGATCTGGCTGCGCAGATCGTCGGGCATGGGGGAGCGGTTGGCCTTGTATTCGGGGTACAGGTCGTCGCGGAAGGTCTTGCCGGGCGCATCGAAGATGCAGGCCGCGTAGTCGGCGCGCACCTCGCGGCGCAGCGCCGTCATCATGTTGATCATTCCGCGGATGGCGCCGGTCGCGGGGCTCTTCGGGTCGCCGGGCACGGCCCGCAGGTCGGGCATGGCATGGAAGGCGCGGTAAAGATAGCTCGAGCCATCGACGAGCAGCAGCGTTTTCTTGTCGGTCATCGGGCCATTTTGCCGTGCCCGGACCGGCATTCCGAACCACGCCGGCAAGCGCCGCCCGCCGACACCGCAAAGCGGGCCCGCGCCTACAATCCCTGCATGCCTAGCCCCACACTCCTGGTCGCCCGCCGCATCCTGCTGGCGCTGGCCTTTGCTGTTCCCGTTGCCGCCGTCCAGGCGCAGCCCGCGCCCGCCGCAACGCCTGCGCCGGGCGAGCCGCTACAAAATCAGGAGCAGGCCGACGGCCGCCGCAACCAGAAGGTCGAGCACATCCACACGGAAGACAGCGGCGCCTCGGTCGACGAGGTGCGCTACGGCGGCCGCACGCAGAGCATCGCCGTGAAGCCCAAGGCCAACGTGCCGGGCTACGAAGTGCGGCCCAACGATCCAGGTGCCCGCACGGGTTCGGGCGATGCCAACTCGAACGGCAACGGCGCCCGGGTCTGGAACGTGATGAAGTTCTGACCGTGCCGCGCCTTCCATCTGCAGCAAGACGCTGAGCACCGCCATGGCAGTTTTTACCGAAGTCGAATTCGGCGAGGCAGACGCGCTCGTGCAGCGCCTGGGCCTGGGCCCCCTGCGCGAGCTGCGCGGCATCGAGGGCGGCATCGAGAACACCAACTACTTTGCGACCGCCGAGAGCGGCGAGTTCGTGCTGACGCTGTTCGAGCGCCTCCATGCCGAGCAGCTTCCCTACTACCTTTGTCTCATGAAGCACCTGGCGGGCCGCGGCCTGCCGGTGCCGGAGCCCGTGGCCGACCCGGCCGTGCAGCCGCCCTCGGGCCATGCGCTGACGATTCCCGCGAATGCCCCGTGCGAGCTGCTGCTCAAGGTGGCGGGCAAGCCGGCCGCGCTGGTGCAGCGGCTCTCGGGCCGCAGCGAACTGGCGCCGGGCACCGCCCATTGCGCCGAGCTGGGTGCCATGCTGGCGCGCATGCACTTGGCCGCGCGCGACTTTCCGCGCATCCAGCCGAATCTGCGCGGCCTCGCGTGGTGGAACGACACCGTGCCGGTGGTGCTGCCCTACGTCGGCGAATCGCAGGCAGCACTGCTGCGCGCCGAGCTCGCGTATCAGAACCACATTGCCGAATCGTCGGCCTACGCGGCGCTGCCGCGCGGCCCCGTGCATGCCGACATGTTCCGCGACAACGTGATGTTCGCCACCGGCGAGCCCGCCGGCGCGGCGCCGCGGCTCACCGGCGTGTTCGACTTCTATTTCGCGGGCACCGACGCCTGGCTGTTCGACCTGGCCGTGTGCCTGAACGACTGGGCCATCGATCTCTCGACCGGCGAACACATTGCCGAACGCGCCGACACGCTGCTCGCAGCCTACGAAACCGTGCGCCCGCTGAATGCGGCCGAGCGCGCCCTGCTGCCCGCCATGCTGCGCGCCGCGGCGCTGCGCTTCTGGATTTCGCGGCTGTGGGACTTTCACCTGCCGCGCGAAGCCAGCATGCTGAAGGCGCACGATCCGGCGCACTTCGAACGCGTGCTGCGCGAGCGCGCCACCCATCCGCATGCCATGGCGCAGTCGCTCGAGCCGCTGCCCGCCTGATCCTCGAAAAATGAAACTCCACATCGTGCCGGCGCGAACCGGCGCCGAATGGGTCCGCCTCGGGCTCAAGACCTTCTGGCGGCAACCGCTCGCCTTCATCTCGCTGTTCTTTTTGCTGATGGCGCTGATCTCGACGGTGTCGCTGCTGCCGCTCGTGGGCAGCGTGCTGGCGCCGATCCTGCTGCCCTTCATGACGCTGGGCCTGATGGTGGCCACCTCGGTGGCCTACACCGACAACGCAGAGGGCGCCGGCATTGCCGGCCACGCGCAGCGGCCCACCGGCTCCGCCATGTTCGTGGCCGTAGCGGCCGCCATGCGCACCGAGTGGCGCTCGCTGGTCAAGCTCGGGGTGATCTCGGCGGCGTATTTCGTGGTGGCCGTGCTGCTCACGAGCGTCATCGACGGCGGGCAGCTGGCGCGCGCCTACCTGCTCGACGACATGCCCACGGCCGAGACCATCGCGAGCAGCGACTTCCAGGTGGCGCGCATGTTCCTGATGTGCCTGAACCTGCCGCTCTCGCTGGCGATGTGGCACGCCCCCGCGCTCGTGCACTGGCACGGCGTGGAGCCGGTGAAGAGCATCTTCTTCAGCGTGGTGGCGCTGTTCCGCAACTTCGGCGCCTACGCGCTCTTCGTGCTGGCGTGGTTCGGCGTGTTCCTGCTCGCGGGCATCGGAATGGGGCTCATCGCCACCGTGCTGATCGGCGTGGGCGCGGCGGCCGGTGGCGCGGCCCTCATCGGCAACGTGCTGATCGTGGGATCGGCGCTGGTGCTCGCGGCCATGTCGCTGAGTTCCACCTGGTTCACCTTCCGCGACAGCTTCGATCCGAGCTGAACGCCCGGCGCGCCTCCAGGCCCGGGGCTGCGCTCCTCAATCCGCTGCGGCCCGGTCCTTTCGCAGGCTCGCGAACAGCGACCAGGCCATCCCGGCCAGCAGCAGCAGGCCGAGGCCCAGCGCTCCCCAGAGCCACCACTTGCGCGACGGGTCCGGCTGCGTGGGTACCGGCAGTTGTGCCGCCGCGGCAACCGCCGCATCGACGGCTGCAACCGGCGGCTGCGGCAGCGTGACGGAGGCCTGGTCCGCCGCCACAGGCTTGTTCGCACCATGGCCCGGCATCAGCGTGGCCAGCGGCAGCGCCGCTCCGGGCGGACCGCCCTGCACGGCGTTCTTCTCCGGCACCGCATTCCAGGCCAGCGAATAAGGCGCGGCGCCTTGCGCCAGGAACACCAGCGTGCGCGGCGTGGCGCCCACCGCAATCGACGGCGGCGCCGCGCCCAGCAGGCTCAGCGGACCCGCGGTGCGCAGCCGCAGGTGCGTGTAGCTCGCGCCGTCGAGCGCCAGCACCGGCGAGCGCGCTTCACCGCCCGCTTGCGCCAGGCGGTACACCACCGTGTCGAGCAGCGGCACTTCGCCCGGGCTGCCGGACGGCGCCGCCGGTGGGCGCTGCCGGTGCCGCAATGCATACAGCGGATTGCGGGGCACGGCCGCCGAATCGGCGGCGACCGTCGGCGTGGCGGCGAGCAGGCCCGAGATGCCGACCTGCGCCAGCGTGTTCACGTCGCCCAGGTCGATGCGCAGGCTTTCGACCGGGAGGCCGCGCGGCAGCGCGTAGTCGCAATGATCCGCGCCGCAGCGCTCCGGCTTGAGCGCGCCGGACCATCGGAGCGGCGCCACGGGCTCGACCTCCTGCACGCTGTCGATCGCCACACCGGTCAGCGGCGCACCGTTCTGCGGATCGCTCCAGCGCAGGCGCAGGAAGCGCGCATGCACGCTGCCCAGGTCGACCGCAAGGCGTTCGATGGTCTGCCCGCCGTGCGCGAGCCGCACCAGCTGTTCTTCGCCGCCCACCGGCCGCCACTGCCGCAGATCGTCGCTGGCCTCCAGCCTGAAGGCGAACAGGCCGCGGGCATCCGTCGCCATCTCGAAGCGCGCCTGCAGCAGGCCGCCCTGGAGCTGGCTCGCATCGATCAGCCACTGCGCCGCCTCGGCCGGCTTGCGCGCCGGCTTGCGAGCCAGCGCCAGCGATCCATCGGGCCGCACCCTGAAGTCCAGCGATGCGTCATCCGATGCATCTGCGGCACTCGCGGGCAGCGCGAAGATCGGCACCTCCTTCGAGCTGAAGCGCGGGGCCGCGGCCTCGTTGCGCAGCCATGCGTAGGGCACGGCATTGCCGGCGGCATTGCGCACCCGAAGGTCGCGCAGGTCGCCGCGCGCGGCCAGGCCGTAGATGCCGAGCGGCAGCGCGAGCCGGTAGTACGGCCCGCTGCCTTGCAGGCCAATGGGCGCGGCGGCGGCGGCGGGCTGCGCCCCCGCCGCGCCGTACCAGGCCGCGGCCATGGCCACGGCAAGGCGAACACCCGCCAGAAGAAGCGATGACTTCGTGTTTTGCTTCATGCCGCACCTCCTTCGGGCAATGCAACATCTTTCTCCATTTCCCTCTTCTTTGGCGGCACGGGCGCGAAATAGCCCACCAGCAGGAGCAATGCACCCACCGCAATGAATGACACGATGCGGAACAATCCGCCCCGGTCCGCCAATTCGACGAAGAACAGTTTCAGCACCACAACGCCGAGCAGCGCGGCGCCGCCGACCCACAGGGTGCGCACCCCGCGTGCATGGCCGAGCACCATCGCGATCACGCCGCAGATGGCCCAGGTGATCGAGAGCGCCGCCTGCGTGAGCCACGAGGCGTAGAGCGCGTCGAAGCGCCAGTCGACGCCCGCGTAGTGATGGCAGCTGCGCAGCACCATGCCCGTCAGCAGCGCCAGGCCGGTGAGGCCGAGCACGCCCTTCGCCACCATCGGCTGCACGCGCGCGAACGACGCCTGCGGCAAGGCGCGCCACCAGAGCACCAGCGCGAACAGCACCAGCCACTGCGCGAGTTCGAGCGGATTCAGCAGCGGCACATAGGGCAGCGGCGCCGCGTCGCCCGGGCTCGTGCCGTTGGTGACCCAGGCCCATGCGAGCAGATAGGCCGCCACCGGCATCGCCGCGATTTCGAGGTAGGCGGCGCGGTACTCGGCCACCGGCCAGCGCTGCAGCAGTGCGCGCGAACGCAGCATCCAGAGCGCAGCCACGGGCACCACGGCCCAGCCCAGCAATTGCCAGCTCGACCATTCCGCACCGATGCGCCCGAGCTGCCACTGGCATTCGCGTGCCGCAAGCAGCACAAAGAACCAGAAGCCCGCCACATGCAAAGGCACCAGTGCCGCCGAGGCCAGCCAGCGCTTCTGCGCATGCAGCAGCCGCAGGTGCCACAGCAGCGCCAGCGGCCAGGCGATCCAGCCCAGCGCGCTCGACGGCAGGTAGACCAGCGGCGCTGCCATGGCAACGGCATGGACCGCGACCAGGCCGAAGCCCGGCAAGGTGGCCAGGGTCGCCCGGCCCAACTGCGGCCAGTTGCGGCGATGCGCCACGAGCGCCGAAAGAACGGAGGTCACGAGCATGATCGCCATCGCGGCCGCGGCCAAGTGCGCGGCCAGCCCGTTGCGCCGCAGCACCTCGCCGGTTTCGTCGAGCCAGCCGAAGAGCCACCAGCCCAGCCCCCAGACCACCGGCAGCCACAGCACCGCCGAATGGGCGCACCAGTCGTTGATCCAGCGCTTGGGCTTGGGCTCGGCCGTGGCGCCGCCGGTGGCGCGCCGCCAAGCCTCGTCGTTGATCCAGCCACCGGCCAGCAGGGCCGCGAGCCCCAGCACCACCGGCGTCCAGAAACCCAGGTGCGCGAAAGCCGGCGGCGCGGCTTCGGCGTGGAAGACCCGGCCAAAGACATGGAGCAGGGCCGAGACGAGCTGCAGCACGCCCGCCAGCGCCGCGAGCGGCCCGTGCGCGATGCGCAGCGCCACCCAGAGCACGACCGTGGCCGTCAGCGGCCACAGCAGCGCGGCCTGCGCGAGGCTCACCTGGAACAGCATCGCCAGATGCAGCAGGCTCACGCCGGCAATCACCGCGATGGCATTGCCCGGCGACCACACCGGCCGGATGCCGCGCGCCAATGCGGCACGGTGCGCCTGCAGCATCGACCAGGCGGCGCTGCCGAGCAGGCTCAGTGCGATCAGGCTCGCAGCCACCGCGCCCTGCCAGCCGCTCGCCAGCACCTCGTCGCCGCCATGCGCATCGGCGACCTGGTGCAGCGTGGCGATGAAACCGGCCACCGCCAGCGCCTGCATGCCGTAGCTCACGAAAGCCAGCAGCCGCAGCTGGAAGCGCACCGCCACGGCAAAGGTGCCTAAGGCCAGCACGGCCGTTGCCGCCGCCGCCCAGGGCGGCGTGAACCACTGCCACAGCAGCAGCGTGAGCGCACCCATGCCGAGCCACGGCAGCGCGGTGCCCACCAGCGCCTCCCAGCCGTTGCCTTCATCGAGCCTGCCGCGGCGATGAATGGTCCACATCGCAAATGCGCTCACCGCCACCAGCACCGGTCCGATCACCGATCCCTGCAGCAGCGGATGGCCCGCCGCGCCGTCGAGCTGCGTGGCCTGCAGCAGCTTCCACACCGCGCCGGCAAACACCACGAACGAGAAGGCCCGTGCGTACACGCGCTGCTGCCGCGCCCCCAGCCAGTACATGCCGGCCGCTTCCACGGCCCAGGCCGCGCCGGTCCACCGGCCCTCCAGCCCCAGCGGAATGGCGAGCGTGCCGAAGATCACGCCCACGATGGCGTAGGCCTCCGCCAGCAGCGCGAGGCCCTTGGGCTGCGTGGCGAACACCAGGCGGCCCAGCACCAGGTAGAAGGCCGCGAGCGCCATGGCCGAGAACGCGGCGCCGTATTCCCACGGCTGCATCAGCAGCACCTGCATGCCGAAAGCGACCATGGGCGTGCCGAACACCAGCGAACTGTCGACCCGCCCCGCGCGGCGCAGCGTGTCGAGCGCGCGTGCGGCCAGCGGCTGCGCGGGCTGCACCGGTGCGTCGAACAGCGTGCGGCGCGCGAACAGCAGGCCGATGGCCACGAACAGCAGGAAGAACACCAGCAGGAAGGGCTGCACGATGCCGTACTGGTCGGGCGTGTAGTACTTGTGCGCCCAGCCCGCGGCCAGCGTGAAGGTGCCGACGAAGCCGATCAGGTTCAGCACCCGCCAGGCCTTGAACCAGGCGATCAGCACGATGCCCACGTCGAGCACCAGCAGGTAGGTGAAGAGCCCTACCGGCCGGTTCTGCCCGGTGGACGCGAGCACCGGCGCCGCAAAGCCTTCGAGCGCCGCGACGATGGCCAGCAGCGGCGCGTTCTGCAGCACCGCCAGCACCGCGCTCAGCGCCGCCACGCCGAACAGGAAGGCGAAGCCGACGGTGGATGGCAGCAGCTCGTGCACCTTCATCGCCGCGAGCGTGGTCAGATAGAACACGCCGATGCCAGCCCCCTGCAGGATCAGCGCGTAGCCGGTGCGCTTGCGGCGCAGCAGCCAGCCCAGCGCCAGCAGGCCCGCGCCCACCAGCGCCACGGCCGCATAGCGCAGCTCGACCGGCACCGTGACGCGCTCGGCCGTATAGCGCAGCAGGAAGGCCAGTCCCAGGAATAGGATCAGCACGCCGAGCTTCACCAGCATGTTGCCGCCGAAGATCAGGTTGGCGATGGGTGCGGGCAGGCGCTCGCGCCATGGGACCGGTGGAGGCGGCGGAGGCGGAGGTGGGCGCCGCGGCGACGGCGGCATGGCCGCCGGTGGCTTGGCAGCCGCCGGCGCTGCGGGCTGGGGAGCCGGCAAGACCGCCGCAGGCCTGGTCTCCGGCACCGGGACATGCGCTGCGGCAAGACCCCTCGCATCGGCCGCTTCCGCAGGCCGCGCGGCAACCGGCATGGGCGGCACGACCTCCCGGATCTCTGGGATCTCCGGATTGGCGGCCGGCACAGCCACTGCGCCTCCCGCACCTTGCGCCAGCCGCTGTTCGAGCAGGCTCACACGCTGTTCGAGTTCGGCCACGCGCTGCTGCAGCGTCGACATGCCGCCCGCCGATGCCGCCGGCGCACCGCTGGAAGGCGATGCGCGCTCAGCCTCGCTTCGCGCGGGTTCGGCGGCGGTTTTCTTGCCGATGATCTTCGGCAACACAAACGCGCCGACCACCGCCAGGATCAGCGCGGCCGGAACCGATTCGGCCAGGGCCCCGATGAAAAGGCCGGCGATCATGCCAAGGAACCACATCCTGAACTCCCCATGTTTGGCGAGCATGGAGTGTACGGCGGTTGTTTGGTTAAAAACCGCTCGAAACGCCCGTGGTTATTGCGACCTCAGCTATTTGTTTAATAGCAACCTGGACCCCGCTCACACCGGCGTGAGCTTGGCCACCGACAGCGCGAGCCACTTCACGCCATGCCGCGCAAACTTGACCTGCGCCCGCGCGTCGTCGCCCGTGCCTTCGAGCGACAGCACCGTGCCTTCGCCGAACTTGTTGTGGAACACCTGCATGCCCGAGCGCAGGCCGTGCGAGGGCGCGGTCTTCTGCGGCGGCACCGGCGGGCTCGCGAAGGTGTCCTTGCTGCCCCCATAGCTGCCGCCACCGCCGTAGCTTCCGCTGCCGCCGCGCGTGCTCGCATAGCCGCCGCCGTAGCCGAAAGCCGAGGGCGTGAAGGACTGGTTCTTCGGCGTGAGCCATTTGAGCGCGCCTTCGGGCAGCTCTTCGAAGAAGCGGCTCTTCACGTTGTAGCGCGTCTGGCCATGGAGCATGCGCGTTTGCGAATGGCTCAGGTACAGGCGCTTGCGCGCGCGCGTGATCGCCACGTACATCAGGCGGCGCTCTTCCTCGAGGCTTTCGAAGTCGCTCATCGAGTTCTCGTGCGGGAACAGGCCCTCTTCCATGCCGGTGATGAACACGCAGTCGAACTCCAGGCCCTTGGCGGCGTGCACGGTCATGAGCTGAACGGCGTCCTGTCCGGCCTGCGCCTGGTTGTCGCCCGACTCGAGCGCCGCATGCGTGAGGAAGGCGGCCAGCGGGCTCAGCGTTTCGCCGGTTTCGGCATCGGGCGCGAGCGGCTCGTCGATGAGCGGCTGGTTTGGGTCGATACCCTGGCTCGCCAGCGACTGCCGCAGTTCGTCGATGGGCAGTGCCACCGCGTCGCGGCCGAAGCCTTCCTGCGTGACGAAGCTCTCGGCCGCGTTCACCAGTTCTTCCAGATTCTCGATCCGGTCGGCGCCTTCGCGGTCGGCCTTGTAGTGTTCGACCAGGCCGCTGTGGTCGAGCACCAGCTCGATGATCTCGCGCAGGCTGGCGCCCTGCGTCTGCTCGCGCAGCACGTCGATCTTGGCGACGAAGCCCGTGAGGTTCGCACCCGCCTTGCCGCCGACGACGCTGACCGCGTCATGCAGCGAGCGCCCTGCCGTGCGCGCCGCGTCCTGCAGCTGCTCCAGCGTGCGCGCGCCGATGCCGCGCGGCGGAAAGTTGACCACGCGCAGAAAACTGGTGTCGTCGTCCTTGTTCTCGAGCAGGCGCAGGTAGGCCAGCGCATGCTTGATTTCGGCGCGCTCGAAGAAGCGCAGGCCGCCGTACACGCGGTACGGCACCGAGGCATTGAACAGCGCCGTTTCGATCACCCGGCTCTGCGCATTGCTGCGGTAGAGCACGGCCATTTCCTTGCGGTCGAAGCCGTCGCGCACGAGCTGGCGCATTTCCTCGACCATCCACTGCGCCTCGGCCAGGTCGGTGGGCGACTCGTACACGCGCACCGGCTCGCCGGGGCCCTGGTCGGTGCGCAGGTTCTTGCCCAGGCGCTTCTTGTTGTGGCTGATGAGCTCGTTGGCCGAATCGAGGATGTTGCTGTAGCTGCGGTAGTTCTGCTCCAGCTTGATCTGGTGCTGCACATCGAACTCGCGCACGAAGTCGGCCATGTTGCCCACGCGCGCGCCGCGAAAGGCGTAGATGCTCTGGTCGTCGTCGCCCACCGCAATCACGCTGTTCTGGCCCGGCACGAACTGGCCTCCTGCCACGGTGCTGCCCGCGAGCATCTTGATCCACGCGTACTGCAGGCGATTGGTGTCCTGGAACTCGTCGATCAGGATGTGGCGGAAGCGCCGCTGGTAGTGCTCGCGCACCGGGTCGTTGTCGCGCAGCAGCTCATAGCTGCGCAGCATGAGCTCGCCGAAATCGACCACGCCTTCGCGCTGGCACTGCTCTTCGTAGAGCTGGTAGAGCTCGACCTTCTTGCGGTCGTCGTCGCTGCGGATCTCCACGTCTTTCGGACGCAGGCCGTCTTCCTTCGCGCCGGCAATGAACCACTGGGTCTGCTTGGCCGGAAAGCGTTCGTCGTCGACGTTGAACTGCTTCATCAGGCGCTTGATGGCCGATAGCTGGTCTTGCGTGTCGAGGATCTGGAAGGTGGACGGCAGGTTGGCCAGCTTCCAGTGCGCGCGCAGCAGGCGGTTGCACAGGCCGTGGAAGGTGCCGATCCACATGCCCCGCACGTTGACGGGCAGGATCGCCGTCAGCCGCGTCATCATTTCCTTGGCGGCCTTGTTGGTGAAGGTCACGGCCAGGATGCCGCCGGCGGACACCTGCCCGGTCTGCAAGAGCCAGGCGATGCGGGTGGTGAGCACCCGCGTCTTGCCCGAGCCGGCGCCGGCAAGGATCAGGGCATTGCCCGCAGGCAGGGTGACCGCGGCGCGCTGCTCCGGGTTGAGGTTCTGCAGCAGCGGCAGTTCCGGGGGGTTGGCATCAGCCGCAGGTTCGTTGAACAACATATGGGTCGATTGTAGAAACCAACGCGTATGCGGGTTATACGAAGAACCGGAAGACCCGCCGCTGCGGGACTGCGTAAAATCAATCACCGGGCCCAAGATTCTTGCGCCCGGTTTTTTGTGCCCGTCTTTTCTTCAGAAAGGCGCCGCAAAGACCGGCCGGACCAAGCGCTCATTCGTTCTCAACGATTCCTTTCAGGAGCCTGGTCATGCAAATATTCGATTACGACAACATCCTTCTGCTGCCGCGCAAATGCCGCGTGGAAAGCCGCTCGGAGTGCGACGCCAGCGTGACGCTCGGCGCACGCACTTTCCGCCTGCCGGTGGTGCCCGCCAACATGAAGACGGTGGTCGACGAGCCGATCTGCCTGTGGCTGGCGCAGAACGGCTACTTCTACGTGATGCACCGCTTCGACCTCGACAACGTGAAGTTCGTCCAGCAGATGCATGGCAAGGGCGTGTTCGCCTCGATCTCGCTGGGCGTGAAGAAGCCCGACTACGACACCGTCGACCAGCTGGTGGCGAAGGGCCTGGTGCCCGAGTACATCACCATCGACATCGCGCACGGCCATGCCGACAGCGTGAAGAACATGATCGGCTACCTGAAGCAGAAGCTGCCGGGCGCCTTCGTGATCGCCGGCAACGTGGGCACGCCCGAAGCCATCATCGACCTGGAGAATTGGGGCGCCGACGCCACCAAGGTCGGCATCGGCCCGGGCAAGGTCTGCATCACCAAGCTCAAGACCGGTTTCGGCACCGGCGGCTGGCAGCTCAGCGCGCTCAAGTGGTGTGCGCGCGTGGCCACCAAGCCGATCATCGCGGACGGCGGCATTCGCGACCATGGCGACATTGCCAAGAGCGTGCGCTTCGGCGCCTCGATGGTGATGATCGGCTCGCTCTTCGCGGGGCACGAGGAGTCGCCTGGCCGGACCGTGGAGGTCGACGGCGCGCTCTTCAAGGAGTACTACGGCTCGGCCAGCGACTTCAACAAGGGTGAGTACAAGCACGTCGAAGGCAAGCGCATCCTCGAGCCCATCAAGGGCCGTCTGGCCGACACGCTGATCGAGATGGAGCAGGACGTGCAGAGCTCCATCAGCTACGCGGGCGGCCGCACGCTGATGGACATCCGCAAGGTCAACTACGTCACGCTCGGCGGCGATAACGCGGGCGAGCACCTGTTGATGTAAGAGCCCTGCTCCGGCCCGGCCGGATCAGGCCTCCAGGAGCTGCACCGCGTGGTGGTGCAGCCTGTGGGCCGGGTCCGCCAGTGCATCGACGATGCTGAAATGGTTCAGCCCCGGCAGCGATTCGCACACGGGCACGGTGTTGCGGCCCCATGCCTCGCGGATCAGCGCGTTCTGGCGGATGAACTCCTCGCTTTCGTCGCTGCCCACCAGCGCATGCAGCTGGCCGCGCGCCGGCGCGGGCCAGAGCGCCGGGCTGGCGCGCAGCGCATCCGCATCGCCGAGCTTCAGGACCTGCTCCAGGAACGGCGTGCGCTGCAGCGGCCGAAGGTCGTAGAGGCCCGAGATCGACAGCGCATTGCGCACCAGTTGCGCGGGCAGGCCGGGAGCGACCGCCTTCCAGTTGCAGGCCAGCAGCGCGGCCGCCATGTGGCCGCCGGCCGAATGCCCGGCCACGGTGATGCGCGAGGGGTCCGCGCCAAAGCTCGCGGCATGGCGCCAGGTCCACTCGAGCGCGCGCACCATCTGCATGACGATGCCCGGCACGGTGACGGGTTCCTCCGCCGTTCCGGGGCACAGTGCGTAGTTGGGCATCACCACGCACACGCCGCGGTCGTTGAACGCGGGCGCAATGAACGAATGGTCCCGCTTGTCCATCGCACGCCAATAGCCGCCGTGAATGAACACCAGCACCGGTGCGCCGGGTACGGGTGCCGGAAAGATGTCGAGCGTCTCGTTCACGCCCCGGCCATAGGGCACGTCGATCCGGCCGGGCAAGGTTTCGCGTACGGCTTGCGAGTCGCGGCCCCAGCGGGCGAAGTACGCCGGGTGATCCTTCACGCGCGCAAGATTGTTGTACATGCCTTCCAGCCAGGCGGGTTCGTACGAGGCCATGCGGGTTGTGCTTTCCTTCTTTTTCGAAGCGCGCATCTTGGCATGCGGGCCATGCGCTTCCGGGCGTGTTCTGGTTAAAATCCGGCTTGCGTTGGGGGGGTAGCTCAGCTGGGAGAGCGCCGCGTTCGCAATGCGGAGGTCGTGAGTTCGATCCTCATCCTCTCCACCAACCCATTCAAAGGGCTCGGATTTTTCCGAGCCCTTTTTCTTTGCCCGGCCCCTGGGCACTTTCGGGCCCGGCGATACATCCGCTAGCGGGCAGCCTCAATTTGCATCATTCAGTAACAAAAGTACACATTGCAAGCGGGGTTAACCGAAAAGTATTGCTTTCGACTACAAAAGTAGTAATGTGAAATCCTCGCAGATATTAATTTTGGCGCAAAAAGTGAACCAAGGTGTTACTTCTCAGAGCTTCCCTCCCAGGAGCATGGGCGCCTTGTCGTGGTGGGCTGGCAGGGCATGAGCCGCTTTATGCACTCGAAAAAAAAGCCCCATGCAAGCCCACTCCATCGACCCCGATTGCGGGACCGACTCCAGCCTCACCGCCGATGCGCTCATGGTGTCGCGGATGCGGCTGGTGCTCTCGGTGTCGGCGCTGCTGGCGGTTGCGGTTGACCTTCGCGACCCCCAACAGCGCATAGGCAGCGCCGTCTGGCTAACGTTTTCCTGCTACGCGATCTACAGCCTTGGCGTGTACATCTGCACGCGAAAGGGCCAGCCCTACTTCCAGGGCAAGGCCATCCATTGGTTCGACGTGCTGTGGTTCACGCAGATCGTCTTCGCGACCGGCGGCACCGGAAGCCTTTATTTCCTCTTCTACTTCTTCGCCATCCTCACCTCTTCCTTTCGCTGGGGATACGAGGAAGGCGCACGGGTAACCATGGCCTCGGTAGCCTCTTTGGCCTTGTGCGGCCTGGGCACGGGCATCGGAAGCGATACGCCGCAGTTGCTGATGCGCACCACCTTCCTGCTGGCGCTGGGGCACATGATCGGACACTGGGGCGGATCGAAAGTCGAGCTGCGGCGGCGTCTTTCGCTCCTGAGCCAAGTGAGCCAGCTGTCGAACCCCAGGTTCGGCGTTGCCCGCACGATCGCCAGCACCATGGAGAAGACGCTGGCCTTCTACAAGGCAAGCCACTGCGTTCTTCTGACGCGCGACACGGCAACCAGCAGCTGGGTCATGCGCACGCTCAAGCAAGGCCATGCGGGCGAGGCGGTCGACGTCGAGACGATCGGCCATGCCTTCGAATTGCCGCTGATGGCACTGAAGGCCGGGGACATCGTGCTGCGCAGCCGCCTGCCCTGGCCATTGAGCCGGCTGTGCGCGCAGGGCCATGCCTTCGACCTTCGCTTGCGCCAGTGGCGCGCACAGGACGAGCCCGGCCTGCGGCGCAGTGCAGCGGTTACCGCCATGCTGGAGGCGCGCTCCTTCATCAGCGCACCGTTGCCGATGCGCCAGGGAGAGGGGCGAATCTACGTGTCTTCCAGCGAGGGGCTGTTCCGCAAATCCGATGCGCTGTTCCTGGCCCACATGATGGGCCAGGTCTTTCCGGTGATCGAGACGATCGGGGTGCTCGACCGGATGGCATCGGAGGCCGCCTCGAAGGAGCGCCTGAAGCTCTCGCTGGATCTGCACGACACCGCGATCCAGCCCTATATCGGCCTGAAGCTGGGGCTGAGCGCGCTGCGCAAGAAAGCGGCGGCCGACAATCCGCTGGTCGATGACCTGGACAAGCTGGCCAGCATGGCCGAGAGCGTGGTGGCCGACCTGCGCCACTATGCGGGCGTCGTGAAGCACGGCGGGGAAAGCCACTGCGAATTCATTCTTCCGCACCTGCACCGCCAGGCTGCGCGCATCAAGACGCTCTACGGCATCGACATGAGCATCCTGGTCGACGGCGACGTGCACCTGGACGACCGTATGACCACCGAAGTGCTCCAGCTGGTGCGCGAAGGACTGAACAACATCTGCAAGCACACACATGCCCATCAAGGCTGCATCCACATCGGCTGCACGGATGGCAGGCTGCAGATCCGGATCGAGAACGAGGCCTGTGGCGCTGACTTCTCGGATTTCCGCCCGCGCTCCATCAGCGAACGCGCGGCCGCCCTGGGGGGGGAAGTGCAGGTCGGCCAAGGCGCAGGCGGCGCAACGGCGGTCCTGATCGAAATACCCATCTGAAGAAGACGAAGGTGTCAAACATGCAATCCGCAACGCATCCCATCGGTGTCATGCTCGTAGACGATCACCAGACCATGCTGTGGGGCCTGTCGAAACTGATCGATGGCGAACAGCCGCGCATGAAGGTGGTTGCCACGGCCAACTGCTGCGAGCAGGCCCTGGAGCAGACCGAGCACCTCGTTCCCGATGTGATCCTCCTCGACCTCGACCTCGGCGGCCGATGCTCGCTCGACATTCTTCCGAAGCTGCTGTCGAACGAGGTCTCGCGCGCGCTCATCCTCACGGCTGAACGCAGCCAGCAAACGCTGGATCTTGCGGTGCTGCGCGGTGCCAGGGGCGTGCTGGGCAAGGATGCTTCTGCCGAGCAGGTGCTCGATGCGATAGCGCGCGTCCACAAGGGCGAACTGTGCATCGACGCGCAGGCCATGGGCCGCGTGTTCTCCGAACTGACCTCGCCGAAGAAGCCGGCGAAGGCCGACCCCGAAGCAGCCAAGATCGCGAGCCTGACGCAGAAGGAGCGGCAGATCATCCGCGCCGTGGTGGAAGGCAGCGGGGCCGCGAACAAGACGCTTGCCTCGCGGCTGTTCGTGACCGAGCACACCTTCCGCAATCACCTCACATCGATCTACCAGAAGCTCGACGTGGCGAACCGGCTCGAGCTCTACATCTACGCCATCAAGCACAAGCTCGACACCGCGCCCCATTGAGCGCGGGCGCCGGGGCTCAGAAGTTATCCGTAAATAGTAAAACTCTTGTCCCGAGCCGCATCTCACGCGGCGATGGGACGAAGGCATGGCAGCACGCAAGCGAGTTGATTCATGGGCGGTGAGCGATGATTTCTGGCAGCGCGTCGAGCCGTTGATTCCCGTGCGCGAGCGCGTTGCAAGCAAGGAGTACGTGCGAAAGCCCGGGGCAGGACGGCCACCCAAGCCAGCGCGACAGGTGTTCTGTCGGGTACGTGCTGCGCACCGGCTGCCAATGGAAGGCCCTCTCGAAAGAGCGCTTTGGCAGCGCCAGTGCAGTGCACAAGCGATTTCTTGAATGGGAGAAGGCAGGCGTGTTCGAGGCTATCTGGAGAGCAGGGCTGGCCGAGTACGATCAGATGCAAGGAATCGCTTGGCGATGGCAGAGCATCGACGGCGCCATGTTCAAAGCGCCGCTGGCGCAAGACTCCGTCGGCCCCAACCCGACGGATCGGGAAAAAAAGGGAGCAAGCGTCATCTGTTGGTGGACGGGCGTGGCGTCCCGTTGTCGCTCGTCGTGAGCGGGGCCAATCAGCATGACGTTACGCAACTCGACGCAGTGCTGCAAGCCGTCATGGTCAAGCGCAAGACGCCGAGCATTCGTCGCAGCAAGCATCTGTGTGCGGATGCCGGTTATCGAGGTCGTCGTGCATGGAGATC
Organism: Variovorax paradoxus; assembly: GCF_030815975.1. NCBI lineage: Bacteria > Pseudomonadati > Pseudomonadota > Betaproteobacteria > Burkholderiales > Comamonadaceae > Variovorax > Variovorax paradoxus. The sequence continues at coordinate 368,007 of NZ_JAUSXL010000002.1, forward strand.
ATCGAGTCGCATGGCTACATTGCCCATGTGGTGGAGCGCCGCGAGGAAGCTGACGCCAAGCGGCGCGATTCGACCAAGAGGGCGCGGCGATGGGTGGTCGAGGTCTGCCACAGCTGGTTCAACCGCTTTCGCAAGTTGCTCGTGCGACACGAAAAACTCCACCGCAGCTTCCTCGCGCTCAACCCATCACCGCAGCGATCATCGCGTTCCGCAAGGTGCCGCTGACGATTAACATTATTTACGGATAAATTCTCAGTGCCCTCCGACGAGCATCGGCGCGATGGTGCGGACCATGCGGATGATCGCCGGCGTCAGGATGACCATCGAGATGCACGGGAAGATGCAGAGCACCAGCGGCAGCAGCATCTTGGTCGGCACCTTGGCGGCCAGTTCTTCCGCGCGAACCTGGCGCTTGTGGCGCAGGTCGTCCGAGAACACGCGCAACGATTCGCCGATGCTGGTGCCGAACCGGTCGGCCTGGGTCAGCATGGTGGCGAAAGTTCCGATCTCTTCCACACCGGTGCGCAGCGCCAGGTTGCGCAGCGACTTCTCGCGCGTGCCGCCTGCGCGCATCTCCAGGTTGGTCCAGTGCAGCTCCTGCGCCAGGGCCTCGCTCTTGACGCGGATCTCCTCGGTGACCTTGACCAGCGCGGCATCGAGTCCCAGGCCCGCCTCGACGCAGACCAGCATCAGATCCGCCGCATCGGGAAAGTTCTCGAAGATCTCGCGCTGGCGCCCCTTGATCATCACGCGCAGCACGATGTTGGGCAGATAGCAGCCAAGCAGCGCAGCCATTGCCAGCCACAGCAGGGTGGTGAGCCCGTTGTTCGCTCCTGCCGCGCGCATCGCCACAAAGGCCAAGCCGGCGAGGCCGAGCGGCAGCAGCGTCTTCAGGCCGAAATAGAAGAGGCTCGCATCTGGGTGGCGGACGCCCGCGCTCAGGAATTTCAATCGCAGCGGCGAGGCCTCGCCTTCACCGGTGGGCGAAGACAGTTGTGCGAAGGGCCCGACGATCTTGACCGCGGTTTCAGTCCAGGCGGACTTGCTCGCAGGCGCCACCGCCCGCAGGCGCTGCGCGGTGCGCGAGGGCAGCATCCAGACCGCAAACCCGCTGACGGCGAGCGAGACGGCCACGAAGACGAGAATCGGGAACAGCATGACATTTCTCCTTCAGACACGGATCTTGACGATCTTGCACAGAATCAGCACGCCGACCACCATCAGGCCGAGCATGTACTTGATGACGGTGATGCCTATCGGGTCGGTCCACAGCGGCGACATAAACTGCGGGTTGAAGGCGTTCATCAGCGCCGCCAGCGCAAAGGGCATCAGTCCGAGGATCCAGGCCGACAGGCGCCCCTCCGCCGACAGCACCCGCACCCGCGCCAGCAGCTTGAGGCGGTCGCGGATGAGCCGGCTCAGGTTGCCGAGCACTTCGGTCAGGTTGCCACCGGAGTCGCGCTGGATCAGCACCGACACCACGAAGTAGCGCATGTCGGTGAGCGGCACGCGTTCGCTCATGTTCGTGAGCGCCTGCTGCAGCGAAACCCCGAAGCCGACTTCGTCGGCCACCATGCGGAACTCGCCCGCAATGGGCTCAGACATTTCCTCGCCGATCATCTGCACGCTGCTCGCGAACGAGTGGCCCGCGCGCAGGGCGCGCGTCACCAGGTCGAGTGCGTCCGGCAGCTGCCTTTCGAGACGTGCCAGGCGGCGCCTGCGCCGGTGGTCCAGGTAGAGCAGCGGCACCGCCGCGCCGGCGGCGCCCACCAGCAGGGCAATCCAAGCAGGCTGGTTCGCGAGCGACGCCATTGCAAAGAAAACAAGCATGCCGCACAGCGCGCAGGCGAGCAGCACATGGGACACGGTCCACTCCTGTCCCGCCTGGAGAATGAAGCGGTCCAGTCGGTGGGCCCGCGGAAGCTTCAGAAGAACGCGCTGCATCCACGGCGCCTCGCTGAGCACGCGGTCCTTCACGAGCCGCGCCTGCGCGATGCGGTCGGTGGCCGCCGACAGCGCCTGCAGCCGCTTGCCGATCTTCTTCACCCCAGGGCCCCTGTAGGAACGCCACAGCATGTAGAGGCCCTCGATCACCATCAGCACCGTCACGAAGACCAGCACGGACAGCGTGATGAGCGTGTCGCCAATCAGGTTCTGGAACATGGGGGCCTCCTACTCGTAGTGCTTGTCGGGATCGAACATGGCGTCGGGCAGCACCACGCCGAAAGACTGCAGGCGCTCGACGAATTTCGGCCGCACGCCGGTGGCATGAAAGTAGCCACGCACCCGGCCGTCCGGGCCCATGCCGGTCTGACGGAACGCGAAGATCTCCTGCATCGTGACCACCTCGCCTTCCATGCCGGTGATCTCCTGGATACTGGTGACCTTGCGCCGGCCGTCGACCAGGCGCAGCACCTGGATCACCACCGTGATCGCCGAGGCAATCTGCTGGCGCACCGAGTGATGCGGAAGGTTCAGGTTGGCCATGCTGATCATGTTCTCCAGCCGCGCCAGCGCATCGCGCGGGCTGTTGGCATGGATGGTGGTCAGCGAGCCTTCGTGGCCGGTGTTCATGGCCTGCAGCATGTCGACCGCCTCGGCGCCACGCACCTCGCCAATCACGATGCGATCGGGCCGCATGCGCAGTGCGTTGCGCACCAGCGCGCGCTGCGTGATCTCGCCCTTGCCTTCGATGTTCATCGGCCGGGTTTCCATGCGGGCCACATGTGGCTGCTGCAGCTGGAGCTCGGCCGCGTCTTCGATGGTGATGATGCGTTCGGTGGCGGGAATGAAGCCCGAGAGAATGTTCAGCAGCGTCGTCTTGCCGGCGCCGGTGCCGCCGGAGATCAACATGTTGATCTTCGCGCTGGCCAGCCCTTCGAGCATCAGCCCCATCTGCGGCGTCAGCGTCTTCAGGTCGTTCACCAGGTTCTCCATCTTCAGCGGGATCTTCGCGAATCGGCGAATCGACATCATCGGGCCGTCCAGCGCCACCGGCGCGACCACCGCATTGACGCGCGACCCGTCCGGCAGCCGCGCATCGACCATGGGGCTCGATTCGTCGATGCGCCGTCCCACCAGCGAGACGATCTTGTCGATGATGCGCAGCAGGTGCTTCTCGTCGGTGAAGCTCACATCGGTCAGCTCCAGCCGGCCCCTGCGCTCCACGTAGACCCGGTCATGCGAGTTGACCAGGATGTCCGACACCGTCGGGTCGGCCATCAGCAGCTCGATCGGGCCGAAGCCGAGCATCTCGTGCTGGATGTCGCGGATCAGCGTGCGCCGCTCGATGTCGTTCAGCGCCTCGGGCTCTTCCTGCAGCAGCCGCGTGACCATCGTGGAGATCTCCTGGCGCAGCACCTCGGGCTTCAGGGTTTCGAGCACCGCAAGGTCGAACCGGTCCAGCAGCTTCAGGTGCATTCGCTCCTTCAGGAGCTTGTAGGCATCGGAGGCGAAGGATAAGAGCACCCCATCGGCCGGGGGCGGCGCCGGCGCGCGTGCCACCGGCGCGGCTTCAATCGCATTGAGCTGTTCTCGGAATGACATGTGGACCTGCCTTGCTGTTGGAGGAAAAAGTTCGTGATGGCGCAACGCGGGCGTCAAGCGCGGCGGAAGAGCCGGCCGATGAAGCCTGGCGCTTCCTTCGGGCGCGGACTGAGCGTGTGGGATATTTCCTCGAGCCGCTTGCAGAGCGCGCTGCCGCGCGACATCTCCGCCAGCGGCACGCCGCGGTTGATCGAGGCGTCCACGTCTTTGCCGCCGTCGGGCACGCTGACCAAGGTGGCCCCGCCCAGCGAACGGCGCATGTCGGACAAGCCGATCTCCGTGCCGCCGGCGCTGCGGTTGACCAGCAGCTCGACCTTGCCGGCCTGGTAGCCGAGCGACTTGAACACCTGCATCAGGCGCGTCACGTTGCGGATGTGCGGCAAGCTCGGCTGGAGCACCGGAAAGATCCGGTCCGCGCGGTCCAGCACGCGGATGGCAAGCGGATCGATGCGCAGGCCCAGGTCGAACAGCACGAAGTCGTACTGCGCCGCGGCCACCTGCAGGATCGCATCGATGTGCTCGGCCTTGACCTCCAGCGCGCGCGAAAGATCTTCGGGCGCTGCAAGGATGCTGAAGCCCGGCGCCACCTTCACCGTGCTCGCGGCGAGCAGCGAAGCGTCGAGCCGACCGATGTCGCGCGCCACGTCGGCCACCGTGGAGGTGGGCCGCAGGTCGCTCACATAGGACAGCGCATCGCCGAACTGCAGGTTCAGGTCGATCAGCAGCACCGAGCGCCGCATCGAGAGCTGATGCCCGATGTTGGTTGCAAGAAAGGTGGCGCCGCTGCCACCCTTGCACGGCATGAACGCGACCACCTGGCCCGGCTCGCGCGCCTGGGTACTGGCCATCTTGAGGGCAATGCGCTCCACGGCCGCCTCGAGCGCCGTCGGTTCGGGCGGCGAAGGCAGCACTTCGCGCACGCCAGAGCGCATGGCAAGAATCAGGAACTCGGGCGTCTGCATGGCGCACAGCAGCACCACCGCAATGGCGGGATGGCGCATCGTGAGCTGCTCCACCATTGCCAGCTCCTGGGGGTCGCAGCACATGCCGTCCACCAGCAGCAGTTCGGGCGCCGATTGCTCGACCACCCACTGCATGCGGCTCTTGCCTCCTTCGAAGGCCGAGACCACATGGGAGCGGGTCTCCAGCACCTTGCGCATGTCCTGCAGGTGGGCGGGATTGGGGGAGATGATGGAGATTTTCATGGTGATGTGGCTCAGGGTTAGGTGCAGATTAGGAGCAGATGGCGCTGCTGTTCGGGTCCTGCCCCATGATTTCGCGCGGCAGGTAAGTGGAAAAACTCGGCATCGGGATCGGGGCATGCGTTCCGAATCCGATGGGCGAGATCCACTGGTAATCCAGATCGAGGATGCGGACATTCACGCCGCTGCAATTGGCGGCGGTACAGGTCGTGCTGACGCTGCCTGCCGCGTCGTACCAATCGATGCTGACGTTGGCTGCCGTCAATTGAGGCAGGAACTTCTGCATGTTGGAAAGCACGACAGTGGCGTCTCGGTCGCATACGACGGCTGCGCGAGCCCCCCAGCGCGTCGCTTCGGCAGCCGCATTCCACGTCCACAACATGCGCGCGAAATCCATGATGCCCAGTAGGAAGGTCAGAAAGAGCATCAGGACCAGCGCGAACTCCACCGTGGTCGCACCGACCTGCTTTGTTCGATTCATGATTGACCTCGCATGGTGGCGCTGATATCCCCGAACGGGATGTCTCCGTTCGCATCGCCGAAGGTGAGCCCGAAAACCCCGGTGATGAGCGGGCGGAACTTGTATCCCGTGACCTTGATGGTCACGGTATTGATGGCCGGGGCGCTGCCCTTGAATTGCCAGGTTGGATTGGGGACTTGAGAAATGCTGAGGCCCAGGACCAATGGCGAGACGCCGCCGGCCGGGTTGCCAAAGACCACCAGGTTCTTGGCAGTCGTGATTTTGGCGGGATCCGTGGTTGCGATCGACGGGTCCTGGGTGGACAGATAACGGGAGGCGTCGCGCAGCGATTTCGCGATGGTGTTGTACTGATACAGCGCCCGCCCGAACTCGGTCGTGATGAACGTCAGGATGAGCAGCAATGGAAGGATCAGGGCAAATTCGACCAGGGCCACGCCGTTCTGCTTTTTTTGCATACCACCTCCTACTGAACGAGCGTCGGGACCTTGGGCCCGCTTACGCCGCCGGCCAAACCAGCGGTAGCGCAGGGGCTGCCGGGGGACCCAGCGTCGCCGATGAATTCCAGCCACATCTTTGGTCCCGCCTTTCCGCTCGCGTTCTTCTCCAATGGATGCAGCATCAACATACAAGCAAATCCTTTGATTTGATTGACTGATGGACACTCCACGACTGCGGTCGTCACAACACGTCGATTGGCTCCCTTGGTGTAGTCAGTGGACGCAGGATCCCCTTTGACTTTGAGGTTTGTGGCGTCCGGGGGCGTGCCATCCCCTTGATATGGCGCATAGGCATTGCGCTTGGCAGTAAATCCGCTGGCACTTGAATCGTCATATCTGCCAGGCTTCGGGAGGTCCCCGCTACTACCATTGGAATACCAGGCGTAGCCCGTCAGATCAGGTATCGATTCGCTAGCTTTGTAGCTGCCTTTATAGATACCGAAGCGGGTATTCCAGGCCTCGACGGCGCCATTGGTCTTGCCTGATTTGCTAACGTTTGTTGCTGTTCCAGGAAGGCCGCATTGCCCACTGCTCGCCAGAAGATCCTTCACTGCTCGTGCGCCTCCGCCGTTGCCGGAAAAATCTATCCAGTGAAAACGGCCACCCTCCACATCATCGTTGGAATTGACTACACCTTCGATCCACTCACCACGCGCGAACCCCCAGCTGGGCGTGGCGGATTTCTGGCAGACGCCAACGGGAATAAGGCAATTGGTCTGTGACGGCGCCCTGGTGGCAACGGCGACAGCGGCCACGCTCTGCGATGCCGCGTACGTGCTGTTTCCACTGAACGCGCTCAGGGCATGGAGGAGCCAAGGCGCGATGCCTGACTTCGTGTGCAGGCACTTGACATACCGGGCATTTGCGACCGGCGTGAAGGTATGGCTGTAGGTGCCGATCAGCGAGTCGCTGAACACGATCTCAGCCTGGGCGATGCCGGTCGCCTCGCCTTGAAAATTGATCTTGTTGAGATCGGCTGCGGTCTTGCCTGCGCTGGTGGCACGCGTCAACGCATCGCTGGCGCCGTCGAGTTCCTGCGCGGCAGACAGGGCACAGCTGTCCAGGGCGGTCTGCAGCTCCGTTTTCACGATGAAGAGGCGGCCAAAGTCCAGCGCAATGCCCATGAATCCGAGGAGGAACAGCAGGACCAGCGCGACGGTGATGATCACCGCGCCGCTTTGGCGGTGGCCGGAAGTGTGGACTTTCATGATCGGCTTCCTGTGCAGTGTGTCGGTTCGGAAAAACCCGGCGCTTCAGCCGCAATCCACACTGCCGAGGCAGATGCGGACGCGATCGACAAGATCGCTGATGCCGAAGTCCGTTACCAATGGCCGCAATGCGACGATAAGCAGGATCGAGATCACGGCAATGACCAGCGCGTACTCCACTATCCGGACACCGCTTTCATCCCGCCGGAACATCTTGAACATGGTGAGTACCTCGCGTTGTGCTGGACCGTCATATGAAGAGGGGCGGCGGGCAACGGATAAGCCGGCTCCGCCACCGCCATCGTTCCGGTAAATGCGATTACCGGGCTTAAGGATTGCAGACGGCCATGTTGCCCGAGAGGCAGGCGCCCACGCGTGCAATGAAGGTTGTGAAGTACCCTCCGGTGGTCAGGCCCTGCAGTGCAATGACGAGGGCAATCGACACGACTGCGATGATGAGCGCGTACTCGATAACTTGCGCGCCGTCCTCTTTCTTGGCGAACGAGGACATGAAGTTGCCGGCACGGACAGAGAGTTGGTTCATTTTTTCACCTTTGAAATTGAAGTAAGAGAACAAAAAATCTTGCGTTGGTTCTTGGGTTGATTGACTTATATCTTTGTGAGGCAACTCCTTTCTGTTCGAATTCAAGAATCGTTCGAGGGCCGCCTAACGACCCCCACCGCCGTTGTCTCCACTACCAATCCCGCCCCCGATGTTGATGACGTTCACCGCTGGCGGCGGCGCCTTGTAGGACTTCTGGTACTGCACCATCGACTCGCGCGCCGCGCGCCCGTCCATGCCGACCACCGGGTTCCCGTCCTTGCCGGCATCGGGATTGATGGTCATCTTCCGTTTCGCGTCGCGCACCGCATCGCCAAAACGCGCGTCGTAGTTGGGCGTGACGTGGGAGCATCCGGTGCCCAGCAGCAGCGTCAGCGCGAGAGTGGTCGACTTGATGAACATGGTGGTGCTCCTCGGGGATGTCATTGGGGTTGGCCGGCCGGTGCAACCGGTGCCGGGGTGGCGCTTTCGAGGCTGCCGTTCAGGTACATCTCCGCACGGCTGGGAACGACGTGGTTGTCGGTCGGAACGCGGGGCGCCTCGGCCAGCGGCCGGACCAGGCGCGGCGTGATCACGAACATCAGCTCGGTCTGGTCGTTCTGAAACTCGGAGCTGCGGAATAACGCCCCCATCACCGGCACTTCGCCCAATCCCGGATAGCGCTTGATGGTTTCCGTGACATTGCTCTTGATGAGCCCCGCAATGACAAAGCTCTGCCCGTCGTTGAGCTGCACGGTGGTGTCGGCGCGGCGCACGGTGAGCGATGGCAGCACGGCGGTGGCTCCGGAGACGGTGGTAAAGGGCGAACCGGTCTGCGACAGGTCCGATACCTCCGAAACCATCTTGAGATTGACGCGTCCGCCGTTGAGCACAGTCGGGGTGAACTTGACCCCGATGCCGAACTCCTTTTCTTCCAGCGTGATGTTCGTTCCGCCACCGCCCGCAGCGCTCTGCGCGACCGGGATGAAGATCTTTCCGCCCGACAAGAAGCTCGCCTGCTGGCCGCTGATGGCCATGATGTTGGGCTCCGCCAGGATGCGCACCAGGCCGTCGTCCTTCTGGCCGTCGATGCCAATCGACGTGCGGCCGATCCTGAGCGCCTCGATCAGGCCGCCGCCTCCACTGAGGAAGCTGGAGATCAGCGAGTAGCTGTCGCGGCCGCCGTTGCCCGAGCGGCTCAAGCCGACGCGCGCACCCAGCCGGTCCAGCAGGGTCTTGCTGATCTCTGCAATCTTCACTTCGAGCATGACTTGCTGCGGCGCCGTGACGCGCAGCAGGTTCACCACCTTCTTGCCGTCAGCGCCATAGGCCATGGCCAGGCTCATCACGTCGTCGAGCTTGAGCGCGTCGCTGATCTCGCCGGTGAGCACGATGGATTTTTCGGCGCTGCGCACGCGGATGTGGGTTTCTTCCGGCATCAGCTCGGCCAGCTTGGACTGCAGCGCGCCCGGATCGATGGTCACGATGACGTCCTTGATGTAGCAGGTGCCGTCAACGCTCTGCAGCACGACGTTCATCGAGCCCGCCTGGCGGCCGCGGAAGAACAGGTCGGTCGGGCTCAGCAGCGTGACATCGACGTCGGCAATGCCGTCGCCCGCGTTCGCCGCCTGGGCGGGGGCCGGCTGCCCCGCGGCTGCCGGCGCGCGGCTCGGGGGCTGGCCGCTGACCACGATGCGCGCAACGCGTGCCTTCAGCGGAATGACCACCGACTTGCCGAGCACGGCGTAGGTCGGCTGGTCGTCCGGGATGATCGCGGTGCAGCGCCGGGTGGCGGGTGCGGCGGGCGCGACAGCCGCCTGGGCGGCCACCGGAGCTGCAGCTGACGCCGAAACTGCTACGTCTGCGGCAATGGCGGGCAGCCCCAATGTCGCGAGTACCGCCAACAGCACGGCGGATGAAGAAGAGAGATGTTGCACTTGTGGTTCCTCCTGGAGGGATGATCAGAAGCAGTTGAGCGTGCGGGCTGCGTGCTGGATCACTTCCACGCACTCGGATTGCCGCAGCGCCACGGGGGCGGTACGCGGCACTCGCGCGGTGGCCGGCCGCGCAGCCACGGTGGTGGAGATCGGCAGGATTTCCTTCTCGCCGAACAACTGGCCCTTGGTGATTCCGGCGGTAGCAACCGTGGTCTTGTCCATCTGGTTGCGCAGCACCAGCGAGAGGGTTCCCACGCTGCGTGCCAGGTCGAGCTTTTCGGAGTCTTCGAGCGACAGCTCCAGCGTCACGGCGCTGACCACCTTCGGCTTGGTTTCGTCGCGGTTGGCCTCCTGCGCCACAGCCAGCACCAGTACCTTCTCAAGCACTGTCTTGCTGATCTGGCGGCCCTCCTCGCCACGGTTCTTGTCCTGCTGCGCGTTGACCATCACGTCGACGTAGTTGCCCGGCAGCGCGAAGCCCGCCACGCCGACCACGTCGTTGACGCGCACGGTCATGGCGCGCTTGCCGGTGGCAATGACCGCCGAGAGCCCGCCCTGGGTGCCGACCGGCGCGAGCTTGCCTTCCAGGATGGCCTCGCCGCGCAGCACGCCGACCTTGACCACGCGGTCTTCGAGTGTCTTGGCGTCCTTGAACGAGCCCGCCGGCAGCGAGCCGCTCGGCCAGTCGACCAGCGACAGCATCTGGGGGTTGACCCGGCTGCCCAGCTCGATGTCGACGGCGGCCACCACCACCTTGTTGGATGCGATCCCGCCCTGTCGGGAGACCCAGCCCGCCGCGTAGACCGCGGCCGCCAGGCCGGTCAGGAGGGCCAGCAGAAGCAGCCCGAGCGCCTTGATGTTTTTCATGCGAATCTCCGCCGTGGATGAAATGAAGAATGGGACGGGCTAGACAAAGCCCAACTGATGCGCGAGGACCTGTGCGATCGTCCCCACGCAAATGCAGACGCCGTAAGGCAGCTTTCCGACGGATTGCCGCGTGTCGATCGTTCCGCTCGGCCGCACCCCTGCAATGCCCGCGACGACGATGCCCTGTGCGGCATCCTTCACGTTGCACAGCATGTGGCCCAGGCGGCGCCGGTGAATGGCCACCGCCACGGCCGCGAAGCCGCCCGCGATGCAGGTGAACAGGATGGCCTGCAGCGTCTGGTAGGGGCCGAGAAAGGCGCCGACCATCGCCATCAGCTTGACGTCGCCCGCGCCCATGATCCCCAGCACATAGAACGGCAGCATGATCGCGAGGCCCGTGCCCAGGCCGCCCATGGCATTGAGCGCGCCCACCATCGGCGTGCGCGCCGCAAAGGTGCCGTAGATGACCGCGAAGACCATGCCGCCGAAGGTCAGCCAGTTGGGAATGCGGTAGAAGCGCGCGTCGCTGACCGCGGCCATCACCAGCAGCACGAAGAGCCCGCCCATGCGGAAGTCCGAGGCCAGCATCGCCAGCAGATCAAGGAAAGCGTTGAATTCCTGCATGGTGCGAGCCTCAGGCGCTGCGCCGCAGGGCGAGCAGCAGCAGCAGGCAGACGACCACCACCAGGGAGCCGATGAGCGCGAACTCCATGAACGACATGCCCGCGTCTTCGCGCAGCAGGTTCATGAAGCTTCTTGGCAGCAGGTTGAGCGGTTCCATGCGTGTTCCCCAGTGATGTGGCCGACTGGCACCGCTTCTTTCCCCTTGCCGGGCCGAAGCGTTGTGCCGTGGAGTCACTGTAGAAATCGCGCCGCATGCGCACATGAGCAGGGCGCCCCTTTTCCAGGGAGACAAGCGCCCCGCCCCCTTGGCCCGCAACCATGACAAAGCGCCTGCCTGGAAACGGCGCGCGTCGAAACGAAAAAAGGGCCCTGGCGTTGCCGCCAGGGCCCTTGTCGTTCGTCTTGCTTCAGCTCAGGTGTCGAGCGTCAGGTGCTGGCCATGCAGCGCCGCGGCCGCGGGCGACGCAAGAAAGCCGATCGTCTGCGCCGCGACGGAGGTCGACACCCAGTTGGCGGGATTGGCGTCCGGCATGGCCTGCCGATTGGCCGGCGTGTCGAGCACGCTGGGCGCCACGCTGTTGATGGCCACCCCATGCGGGGCGGCCTCGGCCGCCATGGCTTCGACCAGGCGCTGCAGCGCGCTCTTCGACGCGATGTACGCCGCCATGGCCGGCAGGCCGCGCGCCGCCACCTTGGCCGTCACCGCCACGATGCGGCCCGCGCCATGCTCGATCATCGAAGGCAGCACCGCCTGCGTCACCGCAACGAAGGACCAGGCATTGAGATTCATCATCCGGTCCCAGCTTGCCCGCGTGAGCGCGTGCGTGGCCTCGCCCATCTCGAAGCCGCCGGCAATGTGGACCAGCGCATCGATGCGGCCGAAGGCCTTGAGCGCCTGGCCCGCGAGCTCCGACATGTCGGCCGCCGAGGTCACGTCGCCCGCCAGCAGCAGGTGCTGCGAATTGTCCAGGCCCGGAAACACCTCGGCCAGTCGGCCCGCACGATGGTCGACCAGCGCCAGGCGCGCGCCCTGCTCGAGAAAATGCTGGGCCACCGCGCGGCCCAGCGCGCCCGCGGCCCCGGTGATCACAACATGCGGCATGGTGGATGTATCTGTCATGGAAGATCTCCTGATGAAGGGTCGTCGCCCCGTCGATGATGACGAATGCTAACGCCGCCGCGCACAAAATCGTTGAGCCCAGGAATTTTTACGCTATACTTGCGGTCTTGCCAAAAAACGCAAAACGTTTGATGCGCAAGGGCTCTTAGCTCAGTTGGTAGAGCAGCGGACTCTTAATCCGTAGGTCGAGTGTTCGAGTCACTCAGGGCCCACCAACCAACATCGCAGTAATGCTGAAAAGCCCGCTATCAATCAGGTAGCGGGCTTTTTTCATTGCCTGTCCAGCCAGGCCTCCACAAACTGCTCCAGGACTTCCCGCTTTTCCCTGACTTCCGCCAGCAGGTACTGCCGCGCATGCTCCTGCGCCAGTTCGTTCGACAAGAACCAGGCCTCGCGCGCCGGGTCTCCGTGCGGGGGCGGCGCGCCCCATGCTGCGGCGCCGTTGCCGAGAACGGCCTCCGTCACGGGCAGGTGCCCATCGGTGCGGCCCAGTTCCGACAGCGGATTGCGCGGACCGCCGAGTTCGACGCGGGCGTGGACGATGTCTCCGTCCACCTCGATGGATGCGCCCAGGCCGCCTTGCTGCTGCACCTGCCAGAGCTGTGCGGCGCTCGCATGGCGCACCCAGCTTTCCAATGCCCGCGCGAGGCTTTCGATGATGGCTTGCTTGTTGTCCATACGGCACTCACTCCTTCATGTTCGTATCGATGCTTTGAACCACTAACATTCGCCGACCTCGCGCATGCGCTGGTCGAGATCGAGATCGAGACCGAGATCGAATGATCAAGGCCGCGGTCCGATCGCGCAAGCGAAGGCTCCGGCGCCCTGCTTGGCTGCCACGCCAATGCCGATGCCAAGGCGCTGCGCAAGCGGTGTCCGGGCCTCGAGCGAAGAGAGCTTGGGAAGTGCGCTCCAAGCGTAGAGTGCGGCGTGAGGCTTGGCACGTCCGGATCAACCAGCAATGGCGGCTGATCTTCAAATGGGGCGATTCGGGCCCCTGCGAGGTCAGGATCGACGATCCGCACTGACCAGCGCTACGCCGGGAGGCGTTACTTCCCAGGCAAAAAAGGCCGGCTTTAAGTCGGCCAGAGGTAAATGGAGATGTTCAAGAATGGAATGCGCCCTGTACACCCGGGCGAAGTCCTCCGTGAAGACTATCTGAAGCCGATCGGGATGACGGCGAACGCGCTGGCCAAGGCGCTGCATGTGCCAGCCTCTCGCATCAATGACATCGTGCTCGAGCGACGAGGCATCACGCCCGACACCGCGCTTCGCCTCACCCGCTACTTCGGCGGCGAGGAAGCGGATGCGCAGGGCTGGATCAACCTGCAGGCCACCTACGACTTCAAGGTTGCACAGAAAGCGGTAGCGAAGATGATCGCCAAAGAAGTCCAGCCCCGCGCTGACGGCGATGACCGCTTCGCCGTGGTGGCTTGACGCGGCGAAGGCAGCCGGCCGCCAGTCGCCCAACCGCGGTAATGCATCAGCGGTAGTTCTTTCCGGCCATTGGCGCAACATGGATTGTTTCGCGCCGCGGCCCTCCGACAGGGAAAAAAGGGCACTCAGCGGCCGGCTCAAGCAACGGACGCGCGCATGGAGCGACGAGCCAGTGCCCTGATCCGCTTCAGCGAGTCCCGTGCATGCCGCGCAAAATGGCCGCGCGCAGGTCTTCTGGAATTTCCACGGCGCGATGGCTCTCGAGCGAGGTGGTCACGAGCACCTGCTTGACCTGCATGCGCAGCTCGCCGCTGGCGGGATCGAAGCAGCGCAGCACGAGCGTCATGGAGCGCGAGCCCAGCCGCTCCACCGCAAGGCCCAGCATGACGCGGTCGCCCATGCGGCTCACCGCGCGAAAGTCGGCCTCGAGCCGCACCGTCGGCAGGCCGATGCGCCTCTCGCCGACGAGCGCGTGGTAATCGACGCCGAGCCCTTCACTCACCCAGTCTTCCACCAGGCCGTTCAGCATGACGAAGTACTGCGGATAGAAGACGATGCCCGCAGGGTCGCAATCGGAAAAGCGGATCATCCGCGCGCGCTGGAACTCGGCCAGGGGCGCTTCGGTTTCGCCTGCGCTCGTCGTCGCCATCAGCCCTCCTCGCCCGAAGGCTCGCTGCGCATCACGTGCACGCGCAACTGGCCGAGTTGGGCATGCAGTTGCTTGACGGTCTTCATGTCGAGGCCGGAGAACATCTCAAGGATCCATTGCTCGTGCTCCTTGGCCATGGTCTCGAAGCTTGCACGGCCCTTGGGCGTGAGGCTCACGATCCATGAGCGGCGGTCGTCGGGGCTGTGGGCGCGCGCCACCACGCCGTCGCGCTCGAGCTCGTCGGTCAGGCCCGTGACGTTGCCTCCGGTCACCATCAGGTAGCGCGACAGCACGCGCATCTTCAGGCCTTCTTCATAGCGGTAGAGCTGGGCCATGTAGTCGAAGCGCGCCAGCGAAATGCCGAAACGCTCGCGCAGCCGGCGCCGGATCTCGGCCTCGATCTGCGTGGTGCTGGCAAGCATGCGCAGCCAGAGCCTGAGCATGGCGTGGTCTTCGCGGCCGGCGCGGGCCTCGTGGCCGAGCTCTTCGGCGTCGCTGAGCGCGGCATGCGAGGCGTCGTTGCGCATCATCACATCACCTCTCCGCCCGACACCGAGACCGACTGCCCCGTGACGGATGCGGCGCCGCTGCCGCAGAGCCAGCGCACCGCGTCGGCCACCTCGGCGGGCTGCACGATGCGGCGCTGCGGATTGGCGCTGGAGAACTCGGCCAGCGCATCGGCTTCGCTGCGGCCGGTCTTGCCCACCACATTGGCAACGCTCGCGCGCAGGATGTCGGTGTCGGTGTAGCCGGGACACACGGCGTTCACCGTGACTCCCTTGCGCGCCACCTCGAGCGCGAGCGAGCGCGTGAGCCCGACCACGCCATGCTTGGCCGCCGCATAGGCCGCGACGTAGGCGTAGCCCTTCTGGCCCGCGGTGCTGGCGATGTTGACGATGCGGCCCCAGCCGGCTTCGAGCATGTCGGGCAGTGCGGCCTGGGTGCACAGGAATGTGCCGGTGAGGTTCACCGACAGCATGCGCTGCCAGAGTTCGACCGAGGTCTTGAGAAACGGCGCGCTCTCGGCCGCGCCCGCGTTGTTGACGAGGATGGCGAACGGTCCGCGCTCGGCACGTGCGAGTGCGAAGGCCGACTGCACGGCCTGCGCGTCGGCCACGTCGGCCGCGGCAACGCCGTGGCCCTGGCCCGCGAGCGACGCGGTCACGCGCTGGAGCGTATCGAGATCGCGCCCGAGCAGCGTGAGCGTTGCGCCCTCGGCAGCCAGGGTGCGGGCGATCTCGGCGCCAATGCCGCGTGCAGCCCCGGTGACGAGGGCGTGGCGGCCGGTCAATGAATTTGCATGCATACCTGAATGATTTAGTTCTGAACTATTTTAGCGCGTGCGGCGCATCGCCTGCTCAGCGCATGAAACGGCCGCCGTTGAGGTCCAGGGTGGCGCCCGTCATGAAGGCTGCCTCGGGCGAAGCGAGGTAGACCACAGCGGCCGCCACCTCCTCGGGCCGGCCGAAGCGGCCCAGCGGAATGCTTGCCTTCAGTGCCTGCTGCCGCGCCGGGTCCAGTGCGTCCAGCGCGGGGCTGCGAACCGCCGCCGGCGCCACTGCATTCACCGTGACGCCGTGCGGCGCGAGTTCCTGCGCGAAGCCGCGCGTCAAGGCCAGCAACGCCGCCTTGCTGGCCGCATAGTGCACGCCGGTCGCGGCGCTGGGCTGCTGGCCCGCCAAGGATGCCAGGTTGACGATGCGCCCGGACCCGCGCCCGCGCATGTGCCGCCCTGCAATACGGCAGCCGAAGAAGCTGCCGCGCAGGTTGACGGCCAGAACGTCGTCCCACTCGTCGGGCGTGATGTCCCAGAGCGAAGTGAACGGTGTGCGCGCGGCATTGTTGACCAGCACGTGGATGGCGCCGAAATGGGCTGCTGCCTCTTCGAAGCAGCGCGCGAACGCCGGCTCGCTGCGCACGTCGAGTTCCATCGCGATGCAGTCCGCGCCGGTCGCGCGCAAGTCCGCGGCTGCGGATTTGGCGCTGTCCGCATCGATGTCCGCAAGCACCACGCGCGCACCCGCTTCGGCCAGTCCGCGCGCGATGGCGGTGCCCAGCCCCTGCCCCGCTCCGGTCACGAACGCGGCCTGTCCGGCAAGCGGTGGCAGCGCGGAAGTCATGCCGCCCTGGCAGGAGGACGCACGCCAGGCCGCCCGTCCCAGGTCTTTTCGCCGACGCCGCGCTCGCGCAGCTTGAACTTCTGTACCTTGCCGTTTTCGGTGCGCGGCAGGTCTTGCAGCACGTCGATGTAGCGCGGCACCGCAAAGTACGGCAGGCGGCTCTCGCAGAAGCGCGCCAGTTCGGCCGGGTCGATGCGCTGGCCCTCGCGCGGTACCAGCGCGGCCATCACCTCGTCCTCGGCCAGTTCGGACTGCACCGGGTACACGGCGCAGGAGGCCACGCAGGGGTGGCTCAGCAGCACCTGCTCGACCTCGAACGACGAAATGTTTTCGCCGCGCCTGCGGATGGCGTCCTTGATGCGGTCGACAAAGCGAAAGGCGCCATCGGCATCGCGCACCACGCGGTCGCCGGTGTGGAACCAGAGGTTGCGCCAGGCCTCGACCGTCTTCTCGGGCATGTTGAAGTAGCCGCTCGCAAAAGCATGAGGCTCGTCCGCGCGCAGCAGCAGTTCGCCGGCTTCGCCTGCGGGCAGTTCCACATCGCCTTCGTCGGCCACGCGCGACTGGAAGCCGGGACGCAGCCAGCCCATGACGCCGCCGCGCGACGAATCCGGTGCGGTAGCGATTGCGAAGTTGGTCTCGGTCGATCCGTAGCCCTCGAGCAGCGCCACGCCGGTGCGCGCCTTGAAGGCCTGTCCGGCCGCCGAGGGCACGCCCGGCCCGAGCCCGATGCGAACGCGGTGATCACGCTCGCCTTCGCCCTCGGGCTGGGCAAGCAGGATCGGCACCATCGCGCCAAGCAGGTAGACCACGGTCGTCCCGTTGGCGCGCATCGAGGGCCAGAAGCCCGAGGCCGAGAAGCGCGATTCGAACACCACCTCGGCGCCAGTCAGCGCGGCCTGCGCGAAGGTGTTGAGCGCGTTGATGTGAAAGAGCGGCAGCGTGGTGCACAGCACGTCGTCGCGGCCGACGCCGAGCACTTCGGCGCTGTTCACGCCCCACCAGAAATACTGCGCATGCGGGCAGACCACGCCCTTGGCCGGGCCTGTCGTGCCGGAGGTGTAGAGGATGGCGAGCGGGTCGCCGGGCTGCACCGGGGCCGGGGCCATGGGTGGCCCGCCGTCGGGATAGATCGAGACGCGAACGCCCGCGGGCGGCGCCCATGAAGCGGGCGCCTCGCCGACGACCCAGAGCTCGCGCAGAGACGTGCGCTGCAGATCGGCCGCCTCCAGGCGTTCGAGAAAACCCGCCTCGATCACCAGCAGCTTCGCCTCGCTGTTGGTCAGGAAGTATTCGATCTGCGGCCCCATCGATGCGGTGTTGATCGGCACCACCGACGCGCCGAGCCAGCCAGCGCCGAGAAAGGTTTCGAGAAACTCGATGCGGTTGCCGCACATCACCGCGATGCGGTCGCCGCGCGCCACGCCGGCCTCTGCCAGCGCGCCGGCACGCACCGCAGCCGCCTCGGCCGCGTCGCCATGCGTCCATTGCCGGCCCGCGATCCGCAGCAGCGGACGCCCGGCGAAGCGTTCCGACTGCCGCTGCAGCATCGCGGGCAGCGTGCGCTGGCCCGGCGGCAGCGCGCGCGCTTCACTCGTCATCGTGCGTGCCTCCGCCGAGGTAGGTGGCCTGCACCCGCGGATCGCTCGCCAGTTCGCCCGATGCGCCCGAGAGCGCGATCTCGCCGGTCTCCAGCACGTAGCCGTGGTCCGAGGTTTCGAGCGCGGCGCGCGCGTTCTGCTCCACCAGCAGGATCGAGACGCCGTCCTCGCGCAGCTTGCGCACGATCGAAAGAATGTCGCGCACGATCAGCGGCGCGAGGCCGAGGCTGGGCTCGTCGAGCATCAGCAGGCGCGGTGCGGACATCAAGGCGCGGCCCACTGCCAGCATCTGCCGCTCGCCGCCCGAGAGCGTGTCGGCACGCTGCGAGCGGCGCTCGGCCAGACGCGGAAAGCGGTCGTACACCGACTGCAGCCGCTTCTTCATCGCATCGCCGCGCAGCCGCTTGGCATAGGCGCCGAGCTGCAGGTTGTCGAGCACGGTGAGTTCGCCGAACAGCTCGCGCTTCTCGGGCACCAGGCACAGGCCGCGCTCCACGCGCGCCTCCACGTCCAGACCCTGCAGGTCCTCGCCCTCGAAGCGCAGGGTGCCCTTGCAGGGCAGCAGTCCCATGGCGGCCGCCAGCAGCGTGGTCTTGCCCGCGCCATTGGGGCCGATCACCGAGATGATCTGGCCCGGCTGCAGATCGAGCGACACGCCGCGCACCGCCTCGACCTGCCCGTAGGACACATGCAAGTCGCCAATCTCCAGCATCGCGGTCATTTCGTCACCCCCAGGCTTGTCACTTCGTGTACTTCGCGCACCCCCTCCAGGGGGCCCGCGCCTTCGGGCGGCCGTGCGGCGCTCATACAACACTCCCCAGGTAAGCTGCCTGCACGCGCTCGTCGGCGCGCACCGCCGACGGCACGCCCTCCACGAGCTTGGAGCCGAAATTCATCACCACCAGACGGTCCACCAGTTTCATCACGAAGTCCATGTCGTGCTCGACGATGAGGATGGTCACGCCCTCCTCGCGCAATTTGCGCAGCAGGTCGCCGAGCGCCATCTTTTCCTTGCGGCGCAGGCCGGCCGCGGGCTCGTCGAGCACCAGCAGCACCGGGTCGGCGGCCAGCGCGCGCGCGATTTCCAGGATGCGCTGCGTGCCCAGCGGCAGGCTGCCTGCGAGCTCGTGCGCGCGGTCGCCCAGGCCGATGCGGTCGAGCTGGCGCTGCGCCACCTGCAGGATCTGCATCTCTTCCCTGCGGTCGAGCCGCAGGCCTGCCTTCAGGATGCCCGAGCGCGTACGCGAATGCGCGCCCAGCGCCACGTTGTCGAGCAGGCTCATGTGCGGCCGCAGCTTCACGTGCTGGAAGGTGCGCGCCAGACCCAGCCGCGCCACCTGCCGCTGCGGCATGCCGGCAATGTCGTGGTCGAGAAAGCGCACCTGGCCCGAGGTCATCGGCAGCGTGCAGGTCAGCAGGTTGAACATGGTCGACTTGCCCGCGCCGTTGGGCCCGATCAGGCCGACGATCTCGCCCGCGTTCACCTCGAAGCTCACGTCGTTGACCGCCACCAGCCCGCCGAAGCGCTTGACCGCGCCCTTCACCGACAGCACCTGCGTACCGCGCTGTGGCAGCTGGCGGTGCGGCAGCGGATCGACTGCTGGCGCTTCGTGGCGCGAAGCAGCGCCTTGCGTGCCGGCGCGGCGGCGCGTCCAGCGCCGCAGCAAACCCATGAGGCCTCCGCGCGCGAAGTGCAGCAGCAGGATGAAGAGCGTCGCGAAGGCCACGGCCTCCAGCTGCCCTGCACGCTGCGTGAGCATCGGCAACACGTCCTGCAGGCCGTTCTTCAGCACCAGCACCAGCGCGGCCCCCACCAGCGCGCCCGCCAGCTGCCCGAGCCCGCCGGCCACCGCCATCAGCAGGTACTCGATGCTGGCGCGCACGTCGAAGGGCGACGGGCTCACGAAGCGGTTCATGTGCGCATAGAGCCAGCCCGCCAGCCCAGCAAAGAGAGCCGCCGTGACGAACAGCGTGAGCCGTACGCGGTAGGCGTCCGCCCCCACGCTCGCGAGCAGCGTGGCACCGCCGCGCAAGCCGCGAATCGCGCGCCCCGGCCGCGACTGCAGCAGGTTGTGGCTGAACAGGCAGGTCAGCCCGACCACCGCCCAGATCAGGTAGTACATCGAACGCGGATCGGCCAGCGACCAGCCCGCGATGCGCAGCGCCGGAATGTTCGACAGGCCCGTGTGGCGCCCGAGCGCATCGACGTTGCCGAACAGCATCGCAATCGACAGGCCCCAGGCGATGGTGCTCAGCGGCAGGAAGTGCCCGCCCAGCCGCAGCGTGAGCATGCCGATGGCCAGCGCCGACAGCCCCGTGAGCAGCAGCGCGAACAAGAGGCCGATCCATGGCGACAGGCCCTGCGTGGTGGTGAGCCAGGCCGTGGCATACGCCGCGATGCCCACGAAGGCCGCCTGCCCGAAAGACGTGGCGCCGCCCACGCCGGTGAGCAGCACCAGCCCGAGCGCCACCAGCGCACCGATGCCGATGTCGTTGAGCAGCGAGACCGTGAAGCTGCCCGCCACCGCCGGCACCAAGGCCAGCACGGCGACCACCGCGGCGATCCACATCATGCGTTTGCGGCTGCCGTTCATTGCTCCACCTCGTCTTCTTCCTCTTCGGAGTGCGCGGCCATGAACGACCGCAGCATGAGCACCGGGATCAGCAGGCTGAACACGATCACGTCCTTCAGCGCTCCGCTCCAGAACGAGGCAAAGCTCTCCACCACGCCGACCGCGAGCGCGCCCACGGCTGTCATCGGGTAGCTCACGAGCCCGCCGATGATCGCGGCCACGAAGGCCTTCAGGCCAATGATGAAGCCCGAGTCGTAATACATGGTGGTCACCGGCGCGATCAGCACGCCGATGAGCCCGGCCAGCAGCGAGGCGCAGCCATAGGCCAGCAGCGCCGTGCGCACCGGCCGGATGCCGACCAGCCGCGCGCCCACCCGGTTCACGGCCGTGGCGCGCAACGCCTTGCCCGCCACCGTGCGCTCGAACACCAGGAAGAACAGGCCGCTCAGCACGATGGCCGCGCCCACCATCAGCACCACCTGGCCACTGACCGTGAAGCCGTCGCCCAGCGTGAACACGGCGCTGGTGAGCGGCGTGGTGCGCGAGCCTTCGGGGCCGAAGAACAGGAGGCCCAGGCCCGACAGCAGGAAGTGCAGCGCCAGCGACACGATCAGCAGCACCAGCACCGAGGCATCCGCGATCGGCTGGAACACCACCCGCGCGAGCAACGGCGCAATGGGCACCACCAGCAGCACCGCTACGGCAATGTGCACCGCCACCGGCACGCCGGGCCGCGCCGCCAGCCATGCCAGCAGGCATGGGATGGCGGGCAGCACGCCCCACATCAGCAGCGCCTTGGGAACACGTGCGGACTCGCCGCGCCGCAGCAGGCTGCCGATTTCCGTCGCCAGGGCGAGCGCCGCGAGCACCGCGACCATGCCGATGGTCGGCGGCACGCGGCCGGTCTCGAAGGCCGCGAGCGACAGCGCCGCGAAGGCCGCGATGTCGCCGAACGGCACGAACACCACCCGCGTGACGGAAAAAATCAAGACCAGCCCGAGCCCGGCCAGCAGATAGACGGCACCGTTGGCCAGGCCATCGGTGACGAGAATCAGCGCCACGTCCCATGTCATAGAAAAGCCTCTCGGGGAATCATCGTCATCGGCATGAGGCGGTTCAAGGTGCGAGCTTCCATTGGCCGTTGTCGAGCTTGACGATCACGCGGGCGCGCTCGTCCACGCCGTAGAGGCTGCCGGGCTTGAAGCTGTAGACGCCGTGCGTGCCCACCACTTCCTTCGTGCTGAAGATGGCATCGCGCAGCGCGACGCGGAATTCCGCCGTGCCTGGCTCGGCCTTCTTCATTGCGCGCGAGGCGGCATCGGCAAACACCAGCCAGCCGTCGAAGGAATAGGCCGAGAACGCATCGCCGGTGGGTGCGTTGTTGACCTTCTGGAATACGGCGCGGAAATCGGTCGCGATCTTCTTCGTCGGATGATCGTCCGGCAGCTGCTCGGCCACGATCACCGGGCCGGTGGGCATCAGCGCGTTCTGCCCCGAGGCGGCGACCACGCGCACGAAGTCCGGATTGATCAGCCCGTGCTGGCCGTACACGCCGCCCTTGTAGCCGCGCTCCTGCAGCGCAAGGAACGGCAGCGCGCCCGGCGTGCCGGCGCCGCCGGTCATGACCGCGTCGGGCCTGAGCGCGACGATCTTCAGCACCTGCCCCGTCACCGAAGCATCGGCGCGCGCATAGCGCTCGTTGCTCACCACCTTGATGCCGGCCTCGGGCGCGGCCTTCATCAGTGCGTTGTAGACCAGGTCGCCCCACGCATCGGTGAAGCCGATGTAGCCCACGGTCTTGACATTGTTGCGCTTCATGCGCTCGACCACCGCGTCGATCATCAGCTGCGTGGGCTGCGCCACCGTCATGACCCACGGGTTCTCGCTCGCGTCGAGCAGGATGGGGGTGAGGCCGATCATCGGCACCTTGGCTTCCTTGCCCACCTGCGCCATGGCAATGGCGGCCGGCACGCCCGAAGTGCCCATCAGCACATCGACCTTGTCCTCCTCGATCAGCTTGCGCGCATTGCGCCCGGCGGTGGTCGGATCGGAGCCGTCGTCCAGCACGATGAGCTGTACCTTGCGGCCGTTGACTTCCGGCTTGTAGGCCAGCGCGGCCTGCATGCCCTTGGCGTAGGGCACGCCCAGCGAGGAGTTCGGCCCCGAGAGCGACACGCTCAGCCCGACCTTGAGGTCGGCCGCGAACGCGCTCGCAACACCACAGGCGGTCAGCGCCGCGGCGAGTGCGCCGCGCGTCAAGGTCAGCATCAGGCTCTTCATGTCGTAGCTCCGGTGAGGATGGATGGAATGAACGGGAAACTCAGATGAACAACTGGATCGCCGGCAGCGCGCGTGCAGCATTGAGCAGGTCGATACGCTTTTCGCGGATGGCCCAGCCCGTGGACGTGCGCACGAGGTGGTGGCGGGCGGTGCCGGTCAGAAGGACCTGGCTTTCGCCACGCGCTTCGATGTAAAGGAACGGCGTGCGCAGGCGCACTGCATCGCTCGTCTCTTCCTCGATGCGCAAAGGCTGCAGCACGTGCTGGCAGTGGCTCGCAGGGTGCTGCGAATGCGCGCGCGGGTTTTTCAGGCGATCGACGCGCAGCTGCAGCAGCAACCGGTCTTCATACGCCAGCGAGTTGTGCGAGAACGGGTCGGCCTGAGCGACACCGAGCAGCGGCACCCAGTAGTGGCCGTCGCCGGCAAAGAGGGCCAGCCAGTCGTCGAAGCGCCGCTCGTCGAGCAGCGCGGCCTCATGGGCCACGAAATCGCGCGGGTCGCGGTTCATGCCGCGGCCTCCATGCCCGCCACCATCGACTTCGCCCAGGCGCGGAACTGGTTGCGCATGAGCAATTCGTTGGTGCCGTTGGTGGTGAGGGTGGGTTGCGTGAGTTCGGCCGGATCGTAGTTGCGGTGCAGGCTCACCCATTCGTTGCCGCCCGCGCGCAGGCCCTGCTGGATGCTCTCGAACAGATGCACATCGTCGTGCGCGACCACCGACATCGGCGAGAACACGAGCCGGTTGTAGCTCATCGCGCGCTCGAACAGCAGCGCCGGCGCACCGGCCGCACGGAAGCTCCAGGCCTCGATCAGCGTGCGGTTCGCGGCCAGCGGGCGGATCACGCGGATCGCCTGCGGCGAGCCCTTGACCGAGAGGCTCGGATAGAAGACCGAGTTCTGCGGCGATCGCTGCAGGATCTCGGCTGCGCGCTCCTCACCATGCGCGGAGCGCATCGCGGCCTCGTACTCGGGCAGCTGCGCATAGTTGGAATGGATGCTGAAGTTCACGCCGAGCACGCTGTGCCCGTTGGCGAACACCCGCCCGCCCATCTTGTCGAAGAACTCGTAGCCCGAGCCGAAGGGCAGGATCTGCTCCATTGCCATCGGCTTGGGATCGGAAGGCGCGTGACCTTCCCACAGCGCCTCGGCCGCCTTGGTGGCCGATTCGTGCGTCGACATCGGGTGCACCGTGTCGTTGATGTTCTCCAAGTACATCTTCCAGTTGCAGTGGACGATGTTGCGCAGCACGCCGCCACCGACAGTGAGCTTGCCCTCGGGCGAACGGTCGACCATGTTGTCGATGGCGCCGAGCACTTCGCCGAAGTAGTCCTCGAACGAGGGTCCGCTGTCCGCGAGCCGCACGAACACGAAGTCGCGGTAGACCTTCACATGCTTCACCACCGAGAGCCCCTGGCCCGAATCGCAGGCCCTGAGCTGCGTGCCTTCGTAGCCGCTCTTCAGCGGCACGCCGAGCGGCGCACCATCGAGCTTGTAGGTCCAGGCGTGGTAGGGGCAGCGGAAGAAGCGGCCGGCGTTGCCGCACTCGTCCGTCACCAGCTGCGTGCCCTTGTGGGCGCAGCGGTTGTACATGACATGCACCGCGCCGTCGGGCTGCCGCACCATCAGGAGCGGCCGGCCCGCGATGTCCTGCGCCACGAAGTCGCCCGGCTCCGGCACCTGGCTCGCATGGCCGAGATAGATCCAGATGTTCGCGAACAGATGCTCCTGTTCGAGCGCGAAGATTTCCTCGCTCAGGTACAGGTCGCGGTGCACGCGGTCGTCCTGCACGAGCGCGGCGACGCGGTCCGGATGATGGAGGTAGCTGCTCATCGGCGTGGGCTCAGACAGTTGTCAGGGAACCAGCTTCCACTGGCCCTTGTTCATCTGCACGATCACCACGCCGCGCTGGTCGGAGCCGTAGCGGTCGTCGGGCTTGAAGCTGTAGATGCCATGCGTGCCCACCAGCTCGCGGGTGGCCACGATGGCGTCGCGCAGCGCCGTGCGGTACTGCGGCGTGCCGGGCTCGCCCTTAGTGCGCGAGGCCGCATCGGCCAGCAGCAAGTAGGCGTCGTAGGTGTAGGACGAGAAGGCGTCGGTCGGCACCGCGCCGTTGACCTTCTGGTAGGCGTTGCGAAAGCCCATCGATACCTTCTTGATCGGGTTGCTGTCGGGCAGCTGGTCGGCCACCAGCACGGGACCGCTCGGAACCTGCAGGCCTTCGATGGAGGCACCGCCCACGCGCACGAAGTCGGCATTGATGAGGCCGTGCGTGCCGTAGATCCTGCCCTTGTAGCCGCGCTCGGCGAGCGCGATGTAGGGCAGCGCTCCCGGCGTGCCCGAGTTGCCGGCGAACACCGCATCGGGCCGCTGCGCCACGATCTTGAGCACCTGCCCTGCCACCGACGAATCGCTGCGCGCATAGCGCTCGTTCGCCACCACCTTGATGCCGGCCTTCTCGGCGCTCTTCACGAGCGAGTCGTAGGCCAGGTCGCCCAGCGCATCGGAAAAGCCGATGAAGGCCACCGTCTTCACGCCGGACTTCTGCATGCGCTCGACCACGCCCGCGACCATGAGCGGGAATGGCTGCGACACGGTCACGGTCCATGCGCCTTCGGGGCCGGGGATGGTGACCGGCGTGGGCGAGATCAGCGGCGTGTTGAGTTCGCGCGCCACCGAGGCAATGGCCATCGCCCCCGGCACGCCCGATGTGCCGATCAGCACGTCGACCTTGTCTTCCACCACCAGCTTGCGCGCGTTGCGGCCGGCGGTGGTGGGGTCGGAGGCGTCGTCGAGCACGATCAGCTGGACCTTGCGGCCGCCGATTTCCGGATGCTCGGCAATGGCGGCGCGAATGCCCTTTTCATACGGCACACCCAATGCAGCGACCGGGCCGGAGAGCGAGCTGATGAAGCCGATCTTGAGGTCGGCCGCCGTCGCTTGTGCGGCCGCCAGTGCTACTGCGGTGAGGCTCAGGATTCGGATGAGGTTCTGTTTCATTGTTGCGGCTCCGGCTTGTGGTGTTGCGTTGAGGTGCTTGCGTTCTTGTTCGGAGCGCTGCTGTTCGGGGTGCTGTTATTCAGGGCGTGTGCACAGGCCACCGGGTACTCCCCTCCGCGAATGTCCCCCGGCCTGCGGCCTCCTCCTTTATTTCGCTGCGGGGAGCACCCGATGCCCTGTGCACCTGGACACGCTGCTGGTGTACTGCTGATCAACGACGGCTCTGTCCAACGCTCCCGTCGATGGGGTGCCTTGCGCAGCGAAATCAAGGGGGAGGCCGCAGGCCGGAGGACATTCGCGGAGCAAGGTACCCCGTCGGGCGGGAGCGCGCCCTGAACAGCAGCGCACTTCAAACACAACGCGACGAACAAAAAGACAAGCCGTCATTTCAGGGAACCAGCTTCCACTGCCCCTTCTCGAGCTTCACGACAACGCGCGACCGTTCATCGGAACCGTAGCGGTCCGTCGGCTTGAAGTTGTAGACCGAGTGCGTGCCCACCAGCTCCTTGGTGCTCACGATGGCGTCGCGCAACGCGAGCCGGAACTGCGGCGTGCCCGGCTCGGCCTTGGTGGCGAGCGCGCGCTGGGCCGCATCGAGGTACAGCAGCCAGGCGTCGAAGGTGTAGGCCGAGAACGCATCGGTCGGCGGCGCGCCATTGGCCTTCTGGTAGGCCGCGCGGAAGTCCATCGACACCTTGCGGATCGGGTTTTCGCTCGGCAGCTGCTCGGCCACGATCACCGGGCCGGTGGGCGCCAGCAGGCCTTCGACCGACGCACCGCCCACACGCACGAAGTCCGGGTTGATCAGCGCATGCATGCCGTAGATCTGGCCCTTGTAGCCACGCTCCGCGAGCGCCAGGTAAGGCAGCGCACCCGGCGTGCCCGAGGTGCCGGTGATCACCGCGTCGGGACGCAGCGCCACGATCTTCAGCACCTGGCCGGTCACCGACGAATCGGCGCGCGCATAGCGCTCGTTCGACACGATCTTGATGCCCGCCGGCTCCGCGCTCTTCTGCAGCGCGTC
This sequence comes from Variovorax paradoxus, assembly GCF_030815975.1. Taxonomy (NCBI): domain Bacteria; kingdom Pseudomonadati; phylum Pseudomonadota; class Betaproteobacteria; order Burkholderiales; family Comamonadaceae; genus Variovorax; species Variovorax paradoxus. Next base: position 394,711 of record NZ_JAUSXL010000002.1, read on the forward strand.
GTACACCAGGTCGCCCCAGGCGTCGGAGAAACCGATGTAGCCGACCGTCTTCACGCCCGACTTCTTCATGCGCTCGACCACCGCGCTCACCATCAACGGTGCGGGCTGCGGCAGCGTCACCATCCATGCGCCCTCTTCGCCCGGCAGATTGGCGTTGGCAATCGAGATCAGCGGCGTCTTCGTCTCGCGCGCCACGCCGGCAATGGCCAGCGCGCCGGGCGAACCAGCCGTGCCGATGATCACGTCGACCTTGTCCTCGTCGATCATCTTGCGAGCATTGCGCGCGGCCGTGGACGGGTCGGAGGCGTCGTCGAGCTGCACCAGCTGGATCTTGCGGCCGCCGATGTCGGCCTTGTAGGCGATCGCGGCCTTCATGCCCTTTTCGTAGGGAATGCCGAGCGACGACACAGGCCCCGACAGCGACGTGATGAAGCCGACCTTGAGGTCGGCCGCCCATGCGCCCGCGGTGCTCAGCGCAGCGAAGGCCGCGGCAATGCCCGCGATGGCACGGAATCGGTTCAGGACTTTCATGGCGATGCTCCAGGGGAAGTGATGTTTTTGAACGGAACGAAACGAACGCTGAAAACTAGAGCGCCAGGCTGCCGACGCTGGTGCCGCCGCAGACGTAGAGCACCTGCCCGGTGATGAAGCTGCTGCCCGCGTCGGCGAAGAAACGCACGGCGCGTGCCACGTCGGCCGATTCGCCGAGGCGCTTGACGGGCACAGAAGCCGCCAGCGCGCGTTCCTTCTCGCTGCCGGCCTCGACCACGTCGTAGAACATGTCGGTGCGGATCGGGGCCCGGCGCCACCACGTTGACCGTGATGCCGTCCGCGGCGAGTTCGAGCGCCCAGGTGCGCGCCATGCCCAGCATGCCGGCCTTGGTGGCCGAATAACTGGTGCGTGTGGCCAGGCCCAGCGCGGCGCGCGACGACAGCAGCACGATGCGGCCGAAGCACTGCGCACGCATGGCGGGCAACGCGCCCTGCACCAGCTGGATCGCGCAGCCCAGGTGCAGGTCGACCAGTGCGTCGAGGTCGTCGAGCTTCACTTCAGGCAGCAGGGCCGCGCGAATCACGCCCGCGTTGTGCACGATGGTCGTCGGCGAAAAACGCTCGGCCAGTTCGCGCACCGCCTCGCCGGTCGCGGCGCGGTCGCTCAGGTCGACCTCGATGCTGTGCAGCTTCGGATGGTCGATCCCGGCCTTGCGGCGCGCGAGCGAGACCACCTCGTAGCCCTGTGCAAGCAGGTCTTCGCAGATCGCCTTGCCGATGCCGGCGCTGCCACCAGTGACGGCCGCAACCCTGGACGCTGCGCCGTTCATGCGCATTCCCCTTGTCTTGCCCCCTCTCCCGCTCGCGGGAGAGGGTTGGGGTGAGGGTGACCCCTGCGACCTTCGCAAGCCCCCTCATCCCCCGCCTTCTCCCGCACGCGGGAGAAGGAGCCAAAGCCAATGCGACCACGGCGAGTCATAGCGACGCCCCCACCAGCGCCAGCACCCGCAGCGGGCTGCCGCTGCCCTTCTCGATCTTGAGCGGCGGGCAGATCAGCACGGCGCCGGCCGGCGGCAGCAGGTCGAGGTTGCTCAGGCACTGCAACCCATAGCGCCCCGCGCCGTGCATGTAGTAGTGGCATGGATACGGCGGGCGCAGGTGATAGCCCTGCCCGGCATCGGTGCCGATGGCCTCGGAGCCGAAGCCCAGCACATCGCGCTGCTCGACCAGGAAGCGCACGGCCTCGGTGCTCGGGCCGGGCGTGTGCTGGCCGGTCTCGTCGAAGTTCTGGTAGGCCTCGGGATCGCTGCGCTTGGACCAGTCGGTGCGCATCAGCACCCACGCGTCCTTCGGGATGCGGCCGTGCGCGGCTTCGTAGCGCTCGATGTCGGCCACGCTCAGCAGGTAGTCGTCGTTGGCCTGCACGTCGGCCGAGCAGTCGATCACGCAGGCCGGCGCGACGAAGTTCTGCACCGGAATGGTGTCGACCGAGTTGTTCGGCAGGTCGCGTCCCGAGATCCAGTGGATCGGCGCGTCGAAGTGTGTGCCGGTGTGCTCGCCGCAGGAAAAATTGTTCCAGTACCAGCCCGGGCCGCGCTCGTCGTACTTCGACACTTCCTCGATGCGGAAAGGCCAGCACTGGCCCATCTCGGGCGGCAGCGCGATCTGCGGAAACTCGGGCGTGAGCGTCTGCGTGAGATCGATCACGCGGATGCGGCCGCTGGCCATGGCGGTCACGAGGCCGCCGAGGATTTCGGCGGCGGACATCGATTCGGTGGTTTTCGTCATTTCATTCTCCGATCTCTGTTCCAGGAACACCGCGGAACCGGCTTTGCCGGGCCGCTGGTGTTGCCCCCTGCAAGGGGGTTGGCGAAGCGACACGAAGTGCGCGAAGACTGGGGGTGTGCCTCATGATCCCGCCGCGAGTTCGCGTTCGAGCACCTTCGGGTTGTCGCGCCAGCGCTCCAGCCACTCCTGCGCCACGTCGCCCGGATAGACGTCTTCCACGCCATCGCGCAGCGCCTTCACGATGGCGTTGGCCAGCGCTGATGGCGCCAGCTTCGGCGGCGGCGTGTGCTGGTTCCATTCGTCGTCGACGGGGCCGGGGAACACGTTGATCACGCGGATGCCGGCCGGCCGCATCTCGGCGCGCAGGCACTGCGCGAGCGAATGCGCCGCGGCCTTCGAGGCGCTGAAGGTGCCGTGCGGCGGAAAGTTGCTGAGCGCGTAGATCGACAGCAGGTTGACCCAGGCCGTGGCACCCGTCTCGCCATCGGCCGAGCGGCCCTTGAGCGCGGGGCCGAACTCCTGCGCGAGGCGCAGCAGGCCGAAGTAGTTGATGTCCATCTCGGCCTTGGCCACGTCGGTGCCGCGGCGCGCGCCGATGCCGAAGGTTCGGTGCACCTCGGCGTTGTTGATGACGATGTCGACCTTGCCGCCGATGGAGCCCGCGAGCTCGGTCACCTGGCGGCCGTTGGTGAGGTCCAGCGGCACCAGCGTGACCTGCGGCAGCGCAGAGATGTCGTCAAGCCCATCGCCCATCTTCTTCCAGGGCTCGGCATGGCCGACCCAGACGATGTCGGCGCCGGCCTTCACCAGCGCGCGCACGATGGCCTGGCCGACCTCGGTCTTGCCATCGGTCACCAGCACCTTGCGGAACTTGGGGTCGCTGGTCATTTCACGCAGCATCTTGTCGTCGGCCATGTGGGGACTCCCTTCAATCGGAAAAGCAATGAGAACGGCTTGGCCGGCACGGTCGAGCCGGGCGCCGACACGCACGCGCGGCAGCGCGTCGCCGCCCGGTTTGCCCGCGCGGCAGCGCGTCGCCGCCCGGTTGCCCGCGCGGGGGCGCATCGCCGACCTCGCCATGCAGGTGGACCATGAGCGTCGGTCCGGCATCCAGATGCACCAGGCCCAGCCGCCAGGGCAGCCGCTCGCGGAAGAACAGGTCGTTGCTGTGGTGCAGCGTGGTGCTGCCGAGCAGTTCGCCCTCGCCGCTCTGTTCGCGCCAGCGCAGGGAAGCTGAAAGGCACTTGTGGCAGACCTCACGCGGCGGGTACTGCACCGTGCCGCATTGCTCGCAGGCCTGCAGCTCGAAGCGGCCTTCGGCGGCGGCCGCCGTGAGGCCGAGCGCCACGCGGCCGCGCGCACCGGGCGGCAGGTTCATCTGCCGGGTGCGCAGCACCGGGTTCTTGCGGGGGGGGCGCATCAGAGGCATCGTCATGCCGATCTCCCGAGGATGACGGCGCCTGTGCACAGGCAGCGGTCGTAAGTCACCATGCCGAAGCCAGCGACCAGGCCCAGTTGTGCGTCGGGCACGGTGCGTGGTCCTGCTTGACCGGTCAGTTGGCGAATCGCCTCGACCATGCCGAGAAAGCCGCCCGCCGCACCGGCCTGCCCGGCCGAGAGCTGCCCGCCACTCGTGTTGTTCGGAAAGCTGCCATCGAAGGTCAGGGTGTGGGACTGCACGAAGGCCGGGCCCTCGCCCTTCTCGCAGAAGCCCAGATCCTCGAACTGCATCATCACGATCACCGGGTAGTCGTCGTAGGTCTGCACGAAGTCGAGCGCGGCGGGCTGCACGCCGGCCTGCGCGTAGAGGTCGTCGCGGTCCATGCGCCAGCCGCCCTGCACCATCACCGGATCGTCGGCATAGGCGTTGTGGCGCTCGATGGCGCCGCGGATCACCACGTGCGCCAGGTCCAGGTCGCGTGCGCGCTCCTCGCTCATCACCAGGAACGCATCGGCGCCGGCGCAGGGCATCACGCAGTCGAACAGGTGGATCGGGTCGGAGATGGGGCGCGCGGCCATGTACTCGTCGAGCGTCAGCGCCTTCTTGAACATCGCGTTGGGGTTGCCCAGCGCATTGGTGCGCTGGTCCACGCAGATGCGGCCGAAGTCTTCGCGCTTCGCGCCGTAGGTGCGCATGTAGTTGGCCGTGATGAACGCAAAGATCGAGTTCGGCCCACCCGAGCCGTAGGGGTAGCTCGCATCGCGCGCGAAGTTGCTGAAGCTGCCGAGCGTCTGCCGGAAGGAGTCGACATGGTTGGTGTCGGCGCCCACGCAGGCCACGATATCGGCATCGCCCGCCTGCACAGCGCGCGCGGCACGGCGCAGGCACATCACGCCCGAGGCGCCGCCGGTGGGCACGTGGTCGAGCCAGCGCGGCGACAGGCCCAGGTGCTGCGTGACGCCCACGGCCGTGTCGGGCGCGAGCGAGAAGCTGCTGAGGCACAGGCCGTCGATCTGCTCCTTGGCCACGCCGCTGGTTTTGACCAGCGCCTCGACAGCCTGCCCGATGAACCAGTGCGCGGTGCGCGTGGAATAGCGCACGTAGGGCACGGTGATGGGCACCGCCACCGCGACGCCTTCGTAGGAGAGTCGTCGCTTCGTCATGCCTGCCTCACCTGTCTTTTCTTCATCGAACGGGTGTCGATGCAATGGCCCTGCCCGGGCAGCGACTGCGCAATCTCGCGCAGCTGCCCGCGCTGGATCTTCTGCGACGGCGTGAGCGGCAACGCATCGACGAAAGCGACGTAGCCCGGCGCCTTGTAGTAGGCCAGCTGCGCGAGCGCATGCTCGACGATGCTCGCGGCGAGCTGCTCGTGTTGCGATGCATCGGTGCCTTCGCGCACCACGATGCAGGCCAGCACTTCATCGCCGCGCACTTCGTCGGGCGTGGCGGCCACGGCCGAAGCCTTCACGGCCGGATGCTGGTTGAGCACGCTTTCCACTTCGACGGCCGAGATGTTTTCGCCACTGCGGCGGATCACGTTCTTCTTGCGATCGACAAAAAAGAAGTTGCCCTCGGCATCGCGCCGCACCAGGTCACCGGTGTGGAACCAGCCGTCGGCCCAGGCTTCGCGCGTGGCTTCCTCGTCTTTCAGGTAACCCGAGAAGAAGTAGCGCTTCGGGTCATCGTCCGCAGAGCGGACCAGCAGTTCGCCCGGTGCGCCGACGGCGGCGTCGCTGCCGTCCTCGCCGACGAGGCGGATCTGCACGAAGTCTTCCTGCCGCCCGAAGCAGCTCGTGCCCACGAGCCGCGGCTCGCGGTTGGCCATGATGCAGGCGGCCGCACCGGTCTCGGTCATGGCCCAGGCCTCGACCAGCGGAAAGCCGAAGCGCTCCTCGAAGGGCGCGTGGTTCTTGCGGTCGACGCCGGCGCCGAAGCCCCAGCGGATCAGGTGGTCCCGATCGGCAGCCGATGCCGGTGCGGACAGCAACATCGCCGGCATCACGCCGAGGTAGTGGGCGATGGTCGCGCCGCTTTCGCGCGCACTCGCCAGCCAGGTCTTCGGATGAAAGCGGTCGAGTTGCACCAGGCAGCCGCCCGCGATGAGCACCACCATGGTGGAGAACGCCATCGCGTTCATGTGGTTGAGCGGCAGCGGCGTGATGACGCGCTCGGTGTCGGGGCGGATGCTGCAGACGCCGTCGAGCGCGGCATACCACTCGCCGGCACGCAGGAAGTAGGCGTTGCTCAGGATGCAGCCCTTGGGGCGGCCGGTGGTGCCGGAGGTGTAGAGCAGGCCGCATTCCGTATCGACGCCAATCGCTTCGCCGCCGCGCGGTGCGGCCGTCTTCGCCTTCGGCACCGCATCTTCCGGCCCCATCGTCTCGAAGGCCACACCGGCCAGCGCGGCCGCCGCGCGCAGATCGGCAGCGCGCTCCGGCAGCGTCACGGCCAGGCCGATCTCGCTGTGGCCGATCAGGTAGACCAGCTCGGCCGAACGCATCTCGGCATTGATCGGCACCGCGCTCGCGCCCAGCGCATTGAGCGCGAACCAGTGGAACAGAAAGGCCGGCCGGTTCTCCAGCAGCAGGCCGACGCGGTGGCCATGCCCGTACCCCGCTTGCGCATAGGCCGTGCGCAGGCGCTCGACCTCGGCCGCGGCCTCGCCCCAGCGAATGGCGCCGGCCGCAATGCCGTAAGCAGCCGCGGTCACCGATTCGGTGAACAGGAACTCGGCATGCGGCGTGCGCTCGGCAGTCGCCGCGAAGACCTGGTGGACGGTGGCCTGGACTGTGGCGTCTTGCATTGCGTCCCTAGATGAAGAGTTGCACGGCCGGCAGGGCCGCGTCGCAGTTGAGCAGGTTGACGCGCTTGAGCGTCATGCGCAGCGCGCCGTCCTGCACCGTGAGGTGGTGAAAGAACGTGCCCACATAGAACTGCAGTTCGTCGCCCTGCGATTCGGTGTAGTGGAATCCGGTGCGCACCACGAAGCGGTTGCCATCGGTATCGAAGGTCTCGACCACGGGCAGCTGCAGCAGGTGATGGCAGCGGCTCGGCGGCTGCTGCGAAAACGCACGCGGGCTCTTGAGCCGCTCGATGCGCAGGTCGCGCAGCAGCTTGTCCTCGTAAAGGTGCGAGGTATGGTTGATGCCGTCTTCCTGGTCGGGCACCAGCGGCACCCAGTAGAAGGCGTCGTCGGTGAAGAGTGCGTTCCACTCCTCGTAACGGCGCGTGTCGAGCAGATGCGCTTCGTTCACGACGAAGTCGATCAGGTCCTGGCGCGTGACTTCGGTGCCTGTCATCACATCGACTCCGTCATGCGTTCGACCCAACTGCGGTACTGGTTGCGCATCGGCAGCTCGTTGGTGCCGCCGGTGGTGATCTCCCCGCCCTTGAGCTCCAATGGGTCGTAGTTGCGGTGCAGGCTCACCCACTCGTTGCCGCTCGCGTGCAGGCCGGCCTGCATGCCGCGGTAGGCCTGCAGGTCGTCGTGCCCCACCACCGAGAATGGCGAGTTGATGAGCCGGTTGTACATGGTGGTGCGCTGCAGCAGCTCGGGCGGCGCACCCTTCAGGCGAAAGGTCCAGCTCTCGATCAGCGTCCTGTCGGCAGAGATCGGCTTGACCACGCGAATCGCCTGGATCGCGCCCTTGATCGTGAGGTTCGGGTAGTACACCGTGTTGTGCCGCGCCATGCCGAGGATCTGTGCAGTCTTTTCCTCGCCGTAGCGCGCCTTCATGGCGTCGTCGTAGGCGGGAATCGCCTTGTACTTGCTGTGGATGCTGAAGTGCACGCCCGTGAAGCTGTGGCCGTGGTCGTAGGTGCGGATGCCCATGTCTTCGAAGAACTTGTAGTCGGACATGAAGGGCACGAACTGCTCGACCGCCATGGGCTTGGGTTCGTCCTCTGGCTTGTCGGCCCACATGCGCTTGGCGGTGCCGGCCGACGATTCGTGCGCCACCATCGGATGCATGGTGTCGTTGAGGTTCTCGACGAACATCTTCCAGTTGCACTGGTGCATGAAACGCAGGCAGCCGCCCGCGATCTCGAGTTCGCCCTCGGGCGAGCGATCGGCCATGTTGTCGATGGAGCTCAGCGAATCGCCGAAGTACTCGTCGAAACCGGGCCCCGCATCGTTGATCTTCACGAAGATGAAGCCGCGGTAGCTGCGCAAATGCTTGAGCGTGGTGAGCCCCTTGGCCGATTCGCACGCGTGCAGCGTGGTGTTCTCGTAGCCGGTCTTCAGCGGAATCGCGAGCAGCGAACCGTCGGTCTTGAAGGTCCAGGCGTGGTACGGGCAGCGGAAGAACTTGCCGGTATTGCCGCAAGGCCCGTTCACCAGCCGCGAACCCTTGTGGGCGCAGCGGTTCATCATCGCGCGCACGCTACCGTCGGTGTGGCGCACGACGATCAGCGGGCGGCCCGCGATCTCGTTGCTGATCCAGTCGCCCGGGTTCGGCAGCTGGCTCTCGTGGCCGACGTAGTTCCAGGTGTTGGCGAAGAAGTGCTCCTGTTCCAGCTCGAACAGTTCCTGGCTGGTGTACAGGTCGCGGTGCACGCGATCGTTCTGCACCAGCGCGCGAATGGCATCGGGGTTGTCTCGGTACGAGGTCATGGTTCTCGTGGCTCCTTGCTTCAGATGTCGAGCACCAGGCGCGCACCCTTGACGCGCGAGATGCAGATCTGCATGACATTGCCCTCCGCCTTCTCGCGGGCGGTGAGCACGTAGTCGCGGTGGTCGATCTCGCCTTCGAGCACGGGCGTGGCACACACGCCGCATTCGCCGCGCTTGCAATCGAACATCGGGTCGCAGCCGTTGTCGATGAGGCAGTCGAGGATGCTCTGGTCGGCCGCGACGGTGAAGCGCCGGCCCGATTGCGCGAGCTCCACCTCGAAGGACTGGTCGCCTTCTTCCATAACCGGCTCGGTGAAAAGTTCGAAGTGCACGCGGTCGTGCTCCCAGCCGCGCGCCTGGGTGCGGGCGAGCACCGCGTCGAGCATGACCTTGGGGCCGCAGACGTAGAGGCGGTCGCCGGCCGGCACCCCGTCGAGCAGCGCGTCGATGTCGAGCGGCGCGCCAGCCTCGGCATCGGCATGCACGCGCAGGTCGTCGCCGAGCAGCGCCTGAAGCTCGGGCAGGAAGCCCATCAGCTCGCGGCTGCGGCCGGCGTAATGCATGCGGACCGGGGCGCCCTCGGCGCGGCGGCGTGCGGCCATGCTCGCGAGCGGCGTGACGCCGATGCCGCCCGCGACGAGCACCGTCCCGCCGGGACCGGTGTGCAGCGGAAAGTCGTTCTTCGGCGCTTCGATGGCGAGCATGTCGCCTTCGTTCAGTGCTTCGTGCATGAAGCGCGAACCGCCGCGGCCCTCGGCCTCCTTGCGCACGGCAATCACATATTCGGTCGGTGCATTGGTGGCGTTGCGCGCGGTCGCGAAGTTGATGAGCGAGTAATGGCGCCAATCCGCTTTGCCGTCGGGCAGCGCCACCTGCACGCGGATGTGGGCGCCGGCCGCAAAACCGGGCAAGGCGCGGCCGTCTTCGGCGCGCAGGCGCAGCATGCGGATCAGCGGATTGAGTTGGCGCGCTTCGGCGACGCGAAGCTGGAGCGTGGCAATGGGAGCAGTCATGGTGCGTTGTCTCTTCAGGCCAGCGCGTGCTGCGCCAGCGCCGCCTGCAGCTTGTGGCCGTGTTCGTCGGCGAGCGCTGCATCGCGCAGTTCGCGCAAGGTGGCGGGTGCAAGCTGCGCGCCGGCACGCTCGACCGCGCGCATCACGGTGTCGTAGTTGCGAATGCCGCGCTCGTGCGTGTCGCTGTAGCCCTTGACCAGGCGCTGGCACTGCGCCAGTTCGACGGCGAGTTCAGGGTTGCGCTGCGCGGTGGCAGCGATGCGCTGCAGCCATTCCTCGATGCGGCGGTTTTCCTCCGCATAGCGCATCGTCGAACGGCGCCAGCGCTTCATGGCCGCGACGGTGCGCAGCATCAGGTAGCCGTGCAGCGAACTGGTCTGGATCACGCGGCCCTGCTGCGTGAAGCGCTCGACGATCTTCTTCGGCAGCGTGGAGTTCATGAGCCAGCGGCCGATACTGCCGGGCAGCGTCTCGCAGATCTCCTGCAGGCGCGGATGCATGTACTCGTGGATGGCGAGCACCTGGCCCGGCTGCACGCGGGCCTCGCCGCGCACACGCTCGAAGCGGGTGGCGCGGGTCTTGAGGGCCGCGACGCGAGCCGTGTCTTCGTACGACATCCAGAGCGCGAGATGGCGCGCGGTCTCGCGCAGCAGGCGGTGGCCGCCATGATCCGGCAGCGCTGCGATGGCGGCCATGCGGTCGAGATACAGGCCAGCATAGGCCGTGTCCTGGTAGTCGATGAGGCGGCGCACGCCTTCGAGCAGAAAGTCCTGGGCGGCGGGCGGGAAGTCGTGCTGCACACGCTCGACCAGCGCGCGCACCGCCGGATGGCGCGGCTGCGGCGCCGGCGTGGCGCCCGCCACTTCCGGCGGTGCTTCGCCATCGTCGCCAGCCTGCGCACGCCCGAATGCGGCGCCGAAGGCCTTGAGGCTGGGCTTCACGCCCACGCCACCTCGCTCGATAGTCGCCTCGAACTGCGCGCGGCTGAACGGCAGCACGCCCGAGCCCGCCAGCGCACCGAACAGCACGGCACTGATCACGCTGCCCGAAGCCTCGGCCGCCTGCGCCATGTCGAAGCGGATGAAGCGCTTGGCAGCCTTGGCTGTGTGCGCGAGCAACTGGACGCTGTCGACCCGCCCGTCACCCAGCGCGCTCTTCTCCGCGATCGAGAACACGCGGTGCGTGGAGGCGATCAGCGTGGTGCGGTCGGCCGTGACCAGCCCGCGCTGCACCGCGCGGCCCGCTTCCATGAGTTCCGACGCCAGCACCACGTCGACATCGCCCGGCAGCGGCATCAACGCCAGCACCGGCCGGCCGCCGTCTGCCTCGGCCTGCGCGGTCGGATACAGCTCGACGTAGTAGATGGTGGCGCCGGTGCGCTGCGCCACGCCCGGCACGGAGGTGGTCTGCGCGACGTAGCCATTGGCCTCGCCCATGTCGACGATCCAGTCGGCCAGCACGCCGCCGCCCTCGCCGCCCATGGCGAGGATTGCGATCTTCAAGGGTCGCGGGGTGCTCATCGCTTCAGAACGCATAGGCTTCGCGGCGGCGTGCTTCGCCGCGCTGCAGCCAACCGATCACGGCGGCGCGCACGCGCTCGCGCAGCACATCCCAGCGGCTCGGGTTGCTCACGATCTGCGCCTTGTAGAAGGACGGGCACAGCACCGCGGCATGCGAGACCTCGCCGCAGACCCCGCAGCCCACGCAGCTTTCGAGCACGGTCGCGACCGGGTCGGTGCGCAGCGGATCGGGGTTGGGCTTGATCGACAGCGACGGGCAGCCCGACAGGCGAATGCACGAGTGGTCGCCGGTGCAGGTGTCGGAATCGACGCCGAATTTCTCGCGCACCATGCGCTTGCCATCGGCAATGGCCTTGCGCACCAGCGGCTTCTCGCGGCGCTGCTTGTTGAGCATGCACTCCGATTGCGCGATCAGGACCTTGGGGCCCTTCTTCGTCGTGGTGAGCGCGTCCTTGAGAGCGTCGCGCATGCCGGCGACGTCGTAGGTGCGGCGCAACGTCTTCACCCATTCCACGCCCACACCGCGCACGGCGCGCTCGATCTCGTGGCCGGTGCTGCGCGTCTTGTTGACGGCGTTCGACGAGAGGATGTCCTGCCCGCCCGTGGCCGAGGTGTAGTTGTTGTCGACCACGATGGTGAGGTTGTCGCTCTTGTTGAAGACCGCGTTCGCCACTCCGCTGGTCAGGCCGTTGTGCCAGAAGCCGCCGTCGCCCATCATCGAGATCGCGCGCTTGCCTGCCGGCGCATTGAGCGCCGAGGCGCCGGCGCCGCCAAGGCCGTAGCCCATGGTGGTGTTGCCGATATTGAAGGGCGGCAGGATCGAGAACAGGTGGCAGCCAATGTCTGCGCTGACGTGGTGTGCACCGAGCTCGCGTTCCACCAGCTTCATCGCGCTGAAGATCGGGCGCTCGGGGCAGCCGGTGCAGAAGCCCGGCGGGCGGGCGTGAACCACATCGCCAAGCGCCGTGGAAGGTTGCACCGGCTCGGGCGCGGCATCGACGCCGATGGCTGCCACTTCCTTGAGCGGAATCACCTTGCGCACAGCCACGGGCACCGGCAGCGGCGCGAGGCGTTCATAGCGTTCGCAGAAGGCGCGCGCACCCTTCAGAAGCTCGGATGAGGTGTACTCGCCGGCCACGGGCAGCATGTCCTTGCCGTGAAGTGCAGTGGCCGAGCCCGCGTGGCGCAGGATGGTCGCGAGGTTCTGCTCGACGAAGTTGGGCTGGCCCTCCTCCACGATCAGCACGGCGCGCTTGCCTTCGCAGAAGCGGATCACTTCGTTCTCGATGACAGGGTAGGCCACGTTCATCACGTAGAGCGGCACCTGCGTATTGCCGTACACGTCGGCCAGGCCGAGCCGCTCCAGCGCGCGCAGCAGCGTGTTGTAGCTGCCGCCCTGCACGATGATGCCGATGTCGTCAGCGTCTTCCGAGAAGAACTCGTTGAGCTTGCGCTCCTCGATGAAGCGCACGGCGGCGGGCCAGCGGTCCTTCACCTTCTCCTGCTCGTGCGCAAAGCTCGCGGGCGGCAGCACGATGCGGCCGACGTCGCGCCGCGGATTCTCGAGCGCGTCCTTCAGCGTGAACTTCGCGCGCTTGTTGTCGCCCGCGATGAAATGGCCATGCACATGGCAGGCGCGGATGCGCAGCTGCAGCATCACGGGCGTGTTGCTCGCCTCCGAAAGATCGAAGCCCTGCTTCACCGCATCGACGATGCTCGGCAGGTTGGGCCGCGGATCGAGCAGCCAGATCTGCGACTTCATCGCGAAGGCATGGCTGCGCTCCTGCATGATCGAGGAGCCCTCGCCGTAGTCCTCGCCCACGATGATGAGCGCGCCGCCGGTGACGCCGCCCGAGGCCAGGTTGGCCAGCGCGTCGGACGCCACGTTGGTGCCCACGGTCGCCTTGAAGGTCACGGCGCCGCGCAATGGATAGTTGACGGAAGCGGCCAGCGTAGCGGCGGCCGTGGCTTCGCTCGCGCTGTTCTCGAAGCGGATGCCCTGCTCGGCCAGGATGTCCTGCGCGTCGGCCAGCACATCCATCAGGTGCGAGATGGGTGCCCCTTGGTACCCGGCCACATAGGAAACTCCCGATTCGAGCAAGGCCTTGGTGACCGCCAGAATGCCTTCACCGCGAAATACATCTCCGCCGGAAAGCCGCAGCTTCTTGACTTCTTCGACGAACGAACGCTCAGCCATGTCGGTCCTTGTTCTCTCTCGTGGGACGATGCGTGCAAGCTGCCGCACCATGCCTTCTATAATGTTGACAAATGAATGTATCCACAATCATGAATTACCCTACACATGCAAACAGCGTGCCCGCGGCTGGTTCGAGGCGCTTGGCCGTGAGGTGCCTTCATGGCCGAGCCCTCTCCTGAAACGCATCGCTTCGTCGATGACTATCTGCCGGCTCTGCTGGCGCAGGCCAGCCAGCTGATCTCCTCGGAGTTCCACGAGGTGGCGCGGCAGCAAGGCTTCTCGGTGTCCGAGTGGCGCGTGATGGCCTCGCTCGCGGGCAGCGAGCCGATCAGCATCGGCCAGCTCGCGCAGGTGACGGTGACCAAGCAGCCGACCGTCACGCGCCTGCTCGACCGCATGGAAGCACGCGGACAGGTCGAGCGGCTGCCCCATGAGAGTGATCGCCGCATCACGCTGGTGCGCATCACGCGCAAGGGCTTGAAGGCGGTGGAGCACCTGATGGAACTCGCGCGCGACCATGAGCGGCGCGTGCTCGAACCCTTCGGCCTGCGGCGCGCCGAGGAACTGAAGCAGACCCTGCGCAAGATGATCGAGCTGCACGTGCATGTGCCGGTCGAGGAGCCGGAAGAAGACTGAAGCGCCCTGCCCCCTGAGTACGGGGCGCGGCTAAGGCACCAGCACCGCGCGGCCGCGATGGCCGCGCTGTGCGATCCATTCGAGCGCCATGGCGGCATCGGCGAGTGCAAAGCTCTGCACGTCCAGATGCAGGCGGCCATCAGCCAATCGCGCGAGCAGTTCGGGCGCTGCGGCCCGGCCGGCGGCTTCGCGCCTGAACATGTTGAGCGGCAGCAGCGCCACGTCGCGCTGCAGGAAGTGCGCAATGTCCAGCTGCAGCGTGGGGCCTGCGGTATAGCCGATGAGCACGGCACGCCCGCTGGGCCGCAGGGCCGGCAGGACCGCCGAAAGAACGCCGCCACCGACCGTATCGATCAGCAGGTCGGCACTCGCGGGCGACGGGGCTTCGGCGTCCGGATCGACTGCCTTCACGGTGCAGCCCAGTTCGCGCACCAGCTGCACGGCGAGCGAGCCCACGGCGCCGCTCGCACCTGTGACCAGCACCTGCTCGCCAGCCTGCAGCTTCGCGACTTCATGCAGCGCCACCCATGCCGACGTGGTGGGCGAGAAGAACGCCGCACCGAGCGTCATCGGCAGTGCGTCGGGCAGCAGGCCAAGCGCCTCATCGGGTGCATCGATCCGCTCGCACCAGGTGCCGTCGAACAGCGTGCCCAGGCCGCTGCCGCGCAGCCACACGCGCTGCCCAACGGCAAAGCGCTCGCTTGCAATGACAACGCCTGCGGCCTCCACGCCCGGCGTGTAAGGCAGCGGCGGATGGCGCAGGAAGCTGCCGCGCCACACGGTGCGGTCGATGTGGCCGACGGTGGCGGCGTGCATGCGAACGATGGTGCGGCCCGGCCTCTGCACCGGGTCGGGCATTTCTTCGAGCACCGGCACCGCGTCGAAGCCGTGGATGCGGATGGCTTTCATGAGGGCAGCGCCGAAAGAAAGTCGAGCACCGCCTGCGCGAAGGCCTCGGGCATCTGGTCGGGTAGCGGAACCATGCCGCCTTCGATATCGACGATGCGCGCCTGAGGCAGCTGATGCAGCAGCTCTGCCGCGTGCGGCGCGGCAAACGGATCGGCCGTGGCGCGGATGATCAGCGCGGGCTGTGTCACGCGGCCGATGCGATCTTCCATGCGATAGGAAGCAACGGCGCGATGCCCCTCCTCCACGCGATGGCCGACCTTCAATGCATCGCGCACGAAGGCTTCGAGCAGATCGGGCCGACCCGGCGGATAGAAGCCCTGGCGCTTTTGCCAGAGTGCGGCGAGGTGGCTTCCGTCCTCACTGGCTTCCACTTCGTCGATGAGCGGCCGCTGAGCTCGCGCGACGCGAAAGACTTCGTCGGTGTATGGCGTGGACGACAGCACCAGGCCTCGCACACGATCGGGAAACTCGGCCGCCAGTTCGATCGCCACGACGCCGCCCGTGTGATGGCCCACCACGTCGGCCCGCGCAATGCCCAGTGCATCGAGCAGTTCGCACGCCACACGCGCCCATTGCGCGATGCTCGCCGGCATGCCACCGTCCGATGAATCGCCGAAGCCCGCGGTGTCCATGGCAATGGCGCGATACCGTTCGCCGATCAGCGGCAGCACCTCGCGGTATTCGGCCCAGCTGCGCGGCGACTGGTGCAGCAGCAGCACGGGCGGCGCATCCGCATCGCCGCATGCCGCGTAGTGCACCTGGCCCACCGACAGGTCGGCAAAGGCGCGGCGGATCGTCACGACAGCGTCTCGCCGGCCGGCGCGCGCCACAGGCCCGCATGCTTCAGTTCGCCGAGCGTGCGCGACAGCACGTCGCGCCGGTAGGCAGCGATGTCGCGGCCCTCGTAGTCGTAGAAGCCGCTGCCGCTCTTGAGGCCGAGCCGCCCCTCCTCGACCATGCGATCGACGATGGCCGGCGCGGTGTAGCGCCCCCTGTCGATCGAGGCCGACATCTCGCGGCTCGCATGGTGCAGGATGTCGCAGCCGCCGAAGTCGATGAACTCGACCACGCCCAGCGCGGCAAAGCGCAGGCCGAGGCCGTAGCGCGTGGCCTTGTCGATCTCTTCGGCGGTGGCGGCGCCCTCCTCGATCATGCGGGCCGCCTCGTTCATCACCAGCGCCTGCAGCCGCGGCACGATGTAGCCTGGCGATGCGCCGCAGACCACGGGCAGCTTGCCGATGGCTTCCATCAGCGCCTTGGTGCGCACGAGCACGGCGGCGTCGGTGCCGGGATGGCAGCTCAGCTCCACCACCGGAATCACGTAGGCCGGATTGAGCCAGTGCATGTTCAGGAAGCGCTCGGGCAGGCGCACCAGCGCCGCGAGCTGCGTCACGAGGATGCTGCTGGTGGTGGAAGTGAGGATGGCGTCGTCGCGGCAATGGCGGTTGAGCTGCTCGAAGGCCTCGCGCTTGGCCTCCAGGGTTTCGGGCACGCCTTCGAACACCAGCTCAGCGGCGGCCAGTGCCCGCGGCGCGTCGGCGGCGCTCACGAAGTCCACGCGCGCGGCAATGGGTTGGATCTGCGCCGCATCGATCACGCCGAGCTGCGCCAGGCCCGCGAGGCTGGCTTCGATCTCGGCCTGCGCTTCACCTTGCAGCCGCTGCCAGGCCTCGTCGCTGCGCTGGCGCAGGTCGACCAGCGAGATGCGATGGCCCGCGTAGGCGAACGCGATGGCGATGCCGCGCCCCATGCGTCCCGCGCCGACGGCCGCGAAGCGGGGCGGCGACGCGCGCTCATTCGCCATCGTGCAGCCTCCGCTCGAGCTGCGCCGCGCTCAGGCCGGCGAAGCCCAGGCGCTCGAAAGTGCGCGAACCGTGGCGCAGGTCGCGGCCGAGAAAGCCGCCGACGATGGCCAGCAACCCGTGCGCGATGGGCGCGTCCACACCCGCATGGCGCGCCGCCGAGGCCAGGAAGGCGAGGCCGAGCTCGGTGTCCTCGGTGATGTAGCGGTGCGTGTGCAGGTCGATGTTCTCGCGCCAGTCGCCCGACTTGACGAGCTGCTTGTGCGCGTCGCCGTACATCCACTGGTCGTTGTTGTAGTGGTCGGCCAGCGGATAGTGCGGCGCGCCCTGACCGAAGGCCTCGCGCACGGCCATGCGCTCGCGGTCGAGCCGGTCGGTCACGTCGCGCACGGCGCGCTGCGTGCCTTCGTTGTGGATGTCCCAGCGCTCGAAGTGCTGCAGCGGGGCGGCGTTCATCACCATCAGCGGCGGGTGGATCACCGGGCCGGCGTTCATGAGCGCGCCCGAGAGCGCGTTGCCGCAGCCATGCACCGCCGGGTAGGCGCGGCGGATCACCTCGATGGCCTCGGCCTCCTTGCGCGCCGGGTAGACGCCGGTCGGCAGGCGGATGGCGCGGATCGTGACGTTCACCTCGCGCTCGCCGTGCTTGCGCGCAAGGTACGGCAGGGTGCCGGTTTCGGCCCATGCTACGTCGGCACGGCTGCCGGCTTGCTTCACTGCCTTCGCCATCACGTAGCTGCCGAAGGTGCCCGGCGGCAGGAAGACGACCTGGCCGTCGGCCAGGTGCGGTGCCATGGCCAGCGCGATGTCGTGCTGGGCGATGGCGGGCGTGGGAATGACGATGAGTTCGGCGCCTCGAAGCGCCGCGCCGATGTCGGCGGTGGGCCAGCGCCAGCGGCACCTCGCGCGCGCCGTCGGCATCCTTCAGCGTGATGGCGCCGGCTTGCACCACCGGTTCGAGCGCCGCCGCATCGCGGCGCCACAGGCGCACCTCATGGCCGGCTTCGGACAGGTCCGCGGCAGCCGCGTAGGCGCCGTGACCACCACCAAGAATCGCAATTTTCATGTTCGAAATTTGAAAGGCAGACGTCGATGAACCGGCAGCCGCGGTACGGACCGGGAAAGCAATGCCTCATTACATTACTTTTCATCGATTCATGTGTCAATCAAATTCTGTGCCTGTGTCCCCCGCGGAAACCCGCAATGAAAAAGCCCGCGCTTCTTGCGAAGCGCGGGCTTTTTTGGAGCGAAGCGGCCAGCCGGCCGCTGCAAGATGGATCAGCGCGTGGGCTTGAACGCACGCTTTTGTGCGTCGCGCGGCACGAACACCTTGCCCGGGCCGCCATGGCCTGCGCCATTGCCGCGCGGTGCGAAACCTTCGCGCGGAGCGAAGCCTTCACGGGGCGCGAAGCCGCCGTCGCCACGGCCACCGCCGTGGCCGCCGCGCGGGGCGCTGTCGCCCCAGCCCGGCTTGCGGCCAAAACCGGCGCCGCCGCCATTGCCGCCATCGTCACGGCCGCCGCCGAAGCCGGCGTTGTTGCCGCCCTGGAAGCCACGCGGGCCTTGGCCCTGGCTCGGAGCCGGACCGCGTGCATTGCGGTCGTTGAAGCCGCTGGCACCGGCATAGCCGCCACCGTTGCTGTTGCCGCCGCGGTAGCCACCGCCGCCGCCTGCACCGCCATTGCCGAACTTGCGGTCGCGCGACTGGTTGTCGCCACGGCCGCCGCGGTACTCGCCCATCGGCGGACGCGATTGCGGCATGCGCTGCTGCGGCTCGAGGCCGGCAACCACTTCGGCCTTGAACTGCTGGCGGCTGTATTGCTCGATGTCCATGATCTTGCGGCGATCGCGGAACTCGGCAAAAGTGATGGCCAGGCCGTCGCGGCCTGCACGGCCGGTGCGGCCGATGCGGTGGGTGTAGTCCTCGGCCTTCATCGGCAGGCCGAAGTTGAAGACGTGGGTGATGGTCGGCACGTCGATGCCGCGGGCGGCAACGTCGGTGGCCACCAGGATCTGCACCTGGCCCTGGCGCAGCGCCATCAGGCGGCGGTTGCGCAGGCCCTGGCTCAGGGCGCCGTGCAGCGCCACGGCGCTGAAGCCTTCTTGCTGCAGGTCGGCGGCGAGGCCGTCGCACTCGACCTGCGTGCTGGCGAACACGATCGCCTGGTTGATGCTGGTGTCGCGCAGCCAGTGGTCGAGCAGCTTGCGCTTGTGCTGGCTGTTGTCGGCCCAGTACAGCGACTGCTTGATGTTGGCGTGCTTCTCTTGCGGGCTGTCGATGGTGATGCGCTGCGGCTCGCGCATGACGCGCTGGGCCAGCTGCTGGATGCGCGGCGCGAAGGTGGCGCTGAACATCATCGTCTGCTGGCGCTCGATGGTGAGCTGGTTGACTTCGGCCAGGTCGTCGGAGAAGCCGAGGTCGAGCATGCGGTCGGCCTCGTCGACTACCAGGAACTTGACCTGGTCGAGCTTGAGTTGCTGCGAGCGCTGCAGGTCGAGCAGACGGCCGGGCGTGGCAACCACGAGGTCGGCGTTCTGCAGCTTGGCGATCTGCAGCTGGTAGGGCATGCCGCCCACCACGTTGGCAACGCGCAGGCCGCGGCAGTGGCGAACCAGCTCGATGGCGTCGTGCGCCACCTGCTGCGCGAGTTCGCGCGTCGGGCACAGGATCAGGGCGCCGGGCGTGGCGGCCTTGAAATGGCGCGCGTTGGTCGGGTCCTTGCGCTTGGGCTTCTTCGGCACGGTTTCGCCCCGGGCGGCGGCTTCGGCGGCCAGGCGCTGGAATTCGGCCTTGGCGGCCTCTTCGGCTTCGGCCTGGCGCTTCAGGAGCGTGTGCAGCACGGGCAGCAGGAAGGCGGCGGTCTTGCCGGAGCCGGTCTGGCTCGAGACCATCAGGTCGACGAAGCGGGCCTTGCCGTCCTGGCCGACTTCACCGCCCATGGCGAGCGGAATCACCTTGTCTTGCACGGTGGTGGGCTGGGTGAAGCCCAGGTCGGCCACGGCGGCGATCAGTTCGGGTGCGAGGCCGAGCTTGATGAAGCCGTTGGGCAGGCGGGCTTCTTCGGCCACGGCCGCTTCGGCGGGGGCTGCGGCGTCGAGCGCCTCGAGGATCGGCGCTTCGGACATGGTGTCCGCGGCGGCGATGAATTCGTTGTTGTTGGTGGATTGCACAGGCGCGAACTCGCCCTGCGCTTCAAAAGCGTCGGTCATGTGAATATCAATCTCAAACGCGAGCGCTGCCGTAGGCGGCGCCCCGTTGGTGGTTAAAAACATCAACCATCCAACGACGTTCAACTTCTGGCTTACGCCGGAGGCTGCGGCCCTTTTTTGATCAGCGGATGCGATCGGGCGCGGTGTGCAAGATAGGGAGATGCAAGAGACGCTGACCGGAAAATCCTCCAGATCAGCGAAGCCTGCGATTATGGCATGACTCGGGGTTTTTACCTAATCCGTCAATCGCAGAAAGGTTTCCCGGTAGTGCGCGAGCTCCTCGATGGATTCGTGCACGTCGGCCAGCGCGGTGTGCGCCTGCTGCTTCTTGAAGGCGCTGTAGGCAGCGGGCTTCCAGCGCTTGGCCAGTTCCTTCAGGGTGCTGACGTCGAGGTTGCGGTAGTGAAAATAGGCCTCGAGCTTGGGCATGAACTTCACCAGGAAACGCCGGTCCTGCCCGATGGTGTTGCCGCACATCGGCGAACCGCTCTTGGGAATGTAGCGCGCCACGAATTCCAGCAACTGCTGCTCGGCCGCCGCTTCGTCCAGCGTGGAGGCCTTCACCTTGTCGATCAGGCCGCTGCGCCCGTGGGTGCCCTTGTTCCAGGCGTCCATGGCGTCGAGCACCTCGTCGCTCTGGTGGATGACCAGCACGGGGCCGTCGATTCGGGGGGTCAGGTCGGGGCCGGTGACGACCACGGCGATCTCGAGCAGGCGCTCTTTTTCGGGATCGAGGCCGCTCATTTCGCAGTCGAGCCAGACCAGGTTCTGGTCGCTTTTCTTGAGGACAGGCAGGGTTGCGACGGTCGTGGGGTCAAGGGATTCGGGCATTGCTGGATTGTCGTCGAAGGTCTGCGCCGGCCGGACCCGAGGGCTAAACTCGCCGGTCATGTCCTATTCGCTCATCTTCACCACTGCCTTCGCCGTTGCACTGGTCGCGGGCCTGCTCGTGAAGTTCTGGCTCGCCTCGCGGCAGGTGCGCCACGTGGCGCGGCATCGCGGCACGGTGCCGGCGGCTTTCGAACACACCATCAGCCTCGCTGCCCACCAGAAGGCGGCCGACTACACCATTGCCAAGGTGCGCTTCGGCCTCGTCGAAATGGCCTGGAGCACCGCGCTGCTGCTGGGCTGGACGCTGCTGGGCGGGCTCGATGCGCTCAACCGGCTGCTGCTGGGCTGGCTCGGCGGCGGCATGGTGCAGCAACTGGCGCTGCTGGCGGCCTTCGCGGCCATCGGCGGCCTGCTCGAACTGCCCTTCACGCTCTGGCAGATCTTCAGGCTCGAGGCGCGTTTCGGCTTCAACAAGATGAGCTTTCGCCTCTGGCTGGCCGACACGCTCAAGTCCACGGCGCTCGGTGCGGCAATCGGCCTGCCGATCGTGGCGCTGATCCTGTGGCTCATGGGCGCGGCCGGCGCCACATGGTGGCTCTGGGCCTGGGCCGTGTGGATGGGGTTCAACCTGCTGGGGATGCTGGTGTATCCCACCTTCATCGCGCCGCTGTTCAACAAGTTCAAGCCGCTCGACGACCCCACGCTCAAGGAACGCGTCACGGCGCTGATGAAGCGCTGCGGCTTTGCCGCCAAGGGCCTGTTCGTGATGGACGGCAGCACCCGCAGCGCCCATGCCAATGCCTACTTCACGGGCTTTGGTGCCAGCAAGCGCGTGGTGTTCTACGACACGCTGCTGCGCCAGCTCGACGCGGCCGAAGTCGAGGCCGTGCTCGCGCACGAGCTCGGCCACTTCAAGCACCGCCACATCGTGAAGCGGCTGGCAGCGATGTTCGCGCTGAGCCTGGCGGGCTTTGCATTGCTGGGCTGGGTGTCGACCCAGGCCTGGTTCTACACGGGGCTCGGCGTGCAGCCCAACATGGCGGCAACGGCGCCGAACGATGCGCTCGCGCTGCTGCTCTTCATGCTCGCGGTGCCGGTGTTCGGCTTCTTCGTCGCGCCGCTGCCGGCACGCCTGTCCCGCAAGCACGAGTTCGAGGCCGATGCCTACGCGGTGGCGCAAACCAGCGGCGCCGATCTGTCGGCCGCCTTGCTCAAGCTCTACCAGGACAACGCGTCGACGCTCACGCCCGACCCGGTGTTCGTCAAGTTCTACTACTCCCACCCTCCGGCCTCCGAGCGCCTTGCGCGCATGACGGCGGCTTGAAAAGAAATTTCCCGGAAGACCAGACCATGAGCAGCATGTTCAAGCCCAAAGACTGGAAGAACATTTCCCGCCACGCACTGAGCGCCACCGAGATCGTGTCCGGCCTCGCCAAGCTCGACGGCTGGAAGCTCGATGGCGACGGCGCCAGCGTCGCCATCGAGAAGACCTTCAGCTTCGCCAACTACTTCGAGACCATCGCGTTCGTGAATGCGCTGGCGTTCATCGCCCATACGCAAGACCATCATCCGGACCTGTCGGTGCACTACAACCGCTGCGTGGTGCGCTTCAACACGCACGACGTGGGCGGGCTCTCGATCACCGACTTCGAATGCGCACGCCAGGCCAATGCGCTGGTGGCCAGCCCGGCGCCGTGATGAGGAAACCCACCGTTGGCTAAGCCGGCCCGCACTCCCGCCAAGGGGGCCGGCACCTCCGCGCGCGTTCTTCACGACGGCCTGGTCATCGCGAGCCATGGCCGCCATTGCCTGGTCGAAACGCCCGCGGGCGAGCGCCTGATCTGCCATCCGCGCGGCAAGAAGAGCCAGTCCGTGGTTGGCGACCGCGTGCGCTGGCAGGCCAGCGAAGACGAAGGCACCATCGAAGAGGTGGTGCCGCGGCGCAATCTCTTCTACCGGCAGGACGAGATCCGCACCAAGTCGTTCGCGGCCAATCTCGACCATGTGCTGATCCTGATCGCGGCCGAGCCGGAGTTCTCGGAGCATCAGCTGGCGCGCGCGCTCATTGCCGCCGAAGCCGAACGCATCACGCCGATCATCGCGCTCAACAAGAGCGACCTGGTCGGGCCCTTCGAGCGCGCATGGAACAAGCTCGCGCCCTATCGCCGCATGCACCATGGCGTGCTGCCGCTCTCGCTCAAGGCATCGGGCGAGGCCGACCACGCCTCATTGATGAAACTGCTCGCAGGCAAGAGCACGCTGGTGCTGGGCCCCTCGGGGGCCGGCAAGAGCACGCTGATCAACCTGCTGGTGCCCGGTGCCGCCGCGCTGACCGGCGAAATTTCGCAGGCGCTGAATTCGGGCAAGCACACCACCACCAGCACCACCTGGTACTGGGTCGACGAAGCACGCACCACCAGCCTGATCGATTCGCCGGGCTTCCAGGAATTCGGCCTGAACCACATCGCGCCGATGCAGCTCGCGAGCCTGATGCCCGACATTGCCGAGCATGCGAACGACTGCAAGTTCTACAACTGCACCCATCTGCACGAGCCGGGCTGCGGCGTGATCGCGAATGTGGATGCGCCGGCCAAGCCCGGGCCGATCAGCGCCACGCGCTACAGAATCTACGGCGAACTCTTCGCCGAACTGAGCCAGTCGCGTTACTGATCGAGGATCGATTCGAGCGCCTGCACCAGCGCTCCGCACTGCTCCCGCGTGCCGATGCTGATGCGAAGGTACTGCGCAATGCGCGGCTGCCTGAAGTGCCGCACCAGCACCGCGCGCTCGCGCAGCCCTGACGCCAGTTCGGCCGCGTCGCGCTCTGGATGGCGCACGAACACGAAGTTGGCCTGCGAGGGCAGCACGTCGAAGCCCAGGTCTTCGAGCTGCAGGCTGAGCCCCTCGCGGGTATCGACGACCTTGTCGCGCGTGGTGTTGAACCAGCCCTCGTCTTCGAGCGCCGCCACCGCGCCCGCCGTGGCAAGCCGGTCGAGCGGATAGGAATTGAAACTGTCCTTGACCCGCACCAGGGCCTCGATCAGATGCGCCTGGCCGCAGGCAAAGCCGACCCGCAAGCCCGCGAGCGAACGCGATTTGGACAAGGTCTGCACCACCAGCAGGTTCGGATATTTGCCGATGAGCGGCAGCGCGCTCTCGCCGCCGAAATCGACATACGCCTCGTCGACCAGCACCACGCGCGCAGGGCACGCCGCGAGCAATTGCTCGATGCGCGCGAGCGGCAGCCCGATGCCCGTGGGCGCGTTCGGGTTGGCGATCACCAGGCCCGCGCAGCCGCTGCTGCGGGCGCGGACTGCCATGGCATCGACATCGATGCGCAGGCCTTCGTCGACCGGCAGCAGTTCGCAGTCGATACCGTAGAGCTGCGCGTAGACGCGGTAGAAGCTGTAGCTCACGTCGGGCATCAGCAAGGGTTCTGCCTGCTGGAAGAACGCGAAGAAGGCGTGCGCCAGCACCTCGTCCGAGCCATTGCCCGCAAAGACCTGGTCCGCCTGCAGGCCGTGCCGCCGCGCCACCGCTTCGCGCAATGCGAGCGAGGTGGGGTCCGGGTAGCGCTCCAGTCCGCTCGCTGCCGCCTGCTGGATCGCGTCGATGGCGAGTGGCGATGGCGGGTACGGGTTCTCGTTGGTGTTGAGCTTGACGAGGTTTTCGATGCGCGGCTGCTCGCCGGGCACATAGGGTTCGAGCGCGCCGATGCGCGGACTCCAGAAGGCCGGTGCCGGGATGGTCATGATTTTTTGGGGGGCCGCTCAACCGAGCAGGCGCGCCAGCGTGAGCAAGGCCAGCAGCACCATCCACATCACCACCGAGCGCCACACCAGGCCCACCACGCTGCGCAGATGGCCGGGTTCGGGTTCGCGGCCCGGCGTGCTGCCGCTGTCGGGCCGGTGGCCATCGGCCATCGAATCGCCGGCCTGCGCGCGCGGCAGCGGATCGGTGACGGGAATCGGGCTCAGCGCGCCGCCGCCCAGGCGCACGTTGACAGCGCCCGAGGTCGCCGCGAGGATCACGCCGTCGTTCTCGCTCGGAAAGCGCCGCGCGTCGTTGCGCCAGCAGTCGATCGCCTCTTCGAAGCTGCCGACGACGGCGAAACCGAGTGCGGTGATGCGCGCGGGCAGCCAGTCGATCGCGTGCCAGGCGCTCTCCGCAGCCCGCTGCACCGAGACGCTCGAAGGCTGCACCGCCGCGCCATTCTTGTGCTTCCAGTAGCGCGAGACGAACTCGCTCATGCGATAGAACACGGCGCCGGCCGGCCCCAGGCCCAGGGCGGCCAGCACCGAGAACCAGGCCAGCACGCCGAACACATGGCGGTGCGCCGCAATCACCGAATGTTCGATCACGTGGCGAACGATTTCGCTGCGCGGCAGCTCGGCCGCATCGACGCCCTGCCAGTGCGCCAGCAGCGAGCGCGCGAGCGGCTCGTCGCCTTCGTCGAGCGCATCGCGGATGTCCGTGAAGTGGTGGCTGAACTGCCGGAAACCGAGCGTGACGTAGAGCACCGCAATGCTCCAGAGCACCGCGAAGGGCAGTCCCAGCGTGAACACCAGCAGCAGGTGAATGCCCAGCGTCATCAGCGTGGGCATGAGCACCGCAAGGCCCCATGCGACCCATCCGTGGTGCGGCTTGCCGGCGTCGAAATTGCGGCTGGTCCAGCGCGTCCAGGCCAGCACGCCGCCGTACACCGGGTTGTGAGGGGCGAGCGGCCGCACCTGCTCGATCAGCAACGCACACAGGATGGCAAAGAAGCTCATCCTTCGATGATAGCGAGAGCGCCTGCACAGGCGCGGCGCGGGCCGGGCTCAGGCGCTGAGGAAGCGATAGAGATTGCGCAGCATGCCCGCGGTGGCGCCCCAGACGAAGCGCTCTTCGGTGCCGTCCTGGTAGGGCATCGAATACCACTCGCGCCGCGTGCCGTCGGGCGCGGGCACGGTATGGCGGCGGTGATTGGCCGGGTCCATGAGCCAGGCCAGCGGCACCTCGAAGGCCAGCGCCACTTCGTAGGGATTGATGGTGAGTTCGAACTCCGGCTTCACCAGCGCAACCACCGGCGTCACGATGAACGAGGTGACCGTGGTGTAGGTCGGAAGGCTTCCGAGCACTTCGATGAACCGGGCCGACAGGCCCACTTCTTCCCAGGCCTCGCGCAGCGCAGCCGCTGCGATGTTCGCGTCCTCGGGGTCGACGCGCCCGCCCGGAAACGCCACCTGGCCCGAATGGTTGGACAGGTGCGCCGTGCGCTCGGTCAGCAGCACGGTGGCGCCTTGCGGACGCTGCACGATGGGCACCAGCACGGCCGCCTGCGCCGGGGCGCGATCGGTCAGGCGCGGTTCGCGCCGCAACTCGGGCGTCCACTCGGGCGGCGCGGCAAAGCGGCTGCGCAAGGCCTCGGTGGTCAACTGTGCGAGTGCAACGGCAGGCAGGCCGTCAGGGCCGCCGACCACGGGCGCCTCGCGCGGGTCGATCGGCAGCAGCGTGGGGGGCACCACGGCATTGACGGGTTCGACGGGAGCGAATTGCATGGGGGCGGCGGAGTGGGTCAAGTGAGAGAGTTTCAGTGAAGGAGTAGAGCGTAAAAAAGCCGCGCTGTCTCCGTGCTGCCTTTCTGCAAGAAGCGTGCACGGCGCACAACGCAAAAAGCCGCCAGAGCGGCGGCTTTTTGCATGGCAGGAGGCAAGCTTACTTGGCAGCCTGCGACTTGCCCGGCAGCTTTTCCTTGATGCGTGCCGAACGGCCGCTGCGCTCGCGCAGGTAGTACAGCTTGGCGCGGCGGACATCGCCACGGCGCTTGACTTCGATGCCGGCGATCAGCGGGCTGTAGGTCTGGAACGTACGCTCCACGCCTTCGCCGCTGGAGATCTTGCGCACCGTGAAGCCGCTGTTGAGGCCGCGATTGCGCTTGGCGATCACGACGCCTTCGTAGGCCTGCACGCGCTTGCGGGTGCCTTCGACGACGCTCACGCTGACGATGACCGTGTCACCGGGCATGAAATCGGGGATCTTCTTGCCGAGGCGGGCGATTTCTTCCTGCTCGAGGGTTTCGATGAGGTTCATGATTTCCTGATATTCGATCGTGCTCGCGCTACACAAAAGGCGCCTTCGGTTTGGGCGCGGCCGGGCAGAGGATCGGGGAACCCAAGATTATAGCTTTTTTTTCAGCACCGCCTCATCGGCCTTGCCCAGGCGGCCGGCGGCACGCGCGGCGGCTATCAGGTCGGGCCGGCGGGCGGCGGTGATGGCCAGCCGCTGGTCGCGGCGCCAGCGCTCGATCTGCACATGATGGCCCGACAGCAGCGGCGCCGGCACGCCCTGCCCGTTCCATTGCTCCGGCCGGGTGTAGTGCGGGCAGTCGAGCAGGCCGTCGAGCGAAGGATTGAAGCTGTCCTGCACATGGCTGGCCTCGTCGCCCAGCACGCCGGGCTGCAGCCGGGCCACGGCATCGAGCAGCGCCATGGCCGCGATCTCGCCGCCCGAGAGAACGAAGTCGCCCAGGCTGATCTGGTGCGTCACGCGCGTGTCGATGAAGCGCTGGTCGATGCCCTCGTAGCGGCCGCAGACCAGCACCGCGCCTTGGCTGGCAGACCAGCGCTCGACCGCTTCATGGCGCAATGCCTCGCCGATGGGCGAAAACAGCACGACCGGCGCCGGTGAGCCGCGCGCGGCCAGCGCCGCATCGAGGCAGGCCGAAAGCGGCTCGGCCATCATCACCATGCCGGGGCCGCCGCCGAAGGGCCGGTCATCCACGCGCTTGTAGTTACCCTGCGCGAAGTCGCGCGGGTTCCAGAGCACGACCTCGACCTGCTTCGACTCGTAGGCGCGGCGCGTCACGCCGCTGGCCATGAAAGGCGCGAACAGTTCGGGAAACAGCGTGAGGACGTCGAAGCGCATGCGCGCGAGACCTGGGGTCAGTATTCAGGCTGCCAGTCGACCGTGATGAGCCGGCCGGCCAGGTC
This sequence comes from Variovorax paradoxus, assembly GCF_030815975.1. Classification (NCBI taxonomy): domain Bacteria; kingdom Pseudomonadati; phylum Pseudomonadota; class Betaproteobacteria; order Burkholderiales; family Comamonadaceae; genus Variovorax; species Variovorax paradoxus. The sequence continues at coordinate 422,136 of NZ_JAUSXL010000002.1, forward strand.
GACCTTGTCGACGAAGACCGAGACGAAGGGCACCATGCGCTCGACGGTCTTGCCGTCTTCCTCGGCCGTGAGCACCAACGTGGTCTGCGGGCCGGTGGCGAGCAGTTCGCGCACCGTGCCGAGCGCCACGCCTTCGCGGTTGATGACCGCGAGGCCGATCAGGTCGACCCAGTAGTACTCGTCGTCGCCGGCCGTCGGAAAGCTCGAACGCGGCACGAACACGCGCGCGCCACGAAGCGCCTCGGCCGCATTGCGGTCAGGCACATCTTCGGACGAAGCGACGATGCAGTCGGAATGTTCTTTGGCTTCGCGGATCGCGAGCCGGAAGGCTGCGGTTGCCGAGGCTCCGGGAGCCTGCAGGAACCAGCGCTTGGAAGAAAAAAGCGCCTCGGGTTTGGCGCTGTGGGGCAGGACCTTGAACCAGCCCTTGATGCCCCATGCATCGGCGATGCGTCCTACCTCGATCGCATCCGCCGGCAATTCGGCGGCTTCGAGTGCGGGCAACATCGCCGTGCCGGGCAGCTTAGGCAGCTGCAGCGGGGGCTGCGGCTGCAGCTTGCTTGATCAGGCGCAGGACCGTGGGCGAAGCTTGTGCGCCGACGCTCTTCCAGTAGGCCAGGCGGTCCTGGGCAATACGGATGCTTTCTTCGTTTTCCTTGGCGGTCGGGTTGTAGAAACCCAGGCGCTCGATGAAACGGCCATCGCGGCGAACGCGCTTGTCCGACACGACGATGTTGAAGAACGGACGGCCTTTGGAGCCGCCGCGGGAAAGTCGAATGACGACCATGATTTATCCTTGGGTGGTGCAGCAAGCCCGTATGTTGAACAAGATGTTCAACAAGGAAGCCCGCTCACAGTGTTCTTTCAACGTCGAGACACGCGACATGGCCACCCGGCCAGCGACACGCTGAAAAGCCTGCGATTATAGCCCGACCCGCGTTTTCTCCGAATTCCAGCGCTTTGCGCGCACCGTTTGCCACCTGCATGACCCTCACCATCCGCCCCGGCCGCGACGAAGACATCGCGGCCATCACGGCCATCTATGCCCACCACGTGCTGAACGGCACCGGCACTTTCGAGACCGAGCCTCCCTCTGCTGCCGACATGGCCGCGCGGCGCGCCGACGTGCTCGCCAAGAACCTGCCGTACCTGGTTGCCGAAGAAAACGGCGAACTGTTGGGTTTTGCCTACTGCAACTGGTTCAAGCCGCGCCCGGCCTACCGCTTTTCGGCCGAAGACTCGATCTACATGTCCGAAGCCGCACGCGGCAAGGGCCTTGGTGCCCAACTGCTGGCAGCCCTCTCGCAGGCCGCCGAGGCGGCGGGCGTGCGCAAGCTGATCGCCGTCATCGGCGATTCGGCCAATGCCGGCTCGGTCGGCGTGCATCGCAGCCAGGGCTTCACGCACGTGGGTGTGCTGAAAGACTGCGGCTGGAAGTTCGGCCAATGGCGCGACGTCATCCTGATGGAAAAAGTGCTCGGCGAAGGCAGCACCACCCAACCCGAATGAAAAACAAGACCATTGCCGCCTGGCTCTCCTTCCTGGGCGGCCCGCTGGGCCTGCACCGCTTCTACCTGCGCGGCATGGGCGACTGGCTCGGCTGGCTGCTGCCCATTCCGACGGCGCTGGGCCTCTACGGCATCGAGCGCGCGCGCATGTACGGCCTGGACGACGGCTGGAGCTGGGTGCTGATTCCGATGCTGGGCTTCACCATCGCGGGATGCGCGCTGATGGCCATCGTCTACGGCCTCATGACGCCCGAGAAGTGGAACGCCCGCTTCAACGCCGGCGCGCCTTCGGACGCCGAACCGGGCCGCACCAACTGGGCCACGATCGGCGCCGTGGTGCTGGCACTCCTGTTCGGCACCACGGTGCTGATGTCCAGCATCGTGTTCAGCTTCCAGCGCTACTTCGAACACCAGGTCGAGGAAGGCCGGAAGATCTCGCAGTAGCTGCGGCGGCCGCGCCTCAGAAAATCTGCAGGCTGAGCCAGTACGCAATGGCGGCCACGAAGGCCGAGGCGGGAATCGTGAAGATCCAGGCCCAGACGATGTTGCCCGCCACGCCCCAGCGCACGGCGCTCGCGCGCTGCGCGGAGCCCACGCCGACGATCGCGCCGGTGATGGTGTGGGTGGTCGACACGGGGATGCCCAGCGCGGTGGCCAGGAACAGCGTGAGCGCGCCGCCGGTCTCTGCGCAGAAGCCGCCCACGGGCTTGAGCTTGGTGATCTTCTGGCCCATGGTCTTCACGATGCGCCAGCCGCCGAACATGGTGCCCAGCGCAATCGCGGTGTAGCAGCTCACGATGGTCCAGGTCGGTGGGCTCGCATCCGTGGCCGAGGCGTAGCCGGTGGCGATCAGCAGCATCCAGATGATGCCGATGGTCTTCTGCGCGTCATTGCCGCCGTGGCCCAGGCTGTAGGCCCCGGCGGACACCAGCTGCAGCCGCCGGAACCAGCGGTCGATGCGCGAAGGCGTGGCGCGCCGGAAACCCCAGGCCACCAGCACCATCATCATCGAGCCCAGCAGAAAACCGAGGAACGGCGAAACGAAGATGAACGCCACCGTCTTCCAGATGCCCGAGGCCACCAGCCCGCTGGTGCCGGTCTTGGAAATCACCGCGCCCACGATGCCGCCGATCAGCGCATGCGACGAGCTGCTTGGAATGCCGTAGTACCAGGTGACGAGATTCCAGCTGATGGCGCCCACCAGCGCGCCGAAGACCACATGCACATCGACCACACCGGGCTGGGCAATGCCCTTGCCGACCGTGGCCGCCACGCTCAGGTGGAAGATGAAGATCGCGATCAGGTTGAAGAAGGCCGCGAACAGCACGGCGTGCCCCGGCTTGAGCACGCCGGTGGACACCACGGTGGCGATCGAGTTCGCCGCGTCGTGGAAGCCGTTCATGAAGTCGAACAGGATCGCCAGCGCGACCAGAATCATCACCACCCACAGGGCGACCTGAACCGTTGCCATCGATGGTTACCGCTCAGGAATTCTCGAGGACGATGCCCTCGATGACGTTGGCCACGTCCTCGCACTTGTCGGTGATGGTCTCGAGCAATTCGTAGATTGCCTTGAGCTTGATCACTTCGCGCACATCGGGCTCCTCGCGGAACAGCTTGCTCATGGCGCTGCGCATCACGCGGTCGGCGTCCGACTCGAGGCGGTCGATTTCCTCGCAGGTCTTGAGCGTGGCCTCGGCCACCGCCGGATCGGCGATCTTGCCGAGGTACTTGACGGCGTCCTTCAGGCGGTCGCAGCACTTCACGCTGAGCGCGGTGAGGCGCACGATCTCGTCGGTCATGTGGCGCACGTCGTACAGCGCCATGGTCTCGGCCGAGTCCTGGATCAGGTCGGCCACGTCGTCCATCGTGTTGATGAGCTTGTGGATCTGCTCGCGGTCGATCGGCGTGATGAAGGTCTTGTGGATCAGCCGGTTGACGTCGTGCGTGACGCGGTCAGCCGCACGCTCGGCATTGTCGACATCGCGGTTGTACTGCTCGCGCAGATGCACGTCGTTGTAGTTGGCCACGAGTTGCTCGAACGCCCGCGCCGCTTCGACGATGCGCTCGGCGTGCTGGTTGAACATCTCGAAAAAATTCCCCTCGCGGGGCAGCAGCTTGCCGAACATGGCGCTCTCCTGGGTTCGCGGCTGCCACAAATGCGTGACAACGTCATGAAAAACCGCGCAAGTGTAATGGGCGGAGCAAAGCCGCCCGGCCAAGGGGGTTCCGCGCCCCCGCCCACTCAGTCGCGGATTCGCTCGATGACCTGCGAGGAAACGCGGGCAAGCGCCGCGCGCGGCACCTTGTCGGGCGCAATCTCCGCGAGGGGCTTCAGCACGAAGGCACGGTCGCGCATGCGCGGGTGCGGCAAGCTCAGCGCGGGCGTGTCCTTGACCGCGTTGCCGTGCAGCAGCAGGTCGAGGTCGAGCGCGCGCGGCGCATTGGGAAAGGGCCGTTCGCGGCCGGCCTGCTCCTCGAGCAGGTGCAGCTCGGACAGGAACGCCTCGGCCGTGAGCCCGGTCCGCACGGCCACCACGGCGTTGATGAAATCGGGCCCCGCCGCATCGACCGGTGCACTGCGGTAGAGCGACGAGCGCGCCGTCACCACGGTGCGCTCGATGGCGCCGATGGCGTCCATGGCCGCCTTCACGGCGGCCTGGGCGTCGCCCAGGTTGGCGCCGATGGCGACGAAGGCCTGCACGGTCGGATAGTCCTCGCGCGTGCGGCGCGGGGGCGCACCCGCAGACCCCGCCTGGCCGGAGGGCCGGCTGGACGCGCGCCGCGCGGGCGCCGGCCCGCTGCTCTTGGGCTTCGACGAAGGACCGCCGCGCGATGGCGGCCGGCCCTGGCCGCCGCCGCTCTTGCCGTCCTTCGGCCGGTTTGGTGCGCTCATTCGGCTGCGGCGCTTGCGCCGCCCTCGCCGCCACCACCCGCGCGCGGCTTGCGGCGACGGCGGCGCTTGCGCGGCGCGGCCGCTTCGCCATCGGGCGGCACGGCGCCGGCATCGACTTCGATTCCGGCTTCATCATCGCCATCTCCATCGCCGTCCCGCTGCCGCGGTTCGGACTCGGCCTGGCGCACTGCCGGCTCGCCGCGCGGCTTCGGCGCCACCGGGTCGCGCGTTCGCACGCGCTGGCGGGTCTTCTGCTCGTCGCGCACCTGCTCCAGCAGGTCTTGCTGGCGCAGGTCGTCGGCGGTGCTGAACTCCTGCCACCACTCGGCGATGGCCTCGCTGACCTCGCCCACGTCGGCGCGCAGCCGCATGAAGTCGAAGGCGGCGCGGAACCGCGCCTGGTCGACCAGGCTGTAGGGCGTGGAGCCGGTGCGCTTGTCGAAGCGCGGCTGCATCATCCAGATCTCGCGCATGTCGGCTGCGAGCTTGCCGCGGCCCGAGACATCGCCGATGCGGGCGTTGAACACGTCGTCGATCGCGTCCTGCAGCGCCGGGAACGGCGGCTGCGGGCGCTGGCCGCGCTGGCCCTGGACGCGCTGGGCCCAGCCGTCGCGCACGTCGGCCCACAGCACACAGGCCAGGAGGAAGCTCGGCGCCACGGGCTTGCCTTCGCCGACGCGGCGGTCGGTGTCCTGCAGCGCCGCCTTCACGAACGGCGAGTCGGCGCGCTCCACCACCACGTCGAGCAGCGGATAGATGCCCGTGGCGAGGCCCAGCTTGCGCAGTTGCTCGACCGTGGCAATGGCATGGCCGGTCTGCAGCAGCTTGAGCATTTCGTCGAACAGGCGGCTCTGCGGCACGTCGGCCAGCAGCTTGCTCGATTCGACCAGCGGCGCGGCCGTCTTGGTTTCCATCTTGAAGCCGAGCGCCGCGAGCTTGGCCGAGAAGCGGATCGCGCGAATGATGCGCACCGGGTCTTCGCGGTAGCGCGTGGCGGGGTCGCCGATCATGCGCAGCGTGAGCTTCTGGGCGTCCTTGATGCCGTTGTGATAGTCGACCACGATCTGGTTGGCCGGGTCGTAGTACATGGCGTTCACGGTGAAGTCGCGGCGCGCCGCGTCTTCCTCCTGCGGGCCCCAGACGTTGTCGCGCAGCACGCGGCCGCTGGCGTCCACCGCGTGCTTCATGCTCGCGAGCTCGCCCTTGCTGGTGCGCTCGTTGCCGGCCACCTGCTCGGCGGCGGCGTTGTCCATGTAGGCGCGGAAGGTCGAAACCTCGATCACCTCGTGTTCGCGGCCGCGCCCGTACACCACGTGCACGATGCGAAAGCGCCGCCCGATGATGAAGGCGCGGCGGAACAGCGACTTCACCTGCTCGGGCGTGGCATTGGTGGCCACGTCGAAGTCCTTGGGGCGCAGGCCCAGCAGCAGGTCGCGCACCGCGCCACCCACCACGTAGGCTTCGTAGCCCGCCTGCTGGAGCGTGGTGAGCACGTTCCGGGCGCGTTCGTCGACCAGGGCCGGATCGATCTTGTGAACCTCTGCCGGCACCTCCTGGCGCTTGCCGAAGCGGCTCTTGCCCTGTGTGCCGCCGGCCGATTTGCCGAGCAGCTTGTCGATGAATTTCTTGATCATTGTTGGTTGAAGCTCTTCTCTATTCGTTTTCGAGCATGGATCGGATCAGCGGGATCGTGATCGCGCGCTGTGTCTGGAGGGCGTAGCCGTCGAGCTGCGTGAGCAGCTCCATCAGGCTGCCCAGGTCGCGGCTGAAGCGGTGCAGCATGTAGTCGAGCACCTCGTCCGACAGCATCACGCCGCGCGTATCGGCGGCCTGGCGCAGCACCGCGCGGCGTTCGCTTTCGCTCAGCACCTGAAGGTGGAACACATGGCCCCAGCCCAGGCGGGTACGGAGGTCTTCGCGCAGCGGCAGGTCGGCCGGCGGCAGCGCGCCCGCGGCCACCACGCCGCGCTGCAGTGTCTGCGCGTTGACGAACCAGTTGAAGGCCGCGTGCTGTTGCACGGCGGTGTAGAGATGCACGTCGTCGAGCAGCACGGCGCCCCAGCGCTCGTCGAACTCGGGCGGCTCCAGCAGGCCGGCATGCAGCCAGCCCACGCTCGCGCCCTGCTCGCGCAGTGCGACACGCACCGATTCGAGCAGATGGGTCTTGCCGCTGCCGCTTTCGCCCCACAGGTAGGTGGGCACGGGAGAGTGAGGCACGGCGTTGCCGGCGCCGCCCACCCACAGTTGCAGGTGCCGCAGCGCCGCCTCGTTCGGGCCGGCAAAAAAAGCGTCGAAGCTGGGGCCCGTCGCAATGCCGATATCGAGCGCGAGCTGTTTCATCCCGGGAAGGTTCATGGAGGGGGCCCGGAGGGCCCTTAAAATCGTGAGGAATTCTATCGGTCCGGCCGCTTCGGTCGCCGGCGCCTCCACCTTCCCGCCCTTCCCGACACCGTCCGACCATGACTTCCCCCACGCCCACCCCGCTCAGCTACAAGGATGCAGGTGTCGATATCGATGCCGGCGACGCCCTGATCGACCGCATCAAGCCGCTCGCCAAGAAGACCCTGCGCGAAGGCGTGCTGGCCGGCATCGGCGGCTTCGGCGCGCTGTTCGAGGTGCCCAAGCGCTACAAGGAGCCGGTGCTGGTGAGCGGCACCGACGGGGTGGGCACCAAGCTCAAGCTGGCCTTCGAATGGAACATGCACGACACGGTCGGCATCGACCTGGTGGCCATGAGCGTCAACGACGTGCTGGTGCAGGGCGCCGAGCCCCTCTTCTTTCTCGACTATTTCGCCTGCGGCAAGCTCGACGTGGACACGGCCGCGGCCGTGATCGGCGGCATCGCCCGCGGCTGCGAACTCTCGGGCTGCGCGCTGATCGGCGGCGAAACCGCCGAAATGCCCGGCATGTACCCGGCCGGCGAGTACGACCTGGCGGGCTTCGCGGTCGGCGCGGTCGAAAAGTCGAAGATCCTCACGGGCCAGAACGTGAAGCCCGGCGATGTGGTGCTGGGCCTGGCCTCGGCCGGCGTGCATTCCAACGGCTTCAGCCTGGTGCGCAAGGTGATCGAACGCGCCCAACAAGGCGGGGCCGATCTGCCCGCCACGCTCGACGGCAAGCCCTTCCGCCAAGCCGTGATGGAACCCACCCACCTCTACGTGAAGCCGGTGCTCGAGGCGCTGGCCAGGCACCCGATCAAGGCGCTGGCCCACATCACGGGCGGCGGCCTGCTCGAGAACATTCCGCGCGTGCTGCCCGAAGGCACGGCGGCCCACCTCAGGAAGGGCAGCTGGCCGCAGACCGAGCTCTTCGCCTGGCTGCAGAAGGTGGCGGGCATCGACGACATCGAGATGAACCGCACCTTCAACAACGGCATCGGCATGGTGGTGGTGATCGAGGCGGCCGAAGCCGCAGCCTGCGCCGCCACGCTGCGCACGGCCGGCGAGTCGGTGTTCGAGATCGGCACCATCGCCGATCGCGGCACGGGCGCCGCCGTAGTGGTTGGCTGATCTCCCTCCGAGGCTCGCAAGCGCGGCAAGCACCCGGACCCTGATGGCCAAACCCTCCCTCGCCACCATCGACACCAAGCCCCAGCCCGCTTCGCGCAACGTGGTGCTGGCCAGCTACCTGCTGATGCCGGCCGCCCTGCTGCTGGTGATGTGGGAGCACCTGCTGCCCGGCCTGCTGTGTGTGTGCATCGGCTTTCTGGCCACGCGCCGGTTCGCGCGCCTGATCGGCACCGGGCTGGCGCGGCTGAGGCTGCCGTACGAGGGTGCCGACGTCCTGGCCCGGGTGCTGGCTGTCACGCTGGTGCTGCTGGCGCCCATCGCGCTGATCTCCCTGGGCCTGTCGCAGGCGCGCGAGTACATCCTCGACGCGCCCGACCAGTACCGCGACCTGCTCGACTACACGGCGCGCACCGTGCTCGAACTGCGGCTCAAGCTGCCACCCGAAATTGCGGTCTACCTGCCCGAAGGCGCGGCCGAAGTGCAGCGCGTGGTGGCCAACTACCTGCGCGCGCAGGCCGGCTCGCTGGCGCTGGCCGGACGGGCATGGCTCGGCGGCCTGCTGTTTGCCTATGTGGGCCTGATCGTGGGCGGGCTGGCCGCCATCGCGCCCTCGCCGCTGCAGCGCCGGCCGCTTGCCGCACAGCTGCACCGGCGCATCGCCATCTTCGGCGAGGCCTTCGGCCAGATCGTCGCCGCGCAGTTCTGGATCGCCGCCTTCAACACGCTGCTGACCGCCGTCTTCCTGCTGTTCCTGATGCCGCTCTGGGGCCCTCACCTGCCCTACACGCCGGCACTCATCACGCTGACCTTCGTGGCGGGCCTGGTACCCATCGTCGGCAACCTGGTCTGCAATTCGGTGATCACGCTGGTGGCGCTGTCGGTATCGCCCGTGACGGCGCTGGCATGCCTGGTGTTCCTGATCATCATCCACAAGGCCGAATACGTGATCAACGCCAAGGTGGTCGGCAGCCGCACGCAGATGCGGGTGTGGGAGCTGCTGGCGGTGATGTTCGTGGCCGAGGCGGTGTTCGGCCCGGCCGGACTGGTGGCGGCGCCGCTTTTCTATGCGTATCTCAAGAAAGAGCTGCAGGCGGCCGGACTGGTCTAGGGCCCGCAGGCAGACTCTGTGTCCTGATTTGATCGGTTCTGGTCCGCTTCGGCGCGGACCGTGGGCTGGCAGCATAGAAGAATAGGCGGCATCATTCACTCCGCCCTTCGAGCCAACGCCATGAAATCCTGTCTGATTGTGATCGATGCGCAGGAATCGTTCCGCCAGCGGCCGTACTGGTCCGAAAACGTCGCGCAGCCCTATTTCGCCGCCCAGAACGCGCTGATCGAAGGCTGCCTGGCCGCCGGCATTCCGATCGTGCGCATCTTCCACGTCGATGGTCCCGCTGCCGCAAGCCATCCCTTCGCGGTCGAGTCGGGCTTCGTGCGGCCGATCGAAGGCCTGGCGGCTTTCGAGGCAGCGGCCACCTTCACCAAGCACCGCCACAGCGCGCTGGTCAACAGCGGGCTCGACATCTGGCTCACGCAGCACGGCATCGGCCGGCTGATCGTGAGCGGCATCCGCACCGAGCAATGCTGCGAAACCACCACGCGCCACGCTTCCGACCTGGGCTGGGAAGTCGACTACGTGACCGAGGCCACGCTGACATTCGACATGCTGCAGCCCGACGGCCGGCCGCTTGCCGCGGCCGACATCAAGGCGCGCACGGCGGCCGTGCTGGACGGCCGGTTCGCCACCGTGTGCAGCGTCGCGCAGGCGCTGCAGCGTGCCGGCATCGAGGCCGGCGAAAGCGTGGCGGCATGACGTTGCGCGTACGGATCCTCGCCTACGACGGCGTGGAGGCGCTCGACTTCGCGGGACCGTTCGAGGTGTTCACCACCGCGAGCCGCGTGAACCGCCGCATGAATCCCGGCGCGCAAGCCCCGTTCGAGGTCGCCTCGGTGGCACTGGGCGCCAACCAGCCCGTGCAGGCACGCGCCGGCCTGCGCCTGCTGGCCGACCATGACCTGGCCACGAACCCGAAGGCCGATCTGCTGATCGTGCCCGGTGGCGTGGTCGATGCCCCCATGGCAAGCCCAGCCACCCTGCGCTGGATCGCCGGCTGCGCGGCCGATGCGCAGCTCGTCGCCTCGGTCTGCACCGGCGTCTTCCTGCTCGCGAAAAGCGGCGTGGCCACGCGCGAAGCCGTCACCACGCATTGGGAAGATATTTCAGACTTGCGCGAGCAGTTCCCGTCGCTCGACGTGCGCGAGGGCGAGCGCTGGGTCGACAGCGGCCGCATCGTCAGTTCCGCGGGCATCAGCGCCGGCATCGACATGAGCCTGTACCTGGTCGAACGGCTGGCCGGCCGCACGCTGGCCGAACGCACCGCCCGCCAGATGGATTACGCATGGATCTCCGGCAGCAGCAGCCCATCCGCGTAGTGTTCGTGCTGCTGCCGGGCAGCCTGGTGCTCGACTGGGCCGGGCCCGCCGAGGCGCTGCGCATTGCGAACCAGCGGCTGCGCGCGGCCGGCCAGCCCGAGCGCTTCGAAATCGAATTCACCAGCCCGCGGCCGACGTCGATCGGCTCCGTGGGCGTTGCACTCGCCGACCTTGCACCGCTGCCGACGCAATGGAATGGCCCCGCCTGGATCGTGCTGGTGGGGCTGCCTGGCGATTCCATTCCCATCGACAACGCCGAGACGCAGGAGCTGCTGCACTGGCTGCGCGGGCAGCGCTTCGAGCGCGACCGGCTCGAACTGGTCACGGTCTGCGCCGGCGCGCTGCTGGCCGCGCATGCCGGAGCGCTTTCGGGTCGCCGGGTCACCACGCACCACCATCACCTCGACGAACTGCGTTCGGCGGAGCCGCGCTGCGAGGTGATCGCCAACCGGGTGTTCGTGATCGATCCACCGGTGTACAGCAGTGCGGGCGTCACCACGGGGATCGACCTGGTGCTGCATCGCATCGCCGACGTGTGCGGCGAAGCGCTGGCCGCCCAGGTGGCGCAGACGATGGTGGTGGCGCAGCGGCGCGGTCCGCACGACCCGGAGCTGTCGCCCTTCCTGGCTTACCGCAACCACCTGCATGCCGCGCTGCATCGCGTGCAGGATGCCGTCAGCGAGCAGCCGCAGGCCGACTGGAGCGTGCCGCGGATGGCGCAGGTGGCCCACACCTCGGCGCGGCACCTGACGCGGCTGTTCGTCGAGCATGCGGGCGTGGCGCCGCTGGCCTATCTGCGCCGGCTGCGGCTGGCGGCCGCGCAGCTGGCGCTGGCCTCGGGTGCGAGCGTGACGCGGGCGGCGGAGATCTCGGGCTTCGGATCGGACACGCAGCTGCGGCGCGCCTGGCATCAGTTCGGCTTGCCTGGCTCGCCTTCGGCATCGGCGTCGGCATCGAAGGCGTAGCGGCCGCCGGCTCCCGCGAGGAGTTTCATCAGCCCTGCGCAGCCGCACAGGCCCGCGCGCGCGCCAGCAGCAGGGTCCGCTCGCGCGTGTTGCGCGTGAGCGCGGCGGCGCGGTCGAACTCCCTCTGCGCCTCGTCGCGGCGGCCGAGCTTGAAAAGCAGATCGCCGCGCACCGCCGGCAGCAGGTGATAGCCCTGCAAGGCCGGCTCGCCCATGAGCGCATCCACCACCTCGAGCCCCGCGGCCGGCCCGAAAGCCATCGAGAGCGCCACGGCGCGGTTCAATTCGACGATGGGCGACGGCGACAGCTCGGCCAGCGCGTCGTACAGCGCGGCGATGCGCGGCCAGTCGGTCTCCTCGGCGGTGCGCGCACGGCCATGGCAGGCGGCGATGGCCGCTTGCAGGGCATAGGGGCCGAAGGCGCCGCCAAGCGCCTCGGCGCGCGCCAGTGCCGCGAGGCCGCGGCGGATCAGCATGTGGTCCCAGCGCGCGCGGTTCTGCTCGAGCAGCAGCACCGGCTCGCCCGAAGCGCCCACGCGCGCGGCCGTGCGCGAGGCCTGGATTTCCATCAGCGCCACCAGGCCATGCACTTCCGAGGCATCGGGCATGAGCTCGGCCACGATGCGGCCCAGACGCATGGCTTCCTCGCACAGCGCGGGACGCATCCAGTCGTCGCCGGCGGTGGCCGAATAGCCTTCGTTGAAGACCAGGTAGAGCACCTCGAGCACCGAGGCGAGCCGCGCCTCGAGTTCATGCCGGCGCGGCACCTCGAAGGGCACGCGCGCCTCGAGCAGCGTGCGCTTGGCGCGCACGATGCGCTGCGCCACGGTGGCTTCGGGCACGAGAAAAGCGCGCGCGATTTCGTCGGTGCCGAGGCCGCCCACCAGGCGCAGCGTGAGCGCCACGCGCGCCTCGGTCGACAGCACCGGATGGCAGGCGGTGAACACCAGCCGCAGCAGGTCGTCGCCGATGTCGTCGTCGAGCGCCGTATCGACCGCCTCGGCGAAATCGGCCTGCGCCATCTCGTGCTGCGCATCGAGTTCACGGCCGATCTCGGACGCCTTGTGCTCGGCCAGCTGCCGGTGGCGCAACCGGTCGAGCGCGCGGCGCTTGGCCACGGCGGTGAGCCAGGCGGCGGGGTTGTCGGGCACTCCTTTTTCGGGCCATTGCTCGAGCGCCGACACCAGCGCGTCCTGCGCCAGTTCCTCGGCCAGGCCCACGTCGCGCACCATGCGCGCGATGGTGGCGATGATCTTCGCGGACTCGATGCGCCACACCGCCTCGATGGTGCGGTGGATGGCGGCCTCGCCGTCGCCGCGGCCCTCGGAGGCGCCCACGGCTACGTCTTCTTGACCGCCTGCATCGACGCGAATTCGGTGGTCAGCGCCTGCACGTCAGGCGGGTAGTCGGCAATCTCCTGGATCTGGCGGACCTCGATGACCTCGTTCTCGCTGCCGGGGCAGCGCGTGGCCCATTCGATGGCGTCGGCGCGCGAGGGCACGTCGATGATCCAGTAGCCGCCGAGCACTTCCTTGGCCTCGGCGAAGGGGCCGTCGACCACCTTGGGCTTGCGGCCCGGAAAGCTCACGCGCGCGCCCATCGAGGGCGGATGCAGGCCGTCGCAGCTGATCAGCACGCCGGCCTTCTGCATCGACTCGTTGTAGGCCATCATGGCCGCCACCGCATCGACGTCGTCGGGAATGGTGCCGGGCGCGGCGGTTTCGTAGCCGTGGGGAATCATCAGCAGCATGAATCGCATGGTGGTCTCCTTCTCGTCAAGGGTCTTGTCAGCTGCCGGCCTTGGCCAGGGCCTCGGCGCGCAGGCGCTCTTCCTGCGCCAGCAGCTCGGGCGTCATCGAATCGCCAAAATCGGAGGCTTCGAACACCTGGCGGATCTCGATCTCGCCCTCCTGGAACGGGCTGCGCTTGATCCATTCGATGGCTTCTTCCTTCGACTTGACCTGAAGCAGCCAGAAGCCCGCGAGCAGTTCCTTCGTCTCGGCAAAAGGACCGTCGATGACGGTGCGCTTCAGGCCTTCGCAGCGCACGCGCGCTCCCCTGGACGACGGATGCAGCCCTTCGCCCGCCAGCAGCACGCCGGCCTTGACCAGTTCTTCGTTGAACTTGCCCATGGCGGTGAGCACTTCGGTGCTCGGCATCACGCCCGCTTCGGATGCCTTGTTGGCCTTGACCAGAACCATGAATCGCATGTCGTTTCTCCTGAAGGTTGATGAAATCGGGAGCCACTGAAACCGCGCGCTCCTGTTCACACGTCGCACGAGCGGAAGCCGGATCGACACGCCCGCCTCGATCTATTTGTAATTTTGTGTATCAGAACTTCAGGGCAGATAGCCGCAGAAGCGCAGCACATGACCGTCGGGCTCGCGGATGGCGAATTCGCGCAGCCCCCAGGGCTGCGAGGTGGGCGGCTCGATCACCGTGACGCCACGCTTCGCATAGGCGGCATGCAGGCCATCGATGTCCTTGCCCACGTGGATCACGATTTCGCCGCGCCAGGGCGGCACCCCGCGGGTGTTGCACTGCCACAGGCGCAGGTAGACCGGGTCGCCATAGGTGCGGTCGCCCTTCTTGACCCGCGCATAACTGGGCGGCTCGCCAGCGATGAAGTCGATCTCGAAGCCCAGCACGTCGCGAAACCAGCGCGCGGCGCGCGCGGCGTCGGACACCGGCAGCACCGGCTGCACGCCGTGGAATTCATGCAAGGTGCCGAGATCGGGTGCGTCGGCCACGCCGGTGCTGGCGGCCATCAGCTGGATTCGCGCCGCAGCGCCGCCACGCGCTCGGCAATGACATCGACGTCGAGCGCGTCTTCCGCATGCTCGAGGTAGGTTTCCAGGTCGCGCACGGCGGCTGCCGTGTTGCCCTGCTCGGCATGCGCGATGCCGCGGTCGCGGTACTCGCCCCAGGCATTGGGCAGCAGTGCGATCAGGCGGTCCTGCACGGCGATGGCACGCTGCCAGTCTTCCTGCGCCCGGTGCACTTCCTTCAGGTTGCGCAGCATGCGCCCGATGATCTCGCGCGGGCTGGCGGGCTGCAGGTAATAGGCCCAGCGGCACGTCGAAATCGCCGACCAGCCCGTTGCTGCGCTTGTACGGTTCGAGCCGCTCGCCCAGCTCTTCGCGCGAGAGCGATCTGCCGGTGAATGGGTCGATCACCACCTGCCCCTTCGGCAGCGTGACCTTGAGCATGAAGTGGCCCGGAAAGCCGATGCCGCGCGCCTGCAGGCCCAGCCCCTGCGCCAGTTCCATCCACAGCACCGCCAGCGAAATGGGAATGCCGCGGCGCGTGCGCAGCACGGCGTTCAGGTAGCTGTTGTCGGGGTCGTAGTAGTCGTTGACGTTGCCGCCGAAATTCAGGTCGTTGAAGAAGAACTGGTTGAGCGCCCGAAGCCGGGCAAGCGGTGCGGCATCGGCCGGCAGCCGGCGCTTGAGGCGGGCGAGCAGCTGGTCGACATCGCCCAGCACCTGCTGCACGTCGAGGTCGGGGTATTCGTCCTGCGCCAGGCTGGCGGCAGCCTCGAGCAGCGGAAAATGGTCGTCGCTCTGCACCAGCGATTCGAAATACGCCAGGGCCGTGGGAACCTGAAAGCTGAACGTCATGTGTCTTTGTAGAGGAGCATTCGGGGAGCGTCAAGGCGGTGTTTTCAGCTTGCGCAATTCGAAACCGGCTGCGTTGCGGAAAGCCGCAGCGCGAGGCCTCTCATCGGCGCATGAAACTGCGCAGCCGCACGCCCACCGCCGTGAGCACCGCAAAATAAAGCAGCGCCCCGCCGGCGATCAGCGCGGCCAGCAGGCCGATGCGCAAGAAGCGCTGGTCGCGCAGGCCGATCCAGTCGAAGTGGCGCGAACCCCAGGCCAGCAGGGCCGCCAGCACCAGCACCCCCGCCAGCACCTGCAGCGCGAATTTGCCCCAGCCGGGTTCAGGCTTGTAGCTGCCGCGGCGGATCAGGCCGACCAGCAGCCAGATCGCATTGACCAGCGCGCCGATGGCGATGGTCAGCGTGAGCGCCGCATGCTGCAGCACCGGCACGAGGAAGAAATTGAGAACCTGGGTCAGCA
Organism: Variovorax paradoxus; assembly: GCF_030815975.1. Classification (NCBI taxonomy): domain Bacteria; kingdom Pseudomonadati; phylum Pseudomonadota; class Betaproteobacteria; order Burkholderiales; family Comamonadaceae; genus Variovorax; species Variovorax paradoxus. The sequence continues at coordinate 437,525 of NZ_JAUSXL010000002.1, forward strand.
CCAGCACGCCCACGGCGATCAGCATGGGCGTGCGCGTGTCCTGCCTGGCGTAGTAGCCGGGCGCGAGCACCTTGATGGCCACGAGGCCGATCAGCCCGACGCCGTAGCCCATCAGCGCCACGGTGGTGCGCTGCACGTCCTCGCCCTGGTAGGCGCCGTTGTGGAACAGCACGGCCACCAGCGGCTTCGCAAAGAGCAGCAGCGCGATGGCGCACGGCGCCGACAGCAGCACCACCAGCCGCAGGCCCAGGTCGAGCAGCGACGAATAGCGCGCATCGTCCTTGGCGGCGCGGGCACCGGCCAGCTGCGGCATCAGCACCACGCCCAGCGCCACGCCGAGCATCGCGGTCGGGAATTCCATCAGCCGGTCGGCATTGCTCACCCAGGTCACGCTGCCGACCGCGAGATGCGAGGCGATCTGCGTATTGATGAGCAGCGAGATCTGCGCCACGCTGACCCCCAGCAAGGCGGGCAGCATCAGCTTCAGCACCTGGCGCGTGGTGGGATCGCGCCAGGCGTCGCCCAGCGCCTTGAAACTCGCGCCGATGCGCGGCGTGAGCCCCAGCGCGCGCAGCGCCGGAATCTGGATGGCCAGCTGCAGCACGCCGCCCACCAGCACGCCCACGCACTGGGCATAGATCGGCTCGATGCCGTAGCGGCGGAACAGCGGCGCCCCGACGACGATCGCCAGGATCAGCGCGATGTTGAGCAGCACCGGCGAGGCCGCCGGCACCGCGAACTTGCGCCAGGTGTTCAGGATGCCGCCCGCCAGCGCCACGAACGACATGAAGCCGATGTAGGGGAACATCCAGCGCGTCATGACCACGGCCGCGTCGAAGCCCGCCAGCCCGCTGGCCATGGCCCATACCAGCAGCGGCGCGCCGGCCACGCCGGCCACGCAGACCACCACCAGCGCCCAGGTGAGCAGCGTGGCGACGTGGTCGATCAGCGCCTTGGCGCCCTCCTGGCCGGCTTCGGTCTTGCGCGCCGCGAGCACCGGCACGAAGGCCTGGCTGAAGGCGCCTTCGCCGAAAACCCGGCGGAACAGGTTGGGAATGCGAAAGGCGACGTTGAACGCGTCGGTCAGCGCGCTGACGCCGAACACCGAGGCAAAAAGCACGTCGCGCACGAGGCCCGTGATCCGCGAAGCGAGCGTCAGCAGGGATACGGTGGAAGCGGATTTGAGCAGGGACACGGGGCGAGTGTAGGGCTCGGCCAGCCCCGATTCGGCGAAAAACGCAACCCGGCCTATAATGGAGGGCTTTGCTGCATCATCCTCAGACACCTAAGGAACTAAATCATGGCATCCGCCAAGCCCAAGAAAAAGAACCCGCGCCTCGCCTCCGGCCGTAAGCGCGTCCGCCAGGACACCAAGCTCAACGCTGCGAACACGTCGCTGCGCTCCAAATACCGCACCGCCGTGAAGAATGTCGAAAAGGCCGTTCTGGCCGGCGACAAGACCAAGGCGAGCGAACTCTTCGCGAAGGCCCAGAGCATCGTCGACACCGTCGCCGACAAGGGCATCTTCCACAAGAACAAGGCAGCTCGCGACAAGAGCCGCCTGTCGGCGAAGGTCAAGGCCCTCGCCCTCGCGCCTGAAAAGGCAGCCGCCTGACACCTGTCAGGCAAGCCCGGACCGGAATTCTCCGGTCCGCCGTTTGATCGGGGTGCGCTGCAGCAAAGTGTAAAAAACCGCCTTCGGGCGGTTTTTTCATGTCCGATCGCTTCCTGCCGGAGGAAGCCGCCCGCTCAGGCCTTGGGTGGCGCGCCCGGCACGTCAGGCACCAGGCAGGCCTCCGCCACCTGCAGGTCGTTGTCGCGCGCGAAGTTCACGCAGAAGTCCCAGGCCATGGGTTCGGCATCGCGCAGGGCGCGGTTCACCACCACGCACTTGACCCCGTTGAGGGTGGTCGGCACGCACCAGGGCGAATAGCTCAGGTGGCTGCCCGGATAGGCGCCGCCGGGCCGGAAAGAGCACATCACGCCGGCCAGCCGCTCGGCCCAGTCGCTGGGTCGGAAAGTCCGGCCATCATGGGTGATGCCCTGGATGAAGATTTCTTTGGCAGTGGGGGAAATCATCGTTGAATGAGGCGCCCGGAGCGGGTGCTGCGGTGCAACAAGCGATTCTATCCGGGGCACTTTTTGCATCCCGAACGGAGGCATTGCTGTAATGCGGAATCCTCAACGAAGCCGTCAAGGGGCACGCCTAGAATCCGCGGTTCCCTATCTGGAGAACCGAATGAGCGCTACCGCCCAGCCCACCTCGCCCCACGTCATGAACACCTACGGTCGCCTGCCGATCGCGCTGTCGCACGGCCAGGGCTGCCGAGTCTGGGACACCGCGGGCAAGGCCTACCTCGACGGCCTTGGCGGCATTGCCGTGAACACGCTGGGCCACAACCACCCCGAGCTGGTGCCCGCGCTGCAGGACCAGATCAGCAAGCTGATCCACAGCTCCAACTACTACCACGTGCCCGGCCAGGAACAGCTGGCCGCCAAGCTGACCGAGCTTTCGGGCCTGACCAACGCCTTCTTCTGCTGCACCGGCCTGGAGGCCAACGAGGCCGCCCTGAAGCTCGCGCGCAAGTTCGGCCACGACAAGGGCATCGAGCGGCCCGAGATCGTGGTGTACGAGGCCGCGTTCCACGGCCGCAGCATCGCCACCTTGTCGGCCACCGGCAACCCGAAGGTGCAGGCCGGCTTCGGCCCGCTGGTCGAGGGCTTCATCCGCGTGCCGCTGAACGACATCGAGGCGCTGAAGAAGGCCACCGAAGGCAACCCCAACGTGGTCGCCGTGTTCTTCGAGACCATCCAGGGCGAAGGCGGCATCAACCCGATGCGCTGGGACTACCTCAAGCAGGTGCGCGCCCTGTGCGACCAGCGCGACTGGCTCATGATGATCGACGAAGTGCAGTGCGGCATGGGCCGCACCGGCAAGTGGTTCGCGCACCAGTGGGCCGGCATCCTGCCCGACGTGATGCCGCTGGCCAAGGGCCTGGGCTCGGGCGTGCCGATCGGCGCCGTGGTGGCCGGCCCCAAGGCCGCCAACATCTTCGGCCCGGGCAACCATGGCACCACCTTCGGCGGCAACCCGCTCGCGATGCGCGCAGGCATCGAGACCATCCGCATCATGGAAGAGCACAAGCTGCTCGAAAACGCCGCGACGGTGGGCGAGCACCTGAAAGCCGCGCTCGAGCGCGAAATCGGCGGCCTGCCCGGCGTGAAGGAAATCCGCGGCCAGGGCCTGATGCTGGGCATCGAGCTCGACCGCCCCTGCGGCGTCATCCTGAACCGCGCCTGCGACGCCGGCCTGCTGCTGAGCGTGACGGCCGACAAGGTGATCCGCCTCGTGCCGCCGCTCATCCTGAGCATTGCCGAGGCCGACGAGATCGTCGCCATCCTCGCGCCCATCGTCAAAACATTCCTGTCGGAGCCTGCAGCGCAATGACGACCGCCACCACACCCAACGCCATCCGCCACTACCTGCAGTTCTCGGACTTCACGGCCGACGAATACGCCTACCTCTTCGATCGCATGGCGATCATCAAGAAGAAGTTCAAGACCTACGAGAAGCACCAGCCGCTGACCGACCGCACGCTGGCCATGATCTTCGAGAAGGCCAGCACGCGCACGCGCGTGAGCTTCGAGGCCGGCATGTACCAGCTCGGCGGCAGCGTGGTGCACCTGACCACCGGCGACAGCCAGCTCGGCCGCGCCGAGCCCATCGAGGACAGCGCCAAGGTCATCAGCCGCATGGTCGACCTCGTGATGATCCGCACCTACGAGCAGACCAAGATCGACACCTTCGCCGCGCACTCGCGCGTGCCGGTGATCAACGGGCTGACCAACGAGTTCCACCCCTGCCAGATCCTCGCGGACATCTTCACCTACATCGAGCACCGCGGGTCAGGCGCCGCCGGAGGCGACGCACTTTCCTGCCTCAAGGGCAAGACCGTGGCCTGGGTCGGCGACGGCAACAACATGGCCAACACCTGGCTGCAGGCGGCCGAGATCCTCGGCTTCACGGTGCACGTGAGCACGCCCAGCGGCTACGAGGTCGACCAGTCGATTGCCGGCATCCGCTCGGGCGACAGCTACAAGGTCTTCAAGGACCCGATGGAAGCCTGTCGCGGCGCTGACCTCGTCACCACCGACGTCTGGACCAGCATGGGCTACGAGTCCGAGAACGAGGCCCGCCGCAAGGCCTTTGCCGACTGGTGCGTCGACGAGGACATGATGCGCATCGCCCAACCCGACGCCCTCTTCATGCACTGCCTGCCCGCGCACCGCGGCGAGGAAGTGCAGGCCGAGGTCATCGACGGACCGCAGTCGGTGGTGTGGGACGAGGCCGAGAACCGGCTGCATGCGCAGAAGGCGCTGATGGAATTTCTGCTGCTGGGCAGGCTCTGAGCCTCTGACCGAAGGCCCGGCCGCGTGTCCCATTGCCAGCAATGCGGCGCCTGCTGCGCCAGCTACCGCGTCGACTTCAGCGTCCACGAACTCGACGAGAACGGCGGACACGTGCCGTCCGGCCTTGCGGTCGAAGTGAACGACGCCCTCTGCCGGATGCGCGGCACCGACCACACGCCGATGCGCTGCGCGGCGCTCACCGGCAAGATCGGCCAGGCCGTGAGCTGCGGCATCTATGAATGGCGCCCCAACCCCTGCCACGAGCTGCAGGCCGGCAGCGACGCCTGCGAGCGGGCCCGTGCGCGGCATGGGCTGCCCGGCCTGGCGGCATCGCCCCTCTGAGCCGATCGATCATCTCGTCACACCGCGTGTTGGAAATAACCGACACCACGACGCCCCGCCCGGCGCTAACTTCGCGCCATGCGTTCCCTGCAACCCCAACTCCGCCTCTGGGACATCTCGCCGCCCGTGCATGAAGGCACGCCGGTGTTCCCCGGCGACACGCCCTACCAGCAGCGCTGGGCCGCGACCATATCGCCCGATTGCCCGGTCAACGTCAGCGAGATCAAGCTCTCGCCCCACGTCGGCGCGCATGCCGACGCGCCCCTGCACTACGACGCCGAAGGCCAGGCCATCGGCCTGGTCGACCTCGCGCCCTTCCTCGGCCCGTGCCGGGTGATCCATGCCATTGCCAAGGGGCCGCTGATCGAGTGGGAGCACATCGCGCATGCCGTCGACAGCACCCTGCCTCCGCGCGTGCTGGTGCGCACCTACACCGCCATGCCCATCGGCCACTGGGACCCACAGCTCGCGGCCTACGCGCCCGCCACGGTCGAGCGGCTCGCGGCCATGGGCGTGAAGCTGATCGGCATCGACACCGCCAGCATCGACCCGGCCGACAGCAAGACGCTGGAAAGCCACCAGCGCATCCGCCGCCTCGACCTGCGCGTGCTCGAGAACCTCGTGCTCGACGAGGTGCCCGAGGGCGACTACGAACTCATCGCGCTGCCGCTCAAGCTGGTCAGCGCCGATGCCTCCCCGGTTCGCGCCGTGCTGCGCGAGCTTCCCCGCTGAAAACCTGAAACCATGACGACCCTTGCCGATTGCCGCGCGCTCGACGCGCAAGACCCGCTGCGCGCCCTGCGCGACCAATTCACTCTGCCGGAAGGCGTGATCTATCTCGACGGCAACTCGCTCGGCGTGCTCCCCAAGGCCGCCCCCGCACGCATCGCCGAAGTGGTGGCCAAGGAATGGGGCGAGGGCCTGATCCGTTCGTGGAACACCGCCAGCTGGTTCGACCTGCCGCAGCGCCTGGGCGACAAGGTGGCGCGGCTGATCGGCGCCGCGCCCGGCGAAGTGGTGTGCACCGACAGCACCTCGGTCAACCTCTACAAGGTGCTGTTCGCGGCGCTTTCGCAGCAGAAAGACAGCGGGCGGAAACTGGTGGTCAGCGAGCGCAGCAACTTCCCGACCGACCTCTACATTGCGGAGTCGCTGTGCCGCGAGCGCGGCTTCACGCTCAAGCTGATCGAGGCGGGCGAACTGCAAGGTCCGGATTCGGTGCTGACCGGCGAAGTGGCCGTGCTGATGCTCACGCACGTCAACTATCGCACCGGCGCCATGCACGACATGAAAGCCATCACCGCCGCCGCGCATGCCGCCGGCGCGCTCACGGTGTGGGACCTGGCGCACAGCGCGGGCGCCGTGCCGGTTGCGCTCAACGACAGCAACGCCGACTACGCGATCGGCTGCGGCTACAAATACCTGAACGGCGGCCCCGGTGCGCCGGCCTTCGCCTGGGTGCATACGCGGCATGCGGGCAAGTTCGAGCAGCCGCTGTCGGGATGGTGGGGCCACGCCGCGCCTTTCGAGTTCACGCCGCACTATCGCCCCGCCCCGGGCGTGGGCCGCTATCTCTGCGGCACGCAGCCGGTGATCGCGCTGGCGGGGCTGGAATGCGGCCTCGACACCGTGTTGGCCGCCGAATCATTCAACGACACGAACGGCGCCATGGCCGCGCTGCGCAGCAAGTCGCTCGCGCTCACCGACCTGTTCATCGCACTGGTGGAGGAGCGCTGCGCCGGCCAGGACCTCGCGCTTGTCACGCCGCGTGAGCACGCGCGCCGCGGCTCGCAGGTGTGCCTGAGCCGTGACGAAGGCGCCTACGCCATCGTGCAGGCGCTGATCGCGCGCGGCGTGATCGGCGACTACCGCGCCGGCGATTCGCAGATGCCCGACATCCTGCGCTTCGGCTTCACGCCGCTGTACCTCGGCTTCGAGGATGTGTGGAACGCGGTCGAGCATCTGGTGCAGGTGCTCGAGACGGGCGAGTGGCGGCGCGCTGAATTCAACCGCAAGAATGCAGTGACATGAGCACCGAAAAGAGCACGGACAAGAGTCCCGAGAAGATCGTCCACGAGGAAAAGGCGCAGCTGGATTTCAGCGCGTCGATGAGCTATGGCGACTACCTGCATCTGGACGAGATCCTCAACGCGCAGCATCCGCTCTCGCCCGCGCATGACGAGATGCTGTTCATCGTGCAGCACCAGACCAGCGAACTCTGGATGAAGCTGATGCTGCACGAACTGCGCGCCGCCACCGCCTGCATCGCCGAGGAGAAGCTGGCCGACGCCTTCAAGATGCTCGCGCGCGTGAGTCGCATCATGGAACAGCTGGTGAGCGCATGGACCGTGCTCTCGACCATGACGCCGCCCGAGTACACGGCAATGCGCCCCTACCTCGCCAACTCCAGCGGCTTCCAGAGCGCGCAGTACCGCTGCATCGAGTTCGCGCTCGGCAACAAGAACGCCGCCATGCTCAAGCCCCATGCCCATCGGGCCGACCTGCTGGCGCAGGTGGATGCGGCCTACCGCGCGCCTTCGCTCTATGACGAGTCGCTGCGCCTGCTCGCGCGCCACGGCCTGCCGGTACCCGCCGACCGGCTGGAGCGCGACTGGACCCAGCCGTATGAAGCCAGCGACGGTGTGGAAGCGGCCTGGCTCACGGTGTACCGCAACCCGCACGACCACTGGGACCTGTACCAGCTCGGCGAGAAACTCACCGACCTGGAAGACGCCTTCCGCCTCTGGCGCTTTCGCCACGTGACCACGGTCGAGCGCGTGATCGGCTTCAAGCGCGGCACGGGCGGAACGGGCGGCGTGAGCTACCTGCGCAAAATGCTCGATGTGGTGCTGTTCCCCGAAATCTGGAGGCTGCGCACCGATCTGTGAGCTATCGCTTGCCCCGCTTGCCCCATCTGCCTGAAGCGCTACATTGGTTGGCAACAACAACGGAGGCCCTGCCATGAACGATGTCCAGTTCTCGCTCGAAGAGCTTGCTACCTTGCGCGAGCATGGCGTGGTCCTGTTCGCAGGCCGCGTGATCTTCGAGGCCCAGCCGCCCATGTCCGCGCAGCGGATCCCCGCCATCGAAGCGCTGTGCGCCGGCCCGCTTCCCGAGGCGCTGGCCGCGCTGTGGCGGCAAACGGCAGGCGGCCGGCTCGACTACGACCTGTCGCTGCCGATGAACGGCAACGCGGAATCCATCAGCTGGTCAGAACTGTTCTGGGACGGCAGCGACGGCTATCGCGACCTGCAGGGCTGGATCGAGCATGAACAGGAACTGGCCGAAGAGGCCGCCAAGGAAGAAGGCCGCCCATGGAGCGGCAAGCTCACGCACCTGCCCTTCGGCGGCTTCGAATACCTCGACCGCGTCTACGCGGTGGTGGAGCCCGGCCCCGAGCACGGACGCATCGTCGCGTGGAAGCACGGGCTGCCGCCGGCGTGGACGCATGCGCTGCACGAAGACAGCGTGAGCACCGTCGCGCCCGACCTGCGCGGCGCCTTCGCGGCGCTGCACCTGGACGAGGACCCGCTGGCGCCCACCGGCGACTATTTCTCGGGCCAGGCGCTGCTGCAATACCTCGACGACCGGCACCAGGACCACGGCCTGGACCTCGACCTGATGGACAAGCTGGTGGCCTTCTATTGCCGCGCGGTGGTCGACTGGCGCACGCCGCTGGCCGAAGGAACGCTGCGCCGGCTGCCGGCCATCGCGCGTGCTGCGCTGCACCACGCCATTGGCACCGACAACGCGGAACTGGTGGCCGAACTCGCGGCCGCGGGGGTGAGCTTCGACGGCCCGCACGAGGGCAGCGCGCTGGCCACCGACGTGGCCATTGCCCAGGGCGCCTTCGCCGCGGCCATGGCGCTGGTGCGCGCGGGCGCGCCGGTGGCGCGCGACGCCTTGGGCAACGTCGACGGCCAGATTTCGCCGGAGCTCACGAGTGCGCTGCTCGCCAACGGGGCGGAACCCGGCGTGGCGGCCATCGTCAAATGCGCGGCCTGCGGCGCGCCCGCCAGCGCGCACCTGATCGCCGATGCATGCGCACAGGCCGGCATCGATGTGCCGCCCGCCTTCGTCATCGAGCGCGATGCGACGCTGGCCGAACTCGAAGCCACGCTGCTCGAGGTGCGGGAAGGCACGCATGGCCACTACCTGGGTGCCGAAGGCCTGGCCGAACGCATCGAGCACCTGCAGGCCTTCAGGCTCTGAGCGCACTCGGCGCGGCTGCCCTCAGCCGCCGTACAGCCAAGGCTGGTCCAGCAACCGCGCGCCCAGCGTGCGCATCGCCAGGTCGCGGCCGATGCGCACCGCACCGGCCGCATGAAAGATCTGCCCGTTGCGCCGGGCCTTCGCCTGCACGAGGGCGTTGCGCTGCCAGCGCGCCTCGGCGTAGCGCGCGAAGGCGGCCGGCACATCGGCCGCATTGCCTTGGCCCAAGGCCTCGGCCAGTGCCACCGAATCCTCGATGGCCATGCCTGCGCCCTGCGCCAGGTAGGGGACCATCGGATGCGCGGCATCGCCGACCAGCGCCACGCGCTCGTGGGCCATCTCGGCCGCGGAGGCCAGCGGCGGACGGTCGCTGAGGGTCCAGGCACGCCAGCCGGGCATGGCTTCGAGCAACGCCTGCAAGGCGCCTCCGCTGCGGCCCGTGGCCTGCTGCAGCGCGGCAAGGCTGCTGGCCTGGTTCCAGTTGCGCGCGTCGCCGGCCGGCGCGGATTCTGCGATCACCACCACGTTGAGCCAGGCGCCGCTGCGCACCGGATACGCCACCGCATGCAGGCGCGGGCCGAGCCATACATCGATCCCGTGGCGGCGCAGGGCCTGCGGCAGCGCGGCCTGCTCGATCGTCGCGCGCCAGGCCGTGTGGCCGGTGGCGTGCGGCGGCTCGGCTGCGGATGGCACATCGAGGCGTTGCCGCGCGACGCTCCAGAGCCCGTCGGCGCCGACCAGTGCCTCGCCCTCCCAGGCGCGGGCGCCGCTGCTCGAAATGCACACGAGATCGTCGCTGGTTTCGACCTGCGCGATGCGCGCATCGGTCACCAGGGTGCCGGTGCCGCGGGCGCGCACCGCTTCGAGCAGCAGTGCATGCAGGTCGGCGCGGTGCACGCAGAAGTAAGGGGCGCCGTAGCGCTCGCGCATGGCGTCGCCCAGCGGCAGGCGGGCCAGTTCGGTGCCGCTGCCCGCGCTGCGCACCACCAGGGCATCAGGTCGCGCGGCGATGGCCTCCAGGCCTTCGGCCAAGCCCAGCTGCGCGAGACGCCGCGTGACGTTGGGGCCCATCTGGATGCCGGCGCCAATTTCAGCGAACACGGGCGCCTGCTCGAAGACATCGACGCGGTGGCGGCCGCGGGACAGTGCCAGCGCAGCAGAAAGCCCCCCGATGCCGCCCCCGACGACGAGGATGTGTGCGGGCATCGGCCTCAGCGGCTGCGCGTGGGCAGCGGGCCGTGGCCGGCTTTTTCGGATTCGGGTTTGGGGCCGGGCGTCTTGGGACCGCAGCTGCCGCAGCTGTCGCAGGAGCCGCAGCCCGAGGTCTTGGCGAGCGAGGCCGCCAACTGCTCGGCGCGCTCCGGGTCGACCAGCCCGGCACGTTGCGTGCCGGCCGCGAGCTTGTGCGCGGCGCTGCGCCGCCAGCCCGCAGGCATCCAGCGCCAGACCGCGTAGAACGCGGCGGCCGCGACGATCAATCCGACGATCAGTTGCTGTGTCATGTCCATTTACTCCAACGCGCGTTCGAGACTAACCCAGAAACATCGCGCAAACCTTGCGGCAGCTCATCCGGCGCCCAGCGCCACCGCCACGCGATAGGTAATGAAGCACGCCAGATAGGCCAACGCGAACAGGTAGCCAGCCATGATCCAGACGTACTTCCATGATCCGGTTTCGCGCTTGACCGCCGCCAGCGTCGAGATGCACTGCGGCGCAAACACGTACCAGACCAGCAGCGACAGCGCCGTCGCCAGCGACCAGCTGCCCGCGATCAGCGGCTCGAGCTGGCCCGCCACGTCGTCGCCGCTGGCCGAGAGCGCGTACACCGTGCCGAGCGCGCCCACCGCCACTTCGCGCGCCGCCATGCCCGGCACCAGCGCGATGGAGATCTGCCAGTTGAAGCCGATGGGCGCAAAGATGTGCTCCAGGCCGCGGCCGATCATCCCCGCCAGGCTGTACTGGATGGCCGGGCCCGTGGCGCCTTCGGGCGGCGACGGAAAGGTCGACAGGAACCACAGCAGGATGGTGAGCGTGAGGATGATCGTACCCACGCGCTGAATGAAGATCCACGCCCGCTCGTAGAGCCCCAGCGCCAGGTTGCGCAGGTTCGGCCAGCGGTAGGCCGGCAGCTCCATCATCAGCGGCGAATGCTGCTTGCTGTCGCGGAAGCGCTTCATCACCCAGGCCACCGCCATGGCCGAGACGATGCCGAAGACATACAGCGCGAACAGCACCACGCCCTGCAGGTTGAATACGCCGCCCACGGTGCGCGCCGGAATGAAGGCCGCGATCAGCAGCGCATAGACCGGCAGGCGCGCCGAGCAGGTCATGAGCGGCGCGATCATGATGGTGGTGATGCGGTCGCGCCAGTTGCTGATGGTGCGCGTGGCCATCACGCCGGGAATCGCGCAGGCAAAGCTCGACAGCAGCGGAATGAAGGAGCGGCCCGAAAGCCCCACGGTGCCCATCACGCGGTCGAGCAGGAAGGCCGCGCGCGGCAGGTAGCCCGAATCTTCCAGCGCCAGGATGAACAGGAACAGGATCAGGATCTGCGGCAGGAACACGATCACGCCGCCCACCCCGGCAATCACGCCGTCGACCAGCAGGCTCTGCAGCATGCCCTCGGGCATGTGGGCCTTCAGCAGGTTACCCAGGCCTTCGGTGCCGGCCTTGATGGCGTCCATCGGCACGTTGGCCCAGCTGAACACGGCCTGGAACATCAGGAACATCGTGACCGCGAGCACCAGCATGCCCCACACCGGATGCATCACCACGCGGTCGATGCGGTCGCTGGTGGCCAGGCTCCCGACCGGCTCGCGCACGGCCATGCCGAGGATGCGGCGCACCTCGCGTTGCGTGGCCAGCACGTCGTCCAGCCCCGGCGGCTGCCAGGGTCGTTGCGGCGCAGCGGCGGCCACCGGCGCATCGAGGGCTTCGAGCAGGCCCTGCGCGCCGCCCGACTGCACGCCCACGGTCTCGATGACCGGCACGCCCAGTTCGCGCGACAGCACGGCCGTGTCGACCGCAATGCCCTGCTTCCTGGCCATGTCGGTCATATTGAGCGCCACCACCATCGGCAGGCCCAGGCGCTTGGCCTCGAGCACGAGCCGCAGGTTGAGCCGCAGATTGGTGGCATCGGTCACGCACACCAGCAGGTCGGGCAATGCCTCGCGGCTTTGGCCGGTGACCACGTCGCGCGTCACGGCCTCGTCGGCGCTCAGCGCGTTGAGGCTGTAGGCGCCCGGCAGGTCGAGCACGAACACGCGGCGGCCCGACGCGGTGCGCAGCAGGCCTTCCTTGCGCTCGACCGTCACGCCGGCATAGTTGGCCACCTTCTGGCGGCTGCCGGTGAGCAGGTTGAACAGCGCCGTCTTGCCGCAGTTCGGATTGCCCAGCAGCGCAATGCGCCCTGGCTGCGCGGTGGCGGCGAGGCGCCCCGGCCCCTGGATGACGGCTTCAACCATGGCTTGCGCCTTCCGGCAGGCCCGGTGCCACATGAATCAGCGCGGCCTCGTGGCGGCGCAATGCGAAAGTGGTGTGGCCCAGCCGCACCGCCAGAGGCTCGCGCCCCGGAAGCCCGCTGGCCACGATGCGCACGGCTTCGCCCGGCACGAAACCGATCTCCGTCAGGCGCAGGACCAGGTCGCGGTCGTCCGCGCCATCCGGGCGGGCCACGTCGAGCACCGTGGCCCACTGGTTGTCGAGAAGCTGGTCGAGCCGCAGGCCGGAAGTTGCCAGCACGGCGGTGCCGAAATTGTTGGTTTGCACGGTAAGAAAGTGCGCCGGATTCCGAACGCGCCAATTGAGCAAAAGCTAGATGCTATCAATTCTCAATCGCAGAAACCTGACCAAGGCCTTTTGACCTCGCGGGCTCAGCCCAATTCGATGATGCGGGCGGTCACCGCATCGTCGACAACAATGAGTTCGGCAACGGCAATCGGCAATTTGAATCGGCGCGGGCCGGCACTGCCCGGATTGACGTAGAGCACGCCGCCGCGCTCCTCGATCTTCGGCTTGTGGGAGTGGCCGGACACCACCACGCGGACCCCGGCAGGGGCGACGGCGAGTTGGGACAGATCGTGTATCGCATGCACGAGCACCCCGCCCGCCTTCAGGAAGGCCGCCTCCGCGATGTGGGCGGCCCACGGTTCGCGATCGTTGTTGCCCCGCACCACGGTCAGCGGCGCGATGGCGGCGAGCGCTTCGAGGATGCCGGCATCGCCGATGTCCCCGCCATGCACGATGAAGTCGCTGCCCTGCAGCGCCGCCACGGCCTGCGGGCGCAGCAGGCCGTGGGTGTCGGAGATGAGGCCGACCCGGATCAAGCCGCGAGCAGTTGCCGGAGCACGAACGGCAGGATGCCGCCGTGCTTGTAGTAGTCGACCTCGATCGGCGTGTCGATGCGCAGGCGCACCGTCACCTCCTGGTGGCTGCCGTCGGCGCGGTGCACGACGAGCTTCACGTCCATCTGCGGCTTGAGTTGGCCGCCGATCACCACGTCGATTTTCTCGTCGCCCGTGAGGCCCAGCGCCTGCCACGAATCCGCGCCGCGGAACTGCAGCGGCAGCACGCCCATGCCGACCAGGTTGGCGCGGTGGATGCGCTCGAAGCTGCGCGCCACCACGGCCTTGATGCCCAGCAGCTGCGTGCCCTTGGCGGCCCAGTCGCGCGACGAGCCGGTGCCGTACTCTTCGCCGCCGAACACCACCGTCGGCACGCCTTGTTCCATGTACTTCATGGCGGCGTCGTAGATGAACATCTTCTGGTTGCCGGGCTGGAACAGCGTGACGCCGCCCTCTTCCTGCGTGCCGTTGATGTCGGGCGGAATCATCAGGTTCTTGATGCGCACGTTGGCGAAGGTGCCGCGCATCATCACGTCGTGGTTGCCGCGCCGCGAGCCGTAGCTGTTGAAGTCGGCCTTGGAGACGCCGTGCGCCTTGAGCCAGATGCCCGCGGGCGAGCTTTCCTTGATGGAGCCGGCCGGCGAGATGTGGTCGGTGGTGATCGAGTCGCCGAAGAGCGCCATGACCCGCGCGCCCCTGAAGCCCGCGTCCGAGGCGTGCGGCTCCATCTTGAAGCCTTCGAAGAACGGCGGCTCGGCGATGTAGGTCGACTTGGGCCAGTCGTAGACCTGCCCGTTCGTGCCCTCGATGCTGCTCCAGAACTTGCCCGGGTCGGTCTTGACCTTGTCGTAGTTCGCGCGGAACGACTTGGCGTTCATCGCATGGCGCAGGTTCTGGTCGATTTCCTTCGGGCTGGGCCAGATGTCGCCCAGGTACACGTCGCGGCCGTTTTTGCCCTTGCCCACGGGCTCGGTCATCAGGTCGACCATCACGTTGCCCGCGATCGCGAAGGCCACCACCAGCGGCGGCGAGGCCAGGAAGTTGGCCTTCAGGTTCGGATGGATGCGCGCCTCGAAGTTGCGGTTGCCCGAGAGCACGGCCGCGCCGACCAGGTCGTTCTTGATGATGGCGTCGTTGATCTCGGGCGTCAGGTCGCCCGCATTGCCGATGCAGGTGGTGCAGCCGTAGCCGGCCAGGTAGAAGCCCAGCTTCTCGAGGTACGGAAGCAGCCCCGCCTTCTCGAGGTATTCGGTGACGATGCGCGAACCCGGCGCGAGCGAGGTCTTGACGTGCGGCTTGACCGTGAGGCCCGCCTCCACCGCCTTCTTGGCCAAGAGGCCGGCCGCGAGCATCACGCTCGGGTTGGAGGTGTTGGTGCACGACGTGATGGCCGCGATCAGCACGTCGCCGTTGCCGATGCTCACGCCGTCCTTGGGGGCCGGGGGCGCAGTCGCGCTCACATGGGCGGCCGCCTTGGTCGAACGGTTGGCCACCATCTCGACCACGTCGCGCGGCGCGCCGGGCGGCGGCGGCGTGGCTTCCTCGTCATCGCCCTGGCCGTTGGCGGCCAGCGGATAGCGCAGCTTCAGGCGCTCGGGCGGCTGGTTGAAGCCGTTGGCGTCGTTGGGCTTGCTGAAGAGTTCGGAGAACTTGGTCGACAGGTGGCCCAGGTCGATGCGGTCCTGCGGCCGCTTCGGGCCCGCAAGGCTCGGCGACACGGTGCCGAGGTCGAGCTTGACGATCTTGGTGTAGTCGATGTCGCCGGGCGCCGGCATGCCGAACAGGCCCTGCGCCTTGTAGTAGGCCTCGAAGCGCTCGACCTCTTCCGCGGTGCGGCCGGTGCCTTCGAAATAGGCCACGGTCATCTCGTCGACCGGGAAGAAGCCCATGGTGGCGCCGTACTCGGGCGCCATGTTGCCGATGGTGGCCCGGTCGGGCACCGTGATGGAGGCGGCGCCGGGGCCGAAGAATTCGACGAACTTGCCCACCACCTTCTCGGCCCGCAGGATGGCCGTGACGTACAGCACCAGGTCGGTGGCGGTGACGCCTTCGCGCAGCTTGCCGGTGAGCTCGAAGCCCACCACGTCGGGCGTCAGCATGTACACCGGCTGGCCCAGCATGGCGGCCTCGGCCTCGATGCCGCCCACGCCCCAGCCGACCACGCCCACGCCGTTGATCATGGTGGTGTGGCTGTCGGTGCCCACCAGCGAGTCGGGGTAGTACACCGGCACCTCGGCGTCGTCGCTCGCGCTCTTGTAGACGCCGCGCGCAAAGTATTCGAGGTTGACCTGGTGCACGATGCCGAAGCCCGGCGGCACCACGCGGAAAGTGTCGAAGGCCTGCATGCCCCACTTCATGAACTGGTAGCGCTCGTTGTTGCGCTGGAACTCGAGCTTCATGTTGAGGTCGAGCGCCTGGGGCGTGCCGTAGTAGTCGACCATCACCGAGTGGTCGACCACCAGGTCGACCGGCACCAGCGGCTCGATGGTCTTGGGCGACTTGCCGAGCTTGGCGGCCACGCTGCGCATGGCGGCCAGGTCGGCCAGGAGCGGCACGCCGGTGAAGTCCTGCAGCACCACGCGGGTGACGACGAACGGAATTTCGTCGGTGCGGTCCGCATTGGGCGCCCAGCGGGCCAGCTCTTCGACATGCTTGGCCGAGACCTTCTTGCCGTCGCAGTTGCGCAGCACCGATTCGAGCACGATGCGGATCGACACCGGCAGCCGGCCGACGGTGGGATATTGCCTGGCCAGTTCCTTCAGCGACCAGTACTTGCCGGACTTGCCCGATGCGGTCTTGAAGGTCTTGAGGGTGGACGCAAAGGCGTGCGCCGGTGCTTTGGCCATTGAGGAACTCCTGATTGTTCGTGGAAGCTCTTCAAGGATAGCGGGGAACAATGCCTGCTGCTGTAGTCTGTCTTCCAACTCATGCCTTCGAGGCGCGGCGTTCCTCATCGCGAAAAATGCCGGGTGGATGGGCGTTGCCGGCATCCCGCGCCTTCAAGCCAGGGCCATGTCCGCGCCGCCGCGGGTGCGGCGAATCTCCTTCGGGTGGTACGCCGCAAGCCAGTCCTGCCGCGTTGGAGCCGATGATTCCGCGCGGCCTGCATCGCGTCGATGACCTGGGAGGTCATGGCGCCGCATCGAGGCCGCGCCAGAATGCGGGCCATGAACACCACCCGTACCCACTCCACCCAGGCCGGCCAGCCCGGTGCGCGCGATCCGTTCGGTGCCCACCTGCGGCACTGGCGCACCCGCCGCCGGCTGAGCCAGCTCGATCTGGCCCAGGAAGCCGAGGTCTCGACCCGCCACCTGAGCTATGTGGAGACAGGCCGCGCCGCGCCCAGCCGCGAGATGGTGCTGCGCCTGGCCGAGCGGCTCGACGTTCCGCTGCGCGAGCGCAACGCGCTGCTGGTGGCCGCGGGCTTCGCGCCGATGTACAGGCAGCGCTCGCTCGACGATCCGGCCATGGCCTCGGCCCGGCGCGCGGTGGACCTGGTGCTCAAGGGCCATGAACCGTTTCCTGCACTGGCCGTCGATCGGCACTGGAACCTGGTGGCGCACAACGCGCTGGTGCCGATGCTGATGGCGGGCGCAGCGCCCGAACTGGTGAAGCCGCCCATCAACGTGCTTCGCCTGAGCCTGCATCCCGAGGGGCTGGCTCCGCGCATCGCCAATTTCGCGCAGTGGCGCACCCATCTGCTGGAACGGCTGCAGCAGCAGATTGCGGCCACCGGCGACACGGTGCTGCAGGCCCTGCACGACGAACTCGAAGCCTATCCCGCGCCCCAGGTGAGCCACGACACACCCGCCTCGGACATGGACCTCTCAGGCGTCGTGGTGCCCTTTCAACTGGCCACGCCGAACGGCGTGCTGAGCTTCATCAGCACCACCACCATCTTCGGCACGCCGGTGGATGTCACTTTGCAGGAACTGGCGGTGGAGTCGTTCTTTCCGGCCGATGCGCAGACGGCGGCGGCGCTGGCAGAGATGGCGAAGCAGGCGGCGGGTTGAGGGCTCGGAAGCGAACCCGTACGTAAAAAAGCCCCGCCGAAGCGGGGCTCTTGTTCAATGCGCGAAGCGCCTGAGGATCAGGCCGCGACTGCGGCGCCGGCCTCGGTCTTGTAGTCGTCGATCTTGTCGAAGTTCAGGTACTGGTAGATCTGCGCGCTCGATGCGTCGAGCACGCCCGTTGCGGCCATGTACTCCTCGCGCGTCGGGATGCGGCCCAGGCGCGAGCAGATGGCGGCCAGCTCGGCCGAGCCGAGGTAGACGTTGGTGTTCTTGCCCAGGCGATTCGGGAAGTTGCGGGTGCTGGTCGACATCACCGTGGCGCCTTCGCGCACCTGCGCCTGGTTGCCCATGCACAGCGAGCAGCCCGGCATTTCGGTGCGCGCACCGGCGTTGCCGAACACGCCGTAGTGGCCTTCCTCGGTGAGCTGCTGCGCGTCCATCTTGGTGGGCGGTGCGATCCACAGCTTGACGGGGATGTCGCGCTTGCCTTCGAGCAGCTTCGACGCGGCGCGGAAGTGGCCGATGTTGGTCATGCACGAGCCGATGAACACTTCGTCGATGACCGCGCCGGCCACGTCGCTGAGCGTCTTCACGTCGTCAGGGTCGTTCGGGCAGGCCACGATGGGTTCGTGGATCTCGGCCAGGTCGATCTCGATCACGGCGGCGTAGTCGGCGTCGGCATCGCCCTTGAGCAGCTGCGGGTCCGCGAGCCAGGCTTCCTGCGCGGCGATGCGGCGTGCCAGCGTGCGGGCGTCGGCATAGCCTTCGGCAATCATCCACTTCATCAGCGTGATGTTGCTGTTGATGTACTCGATGATCGGTTCCTTGTTCAGGTGCACCGTGCAGCCGGCGGCCGAGCGCTCTGCGGACGCATCGCTCAGTTCGAAAGCCTGCTCCACCTTCAGGTCCGGCAGGCCTTCGATCTCGAGGATGCGGCCCGAGAAGATGTTCTTCTTGCCTTGCTTGGCCACCGTCAGCAGACCCGACTTGATGGCGTACAGCGGAATGGCGTTGACCAGGTCGCGCAGCGTGACGCCGGGCTGCATCTTGCCCTTGAAGCGCACGAGCACCGATTCGGGCATGTCCAGCGGCATCACGCCGGTGGCTGCGGCAAAGGCCACGAGCCCCGAGCCGGCCGGGAAGCTGATGCCGATGGGAAAGCGGGTGTGGCTGTCGCCGCCGGTGCCCACGGTGTCGGGCGTCAGCAGGCGGTTGAGCCAGGAATGGATCACGCCGTCGCCCGGGCGCAGCGAAACGCCGCCGCGGTTGGCCATGAACTCGGGCAGTTCGTGGTGCATCTTGACGTCGACCTTCTTCGGGTACGCCGCCGTGTGGCAGAACGACTGCATCACGAGGTCGGCCGAGAAGCCCAGGCAGGCCAGGTCCTTGAGCTCGTCGCGCGTCATCGGGCCGGTGGTGTCCTGCGAGCCGACCGAGGTCATCTTGGGTTCGCAATACGTGCCCGGGCGCACGCCGGTGCCTTCGGGCAGGCCGCAGGCGCGGCCGACCATCTTCTGCGCGAGCGAGAAGCCCTTCTTGGTGTCGACCGGGCTGGTCGGCAGGCGGAACAGCGTCGACACGGGCAGGCCCAGCGCTTCGCGCGCCTTGGTCGTGAGGCCGCGGCCGATGATCAGCGGAATGCGGCCGCCGGCGCGCACTTCGTCGAACAGCACGTCGCTCTTGACGGCGAATTCGGCGATGACCTTGCCCTCCTTCAGCGCCTTGCCCTCATAGGGACGCAGCTCGACCACGTCGCCCATGTTCATCTGGCTCACGTCGAGCTCGATGGGCAGTGCGCCCGAGTCTTCCATGGTGTTGTAGAAGATCGGCGCGATCTTGCCGCCGAGGCAGACGCCGCCGAAGCGCTTGTTGGGCACGAAGGGAATGTCTTCGCCGGTGAACCACAGCACCGAGTTGGTGGCGCTCTTGCGCGACGAACCCGTGCCGACCACGTCGCCGGCATAGGCCACGAGGTGGCCGCGCGCGCGCAGGTCTTCGATGAACTTCACCGGGCCGCGCTTGCCGTCTTCTTCAGGGACGATGCCGGGGCGGGCGTTCTTGTGCATCGCCAGCGCGTGCATCGGAATGTCGGGACGCGTGGTGGCGTCGGGTGCGGGAGAAAGGTCGTCGGTGTTGATTTCACCGGCCACCTTGAAGATGCTGACTGTGATGCTTTGCGGCACTTCGGGACGGCTGGTGAACCATTCGGCATCGGCCCAGCTTTGCAGCACGCCCTTGGCGTGCACGTTGCCCTTGTCGGCCTTTTCCTTGACGTCATGGAACTGGTCGAACATCAACAAGGTTTTCTTCAGGCCCTCGGCCGCCGTGCTGCCTACTTCGGCGTCGTCGAGCAGGTCGATCATCGGGCTGATGTTGTAGCCGCCGAGCATGGTGCCGAGCAGTTCGGTGGCACGGGCGCGCGAGATGAACGCGTTCTTCTCGGTACCGTGGGCCACGGCCGCCAGGTAGCTCGCCTTGACCTTGGCCGCGTCATCGACGCCGGCGGGCACGCGATGGGTGAGCAGATCGAGCAGGAAGGCACCGTCTTTGGCATTCGCGCTCTTGAGGAGCTCGATCGCTTCGGCGGTTTGCTTCGCGCTCAATGGCAGCGGCGGAATGCCGAGCGCGGCGCGTTCGGCAACATGGTCAACGTAGGCTTGCAACATCTTCTTTTCTCCGGAAACTGGCTGGCTGGCGGGCGTGCGGTACGGCAAGCAAGAGCCGCGCCGCACCCCGTGTGTGGACTCTTACTTCTTGGCCGCGTCGGCGCCTTCGAACAGGCTCTTGGGCGGGTTCTTCTTCATTTCTTCGGCAAACGCGACCTGCTCTGCCGTCTGGCATTCGTCGGCAATGCGCAGGCCGGCCTTCTGGTTCATCAGCATCGACTTGTTGCCCAGCTGCAGCCACATGGCGCCGGCACGGGGGTCTTCGAGGCGGATGGCGCCGGTGCGGCTTTCGACCGGGTGCATGCGGTACTTCACGCCCTTGGTCGACACGTTGAAGAAGCCGGGCTTCTTCTCGTCGGGCGCCACGGTCACGTCGGCGCCGAGTTCGCACTGGGCCTTGCCGACGGAAACGCGCTGGGCCACGGCCAGGTCGGCGTCGGTCAGCACGATGTTGGTTTCATCGGCAACGGGCGTGACTTCCTCGACGGCCTTGGCGGCCTTGCGGGTGACCTGCTTCTTGGCGGGCGCCTTCTTGGCTTCGGACTTGGCCGGGGTGGTCTGCGCCGTGGCGGCGAACGGGAGCGCCAGGGCCAGGGCGGCGATCAGGGCAATTTTCTTCATGGGTGGTGTTTCCTTGAGGCTGGATTCGGAAGTTTCAGGAGGCCGCGAGTGCAAACCAGGCTTTTGCCTCTGGAGGCAGCGCGCGCCCTGTTGCGTGGGCACGTGTCAGCACTTGCCAGAAATGGCGATAGCTCGCGCGGTCGTGCAATGTGCCATCAATTTGGGTCGGAGCCCAATCTGCGAGGGCCGCATTTGTAATGATTCTTGTGGCAATTTGAATTTGGGCCTCGTCCGGCGCAAAAGCCTCCAGGATGGGGCGGATCTGGTTCGGATGGATGCTCCACATGCGCGTATAGCCGAATTCGGCGGCTGCCTTGCGGGCTGCCGTGCGCATGGCATCGGTGTTGCTGAACTCGGTGACCACGCAGTGCGAGGGCACCTTGCCGTACGCATGCGCGGCGGATGCGATGGCCAGCTTGGCACGCACCACCAGCGGATGCGTGAACTGCCCGACCGCGCCCATGCCCTCGGCAGGAATGGCGCCCGCATGGGCAGAAACGAAGTCCATCAAGCCGAAGCTCAGCGATTGCAAGCGCGGATGTGACGCAATGTCGAACGCGTTGTGCACAGCCAGCGGCGATTCGATCAGCACATGCAGCGGCAGCGCATCGGCATCTGCCGCCTCGAGCGCCGCCACCGCCTGGGCCACATCGGCCACGGATTCCACCTTGGGCACCATCAGGTGGCTGAGCCGGTGGCCGGCGCGGCCGGCTATGGTGACCACGTCGCCGGCGAAGGCGGGATGGTCCACCGGGTGAACGCGCACGCCCACCCGCATGCCCGGCCTGGCGGCTAGCGCGAGTTCGGTCACGAGCGCGGCATGCTCCGCCTCGCCGCCCACGGGGGCGCCGTCTTCGCAGTCGAGGGTGACGTCGAACACGCAGGCGCCGAATTCGTCGGCCATCTCGGCCTGCAGCGCGAGGCTCTTCTTCATGCGGGCTTCGACGCCGCTGTAGTGGTCGCACACGGGCAACGTCACGGCGCCGGCCTGCGCGCCAAGCAGCACTTCACCCGGATGCATTGTTTTCGTCATGCTTTTCTCTGCGCCACGATGAACATGCGCGGGAACGCCAGCAATCGCTTGCCGTCGGTACGGGCCGGATAGGCCTGGTCCACGCGGCGCTCGTATTCGGCCAGGTAGCTGGCCTGCAAGTCGGCCGGCAGGCGGTCGACAAAGGGCTTCAGCCCCGTGCCGCGCACCCACTCGACAATGGCCGCGGCATCGGCCATGGGGTGCTGGTAGATGGTGTGCCACACATCGACCCTGGCCGCGTCGGGTGCGAGCAGGTCGTAATAGCCGCCGAGCGGCAGCAGCAGGGTGCGCAGCCGGTCGGCATTGCCGATGGGCTCGGCCCAGGGCGCCTCGGCAGCCACGGCCCGCATCAGGCGGTGCGTGGGCTCCTCGCGATTGTCGGGCATCTGGAGGGCAAGCACGCCACCCGGGGCCAGCGCAGCGAACAGGCGCGGGATCAGCGTCTGGTGATCCGGCACCCACTGCAGGGCCGCGTTGGCGTAAATGAGGTCGGGCGCTTCTTGCGGCGCCCAGGTCGCGATGTCGCTCAACTCGAAGCGCGCCTGCGGCAGGCGCTCGCGCGCGCTGGCCAGCATGGCTTCGGAGTTGTCGGTCCCGGTGACTTGCGCCTGCGGGAACCGGTGGGCCAGCAGTTCGGTGGAATTGCCCGGGCCGCAGCCGAGGTCGACCACGCGGGCCGCCTCCGGCAACGGCACCCGCGCCAGGAGTTCCTGTGCGGGGCGGGTGCGCTCGTCCTCGTAGCGACGGTAGAGCGCGGGGTTCCAGTCGAGCATGCCGGCCGGTCCTGCTTAGATCAGGTGCGCAACGCCGGCTTGTTCGCCTTGCAGCTCTTCGAGCGTCTTGTTGATGCGTTCCTGGCTGAAGGCATCGATTTCCAGGCCTTCGACCAGCTTGTACTCGCCGTTTTCGCAGGTGACCGGGAAGCCGAACATCGTGTCCTTCGGAATGCCGTACTGGCCGTCCGACGGAATGCCCATGGTGACCCACTTGCCGTTGGTGCCCAGGGCCCAGTCGCGCATGTGGTCGATGGCGGCGTTGGCGGCCGAGGCAGCCGACGACAGGCCGCGCGCTTCGATGATGGCTGCGCCGCGCTTGCCGACGGTCGGCAGGAAGGTGTTGGCGTTCCATTCCTGGTCGTTGATCAGCTTGGCAACGCTTTCGCCCTTGATGGTGGCAAAGCGGTAGTCGGCGTACATCGTGGGCGAGTGGTTGCCCCAGACGACGAGCTTCTCGATGTCGGCCACGGCCTTGCCGGTCTTGGCGGCGATCTGGCTGGCAGCGCGGTTGTGGTCCAGGCGCAGCATGGCGGTGAAGTTCTTGCGCGGCAGGTCGGGGGCGCTCTTCATCGCGATGTAGGCGTTGGTGTTGGCCGGGTTGCCGACCACCAGCACCTTGACGTTGCGGCTGGCCACGGCGTTCAGCGCCTTGCCCTGGGCCGTGAAGATGGCGCCATTGACGGCCAGCAGTTCGGCACGCTCCATGCCCGGGCCGCGCGGACGCGAACCGACCAGGAGGGCGTAGTCGGCATCCTTGAAGGCGGTCATCGGGTCGCCGTGGGCTTCCATGCCGGCCAGCAGCGGGAAGGCGCAGTCGTCGAGCTCCATCATCACGCCCTTGAGCGCCTTCTGGGCTTTCTCGTCGGGGATTTCGAGCAGTTGCAGGATGACCGGCTGGTCTTTGCCGAGCATTTCGCCGGACGCGATACGGAACAACAGGGCGTAACCGATTTGGCCGGCGGCACCGGTGACGGCAACGCGGACGGGTTTTTTGCTCATGGGAAGACTCCAGAAGATGATGAAACGGTATCGGCGGGCGCGCGGGGCGCCGATGGTCCTGCAGGGCGGGAATCCTTCCCGCGGCGCGGACCGGCCCGCATTTTAAGCCGATTCGATGAGCCTCGTCTTATGTCTTATATAAGATATGCTCCAAGGTTCCGCCACGGCGCACCCACCGCTGCCATGAATGCCTCCTCCGTCCTCGAAGATTCCGCGACGCCCTCCTTCAGTCCGCTCTACCAGCAGATCAAGACTCTGATCCTGCAGAGCCTGCAGGCCGGCGAGTGGAAGCCCGGCGAGCCGATTCCGAGCGAGATGGATCTTGCGGTGCGCTACCGCGTGAGCCAGGGCACGGTGCGCAAGGCCATCGACGAGCTCTCGGCCGAAAACCTCGTGGTGCGGCGCCAGGGCAAGGGCACCTTCGTCGCCACGCATGCCGAGCAGCATGTGCAGTACCGCTTTCTCAAGCTCGTGCCCGACGTCGGCACCCCCAGCTCCGAAGGCCCGGCCGAGCGCACCATCGTTGATTGCCGCCGCCAGCGCGCCTCGGCCGACGTGGCGCGCGCGCTGGGCCTGCGCACGGGCGACGCGGTGCTGCAGGTGCGGCGCGTGCTCGCCTATGCGGGCGTGCCCACCATCCTCGAGGATCTCTGGCTTCCGGGTGCGCCTTTCAAGGGCCTCACCGCCGAGCGGCTGCGGGCCTGGCCGGGTCCGATGTACGCGATGTTCGAAACCGAATTCGGCGTGCGCATGGTGCGCGCCGAAGAAAAAATCCGCGCCGTGCTGCCCGATGCGGAGCAGGCCGCGCTGCTCGACGTGCCGCTGCAGATGCCTTTGCTGAGCGTGGAGCGCCTCGCTCACACCTACCACGACATGCCGATGGAATTGCGCCGCGGCCTGTATCGCACCGACACACACCACTACCGCAACCAGCTCGGTTGAGCGCGCATCCAGATGGCATCACGACTCAACCGCATCGCGGGACCCAAGACCCGGGCGCAACACGCTGCGAACTCGATAGCATCCGACTGCAGCGCTGCGCCGACACGGGCACCTCCGCCACGCAATGGTGCATTGCAATAGAATTTTGCGTTGTTTGCATTCCCCAGAAGAAACAAAAGCGTTCGCTCTCAGAACAAGCCACAAAGCCACGAAAGCCTCCCCCCAATGACAGAGCTTGCAACTCCTCCCCGGCCGCCGCGCCGCGAATTCCGAAACATCAACGCCTTCACCGATCTCACGACCTACCGGCTGCCGCCGGCCGGCATCGTGTCGATCCTGCACCGCGTGAGCGGCGTGATCATGTTCCTGCTGCTGCCGTTCATCATCTGGATGTTCGACACCTCGCTTTCGTCCGATTACTCCTTCGCCAGGTTCAAGGCCGCGTTCAACAGCGGCCTTGGTTTCGTTCCGGGCTGGTTCATCAAGCTGGTGGCTCTCGCGCTGATCTGGGCCTACCTGCACCACTTCATCGCCGGCCTGCGCCACCTCTGGATGGACGTGAGCCACGCCGCCGTCACCAAGGAGTTCGGCCACACCTCGGCCGTGGTCACGCTGGCCCTGAGCATCCTGCTCACCGTGGTGCTCGGCGCCAAGCTGTTCGGCCTGTACTGAGAAGGAGCCCACCATGTCTGTGAACTACGGCTCCAAGCGCATCGTCGTCGGTGCACATTACGGTCTGCGCGACTGGCTCAGCCAGCGCATCACCGGCGGCCTGATGGCGCTCTTCACGATCATCCTGCTCGCGCAGCTGATCTTCTCGCGCGGCCCCATCGGCTACGACCTCTGGGCCGGCATCTTCGCCGCGCAGTGGATGAAGGTGCTGACCTTCTCGGTGATCGTCGCCCTGCTCTATCACGTGTGGGTCGGCATGCGCGACGTGTGGATGGACTACGTCCAGCCCGTCGGCATTCGCCTTGCCCTGCAAATTTTCACCATCGTCTGGCTTGTCGGTTGTGCGGGTTGGGCCATTCAAGTGCTTTGGAAGATCTGAGGACCCCATCCCCACCATGACCTACACAAAAGAACAAATCACCAAGCGCAAGTTCGACGTCGTGATCGTCGGCGCCGGCGGCTCCGGCATGCGGGCCTCGCTGCAACTGGCCCGCGCGGGCCTCAACGTGGCGGTGCTCTCCAAGGTGTTCCCCACCCGTTCGCACACGGTTGCCGCGCAAGGCGGCGTGGGCGCGTCGCTCGGCAACATGAGCGAGGACAACTGGCACTACCACTTCTACGACACGATCAAGGGTTCCGACTGGCTCGGCGACCAGGACGCGATCGAGTTCATGTGCCGCGAAGCCCCGAAGGTCGTGTACGAACTCGAGCACTTCGGCATGCCCTTCGACCGCAACCCCGACGGCACCATCTACCAGCGTCCGTTCGGCGGCCACACGGCCAACTACGGCGAGAAGCCCGTGCAGCGCGCCTGCGCCGCGGCCGACCGCACCGGCCACGCGATGCTGCACACGCTCTACCAGAAGAACGTCGAGGCCCGCACCCAGTTCTTCGTCGAATGGATGGCGCTCGACCTGATCCGCGACGCCGAAGGCGACGTGGTCGGCGTGACCGCGCTCGAAATGGAAACCGGCGACCTGCACGTCCTGCAGGCCAAGACCGTGCTGCTGGCCACCGGCGGCGCGGGCCGCATCTTCCAGGCCTCGACCAACGCCTTCATCAACACCGGCGACGGCCTGGGCATGGCCGCGCGTTCGGGCATTCCGCTGCAGGACATGGAGTTCTGGCAGTTCCACCCGACCGGTGTAGCCGGCGCCGGCGTGCTGCTGACCGAAGGCTGCCGCGGCGAAGGCGCCATCCTGCTCAACAGCAACGGCGAACGCTTCATGGAGCGCTATGCGCCCACGCTGAAAGACCTGGCGCCGCGCGACTTCGTCTCGCGCTCGATGGACCAGGAAATCAAGGAAGGCCGCGGCTGCGGTCCCAACAAGGACTACGTGCTGCTCAAGCTCGACCACCTCGGTGCCGAGACCATCCACAAGCGCCTGCCCTCGGTGTACGAAATCGGCGTCAACTTCGCCAATGTCGACATCACCAAGGAGCCGATTCCCGTGGTGCCGACCATCCACTATCAGATGGGCGGCATCCCGACCAACATCAACGGCCAGGTCGTGATCCAGCAGGGCGACCAGAACAGTGCCGTAGTGAACGGCCTCTATGCGGTGGGCGAATGCTCCTGCGTGAGCGTGCACGGCGCCAACCGCCTGGGCACCAATTCGCTGCTCGACCTGCTGGTGTTCGGCCGCGCGGCCGGCAACCACATCGTCGAGTTCAACGACAAGCTGAAGGAGCACAAACCGCTGCCGGCCGATGCTGCCGACCGCACGCTGGAGCGCCTGAACCGCCTCGAAGCGGCCACCACCGGCGAATACGCGCAGGACGTGGCGGGCGAAATCCGCGCCGTCATGCAGCAGCACGCCGCCGTGTTCCGCAAGCAAGCCTCGATGGACGAAGGCGTGGTCAAGATCGCCGCCGTGCGCGAGCGCGTCAACGCCATTGGCCTCCAGGACAAGTCCAAGGTGTTCAACACCGCGCGCATCGAGGCGCTCGAAGTCGACAACCTGATCGAAGTGGCGCAGGCCACCATGGTCTCGGCCGCCGCCCGCAAGGAATGCCGCGGCGCGCACACGGTCGAAGACTACGAACGTCCGGCCGATGACCCGGTCGCGCCGCTCGGCCGCGACGACGCCAACTGGATGAAGCACACGCTCTGGTACAGCCAGGACAACCGCCTCTCCTACAAGCCGGTCAACCTCAAGCCGCTGACGGTCGACTCCGTTCCTCCCAAGGTCCGTACGTTCTAAAAGCAAGAACAACATCACAAGGTTTCACGATGAAGCGCACATTCCAGATCTACCGTTACGACCCGGACAAGGACGCCAAGCCCTACATGCAGACCATCGAGATCGAACTCGACGGCCATGAGCGCATGCTGCTCGACGCCCTGATGAAGCTCAAGGCGCAGGATCCCACGCTGTCGTTCCGCCGCTCGTGCCGCGAAGGCGTCTGCGGCTCCGACGCGATGAACATCAACGGCAAGAACGGCCTCGCCTGCCTGACCAACATGCTCACGCTCAAGGGCACGATCGTGTTGAAGCCGCTGCCGGGCCTGCCCGTCATCCGCGACCTGATCGTGGACATGACGCAGTTCTTCAAGCAGTACAACTCGATCAAGCCGTACCTGCAGAACGACAACGTGCCGCCCGAGAAGGAGCGCCTGCAGTCGCCCGAAGAGCGCGACGAGCTCAATGGCCTGTACGAGTGCATCCTGTGCGCGAGCTGCTCCACCAGCTGCCCGAGCTTCTGGTGGAACCCCGACAAGTTCGTGGGTCCGGCCGGCCTGCTGCAGGCCTACCGCTTCATCGCCGACAGCCGCGACGAAGCCACCGCCGAACGTCTGGACAACCTCGAAGACCCGTACCGCCTGTTCCGCTGCCACACGATCATGAACTGCGTCGACGTGTGCCCGAAGAACCTCAACCCGACCAAGGCGATCGGCAAGATCAAGGAACTGATGGTGCGCCGCGCCATCTGATCTTTTTCCGAGAGAAACCATGCAAACCGCTGCCGAACTCGCACAGCCGATCAGCGAACGCGCGCTGAGCAAGCTGAAATGGCGCTGCCGGCGCGGCCTGCTCGAGAACGACCTGTTCATCGCCCGCTTCTTCGAGCGGCACGAATCCCGCATGACCAATGGGCAGGCGGGGGCGATGGAGACATTGATGGACCTGTCGGACAACGATCTCCTCGATCTTCTCCTGCGAAGAAAGGAGCCCGAGCCCGCATGGGCCGGGGCCGAGGTGGTCGAGTTGCTGCAGCTGATGCGCACCGACGGCGCGCAGCGTCCCGCAACCTCCGTTTCCTCTTCGCCCTCCTGAATACTCCTCTGAAAGAAACCCGAAATGAAAGCTTCCGATATCAAGGCCACGCTGTCGTTCAGCAACGGCGGAGACAGCGTCGAACTGCCGATCTACAAGGGCACCGTCGGCCCCGACGTGATCGACATCCGCAAGCTCTATGCGCAGACCGGCATGTTCACCTATGACCCGGGTTTCATGTCGACTGCCGCATGCCAGTCGGCCATCACGTACATCGACGGCGACAAGGGCGAGCTGCTGTATCGCGGCTACCCCATCGAGCAGCTCGCAACCAACTGCGACTTCATGGAGACCTGCCACCTGCTGCTGTACGGCGAACTGCCGGACCAGGCCAAGAAGACCAACTTCACCAAGCTCGTGACCAACCACACGATGGTCAACGAGCAGATGCAGTTCTTCCTGCGGGGCTTTCGCCGCGACGCGCATCCGATGGCCATCATGACCGGCCTGGTGGGCGCGCTGTCGGCCTTCTATCACGACAGCACGGACATCAACAATCCCGAGCACCGCGAGATCGCCGCGATCCGCCTGATCGCGAAGATGCCCACGCTCGTGGCCATGGCCTACAAGTACACGATCGGCCAGCCGTACATGTACCCGAAGAACGACCTGAGCTATGCGGGCAACTTCCTGCACATGATGTTCGCCACGCCGTGCGAGGAGTACAAGGTGAACCCGGTGCTCGAGCGCGCGCTCGACCGCATCTTCATCCTGCACGCGGACCACGAGCAGAACGCCTCGACCTCCACCGTGCGCCTGTGCGGCTCGTCGGGCACCAACCCCTTCGCGGCCATTGCGGCCGGCGTGGCCTGCCTCTGGGGCCCGGCCCACGGCGGCGCCAACGAAGCGGCGCTCAACATGCTCTACGACATCCAGAAGGAAGGCGGCGTGGAGAAGATCGGCGAGTTCATCAAGAAGGTCAAGGACAAGAACTCGAACGTCAAGCTCATGGGTTTCGGCCACCGCGTGTACAAGAACTACGACCCGCGCGCCAAGCTGATGCAGGAAACCTGCAACGAAGTACTGACCGAGCTGGGCTTGGAGCAGGACCCGCTGTTCAAGCTTGCCAAGGAGCTCGAAAAGATCGCGCTGGAAGACGAGTACTTCGTGTCGCGCAAGCTCTACCCGAACGTCGACTTCTACTCGGGCATCGTGCAGCGCGCCATCGGCATCCCGGTGCCGCTGTTCACCGCGATCTTCGCGCTGGCCCGCACGGTCGGCTGGATTGCCCAGCTGAACGAAATGATCGGCGACCCCGAGTACAAGATCGGCCGCCCGCGCCAGCTGTTCGAAGGCTCGCCCAAGCGCGACGTGCAGCCCATCGGCAAGCGCTGATCGTCGCTTCCGGCGTTCATCCCTGAAAGCTGCCCTCGGGCAGCTTTTTTGCGTCTTGGCTGACATGCGGCGCCGGGAAGCCGGCGATAGGCTGCAAAGCACTTAGCCGAAGGAGTTCATCATGAAGTCGCTTGTCGCATTGTTCGCCGTCGCATTTACCCTTGCCGTGCCGCTGTCGGGTTGCAACACCTGGAGAGGAGCCGGCCAGGACGTGCAGAAGGCCGGGGAAAAGATGGAGGATTCCTCCAAGAAGCGCCAATGACGCCTCTTTCGCTCATCGCGCGCCGACAGCAATGTCATCGTGCATGGCGATGACCAATACCTGAAAACAAGGGGAAAATACGGGCTTCCATCTCCATCCGAGATGCCAAGACCCGTATGACCTCTCCCCCGTCTTCCGAACGCAATTTCGCCCGGCGCATCGACCTCACGTCGTTGCAGCTGTTCGTGGCCGTTTGCGAACTCGGCAGCATCGGGCGGGCGGCGGAACGCGAATTCATCGCCGCCTCGGCCATCAGCAAGCGGCTGTCGGACCTGGAAGCCACGCTGGGCACCACCCTCCTCTATCGCCACGCGCGCGGCGTGGATCTTTCCCCCGCGGGCGAAAGCCTGCTGCACCATGCGCGCTCGGTGCTCTACAGCCTCGAGAAGATGCAGGGCGAACTCAGCGAATACGCCGAGGGCGTGCGCGGCCATGTGCGGGTGCATGCCAACATCTCGGCCATCGTGCAGTTTCTGCCGGAAGACCTCGGCGCCTTCACGCGCGAGCACGACGCGATCAAGATCGACCTCGAAGAGCACCTGAGCAACGAGGTGGTGCGTGCGGTCCAGGAAGGTGCCGCAGACCTCGGCATCTGCCACATTCCCGACGGCACGAACGAACTGCAGACCCTGCCTTACCGCCATGACCGGCTCGTGCTGATCGCACCCGCCGGGCATCCGCTGGCCACGCAGGGGCCGATCGACTTTGCCGCCTCGCTCGATTTCGACCACGTCGGCCTGCACACCAACAGCTCGATCTACGTGGCCATGCACCAGGCCGCGCTCGAGGCGGGCCGCAGCGTCAAGCTGCGCATCCACGTGACCGGGCTCGACGCCATGTGCCGCATGATCGACAACGGGCTGGGCATCGGCGTGATGCCGCAGCGCGCCTTCGAGCTGCTGCAGGCGGGCATCGGCAGCCGCCTTCGCAGCGTGGCGCTGAACGACGCCTGGTCCCGGCGCGAGATCCGCCTGGTGGCGCGCGACTTCTCCACCCTGCCGGTGGCTGCGCGCACGCTGGTCAACCACCTGCGCGCGCCGGCGGCCGCCCACGACGCCGCCGAGCCGCTCGCCGCCTAGGACACCAGACAATTCACCTCCCCACGAAAGACAAGAGAACGACATGGCACGCACGCTCTACGACAAGATCTGGGACGAACACGTCGTCCACACCGAGGAAGACGGCACCGCGATCCTCTACATCGACCGCCACCTGGTGCACGAAGTCACCAGCCCGCAGGCCTTCGAGGGCCTGCGCGTCGCCGGCCGCAAGCTATGGCGCATCAGCTCGGTGGTGGCCACGGCCGACCACAACACGCCGACCACGGGCTGGGAGCGCGGCTACGAAGGCATTGCCGACCCCACCAGCAAGGAGCAGGTCACCACGCTGGACAAGAACATCGCGGAATTCGGCGCCGCCGCGTTCTTCCCGTTCCTGAGCAAGCGCCAGGGCATCGTGCATGTGATCGGCCCGGAAAGCGGCGCCACGCTGCCGGGCATGACGGTCGTCTGCGGCGACTCGCACACCTCCACCCATGGCGCCTTCGGCGCGCTCGCGCACGGCATCGGCACCAGCGAGGTCGAGCACGTGATGGCCACGCAGACGCTGCTCGGCAAGAAGGCGAAGAACATGCTCGTGAAGGTCGAAGGCAAGCTGCCTTTCGGCTGCACGGCCAAGGACATCGTGCTCGCGATCATCGGCAAGATCGGCACGGCCGGCGGCACGGGCTACACCATCGAATTCGCGGGCTCGGCCATCCGCGACCTGAGCATGGAAGGCCGCATGACGGTCTGCAACATGGCCATCGAGGCCGGTGCGCGCGCGGGCCTGGTGGCGGTCGACGAAAAGACCATCAGCTATGTCAAGGGCCGCCCGCTCGCGCCCACGGGCGTGGAGTGGGACCAGGCCGTGGCCTACTGGCGCACGCTGCAGTCCGACCCCGACGCCAAGTTCGACGCCGTGGTTGAGCTCGACGCCGCGCAGATCCAGCCGCAGGTGACCTGGGGCACCTCGCCCGAGATGGTGGTCGACATCAACGGCCGCGTGCCCGATCCCGAGAAGGAAAAAGACGCCAGCAAGCGCGGCGCCATCGAGCGCGCGCTGGTCTACATGGGCCTGGAGCCGAACAAGGCCATGAACGACATCTTCGTCGACAAGGTGTTCATCGGCTCGTGCACCAACAGCCGCATCGAGGACATGCGCGAAGCCGCGGCCGTGGTGAAAAAGCTCGGCCAGAAAGTGGCAAAGAACGTGAAGCTCGCGATGGTGGTGCCCGGCTCGGGCGTGGTGAAGGAACAGGCCGAGCGCGAAGGCCTCGACCTGATCTTCAAGGCCGCGGGCTTCGAATGGCGCGAACCCGGCTGCTCGATGTGCCTGGCCATGAACGCCGACCGCCTGGAGCCCGGCGAGCGCTGCGCCTCCACCAGCAACCGCAACTTCGAAGGCCGCCAGGGCGCCGGCGGCCGCACCCACCTCGTGAGCCCGGCCATGGCCGCCGCCGCCGCCGTGCACGGCCATTTCGTCGACGTGCGTACGTTTGCCTGAACACACAAGAGATCCACATGCAGAAATTCACCGTGCACAAGGGCCTCGTGGCGCCCATGGACCGCGAGAACGTCGACACCGACGCGATCATCCCGAAGCAGTTCCTCAAGTCGATCCGCAAGACCGGCTTCGGCCAGAACCTGTTCGATGAGTGGCGCTATCTGGACGCGGGCTTTCCGGGCCAGGACCCGGCCAGCCGCAAGCCGAACCCCGACTTCGTGCTGAACCAGCCGCGCTATGCCGGCGCCTCGGTGCTGCTGGCGCGCAAGAACTTCGGCTGCGGCTCGTCGCGCGAGCACGCACCATGGGCGCTCGACCAGTACGGCTTCCGCGCGATCATCGCGCCGAGCTATGCCGACATCTTCTTCAACAACAGCTTCAAGAACGGCCTGCTGCCAATCGTGCTGCCCGAGGCGCAGGTGGCGCAGCTGTTCGACGAGACCTTCGCCTTCCCCGGCTACACGCTCACCATCGACCTGGAGCGCCAGGTGGTCGTGAAGCCCGATGGCGGCGAGTTCGCGTTCGACGTGCAGGCCTTCCGGAAGTACTGCCTGATCAACGGCCTGGACGACATTGGCCTCACGCTGCGCCACAAGGACAAGATCAAGGCCTTCGAGGCCGAGCGGCTGGCGCAGAAGCCCTGGCTCGCGCACACGATGATCTCGTGATCGGCCTCATTTCCGTTTTCAAAAAACCTCAGATCCAATCATGAAAATCGCAGTTCTCCCGGGTGACGGCATCGGCACCGAAATAGTGGCCGAAGCCATTCGCGTGCTCGACGCGCTCGACCTCTCTTTCGAGATGGAAACGGCACTGGTCGGCGGCGCGGCCTACGAGGCCCACGGCCACCCGCTGCCCGAAGCCACGCTCAAGCTTGCCAAGGAAGCCGACGCGGTGCTGTTCGGTGCCGTCGGCGACTGGAAGTACGACAAGCTCGACCGCCCGCTGCGCCCGGAGCAGGCCATTCTCGGCCTGCGCAAGAACCTCGGCCTGTTCGCCAATTTCCGCCCCGCCATCTGCTACGAGCAGCTGGTGGGGCGCCTCGAGCCTCAAGCCCGAGCTGATTTCGGGCCTGGACATCCTCATCATCCGCGAACTGACCGGCGACATCTACTTCGGCCAGCCGCGCGGACGCCGCACGGCCGTCGACGGGCATTTTCCGGGTGCCGAAGAGGCTTTCGACACCATGCGCTATTCGCGCCCCGAGGTCGAGCGCATCGCCCGCGTGGCCTTCGAAGCGGCGCGCAAGCGCAGCAAGCGCGTGACCAGCGTGGACAAGGCCAACGTGCTTGAAACCTTCCAGTTCTGGAAGGACATCGTGACCGAGGTGCACAAGGACTATCCGGACATCGAACTCGACCACATGTACGTCGACAACGCGGCCATGCAGCTCGTGAAGGCGCCCAAGAAATTCGACGTGATCGTCACCGGCAACATGTTCGGCGACATCCTCTCGGACGAGGCCGCCATGCTCACCGGTTCCATCGGCATGCTGCCCTCGGCGTCGCTCAATGCGAGCAACCAGGGCCTGTACGAGCCCAGCCACGGCAGCGCCCCCGACATTGCCGGCAAAGGGGTTGCCAATCCATTGGCTACAATACTGTCCGCTGCCATGATGCTCCGTTTTTCACTCAACCAAGCCGAAGCTGCCGACCGGATCGAGTCGGCAGTCAAGCACGTGCTCGCCTCCGGCCTGCGCACCGGTGACATCTGGTCAGAAGGCACGAAGCGCGTCGGCACCCGCGAAATGGGCGACGCGGTTGTTGCAGCAATCACCAAAAAGACGATTACCGGCTAACCGCAGCCCGCTTCGTCACGCCCCCTCCCCGGCTCGACGAGTCGGGGGCAAGAAAAGACAACTTCTTTCTTTTTTAAAAGGGCAAACTGAAATGGCGAACGCATCCCAACCCCTGGTCGGCCTCGTAGGCTGGCGCGGCATGGTCGGCTCGGTCCTGATGGACCGCATGCAGGCCGAAGGCGACTTCGGGCTCATCGAGCCGGTCTTCTTCTCGACCTCCAACGCCGGCGGCAAGGCCCCGGCCATGGCCAGGAACGAGACCGCGCTCAAGGATGCGAACGACATCGAGGCGCTGAAGACGTGCGACATCGTCATCACCTGCCAGGGCGGCGACTACACCAGCGAGGTGTTCCCCAAGCTGCGCGCCGCCGGCTGGGCCGGGCACTGGATCGATGCCGCCTCCACCCTGCGCATGAACGACGACGCGGTCATCGTGCTCGACCCCGTCAACCTGCCGGTGATCCAGAACGCGCTCGCCAAGGGCGGCAAGAACTGGATCGGCGGCAACTGCACCGTCAGCTGCATGCTGATGGGCGTGGGCGCCCTCTACAAGGCGGGCCTGGTCGAGTGGATGACCAGCATGACCTACCAGGCGGCTTCGGGCGGCGGCGCGCAGCACATGCGCGAGTTGCTGACCCAGTTCGGCACGCTCAACGCCGAGGTGCGCGCACTGCTCGACGACCCCAAGTCGGCCATCCTCGAGATCGACCGCAAGGTGCTGCACAGGCAGCAGAACCTCAGCGCTTCCGAAACCGCCAACTTCGGCGCACCGCTGGGCGGCTCGCTGATCCCCTGGATCGACAAGGATCTGGGTATCGGCAAGAACTCGGACGATGCCGAGTGGGGCATGTCCAAGGAAGAATGGAAGGCCGGCGCGGAAACCAACAAGATTCTCGGCCAGGGCGCGGGCTTCGGCACCGCCGCCGTGCCAGTCGACGGCTTCTGTGTGCGCATCGGCGCCATGCGCTGCCACAGCCAGGCGCTGACCTTCAAGCTCAAGAAGAATGTGCCCGTGGCCGACATCGAAGCACTGATCGCCGCGGACAACCCCTGGGCCAGCGTGGTGCCGAACACCCGCGAAGCGACCCTGAAGGACCTGACGCCGGTGGCGGTGACGGGCACCATGAACATTCCGGTCGGCCGCATCCGCAAGCTGGCGATGGGCCCCGAATACGTCGGCGCCTTCACCATCGGCGACCAACTGCTGTGGGGTGCCGCCGAACCGCTGCGCCGCATGCTGCGCATCCTGCTCGAGGCTTGATGGGGGCGCGCAGGCTCTCCGCGGACCAGAAGTGTTGCCATTCAGCAACGCTGAATGTGTGCGTAAGTATGCGCGCACTGGGTAGAACAGGCGCACCGCCTTGTCAGTACTCGGTGATGGTGCTAACGTCCTCTTACAAATTCTGGGCCTGAGCCGCCCCTATCAGCATGACAAGACATCTGTTGCCCGCGGCCCGCCCATCGGCCGCTCGCCCCTCCCTGCCCTTGAACGGTCTTCGCCTCTCTGTTCTCGGCGCGGCCGTTGCCGTGGTCCTGGGTATTGCAAGCACTGACGCCAGCGCCTTCGCGCTGGGGCAGTTGAAGGTGCAATCGGCCCTGGGCGAACCGCTTCGCGCGGAAATCGACGTGACCGAGATGGCAGCCGCCGAAGCGGAAAGCCTGAAGATCAACGTGGCCAGCGCCGACGCCTTCAAGAACGCGGGCGTCCCGTACAACGCCGCACTGAGCGACGTCAAGGCCACGCTGCAGCGCCGCGCCGGCGGCCAGTACGTCGTCCGGCTCACCGGCAGCCGTCCGCTCAACGATCCCTTTGTCGACCTGCTGCTCGAGGCCAACGGTTCGTCGGGCCGCATGGTGCGCGACTACACGGTGCTGCTCGATCCGCCGGCAACCCGCCAGGCGGCGCCGAGCGCGCCCATCTCGCCCGCCGCGCCGCAGGTCAGCACGCCGCCTGCAGAACGTCCGGGTGCCGCTGCGGTCCGCGCACGCCGCGAGCGCGCACCTGTCGCGCCGGCCATCGCTCCCACAGCGCCGGTGCCCGCCGCGCCGCAGGCGCCCAGCGCCGCTGCGCCGGCTCGTCCGGCTGGCGGTGGTGAACAACAGGTCACGGTCCAGCGCGGCGATACCGCCGGCAAGATCGCCGGGGCCCACAAGCCCGCCGACATCTCGCTCGACCAGATGCTGGTGGCGCTGCTGCTTGCCAATCCCGATGCGTTCATTGGTGGCAACATCAACCGCATGAAGGCCGGCGCCGTGCTCGATCTGCCGAGTGCCGCCGAAGCCGGCGTCATTCTGCCGTCGGAAGCGCGGCGCACCATTACCGCGCAGAGCCGCGACTTCGGCGCCTACCGCCAACGCCTTGCCGAGAATGCACCCACGTCGAACGTGGCCGCTGCCGACCGCAAGGCTTCGGGCAAGCTGCAGGCCAACGTCGAGGATCGCAATGCCGCGGCAAGCGCACCCGACAAGCTGACGATCTCGCAAGGCAGCGCCACGGCCCGCGCCGCCGACGAAAAGGTTGCGCAGACCCGCCAGGCGCAGGACAGCAGCAACCGCGTTGCCGAACTCTCGAAGAACATCAACGAACTGGCCAAGCTCAAGGCAGCCACCGGTTCGGCGGCGCCTGCCGCTGGCTCGGCGGCACCCGCACCGGCAGCCCCCGGCATTCCCGTTCCCAATCCGGGCGTCCCCGCCGCCACGGCACCCGCCAGTCCGGCGCCTGCAGCCACCGCGCCCGCCCCGGCTGCTGCTCCCGCCACGGCACCCGCCGCTCCCGCCACAACGCCCGCGGCCGCTTCGGCTTCAGCGGCACCGGCAGCGATTCCCGCGCCCGCCGCAGCGGTACCGGCAGCAGCTGCTCCCACCGCTCCAGCCGCCGAGCCGACGCCCGCTGCAACGTCCGAACTGGCGCCGGCCGCTCCCGCAGCGGCGGCAAGTGCCGCGGCCGCCGCGCCGGCTCCGACGCCCAAGCCGGTCGTCAAGGCGGCCCCTCCTGCGCCTCCGGTGGAACGCGGTTTCTTCGAAGAGCTGATGGACAACCCGCTGATGCTCGGCGGCGCAGCGCTGATCGCCTTGCTGGTCGGCTTCCTGCTCTACCGTGTTCTGGGCCGCCGGCGCGAAGAAATGAGCGAAAGCGTGTTTCTCGAAAGCCGCATCCCGAAAGACTCGTTCTTCGGCGCCAGCGGCGGCGAATCGGTCGACACCAAGCACCGCGGGGACTCCACCGTGTCGTCGCTGTCGTACTCGCCGAGCCAGCTCGACGCGGGAGATGTCGACCCCGTGGCCGAAGCGGACGTGTACCTCGCCTATGGCCGCGACCTGCAGGCCGAGGAAATCCTGCGCGAGGCCCTCCGCGTGAATCCGGACCGCACGGCCAT
Source organism: Variovorax paradoxus (assembly GCF_030815975.1). Lineage (NCBI taxonomy): Bacteria > Pseudomonadati > Pseudomonadota > Betaproteobacteria > Burkholderiales > Comamonadaceae > Variovorax > Variovorax paradoxus. Next base: position 475,148 of record NZ_JAUSXL010000002.1, read on the forward strand.
CCACCTCAAGCTGCTCGAGATCCATGCCAAGCGCCGCGACGTCCGGGCCTATGAAGGCCTTGCGACCGAAGTGCACAAGCTGACCAACGGCATCGGCGCCGACTGGAACCGCGTGGTCGAAATGGGCAAGGACCTCGATCCAGGCAATCCGCTGTACGAATCGGGCGCGCCCCGAGGCGTGACCCCGGCCGAAAGCGCCGCCTTTGCAGGCGCCCTCGCCACGGCTGCGGCCAAGCCCGCGCCGGCCCCGGTGGCAGCGCCTGCACCCGCCCCCGTCGTGGCGGCCACGCCAGCCTTCATGCCCTCGGTCGCGCCGCTGGACTTCGATCTGGACCTGAGCCAGCCGCCGGCACCCGCGCCTGCCCCCGCCCCGGTGAGTGCGAGCCTGCCGAAGGCGGCGTATGCGCCCGCCGCCAGCAGCGCACCGCTGTCCAACGGCCATGCGCACGCGCCCACCGCACCGGTCGACCTGGAAAACGACTTCGACACCGCCCCTGGCGCGCTGTCTCCGATCACCCGCCCCGGCGCACTGGGTGAATCCGACGCCAACACCCGCCCGGCCGGGCTGCGCGGCAACCTGCCCGCAGACTCTGGATTCATCGAATTCGACATGAGTGCGCTGGCCGGCCTTCCCGCCCGCCCGGTGGCCAGTACCGCCGAAGCAGCAACGTTCTCCGGGGCCGCGCAGGACGACGATGGCGACGACGAGAGCCCCCATGCGGTCAAGCTGTCGCTGGCGCGCGAGCTGCAGGCCATCGGCGACGTCGAAGGCGCCCGCTCGCTGGTCGAGGAAGTCGAGGCCGAAAGCGCTGGCGAGCTCAAGTCGGAGGCGAGGCAATTGCTCGCCGAGCTGCGCTGAGCAGCTTTTTCCGCTGTTCCTGAATTCGTGAGGCTGGCGCTAGGCATCCGCTACAACGGCCAGGCGTACGAGGGCTGGCAAAGCCAGCGCTCGGGCCGCACGGTGCAGGACAAGCTCGAAGCCGCGCTCGCCAAGTTCGCGGCGCAGCCCATCGGCACGCTGTGCGCCGGCCGCACCGACGCCGGCGTGCATGCGCTGATGCAGGTGGTGCACTTCGACACCACGGTCGAACGCGAACCCTTCTCCTGGATGCGCGGCACCAACCGCTATCTGCCCGACGACATCGCCGTGCAGTGGGCCCAGCCGGTGCCCGACGAATTCCACTGCCGCGCCAGCGCACTGGCGCGGCGCTACCTCTACGTGCTGTCGCAATCGCCCGTGCGGCCCAGCCTCGATGCGGGCCGGGTCGGCTGGTCGATGCATGCACTCGACGGCGATGCAATGCGCGCCGCCGCCGCCCTGCTGGTGGGCAAGCACGACTTCAGCTCCTTCCGCGCCTCGGCCTGCCAGGCGCGCTCGCCGGTCAAGGACCTGCGGCGCATCGAGATCACGCGCGTCGGCAGCGGCGACCGCTGCCGCTGGCATTTCGAGTTCGAGGCCGATGCCTTCCTGCACCACATGATCCGCAACCTGATGGGCTGCCTGGTGCGCATCGGCCGCGGCGACGAGCGGCCCGAGTGGATCACCGAGGTGCTCGAGGCGCGCAGCCGCAAGGTGGCGGCGCCCACCTTCTCGGCCAACGGGCTGTATTTTCTCGGACCGTTGTACGACGCCAAGTGGGGTCTGCCGGCCGAGGCCACGCTGCAGGCCGGCGGCGCTCCTTATGATGGGCCGCCATGACTGCCGCTCCCCGCACCCGCATCAAGATCTGCGGCCTCACGCGCGAGGCCGACGTGGATGCCGCGGTCGAGGCCGGGGCCGATGCCGTCGGCTTCGTGCTCTATGCCGCGAGCCCCCGCGCCGTCACGGCCGAGCGCGCCGCCCGGTTGGCCTCGCGCCTGCCTCCTTTCGTGACACCCGTGCTGCTGTTCGTCAACGGTGATGCTCTCGAAGTCATAGCATCGCTCGCCCGCGTGAAGGGCTCCATCGCGCAGTTCCACGGCGAAGAAACGCCCGAACAATGCGAGGAAGCCACCGGCCCGGGCCGCTTTCGCTACCTGCGCGCGGCCCGTATTCCGCTGGGTGCCGCCGGAGCCGGCTTCGACCTCGTAAAATACGCGTCCGATTACTCCCACGCCCAGGCCATCCTGCTCGACGCCCATGTCGAAGGTTATGGCGGTGGCGGCAAGGCATTCGATTGGTCACTTCTTCCACCCGCCGTCGACGCTCACCTCGTCTTGAGTGGTGGGCTCACACCTGCAAACGTGAGCGATGGCATTCGCATCCTGCGGACGCGCTGCAAGACGCTGTCCGTTGATGTGAGCTCGGGCGTCGAAATCGACGGTCCCGGGAACAAGGGCCTGAAGGATGCCGGAAAGATCCGGCAGTTCGTCGCCGCCGTCAGGGCCGCAGACGCCTCCTTCTCCAGTTAGCCGCCGCACCCGATCGTGATTTCGGGCTGCGGCCCAACGATCGAGAACCATGCAAAGCCAATTCCAGGACTACCAGCAACCCGACGCCACCGGCCACTTCGGCAACTACGGCGGCACCTTCGCGAGCGAAACGCTCACCCACGCGATCAACGAGCTGCGCGACGCGTACGCCAGGTTCAAGGACGATCCGGCATTCCTCGCCGAATTCCACTACGAGCTCAAGCACTTCGTCGGCCGGCCCTCGCCGGTCTACCACGCCGCGCGCACCAGCCGCGAGATGGGCGGCGCGCAGATCTACCTCAAGCGCGAAGACCTGAACCACACCGGCGCGCACAAGATCAACAACGTGATCGGCCAGGCGATGCTCGCGCGCCGCATGGGCAAGCCCCGCGTGATCGCCGAAACCGGCGCCGGCCAGCACGGCGTGGCCACCGCCACCATCTGCGCGCGCTACGGCCTCGAATGCGTGGTCTACATGGGCAGCCAGGACGTGAAGCGCCAGAGCCCCAACGTCTACCGCATGAACCTGCTCGGCGCCACGGTGGTGCCGGTGGAGTCGGGCAGCAAGACGCTGAAGGACGCCCTCAACGAGGCCATGCGCGACTGGGTCACGAACGTGGAGAACACCTTCTACATCATCGGCACCGTGGCCGGCCCGCACCCCTACCCGACCATGGTGCGCGACTTCCAGAGCGTGATCGGCACGGAGTGCATCGACCAGATGCCCGCCATGCTGGCAGCCCAGGGCATCACCGGCGAGGCCGAAGGCCGGCAGCCCGACGTGGTGGTGGCCTGCGTGGGCGGCGGCAGCAACGCGATGGGCATCTTCCATCCCTACATTCCGTTCGCGGGCACGCGCCTGATCGGCGTCGAGGCCGCGGGCGAAGGGCTCGACAGCGGCAAGCACTCGGCTTCGATCCTGCGCGGCAGCCCGGGCGTGCTGCACGGCAACCGCACCTACCTTCTGCAGAGCGAAGACGGCCAGATCACCGAAACGCACAGCATCAGCGCCGGGCTCGACTATCCGGGCGTGGGCCCCGAGCATGCCTACCTGGCCGACATCGGCCGCGCCGAGTACGTCGGCATCACCGACATCGAGGCGCTCGAAGCCTTTCACTACCTGTGCCGCACCGAAGGCATCATTCCGGCCCTCGAATCGAGCCACGCCGTGGCCTACGCCATGAAACTCGCAAAGACCATGCGGCCGGACCAGTCGATCCTGGTGAACCTCTCGGGCCGGGGCGACAAGGACATCGGCACTGTGGCCGACCTGTCGGGCGTCGACTTCTACGACCGGCCCTCGATGCGCGGGCTGAGCGTGAAGGGAGGCAAGTGATGAGCCGCATTGCCGCCACCTTCGACGCGCTGAAAAAAGACGGCCGCCGCGCCTTGATTCCTTACGTCACAGCCGGATTCCCTTACGCGGACATCACACCCGAGCTGATGCACGGCATGGTCGAGGCGGGCGCCGACGTGATCGAGCTCGGCGTGCCCTTTTCCGACCCGATGGCCGATGGCCCGGTGATCCAGAAGGCCGGCGAGGCGGCACTGGCTCTGGGCATTGGCATGAAGCAGGTGCTGGCCATGGTGGCCGCCTTCCGCCAGAAGGACGCGGCCACGCCCGTGGTGCTGATGGGCTATGCGAATCCGGTCGAACGCTACGACCTCGTGCACGGCAAGAAGGCCTTCATCCGCGATGCGTCGGCCGCGGGCGTCGACGGCCTGCTGGTGGTCGACTACCCGCCCGAGGAGTGCGAGGACTTCGCGGCCGATCTCAAGGCCGCAGGCATCGACCTGATCTTCCTCTTGGCCCCCACCAGCACCAGCGAGCGCATGGCGCAGGTCGCGCGCATCGCGAGCGGCTATGTCTACTACGTCTCGCTCAAGGGCGTGACGGGCGCCGGCCACCTCGACACCGAAGCGGTTGGCCAGATGATCCCGCGCATCCGCGAGCACGTGGACATTCCGGTGGGCGTGGGCTTCGGCATCCGCGACGCGCGCACGGCGCAGGCCGTGGGTTCGGCCGCGGATGCGGTCGTGATCGGCACGAAGATCATCCAGCTGATCGACGGGCAGCCGCGCGAGAAAGTGGTTCCCGCGGTGCGCGAATTCCTCGCCGGCATCCGCGAGGCGCTCGATGCGCTGCCGGCGGCTACCCCCAAGAACGCGGCTGGCCGATAATCGCTGCTGCCCCTCACCCCCAGCCCCTCTCCCGCGCGCGGGAGAGGGGAGCTAATCGTCAGGAAGGCATCCTTCCTGAGAAATTCGGAGTCCTATGAGCTGGCTTGAAAAACTGCTACCCGCCAAGATCGCACAAACCGACCCGTCGGAGCGCCGCCAGGTGCCCGAGGGCCTGTGGATCAAATGCCCCGCCTGCGAGACCGTTCTCTACAAGACCGACCTCGAGCACAACCAGAATGTCTGCCCGAGCTGCAGCCACCATCACCGCATCGGCGCCCGCGCACGGCTCGATGCCTTCCTCGACGCCGAGGGCCGCTACGAGGTCGGCCAGGAAGTGCTGCCTGTCGACGCACTCAAGTTCAAGGACAGCCGCAAATACCCCGAGCGGCTCAAGGAAGCGCTCGAGAACACCGGCGAGACCGATGCACTGGTCGTCATGGGCGGCTCGGTCCACAGCATCAGCGTGGTCGTGGCCTGCTTCGAGTTCGAATTCATGGGCGGCAGCATGGGCAGCGTGGTCGGCGAACGCTTCGTGCGCGGCGTGGAAACGGCCATCGAACAGAAGGTGCCGTTCATCTGCTTCACGGCCACCGGCGGCGCGCGCATGCAGGAAGGCCTGCTGTCGCTGATGCAGATGGCCAAGACCAATGCGGCGCTCACCCGGCTCGCGAAGAAGGGCCTGCCCTACATCAGCGTGCTGACCGACCCGACCATGGGCGGCGTGAGCGCCGGCTTCGCCTTCGTGGGCGATGTGGTCATTGCCGAGCCCAAGGCGCTGATCGGCTTTGCCGGCCCGCGCGTGATCGAATCGACCGTGCGCGTGACGCTGCCCGAAGGTTTCCAGCGCGCAGAGTTCCTGCAGACCAAGGGCGCGATCGACTTCATCAGCGACCGCCGCGAGCTGCGCAAGACCATTGCGAGCACCCTCGCGATGCTGCTGCGCCAGCCGGCCGACGCAGTGAGCTAGGCTCGCCCCCAGGCTGCGCGGCACTTCGTGTCCGCTTCGCCCTCCCCCTGCCGGGGGCAACACCTGCGGCCCGGCGAAGCCGGTTCCGCGGTGTTTCTGGAATGAGAGCGCACTTGCGCGAGCAAGCACCAGTCGGCACTTGCTTTTCTCAGGCGCCCAGCCGGTAGGCCCAGATCAGCAGGTTGCCCAGCACGATCGCAATCACCTGCAGCACTACGATCGCGGCCAGGGGCGACAGGTCCACGCCGCCGATCAGCGGAATGAACCGGCGGAACGGCCGCACCAGCGGCTCGGCCAGCCGCGAAATGAGGTCGAGCAGCATCGGCGACGCACCCGGTATCCACGACAGCACGGCATAGACCACCAGCAGCGCGGTCAGCCCCGAAACGGCGAGCTGCAGCAGTCCCACCAGTGAAACGAGCGGCAAGGCGGCAATCCGGCCCAGATTTCCGATCAGCAGCCAGAGCAGGAGGAATTTGGCCAGCACCAGCAGCCATGCGGCGATCAGGCTCGCCAGATCCCAGCGCTTGACTGAAGGCACGATGCGGCGCAGCGGCAGCACGATCCAGTCGGTGATCGCAAAGACGAAACGCCCGAGCGGGTTGCCGAACGGCACGCGGTGGTACTGCATGTAAAGGCGCAGAAGGCAGGCGCCGCCGAGCAGGCCGACGATCACGTCGAGAAGGAACGAGGGGATCTGGTAGAGCATGGGGCGTGGTCGTGAGGGGAATGCGATGATAGCCATGCAAGGTTCCTCGATGACCACACAGCCCCTTTTGCATTCACTGCCATTGTTCCCGCTCGGCACGGTCCTGTTTCCGGGGGGCGTGCTTCCACTGCGTATTTTCGAGGTACGTTATCTCGACATGATCGGCAAATGCCGCAAGGCCGATGCGCCCTTCGGCGTGGTCAGCCTCACGAGCGGTAGCGAAGTTCGCAAGGCCGGCGCCGAGGCGGAAAGCTTCGCCGCCGTCGGTACGCTGGCGGTCATCCGCGAATTCGATTCGCCGCAAAGCGGCCTGCTGCAGATCGAATGCGTCGGCACGCAGCGCTTCCGGGTCCGCGCCGCCGAACTGCAGAAATACGGCTTGTGGGTTGCCCAGGCGGAAGCCTTGGCCGAAGACACCGCGCTCGAAATTCCAGGCGATCTCCAGCACACCGCCACGGCGCTGCGGCGCCTTGTCGACACCCTCGAAGAACGACGCCGCGCACAGGGCGCAGAGGCCCCGCGCCTGCCCGTCGGCGAGCCCTATCGGTTCGACGATTGCAGCTGGGTGGCCAACCGCTGGTGCGAACTGGTGCCCATGCAACTCGAACTGCGGCAGCGGCTCATGGAACTCGACAGTCCGCTGATGCGGCTCGAACTGGTCAGCGATCTGCTGGCACGTGCGGGCATCACTGAATAGAGTGCTACTTCTTTCATAGCATTTCGTGCAGGATTGGCGGGCACTGGAGGCCGGTTCCGTTGGCACCCGATCGGCTAAAATGCCCGGTTGCGCTCACTTTTGTTGCGCCCCACCCGCTCTCCATGTCCGACCACCTGATCCCCTCCATTCCCACGCCCGCCGCGGCTCCAGCCGCCGCGCCCGCCGTCGACGACAACCAGCTCATCGCGGAGCGCCGCGAAAAACTCAAGCTGATGCGCGCCGCGCAGGCTGAGGGCAAGGGCGTTGCGTTCCCCAACGACTTCAAGCCGGGCCACCGTGCCGCTGCGCTGATGGAAGCGCATGGCGCCGCCGATGCCGAAACGCTCGAGGCGCAGGCCATTTCCGTGAGCGTGGCAGGCCGCATGATGCTCAAGCGTGTGATGGGCAAGGCCAGTTTCGCAACGGTGCAGGACGCCACCGGCCGCATCCAGCTCTACGTCACGCGCGATGCCATCGGCGAAGAGGCCTACGCCGACTTCAAGCGCTGGGACCTGGGCGACATCGTGGGCGCCGAAGGCACGCTGATGAAGACCAAGACCGGCGAGCTGTCGGTCAAGGTGAGCCGGCTGCGCCTGCTCACCAAGAGCCTGCGCCCGCTGCCCGACAAGTTCCACGGCATGGCCGACCAAGAGCAGAAGTACCGCCAACGCTACGTCGACCTGATCACCGACGAATCCGCACGCGTGCGCTTCACCGCGCGCAGCAAGGCCGTGAGCGCGCTGCGCGAGTTCATGGTGGCGCACGACTTCCTCGAAGTCGAAACGCCGATGCTGCACCCCATTCCCGGCGGCGCCAACGCCAAGCCCTTCAAGACGCACCACAACGCGCTCGACCAGGAGATGTTCCTGCGCATCGCGCCCGAGCTCTACCTCAAGCGCCTGATCGTCGGCGGCTTCGAGCGCGTGTTCGAAATCAACCGGAGCTATCGCAACGAGGGCATCTCGGTGCGGCACAACCCCGAGTTCACGATGATGGAGTTCTACGCGGCCTACTGGAACTACCGCGACCTGATGGACTTCACCGAGACGCTGATCCGCACCATCGCCGACAAGGCCGCGGGCACGCAGCAGCTCAGCTACCAAGGCAAGCCTGTCGACCTGACCCAGCCCTTCGAGCGCCTGACGATTCGCGAAGCGATCCTCAAGCACACCGATGCCGGTGACGGTGTGGACGACGCCACCTGGCTCATCAATGCCCTGCGCAAGCTCGGCCTGAGCGAGGAGAAGGACAAGCTCTCGCAGCGCAGCCTGGCCAGCCTGCAGGTGATGTACTTCGAAGAGACGGTGGAAGAGAAGCTCTGGCAGCCGACCTTCATCATGGAGCACCCGACCGAGATCTCGCCGCTGGCGCGCGCCAACGACGAGCGGCCCGAGGTCACCGAGCGCTTCGAGCTCTACATCACGGGCCGCGAGTTCGGCAACGGCTTCAGCGAGCTCAACGACGCCGAGGACCAGGCCGCGCGCTTCAACGCGCAGGTGGCCGCCAAGGACAGCGGCGACGACGAAGCCATGTTCTACGACCATGACTTCGTGCGCGCGCTGGAGTACGGCATGCCGCCCACCGGCGGCTGCGGCATCGGCATCGACCGGCTGATGATGCTGCTGACCGATTCGCCGAGCATCCGCGACGTGATCCTGTTCCCGGCGCTGCGCAGGGAATCTTGAGCGTGAAGTTACCGTCGTCGCTGCCGACGATCGGCATCGACTTCGGCACCTCCAACTCCGCCGTGGCCTGCCGGGTCGACGGCGCGGCCCGGCTGCTGCCCATCGAGGGCGCGGCCACCACGCTGCCGACCGCGATCTTCTTCAACGCCGAAGACCGCACGACCCATTTCGGCCGTGAAGCCGTCGCGCTCTACCTGGCGGGCGTCGAAGGCCGCCTGATGCGCTCGCTCAAGAGCCTGCTCGGCAGCGCGCTGATGCAGGAGAAAACGGCTGTCTACGACGGCCTCGTGAGCTTCGAGGACATCATCGCGCGCTTCCTGCGCGAACTCGCCGTGCGGGCGGGCCGCGAGCTGGGCCGGGTGCCGGAGCGCGTGGTCATCGGCCGGCCCGTGCACTTCGTGGACGACGATTCCAAGCGGGACGAACGCGCGGAAGAAAGCCTGCGCCACGCGGCGCGTGCGGCCGGGTTCCGCGACGTCGCCTTTCAGCTCGAGCCGATTGCAGCGGCCTTCGACTACGAACAGCGCATTGCCAAGGAATCGCTGGTGCTGATCGTCGACGTCGGCGGCGGCACCTCCGACTTCACCGTCGTGCGCGTTGGTCCGGACCGTGCCGCACGCGAAGACCGCAGCGGCGACGTGCTGGCCACCAGCGGCGTGCACATCGGCGGCACCGACTTCGACCAGCGCCTGAACCTCGACCGCGTCATGCCGGCGTTCGGCTTTCGCCACACGGGTGCGCAGGGGCGCGAAGTGCCGAGCAAGGTGTTCTTCGAGCTTTCGTCCTGGCACCTGATCAACTGGCTCTATGCCGCCAAGGCTGTGCGGCAGGCGAAGGACTTGCGCACGAGCTACAGCGACACGCGGCTGCACGACCGGCTGATGGCGGTGCTGGAAGAGCGCCACGGCCACCGCATCGCCAGCGAGGTCGAGCAGGCGAAGATCGATGCCTCGGTGAACGATGCGCCCACCACCATCGACCTCTCGTGCGCCGAACCGGGCCTGGCCGCCTCGCTCTCGCCCGCCGACATGGCGCAGCAGCTTTCTCCATTGCTCGAAAACGTGATTGCCTGCGCGCATGCCTGCGTCAAGCGCGCCGGGCTGCGCAGCGGCGATCTCGACGCCATCTACCTGACGGGCGGCTCTTCGGCCCTGCGGCCGTTCCAGCAGGCCTTGCGCAGGAGCTTCGCCGGCGTGAACCTCGTCGAGGGCGATCTGTTCGGCGGCGTGGCGACCGGGCTCGCCTGCGCGGGACCGGTGGCATGAAATACCTCGCGGGCTACCCACCCGCACTGCTCGCGCAGGTTCAGCAGCTGGTCGCCACCGAAGGGCTCGCGCCCTTGCTGCAGAAGCGCTATCCCGGCCCCCTTCACGAGGTGCAGACGGACCGGGCGCTCTACGACTACGTGAGCGAGCTCAAGAGCGATTTCATGCGCAAGGCCCCGCCGCTGTCCAAGGTGGCGTTCGACAGCAAGCTGCATGTGATCCGTAACGCGCTCGGCACGCACACCACCGTTTCGCGCGTGCAGGGCAGCAAGCTCAAGACCAAGCGCGAAATCCGGGTGGCGAGCCTGTTCAGGGAAGTGCCGCTGGAATGGCTGCGCATGATCGTGGTCCACGAGCTCGCGCACATGAAGGAGCGGGACCATGACAAGAGCTTCTATGCGCTCTGCGAGCACATGGAACCGGACTATCACCGGCTCGAATTCGACGTACGGCTGTACCTGACGCACCTGGATTCGGGCGGCGAGCGCCTGTGGGCGAGCGCGCTGCCGGGTCCGGCCCCGGGCACCGCGCCGTAGCCAGTCGCCCCTCAGCCGTCGCCGTGCGGCGCTGCGAGCCCGGCCTGCGCGAGCACCTGCCGGGCGTATCCATAGCCCGCCGAATCGACCAGCGCGTTCCAGCCGAGCGGCGGCGCTTGCGGCAGCAGCGCCCGGCGACGTGCCTCGCTCTTCGCATCGGGCTGCCAGCGCCCTGCCCCGGCCGCCGCGGCAACGCCATCGAGCAGTTCGTCGAGGGGCCGGCCATCGCCGATGCTCTGGTTGCACAGCATCGCCAGATCGCAGCCCGCGCCGAGTGCCGCCAGCGCGGCATCGGCATAGCTCAGCAGTTCGCCGCCGATGTAGCGCCCCGCCTCCATGCTGAGGTCATCGCTGAAGATGGCGCCATCGAAGGCAAGCCGGTTGCGCAGGATGTCTTTCAGCCACCTGGACGAAAAGCCCGCGGGCCGCTTGTCGACCTTCGGATAGATCACGTGCGCCGGCATCACCGCCGTGAGGGTGCCCGCGAGCCAGTCGTAGGGCCGTGCATCGTCGGCCAGGATGGCCTTGAGGCCGCGCCGGTCGACCGGAATTTCCACGTGCGAATCGGCACTGACGAAGCCATGCCCCGGAAAGTGCTTGCCGCAGTTGCGCATGCCCATCTGCAGCATGCCGTGCATCGCGCTCTTGGCAAGCAGCGCCACCACGCGCGGGTCGCGGTGAAAGCTGCGGTCGCCGATCACGCTGCTGCCACCGAAGTCCAGGTCGAGCACCGGCGCAAAGCTGAAGTCGACGCCGCAGGCGCGCAGTTCGGCGGCAAGCACCTGGCCGGTTGCCGTTGCGGCCTGTGTGGCGCGCATCGCATCGCGCATCCACAGCTCGCCCAGCGCGCGCATCGAGGGCAGCCGCGTGAAGCCGTCGGTGCGAAAGCGCTGCACGCGGCCGCCTTCGTGGTCCACGCAGATCAGCAGGTCGGGGCGGATGGCCTTGATCTCGGCATTGAGCGCGCTCATCTGCGCACGGTCCTGCCAGTTGCGGGCGAAATGGATCACGCCGCCGACCAGGGGGTTGGCGATGCGCCGGCGGTCGGCGTCGTTCAGCCCGGTGGCCGCCACGTCGATGATCAGCGGCGCGTGGGAACGGGCGGGCCCGGCGGTCATAGTTTCTCCACCACCACGAAACTCGCGGCATATTCGGTTTCGTCGGTCACGGTGACATGGGCCGTGAGGCCCCTGGCCTCGAACCATTCCTTGAGTTCGCCGTGCAGCACGATGATGGGCTTGCCGCTGCGCAGGTTGGCGATCTCGCACAGGCGCCACGTCATCGGCATGCGCATGCCCAGGCCGATGGCCTTGCTGAAGGCCTCCTTGGCGGAAAAACGCGTGGCCAGATAGCTCAGGCCGCGCTTGGGCCAGCGCTCGCTGCGGGCCTTCCAGACCGCGAATTCGGCGTCGCTCAGCACCCGGTGGGCAAAGCGCTCGCCCTGGCGCTCGAACGTGGCGGCGATACGCCGCAGGTCGCAGATGTCGGTGCCGATGCCGTAGATCATGCCGATCCCGCGCTCACTGCGCCTCTTGGATGCAGCGCAGGTATTCCTTGGTGGTGGCGGCATAGCCGAGTTCGAGCGCATCGGCGATGAAGGCATGCCCGATGGAAACTTCCCGGACACCGCGCACCGCGCGCAGGAACGCCGTGAGGTTGTCGCGGCTCAGGTCGTGGCCTGCATTGAGGCCGAGCCCCGCCGCTTGCGCCGCGCGCGCCGCTTCGACATAGCGCGCGAGCACGGCCTGCTCGCCCGGCGTGCCGCGCGATGCGGCATAGCCTTCGGTATAGAGCTCGACGCGATCGGCGCCCACCGCCTTGGCCGCGGCCATCATCTCGGGAATGGGGTCCATGAAGAGGCTCACACGCACGCCCAGGGCTTGGGCCTCGGCAATCAGCGGGCGCAGGCGGTCGGCGTCTTCGGGGAAGCTCCAGCCATGGTCGCTGGTCGACTGGGTTTCGCTGTCGGGCACGAAGGTGGCCTGGTGCGGCTTCAGCGCGCGCACGAAGTCCATCAGGTTGTGGAAAGGGTTGCCTTCGATGTTGAACTCGATCGCGGGCCAGTCCGTGGCCAGCAGCGCGGCGAGGTCGCTCACGTCGTGCGGCCGGATGTGGCGCTCGTCGGGCCGCGGGTGCACGGTGATTCCCTGCGCTCCGGCCGCAAGGCAGGCCTTGGCGGCGGTGAGCACGCTCGGAATGCCGAGCGCACGCGTGTTGCGCACCAGGGCCACCTTGTTGAGGTTGACCGACAGCGAGGTGGTAGCGGATTGGCCTGGAGTGCTCATAGGGCTTGCAAATCTCTCATCATCTGCCGCGTGCGCAGCGTGGACACCCCGCAATGGTAGTTGAGCAGCACGCGCAGCTGGTTTCGAAGGGCGCTGTTGCTGCCGGCATTCATGGTGGCAATCTCGCGCAGCGTGGCCGTGAAGGGTGCGCGGTCGTCGAGCACGCCCTGCAGCGACTGCCAGTCGGCGCCGGCCAGCGCCGCCTCGTCCTCGCCCGCCAGCCGCAGGCCGGCTTCGGGCACCAGGCTGTAGCGGGCATCGGCCACGAGCGGCTCGAGCGTGAGGGTCTGGGCGTCGAGCGACGGCAACAGGCCCACTGCGCGCAGCAGCAGCAACTCGAAGGCGCGCAGCGCCGCGGCCTGGGTGGCGGCCTGGGCGCCGGCGTGGTCGCCCGCCAGCACCTGCACCACGCCCGCATAGGCATCGAACAGCGCCTCGTGGGCATCGTCCCGCGCCAGCAGGCGCAGCAGCAGTTCGTTGACGTAGTAGCCCGAGAGCAGCGCCTCGCCGGTCGGCATGACATGGCCGCCCATCCACTCGGCGCCCTTGAGCGTGCGGATCTCGGCGTCGCCGCCGTAGTTGAGCTGCAAGGGCTGCAACGGCAGCAGCACCGGCCTGAAATTGGAGCTCGGCCGCTTCGCTCCCTTGGCCACCAGCGCGATGCGCCCGTGGTGGCGGGTAAACACCTCGAGGATCAGGCTCGACTCGCTCCAGTCGTAGCGATGGAGCACATAAGCCGGTTCGTGCGAAACGCGGTGGGCAGTTGCCACTTCATTCGTAGCCGAACGAGCGCACGCGGGCTTCGTCGTCGGCCCAGCCGGACCGCACCTTGACCCACAGTTCGAGGAACACCTTGGCGTCGGCCAGCTTTTCGAGCTCGACCCGGGTTTCCATGCCGATGCGCTTGATGCGCTCGCCCTTGTCGCCGATCACCATGGCCTTGTGGCCGTCGCGCTCCACCACGATGGTGGCCGCGATGCGCAGCAGGCGCTTCTGGCCCTTCTTCTGGGGCGGTTCTTCCTCGAACTTGTCGATGATCACGGTCGAGGTGTAGGGCAGTTCGTCGCCGGTCAGGCGGAACAGCTTCTCGCGCACCAGCTCGCCCGCGAGGAATTTCTCGCTGCGGTCGGTGAGCTCGTCCTCGGCATAGAACCAGGGCTGTTCGGGCAGGTATTTCTCGCAGATGCCGAACAGGCGTTCGACGTCCTTGGCATTCTTGGCCGACATCGGCACGAACTCGGCGAAGGCGTGCTTCGCCTGCATGGTCTGCAGCCAGGGCGCGATGTCGCCGCGGCGGTGCACGTTGTCGAGCTTGTTGGCCAGCAGCACGGTGGGAATGCCCTTGCCCAGCAGCTTGAGCACCCGCTCGTCGGCCGGCGTGAAGCTGCCCGCCTCGACCACGAAAAGAATCAGGTCCACATCGCCGACCGCGCCCTGCACGGTCTTGTTGAGCGATTTGTTCAGCGCGTTGGCATGCAGGGTCTGGAAACCCGGCGTATCGACGAACACGAACTGCGTGGCCCCCAGCGTGCGCATGCCCGTGATGCGGTGCCGCGTGGTCTGCGCCTTGCGCGAGGTGATGCTGATCTTCTGGCCCACCAGCGCATTGAGCAGCGTCGATTTGCCCACGTTGGGCTTGCCGACAATGGCGATCAGGCCGCAGTGCCGAGGGCCGCTTGCGCCCGTATCGCCTGCCGGGCCCTGGGAGTCTGCTGCTGAATTGATAGCGTCGTTCATTCTGATTTCACGCGGCCCCGCGTGCCTTGAGCCGGATCAACATGGCCGCCGCGGCAGCCTGCTCGCCGGCACGTCGCGAACCACCGATGCCGCGTTCGCGCAGGCCCAGCTCCGGCACCTCGCACTCGACATCGAAAGTCTGCTTGTGCGCTGCGCCGAGCGTGGCCGCCACGCGGTACGCCGGCAGCTTCATTTTGTGACCCTGCAGCCATTCCTGCAATTCGGTCTTCGGATCCTTGGCCACCGCATCCATGCGCGGATTGATTTCGACCGACTCGTAGAGCCGCCGCACCAGCGCCTCGGCGGCCGAAAAGCCGGCATCGAGGTAGACCGCGCCGATCAGCGCTTCGAGCGCGTCGGCCAGGATCGAGGGCCGGTTGGGCCCGCCGGAGCGCGCCTCGCCTTCGCCAAGGCGCAGCAATGGCGACAGCTGCAGTTCCAGCGCCAGGCGATGCAGTGTGTCCTGCTTGACCAGGTTGGCCCGCACGCGCGACAGGTCGCCCTCGGGCAGCGCCGAAAGACGGATGTAGAGCAGGTGCGATACCGCGAGATTGAGCACCGAGTCGCCGAGGAATTCGAGGCGCTCGTTGTGGTCGGCCGAAAAACTGCGGTGCGTGAGCGCGAGCTGAAGCAGCCGCGGATCGGAGAACGAATGCTTGAGGCGCTCCTGCAGCGCCGTGAGGCCGCCGTCCACCTTGCGTGTCGCCGCGTTCAGCGGGTCTGGCCCTTGTACTTGAGCACCAGGTAGGCCGGCCCGAACAAGGGGATCTCGCGCTCGTAGGCATACGACACGACCACCTTCTCGCCGACCTTCTTGATGTCGAGGTCCTTGCCCGAGACCGACTGGAAGTCGTCGATGGCCTGGGCCCGATCGAAGATGGCGCGCACTTCGGGCACGGTGGTGCCTTCCTTGGCCTTGTTGGCGGCCTTGTCGATGGCCTGCCATTCGATCAGCGTCGGGATGACCTGCGCGACGACGACGCCGACGCAAGCCAGCACCACGGCGACAAACACCAGACCGATGAACGAGATGCCGCGCTGATGCGCGGCCCTGCTGCGGATGGACCGATTTGTTCTCATGCCCTCTTACCCCTCGAACAATGCTGACTGCTTATTGGAATGGACCGATGCGACCCAGGTCGCCGAAGTTCATCCAGACGAAGAACGCCCTGCCCACGATGTTCTTGTCCGGAACGAATCCCCAGAAACGGGAGTCCGCCGAATTATCGCGGTTGTCGCCCATCATGAAGTAGTTGCCGGCCGGCACCTTGCACACCACGCCTTCGACGGAGTAGCGGCAGTTCTCGCGGTACGGAAAGTCGGTGGCGCCCTGGACGAAAGCCGGACCGGCGTCGTCGTTGAGCAGCCTGTGCTGCTTGCCCCCGAGGTCTTCGGTGAACTGCCTGAGCAGGCGCATCGACTCGCTGTCGAGGTAGTCGGGCATCGGGTTCTTGGAAACCGGCTGGCCGTTGATGGTGAGCTTCTTGTTCAGGTAGGCCACTTCGTCGCCCGGGACGCCGACCACGCGCTTGATGTAGTCCATGCTCGGCTTGGGCGGATAGCGGAACACCACCACATCGCCGCGCGCCAGCGGGGTGCCGTCGGTGATCTTGGTATTGATGACCGGCAGGCGCAGGCCGTAGGTGAACTTGTTCACCAGGATCAGGTCGCCCGTGAGCAGCGTCGGCATCATCGAGCCCGACGGAATCTTGAAGGGCTCGTACAGGAACGAGCGCAGCAGGAACACCACCAGAATCACCGGGAACAGCCCGGCCGTCCAGTCGAGCCACCACGGCTGCATCAGCAGGCGCTCGCTGGCCTTGGCGTCGGCGGTGTCGACCTGCGTGATCCCCTGCCCGGCCAGGCGCGCGTTGCGCTCGCTCAGCGAGCTTTCGAGCGCTGCGGCGGTGCGCTCGCGCCGGGGCAGGAAGTAGAAGCGCTCGGCCAGCCAGTACAGGCCGGTGACCACCGTGGCCAGGAACAGCAGGAGCGCGAAATTGCCCTCGATGGCACCAAAGTACCAGGCACCGACATAGCCGGCGAAGGCCGCAAGGACCAGGGAAGTGATGAATGCCATGTTTGAGATCAGTCTTCGACTTGCAGAATCGCGAGGAAGGCCTCTTGCGGGACCTCGACGGAGCCGATCTGCTTCATTCTTTTCTTGCCCGCTTTCTGCTTCTCGAGCAGCTTCTTCTTGCGGGTGATGTCGCCGCCGTAGCACTTGGCAAGAACGTTCTTGCGCAGCGCCTTGATTGTCTCACGCGCAATGATGTTGACCCCGATGGCGGCCTGGATGGCCACGTCGAACATCTGGCGCGAAATGATCTCGCGCATCTTCGACACCACTGCCCGGCCCCGGTACTGCGATTGGCTCCGGTGCACGATGATGGAAAGCGCATCGACCTTCTCGCCGTTCAGCAGGATGTCGACCTTGACCACGTCGGACGCGCGATATTCCTTGAACTCGTAGTCCATCGAGGCATAGCCGCGGCTGACCGACTTCAGCTTGTCGAAGAAGTCGAGCACGATCTCGCCGAGCGGCATCTCGTAGGTCAGCATGACCTGGCGGCCGTGGTAGGCCATGTTCATCTGCACGCCGCGCTTCTGGTTGGCCAGCGTCATCACCGCGCCGACGTATTCCTGCGGCATGTAAAGGTGCACGGTGACGATCGGCTCGCGGATCTCGCTCATCTTGCCGACGTCGGGCATCTTGGACGGGTTCTCGACCATGATGACTTCGCCGTCGTTCCGGACCACCTGGTAGACCACGCTCGGCGCGGTCGTGATCAGGTCCTGGTCGAACTCGCGCTCCAGGCGCTCCTGCACGATTTCCATGTGCAGCAGGCCCAGAAAGCCGCAGCGGAAGCCGAAGCCCAGCGCCTGGCTCACCTCGGGTTCGTAGCGCAGCGATGAATCGTTGAGCTTGAGTTTTTCGAGCGCGTCGCGCAGCGAGTCGTACTCGCTGGCCTCGGTCGGGTAGAGGCCGGCAAACACCTGCGGCTGGATTTCCTTGAAGCCCGGCAGCGCCTCGGTGGCGGTGGCGGCCGCGCCGCCCGTGCCCGGCTTGATCAGCGTCACGGTGTCGCCGACCTTGGCGGCCTGCAGCTCCTTGATGCCCGCGATGATGTAGCCCACCTCGCCCGCCTCGAGCGAAGGGCGCGGCTCGTTGGCCGGCGTGAAGACGCCGATGTTGTCGGCGTTGTACATGGCGCCGGACGCCATCATCTTGATGCGCTCGCCCTTCACCAGCCGGCCGTCGACCACGCGCACCAGCATGACGACGCCGACGTACGCATCGAACCAGCTGTCGACGATCATCGCGCGCAGCGGACCGTCGGGATTGCCGCGCGGCGCGGGCATCTTGTGCACGACGGCTTCGAGGATCTCGTCGATGCCCAGGCCCGTCTTCGCGGAACATGGAATCGCATCGGTCGCGTCGATGCCGATCACGTCTTCGATTTCGGTGCGCGCGTTGTCGGGATCCGCGTTGGGCAGATCCATCTTGTTGAGCACCGGCACCACTTCGACGCCGAGGTCGAGCGCGGTGTAGCAGTTGGCCACCGTCTGCGCTTCGACGCCTTGCGATGCATCGACGACGAGCAGCGCGCCTTCGCACGCCGACAGGGAGCGGCTCACTTCATACGAGAAGTCGACGTGGCCCGGCGTGTCGATCAGATTGAGGTTGTAGACCTGTCCATCGAGCGCCTTGTAGTGCAGCGCAGCGGTCTGCGCCTTGATGGTTATCCCACGCTCTTTTTCGATGTCCATCGAGTCGAGCACCTGCGCTTGCATCTCGCGTTCCGCGAGGCCGCCGCAACGCTGGATCAAACGGTCCGCGAGCGTCGACTTGCCGTGATCGATGTGCGCAATGATCGAAAAATTTCTGATGTGATTCATCAACGGGAACGCTTAAGTACTTGAATTGGCTCGTGCGCAGAGTGCGACAGGCAAGAAAAAAGGGCGCGTCTTCTGGAGACGCGCCCTGAACCAACAAGCAATGGCAACTGCAGTAGTTGGAACTTCATTGTAGGCAAAAAGGGAGGCACGTACATCCGGGGACAGGGTCAAAACGGGTCGTTGCAGGTCCACAACATCAAAGATATAAACAACTTATCCACAAGATCGGTGGAGCACTCCATGAACAACTTGTGGGCGATCTGTGGAGCGCCGGTGGACTGCTGTCTGACATCTCGCATGGTGGAGGAAAGCCCTCCCCTTATGCGCGGACTCGCCGCCCAATGGCTTCTATTCTACCGAAAATCGTCCTAAGCCTCTTTATAAGTTAGTGAACACAAACAAAACTACCTCACTTTTGGCGCAGAATTTTTTTTGAAACCGGGCGCTCCGACGTCGCAAACACCTCAAAAAAAGGCCCCAAACCCGAGTGACGGGTGGGGCCACTTGACGGAAAGGCCGGATCAGCGTGCAGGTCGGATCAGGGCGTATTGGGCCCATTCGCCGCGGCGGAACAGCACGCTCAGCGGCTTGCCCTTGTCGGCCTTGGCGACCGCGGATTCGAATTCCTTGACGCTCGAGACCTCGATATTGCCGACGGCAAGGATCACGTCTCCTTCGCGCAGACCGGCCCTCGCGGCGGCATCGCTTGCCGCCTCGATGCGCACGCCGCCACGCATCTTGAGTTCCTTCTTCTGGGCTTCGGTCAGGTCGCTGACCGCGAGGCCGAGCGCCTTGCCGGCCGCCGACGGCTTGGCCTGCGGCTCCTCGCGCTCGGGCTGGCGCTTGCCGGCCGGCTTGGCTTCTGCATCGCCCTCGGCCACGGTGACCGAGAGCTCGCGCGTACTGCCGTTGCGGAACACCGTCAGCGTGTTCTTGGCGCCGGGCTTGGTGCTGGCCACCGAGCGCGACAGGTCGCTGGGCGTCTCGATGGCCTTGTCGCCGTACTTGGTGATGATGTCGCCCTCGCGCACGCCGGCCTTGTCGGCTGCCGAACCCGGCACCACGCTGCTCACGAGCGCACCGCGCGCCTTGCCCAAGCCGATGGATTCGGCCACGTCCTTCGAGACCGAGCCGATGGTCACGCCGATCAGCCCGCGCGAGACGCGCCCGGTGGCGCGCAGCTGGTCGCTGACGCGGATCGCCTCGTCGATCGGAATCGAGAACGAAATGCCCATGTAGCCGCCCGAGCGCGAATAGATCTGGCTGTTGATGCCCACCACTTCGCCGCGCAGGTTGATCAGCGGGCCGCCCGAGTTGCCGGGGTTGATGGCGACGTCGGTCTGGATCAGGGGCACCAGGTCGCCGGTGTCGCGCTGCTTTGCGCTCACGATGCCGGCGGTCACGGTGTTCTCGAGGCCGAAGGGCGAACCGATGGCCATGACCCATTCGCCAACCCGCAGCTTCGAGATGTCGCCAACCTTCACCACCGGCAGGCTCGTCGCCTCGATCTTGACCACGGCGACGTCGCTGCGCTTGTCGGCACCGATCAGCTTGGCCTTGAACTCGCGCTTGTCGGTCAGCGTGACGAGGATTTCGGACGCGTCCTCGATCACGTGGGCATTGGTCATGACATAGCCGTCGGCGGACAGGATGAAGCCCGAGCCCACGCCGCGCGGACGCTCTTCCTCCTGCGGCTGCTGCGGCCGGTTCGGGCGCGGGCCTGGACGCGGGTTGCCGGGCAGCGGCTGCCCGAAGAAGCGCCGGAAGAATTCCTGCATCTCCTCGTCCATTTCGCCGCTGCCGCCGCTGGAGGTCACTTTCTCGACGGTACGGATCCCGACCACGGCCGGCCCCACCTGCTCCACGAGATCGGCGAAATCGGGCAATCCGCGCGCCTGCGGCGTCTGTGCACTGGCCGGCGCGGCCGGCAGGAAACCCACGGCTGCCGAACAGGCCACGCCGAATGCGAAGAGATAGGAACGAAGCTTGTGTCCCTCGACTTTGAACATCATCGGTTTTCTTTCAAAAGAACAGAGCGGCCAAAAGAAGAGCTATGAGTCGGTGATACGGACTTGGTTCAGCACCATCGTCCTGCGCATGCGCAGCAGGTCAGCGCGTGCGCGAGAGGCTTTGGGCGAACGCATTGAGCGTCTGCTGCGGCACCTCGCCCACAGCGGTCAGCCACCAGTCGCTCGCCGGTTCGGGCAGTCGCCGGCGAATGGCGTTGGTTGCCCCGATCGTCAGCACACCATCCCGAGGCGCACGCTTTTCATCGTAGCGCTCGATGAAAAGCGACACCGAGGCCAGGCCATCGGAGAAGGTCCATTGCACGGTGCGGTCCTGCCCCGCCTTGTCGTCGCTGCCGGCCGGACGCCGGTAGAAGCTGCGCGGCTTGAAGCCGGCCACCGGCGCCTTGAGGACCCAGCCTTCGTCCTGCGCGCTGGTGCGTTCGAGCTCCAGCTTCTCGACGCGGTAGCCGCTGGTGTTGGTCATCATCTGCGCGAGCGCCTGCGCCTTGACCGGTGCGTCGAGCTGCAATTCGGAAAACGCCGACTGCTCCACCACACGGGATTCGGCATCCACGGTCTGCAGCTTCACCACCAGGCCGGAGCGGCGCTCGCTCCAGATGCGATAGCCGAAGCGCAGCCCGTCGTGCGGCACCAGCTGCACCACGTCGGCATCGAAGCCTGCCACGCGGTCCTTGCCGACGGCCCGCACGTCGTAGAAGTCGCCGATCGACGAATCGGGCTTGTCGGGCAAGTTGGGGAACAGGTCGAGATTCTCGCGCTTCTCGACCTTCACGACCTTCGCCTCGGGCAGGAAGGTCATCACATGGTGGTTGCGCCTGAACGTGGAGCGCGGCGGTCCCGACAGGGCCTCGATGCGCTCGATCTGCAGATCGCCGTCGCGCACATGCCAGATGCGTGCGCTCGACAGGTCGCCGCCCGCGGCCGAAACCACGAAGGTGCCAACGTAATTGCGCTGCCGGGCTCCCGTATGCATGCGTTGCAGCCATTCGACGACGCTCATCGAGGGCGGCGCATCGCCAGCCTGGGCCGAGGCCGTCCCCCTGGGGTTCGCCGGACCAGGCCGGGTCTGCGCGGCCGCGATCTGCGCAAGACAAAAAGCAGCGAACACCAGCGCGAACGCGCGTGCGGAGATCGGCATCTGAACGGTCATTGGAGAGAGACAGGCGCGGATCAGCGCGCAGGGCCTTCGAAGGTCGCGTTGCGCAGGAAGCCCGAGGGCATTTGCGACGCGCCACCGGCCTGCTGGTGCGCTTCGAGCAATTGGTCGAGCCGCGGATCGCGCAGCATGACCTGCGGACTGCCGTTGCCGACCATCACACGGGTTGGCGTGAGCGCGGCCGTGGGCGGAAGCTGGCTGTTGGCGGCCGCGGCGGCCAGCACCGAATTGGCGGCCGGCTGCTGCTGGGCAGCTGCGATCTGGGCACCCAGCGACGACGCGCCAATGCCGTTGCCGACCAGGGTCCAGCTGATGGCGGCAACCGCCACCAGCGACGCGGCGCCGGCCACCAGCTTCCAGCGGAAGACCGGCTCGTTGGCTGCGTCGGCCCTGTGTCGCGCCGTCAGCACCGCGGGTGCTGCGGCCGGCGCCGGCGCCGCGATGACGGGCTCCGCGGCCAGGCGCTGCTGGAAGCGGGCCAGGAATGCGTTGCTGTCGCTGCAGGGCGAATGGGCGCCCGAGCGCAGGATGTCGCCCACCAGGTGATAGGCGCGCCAGGCACCGCGCGCATCTTCTTTCGCGCAGACGGTGTCGATGGCCCGCGCGAAGTCCTCGCCATGCAAATGACCGTCCGCCAGCGCGGACACCTGTTCACGAACCGTCATCGTCTGATTCATTTCATTCACCTGCTTACCTACCAACGCTTGCCGGACTGGTTGTCCAGCAGCGGTTTGACCCTGGCCGAAATGGCCTCACGCGCCCGGAAAATACGCGAGCGCACCGTGCCGATAGGGCAATCCATGACCTCGGCGATCTCTTCGTAACTCATGCCCTCGATCTCGCGCAGGGTGACCGCCTGGCGCAATTCGGGCGGCAATGCTTCCATGGCCGCCTGGACCACCTGGGCGATCTCGTTCGCTGCCAAGACTGATTCGGGAGTTTCGTCGCTGATTGGTTCGTTTCCAGGGCGGTAAGTTTCATCGTCCTCGTCAGAAGACGGCCGCAGGGCGCTTTCGGAGATGGTCGGGTCGCGCTTCATGTCGACCAGCGCCTTCTTGGCGGTGTTGACCGCAATCCGGTAGAGCCAGGTGTAGAACTGGGCATCGCCACGGAACTGGTGGAGCGCGCGGTAGGCCCGGATGAAGGTTTCCTGGGCGATGTCTTCGACCAGGTCGACGTCGCGCACCATGCGCCCGATCAGGCGCTCGATCCGGCGCTGGTACTTGATGACCAGCAGCTCGAAGGCCTTCTGGTCACCCGCGACCGTGCGCTGGACCAGCTGGAGGTCGACCTCGCCCGGACGCGGCGCCTCGGCGGACCCATTCGGGCAAGCCGGAGTCCGGTGGCACTGGCGGCGGAGAAGTTGTCATCGGGGAGGTTCAGGGCGCATCGGCAGGCGCGGTGGCTCGCCACGGCTCGCCCGCAGGCGAGGCGGACGGGGCGCGCGAATATACCGCACGGCGCACATCGCGCCAGCGTTCCGGCATGGCGCGCTGCTCGATCCATATCCACCGTCCGGCGCGGCCCGGCCGGGTCAGCCGGACCAGCAGCAGCGATTGCAGGTCGAGCGCCACGGCGGCGCGCGCCGCGTGAACGGCCCGGCCGGGGTCGGCGCCCGTCAAGGTCCAGCACAGGCCGTCGAAGTGCAGCATGGCGGCACCGTCGCTCCGCAGCCCGAGTCCGGCCGCAATGCCTGAAAACAGGACGCTCAGAACCAGCAGCAGCTGGCGCCAGCCGACGCTATCGATCAAATAGCACGACAGGCCCGCGCAGCAGGCACCCAAGGCCCACGTGGCAAGCAAGATCCGGGTCGCGCCGCGCGAGCGCCCCACCGGATAGGTCACCGATGGCGCGCTGTACATGGAAGAGCAAGGTTCAAACGCGCTTGAACACCAGCGTGCCGTTGGTGCCGCCGAAGCCGAAGTTGTTCTTGACCGCGACATCGATCTTGAGATCGCGCGCCTGATTGGCGCAATAGTCGAGGTCGCACTCCGGATCCTGGTTGAAGATATTGATGGTCGGGGGGCTCTTCTGGTGATGCAGCGCAAGCACCGTGAACACCGATTCGATGCCGCCGGCGCCGCCCAGCAGGTGGCCGGTCATCGACTTGGTCGAGTTCACGACGAGCTTCTTCGCGTGATCGCCGAAGGCGAGCTTGACCGCGTTGGTCTCGTTGAGGTCGCCGATCTGCGTCGAGGTGCCATGCGCGTTGAGGTACTGGACCTCATCGGCGTTGACGCCGGCATTGGCCAGCGCCATGGCCATCGAACGACGGGGGCCGTCGACGTCGGGCGCGGTCATGTGGTACGCGTCGCCGGTCAGGCCGAAGCCCGAGACTTCCGCGTAGATCTTGGCGCCGCGCGCCTTGGCATGCTCATACTCTTCGAGCACCAGCACGCCGGAGCCCTCGCCCAGCACGAAGCCGTCGCGGTCCTTGTCCCACGGGCGCGAGGCCGTTGCGGGATCGTCATTGCGCGTGCTCAGTGCACGCGGCGCAGTGAAGCCGCCGATGCCCAGTGGGGAAATGGTCGACTCGGCGCCGCCCGCGATCATCACGTCGGCATCGCCGTATTCGATCATGCGTGCCGAGGTGCCGATGGCATGCAGGCCCGTGGTGCAGGCCGTGACGACCGCGATGTTCGGGCCCTTGAAGCCGTACTTGATCGACACGTGGCCCGAGATCATGTTGATGATGGAAGCCGGCACGAAGAACGGCGAAATGCGGCGGGGGCCGCGGCTCGCGTATTCGCCGTGCGTCTCTTCGATCATCGGCAGCCCGCCGATGCCGGAGCCGATGTTGCAGCCGATGCGCACGGCTTTCTCGTAAGGCAGCGCTTCGCCGGTCGGCAGTCCGCTGTCCTGCACCGCCTGGATGGCGGCGGCAAGCCCCAGATGAATGAAGCGGTCCATGTGACGCGCTTCTTTCTCCGAGATGTATTGTGTGATGTCGAAACCCTTGACCTCACCGGCGAACTTGCAAGCGAAGGCGCTTGCATCGAACGCGGTGATGTTCGCAATACCCGACTTCCCGGCCAACAGGTTGGCCCAGGATTCGGTTGCGGTGTTTCCGACAGGAGCGATGCAACCGAGTCCGGTCACGACGACGCGGCGTTTGGTCATGCCGGCAAACCTTTCTGGAAGCGCTGAAGACTGATGTCGGCGCGTACGGGGCTGAAGAAGAAAAGCGCCGCCGGCCGAGACAGTTCCAACTGGGCCCGATCAGGCCTTTTGATTCTTGGTGGCGTAGTCGACGGCGTTTTGCACCGTGGTGATCTTCTCGGCGTCTTCGTCGGGAATCTCGATCCCGAATTCGTCTTCGAGTGCCATCACCAGTTCGACCGTGTCGAGCGAGTCTGCGCCGAGGTCGGCCACGAAGGCCTTCTCGTTCGTTACTTGGGACTCTTCCACGCCGAGTTGCTCGGCGATGATTTTCTTGACACGTGCTTCGATATCGCTCATTTGGTTCCCTCTGAGGGTTGTAGGTAACAGTGGATTTTAGCCGGGCGC
The DNA here is from genome assembly GCF_030815975.1 of Variovorax paradoxus. Classification (NCBI taxonomy): domain Bacteria; kingdom Pseudomonadati; phylum Pseudomonadota; class Betaproteobacteria; order Burkholderiales; family Comamonadaceae; genus Variovorax; species Variovorax paradoxus. The sequence goes on from NZ_JAUSXL010000002.1 coordinate 500,191, forward strand.
ATTGTGGCATTTGCCGTGCGCCCGGTACGGGAAAAGATTGCGCCTTGCGGCTACATGTGCATGCCGCCGTTGACGTGCAGTTCCTGCCCCGTCACGTAGGACGCCTGGGGCGATGCGAGGTAGGCCACTGCATGTGCGATGTCGGCCGGCTTGCCCAGGTGGCCCAGCGGGATCTGCTGCAGCAACGCCTGCTGCTGTGCTTCGGGCAGGCTGGCCGTCATGTCGGTCTCGATGAAGCCCGGCGCCACGCAGTTGACCGTGATGTTGCGGCTGCCCAGCTCGCGGGCCAGTGCGCGGGTCATGCCCGCCACGCCGGCCTTGGCCGCCGCGTAGTTGGCCTGGCCGGCATTGCCGGAGGCGCCCACCACGCTCGTGATGCTGATGATGCGGCCATAGCGCTGCTTCATCATCGGGCGGATCACCGCGCGCGAGAGGCGGAACACGGCCTTGAGATTGGTGTCGAGCACCGCGTCCCAGTCGTCGTCCTTCATGCGCATGGCCAGCGTGTCGCGCGTGATACCGGCGTTGTTGACCAGCACGTGGATCTCGCCGTAGGCCTTGACGATCTCGTCGACCAGCGCCTCGACGGCGACGGCGTCGTTCACATCGAGTGCACGGCCGCGGCCGTCGAAGGCGCTGAGCGCCGAAGTGATCTTTGCCGCGCTGTCCTCGGTGGTGCCGGTGCCGACCACCTTGAGGCCGCGCTGCGCCAGCTCGAGCGCAATGGCTGCTCCGATGCCGCGCGATGCGCCGGTGACCAGGGCGACTTGCCCTTCGAATTTGGGAATGCTCATAAAAGAAGTGTCGGGGCCCTGCGCCGTTCAGCCGGCGAGCGATTGTCGGGTGTCCGCGAGCGTCGCCGGGTCGTACACCGACGCGGCTTCCAGCTCGGGGGCGATGCGCTTGACCATGCCGGCCAGCACCCTGCCCGGCCCGCACTCGATGATGGAGGCTACGCCGCGCAGTTTCAAGGCCTGCACGCTTTCGACCCAGCGAACCGGACCGGCGGCCTGGCGCACCAGGGCGTCGCGGATGCGCGCAGGGTCGGTCTCGACAGCCACGTCGATGTTGTTCAGCACCGGAATCTGCGGCGCAGCGAGCGTGAGGGTGGCGAGCTTTTCGCGCAGCGCCTCGGCCGCGGGCTTCATCAGGCTCGAATGGAACGGCGCCGACACCGGCAGCAACAGCGCGCGCTTGGCGCCGTTGGCCTTGAGCAATTCGCAGGCCTTGTCGACGGCCGCCTTGCTGCCGGCGATCACGGTCTGCATGGGATCGTTGAAATTCACCGCCTCGACGATTTCGGCGCTGCCTGCACCGAACGATGCCGTGGCTTCCGCGCAGCCCGCCACGACCTTGCCGGCTTCCATGCCCAGCACGGCCGCCATGGCGCCGACCCCGACGGGCACTGCCTGCTGCATGGCCCGCGCCCGAAAACGCACCAGCGGCGCGGCCTGCGCGAGCGTCAGCACACCCGACGCGACCAGCGCCGAATATTCACCCAGCGAATGCCCGGCCACCACCGAAGGCGTTGCCCCGCCCTCGGCGAGCCAGGCGCGCCAGGCGGCAACGCCGGCCACCAGCATCACCGGCTGGGTGTTGGTGGTCAGCGCAAGTTCTTCCTTCGGGCCGTTCTTGATCAGCCCGGCGACGTTTTCGCCCAGCGCTTCGGAGGCTTCGCGCAGGGTTTCGGCCACGGCCGGGTGATCGCCCCAGGCGTCGAGCATGCCGACGGCCTGGGAGCCTTGACCCGGGAAGACAAAAGCAAAGGATTTCATTTTTATTAAAGCGTGGTGTCGCATCGCTGCCCGCAGGGGGCATGGCCATGCACTACAGATTCAATAGCACCGCGCCCCAGGTGAAGCCCCCGCCCACGCCTTCCAGCATGACGGTTTCGCCCTTCTTCACCTTGCCGGACCGCACGGCCTCGTCGAGCGCCAGCGGAATCGAGGCGGCCGAGGTGTTGCCATGCTCGTTGACCGTGACGACGAGCTTTTCGCGCGGAAGCTTCAGCTTCTTTGCCGTGCCTTCCATGATGCGGATGTTGGCCTGGTGCGGAATGAGCCAGTCGATGTCGGCCTCGGTCTTGCCTGCTTTCGCAAGCGTGGCGCGGGCGGCATCCTCGAGCACGCGCACCGCCAGCTTGAACACGGCCTGGCCGTCCATGTGCAGCAGCGGCGTCCCCAGCACATTGCCGCCGGAGACGTGACCGGGCACGCAAAGGATGCCGACGTGCTTGCCGTCCGCATGCAGGTCGCTCGCCAGGATGCCCGGCTCCTCGCTGGCCTCGAGCACGACGGCGCCGGCGCCGTCGCCGAACAGCACGCAGGTGGTGCGGTCGTTGAAATCGAGAATGCGCGAGAAAACTTCGGCGCCGACCACCAGCGCGCAGCGCGCCGTGCCGGTGCGGATCAGGGCGTCGGCCACGGTCAGCGCATAGACGAAGCCGCTGCAGACCGCCTGGACGTCGAAGGCGGGGCAGCCGGCAATGCCGAGCTTGTTCTGAAGAATGGCCGCCGACGACGGAAACACCATGTCGGGCGTCGAGGTGGCGACGATGATCAGGTCGACGTCTTCCGCCTTGCGGCCCGCGGCTTCGAGCGCGTGCCTGGCGGCCTCGAGGCCGAGATCGCTGCTCGTGACTTCGGGCGCTGCGAAGTGGCGTGCATGGATGCCGGTACGCTCGACGATCCATTGGTCCGAGGTTTCGATGCCGCGCGATGCCAATTCCTTGGCAAGGTCGTCATTGGTCACCCGGCGCGGGGGCAGATAGCTGCCGGTGCCGGTGATGCGTGAATAAGGGCTCATCAAACGTGGAGGGCCGTCGCGTCGGCTGGCACCGCGGGCTCCTGCCGCGCGAGCAATGGCGCGGCGTGAGCGATGCGGGCCCGCACGCGATCGAGCAGGTTGTTGCGAGCGGCATCATAAGCGCGATCCAGCGCATGTCCGAAAGCCACTTCGTCAGCCGAGCCATGGCTCTTGAAGACCAGGCCGCGCAGGCCCAGCAGCGCCGCGCCGTTGTACCGTCGATGGTCAAGCCGGTTTTTGAACGCTTTTAGGACCGGATAGGCAACAATTGCCGCGGCCTTCGTGAAAATGCTCCGCGAGAATTCGACGCGGATGAATTCGCCGATCATCGAGGCCACGCCTTCGCTGGCCTTCAGCGCGACGTTTCCAACGAAACCGTCACAGACCACGATATCTGTCGTGCCCTTGAAAATGTCGTTACCTTCCACGTTGCCGTAAAAGTTCAAGTCCTTGGAATTGGCGGCCGTACGCAGCAGTTGGCTTGCTTTTTTGATCGTTTCGCTGCCTTTGATGGCTTCTTCGCCAATATTGAGCAGGCCGACCGAAGGCGCTTCGTTGCCCGTGAGCGCCGAAACGAGTGCGGAGCCGAGCACGGCAAACTGGAGCAGGTCTTCCGCGTCGCAATCGACGTTGGCCCCCAGGTCGAGCACCGTGGTGGCGCCACCCTTGGCATTGGGAAGCTGGGGCGCGATGGCCGGACGATCGATGCCATCGAGCGTCTTGAGCAGGTAGCGAGCAATGGCCATCAAGGCACCCGTGTTGCCGGCGGAGATGGCCGCCTGCGCGGCGCCATCCTTGACCTGCTGGATCGCGACGCGCATCGAAGAGTCTTTCTTCTTGCGCAGGGCGATTTCAATCGGATCGTCCATGCCCACCACTTCGCTGGCGGCGACGATGCGCGCGCGCGGATGCGCGGCAAAGCCCGCCAATGCCGCGGGCGCACCGACCAGCAACAACGAGGCTTCGCTGTGCCGCTCGAGAAACGCGCGGCAGGCCGCAAGCGTGACGCGCGGCCCATGGTCGCCTCCCATGCAATCCACGGCAAGCGTGATTGCGGAAGGCGCAGCGGTGGGTTCGGGGGAAGAAGGCGTAGCCATCAAAACAAAGGCCCGACGCTACGGCAAAAGTAGCTTCGGGCCTCGGCCTTGGGATGCGAGATCAGGCTTCGGACTTGTTCTTGAGCACCTGGCGGCCACGGTAGAAACCGTTGGGGCTGATGTGGTGGCGCAGGTGCGTTTCGCCAGTGGTCGGCTCGACGGCAATGCCGGGAACGACCAGCGCATTGTGGGAACGGTGCATGCCGCGCTTGGAAGGCGACTTCTTGTTTTGCTGGACGGCCATGATGGCTCCTGGACTGTTGAGTGAGTGATTGGATGCGCTCTCTTGCGGTGGCAATTCAGGGGCATGCATGGAATGCCCTGGTCTGTCTTGCTGCTCACGGCGGCGCGCGCGAAGCCCGTGATTATAGCCCAGGCGCCGGGAAAGGGCTACTTGCCCTCTTCCGGCTTGCGTGAGCGCAACGCCCCGAGCACCGCGAAAGGGTTCGGCTTGGCCTCTTCGGCCGCCTGGAAGTCTTCGTCGCTGGACGAGAGCTGGACCGGTACCGGGCAGACCTCGTGCACGGGCATGGCCGGAATTTCCATCAGGAGCTCGTCCTCGATCAGGGCGGGCAGGTCGAAATCCCGGCTCACGACGAGCAGGTCTTCCTCGGATTCATCGTCTTCGGCCTCCGCCGTGGCCTCGTCGGCGACGAAACGGAACCAGCGGTCCACCACCAGCGGCGCCTCGACAGGCGTCAGGCAGCGCTGGCAGGTCAGCGGCACGGTCGTCTCGGCTTCCAGATGCAGCCAGGGCACAGGCTTGCCGTCGGCGCCCGGGCGTTCTTCGCCGGTCGCCGCCCAGCGGACCACGGCGTCGGGCGCCGCAGCCGCCAGTTCGGCGGCAAGGCGCACATAGTTCGGAACCGGGTCGGTGGCGTCGAGGGTGGCGGCAGCGGCGGCAAAGCCGGCCACGTCGAGCCGTTGGGGGGCGAATTCTCTCTTCATCCGCACCAGTCTAGCGCGCCGGCCGCCTCGCCGCCCCGGATGCACGCCTGAGGGTTTTGCGGCAGCTCCCGCACAATCTGTCCCATGCAACGCCTCTTGATCCTCGCCTCGACCTCGCGCTACCGGCGCGAACTGCTGAACCGACTGCACCTGCCCTTCGATGTACAGCCCCCTGAAGTCGACGAAACGGCCCTGGACGGCGAAACGCCGCGCGAGCTGGCCGAGCGGCTGGCGCTCGAAAAGGCCCGCGCCGTGGCCGCCCGCTTCCCCGAGGCCGTGGTCATCGGCTCCGACCAGGTGGCCGATCTCGCCGGCGAGGCGCTCGGCAAGCCGGGCGACCATGCGCGCGCCACGGCCCAGTTGCGCAGGATGCGCGGCCAGACGCTGGTGTTCCAGACCGCGGTGGCCGTCGTCTGCGAGGCCACCGGCTTCGTCCAGCGCGACCTGGCGCCGGTCCGGGTGGTGTTCCGCGAGCTCAGCGACGCGGCCATCGAGCAGTACCTGCAGGCCGAGCAGCCGTACGACTGCGCGGGCAGCGCCAAGAGCGAAGGCCTTGGCATCGCCCTGCTGAGCGCGATCGACAGCGACGATCCGACGGCCCTGGTCGGCCTGCCCCTGATCCGCACCTGCCGGATGCTGCGCGCCGCGGGGGTCGAACTCCTGTGACCCACGGCAAGCTCTACCTCGTCCCCGCGCCGCTCGACTTCGGCTGCGACACCCAGGCACCGCTGCAGGACGCGCTGCCGCTGGGCACGATCCAGGCCGCCGCCGGAATCACCCACTGGATCTGCGAGAACGCCAAGTCGGCCCGCGCCTATCTGAAGCGGATCGATGCCGTCGCCCCGCTGGCCGCGCCGCTGCAGGCGCAGGACATCCGCGAGCTGCCGCGCGAGGTGCACAAGAAAGGCGACCACGCAGGCCAGTTCGATGCCCGCCCATTGCTGGCCGCCGCGCTCGAAGGCCACGACATCGGCCTGCTGAGCGAAGCCGGCATGCCGGCGGTCGCCGATCCCGGCTCCTCGGTGGCGCGCGCCGCGCACGACCTGGGCATTGCCGTGGTGCCGCTCACCGGCCCCGTCTCGCTGCTGCTGGCGCTGGCGGCGAGCGGCCTCAACGGGCAGAACTTCGCCTTCGTCGGCTACCTGCCGCAGGATGCGGGCGAGCGCCAGGTACGCATCCGGGAACTCGAGGCGCTGGCGCTCAAGACGGGCCAGACGCAGCTGTTCATCGAAACACCCTACCGCAACGCCGTGCTGCTCCAGGCGCTGGTGCAGACGCTGCAGCACAACACCCGGCTTGCGGTGGCGCGCGGCCTCACGCTCGCCAGCGCCCATGTGCGCAGCGAAACCGTCAAGTCCTGGCGTGCCAAGGCGCAGGCCACCACGGACGAACGCCTGCCTGCCGTGTTCGCGATCGGGCGCTGACGATGGTGGTGACCGCTGGCACGCGCTGGGCCTCGCGGGCGCAGTTCTTTTCTTCCGGCTTCATCTTTGCGACCTGGGGCATCCATGTTCCGACGGTCAAGGCGCACTACGGCATCGACGAAGCCCAGCTCGGGCTGACCCTGCTCGCGGCCGGCGCCGGAGCGATGTTCGGGCTGACCAGCGCCGGGCGCTGGATCGGCCGCCACGGCCCCCGCCGCATGGCCGCGCTCTGCGGCTGCGTCTATGCCTTGCTGCTTGCCGGCCTGATCGCGATGCCGGGCTATCTTTTCCTGCTGGCCTTGCTGGCGGTATTCGGCCTGGTGACCAGCGTGTTCGACGTGGCCATCAACACCGAGGCGGCGCAGCTCGAGCTGCATGGCGGCAAGCCCCTGATGAGCGGCATGCATGGCATGTTCAGCCTGGGCGGCATGGCCGGGGCGGCGAGCGGCAGCGCAGCGCTGGCCGCCGGGCTCGGGGCGCAGGCGCATCTGCTGTGGGTTGCGGCGGCGATGGTGCTGGTCGTGGCCGTCTCTTCGATGTACATGCTGCCCAATCCGCGCAGGGCAAACGATGCAGCCCCGGCCGACCATCGCTTTCGGCTGCCCCGCGGCATGCTGGCCGTGCTTGGCGTGCTCGCCGCGCTGGGCCTGATTGCCGAGGGCGCCATCTACGACTGGAGCGTGCTCTACATGCAGCAGGAACTCGGCAGTCCGCAAAAGCAGGCCGCGCTGGCCTACGCGAGCTTCTCCGCGGCCATGGCGGCCGCGCGCTTTGGCGGCGACACCCTGCGCGCACGCTTCTCGCCAACGGCGCTGCTGCGCGGCAGCGGCATTCTTGCGGCGGCGGCCATGACGCTGGTGCTGCTGACCGACCTGCCCTGGCTCGCCCTGGTCGGCTTTGCGGGCGTGGGCATCGGTTTCGCGAACGTGGTGCCGATCCTGTTCGGCGCCTCGGCCCGCGTGCCCGGCACGGAGCCGGCGATCGGCATTGCCGCTGTTTCGGCCGTGGCCTATCTGGGGTTCATGGCTGGCCCGGCAGTGATCGGCCTGCTGGCGCGCGCCAGTTCGCTGACGGCCGCGCTGTATGTGGTCGTGGTCTTTGCCGCAGCGCTGGCGGCCTCGGCCCGCTTCACGGCCGACGCCGGCAACCGGGCCTGATGCGCCCCGCCGCCGGCTTCAGCGCAGCGCCGGCGCGGCCGTCTGCAGCGATCGCACGGTGGCATCGCCCATCGCGGCGCCGAATTTCTTGGCGAGCTTCTCGGCCACGTTGTCGCGCCGGGTGTAGTCGGTGACCTCTTCGGCCTTGATGACTTCGCGCGCCACGTAGTCGACATTGCCCAGCTGGTCGGCCAGGCCCAGTTCGACGGCCTGCTCGCCGCTCCAGAAAAGGCCGCTGAAAAGCCCCGGGGTGTCGACCTTGAGCCGGTCGCCGCGCCCGTTCTTCACCACGTTGATGAACTGCGTGTGGATCTGGTTCAGCATGGTCTGGGCATGCGCGCGCTGCGCGTCGCTCATCGGGCTGAACGGATCGAGGAAGCCCTTGTTCTCCCCTGCCGTCAGCAGCCGGCGCTCGACGCCGACCTTTTCCATCACGCCGGTGAAGCCGAAGCCGTCCATCAGCACCCCGATGCTGCCGACGATGCTGGCCTTGTCGACGAAGATCTTGTCGGTGGCAGCGGCAATGTAGTACGCGGCCGAGGCGCAGGTTTCCTCGACCACCGCGTAGATCGGCTTCTTGTGCTTGGCCTTCAGGCGCTTGATCTCGTCGCTGATGATGCCCGCCTGCACCGGGCTTCCACCGGGCGAATTGATGAGCAGCACGATGCCCTTGGCGCCCTCGTCCTCGAAGGCGGTCTTCATGGCAGCCACCACGAATTCCGCGCTGGCGTCGCCGCCATTGGCGATCTCGCCCTTGATTTCGACCACCGCCGTGTGAGCTGTGGTCTTGGCGGCGCTCGGCGCGCTGCGCGACATTGCCAGCCAGACCAGGAAGATGAAGAAGGCGAGCCACGAGAGGCGCGTGAAGGTCTTCCACCGGCGCGCCGCCTTCTGCTCGTTCAGCGAAGCGAAGGCGAGCTTCTCGAGCGTTGCGCGCTCCCATCCGGGACGCTGCGTGGGGTCTTTGGCCATGTTTCTCGGCGCGCCCTGCGAGGACGCAATGGGAGTGGCCGGCTCAAAAGGATCAAAACCTTCGGGTTCCGTGCGGTTCGGGTCGGTCATTGTCAAAAAATCGGGGGATGGAGGTTCCAGGCAGTATGCCAGTGCACCACGCCGTCACGTTCGCTGAGGGCGATCTTCACGAGCCCGCCGCGGCACGGGCCGCCGGCGCATTCGCCGGTGTCCGGCCGGTAGACCGCGCCGTGGGTGGCGCAGAGCAGCCACTGGCCGCTGTCGTCGAAGAAGCGGTCGGGCTGGAAATCCAGCTCCATCGCCACGTGGCTGCATCGATTGAGGTAGGCATGCGGCTGCCCTTCGAAGCGCACCGCAAAGGCCCGGCAGGTTTCGCCGCCATAGACCACATCGAAAGGCACGGCCCGGCCTCCTTCGACCAGATCCGGGGCATTGCACAAGGGAATGCGCTGTTCTTCGCTCATGCCACCATTTTCAGGCGTTGCCCAGAAGCCATGACTCCAGGCTGGCCACCGAGTGGGCGACGAACAGCGGCTTCAGTTCGTCGAAGCTCCCGGGCTCGTGCGCGCCGTAGCTCACGCCCACGCTCGCGCAGCCGGCATTGAGCGCCAGCTGCAGGTCGTGCGTGGTGTCGCCGATCATCAGGGTGCGTTCGGCCGGCACCTCGAGTTCTTCCATGAGTTCGAGCAGCATGCGCGGGTGCGGCTTGCCGAAGGTTTCGTCGGCAGTGCGCGAGGCGTCGAAGCGGTCGCGCAGCGCGACAGACTTCAGCGCCTCGTTCAGGCCGCGGCGCGACTTGCCCGTGGCCACGGCGAGCTTGTGGCCGCGCGCGCGCAGCGCGTCGATCATCTGCAGCACGCCGTCGAACAGCACGAGATCGTCCTGGTGCTGCAGGTAGTGATAGCGGTAGCGCGCGCCGAGCTCTGCGTATTTCTCCTTCGGCACGTCGGGCGCGGCGCGCGCCAGGGCCTCGGCCAGGCCCAGGCCGATCACCCATGCCGCATCGTTCTCGCTGGGCTTGGCGCCGCCGACGTCGATCACGGCCGCCTGGATGCAGCGCACGATGAGCCGCGTGGAGTCGTAAAGCGTGCCGTCCCAATCGAAGGCGATCAGGTCGAAGCGCAGGGGTCTGGAAGAATCAGTCATTGGCCGTAGGAGTGGGATGTTGGGCGAGCGCTTCGATCGCCTGGGGCGGCATCAATGCACGCAGCTCGGGCGGTAAGCCGGCTTGCAGCGACACGCGCTCGCCGGTCGCGGGATGGCTGAACTGCAACCGCCAGGCATGCAGGAACATGCGCCTGAGGCCGAGTTTCTGCAGCACGCGCTGGCGATCGAAGTCGCCGTACTTGTCGTCGCCGGCAATGGGATGCCCGGCCGATGCAAGGTGCACGCGGATCTGGTGCGTGCGGCCGGTCTTGATGGTGACCGCCAGCAGCGACAGCGGCGTGGCGTCGCCGGGGAGCGTGAGGCGCGCCAGCACACGCACCAGCGTCACGGCCCGCATGGCATCGGGATGGTCCTTGGCAACCACCCGCACGCGGCGCTCGCCGGCACCCGCGCCGTCGCCCGGCAGCAGGTACTTGGCAAGCGGCGCATCGAGCACCTTCTTGTTGGCGGGCCAGGCGCCCTCGACCAACGCGAGATAGGTCTTGCCGGTCTCGCGCTCGCGGAACTGGTCTTGAAGCGCCACCAGCGCGCTGCGTTTCTTGGCCACCAGCAGGATGCCCGAAGTCTCGCGGTCGAGCCGGTGCACCAGTTCGAGGAACTTGGCGCCCGGGCGCGCCGTTCGCAGCTGCTCGATCACGCCAAAGCTCACGCCGCTGCCGCCATGGACCGCCACGCCGGCGGGCTTGTCGATGGCAAGCACCGCGTCGTCTTCGAGCAGCACCGGGAATTCGCGCGCCGGTGCGGGCGGCGTGGCGCCTTCTTCCGCGCGCGGCGAAATCCGTACCGGCGGCAACCGCAGCACGTCGCCGGCCTCGATGCGGGTTTCGGCCTGCGCGCGCCCCTTGTTGATGCGCACCTCGCCCGACCGGATGATCCGGTAGACATGCGTCTTGGGGACGCCCTTCAGATGGCGGAACAGGAAGTTGTCGAGCCGCTGGCCCGCGGATTCCGCATCGACGGTGATGAACCTGATGGCCGCATGCGGCGCTCCGGCCCCGGCCGCAGCCTTTTGAACTGCGGGATCTGGAACTGCGGGATTTGGAGCGGCCGCAGGGCTTTGCTTCGCACCTATAATGTTTTTCACCAGCGCGGTCGTGTAAGTGCTTGATTAGACAGAAGTTTAGATCACTGCAGTCAAACGCCCAGGACAACGCTGTGAGGTCGATGCCGCTTTGGCGCCGAACCTGCAAACCCCGCGCAATTGCGCAAAGTGGCAGGCGTAGCGCCCAAGTCAAGCCGACACCCACGAAACACCGATACGGAATACCAGCCTGCAGCTTCCAAGCTGCCGGCGGATCGAAGCGAGTCCCTTGTGTTGATGCTGCTGATTCAAATGTGCCTGCGCTGGCCCACCTGGCTTCTGCCAGCGGCCTCAGGCATTGAATTGTTCACAGCGCGCGCCACTATTGCGCAGCCAGCTATCAATAAGATAGCTGCTCAACACCGAACCTGGCTCGCGCCCATCCACGCGCCCCCACCCCGGCTGTCTTCTTGAGCTGAACGCTCAAGAGGCCTGTTCGCGCCTGGCGCGGCAGTGGCAGCATCCGGGGCCAAGCGGCAATTCCCCTCGTTTCGCGGGCGTCGTCCGTGCATCGTTGGCCCGTCATGGGCCTGTAGAACGATACATATAAGGACAACGCATCATGAAGCGGATGCTGATCAATGCCACGCAGGCCGAAGAACGCCGCCTGGCCATCGTCGACGGGCAAAAGCTCCTCGACTACGAAATCGAGATCGAAGGGCGCGAACAGCGCAAGGGCAACATCTACAAAGCCGTCGTGACGCGCGTCGAGCCCTCGCTCGAAGCCTGTTTCGTCGACTACGGCGAAGACCGCCACGGCTTCCTGCCGTTCAAGGAAATCTCCAAGCAATATTTCGCCGAAGGCGTTTCCGCCAGCCAGGCACGCATCCAGGACGTCATCAAGGAAGGCCAGGAACTGACCGTCCAGGTCGAAAAGGAAGAACGCGGCAACAAGGGCGCGGCCCTCACCACCTTCATCTCGCTGGCTGGCCGCTATGTCGTGCTGATGCCCAACAATCCGCGCGGCGGCGGCGTGAGCCGGCGCATCGAGGGTGAAGACCGCGCCGACCTCAAGGAGGCGATGGACCAGCTCGAGTACCCCAAGGGCATGAGCATCATCGCGCGCACCGCCGGCATCGGCCGCTCGGCGCCCGAACTCCAGTGGGACCTGAACTACCTGCTCAAGCTTTGGACGGCCATCGACGGCGCGGCCAAGGGCGGCAAGGGCGCGCCTTCCTGATCTACCAGGAATCGTCGCTCGTCATCCGCGCGATCCGTGACTACTTCAATCACGACATCGGCGACATCCTGATCGACACCGACGACATCTACGAGCAGGCACAGCAGTTCATGGCGCACGTCATGCCCGAGCATGCCGCCCGCGTGAAGCGCTACCGCGACGATGCCGCGCTGTTCAGCCGCTTCCAGATCGAGCACCAGATCGAATCGGCCTACGCCCGCACCGTGCAGCTGCCCTCGGGCGGCGCCATCGTGATCGACCACACCGAGGCGCTGGTCTCGGTCGACGTCAACTCGGCGCGCGCCATCAAGGGCGGCGACATCGAGGAAACCGCCACGCGCACCAACCTCGAAGCCGCCGACGAAGTGGCCCGCCAGATGCGCCTGCGCGACCTGGGCGGCCTGATCGTCATCGACTTCATCGACATGGACGAGTCGAAGAACCGCCGCGAAGTCGAAAGCCGCCTGCGCGACGCGCTGCGGCAAGACCGCGCCCGCGTGCAGTTCGGCTCGATCAGCAAGTTCGGCCTGATGGAAATGAGCCGCCAGCGCCTGAAGCCGGCGCTCAGCGAAGGCTCGTCGATCCCCTGCCCCCGCTGCGGCGGCTCCGGCCACATCCGCGACACCGAGTCGAGCGCACTGCAAATTTTGCGCATCATCCAGGAAGAGTGCCTGAAGGACAACACGGCCGCCGTGCACGTGCAGGTGCCGGTCGAAGTGGCCTCGTTCCTGCTGAACGAAAAGCGCCCCGAAATCGCCAAGATCGAGCTCAAGCAGCGCGTCACCGTGCTGATGGTGCCCAACAAGACGCTCGAAACGCCGAACTACAAGCTCGAGCGCCTGAAGCACGACGATCCGCGCCTGGACCACATCGAAGCCAGCTACAAGATGGCCGACGAGATCGAGGACCCGACCTCGGTCACGCGCCGCTCGCAGGAGCCCACCAACAAGCAGACGCCGGTCATCAAGGGCGTGCTGCCCGATGCGCCGGCGCCCGTGGTGCCGCCCCGGCCCGAACCGGCGCGTGCGCCTGTGGCCGTGGCCCCGGCACCGGTCGCGCCGCCCGTCGCGCGCGCACCGGCACCGGCCGAGACCGGCTTCTTCGCCCGCATCAAGAGCTGGTTCGGCGGCACGCCGGCACCGGCTCCCGCACCGGCCGTGATTCCGATCGAGCCTCCGAAGCCCACACGCCGTGATGGCGGCCGCCCGGGCCGCGACGGCGAAGCGCGCGGCGCCCGCGATGGCGAACAACGCCGCGGTGGCCGCGGCGGCGAAGGCCGCGGTGAAAACGCAAGCCGCTCCGGTGGCCGCGACGGCGAACGCCGCGGCGGCCGCGGTGGCGAGCGCCGCGAAGGACGCGGCAGCGAGATCCGCAGCGAAGCGGCCCAGCCGCGCGAGCAGCGTGAACCTCGTGAGCAACGCGAGCCGCGTGAGGTCCGCGAACCTCGCGAGCCCCGCGAAGCACGCGGCCCGCGCGAAGGCGAACAGCGCCGCGGTGGCCGTGGCGAGCGCCGCGAAGGCGAAGGCCGCGAAGCACGGCCGGCACCGGCCGAGCTGATCGACGGCAGCCTCGAAGCGCAGCAACTGGCATCGGCTGCACCGGTCGGCGATGAAGGCAATGCGCCGGCAGAACGCGCACCGCGCGCCCGCGGTGAACGCCGGGAACGCGGCGAACGGGCTGATCGTGGAGAGCGCGGCGAACGCAGCGAACAGCGCAGTGGCACCGATGCACCGCGCGAAGCATCCGGCGGCGACAACGTTGCCGCAGCCCAGGACGGCGTGCAAGCCGAACGCGCACCGCGCGGTGGCCGCGAAGAACGCGCTCCGCGAGGCGACCGCAACGACGGCCGCCGCGAGCGCCGCAGCGAAGGCCAGCCGCGTTTCAGCAACGGCGAAGCAGCACCGGCCAACCTCGACGAAGCGGACATCCGCATCGCCGAGACGGCCGAGATGGCACCGGCCAATGAAGGCGAGATCGGCACTGGCGAGCAGCAGGCACCGCGCCGCGAAGGCGAAGAGCGCCGCGGCCGTTCGCGCGACCGCTACGGCCGCGACCGCCGCGAACGCGGTCCGCGCGACGACAGCGAAGCCAACGCGGCTGGCGCATCGGCCGACAACGCCGAAGCCGGCGAAGCACCGGCACGACAGCAGCCCCAGCCTCTGGCAACGGCCGAACGCGCCGCAGTGCCCGAGGAAGAAGCGCGCGAACCGGCCCCGCGGAGCTACTTCGACCGCCCCGCAGCCGCAGCTCCCGCTCCGGCCGCTGCACCGGCTCCCGCTCCCGCTCCCGCTCCCACGGTCGCTGCCGCAGTCGCAGCAGCGGCGGCACCTGTCGCCGTCGAGAGCAGCAGCAGCAAGCCCGCGGCCAACGGCCGTGCACTGCCGAAGGTGCAAGCCTTCGAGCTGCCGCTCCACGAACTCGCGCAGATCGCCGAGAGCTCGGGCCTGCAATGGGTGAACTCGGACGCCGAGCGCATTGCGCAAGCCCGCGCAGCGATCGCGGCGGAGCCGAAGCCGGTGCACGTGCCGCGCGAGCGCCCGCCCGCCATCGCGCTCGACGACGGTCCGCTGGTGCTGGTTGAAACCCGCCGCGAGCTTGGCGCGATGACGCTGCCATTCGAAAAGGCGCCATCCGACGCACAAGGCGTGAACTGAAGAACCCCGGGCCCCAGGCCCGGGAACAATGAAAAACGGCGCCACAACATCGGCGCCGTTTTTTTATGGAGACTACAGAAGCGACAAATGGCTGCCGCAACGCCGGTCGGCCGATGCCGGTCAGGCCTTCTCGATCTGCGCCGCGCGCTTCCAGGCCTCGGCCGCATGTTCTGCGTCGCCGCGCGCCTCGGCCAGCTCGGCCAGTGCCAGCCATGCGCGGCGGTACAGCTCCGTGTCCTGCAGGCCGAGGCCGGCCTGGGTGAGCAGTTGCTGGGCCTTGCCCCAGAGCTGGCGTTTCATGCAGGCCATGCCCGCGAGGTACTGCAGGTTCGGATCGCGCGGGTTGTTGCGTTGCGCCGTTTCGATGCGCGCGAGCCAATCGGCATCCACCGAGTCGAGCCCCGCCTCGAGCGCGCGCGCCATCTTGACGCGCAGCGTATCGCCCAGGCCCCGGGGCAGCGACACCATGCGTTCCCAGGCCGGCAGCAACCAGCCGCGCGCCAGTGACAGGTCACCGCGCAGCGCCACCATGCGTTGGGCGGCGTGGATCGCGACCTCGGGCATTTCGCGCTCGGCGGAGTCGAGCTCGGCCCAGGCGCGAAGCAGTTGCGCCGGGTCGTGCGCGCCCGACAGCAGTTCGGTGGCGAGGCCGCGCACGATGCTCTGCGCCGCGGCATCGGAAAACGCCCGGTGCTTGGCGAGCAGCCGCGCCGTTTCCAGCGCTTCGAGCGTGCGCCCCTCCTGGCGGGCCGCCTTCAGCCGGATGCGCAGCGCGAGTGTTCGCCGCTGCACGCCTTGGGGAAGCTCCTCGAGCCGGGCCAGGGCCCCCGCGGGATCGCGATCTTCGAGTGCCCAGCGCGCAGCGCGCAGCTGCACGCCCTCGCGCGTCTCGGGACTGGCCAGCACGTTGCGATCGGCGCTTTCGTTGAGCGCCTGCTGCAGGTGCGCGTCGCGCGCGGGCCGGTCCTGCAGGGCCTGCGCGCTCTCGGCGGCCAGCAGGTGCGACAGCACGCGAACCTGCTGGGCCTGCGGCAGGCTCGCGCCGAGCGCGGCCAGCGTTTTCTCCTGCACCAGCGCAGCTTGCGCCGCCTTGCGCGCGCGAGAGAAGCGGCCCGACAGCATCTGCACCATGGCATCGAGCAGGGCCGAATGCAGCATGCGTTCCTTTTGCTGCAGCCGCCATTGGCGCGCCTGGGTCGGAAGCGAGAACAACGCCGCCAGGCCGCGCAATGCGAGATGAAGCAGCACGAAAGCGCCCAGCAGGATGACCAGCACCAGGTTCAGCGACAGATCGACGCGCCAGGGCGGCCAGAACACGGTGATCGTGCCCTGGTTGTTGCCCGCGAACAGCGCCACCGCCGCCGCGACGGCGAACAGCGCGAGGAGCCACAGTGCGGCTCTCATGTCAGGCCCCCCGCCGGGCCGCCCCAAGGGGGGCCTGCGCCCCCTCGGGGGGCAGCGAATACACGAAGAGATGAGCGTGGGGGCTCATATCAGCGCCCCGCCGCCGCCGTGGCCAGCGCGGACAGCGTGTCGTCGATGCGCGGAGCTTCGGAGGTTTTCACCAGCGCCTGCAGCTGCTGCAGCTGCGTGGCGGCGGCCTGCGTGCGCCGCGATGCGGGATCGAAATAGCGGTTCAGCGATGTGGCCACCGTGGCGAGTTCGCTGCGCGCGGCGTCCACCTGCCGCGACAGCAGCGAGAGCCGCGCATTGAGCAGCTTGAGCTTGAGGTTCTCGCGCAGGAAATACGTCTGGTCGGGCGCCAGCAGCACCGCCTCGGGACGCTCGATGCGCCCGACGCGCACCAGCGATCGCGCTTCGGCGCGCACCGTCAGCAGCACACGCTCCCACCAGGCCGCATCGGCCGGAATGGGTTCGGGCTGCCAGGCGTTGAGCCCGGAGCCGCGCGTGGCCACGGCGTTGAGCGGCGGCAGGTCGTCCACGCTGCGCATCAACTCGTCGAGTTTTTGCAGCGCTTCGCCGCCGTCGGCGCTCGCGCTGCTGCGCAGGCGGTCGGCGTCGCGCTGCATGGCGCGCTGCAGCGGCGCCAGCCTGGGCTGCGCGGCGCGTGCGATGCGCAGGTCGCCGGACTTGAGGGCCGCCAGCAAAGGCTCCGCGCTGCCCGTGACCTGCGCCTGCTGCAGGGCCAGGCGCACGGCCGATTCGATGTCGACCACGAGGTTCTCGTCGCGCGAACGCGAGAGGCTCTGCATCAGTTCTTCGAGCTGCGAGCGCTGAAGCGCGACTTCGGCAACGCGGGTTTCGGTCAGGGCGGTGCGTGCCGCGGTATCCCGCACCGTGTCGATGGCCTGCCGCGCGAGCGTGCGCGCCTCGAGCGACTGGGCCAGCGCATCGGCGCTCTGGCGCGCCAGCTGCTCCTGCATGCCGCCGACCTTCTGCCAAAGCGAAATGGCCATCGCCAGGGCCGCCAGCGCCACGAGGGCCAGCAGGCCGAAGCCGATGCGGGAGAGCGTCCTTGCGGCGGCCGCCTGCGATTCCAGCGACTGCGCCACCGCCAGCGTGGCGGGCACCGGGGCGGCGGCGGATGGGGGGGAGAAGTCGTCGGACGGGGACGCGGCACTCATGTGAAGGATTCTATCGACGCGATCAAGGCTTCTCGCAGAGGCGAGCACACGCGCACCGAACCGAATCCTGCGGCCCGCGCGACTTCGCCGATGCGAGGATGGGTTGCCACAGCGCTTGCCGCATGCCAGTCGGTGCCCGGCATGGCATCGCGCAGGTTGGCGATGGCCTCCGAGCTGCTGAACAGCCAGACCGCGCGCCCCGCAGCGCCATCGAGCGCCAGCGCGCGCGCCGTGCCGTCGAAAGATGGCGGCAGGCGCCGGTAGGCGACCACGGTGTCGCGCAGCCCCTGCGCGGCATCGATCTCGTTGGCGAGCCAGTCGCGCCCGCTCGGGTGGCCGGCCGCATCGCCGCCGCGCACGATCAGCACGCGCACGCCTTGGCCGACCTGTCCGCTCACGCGCTCCCACAGGGCCTCGGAGTCGAAGCGGGCGGCATCGGGAGGCGGTGCGTCGATCGCGTCTTGCGGCACGCCGGCGCGCAAGAGCGCGCGCGCGGTGCCCGGTCCCGTGGCCCAGAAGCGCGGGCCGGCTGCGCGTTGTCCTTCTTCCGCATGCAGGAAGAAGTGCTCGACGGCGGTGGCGCTCACGAACATCAGCGCCGCGTAGTCCGCAAGCCGCTTCCACGCCTCGCGCAGCGGTTCCGCGTCGGCGGCGGGTTCGATGGCGATCAGCGGCAGCACCGCCGCATCCAGCCCGGCGGCCCGGAACTCGTCCGCCCATTGCGCGGCCTCGCGCGCCGGCCGCGTGACGATGACGGGCTTGGCAGCCATCGTTCTTTCTTTCGGAAAATCTTCAGTGCGCGCCGGCGTCGCGCAGCAGCGCGGCGGCGCGTTCGCCGAGCGCGCTGGCCTGCGCGAAGTCGGCGGCCGGGGCCTGCGCATGAACCCGCACCAGCGCGGCATTGCCCTCGGGGTCGCCCCAGGCCGCATCGACGCGCAGCGCACCGTCGGCTTGCCAGCGCGCATGGGCTGCGAGCGGCATGGAACAGCTGCCGCCCATCGACCGGCTCACCGCGCGCTCGGCGGCGGTGGCGAGCCAATCGCGCGGATGCGACAGCGTGGCCAGCAGCGCGATCAGGTCCGTGCGGTCGGCCCGCACCTCGATGCCGAGTGCGCCCTGCCCCGCGGCCGGCAGCATGGTGTCGGGATCGAAGGCGACGCGGATCCGGTGCTCCAGGCCCAGCCGCTTGAGCCCGGCCGCCGCAAGCACGATGGCGTCGTACTGGCCTTCGTCGAGCTTGCGCAGGCGGGTGTCCAGGTTGCCGCGCAGCGGCTCGATGCGCAGGTCGGGCCGCAGCGCGCGCAGCAGCACCACGCGCCGCAGGCTGGAGGTGCCGACGACGGCGCCCTGGGGCAGTTCGTCGAGCGAGGCGTGGCGCGGCGACACCAGCACATCGCGCGGGTCTTCGCGCTCCAGCACGCAGGCCAGCACGAAGCCGTCGGGCAGATCCATAGGCACGTCCTTGAGCGAATGCACCGCGATGTCGGCGCGGCCTTCCTCGAGGGCGAGTTCGAGTTCCTTCACGAAGAGGCCCTTGCCGCCCACCTTGCTGAGCGACTTGTCCAGGATCTGGTCGCCCCGCGTGGTCATGCCCAGCAGGCTCACCGTATGGCCTCTTTCCTGCAGCAGCGCTTGCACGTGTTCGGCCTGCCACAGGGCCAGCCGGCTTTCGCGCGTGGCGATCACGATATTGCTCAAGACCGCTCCCAAAAAGTACATGTTGAAGACCTCCGGAATGCTAGCATGTTGCGCCGCAACAACGCAGCCGGCGCATCCTTTCTAGACCAGGAAAAACATCGCAATGAAAGCCAGCAAGACTCCTGCGCCGCCCAAGCGCCGGCAAGCCGAAGACCAGCCGCTGATCGACGACATCCGGCTTTTGGGCCGCATCCTCGGCGACGTGATCCGCGAACAGGAGGGCGAGGAGAGTTATGCACTGGTCGAGAAGATCCGCACGCTGTCGGTGGCTTTCCGCCGCGATGCCGACCAGGCCGCCGACCGCGCGCTCAAGAACCTGCTCAAGGGCCTGAGCGCGGCCGAGACGGTGCGCGTGATCCGCGCCTTCACCTATTTCAGCCACCTGGCCAACCTGGCGGAAGACCGGCACCTGATCCGCCGCCGCACCGAGGCCGAGCGCGCCGGCGAAGGCGCCGACGGCGACCTGCAGACCGCGCTCGCGCGCATCCGCAAGGCCGGCGTCAAGCCCGACGAGGTGGTGGCTTCGCTGGCACGCAGCTATGTGTCGCCCGTGCTGACCGCGCACCCGACCGAAGTGCAGCGCAAGAGCATCCTGGACGCCGAGCGCGCCATTGCGCAGTTGCTCACCACGCGCGACGAGATCAAGCTGCGCCAGGGCGCCTACGCCGCAGCCAAGGACGCGCTCACGCCGCTCGAGTTTGCCGAGAACGAAACGCAGATGCGCACGCGCGTCACGCAGATCTGGCAGACGCGCCTCTTGCGCTTCTCCAAGCTCACCGTGGCCGACGAAATCGAGAACGCGCTGAGCTACTACGAAGCCACCTTCCTGCGCGAGATTCCGCGTGTCTACGCCGACCTTGAAAAGGCGCTGGGACAGGGCGGCACCGTGCCTTCCGTGGCGACCTTCCTGCGCATGGGCCAGTGGATCGGCGGCGACCGCGACGGCAATCCCAACGTCACGGCCGAAACGCTCGAATACGCCTTGCGCCGCCAGGCCGAACTGGCATTGCGCCATTACCTCACCGAAGTGCACTACCTGGGCGGCGAGCTCTCGCTGTCCGCCACGCTGGTGGACGTGTCGGTCGAAATGCAGGCGCTGGCCGAGCGCTCGCCCGACACCAGCGAGCACCGCAAGGACGAGCCCTACCGCCGCGCCCTCACCGGCGTGTATGCGCGCCTTGCGGCCACGCTGCGCGACCTGACCGGCGGCGAAGCGGCACGCCACGCCGTGCCGCCGCAGAACCCCTACGCGAGAGCCGAGGAATTCCTGGCCGACCTGCACACCGTGGAACAGTCGCTCGCCGAGAAGCACGGCAGCGTGCTGGCGGCGCCGCGCCTGCGGCCGCTGATCCGCGCGGTCGAGGTGTTCGGCTTCCACCTGGCCACGGTGGACCTGCGCCAGAGCTCCGACAAGCACGAGGCGGTGATCGCCGAACTGCTGGCCACCGCGCGCATCGAGCCCGCCTACGCCTCGCTGGCCGAAGAGGCCAAGCAGACGCTGCTGCTCAAGCTGCTGGACGACGCGCGTCCGCTGCGCGTGCCCGATGCCGAATACTCGCCACTGGCGCAGAGCGAACTCGCGATCTTCGCGGCCGCGCGCGCCGCGCGTGCGCGCTACGGCGCGGCAGCCATCCGCCACTACATCATCAGCCACACCGAGACGGTGAGCGACCTGCTCGAGGCGCTGCTGCTGCAAAAGGAAGTGGGCCTCTTGCGCGGCGCGATGGACGGCAAGGCCACCTGCGACCTGATCGTGGTGCCGCTGTTCGAAACCATCGAAGACCTGCGCAATGCCGCCCCCATCGTGCGCGCCTTCTATGCGCTGCCGAACATCCAGGCGCTGGTCGAGCGCTCGGGCGCCGAGCAGGACGTGATGCTCGGCTACAGCGACAGCAACAAGGACGGCGGCATCTTCACGAGCAACTGGGAGCTCTACCGCGCGGGCATTGCGCTGGTGTCGCTGTTCGACGAGCTCAACAAGAAGAAGAAAACCAACCCGATCCGGCTGCGCATGTTCCACGGCCGCGGCGGCACGGTGGGCCGCGGCGGCGGCCCGAGCTACCAGGCCATCCTCGCGCAGCCGCCCGGCACGGTGCGCGGCCAGATCCGGCTCACCGAACAGGGCGAAGTGATCGGTTCGAAATACGCCAACCGCGAGATCGGCCGGCGCAACCTCGAGACGCTGGTGGCCGCCACCCTCGAAGCCACGCTGCTGCCGCAGGCCAAGTCGGCGCCCGCCACATTCCTTTCGGCGGCCGGAGAACTGTCGACGGCGAGCATGTCGGCCTACCGCAAGCTGGTCTACGAAACACCGGGCTTCGGCGACTATTTCTTCGGTTCCACGCCGATCCGCGAGATTGCCGAGCTCAACATCGGCTCGCGTCCCGCCTCGCGCAACCCGAGCCACAAGATCGACGACCTGCGCGCCGTGCCGTGGAGCTTCAGCTGGGGCCAGTGCCGGCTCACCATTCCGGGCTGGTTCGGCTTCGGCTCGGGCGTGGAGCAGTTCCTGGCCTCGGCCGGAACGCCGGCCGCGCGCAAGGAGCGCATCGCGCTGCTGCGCCGCATGTATGCGCAGTGGCCGTTCTTTCGCACCCTGCTGTCCAACATGGACATGGTGCTGGCCAAGAGCGACCTCGCGCTGGCTTCGCGCTACGCCGAACTCGTGACCGACCGCAAGCTGCGCCAGAAGGTGTTCTCGATGATCGACGCCGAGTGGCACCGCACCTCCGACGCGCTCACCCTCATCACCGGCGCCAAGCAACGGCTCGAAGGCAACGCCGAGATGCAGCGCTCGGTGCGCCACCGTTTTCCGTACATCGATCCGCTGCACCACCTGCAGGTCGAGCTGATGCGCCGCTTCCGCGCCGGCGAAGGCGGCGAGCGGCTGCAGCGCGGCATCCACATCTCCATCAACGGGGTGGCGGCCGGCTTGCGCAACACAGGATGAGTGGGAAAGACCTCGTTGTGCGCCGTCTCCTACGCAAACAATCGCGCAATGGCAATCCGTAAGGTCAATTAAGAGAGTAGGGTCGGGGACGTTCAAAGTTTCTCGCTATCTCTCGCAATCGCGCGGCAGCTCGAGTCGTATTCAGGAGCCCGTTGCAATGTCTACCCCACAGTCACTTACCCATTCACAGATCGATTTCGTCAATAACGATTTCGAAGCGCTGGCCTCCCACATGCGCCATTGCGCACGCGCCCACGGGCGATGGTTCTCGATGCGAAGCCACATGGAGCGGGTGCGCGCACTCGCTGCGGGCCGGATCGTCACGATGGCCTGCGTTGCGGTCGCTTTCGGTATCGGGCTGTTCGCCGTCGCTTGAGGGTGGCAGAGGCTGAACCGACCCGGGCTGCAATTTCCCCCGAGAGGGGGCAAACAGGCAGCACCCTCCTCGAATTCCAGGCAAAGGCGGCGCGATGAGCGCCGCCTTTGTCGTTGACCGGCTCGCGGATCTCAGCGCGTACGCGCGCACGCTGCTCCTCGCCCCCCACGATCCGGTGGCCCCGCCGATCCGCGCCGAACTCTTCGGAGCGCAGCGCTTCGAACAGCACGGCCACAGCCTGGCCCGGGCCCAGGCGGTCGAACACGACCCCCGCCGCGCGCGCGAGGGAGCGCCCTTTTTCCCGCGCGTGGACGAGAACCTCGAATCGCTGCGCAGTGCCTTCGACTACATCGCGCTGATCTCGCAGAGCGGGCGCTATGTGTCTCCCGCGGCCGAATGGCTGCTCGACAACTTCCATCTGGTGGAAGCGCAACTGCAGCAGATCCACGACGGCGTGCCGCGCAGCTACTACGCGCGCCTGCCCAAGCTCGCTACGCCGCCGCTCGCGGGCCTGCCGCGCGTCTACGGCATTGCGTGGGCCTATGTGGCGCATACCGACAGCGTGCTCAACAAGACGCTGTTCACCGCGTTTCTCAACGCCTACCAGGACATCGACGAGCTCACGCTCGGAGAGCTCTGGGCGCTGCCCACCACCTTGCGCGTGGTGCTGCTCGAGAACCTGCGCCGAGTGGCCGAGAGCATTGCGGAGAACAAGGTGGCGCTCGAAATTGCGCACGCGGTCTGGGACGCGGCGCCGCATCTGTCGACGCCGGACCTCGATTCGCTCTATCGCGCATTGCAAAGCCACAACCTGCAGGACGCCTACCTCACGCAGCTCTGGCAGCGCCTGCCGGTGGAGCATGGCGAGAACGTGCCGGCGCTGGTGCGCTGGACCGAACAGCACTGCCCCAACGGGCCGGCGCTGATCGGCGAGGCGCAGAACGCGCAGGCCGCGGCCAACCTCACGGTCGGCAACATCATCACCACGCTGCGCATGGTCGGCCAGGTCGAGTGGAGCGACCTGATCGAACCCGTCAGCCGTTCGCTGCGCGTGCTGCGCGAGCTGCCGAGCTTCGCGGATGAAAGCGAACTCACGCGCCAGCAGATCACGCATGCGATGGAGCGGGTTGCGCGCGACAGCGGCCGGTCCGAGCGCGAGGTGGCGCGGGCCGTAGTGCGGCTCGCGGCCGCCGCGCCGGCCGACGATGCCGGCGCTGGCACCGGTCGCTGCAACCGCGGCGATCACGGCGACCGCGCCGACGGCACCGCCGGCTATTACCTGTTCGGCCACGGGCGTGCCGAACTGATCACGGCGCTGCAGTCCGAGGCAGCGGCGGGCAGCGCCGGCCGCCCGCCAAGAATCCTGCGGCCGCTGCGCCGCCGCCGCGGCTGGCGCCTGCCGGCCTATGTGCTCTCCATCGTGCTGGGCACCGCGTGGCTGCTGGCGGCCGTGGCCAACGGCCTGCCGCAGCCCCGGGACTGGACCACGGCCGCGGCGATGGCGCTGCTCGCATGGCCGCTGTCGGAGGCGTTGATCGCCCTGGCGCAGCGCATCATGGCCGAGTCGGTGCGGGTGCAGGCATTGCCGCGCCTCGACTTCGCGGCCGGCATTCCCGAACGGCACCGCACGCTGGTCGTCATTCCCACGCTGCTGAGCTCGCCCGCGAACACCGTGCAGCTCGCCCACCGGCTCGAACTGCACTGGCTCGCCAACCGCGAGGCGCACGCCCAGTTCGCACTGCTGACCGACTGGGCCGACGCCCCGCAAGCCTCGCTGCCGGAAGACGCACCGCTGCTCGACGATGCCATTGCGCGCATCGCCGCCCTCAACGCGAAATATCCGGCGCCTGCCGGCGCGGCCCCGCGCTTCCTGCTGCTGCACCGGCCGCGCAGCTGGAGCGGCACCGAGGAGCGCTGGATGGGCTGGGAGCGCAAGCGCGGCAAGCTCGAAATGCTGATGCGCCTCTTGGCAACCGGCGACGCCAGCGGCTTTCTGCCGCTCGCGCCGGGCCAGCAGCTGGCACCGGGACGAACGCCCTATGTGCTGACCCTCGACAGCGACACCGGCCTGCCGCCCGGCGCGTTGCGCGACCTGGTGTCGATTGCCGCCCACCCGCTCAATGCGCCCGAGATCGATGCGCAAAGCCGGCGCGTGGTGGCGGGCTTCGGCATTCTCCAGCCGCGCATCGTGACGCCGTTCCCGATGCGCAGCGAGCGCTCGTTCTTCCACTGGATGTTTGCCGGGCAGTGCGGGCTCGATCCCTACGGCAGCGGCGCCTCCGACATCTACCAGGACGTGTTCGGCAGCGGCTCCTTCACCGGCAAGGGCCTGCTGAACGTGCGCGCGGTGCATGCCGCGCTCGACCAGCGCCTGCCCGAAGGCGCGGTGCTGAGCCATGACCTGCTCGAAGGCACGGTCGCGCGCTGCGCGATGGTGAGCGACGTGGTGCTGATCGAGGACCACCCGCACCACTCCGGCGTGGCCGCATCGCGCGTGCACCGCTGGGTGCGCGGCGACTGGCAGCTGCTGCCGCTGCTGTGGCGCGCCAGGCACTTCGGCATCGACGCGCTCGGGCTCTGGAAGATGGGCGACAACCTGCGCCGCTCGCTGGTGGTGCCCGCCTCCTTCGCGCTGCTGGTGCTCGTGATCTTCACGCAGGCCATGCCGCTGGGATGGGCGCTGGCCGCGGTCGCCTCGGCGCTCACGCTCGGACCGCTGCTCGGCGCCCTGGCCGGCCTGGTGCCGACGCGCCGCGCCATCGAGCTGCGCCACTTCTTCGATGTCGGCGCGGTCGAGCTGCTGCGCGCCATGGCGGGCGCGGCCTGGCAGTTCGTGCAGCTGGCGGCACAGACGCGCCTGCTGCTCGATGCGATGTTCCTGGCGACGTGGCGGCTGACGGTCAGCCGCAGGCACCTGCTCCAATGGACCACGACGGCGCAGGCCCAGGCCCAGTCCAGCCAGCAGCTGCCGCCCTTCCTGCGCAATGCGGCCCTCAGCAGCGTGCTTTGCCTGGCACTGGCCGTGGCAGCGGCGCGCTGGAGCGCCTATCCGGTGGCCGGGCCGCTGCTGTTCGTGGCCTGGGCGCTGGCGCCGTTCGCGGCCTGGTGGAGCAGCCGCGTCGATGCGCGGGTGCCCGATCCGCTCCGCGCCGAACAACGCAGCTACCTGGAGAAACTGGCGCACGACACCTGGCGCTTCTTCGAACACGTGGTCGGCCCGGAAGACAACCACCTGCCGCCCGACAACCTGCAGCTCGAGCCGCAGCCGACCATCGCCCACCGCACCTCGCCGACCAACATCGGCATGTACCTGCTGGCCGCTTGCTGCGCGCGCGAGTTCGGCTGGATCGACACCGCGGCGCTGCTCGCGCGCATCACCGCCACGCTCGACACCGTCGAGCGCATGCAGAAGCACCAGGGCCATCTCTTCAACTGGTACCACACACTGACGCTGCAGCTGCTGCCGCCGGCCTACGTGTCCAGCGTGGACAGCGGCAACTTCGCGGGCCACCTGGTGGCCGTGGCCCAGGCCTGCCGCACCTTCGCCGCGGAAGGCTGCCAGAGCCACGAGGAACCCGCGCTGGAGGCGCTGGCACAGCGCTGCGATGCGCTGCATGCGGGCATGGATTTCAGCGGCCTCTACGACCCCAAGCGGCACCTGTTCCACATCGGCCTGCGCGTCGAGGAGAACGTGCTCGACGCGAGCTACTACGACCTGCTGGCTTCCGAGGCGCGCTTGCTGAGCTTCCTGGCGATTGCGAAGGGGGATGTACCCCGCCGCCACTGGATGGCGCTGGGCCGGCCGTTCCTGCTGGTGGGTTCCCAGCCCGGCCTCAAGTCGTGGTCCGGTTCGATGTTCGAGTACCTGATGCCGGCGCTGGTGATGTCCGAGCCCGCCGACGGCCTGCTGCAGGTGGCCAACGCCGCGGCCATCGCCGCGCAGCAGGCCTTCGGCCGTTCGCTGAAGCTGCCGTGGGGCGTTTCGGAGTCGGCCTACTTCGCGCAGGACCATTCGCTGGCCTACCAGTATTCGCCCTTCGGCGTGCCGCGCCTCGCGCTGCGCCGCACGCCGCCTACCGACCGCGTGGTGGCGCCCTATGCCAGCGCCATGGCCGCCGCGCTTGCGCCGGCCGCGGCGGTGGCCAACCTGGAACTGCTCGAATCGCTGGGCGCGCGCGGCGAGTTCGGCTTTCACGACGCGGTGGATTTCACCACCTCGCGCCAGGCCAATGGCCAGGACTTCACCGTGGTGCGCAACTTCATGGCGCATCACCAGGGCATGTCGCTGGTGGCGCTGTGCCATGTGCTGCGCACCGAGGCGCCGCGCCGCTGGTTCGGCAGCGCCGCGCTGGTGCAGGCGCACGAATCGCTGCTGCACGAGCGCACGCCACGGCAGATCATCGGCAGCGCCGACCCGCGCACGCCGCCCGAGCCCAGCCTGACCGAACTGGCGCCGCTGTTCCAGCCCCGCGCGGTGGACCCGACGGTGTCCGGCTTCCAGCCCACGCACTTGCTGTCGAACGGGCGCTACACGGTGGCCCTGCGCGCCAACGGCGCGGGCGTGAGCCGCTGGCATGCATTCAACGTGACCCGCTGGCGCGACGATCCGCTGCGCGACAGCCACGGCACCTTCTTCTACCTGCGCAATATCGAACAGGACACAGGCCCGCACGAACTCGTCTCGCTCACCGCCCTGCCCGCGCCCGGCGCCGGCTGGACCTACCGCACGCGCTTTCTCGCCGAGCAGGTGCAGTTCGAAGCCGCCGGCGATGGCTTGCAGGTTCGCACCACGGTGCTGATCAGCCCCGAGGACGACACCGAACTGCGCAACATCACGCTGCACAACGCCGGCGAAGAGACCCGCACGCTCGAACTCGTCTCCTACTTCGAGCCGGTGCTGTCGTATCCCAAGGCCGACGAGGCGCATCCGGCCTTCGCCAACCTGTTCGTCGAAGCGCGCTGGGAGCCTTCGTGGCGTGCGCTGCTGCTGACGCGCAAGCCGCGCCTGCACGGCGACCCGGTGGTGGCCGCCGCGCACTTCCTCGCCTCGGTCGATGCCCATGTGCTTTCCGTCGACTGCATGACCGACCGGCGCGCCTTCATCGGGCGCAACCGCTCGCTCGCGAGCCCCGCGCTCGATGCGCAGCCGCTGGCGGCCGACGGTACGCCGGTGAACGGCCTCGACCCCATCGCATGCCTGCGCGTGCGCCTGTCGATCGCACCGGGCGCCACCGCGCGCCTGAGCTTCGCCACCGCCGCCGACGAAAGCATCGAGGCGCTGATGCCCAGCATCGACCGCTATCTGGAGCCGATGCACGTCGAGCGCGCCACGCGCATGGCCGCCACGCTGGCGCAGGTGCGGCTGCGCGACCTGAGCATCGCGCCCGCACAGACCTTTGCGCTGCAGGACCTGACGACCATCCTCACCTACACCACGCCGCGCGTGATGAAGGACCGCGGCTTGGTCGACCTGCGGCAGATCTGGCGCTTCGGCATCTCGGGCGACAAGCCCATCGTGCTGGTCGCGATCCATTCGATGAACGGCATGGGGCTGGTCAACGCACTGCTGCGCGCGCAGCCCTGGTGGGGCTTCGGCGGCGTGGCCTGCGACCTGGTGGTGCTCAACAGCGAGCCGAACTCCTACCTGATGCCACTGCAGCGCGAGATCGAGGCCCTGCGCCTGCGCGTTGCGCACCAGACCCAGAACAGCTTTCCGCGCAACGACACGGCGGGCTTCTACCTGCTGCGCGACCACGAGGTGGCACCCTCGGAGAAAGCCGCGCTTTCGAAGCTGGCGCGCGTGGTGTTCACCGCCGACGGGCGCTCGCTCGAGCTGCAGGTGGCGGCGCTGCACGAGGCGCGGGTCGACCCCGGCACGGACGCCGAGGCCCCGGCGGCATCGTCGCGTGCCGCCTTGCTGGCACGGCCCGCGGCGGCTTCTTCCGCGAAAGCGCCCACGGGGGGCTTCGATGCCGAGAGCGGCGAGTTCCGCTTCGAGGTCGACGCCGCCCACCGCACCCCGCGCCCCTGGATCAACGTGATCGCCAACGCCGGCTTCGGCTTCCAGGTGTCCGAATGGGGCACCGGCTTCACCTGGGCCGGCAACAGCCGCATGCACCAGGTCACGCCATGGTCGAACGACCCGGTGCAGGACCCGGCCTTCGAGCACTACCTGCTGCAGGACCTCGCCTCGGGCGCCCTGCTGCCGCTCACGCCGGCGGGCCAGGGTGCGGGGGATGGCGGCGACGTGCGCCACCGCGTGCGGCATGGCCAGGGCTACACGGTCTTCGAATGCCGGCAACGGGAGCTGGCCCTCGAGACCACCTTCTTCGCGGACCGCGACGATGCCGTCAAGCTGGTGCACGTGCGCGTGCACAACCAGGGCTCCGGCCCGCGGCGCCTGCGCGCCCTCGGCATGGTCGAGTGGCAGCTCGGCGCCGCGCGCGGCGAACGGCGCACCATTCACTGCTGGAAGCCGGAAGACCAGCCCGCGGTCTTCGGGCAGCAGCGTGAATCGAGCACGGGCTTCGGCGGCAGCACGGCTTTCCTGCTGCTGGCGGGATTGCAAGGCGCGACGACGGGGGCCACGCAGTGGACCTGCGACCGCAACGAATTCTTCGCCGGGCGCGGCATCGTCGAAGTGCCCGACACGCTGGCGCGGCGCGCCGGCGGCGGGCTCGACGCCTGCGCGGCCATCGGCGGCGAATTGGTCGTTGGCGCCGGCGAAAGCGCCAGCTTCACCTTCGCGCTGGGCCACGCCGCCGACGCCGACGCGGCGCTGGCGCTCGCTCGCCGCTGGCGCCAGCGCGACGTGCCCGAAGCGCTGGCGCAGGCGCGCGGCTTCTGGGACGAGCTGCTGGGCCGCCTGCAGGTGCGCACGCCCGATCCGCTGTTCGATGCCATGGTCAACCGCTGGCTCATCTACCAGACGCTGGCCTGCCGGCTCTGGTCGAAGGCCGGCTTCTACCAGGCCGGGGGCGCCTTCGGCTTTCGCGACCAGCTGCAGGACGCGATGGCCTTCGCGCTCACCGATCCATCGCGGCTGCGTGCGCAGATCCTGGTCAATGCGGCGCGGCAGTTTCCCGAAGGCGACGTGCAGCACTGGTGGCACATGCCTGGCGGCGCCGGCGTGCGCACGCATTTTTCGGACGACCTGCTGTGGCTGCCCTTTGCGACGGCGCACTACGTCGAGGTGACCGGCGATGCAGCGCTGCTCGACCAGGTGGCAGGGTTCATCGAGGGCCCCGCGATTCCCGAGGGCGCCGAAGACGCCTACTACGCGCCGCAGCACAGCGGCCGCACGGCCACCGTGTTCGAGCACGGCGCGCTGGCCATCGACCGCAGCCTGAAGACCGGCGTGCACGGCCTGCCGCTGATGGGCACCGGCGACTGGAACGACGGCATGAACCGGGTCGGCCATGAAGGCCGCGGCGAATCGGTCTGGCTGGCGTGGTTCCTGTGCAGCGTGGTCGAGCATTTCGCGCCGATTGCGCAAGCGCGCGGCGAGCACGATCGGGCCGCGCGCTGGAACGAGGCCCGGCGCGGCTGGATCGCTGCGCTGCACGATGCCGGCTGGGACGGCGCCTGGTTCCGCCGCGCCTTCTTCGACAACGGCGCGCCGCTCGGTTCGTCGGCCAACGACGAGTGCCGCATCGACCTGATCGCGCAAGCGTGGTCGGTGCTCTCGGGCGCATCGGACGACGCCCACACCGGGCCCGCCATGGCCGCCGTCAAGAAGCATCTGCACGATGAGCCGGCCGGCCTGCTGCGCCTGTTGACGCCGCCCTTTGCCCACTCGGCCAACAATCCCGGCTACATCCAGGCCTACCCGCCCGGCGTGCGCGAGAACGGCGGACAGTATTCGCACGGCGCCGTGTGGGCGCTGATGGCGCAGGCACTGCAGGGCGACCATGAAGCGGCATGGCAAAGCTTCGAGGGCCTGAGCCCGGCGCACCGCGCGATGCATCCGCAGCGCGGGCCCGCCTACGAACTGGAGCCCTACGTGATGGCCGGCGACATCTACGGCGCCGCGCCGTATGTCGGCCGCGGCGGCTGGAGCTGGTACACCGGCTCGGCCGCATGGCTGCACCGCGCCGCGGTCGAAACGCTGCTGGGCCTCTGCGTAAAAGGCCGCATGCTCTCGCTGACGCCGCGCGTGCCTGCGCACTGGCCGGGGTTCGAGATTGCGCTGCGGCTCGGGGAGCAGCGCCTGACACTGCAATGGGGGACGCCCGATGCCGCCGGAACGCCCACGCACCATGCCGCCATCGGCGAATGGATCGACTGGCAGGCGCTGCCGGCCAATGCGGTGCTGCGGGTGGGTTAAGGTCCGCGAGCCGATTCCATCCTGATATCCATGACCACCATCCAGTCCCGCCGCAAGCTCATCGTTTTCATCCTGCTGTGCGTGGCGGTCGCGGGGGCGCTGGTGCGGCATTACGCGGAGCGCGGCACGACCACGCGCGACATCGGCACGTTGCTGATGGTGCTGTGGGTGCCCATCATCGGCAACGTCATTGCCTGGCTCATCGGCAAGCTGCCGCGGCGCGCGCCGCCGGCCGAGCCCGCCACCTTCGATGCCGCGCGTGCGTTCACGCCCCACCTTCGGGCCGAACTCACGCTGCGCCCGCCGGCACTGCCTTCGCACGACGTGCCGCTTGCCGCGGGGGAATACCGCTGCGCGCTGGTGATCGACAACGAAGGCTTCTCGGCCCGCTGGTTCGTGCCGCCGGGAGAAGTGCTCGCGCGGGGAAAGCCGCATGCGCTCGACATCGAGCTTCTGTCGCCGCAGACCGCCGTGGCGCGGTTTCCTGCGGGTGCGGTCTTTCGCGTGCTGGTGAGCGACTCCTTCATCGCCGACGGGCGGGTGCTGCCGGCGCCATAGCGAAGGCCGGGTGGCGATCGCCACCATCGCGGTGGCTCGAACGCGCACGCGATTGCAAAAAGGGTCGATTGTTCGCCCTGGGGAAACTGACTACTGCCGCCGGGCCCCTTTGTGGCGGACCTGTCCGCTCCGACACTGGACAGCCTTTCGCAACAACGTGTCGGTGCGCGCTTGCCGACGCGGTCCAGGACCTTCCCATGATGAATTCACCCAGCAGCAATCCCTGCGTCGACGATCTTGCGCCCGAACCGGCCAAGACCACCCGCTCCGCCTGGCTGGCGGTCGGCTCGATCGCCGTCGGCACCTTTGCCATGGTCTCGACCGAGTTCATGCCGATCGGCCTGCTGACCGACATCGCGCGCGGCCTGAACGTGTCCGACGGCACGGCCGGCCTGATGATCACCATGCCCGGCGTGCTGGCCGCCTTTGCCGGCCCCGCGCTGATCGTGGCGTCGGGCAAGCTCGACCGGCGCACCGTGCTGATCGCGCTCACCACGCTCCTGATCGCCTCGAACCTGCTCGCCGCCTTTGCGCCCAACTTCGCCACCATGCTGGTCGCGCGCCTGATGCTCGGCCTGTGCGTGGGCGGCTTCTGGACCTTTGCGCCGGCCGCCGCCACGCAGCTGGTGCCGGACGCCTCCAAGGCGCGCGCCATGTCGCTGGTGCTGGCGGGCGTGTCCGCCGCCACCGTGCTGGGGGTGCCCGCCGGCTCGTTCCTGGGCACGCAGTTCGGCTGGCGCGCCTCGTTCGCGGTGACCGGCGCGCTTGCGGCCGCGGTGCTGCTGGTGCAGCTGTGGCTGCTGCCCGCCATACCGCCGGTGCGCGCCATCGGTGCGCGCGACCTGCTCACGCCGCTGACACGCCGCATGGCGCAGGTCGGGCTGCTCGCGGTGCTGTTCTTCATTGCCGGCCACTTCGCGGCCTACACCTACCTGAAGCCGCTGCTGCAGCAGGTGTTCGGCCTGGCGCCGAACGCGGTCTCGACGCTGTTGCTGGTGTATGGCGCGGTCGGCTTCATCGGCACCTTCGTCGGCGGCAGCCTGGTGGCGCGCAGCGTGCGCGGCACGACGCTGCTGGCGGCGCTGATGCTCGCCACGGCACTGCTGCTGTCGACCATGATCGGCAGCGGCATGGTGGCCGGCGCGGTGGTGGTGTTCATCTGGGGCGTGGCCTTCGGGTTGATCCCGGTGGCGCTCACCGGCTGGATGATGGAGGCCGTGCCCGACGCGCCCGAGGCCGGCCAGGCGCTGCTCGTGAGCGGCTTCCAGGTGGCGATCGCTTCCGGCGCGCTGATCGGCGGCGTGACGGTCGACAACTTCGGCATCTCGAGCACGATGGTGCTGAGCGGCGTGCTGGTGCTGATTGCCGCGCTCATCGTCGGCACGCTGGGCCGCGCGCGCGGCGGCGCGGCGGCGCTGGCTACTTCGGCCGAATAGCGCGTCCGGGCCTTTTCCCCGCCGCGACGATCGCATCGAGCACCACGCGCAGGGCCTTGTTGACCGGCTTGTCGCGCCGGATGACCACGGCCAGCGTGCGGTGCATGCGGGGGTTCAGGCGGCTGATCTTCAGGCCCGGGTGCGCGCCGCGGCCCTCCATGGCCATGCGCGGCACGATGCCGTAGCCCAGCCCGGCGGCCACCATTTCCTTCATGGCCTCGACGCTGCCCAGCTCCATGACGGGCTGCGGCTGCAGGCCTTCGGCCGCGAACCAGCGGTCGACCAGCTTGCGCGTGTTGGCCGCGGGCTCGAACAGCACCAGCGGCAGCGCGGCCAGGTCGGCCGGCGCCACGCGCGCTTTCAGCGGCGCGAGATCGCTGCGGCCGATGGCGACGAACTCGTCGTCGAGCACCTGCATCACGCTCAGCGAACGCCCCGCAGCCGGCAAGGTGACCAGCGCGAGATCGATGCTGTTCTCTTCCACCTTGCGCACCTGGTCGTCGGTATTGCCGGTGCTCACCACGATGCCGAGCGCCGGGAACTGCTCGCGCAGGCCGCGCAGCACGGCCGGCAGGAAATGCAGGCAGGCGGTGGCGCCGGTGCCCAGCCGGACCCGGCCCGTCACGCCGCTCGCATGGCCCGCCAGCGCATCGATGGCGTTCTCCACCGCGGTCTCGATGTGGTGGCTGTGCCGCAGCAGCTCCGCGCCCGCCGGCGTGGCCCTGGCGCGCTTGCCCACACGCTCGACCAGGCGCACCGCGAGCCTGCGCTCCAGCTGGCGGACCTGCAGGCTCACCGCGGGCTGTGTAAGGCCGAGCCGGTCGGCGGCGGCCGAGAAGCTGCCGGTTTCGATCACCAGCCCGAAGGACTTGAGCTGGTCGAGGTTCAGTGTCTTGTTCAAAGTATTTCTTATGCCTTGCATAGGTCAGCGAAGCTTCACTTATCGATCGTGCAGCGTCAAGATCCGGGCCATGCCTTCGCCCATCCGAGCTTCCGCCGCCACCGTTGAAATCCTCGATGCCGAGCCGCACCACATGGCCTCGATCCAGGCCATCTACAGCCACTATGTGCTGCACGACCTGTGCTCCTTCGAGGAAGAAGTGCCCAGCGTCGATGAGATGCAGGCGCGCCGCGCCGACGTGCTTGCGCGCGGCCTCCCCTACCTCGTCGCGGTGAAGGATGGCGAAGTGGCCGGCTATGCCTATGCGAGCCCCTACCGCAGCCGTTCCGCCTACCGCCACACGGTGGAAGATTCGATCTATGTCGCAGCAGGCCTGCAGGGCCACGGCATCGGCCGGGCGCTGCTCCAGGAGGTGATCCGGCGCTGCACCGACGGCGGCTTCACGCAGATGGTGGCGGTGATCGGCAACAGCGCCAATGCCGGCTCGCAGCGCGTGCACCAGAGCCTCGGCTTCGAGACGGTGGGCGTGCTGCGCAACGTCGGCTTCAAGTTCGGGCAGTGGGTCGACACCGTGCTCATGCAGCGTGCGCTGCGCTGAGCCGGGCCCGGCGCGCGGATGGCTCGCGCTGCTGTGCGCGAGCCGGCTGCTGCAGGCCATGGTGGTCACCGCCTATTCCGGCGTGCTGCCCTTCATGATGGCCGACTGGCACATGACGGCCGCGCAGGCCGGTTCGATCCAGAGCGCGTGGCACATCGGCTACATGAGTTCGCTGTTTGCCGTAGGCCTGTTGGCCGACCGCTACGGCCCGCACCGCGTCTTCTTCATCGGCAGCGCGATCAGCGCATGCTCGGCACTGGCTTTTGCCATCTTCGCGCACAGCCATCTTTCGGCGCTGCTGCTTTACGGCCTGGCCGGGCTTTGCGCGGGCGCCTCGTACACGCCGGGCCTGCAACTGCTCGCGCGCAACGCCGAACCCGCCGTGCGCGGCCGGGCGATGGGGCTCTTCCTCGGCGCGGCGTCGACGGGCTACGCCTTGTCGCTGGCGGTGGTGGCGGCATTCAGCCACGCACAGCAGTGGCGGCTCGGCCTGCTGGTGGCCGCGGGCTGCACGTTCGCGGGTGCGCTGCTGACGGTGCCGGCCCTGCGGCGCATGCGGCCGCCCGTGCCACCCGCCGGTATGGGAGCGGCACGCGAAGGCATCTGGCAGGCGCTGGCCGAGACGGTGCGCGACAAGCCCGCCATGGCCGGCAACTGGGCCTATGCCTTTCACTGCTGGGAGCTGATGGCCTTGTGGGCCTGGCTGCCGGCCTACCTGGTCGCCTCTGCCGGCGGCGCCGCGCCATGGCAGGGCGCGGGCATTGCGCTGGCGGCGTTCGCGCACTTGGCGAGCGTGTTCGGCAGCATTGGGGGTGGTGCCGCGTCCGACCGCTTCGGCCGCGCGCGGATCATGATGGCCGCCACGCTCATGAGCCTGTGCATGTCCTTCGCGTTCGGCTGGATGTGGACCTGGCCGCTGTGGCTGCTGGCCGCGATGGCCGCCATCTACAACCTGCTCGCGATCGCAGACTCTTCCGTCTATTCGACCGCGCTGGCCGACGTGGTGGCGCCGCACCGGCTGGGCGTGGCGTATTCGGTGCGCTCGGTGATGGGCTTCGGCGCGGGTGCGCTGAGCCCGTGGGTGTTCGGCCTCGCATTGGACTGGGGCCAGACGCGCTTCGGCCTCGGCAGCACGCACAGCTGGGTGGCGGCATGGAGCTCGGTCGGGCTTGGCGCGCTGCTGGGACCGTGGATGATCGTGCGCTTCGGCCGGCTGGAGCGCGCCCGGCGTGTTCGGTGAGCGTCGCGCTCCATCGCGCACGCGCGCTGCCGCTGCGCCGGAGCGCACACCCCCTCAGCCCCCGATCGGATATTCCATCGCCACCCGGATCTGCCGCGCATCGAGTTCGCCCTGCGCCTTGTTGCTGCGGTGCACGCCATATCGCAGCAGCAGGGCCAGCCCCTTGGCGGCTCCGTCCGGGACCGTATAGCGCAGCCACAGGTCGCGCTCCCAGTGCCTGCCGTCCTTGCCGTAGCCCAGCCAGGCATAGCCGCCGCGGGCGGGCACGCGGCTGCCGTCGATGCCGCTGCCGCGGATGTAGGCCGCGCCCAGGCTGAGTCCCGGCGCGCCCCAGCTTGCGGCGTCGACTTCGTAGCGCAGCTGCCACGACTGCTCGCGCGGCGCGTTGAAGTCCGACAGCTGCGCCGCATTGCCGAGCCAGATGGCGCCGCGTGTCACGTAGTCGAACGGCGTGTCGCCCGCCACCTTCTGCCAGCCCAGGCCCACGCGGTGCGCACCGTGGCTGTAGGTGCTCATCAGGCTGGCGGTGGTGTTGTCGACAGGGCCCGCCAGCGCGCGGCCCGTGTCCTTGCTGTGGTAGAGCTGCAGGTCGAAGGCCAGCGCGCGCTTGTCCTGCAGCGGCACCGTGTAGTAGGCGCCCAGGTAGCTGGTGCGCCAGGTGTCCTTCAGGCGGCCGAGGTAGGCCGTGAGCGAGAGCGAGGGAATGCCCTTCCAGATGCCGCCGGCAAAGTCGAAGGCATCGCCGCGCGGCGACTTCGGGTCGAGGTAGTTGACGACCAGCGGGTTGCCGGTGCCGCGCGCGTTGCGGTCGGTCGAGCCGGTGAAGCGGCCGGCCTGCAGCGTGAGCTTGTCGAACTCGTTGCTCGTGAGCAGCCAGCCGCGCATGGTCTCGGGCAGCAGGCGCGTGTCGGAGGAACTGAAGATCGGTGTCTTGGTGCGCTGCTCGCCTACCTTGAGAACGGTGGAAGAGATGCGCGCCTTGAAGGCCGCGCCGCCGCGCGCAATGCCGTCCTGCGCGTAGCCCTGGCGGTCCACCGGCAGCATGCGGATCTTGCCGACGCGGAAATCGTCGCCCTCGAGGTTCTGCGCGAAGTAGGCGTGCGCATCGGCGCCGAACCCGACCAGGCCGCGCGTGAAGCCCGACTCCACCGAGCCCATGAGGCCGTAGCCCCATTCTTCCGCGTAGTCGCTGCGCCTGGCCCGAGGCAGCGTGGCATTGCGCCCGCCGTTGCTCCTGCCGCCGTCGAGGTAGTCGCGGCGTTCGTAGACGGTGCGGTTCAGCAGGCTCCAGCGGGTGTCTTCGATGAAGCCTCCGGCGGTTTCGCGGGTCGGGTCCTCGGCGCCGCAAGCGCCGCCGGCGAGCACCATCAGCGCGGCGCCCCAGCAGCTTCTGACCACCGGGAAGCGCCATCGAGGGCCTTGCACCAGGGGCGACGGGGCTGCGGGGAACGTTGTCGAATGCAGGCGGGTCATGTCGTGGCCCTCCTCATTCCGGCGCATGCGCGAGCCGGAAGGACAGCGTGGCCAGGTGCTCGACCTTGTCGGTGGCGGCTGGATCGTCCGAAGGCGCGTCGTGCTTCGCGGCGATCACGTTGAGCCCCTGGTTGCGCACCGGCAGCGTGACGGTGCCATCGGCGGCGCTCAGGAGCGGTTCGCCATCCGGGTCGTTGAGAAAGTCGGCCAGCACCGGCACGCCCGCGGCGGGCTTGCCGCGGTAGAGCACGCGCAGGCGCAGCGGCTGGCCCCGCATCGCGGGCAGCGCGGCGTCGATGGGCACGATCTGCAGCGCATGCCCAGGCAGGGCCGCGAGCGGCTGGGTAAGCGGCGCGCGCAGGTGGACCGCGTACTTGAAGTTGTGGCCGCTGGCAATGGCGCCGGCCACCTCGCTCTTCGGCTTCTTGAGCCACTGCCCATCGGCCGACTTGGTCCAGATGCCGTTGTCCAGCACGGCGGCCACGACCGCGGGCTGCTCGCGCAGGTCGACCAGCGCAAGCTTGCCGGCCGCCTCGAGCGCGGTGGGCACCGAGCGGCCCGCTGCGTCGTAGCCTGCGATCGACTTGATCAGCGGCAGGCGCTTGGCGGCGTCAAGGTCGTCGCCGCCCTCGCCGTAGATCAGGGCCAGGTCGCCCGAGCGCTGGGCGAACCAGATGCCATGGGCCTGGGCCGCCATCGATGCGGCCCACATCAGCGACACCGCCATGGCGCCGCGCAACCAGGGATTGCGAAGGAATGCCATGGCGGTCACAGGTACTTGAGCCAGGCGATGTCGCGGCGCCGGGCCTTGAAGGCGGCGAAGGCGCGCACGGCCGGATAAAGCAAGGCGGCGAGCGCGAGCGCGCAGAGCCACACCATCCAGAGGGCGTCGAAGCCGAAGACCTTTCCCTTGTTGACGCCCCAGGCCGCCTCGGCGCCCAGGTAGAGGAACTTCAGCACATACAGGTGCAGCACATAGAAGAACATCGGCGCGGCGCCGAACACGGCGAGCCAGGCCATCCAGCCGCTGCCCTGCCGGCGCTCGAATCCGCGCAGCACCAGCAGCCCGATGCCGAGCGTGAGCGCAATGAACAGCAGCGACGGCGGGTACTTGGTGATGTTGACGAAGCTCATCGCGCTGGCCAGTGCGGTGTCGCCCGCCACCCAGGGCTTGTCGCCATAGACGTTGAGCGCACGCAGCACGAGGAAGCCCGCGAGCAGCCCCCATCCGCAGGCCAGCAGCCGACGCTGGCGCTGCTGCGCATCGGCGGCGGGCAGGAACCACGGCCCGGCGGCGTAGCCGAGCGCGATCACGCCGATCCACGGCAGCAGCGGATAGGAGGTGCGCATCTTCAACGTGTCGCTCACTTCGATCCAGCCGCGGTCGTGCAGGATGGCCCATGGCACATGCAACACGTGGCCGACCGGAAAGTGCACGCCGTCGAGCAGGTTGTGGCCTGCGACCAGCACGATGCCCAGCACGATGAGCACCTTGCGCGGCAGCCACACGAGCGCCGCGAGCGCCAGCATGCTCAGGCCGATGATCCAGATCACCTGCAGGAACACCTTGGCGGGCGGGAACTGGAAGGTCCACGCGAAGTTGATGACGGTGACTTCGAGCAGCACGAGGAACAGCCCGCGCTTCCACAGGAAGGAGGAAGCGGCCGCGCGGCCGTCGGGCTGCTTCGAGGCGTAGAGAAAGGCCGACAGCCCGGTCAGGAACACGAACACCGGCGCGCACAGATGCGCCAGCAGGCGGCTGAAGAACAGCTCGGGCGGCGTCTCGGCGACGACCATCGGATCGGGCACCTGGTGGTGCAGGAAGAAGGTCTCGCGCACGTGGTCCAGCAGCATGAACAGAATCACGAGGCCGCGCAGCGCATCGATGGAAAGAAGCCGGGCCGAAGCGGCGGCCCGGACGCCGGCAAGGGCCGCGGCAGGCGACCCGGCCTGGCCCGGCAAAGGAGTGGATGAGATTTCGGTCATTGCATTATTGAGAATTGATTCCCAATATCGTACACACCGAAACTTCTTTTCTCCGGTCTACTCGCCCAAAAGTTCACCGATCGGCTGTAAATCTTCGACCCGGTCGCATATCGACTTGATCACCATGGTGATGGGAATGCCCAGCAGCAGCCCCCACACGCCCCAGAGCCAGCCCCAGAAGATCACGCCCACGAACACGGCCACCGGGTTCATGCGGCTGGTGCGGCTGGTGAGCCAGGGCATCAGCAGGTTGCCGATCAGCGTATGGATGGAAAGGGACACGCCGCTGACCAGGATGCCCATTTGCAGGCTGTTGAACTGCAGGAAGGCCACCAGCCCCGCGGCCACCAGCACGATCACCGAGCCGATGTAGGGAATGAGGTTGGTCACGCCCGCAATGATTCCCCACACGGGGGCACTCTCGACCCCGATGGCCCAGAACGCGAGGCCGGTCGTCAGGCCCACCAGCGCGCTGACCAGGATCTGCACCAGCAGGTAGCGCTCGATGTTGAGGGTGATGTCGTCGAGCACATGCACGGTGATCTTTTTCTTCTGCAGGCTCGGCCCGGTGATCTTGATCAGCTTGCGCCGGAAAGTGTCGCCGGAGCACAGCGCGAAGTAGGTCAGGAAGGCGACCAGCGTGAGCTGCCCCGCGGCCGCGAGCAGGCCGACAGTGCCGCTGAGCACGTAGTCGCGCACATTGAAGGGCGGCCGCTCGACGACGACGCGCGCGACGCCCTTGCGGGCCGCGACGCGCGCGGAGTTTTCCTCGGCCGCCTTTTCGAGTTGCGCGGCCGCCTGCTGCACGCTTTCGAGCGGCGTGGCGCTGGCGCTCCTGCTGCGGCGCATGGCCTGCCCCAGTTTCTGGGCCGCGATGGGCAGCGACTCGACCAGTTGCGTGGCGCTGCCCGAGAGCGAGTAGCCGGTCCAGCCCAGGCCGCCGAACAGGCCGACGAGGATCAGCGCCGCGCCGATCCAGCGCGGCAGCCGCAAGCGGTGCAGCCGCTCGACCAGCGGCGACAGCGCGTAGGTCAGCAGCAGGCTCAGCATCAGCGGAATGAAGACGGCCTTGCCCCATTGCAGCGCGAAGACGCTGGCCAGCACCGCGAGCACCACCAGCGAGACGCTGCGCACGTCGACCGGCATGTGCAGCAGCATGCGTTCGGGCTCCGGCGCCGGCACCGGCGGCAGTTCGGGCGGCACGGCGTCCGGCGGGGGCTCCGGCGCGGGTTCCGGTGGCTGCTCTGCCGGGAGTTCCGCCGTCGGCGGGGGCTGCGGCGCTGCCGGCGCCTCGCCGGTCGTCTTGGTGTTATCGGTCATCGCGCTTCCTTCAGCACTTCACGCACTGCAGCCAGTTGCCGCCGCGACACCGCGACGGGTTCGGGGATCGCGTCGAGCCGCAGGGCCCAGCCTTCGGCGTCTTCCCCGTCATCGTATTTTTCGAGTGCACGGATGGCCGAGCGCGCCACCAGCGCATTGCGGTGCACCCGCAGGAAGCGCGCGGGATAGCGCTCCTCGAATTCATTCAGCGAACCGTCCAGGATGTGGCTGCGCGTGGCGGTGCGCACCGTGAGGTACTTGTACTCGGACTTCAGGTAGAGCACCTCCGACAGCGGCACCCGCTCGGCGCGGCCGCGGTCCTGGATGAGCACGCTTTCCTGCTGGGCGTCCGCCTGCTGCAGCGCGCGCCGCTCCTTCAGGAAGCGCTCGGCCTTCTGCAGCGCCTGCTGAAGGCGTTCGGCCCGCACCGGCTTGGTCAGGTAGTCGACCGCGTCGAGATCGAAGGCCGTCACGGCATGGGCCGCATGCGCGGTGACGAACACCACGGCCGGTGCATCGGCCCTGTCGCGCAGGGCGCGCGCCACCTCGATGCCGTCGATGCCGGGCATATGCACATCGAGCAGCACGAGGTCGAGCGCCATGCTGTCCAGATATTTCTGCGCCTCGGCACCCTGGGCGGCCTCGGCCACCACTTCGGCGGCGGGCGAGCGGCAGTCGCGCAGCAGGGTCCGCAGGCGCGAGCGGGCCAGGGCTTCGTCATCGACGATCAGGGTCTTGAGAGTCATGGTTCGGCGGCGGGAATGGCGATGCGCACGCGGTAGTTCTTGTGGTCCATGCCGGCGCTGAACTGCATCTGCATGTCGTGCAGCAGCCGCAGCCGGTCGCGCACGTTGGCCAATGCAATGCCGTGGCCGCGCGGCAGGGGCTCGTCGGCCCAGCGCAGCGGCGGCAGGCTGTTGACCACCTCGATCACCACCACGCTGCCGCGGCGCTCGGTGCGGATGCGCAGCTTGGCGCCCTCGGGGCTGGGCTCCACGCCGTGCTTGATGGCATTTTCCACCAGCGGCTGCAGCAGCAGCGGCGGCAGGCGCGCGCTGCTGGCCGCGGCATCGAGGTCCCAGCGGATGCGCAGCCGGTCGCCGAAACGCACCTGCTCGATGGCCAGGTAGCGCTCGGCCAGCGCAATCTCGTCGGCCAGCGTGCCCGATTCGCCCGGGTCGGCCAGCGCCTGGCGAAACAGCTCGGCCAGGTCTTCCAGCATGGTTTCGGCCTTGGTGGGCTCCTCCCGCACCAGGGCAATGGCGCTGTTGAGCGTGTTGAACAAAAAATGCGGGCGGATGCGCGACTGCAGCTCTTCCAGCCGGGCCGTCATGGCAGCGGGCGTCTGGCCGCGCGCACGCAGCACCATCGCCGCCATGACCATGCCCGCGATGAAGGCGCCCGCCACGGCACTGGCGAGCCACGGCGCCGCACCCAGCACGCCGGTCAGGCGCAGCAGGCCGCAGCCGTAGAGCGAGGAAACAGCGCCGAGCACGGCACCCGCCGCGTACTGCGCCTGCCGCGGCAGGCGCCCAAGCGGCTTCTTGAGCCCGCAGGCCGCCACCAGCCACAGCAGCGTGGCCGGCAACGCGCCGCCCGTGACGGTGGCGGCCTGCACCAGCCATTCCCCGGGGGAGGCCGACACGAACAGCGTGGCGGTTGCCACCAGCGCCTCCACGAAGAGCACCGCGCGCAGCACCACCCCGATCTGGCAGGCGTCGAACAGCCCGGGGCTGCCGCGCGCGGGCAAACGCCCTCTTTCCGGCGGGGACGCAGGCGTGGGGGTGGAGGTGGCCGATAAAATCGCCGGATTGCGCATCACAGATACATTGGGTAACCAAACCCATTATTGCCTCTCTGGCACGGCTCCCATGACTCAAAACCAACTCGACAAGAAATCCGAAGCCTGGTCGGCCCTGTTCTCCGAACCCATGAGCGACCTCGTGAAGCGCTACACCGCGAGCGTGTTCTTCGACAAGCGCCTGTGGCAGGCCGACATCGAGGGCTCCCTGGCCCATGCCGGCATGCTGGCCGCCCAGGGCATCATCGCCAAGCAGGACCACGCCGAGATCGAGCGTGGGATGGCGCAGATCCGCGCTGAAATCGAATCGGGCGCCTTCGAGTGGAAACTCGACCTCGAAGACGTGCACCTGAACATCGAGGCCCGGCTGACCCAGCTGGTGGGCGACGCCGGCAAGCGCCTGCACACCGGCCGCAGCCGCAACGACCAGGTCGCCACCGACGTGCGCCTGTGGCTGCGCGGCGAGATCGACCTGATCGCCGAGCTGCTGGTGGCGCTGCAGGTGTCGCTGGTGGACATCGCCGAGAAGAACGTCGAGGTCATCCTGCCCGGCTTCACGCACCTGCAGGTGGCGCAGCCGGTGAGCTTCGGCCACCACATGCTGGCGTACGTGGAAATGTTCAGCCGCGACGCCGAGCGCCTGCAGGACGTGCGCAAGCGCGTCAACCGCCTGCCGCTGGGCGCCGCCGCGCTGGCCGGCACCAGCTACCCGCTCGACCGCGAGCTGGTCGCCAAAACGCTGAAGATGGACGGCGTGTGCCAGAACAGCCTGGACGCCGTGAGCGACCGCGACTTTGCCATCGAGTTCAGCGCCGCCGCCAGCCTGTGCATGGTGCACATCAGCCGCATGAGCGAGGAGCTGATCCTGTGGATGAGCCAGAACTTCGGCTTCATCCAGATTGCCGACCGCTTCACGACCGGCTCTTCGATCATGCCGCAGAAGAAGAACCCCGACGTGCCCGAGCTGGCCCGCGGCAAGACTGGCCGCGTGGTCGGCCACCTGATGGCGCTCATCACCCTGATGAAGGGCCAGCCGCTGGCCTACAACAAGGACAACCAGGAAGACAAGGAGCCGCTGTTCGACACCGTCGACACGCTCAAGGACACGCTGCGCATCTTCGCCGAGATGATCGGTGGCATCACCGTGAAGCCCGAGGCCATGGAAGCCGCCGCCCTGCGCGGCTACGCCACCGCCACCGACCTGGCCGACTATCTCGTGAAGAAGGGCCTGCCCTTCCGCGACGCGCATGAAACCGTGGCCCACGCGGTGAAGGCCGCCACCTCGCACAAGGTGGACCTCGCGGAGCTGCCGCTGGCCGTGCTGCAGCAGTTCAACCCGAGCATCGAGAAGGACGTGTACGACGTGCTGAGCCTGCGCGGCTCGCTCAACGCGCGCAACATCCTCGGCGGCACCGCGCCGGCTCAAGTGAAGGCGCAAATTGCGCGCCATCGCACCCGGCTGGCCTGACGCTCAAGGCCCCGCTTGTTCTACGCCATCCCGCTCGAAAACAAACCGAGCTGGCGCAATCCACCGTGGATGACGGTGCTGCTGATCCTCGTGAACATGATCGTGTTCTGGGGCCCACAGCGCAGCGAGGAAAAGGCCGACGAGCGCGCGGCCCACTACTACGCGCACAGCGTGCTGCCCGAGCTGGAACTGCCGCCCTTCGTGGAGTGGCTCGAAAAAACGGACCCCAAGCGCGGCAAGCGGGCGCGGCGCATGCTGCCGCACGAGGAAGCCCATCCGCAGTTGCTCGATGGCCTCCAGAACGACAGGAAGTTCCTGCACAAGCTGCAGGCTGACGAGGTCATCACGCCCGCGAACCCGCGCTATGCCGAATGGAAGCGTGACCGCCAGCAGTACGAGGCGATGCGGCCTGTGCCGTTCACCGAGCGCTGGTCGCTCGACCATGACAAGGGCGCCGAGCTCAAGCCCTGGACCTGGATCACCGCGGCCTTCCTGCACGCCGACACCGGCCACCTGCTGGGCAACATGCTGTTCCTCTTCCTGTTCGGCTTCTCGGTCGAACTGGCGCTGGGGCGCGGCACCTACCTGGCCTTCTACCTGCTCGGTGCCGTTGGCTCTTCGCTGCTGGCTGGCTGGGCCTATGCCGGCAACGGCGGCCATGGCCTTGGCGCCTCGGGTGCGATCTCGGCGCTGATGGGCATGTACGCCGTGATGTACCGGCTGCGGCGCATCCGGTTCTTCTACCAGCTCTTCTTCTATTTCAACTACGTCACGGCGCCGGCCCTGCTGCTGCTGCCGGCCTGGATCGCCAACGAACTGATGCAGCAATGGTGGGGTGATCAGGGCGTCGGCTACATGGCCCACCTGGGCGGCCTGCTGACGGGCGCCACGCTGATGGCCGGTGCCATGTGGCTGGGCCGCGTCAAGACGCCCGAAACCGTGAAATCGGAAATGGTGACCGACGACGATCGCTTCGAACAGCACGTGTCCGCCGCGCGCAAGCTGTCGGCGGCAATGAAGTTCGAGCCCGCCTGCGCCGAATGGCGCGCCGCCGC
Organism: Variovorax paradoxus; assembly: GCF_030815975.1. NCBI lineage: Bacteria > Pseudomonadati > Pseudomonadota > Betaproteobacteria > Burkholderiales > Comamonadaceae > Variovorax > Variovorax paradoxus. The sequence goes on from NZ_JAUSXL010000002.1 coordinate 544,447, forward strand.
CGCATTGCGCCCCGGCGACACCGACACGCTGCGCGCCTGGTTCAACACCGCGCGGCTGCAGCCCGCGGGGGAAGACTTTCATCAAGCCGCGCGCCGCATCTTCCGCCTGCCGGCCACCGACCCCGACACACTGGCCCTGCAGCACGCCAGCTACACCACCTACCTCGACCAGGCCAAGCCGGGCGCGCGCCTGAAGCCCGACGACATGGCCCGCCTGGCGCGCCGCTTCACGCGCGTGCGGCAGTTCCAGGACGCCGACAAGCTGTGCCGCGTGCTGCTGAAGATCGCGCCCGACCATCCGGAGCTGGCCGACACGCTGTCGGTCTGCGCCAACGGCCTGCTGCATGCGGGCGAGCGCGACATGGCCGTCGGCTGGCTGCCGCATCTGCTGCGGCTCGCGCCCAACGACATGGTGACGCGCACCCTCGAGCGCGCCTGACAAGAACCTACGCCGTGGGCCGCAGCAGCCAGCGCACTTCCTGCGTCTGCTCGCTGTCCGGAAAGCGCGATTCGAGCGTCGTCAGGATCGGCTGCGCCATGTCCGCGCGGCCGAGCCCCTGCACCAGCACCCGGGCCGCCAGTTCGTAGGCTTGCGGAATGGCCGCATGGCCGCGAAAGCGCCGGTCGAATCCCGACAGGAGCGCGAGCGCGGCATGCGCATCGCCGTTGCGCCATTCGGCCTTGGCCAGCGTCATGACCGTCGGTGCGTCGTCGAGCGAGAAGGCCTTGTCCTTCTCGCGGCAGGCCTTGAAGACCTTGAGCGCTTCGGATGCCAGGTCACGTCGCAACAGCAGCGGAATGAAGCGGCGCGCATGGTCGAGCAGCGTGGACGCCTTCTCGGGCGCGAGCAGCAGCACGCGGTGGTAGCGGCGCTGCGCCGCCAGGTCGTCGGCCGGTGCCACGCGCTGCGCCTCGTAGGCGATGCCAAGTGCGCCGGCCACGTCGCCGTCGGTGATCAGCTGCGCCACTTCGGCATCGGTGCGCTGCGCGGCCATCTGCTCGGGCGTGCGGCGGTCCACCGGCGCGCCGTCGTCCACGCCGCCGCCGGGCAAGAGGTCGATGCCGAAGGCGTCGTGGTGCTGGTACATCACGTAGCCCAGCAGGCTTGACATCACCCAGCCGAAATAGATGAACGCGAAATTGGCGATCGGCAGCACGATGAGGCCGTCGATCATCGGCAGCAGCATGCCGATGGCGATCTGCGCGCCCGCGCTCAGCAGGAACAGGAAGAAGCACAGCAGCGCATAGGGCCAGCCGATGATGCGCATCGCATCCATCACATGGCCGGGGTTCATGGCCTGGAAGAAGCTGCCCGACTGCACCAGCACGATCATCGCGGCCGGAAAGGTGAACGACACCACGAACACCGCGACGGTGCCCAGCACCGGTTCGTACCAGGCCAGCCAGCCGATCAGCGCGCCCTGCACCACCGAAATGGCAAACAGCTTCCAGGGCAGGTTGACCCAGTCTTCATTCAGCTGGCGCGGAAAATCGGCCGAGCGCCAGATGCCGCGCGAACCGAGCGCGGTGACCTTGAAGCCGTAGCGGCTGGCCGCCAGCACGATGCCCAGCTCGATCACGATCAGCGACAGGCCGGGATGCAGAAAAGGAATGGCCTCGAACAGCAGGCTGCAGAACGCGAGCACCAGGCCATACATCAGCGGCCGCAGCTGGAACGGAAACGCGAAGAAGCTGTTGAGGCGGTGCCAGAAAGGCGGCGGAGGCGGCAGCGAGTCGTTGGCGATCATGATGGCGGCGCCTGCGTGCTACTTGAAGAAGTCGCCCTGGCTCATGGCGCCGCGCCCGCCCAGGCGCACCACCGTGACGTCGTCGCCGCGCACGAGCCGCATCTGGCCCAGTTCGCGCTCCAGCCGCTGCGTGAAGCTGCTCTTGAACTGCATGGCCGCCTCGCCCATCTTCAGCACGCTGGTGCCTTCGACGGTGGCACTCTTGCGGTCGCTCGCAATCTCGATGCTGTCGATGTGGTACTCGTATTCGATGGTCAGGATGCCGCCCATGCGCTCCCCCACCGACTCGAACATCTTGAAGGTCTTGCGCGCAGACTCGCAGGCCTGCTCGCGGTCGCTGGTGGTTTCCTGCGTGCGGCCCATCATGATCGTCTTGCTCTGGATCACGGCCTTCTTGCTGAGCTGCTTGCACAGCTGCTCGGCATCGCGCGAATAGACGGCGTGCGCCTCTTTCTCGTAGTACTGGCGCACCATGGCCTCGTCGAGCTTGCGCCCGCCGAGGAAAAAGTACCACGCGCCCACGCAGAGGGCGACGACGATCGCAATTTGCTTCATTTCCCGCCCCGCACGCTGTGCGCTCCGCTCCGATTTTGCGAGGCAGTATACGTTGCGGAATGTTTCCTGAGGGCGTGGGGCGGGGGCTGGTGCGGACCGGGCGGCACAGCCAGGCCGCATTCGCGGCCGATGCTTCATGCCCCACAATCCGCGGATACGATCCGATCAGCGTTCCGTCTTTTTCCGATGCCTTCGATGAAAACCGCGCTGGCCGCCGCGCTGCTGCTGACAACCGCACTCGCCGCGCAGGCCCAGAACCACAACGCCGTGCTCCCCTATGAGGCGCTGGACAGCACGGCGGCCGATGCCTCTTCCGACTACCTCGCGGCCAAGGCGCGCTGGCACGACGAGCTGGCCGCCTTCTTCCGGGCCGACCAGCAGCAGTTCCCGGCGCCCGGCGGCGTGGTGTTCGTGGGCAGTTCCACCGTGCGCATGTGGAAAAGCCTCGGGCAGGACTTCCGCCAGGTCCCCGGCATCGTCAACCGCGGCTTCGGCGGCTCGACCCTGGCCGACTGCAGCCTGTTCGCGCGCGACCTCGTGGTGCGCTACAGGCCGCGGCAGGTGCTGGTGTACGCCGGCGACAACGACCTGGCCGAGGGCCGCACGCCGCTGCAGGTGCTCGAGAGCTTTGCGCGCTTTGCCAATGCGGTGCGCGCCGAGCTGCCGAACACGCGCATCAGCTTCATCTCGATCAAGCCGAGCCCCTCGCGCGAGCGCCTGATGCCGCAGATCCGCGAAACCAACAACGTGATCTCGGCCTACCTGAACCGGCTGCCCGACAGCGAATACATCGACGTCTTCACACCCATGCTCGGCGCCGACGGCAGGCCGCGGCCGGAACTGTTCAGGAGCGACCGGCTGCACATGACCGACGAGGGCTATCGGCTCTGGCAGTCGATCATCACCAGCCACTTGCCAGGGGCTGCGCCGGCCGCGGCCCCGGCAGCTGCCCTGCCCTGACCGGCCCTCCTGACGGGCCTCAGGCCCGCGCAGTCTCCGTCGGCACCTCTTCCGCCGGCGGCGGCAGGTCGGCCCCGCGCGTGAAGCGCGCCACCGCGTACATGCCCGCGAACACCGCCAGCAGCAGCAGGCCGTCGCCCCACCAGGGCCGGGCGGTCTGGCTGTCGCCGTAGAAGGCCAGCACCAGCAGCACCGCCACCAGGTGCGCGCAGAACACCGGCAGCGAGGCCGCGCCCATGGCCTCGAGCCAATGCAGGCGCGGAATCTTGCGCATGAGCCCTGGGCCGAAGCGCACCGCCAGCACGCCCAGCGCCACCAGGTTCACGAGACGCAGCGGCCCGAGCTGCCACTTGTCGAACAGCAGGTTCATTTCCACGTCGCCGCCGAACGGCGCCTGGCCGTTGATGCCGTGGTGGCGCCACCAGAAGCCGTAGAGCGCGATGGCCAGCGCAGGCATCCACAGCCAGGCCGGAAAGCGCAGCGGCCGCGCATCGGGCAGGTTGCGGCTGGCACCGAGGCACAGGCCCGCGAACCACAGGAACTGCCAGGCGTAGCTGTTGAAGGCGCCCATTTCGTGGAACGGAACCGGCAGGCTCAGGTAATGCACCGCAAGTCCGTAGACCCATTCGCTGAGGTCGAATTGCGCCAGCGCCCACAAGGCGACACTGGCGCCCATCACCAGCGTCCAGCCGTGCCGCATGGCAAAGGCCAGCACCCACGGGCTCATCAGCATGAAGAAGATGTACATCGGCAGGATGTCGAGCAGCGCGGGCTCGTAGACCAGCAGCAGCCCGAAAAGAAATCCTTCGCGCGGCTCGGCCAGGTAGTAGGACATCAGGTTCTTCACCGCCGGCTGGTCGATGTGCAGCCCGAGCGCGGCAATGACCGTGAACAGGAACAGCAGGATCGCCGCCTGGCACAGGTAGACCTTGAGCACGCGCCGCCAGAAGGCCTGGCGCATCGGGTCAACGCCGCGCACGTAGCCGATGCGGCTGTAGACCAGCCCGGCCACGAAGGCCGACAGCAGCACGAAGCCTTCCGCGGCCGAGACGAATCCGAAGGGCTGGCCCAGCAGGTCGGTCAGGCGGGTCGGAAGATGGGTGACGGTCATCAGCACGAGCATCAGCCCGCGCAAGGCGTCTATTTCCCAGTAGCGTTTCATCGGTCGGCGGCGAGGTCTTGGTGGCGGTCCGCGCGGCGCACGCACGACAGTGCCGATTGTATGAAGAGCGGCCGAGGCATATGACGACTGGCACGGCCGGAGCGCCATTCAAATCGGCTACGCTGCGCGCTGCTTCCAGGTGGAGAAAAAATTGAAAAGAACCATTCCAGCGCTGCTTCTGGCCGGCGGCGCCTTGCTCGCCATGCCGGCCCTTGCCCTCCAGATCACCAGCCTGACCCCGCAGGGCGAAGTGGCGCGCGTGCGCCAGGTGGTCGCCAAGTTCGACCAGCCCGCGGTCAATTTCGGCGACCCGAAGGCACCCGCGCCGCTTGCCGTGAGCTGCACCGATGCGCAGGCCGGCAAGGGCACCGGCCGCTGGACCGATGCGAAGGCCTGGGTCTGGGACTTCGAGAACGACCTGCCGCCCGGCGTGCGCTGCACCGTCACGCGGATTCCCGGCTTCAAGCCCGCCTCGGGCGGCGAGCTGACCGGGCCGGAACGCTACCAATTCAATAGCGGTGGGCCGTTTGTGCGCAACTTCATGCCGGGCAGCTACGGCCGGATCGACGAGCAGCAGATGTTCGTGCTCGAGCTCAACGGCGCCGCTACCGTGGAGAGCGTGCGCCAGAACGTCTGGTGCGCGGCGGACGGCATCGGCGAGCGCATTCCCGTGCGGCTGCTCGAAGGTGAGCAGCGCACCGGCCTGCTCAAGGCCTTCGGCCGCGACGCGGAAGCCGCCAGGGACCCGCTGCGCTTCATCGCGCTGCAATGCAACCGCACGCTCACGCCGGGCAGCAAGGTGCAGATCGTCTACGGCAAGGGCGTGGCCACCCCCTCGGGCGTGGCCAACAACGTGGAGCGCCGCCTGAGCTTCCAGGTGCGCGAACCCTTCGCGGTGTCTTTCAGCTGCGAGCGCGAGAACGCCCAGGCCGCCTGCCTGCCGCTGCGGCCGATGCAGCTGCAGTTCAATGCCCCGGTCACGCGCAAGATGGCCTCGCAGATCCAGCTCAAGGGCGGCGGCAAGTCGATCAATGCCACGCTCCAGAACGACGGCGGCACGCCGAGCGAAGACGACGTGGTCAGCGCCGCGAGCTTCGCCCCGCCGCTCGCGGAAGACACCAAGTACACCGTCGAGCTGCCCGCGAAGTTCGAGGACGCATCGGGCCGGCCGCTGGCTTCGCCCGGCAGCTTTCCGCTGAAGGTGGCCACCGGCGCCATGCCGCCGCTGGCCAAGTTTGCCGCCTCGCCTTTCGGCGTGGTCGAGCGGCTGGCGGAACCCGGCACGCCGGCCATGATGCCGGTGACCGTGCGGCGCGTGGAGCCCGCGCTGATGGTGCAGGCGCTCACGCCCGGCAAGGTCAGCGACATGAACCCCAAAACCGACGCCGAGATCATCGCGTGGTTTCGCAAGGTGCGCCGCTACGACGACTACACCGTGAGCCGCGAACAGGCGCGCAAGGACGTGAAGGGCGCACTGCCCGCCGTCATCGAAACCAACGAACGCACCCGCGTGCAAAGCCGCATGCTGTCCCTGCTCGCGGGCCAGCCGGGCGTGAAGGCGCTCGACATGCCCAAGGCCGAGAGCGGCGATCCGCGCCCGTTCGAAGTCATCGGCATTCCGCTGACGCCGGGCTTCCACGTGCTCGAAATCGCTTCGCAGAAGCTCGGCGACGCGCTGCTCGACGAGCGCTACGGCGCCAGCCGCACGATGTACGTGCGCACCACCGCGCTGGCCACCAACCTTGCGGTGCACTTCAAGCTCGGCCGCGAGAACTCGATGGCCTGGGTCACCACGCTCGACAAGGGCAAGGTGGTGCCGAACGCCGAGGTGCGCGTGTCCGACTGCCGCGGCGTTGCCGTCGCAACCGGCAAGACCGACGCCAACGGCATCGTCAACCTCACGGGCGTCGTGCCCGAGGCGCCCAACTGCAACGGGCCGGACGAATACAACGCGGGCGCCTGGTTCGTCAGCGCGCGCGCCAAGGACGACAAGGGCATCGAGGACCTGGCCTTCACCTGGAGCGACTGGCAGCGCGGCATCGAGCCCTGGCGCTTCAACGTGCCCACCAGCCTGCAGCCCGAGCCCGACCGCGTGGCCCACACCATCTTCGACCGCACCTTGCTGCGCGCCGGCGAAACGGTGTCGATGAAGCACCTGATCCGCACCCAGACCAGCAAGGGCTTCGGCCTGCCCGAGAACCGGCCCGACACACTGGTGGTCACCCACACCGGCAGCGGCCAGCGCTTCACGCAGCCGCTGGCCTGGCGCAAGACGCCGACCGGGGGCCTGAGCGCGGAGAACAGCTTCGCCATACCGCCGGCCGCCAAGCTCGGCGTGTACGAAGTGATGCTGCGCACCGGCAAGGGCAAGGACGCCAACAGCGGCGACTCGGAAGGCGAAGGCGAAGGTGGCGAGAGCGACTACAACCGCAACTTCTCCACCGGCCAGTTCCGCGTCGAGGAATTCCGCCTGCCCGTGCTCGAAGGCCGCATCGCACCCACCGACAAGAAGCCGCTGGTGAGCGTGGCCTCGGTGCCCACCGACGTGCAGATCAACTACGTGGCCGGGGGCGGCGCAGCCAACCTGCCGGTGCGCGTGTCGGCCATGGTGCGCGGCAAGAGCCTCGGCTTTGCCGACCACGAGGCTTTCAGCTTCAACCCGCCGCGCGTGCAGGCCGACGGCTCGCAGGCGCCCGCGGCGGCTGCCGCCGACACCGCGGGCGCCGAGGAAGACATCAACAGCGCCAGCGACACCCGTGTGATCGCCGACAAGCTGCCGCTCACGCTCAACAAGGACGGCGCCGGCAAGCTCACGATCGACAAGGTGCCCAAGGTGAAGGCCGCACGCGAGCTGCTGCTCGAAGCCACCTATGCCGACCCGAACGGCGAGGTGCAGACCCTGCGCAGCACGCAGACGCTGTGGCCCGCCTCGGTGATCGCCGGCATCAAGACCGAGGGCTGGGTTTCGACCAGCCAGAAGCTCAAGTACCAGGCGCTCGCGCTCGACCTCTCGGGCAAGCCCCAGGCCGGCGTCACGCTCAACGTGCGCGCCGTGGCGCGCATCACCACCACCAGCCGCAAGCGCATGGTGGGCGGCTTCTACACCTACGACAACAAGACCGAGACCAAGGACATCGGCACCGTCTGCAGCGGCAAGAGCGATGCGCGCGGACTGCTGCTGTGCGAATCCGAACTCAAGGAAGCGGGCGAGGTCGAGCTGGTGGCCAGCGCCACCGACAGCGAAGGCCGCGACAGCCGCGCCGCCAGCTCGGTGTACGTGACCAAACAGGGCGAACTCTGGTTCGGCGGCGAGGACAACGACCGCATCGACGTGCTGCCCGAAAAAAAGAGCTACCAGCCCGGCGAGGTTGCCAAGTTCCAGGTGAGGAGCCCCTTCCGCTTTGCCACCGCGCTGGTGTCGGTGGAGCGCGAAGGCATCATCGAGACCCATGTGGTGCAGCTCGACGGCAAGGACCCGACCGTGAGCCTGCAGGTCCGGCCCGAATGGGGCCCGAACGCCTACGTGAGCGTGCTCGCGCTGCGCGGCCGGCTGCGCGAGGTGCCGTGGTACAGCTTCTTCACCTGGGGCTTCAAGGCTCCGCGCGAATGGTGGACCGCGTTCTGGTACGAAGGCAAGGAATACGTCGCGCCCACCGCGATGGTCGACCTGAGCAAGCCCGCCTACCGCCTGGGCATGGCCGAGATCCGCGTCGGCACGCGCGCGCACCAGATCGACGTGACGGTCACCAGCGACAAGCCCAGCTACCCGGTGCGCAGCAAGGCGCAGATCACCATCTCCGCCAAGCTGCCCGACGGCAAGCCCGCGGCCGGTGCCGAAGTGGCCGTTGCCGCGGTCGACCAGGCGCTGCTGGAGCTGATGCCCAACGACAGCTGGAACCTGCTCAACGCGATGCTGCAGCGGCGCAGCTGGGGCGTGAGCACCTCCACAGCGCAGATGGAAATCGTCGGCCGGCGCCACTACGGGCGCAAGGCCGTGCCCGCGGGCGGCGGTGGCGGCAAGGGCCAGACGCGCGAGCTGCTCGACACCCTGCTCCTGTGGAACCCGAAAGTGGTGCTCGACGCCAACGGCCAGGCGGTGGTGACGGTGCCGCTCAACGACGCGCTCACCACCTTCAGGATCGTGGCCGTGGCCGATTCGGGCACCAGCCTGTTCGGCACCGGCCAGATGAGCATCCAGGCCACGCAAGATTTGCAGATCATCAGCGGCCTGCCGCCGCTGGTGCGCGAGGACGACCAGTTCCGCGCCCAGATCACCTTGCGCAACACCACGCAAAAGCCGATGAAGGTGGACGCCACGCCGCGCGCCACGCTGCTCACGCTCGAGCCGCAGACGGTGGACATTCCGGCCGGCGAGGCGCGTGAAGTGGCGTGGACCGTGACCGCCCCCGCGCAGCTCGCGCAGACGCGCGCCGAAGCGATCCTGTGGGAGATCGAAGCCAAGGACACGATCGGCGGTGCGCGCGATGCGCTCAAGGTGCGCCAGCGCATCATTCCGTCGGTGCCGCTCACGGTGCAGCAGGCCACGCTGGTGCAGCTCGACGGTCCCTTCACCATCGACGTGGCGCCGCCCGCCGATGCCCTGCCCGGCCGCGGCGGCCTCAAGCTGTCTCTGCAACCCAAATTGGCCGAGGGCCTGCCGGGCGTGCGCGACTGGTTCGCCAACTACCCCTTCAGCTGCCTCGAGCAGAAGACCAGCAAGTCGGTCGGCCTGCGCGACGCGAAGATGTGGCAGGGCGTGCTGGCCCAGCTGCCGACCTATCTTGACAGCGACGGCCTGGCCAGCTACTTTCCGCCGCGCGACGGCGAATCGAACCGCGGCAGCGACATCCTCACCTCGTATCTGCTGGCGGCCACGCACGAGGCGGCGGCGCTGAACCCCGCCTTCGCGCTGCCCGACGCGGCGCGCGCACCGATGGAGTCGGGCCTCATCGCCTTTGTCGAAGGCCGCATCCAGCGCGAGTTCTGGAGCCCGCGCAAGGACCTGGACGTGCGCAAGCTCGCCGCCCTCGAGGCCCTGTCGCGCTACGGCACGGCCAAGGGCAGCATGCTCGGCAGCATCACCATCGCGCCCAACCAGTGGCCCACCAGCGCCGTGATCGACTGGCTCAACATCCTCAAGCGCGTGCAGGATGTGCCGCAGCGCCAGCAGCGCCTGGACGAGGCCAACAACGTGCTCAAGGCCCGCCTGTCCTACCAGGGCACCAAGCTGGTCTTCAGCACCGAGCAGGACGACTACTGGTGGTGGCTCATGACCAACGGCGACGTCAACACCGCGCGCCTGCTGCTCAGCGTGATGGACGACCCGGCCTGGAAGGACGACATCGGCAAACTCGCCAACGGCTTCATCGGCCGCCAGCAGAACGGCGCCTGGCACACCACCACCGCCAACCTGTGGGGCGGGCTCGCACTCGAGAAGTTCTCGAAGGTGTTCGAAAGCACGCCGGTGGCCGGCGTCACGGCCGCCACGCTCGGCGCCGTGAAGGCGCAGGTCGACTGGCGCAGCGTCGAGCGCGTGAAGACCACCGACGCGGCCGGCGCGCCCAACCAGAGCACCTTCTTCGGCGCGCCCGCATCGCCGGGCAACCTGAAGAACAACAGCATGTTCCTGCCGTGGGCGGCATCGCCCGCGGGCGCTCCCGTGCGCGACACGCTGCTGGTCACGCAGCAGGGCAGCGGCAAGCCGTGGCTCACGATGCAGTCGATTGCCGCGGTGCAGCTGAAGGCGCCGTTCGCTGCCGGCTATGCGATCAAGAAGACCATCACACCGGTCGAGCAGGCCACCGCGGGCAAGTACACGCGCGGCGACGTGCTGCGCGTGACCGTGGAGGTGAACGCCAGCACCGACATGACTTGGGTCGTGGTGAGCGATCCGATTCCGGGCGGCGCCACCATCCTGGGCACGGGCCTGGGCCGCGACTCGCAGATCGCCACGCAGGGCGAGCGCAAGTCGGGCGCGGGCTGGCTGGCCTTCGAGGAGCGCAGCTTCGAGGCCTTCCGCAGCTATTACGAGTACCTGCCCAAGGGTGTGGTGAAGATCGAGTACACCGTGCGCCTCAACAACGTGGGCGACTTCGCGCTGCCGCCGAGCCGTGTCGAGGCGATGTACGCGCCCGAGATGTTCGGCGAGATGCCCAATGCACGGGTGAAGGTGGAGGCGGCGAAGTAAGGCGCGGCGGCGGGGCCTGCGTTTCTATGCGGGGCCTGCTTCTGCAAGCGCCGCTTCGTACACCGCAAGGTCCGTGTCCGAGAAGCAGCAGAACGTGACCTCCTGCACGCTGGCACTCTCTGCCAGCGCTGATCGGACCGTGGCCACCGCGAGGGGCGCCGCCAGTTCGACCGGGTAGCCGTAGATGCCCGTGCTGATCGAGGGGAACGCGATGGTGCGAACGCCATGCTGCCCGGCGATTTCCATCGACTTCCGATAGCACGATGCCAGCAGTTCCGGCTCGCCGTTCGAGCCACCGCGCCAGACCGGCCCGACGGTGTGAATGATGAACCGGGCCGGCAGCCTGTAGCCCCGGGTCAGCTTGGCGTCGCCCGTCTTGCAGCCCGAGAGCAGCCGGCACTCGTGCAGGAGTTCGGGCCCGGCCGCGCGGTGGATGGCGCCATCGACGCCGCCTCCGCCGAGCAGCGACGAATTGGCCGCATTGACGATGGCATCGACCTGCAGCGTGGTGATGTCGCCGCGCATGGCACGAAGCGTCTTCTGCATGAGCATGCCCCCTTCAGGGCAGATTAGACGACAGGCGCGGTGAACGCAATCAGCTTGCCCATGTTGCCGACGAAGCTCGCCACCGTGATCCCCTGCGGCTGCTCCTTCTTGACGTAGGGCTCGATCAGCGGCGGATCGGCCGGATCGTAGGGCGAGGTGTCGAAGACATCGCCTACGTGCTTGCTGCGGTAGGCGTCGCCCGTGTACGGCGTGGAGGGGCCGTCACCCTTGTAGGGGTTGGTCACGGCCGACAGCGGGGTGAGCCAGTAGCCCTTGGGATCGAGCTTGTCCATCACCGCCGCGGCATCGGTTGCGCTCACCACGGGCGTGGTCATCACGCGGTCGGCGAACAGGTCGGCAAAGTCCACCTCGCGCAGGGAGAAGTACTTCGGCAGCGGCCGCTGCTCGCCGTGGCGCAGCGGAGAAGCCGCGACCATCTGCTGGATCGCGGTATCGCTCATGCCGTTGAGCTGGGCGTAGGTCTGGCGCATGCCGGCAATGTCGATGGCGCGCCCGGCCGAGTAGTGGCTCGGCGTATTGCGGTGGTCATGGTCGACGTAGTAGGCGCCGTTGTGGATGTTCGAGCCGTAGCGGTGCACGAAACGCGGCTGGTTGGTGCCGAGCTCCACGAAGGTGGGATGCGTGCGGCCCTTGAGCAGCGGGTTCTCCGCGATCATGGTGTCGGTGAGCTTGCAGCTGTCCAGCCAGTCGAGCGCCTCGGGCACGCGCGTGAGGTAGCCGCGGTCGCCCGTCAGGCGGAAGTAATTGAACAACTGCTGCACGTTGGTCTGCGTCGTGTGCGTGGCCAGCGACCTCGGCTCGTAGCTGCGCGCGCCGGCGGGCGCTCCGGCCAGGCGGCCGTTCTGGTCCGTGGCCAGGTGCTGCAGCCCCCAGCCGGCCTGCGGCCCGGGCTGCTGCATGCGGCGCAGGCAGTCCATCGCGCGGTTGATGTATGGAACAAGGCTCTGGTCGCCCAGCGCCACCACGCACATCAGCAGGAACTTGATGTTCTCGCCCGCCACGTCGTCGTTGAAGGTGACGTGGCGCGTGTAGTCGCCGTCTTCCATGCCTGCCGTCGCACCCAAGGGCAGTTGATCTCCATTGGGCAGCGGCATCGACGAGACGGCATCGGGCGACGGCGGATAGCGCTGCGGCCAGCCGCCGTCGGCCACGCCGGAGGTGAACTGCGCCTGCGTGACGAAGCCGATGGCCTTCTGCAGCGCCGCCAGGAAGCGCGCGTCGCGCTTCTCCAGGTACATGCGCAGCAGGAACTGCGACGACACCGCCGTGCCCGCATCGTCGAAGGTCGCGTTGCCGTAGTAGTGCTGGAACTCCTCGAGCCGCCAGCCGTTGGCGCCCATGGTGGCGTACCACTCGCGCAGCGAGGCTTCGCCGGCAAAGTCGTGGATGTAGTTCCAGCCGCCCGACGGATGCTGCGCCTCGACCAGCGCCAGCGCGGTGCGCTCGGCGGCGCTGTAGAAGAGTTCGTCGCCCGTGGCGTGGTAGGCGTCGAGCATGCAGTGCCCGGCGGTCGGCGTGCCGGGCGGCTGGATCCAGCACATGGTGCGGCGCGCCTCCATTTCGCCCCAGATGGTCGAGAAGTCGGGCATGTAGGCCCAGACGTAGCCGCCGCGGTAGGACACCGTTTCGTCCATGAAACTGGCGGCGCGCCGCATCGCCTTGCGCGCGAGCGCCTCGGTGCTCGGCGGAGGTTCGGGCGCGGGAGCCGGCGGCGGCACCGGGAACGGCGGGAAGGCCGGGCCGTCTCCTCCGCCGCCGCCGCACGCGCTCAGCGCCAAGGGGGAAAGTGTCGAAATGACGAAGTTCCTGCGTTTCATCTTTTGTCTCCAGTTTTGTAGCGGTTGAGCCGCTTTGGTACTTTTCAACTCATACGATGTCCGATGAGTTGCTGGAATTCTGCCATTTTTCGATGGTTTCAGAACTCAGTTGTACGACAACTAAAGATGCAAGAACGCCGATTTTTTTGTATTGAATCGTTCGCGCGGCCGCCAGCGCGCACTCGGCCGGTCCCGGACACTGCGCATGTGCCCGGCGCCGGGGGTCCTAGCGGTAGAACGCCTCGACCCTGCCCTTCAGCTTGAGCAGCAGCGGCTTGCCCTTGCGGTCCACCGTCTTGCCCGCGGGCACCTTGATCCAGCCTTCGCTGATGCAGTACTCCTCCACGTCGAGGCGTTCCTTGTCGTTGAAGCGGATGCCGATGTCGTGCTCGAAGACGGCCGCCACGTGGTGGGGGCTGCGCGGGTCCGTGGACAGGTGATCGGGAAGGGGCGGGAGGGAACTGGCTTCGGTCATGGGATGAGTGAAAACGGTTTTCGGAAAACGGAAATGCCCCTGACTCGCTTGCTGCGGGCCGGCGCGATGAAGGCTCGATGAAGACGCGGATGATATGGCTTCTCTCCCGAGCCTCGGCCGCACTCCCTGCTCTATCGGCGCTTCTTCTTCGTCGCCTTGGCGGCCGGCTTGGGCGCAAAGCCCAGCGAAGCGCGCGCGAGCGCATCGGCCTCGTGGTTGCGGTGCCGCGGCACCCAGCGCAGGCTCGCCTCCTCGAACGAATCGAGCAAGGCGCGAGCATCGTCGAACAACCCGGCCATGCGTGCGATCGGCCTGGCGCCGGGCGCGCCAAGCTGCTCGACCAGGATGCTGTTGTCGGTATAGGCCAGCACCGCGGTCGCGCCCCTGGCCTTCAGTTCCTCGAGCGCGAGGGTCAGCGCCCTCAGCTCGGCTTCGTTGTTGCAGCCGGTGGCATGGCTGGCCAGGGACAGGGTGTGGCGGGTGCCGTCGGGCGCGGTGATGACCGCGCCGGCACCCATGCGGCCGGGGTTCGGCATCGCGCTGCCGTCGCAGTACACGGTCCAGTGGCGAAGCGGCATCGGCTGCGTCGGCTCAGCAGTTGTTGCGCTTGATGCCTGCAAGGTTCTGGCAGGGCCGCTGGCCCGGAGGCGGTCCCGGGTCCTGCGGGCGTGGAGGCCGTGGTGGACGAACAATCGGACGGCCGCCGTCGTAGTACGGGTCCGGCCCCCAGGTATAGACCGGCGGTTCGGACGCCGGGCGCTGCTGCTGCTCGTCGACGTTGCGCGGAATGATGGCCGGCCCCTGCGGCGCGTTGCTGACCGGGGGCAGCGGCGGCGGCGTGTACGCCGGCCGGCGCGCTCCTTCGGGTGAAGCGGACGGGGTCACGGTCAGCGGCTCGGTGATGGGCACCTGGCGCGAGAGCCGGCTGCCGGCGGGGCAGGGGCCGTCGGTGTAGACGATGCCTCCGCTCGCGTCGGTGCAGCGCACCACGTCGGCCGCCTGCGCGCCCATGGCGGCGGCAGCCGCAAAGAAGAAATAAACCGGAATGAAGAGAACCGATGTGCGCATCATGCGACCTCCGCCGTTGGCAGCCGAAGACGACAGTGTCTCCCCTGCCTCGCATTCTGGCCGGGTTTCTACAATCGAAGGTTGTCCGCTCTTTTCCTCCAACCGCATCAGGCCATGACCGTATCGATTGCAATGTTCGCTCTGGTGGCCGGCGCCGGCCCGGCAGGCGGCCGGCCGCGGCCCCGCCGGAGGCAGACCCATGCGTGAGCACGACAACCCGCGCCACCAGCCAACGCGCGTGGCCGACCTGCACCGCTTCGACACCGTGATCGACGCGCGCTCGCCCTCCGAGTTCGCGCTCGACCACATTCCCGGCGCTATCAACTGCCCGGTGCTCGACGACGAAGAGCGCCGCATCGTCGGCACCATCTACAAGCAGACCGGCGCCTTTGAAGCACGCCGCGTCGGCGGCGCCATGGTGGCCGCCAACCTCGCGCGGCACCTGCGCGAACGCTTTGCCGACCAGCCCGCAAACTGGCGCCCGCTCGTGTATTGCTGGCGCGGCGGACTGCGCAGCGGCTCGATGGTGACCTGGCTGCGCCTGGTCGGCTGGGACGCGCAGCAGCTCGCGGGCGGCTACAAGAGCTTTCGCCAGCACGTGCTGGCGCAGATCGAGGCCGTGGTGCCGACGCTTCGGCTCAAGGTGATCTGCGGCGCCACCGGCAGCGCCAAGACGCGCGTCCTGCAGGCGCTGGCCGCGCGCGGCGAACAGGTGCTCGACCTGGAGCACTGCGCCAGCCACAAGGGTTCGCTGCTGGGCGCCCTGCCCGGCGTGCCGCAGCCGTCGCAAAAGCAGTTCGAGACGCGCATCGCCACCTGCTTCGATGCGCTCGACGCCTCGCGCACGCTTTACGTCGAAGGCGAGAGCGCGCGCATCGGCCGGCTCTCGGTGCCCATTGCGCTGGTCGCGCACATGCGTGCTGCCGCCTGCATCGAGGTTCAGGCAGATGCGGCCGCGCGGCTGGACTACCTGCTGCGCGACTACGCCTACCTGGGCGACGACCGCGCCGCGCTCGCGGGCCAGCTCGACAGGCTCAAGGAAATGCAGGGCAAGGCGGTGGTGCAGCGCTGGCAGGAATGGGCGCTGCAGGGAAACCTGCCGCAGCTCTTTGCCGAACTGATGGCGCTTCACTACGATCCGCACTACGAACGTTCGCAGGCGCGCCATTTCGAGAAGTGGCCGCTGCGCCAGCAGGTGGCGGCGCCCGACCTGACGGACGCAGGCATCGAAGCGGTGGCGGAGGCCATCCTTCGGCTCAACGCCGCGGGGTGACGAGCGCATTCACGGCAACAACAAGGCACGCTGCATGACACTCGAATGGCGCCATTCGCTCGACGACGTCGACTGGGTCGAACTCTCGCGGCTCTACCAGGCCGCACCGCTGGGCAACAAGCAGCCCGACGGCCTGAAGCTCGTGTTCGGCAACAGCATGTTCAGGTGCCTTGTGCTTGACGAGGGCCGCCTGGTCGGCGCGGGCCGCGCCATGGCCGACGGGCTCGACTGTTCCTACATCTGCGACGTGGCGGTGCACCCGAGCCACCAGGGCATCGGGCTTGGCAAGCAGATCGTCTCGCGGCTGGTCGAACTCTCGCGCGGGCACCGCAAGATCATTCTCTATGCCGTGGTTGGCAAGGAGCCCTTCTACGAGAAGTTCGGCTTCAGGCGCATGAAGACCGCGATGGCGATCTTCGAGAACCAGTCGCAGGCCTTCGAGCGCGGCCTGGTCGAATGAACCATTGCGTCGTCTCCACCGAAGAGCGCCACTTCGAAAGCCTGCACAAGGCGCTCGACGCCGTGGCGCGCGAACAGAAGTACCTTGCACTGACGCAGGCGCCGCCATGGGAACAATCGCTGGCCTTCTACCGCAGCGTGCTGGCAGCGGACTTTCCTCATTTCGTGGCGGTCGGTGGCAGCGGCAAGGTCGTGGGCTGGTGCGACGTGTCGCCGGTCTTCGGCCACTCGAGGGCCCACATCGGCGTGCTCTGCATTGCGCTGCTGTCCGAGGCACGCGGCCGCGGACTCGGCGCGCAGCTGCTGCAGGCGGCCATCGACAGGTCATGGGCGCGCGGACTGACCCGCATCGAGCTTTCCGTTCGCGCGGACAACCTGAATGCGAAGGCGCTGTACGAGCGGTTCGGCTTCGAGCACGAAGGGCTCCTCCGCCGCGCCAGCCTGATCGACGGCATCTACCACGACGCCCACGCGATGGCGCTGCTTCGCTAGACTGACGCATCCCCTGCCTGATGGAGTTCCCATGTGCAGAAGCATCAAGACCCTCTACAACTTCGAGCCTCCCGCCACCGAGCAGGAGATCCGCGCCGCCTCGCTGCAGTTCGTGCGCAAGCTCAGCGGCTTCAGCGTGCCGTCCAAGGCCAACCAGGAAGCCTTCGAGCGCGCGGTCGACGAAGTGGCCGCCAGCGCGGCCCGGCTGATCGGCTCGCTGGTCACCACGGCCGAACCGCGCGACCGCGCCATCGAGGCCGAACGCGCGAAGGCCAGGTCGGCCATGCGCTTCGGCGCCTGAACCGCATCACGACAACATCATTGGAGAGAACCCATGCCGATCGAACTCTGGCTCGCCTTTGTCGCCGCATCCGCCGTGCTGCTGATCATTCCCGGACCGACCATCCTCACGGTGATCAGCTATTCCATGTCCCACGGCCGGCGCGCGAATGTGCCGCTGGTGGCCGCGGTGGCGCTCGGCGATTCCACCGCGCTGGTGGTTTCGCTGCTCGGCCTCGGCGCGCTGCTGGCCGCATCGGCGTTCTGGTTCACGGTGGTGAAGTGGGTGGGCGGGCTGTATCTGCTCTACCTCGGCATCAAGCTGCTGCGCGCGGGCATCGGCGGCGCCGAAGTCGCGGCGCCTGCCGCGCCTGATTCGCGCTGGAGGCTGTTCGCCAACACCTACCTGGTGACGGCACTGAACCCCAAGGGCATCGTGTTCTTCGTGGCGTTCCTGCCGCAGTTCCTGAGCCCCGCGGCCGGCGTGACGCGCCAGCTCTGGGTGCTGGCGGCCACCTTCGTGGCCATGGCGGCGCTCAATGCCACGCTCTACGCCGTGTTCGCGGGATCGGCCCGCAAGCTGCTTTCCTCGCCGCGCGCGCAGCGGCGCTTCAACCTTGCGGGCGGTTCATTGCTGAGCGCGGCGGGCGTGTGGGCCCTGCTTGCGCGCCGGCCCGGCTGAGGCGCGCTCCCGCCAAGGTCAGCGGTACGGGTTGTTCGGATTGCGGTCGTAGCGGTTCGGCACGCCGTCGCCATCGCGGTCGCGGTCATAACGGTTGGGCACTCCGTCGCGGTCGCGATCTCCGTGGCCGTAGTTCGGTCGCGGTGCCGGGCGGTCGTAGGGTGCAACGACGCAGCCGGCCAGGGCGGCCGATGCGGCAAGCAGAATGGCCAATGTCTTCATCATCATTCGATTTCTCCTTGGAGTTCTAGAAAGACGGCTTGCCTCCGCAAGCCGGCCTCTGCATTGAAGGCCACCTCCGTCTCGGCTGCGTATCCGCTATGAGGCCGGGGCGTGAAGTTCGTTACCGGATGTGGAACGTGCTGCAAACCTTGGCGCTAAGTTCTTGCCGGCGCAGGCGGCGGCGCACCCGTCTGCAAGTAGGTGCAGTTCCCGTGGCCGCTTCGCCGAGAATGGCGCCGCCACGCGGCCGATTCCGGCCCCCGCCGTCACGCCTTCCATGCACCGCCTGCACCTCTTCGCCAGCCGCAGTTGCCTTGCCGCAACGCTGACGGCCATCGCCTGTGCGCAGCCGGCGCTGGCCGGCGCCGTGAGCTTCGACGAGGTGAGGCGCGAGTTCCGCTCTTCCGATACCGCGGTGCTCGACCGCAACGGCGAGCTGCTGCAGCGCGTGCGCACCGATGCCAGCGTGCGGCGCGGCCAGTGGATGGCGCTGGCCGATGTCTCTCCCGCGCTGCGCATGGCCATGGTGCTGAGCGAGGACCGGCGCTTCTACGAGCACAGCGGCATCGACTGGCGCGCAGTGTCGTCCGCCGCCTGGGGCAACCTGTGGAACACCCGCACCCGCGGCGCATCGACCATCACGATGCAGCTGTCGGGCCTGCTCGACGAAGACCTGCGCCGCGCCAACAGCGGGCGCAGCTTCACGCAGAAGATCGGCCAGACCATGGCGGCCACGCAGCTGGAGCGCAGCTGGCGCAAGGACCAGATCCTGGAGGCCTACCTCAACACCGTGCCCTTCCGCGGCGAGATCGTGGGCATCGACGCGCTCTCGCGCACGCTGTTCGGCAAGGCGCCCAGCGGCCTCGACGCGCGCGAGGCCAGCGTGGCCGCGGCGCTGGTGCGCGCGCCCAACGCCAAGCCCGCGCTGGTGGCGCAGCGCGCCTGCGAAGTGATGCGCGCGATGGAGCCGGGGCGAAAGATCGATTGCGATGCGCCCGACATGTTCACGAGCGCCGCAGTGCAGCGGCGGGCATTCGACGCGAACGAAGGCATTGCGCCGCATGCGGCGCGGCGTGTATTGAGAGAGTTGCGCGAGGCCGGCGAAGCAGCAGCGGCAGCCGCGCCCTCCGCGCCGTCGTCCCGCCAGCCAGCCGGCAGGGAGGCCGCCGTTCGGACCACGCTGCACGCGCCGCTGCAGCGCTTCGCGCTGGCCGCGCTGCAGCGCCACCTGAAGGAGCTGCGCGGCCGCCACGTGGAAGACGGCGCGCTGGTGGTGCTCGAC
Organism: Variovorax paradoxus; assembly: GCF_030815975.1. Taxonomy (NCBI): domain Bacteria; kingdom Pseudomonadati; phylum Pseudomonadota; class Betaproteobacteria; order Burkholderiales; family Comamonadaceae; genus Variovorax; species Variovorax paradoxus. Next base: position 563,675 of record NZ_JAUSXL010000002.1, read on the forward strand.
AACGCGAGCGGCGAGGTGCTCGCCTGGGTCGGCTCGTCGGGCCCGCTGAGCCAGGCGGCCGAGGTCGATGCGGTCACCGCGCTGCGCCAGCCCGGCTCCACGCTCAAACCGCTGCTCTATGCGCAGGCCATTGCCGAGCGGCGGCTCACGGCGGCCTCGCTGATCGACGATTCGTCGGCGCAGATCAGCACCGCGAGCGGGCTCTACATTCCGCAGAACTACGACCACCAGTTCAAGGGGCCGGTGTCGGCGCGCACCGCGCTGGCCGCCTCGCTCAACGTGCCGGCCGTGCGCACGCTGGTGATGGTGTCGCCCGAATCCTTCGCGCGCCAGCTGCGCGCGGCCGGCCTGCCGCTGCGCGAGAGCGGCGACTACTACGGCTACAGCCTTGCGCTCGGCAGCGCCGAGGTGTCGCTGCTGTCGCTCGCCAATGCCTATCGCACGCTGGCCAACGGCGGGCGCTACGGGCAGCCCACGCTGACTGCGCGGGCTCCGGCGCCGGCTGCTGCAGCGAAGGCCAGGGCCGGCGACAACAGCGCCGCGCCCGTCATCGATCCGCGTGCGGCGTACATCGTCGGCGACATCCTGTCCGACGCGAACGCGCGCACGCGCACCTTCGGGCTCGACAGCATTCTTTCCACGCGCTTCTGGACCGCGGTGAAGACCGGCACCAGCAAGGACATGCGCGACAACTGGGCCGTGGGCTGGTCGCAGCGCTACACCGTCGGCGTGTGGGTCGGCAACGCGAGCGGGGCCTCGATGTGGGACGTGAGCGGCACCAGCGGCGCGGCCCCGGTGTGGGCCGAGGTGATGCGTTTCCTGCACGCGCGCGAACCCAGCCGCGCGCCCAGGCCGCCGGCCGGCCTGGTCGAAGCGCACGTGACATTCGGTCCTGGCCTCGATGGCAATCCGCTCGAGGCGGCGCGCAGCGAATGGTTCCTGCAGGGCACGGAGCAGCCGCTCTTCGCGCTCGATAACGCCGGCACCGGCACGCCGGCAAGCGCGGCGGCGGCGCGCATCACCGCGCCGGCCGACGGCACCATCATCGCGCTGGACCCCGACATTCCGCCGCTGCACCAGCGCGTGCGCTTCGAGTCCGAAGGCCGCGGCGTGCAATGGCGCATCGACGGCAAGCACTTTGCGCGCGGCAACAGCGCGCAATGGCTGCCCTGGCCGGGGCGCCATGTGATCGAACTCGTCGATGCCACGGGCAAGGTGGTCGACCAGCGCAAGCTCGAAGTGCGCGGCGCGGGCGTGCTCGCGAAAAGCGCGCGCCGATGAGAGCGGCTGCCGGCGGCTGCGGCCGCCCATAGCGCCTCAATCCCCTGCTTTCGACTGCGGCATTGAAGTCGAGCGAGAATTCATCCAATGATTCAATGAATTAGGTCTTTCTTATTCATATGCTCCTCCAAGCCCCCCGAACCTCCCTGGCCGACAGTGCCGCCAACAGCATCCGTGCCGAAATCGCAGCGGGCCGCTGGGCCGTCGGGTCGCGCATTCCGATCGAGCCCCAGCTCGCACAGCTGCTCGGCGTGAGCCGAGGCACGGTGCGCGAAGCCGTGAAGACGCTGGTCTCGCGCGGCCTGCTCGAAGTGCGGCAAGGTTCGGGCACCTATGTGCGCTCGGGCTTCGACCCTTCGGCCAGCCTGCAGAAGATGCGGCGCGCGAGCCTACGCGACCAGTTCGAGGTGCGCCGCGCGCTCGAGGTCGAGGCCGCGCGGCTGGCCGCCGTGCGCCACACCGCCAAGGACCTGCGCAACCTGAAAACCCTGCTCGAGAAACGCGGCGTGCCCGACGCAAGTGACGGCGGCGCGGGCTTCATCGAACGCGACCTGGGCCTTTCACCTGGCCATCGTCGACATCTCGGGCAACCTGGCGCTGGCCGAAACCTGCCGCTTCATCGCGGGCTACATCAAGGAAACCATCGCAAGCACGATGGGCACCAGCCTGCCGGAACCCGACACGGCCGCGCACACCGCCATCGTCGAGGCCATTGCAAGCCGCGACCCTGACCGCGCCGCCGAGGCGGTGCGTGCCTTCATGGCGCCCATGATCGACGCGCTGGTGCAAGACGCAGCAGAGCCCGCGCGATGAGCCCCCGCCCGGCCGCTCCGAAGGGGGCTCGCACCGCAGTGCGAAGCACGGAGGTTGCTTTATGAGCGCGGTGGCATTCCGGGCGGCCCGCGCCGCCGACGAACTGCTGATCGACGCCGAGGCCGACAGCACGCCCGCGCCGCGCCCCACGCCCGCGGGCAGCCTGGGCCGCCGCATCCTGCTGGGCGCGAGCGTGGTGCTGATCGCCTTCAACCTGCGCCCGGTGTTCGCCAGCCTGTCGGTGGTGCTGCCGGAGATCATCGCGGCCACCGGGCTCTCGGCCACCGCCGCGAGCCTGCTGACCACGCTGCCCATCGTCTGCCTGGGCGTGTTCGCGCCGCTGGCACCGGGCCTGGGCCGGCGCTTCGGCACCGAGCGCACGCTGCTCGCCTGCATGGTGCTCATCCTGCTGGGGACGCTGCTGCGCGGCGCCGGCAACATCCCTCTGCTGTTCGTGGCCTCGGCCATCGCGGGCAGCGGCATCGCAGTGTCGAACGTGCTGCTCTCGGGCCTCGTGAAGCGCGACTTCGCCGGGCAGGCGGCGCTGATGATGGGCCTCTACACCATGGCGGTGTGCGGCGGCGCGGCCAGCGCGGCGGGCCTCACGGTGCCGCTCGAGCATGCGCTGGGCGGCGGCTGGACCTATGCGCTCGCGATGTGGGCGGTGCCTGCGCTGCTGGTCACGCTGATCTGGGCGCCGCAGGCCCTGCCGCTGAAGCCGGTGGCCAGCGAATCGGGCTTTACCGTGCGCGGGCTGTGGCGCGACCGGCTGGCCTGGCAGGTCACTTTCTTCATGGGCCTGCAATCGGCGCTGGCCTACACCGTGATGGGCTGGCTCGCGCCCATCCTGCGCGAACGCGGGCTCGGCGGCGAGACGGCCGGCTACGTCGTGTCGCTGGCGGTCATGACGCAGGTGGTGACCTGCCTCGTCGTTCCCGCGGTGGCGGTGAGGCTGCGCAATCAGCGCGGGCTGGCGGTGGTACTGGCCGTCGTCACCGTGGCCGCCATGCTGGCGATGCTGTTCGCGCCGCTCGGCGGCGTGTGGCTGTGGGCCGTGCTGCTGGGCATTGCGCAGGGCGGCACCTTTGCGCTCGCGCTCACGTTCATGGTCCTGCGCTCGCCCGATTCGCACGTGGCGGCGCACCTCTCCGGCATGGCGCAGGGCGTGGGCTACGTGGTGGCCGCCTGCGGGCCGCTGGTTGCGGGCCTGCTGCACGGCTGGACCGGCAGCTTCCGCGCGTCGTCATGGCTCTTCATCGGTCTGGGCATTGCGCTGGTGATGGCGGGCCTTGGCGCGGGGCGCACCATGCACGTGGGCGCGGTGACGGTCCCCCGGCGCTGAGGGGGCGCACCTCGCTTCGCGGCTGCTACTGCAGATAGCTCTCGGCCAGCAGCGCCCAGTAGGCCGCGCCGATCGGCAGGTTGCTGTCGTTGAAGTCGTAGCCCGGGTTGTGCACCATGCAGCCGCCGTGCTCGCCGGGCGCGCCGTTGCCGATGAACAGGTAGCAGCCGGGCTTCTTCTCGAGCATGAACGCGAAGTCTTCGCTGCCGGTCACGGCCGGGCCTTGCGGCTCGACGTGCGCGGCGCCCACCAGTTCTCGGCCGATGCGGCGCGCGAACTCGGTTTCCTCGGGCGTGTTCACCAGCACGGCGTAGCCCTTGCGGTAGTCGATGTGTGCCTTCACGCCAAAGCTCTCGGCCTGCGCCGTGACGATGGCCTTCAGGCGTTTTTCGAGCAGCTCGCGCACCTCGCGGTCGAGCGAGCGCACACTGATCTCCAGCACCGCCGTCTCGGGAATCACGTTGTTGGCCTTGCCCGAATGGATGGCGCCCACGGTGACGATCGACATCTCCTGCGGATCGGCGTTGCGCGAGACGATGGTCTGCAGCGCCATCACGATGCTCGAAGCAGCGACGATCGGGTCGGCCGTGCGGTGCGGCATGGCGCCGTGGCCGCCCACGCCGGTGAGCGTGACGGTGGCGTAGTCCGACGAGGCCATGGCCGCGCCTTCGCGGAACACCAGATCACCCTGGCGGCGGCCCGGCGAGTTGTGCATGGCGTAGACCGCATCGCACGGGTATTTTTCGAACAGGCCGTCTTCCATCATCTTCACGGCGCCGCCCATGCCCTCTTCGGCCGGCTGGAAGATGAGGTTCAGCGTGCCCGAGAACTCGCCGTGCTGCGCCAGGTACTTGGCGGCGCCGAGCAGCATCGCGGTGTGGCCGTCGTGGCCGCAGGCGTGCATGATCCCGGGCCGGCCGCTGCGGTAGGCAAGGCCTGTTTTCTCCTCGATGGGCAGCGCGTCCATGTCGGCGCGGATGCCGATGGCGCGCGTTCCGCTGCCGCGCCTGAGGCGCCCCACGAGGCCGGTCACGCCCAAGCGGCGCTCCACCTCGTAGCCCCAGGCGGCCAGGCGCTCGGCCACCAGGTCGCTGGTGCCGAATTCCTCGAAGCCGAGCTCCGGGTTCTGGTGGATCTGCTGGCGCACCGTGACGAATTCGGCGGCGTGCCTTCTCATGTACTCGAGGTAGTGCTGGGCGCTTTGCGGCATCGGGGTCTCGTGCTCCGGATGGATGGATGAATGAGGATGAGGAGGAATCGGTTCGCTCAGGGCTGCAGCGCCATGGTGGCAGGCAGCCGGGTCCATGGCAGGTCGGCCGGGTCGGCAGCCATCGGTCCCGGCGCCTTGGCCACCAGGATGTGGCTCGCAATGGGCGCGAAGTCGGCGCGAAAGTGCACCGAACTCTTGTTGACCAGCAGCTTCATCGCCTCGGGCTCGATGCCCAGGTAGCGGAAGAACTCGCGGTCGAGCATCTGGCTCTTGCCGCTGGCCACGGCAATGCGCACGCCGTCGATCTCCAGGCAGGCGCTCGGGCCGAGCGACACCACGCCGCCGCGCGACATCGGCCCCTTGCCGCGCACCTGTCCGTCGCTGAGCGCGCGCACGGTGAAGAGTCCTTCCACGGGCGCATCGCTGGTCCGCCCGCCCCATGTCGGCACCGAGGTGCCGAGCGCGATGCGGATCTGCGCGCCCACGCCGGCCTCGTGCGCCGCCGCGGCCGCGTCGGGATCGAACATCAGCCCCAGCGCGACCTGCCCCGGGTAGCGCTTGCCCGCGCCTTCGGCCAGCAGCGCATGCAGCATGCCGGTGGTGTTGCTGTCGGCGCCCGCGCCGGGGTTGTCCTGCGTGTCCGCGATGACCACCGGCTTGCTCGCGTCCGCTGCCAGCGCCATGGCCCGCGCGACCGCCGCGCGCGGCTCCAGCACGTCGAGCCGCCATTGCGAGCGCGGCTGGTCGATGCGCTCGTACAGCATGGCCACGGCCGCGCCGGCATCGTCGCCATAGCCCCACACCACCGGGCCGCACTCGGCGATGTCGGCGGCCGGAAAGCCGGTGGCAAAGCTCAGCACCGCATCGTGCTTTGCGTCGAGTTCCTTCAGCAGCCGGTACACGGATGCGGCCGGCTCGATCATGGTCGACTGCACGTTGAGCGGCAGCAAGAAGCCGAGCCGCCGCGCATGCAGCGGTTCGCGCGAGCCGCGTGCGACGCGGCGCTCCAGCAGCCTGGCGGCGAGCCGGCCCGTGTCGGCCATGTCGATGTGCGGATAGGTGCGGTAGGTGGCCAGCGCATCGGCCTCGGCCAGCATGCGGCCCGTGATGTTGCCGTGCAGGTCCAGGCTCGCGACGATCGGCACGCCGGGCCCGACGAGCATGCGGATGCGCGCGATCAGCTCGCCCTCGGGGTCTTCGAGATGCTCGGTCACCGCCGCGCCGTGCAGGTCGAGATAGACCGCGTCGATGCCGCCGTCCGCCAGTGCGGCGGCCAGGTCTTCGGTGATGGCGGCCGAGATGCGCTCGAAGGCATCCTCCGTCACATGGGCCGAGGGCGTGGCGCCGGCCCAGGCCGAGGGCACCAGCGACCAGCCCTTCTCGCGCGCCGCATCGATGAAGCCGCCGACGGGAATGTTCCTGCCTGCATAGGCCTCGACGATCGCGGCGCCGCGCCGGTACGGCGGGAAGGTCGAACCTGCATTGAACGCAGCCCAGTCCGCCTTGCTCGGCGCGAAGGTGTTGGTTTCGTGCTGGAAACCGGCGATGAAGACTTTCATGGAATCCTTTTCTTTTCTCTTGAACGTGGGAACGAAGAGCTTTCAGCTGCGCGCAAAGGCAAAGCCGCGCCCGGGCGCCGCAGCCAGCAGTTTGCGCGTGTAGTCGTGGCGGGGCGCGAAGAACACGTCGCGCACCGAGCCGCGCTCCACGATCTCGCCCTGGCTCATGACCAGCACGCTGTCGCAGATCTGGCTGGCCACGCGCAGGTCGTGCGTGATGAAGAGAATGCCGATCTTCAGCCGCTGCTGGATCTCGTCGAGCAGGCGAAGGATCTGCGCCTGCACCGAAACGTCGAGCGCCGACACGGCCTCGTCGGCAATCAGCACCTTGGGATCGCAGGCCAGCGCGCGCGCAATCGAGATGCGCTGGCGCTGCCCGCCCGAGAACTCGCTGGGATAGCGGCGCAGCGCATCGGGCGACAGGCGCACCAGCCGCATCAGTTCTTCTGCGCGCGCCCAGGCCTGCTCGTGCGGCATGCCGAAGTTCACCGGCCCCTCGACGATCGATGCGCCCACCGTCTGGCGCGGATTCAGCGAGCGGTACGGGTCCTGAAAAATCACCTGCACCGTGCGCCGGAACGGCGACAGCGCGCGGCCCCTGACATGCGCCACCGAGCGGCCATCGGCAAAGATGTCGCCCGAGCTCGGGTCGATCAGCCGCGCGATGCAACGCGCCACCGTCGACTTGCCCGAGCCCGACTCGCCCACGATGCCCACGGTTTCGCCGGGCCTCACTTCGAGCGACACATTGCGCGCCGCATTCACCGTGCGGCGCTTGCCGGGCCAGTTGCCCGTGATGTAGGTCTTGCAGATGTTCACCGCGTTGAGCAGCGGATAGGTGTCGGGCACCGGCGGGCGCCGGGGCGGCGAAAGCTCGGGCACCGCGTCGAGCAGCATCTTGGTGTAGGGCTCGCGCGGCGCCGTGAGCACAGCCATCTTGCCGCCTTTCTCGATCATGGCGCCCAGCTCCAGCACCACCACTTCGTCGGCGATCTCGGCCACCACGCCGAAGTCGTGCGTGATGAAGAGCACCGCAGTGCCGTTCTCGGTCTGCAGCTCGAGGATGAGCCGCAGTATCTCGGCCTGCGTGGTCACGTCGAGCGCGGTGGTCGGCTCGTCGCAGATCAGCAGCACGGGCTTCAGGATGAGCGCCATCGCAATCACGATGCGCTGGCGCTGCCCGCCCGACAGCTGGTGCGGATACGAAGCGTAGATGCGCTCGGGCTCGGGCAGCCGCACGCGCTCCATGATGGCCAGGATCTTTTTGCGACGCTCGGCCGAGCCCATCTGCACATGCTGCGCGAGCATTTCGTCGACCTGCGCGCCGCAGGTCATCACCGGATTGAGCGCGGTCATCGGCTCCTGGAACACCATGGCCATCGACGGCCCGCGCAACTGGCGCAGGCGGGACGAGCTTGCGGCCAGCAGGTTCTCGCCCTGCAGTTCGATGGCACCGCGCACCGGCACGAGGCTCGGAGGCAGCAGCCCCATCACCGCATTGGCGATGACCGACTTGCCCGAGCCCGATTCGCCGAGCAGGCACACGATCTTGCCGGGCGGCACGTCGAAGGAGATCTTGTCGACCGCATGCGGCCGGTCGCCGCCGCGCGGCAGTGCAATGGCCAGGTCGCGCACGGAAAGAACGGGTGCTTGCGTCATGCTCAGCCCCCGCGCTTGTTGAACTTGGGGTCGAGCGTGTCGCGCAGACCGTCGCCGAGGATGTTCACCGCGAGCACCGTGAGCGCCAGGAAGATGCCGGGGAACAGCACGTTGTGCGGGAACTGGTTGAACTGCGCCCTGCCCTCGGCCATGATGTTGCCCCAGGTCGCCATGTCGGCCGGCAGCCCCACGCCGAGGAACGACAGGATGGCCTCCACCAGGATGGCCGAGGCGCACACATAGGTCGCCTGGATGATCAAGGGCGCAATCGCATTCGGCAGGATGTGGCGCACGAGGATCTTCCATGTCGGCGTGTCGAGCGCAATGGCCGCTTCCACATAGGGCTCCTCGCGCACCGTGAGCACCACCGAGCGCACGAGGCGCGCCACGCGCGGGATCTCGGGCACCGCAATGGCCACCACCACCGTGAGCAGCTTGCCGCCGAACAGTGCCACCAGGCTGATCGCGAACAGGATGCCGGGGATCGCCATCACGCCGTCCATCAGCCGCATGATGGCGCTGTCGAGCCGGCGGAAATAGCCGCCCAGGAGGCCGATGAGCATGCCGAACACCACCGCCAGCACGGCCACCGCCACGCCCACGGTCAGCGACACGCGCGCACCGTAGAGCGTGCGGCTCCAGATGTCGCGCCCGAGGCTGTCGGTGCCCATGACGAACAAGTGCTCGAAGGTGTCGCCCGCCAGGCTGTTGAACTCGTCTCGCGTGCCCGGCATGAGGTTGCCGCTGCCGGGGTCGATGGCCGTGGGGTCGATGGTGCCGAGCCACGGCGCCGCCAGCGACATGAGCACCAGCAGCAGCAGCACGCCGCCGCCCGCGCGCACCGACCAGTCGGCCAGGATGCGCTTGAAGAGCGAGCGCCGCCTGGGCGGCGGCAGCGGCTCGGCGATGGCTTCGACAGGAATCATCGGCGTGGCAAGCGAATCGGTCATGGTGTTTTTTTCTCCTTGCGCCTCAATAGCGGATGCGGGGGTCGAACACCAGGTAGCTCAGGTCGATCAGCAGATTGATGAGCACGTAGACGACGGAAAAGAACAGCGTGATGCCCTGGATCAGCGGAAAGTCGCGCGACAGCACCGCGTCGACCGTGAGCTGCCCGAGGCCCGGAATCGCGAACACGGTTTCGGTGACGACCACGCCGCCGATCAGGAGCGCAATGCCGATGCCGATCACCGTGACGATCGGAATCGCCGCATTGGCCAGCGCATGCCGCATCAGCACCCGCTTCTCCGAGATGCCCTTGGCGCGCGCAGTGCGGATGTAGTCTTCGGTCATGGCCTCGGCCACGGCCGCGCGCGTGACGCGGGCAATCAGCGCCACGTAGATGATCGACAGCGTGATGGACGGCAGGATCAGGTGCCTGATCCAGAGCCACGGCCCCTGGCTCAGCCGCGAGTAGCCCTGCACCGGCAGCAGCTGCAGGTGCAGCGCGAAGATCCAGATGAGCACGTAGCCGATCACGAAGGCCGGGATCGAAAAGCCCATGACCGAGAAGCCCATGAGCATGCGGTCGAGCCAGCCGCCATGGCGCCAGGCGGCCACCACGCCCAGCGGCACCGCGATGAGGATGGTGACCACCAGCGTCACGGCCGCGAGCGACACCGTCGGCTCGATGCGCTGCCCGATCAGCTCCACCACCGTCTTCTTCATGAAGTAGGACTCGCCCAGGTTGCCCTGCAGCAACTGCCCGCTCCAGCGCACGAACTGCGTGGGCAGCGATTCGTTCAGCCCCAGCTGGCCGCGCACCTTGGCGATGTTCTCGCTGGTGCCGCTGTCGCCCACGATGGCGGCGGCCGGATCGCCGGGCGCCAGCCGGAGCATGAGGAACACGATCAGCGCGACGATGACGAGCACCGGCACGGTCGACAGGATGCGGCGCGCAAGAAAGATCAGCATGGGGTTTTGCGAGAAACGAATGTGCTCAGCTCTTCTTGATGTTCCAGAACACGTTGACCGGCGAGCGCACCACGCCGCTCACCACACCCTTGCGGTAGGCCGTGAGCGGCTTGTATTCGCCGATGGGCGCGTAGATGCCGGTGTCGTACACGCGTTGCTGGATGGCCGTGGCCAGTTCCTTGCGCCTGGGCTCGTCCGCGCTCGCGAGGAATTCAGACTTCAGCTGCTCGAGCTTGTCGTCGGTGGCCCAGCCGAACCAGCCCTTCTCGCCGTTGCCCGTGAGCGGTGCGTAGAACATCGGGTTCATGTTGTCGGCAATGCCCCAGCCGGTGATGAAGAGGTTCCAGCCGCCCTTGTCGACGGGGTCTTTCTTGGCGCGGCGCGTGACCAGCGTAGGCCAGTCCATCGACTGCATGTCGACGTTGAAGCCCGCCTGCTTCAGCAGTTGCGCCATCACCGGCGGAAACTTGTTGAGCAGCGCGAAGTCCGCCGGATACATCAGCACGACCGGCTTGCCGTCATAGCCCGCTTCCTTGAGCAGCGCCTTGGCTTTCTCGAACTGCGGCTTGCCGGTGAAGTAGCCGGTCTTGTCGCTGGAGAAGGCCGTGCCGCAGGGGTAGACCGAAGCGCAGCTGTTGTAGAGCTCCTTGTGCACCATCTGGGCGCGCATCAGTGCCTCCTGGTTGATGGCCATGATGGCGGCCTGCGCGATCTTCGGGTTGTCGAAGGGCGGAATGATGTGGTTCAGGTGCAGCGCGAACGAGCCCTTCGGGATCGGGTTGTCGACGGTGATGGCGGCGTTGTTCTTGAGCGCTGTGTACTGCTCGGGCGGCAGCCATTCGATCATGTCGACTTCGCCGTTGGCGAGCGCATTGGCCTGTGTCTGCGCGTCCTTCAGGATGATCCATTCCATGCGGTCGACATACACGTTCTTGCCGCCCGCTGTGCCCGAAGGTGCCTCGGTGCGCGGCACGTACCTGGTGTTCTTCAGGTAGACCACCTTCTCGCCAGGGCGGTACTCGTCCTTCTTGAAGATGTAGGGGCCCGAGCCCGTGGCGTCGTCGATCTGCTTGTCGGCCGGCGTGGCGGCCACGCGCGCCGGCATGATGAACGGCGGGTTCGACGAAGGCTTGCTCAGCGCATCGACCACCATGCCGAAGCTGTCCTTGAACACCAGCCTGAAAGTGTTGGCATCGACCGCCTCGGCCTTGTCGAGCGCGGCGTACATCTTCTGGCCCAGCCCGTCGCGCTGGCCCCACCGCTTGAGCGACGCCAGCACGTCTTCCGAGGTGACCGGCTTGCCGTCATGGAATTCGAGGCTCTTGCGCAGCGTGAAGGTCCAGGTCTTGCCGTCGGCGCCGGTGGTGTACTTGTCGACCATCTGCGGCTTGACCTTGCCCTGCTCGTCCACGCCGAAGAGCGTGTCGTACACGGCATAGCCGTGGTTGCGCGTGATGAACGCGGTGGTCCAGATCGGGTCGAGAATCTTGAGGTCGGATTGCGGCACCAGGCGCAGCACCTTGCCCGCATCCTGCGCGAACGCGCTTGTTGTTGCGAAGGCGGCAGCCAGCATGGCACCCACGACAACGGCTTTCAGGTTTCGTTTCGACAGCATCTTCGGTTCTCCGGTTGAAAAAATCGCGAGGAACGGTGCTTCGATTCAGACGGGCCAGCGCGGCCGCTTCGGAAGCGCCGACGGAAGAGGAAAAAAACGCGCGGTGCGCTCGAACAGAAGTCATGAAGAAGAAGGCTCCGGAAGCGCGCAAAGATCACCCCGCGCATTGCGCGAGATGCCCCTGCTGTCCTTTGGCCTGAGAGATTCACCATGCACGCTCATCGCGCCTGGCTTGCCCCTTCGGCGGCCGCCCTCGGAGTCTTTTTTTTTTCAGAACTCCGGGCAGCGCTCTCCAGCGTTGGTCGAGATATCCAGTCTTGGGACCTGAGCGTTATGGGCTGTCGCCTTCGGTAATGCACTAACTCGAAGCATCGAGCCGGCATTTCTCCTGGATGCTTTCTTCCAAGCAGAATGCGTGCCACTCGGGCAGCACTCGAACGCGGTGCGCTACTGCGGTCCGCCGCAGAAGCTCGCCCTTTCGGTGGTCCTGGCGGTGAAGTGAAGGCGCGTGGTGGTGGTATCGCTCGCGGGCGTGTCCTGCGGCCATTCGCTCTGCAGCCAGGTGTACTGCCAGCTGTAGGCCTCACCGGGTTTTGCGGGCTCGCCGTAGCTGATGCGAAGGCTGCCGCTGCTCTCGTCGTGGCAATGCTTCGACTGCTTGTATTCCTTTTCGCTGAAGCAGGCGCGAATCATCTTCGCGCATGAAAAAGGAATGCCTTCGTACACAGCCCGGGTTGCATCCTCGAGCGGCACGAAGTCGGCCTTGCTGAACGAAGCGCCGCCGCCCGAATACATCTGCGACACCGTCTGGAGCACGGCCGCGGCCCACTGCCCTTCGGCCAGCGGATAGAGCGCCGGCGCAAGCGAAATGCGCGCGTCCGCCATGCCGGGGTCCGCCGCTTTCCTCATCAGCGCGGCTGCATAGCTGCTGAAGTCGTGCAGGCGGTTCAGCTGCCACGTGCCTGTACCCGCGATGCGCTTGATGCGCGCCATGGCCAGCGGCTCGCCCGAGAACACCGCATAGTCCCCGGCCGCCGAGCCGCGCGGCCGGTACAGGCCCAGCGCCTGCGGATCGCAGGGCTGCGGCAACAGCGCGCACAACCGCGCGCGCCAGTCCGGGTCCAGCGATTCGGGCTTCTTGACCGCATCGAAGAGCTGCGCCGACGGCGCGGCGGCCCCATGGCCCGCGAGCAGCAGCATGAGCATCGAGGCGGCGGTGCGAAGAACGGGCAGCGGGTTCATGGACCGGCATGGTAGCCAACACCCGGAACTTGCCGCAACCCATTGCGGCGCAGGCGGATCGATGCTGTAGCCTTCATTCCCGCGGCCATCCCGGCCTCGAATGGAGCGAAGATGGCTGACAGGATTCTGGTGTTCTATGGCTCGTACCGGTCGGACCGCATGGGCATTCGCCTGGCGGACTACCTGGTGGCGGGCCTCAATGCGCGAGGCGCCGAAGCCGAGCTGATCGACGCCAAGGCCATCGGCCTGCCCATGCTCGACCGCATGTACAAGGAATACCCCCAGGGCACCGCACCCGCGGCCATGGAAGCGCTGGCGCAGAAGATACGCGGCGCGGATGCCTTCGTCTTCGTGACCGGCGAATACAACTGGGGCCCGCAGCCCGGCTTGAAGAACCTGACCGACCACTTCCTCGAAGAATGGTTCTGGCGCCCGGCCGCCGTTGCCAGCTATTCGGCCGGCCGGTTCTCCGGCGTGCGCTCCGGAACCGTGTGGCACTCGGTCCTGTCGGAGATGGGAATGGTCGTCGTGTCGAGCACATTGGCCATCGGACCCATTTCGCAAACGCTCGATGCGAGCAGCAAGCCCACCGGCAGCGCAGGCGAATCGCTGGAGCGCTCCTTCGGAAGGTTTGCGGACGACCTGTCCTGGTGGACCGAGGCGGCGCGCGCGCAGCGGGCGCGCAAGGCACCGCCGTATTGACTGACGGGCGGAGAGGCGCAGACCCTATGCACCGACCCGCGCGGCTTCCATCAGCGCCACCGACACACACTCCAGCGCAATCGCCAGCTGGGTGAGCGTCGGCAATCCGAAACCCAGCCGGAACACCAGCGGATCGTCCCCGAACCACGGGCCGGGCGCAACGCGCGTGCTGTATCTGGCCAGCGCCGCGTAGAAGCGTTCGACGGCCGCGGCATCGAAGACCTCGCGCCTGAGCCGCATGCAGCACAGCGCCCCGGCATCCGGACGCACCCATTCGATGTGCTCGGCGTGGCGCGACACCCAGTTCTCGGTGAGCTGCAGGTTCTGCGCGAGGAGTTTTCGCCGCTCGCCGATGATCCGGTCGCGCTGCCTGAACACCGCCAGCGCGAGCGCCTCGTCGACCGGCGAGCACGAGATCACCGTGCTGAACTTCGCAGTGACCAGCGCCTGGCGCAGCGCCGTGTCGCGCGTGATGGCCCAGCCGATGCGCAGGCCCGCCGAGCCGTGGCATTTGGACAGCGAGGACACCGAGACCACCCTGTCGCCCAGCTTGGCGGCAGCACTCGGCGCGGCGTCGTCGTCGCCATAGGCCGCCTCGCGGTAGGTCTCGTCGATCACGAGCCAGGCCTCTGGCGCATGTTCGGCCAACATCGCCACGATCTCGCGCAAGGTCTGCGCCGGAATCGCGACGCCTGAAGGGTTCTGCGGCGAGGCCAGGCTCACCACTTTGGTTTTCGGGGAGAGCAGCTTCTGCAGCGCATCCAGGTCGATCCGGTAGCCGGTGTCGAAACTCAGCGGCAGCGCGCGCGTGGTAGCGCCAACGGCGGCCAGCGCGTTGCGCGCCAACGGAAACACCGGCTCGGCCACGACGGCTTCGTCGCCCGCCTGGCACAGCGTGAAGGCAATGAGGAAAAGGGCGTGGGCACCACCGACGGTGACCACCACGTCATCGGCATCGACGCCATGTTCGTTCGCGATCTCCCGGCGAAGGTCCGGGCTGCCCGCCGCTGTGCCGTAGTCCAGCGAAAACTCGGCGCCGTCGCCGAAGGCCGTGTCGAGCAGTTCCGAGAGGCGCACGCTCGGCCCCACGCTTTCGGCGAGGTCGAAGCGCGGAGCCTTGCTGACCAGGGAGATGATCTCGTTGTCCGGAAACCGTGCCATGTGCTGCTGCTTGATCCGTTGCTGTCGATGGCATCGATGTTGCAGATTCATGGCTGGCGATAACAGCCACACTTTTCTGAAATTCATTGCAGTACAGTTGCGTGCAGTGCCATCCACGCAAGCAGGAGTGATCCGTGTCGCAGCCTCCCCGGTTCCGCTATGAAGAAGTCGCCGATTTCGTTGCCGCCCTGGCCGGCCGCGGCACGCTGAAGCCGGGCGCGCGAGCGCCGTCGCTGCGCGAGATCAGCACGCAACAGCGCACCAGCCTCAGCACCGCGGTGCAGGCCTACCGCCTGCTCGAAGACCGCGGCATTCTCGAAGTACGGCCGCAGTCGGGCTACTACGTCGCCAAGGCGCCGCCCGCCTTGCCCGTGCCCACCACCGCGCGGCATTCGATCCGGCCGGCCAAGGTGGAGCTGTCGGGCCTGATGCTCGACCTGCTGAAGCACGCATCGGACGAAGCCTTCGTGCCGCTCGGCTGCGCCATCCCCAACCAGCGCCTGCTGTCTTCCTCCAGGCTCGACCTCGTACTGGCGCGCACGGCCCGCGTGAAGGGCAGCCAGTGCAACACCTACTCGCCGCCGCACGGCGAGATATCGCTGCGCCTGGAAATCGCGCGGCGTGCGCTGCGTTTCGGACAGGCACTGGCGCCGGACGACATCGCCATCACCTGCGGCTGCACCGAGGCGCTGGCACTGGCGCTCGACGCGGTCACGGAGCCTGGCGACACGGTCGCCATCGAGTCGCCGACCTACTTCGGGCTGCTGCAGGTGCTGCGCGCAAAGAGGCTGAAGGTGGTCGAGCTGCCGACCGATGCCGACACCGGAATTTCCATCGAGGCACTGCGCGACGTCCTGGCCGCGGGCAAGGTGCGCGCCTGCGTGCTGGCCTCGAGCTTCAGCAATCCGCTCGGCTGCACCATGCCCGAGGCGAACAAGCGTGCCGTGCTGCGCCTCTTGGCCAAACACGGCGTGCCGCTGATCGAGGACGACGTGTACGGCGACGTCCATTTCGGCGAGGAGCGGCCCCCGCCCTTCAGCGCGCTCGACACGCACGACAACGTCATCTATTGCGGCTCGTTCTCGAAAACGCTCGCGCCCGGCTACCGCATCGGCTGGATCGCGACGCGACGCCACATGGCCCGGGTGCTCGAAACCAAGTTCGCCACCAGCCTTGCGACGCCGGTGCTGACGCAGGTGGCGCTCGCCACCTTCCTCTCGAATGGCGACTACGACCGCCACCTGCGCCGGGTCCGGCGCGAGTTCGCGGACACGCTGGAGCGCATGACGCGCGTGATCGAGCAGGCGTTCCCGCCGGGCACCAAGGTGTCGAGACCGGCGGGCAACTTCGTGCTGTGGGTCGAGCTGCCCGAGCCCGCGGACACGCGGCTGCTGTTCGTGCAGGCGCTGGAGAAACGCATCTGCTTTGCGCCCGGCGTGGTGTTCTCGGCCAGCGGCAAGTACGCCCACTGCCTGCGCCTGAGCGGCGGCCACGGCTGGGACGCGCGCATCGAGAAGGGGCTGCGCACGCTCGGCGCCCTGGCGTGCCGGGAACTGCGCCGGCCGGCCGCCGCGGCAGGCACCTGAGACGCGCTGGCCCGGGCCGCAGATCTTGCAGGATCAGGCAAGAAGCTTGTTCGATCCGGATAACGCCCAAAGCCCCATCCGCGCGAGACTTGCCTCCATGCCCGGCGCAGCGTTGCGCCATGGTTCACACCAACCTGCACGAGGAGAATCTCATGAGCGCAATCCAGGAAAAAGTCGTCCTCATCACGGGCGCGAGCAGTGGCATCGGCGCGGCGACGGCACGGCTTCTGGCGCGGCGCGGCGCCAAGGTGGTGCTCGGCGCGCGCCGCACCGACCGGCTCGAAGCGCTGGCGCAAGAGATCACCGCCGCCGGCGGCACGGCCAGCTTCCAGCGGCTGGACGTGACCTACCGGCCCGAGGTGGAAGCATTCGCCGAATTCGCACTCGAAACGCACGACCGCATCGACGTGCTGGTGAACGCCGCGGGCGTGATGCCGCTGTCGCCGCTGTGGGCGCGAAAGGTCGACGAATGGGAGCTGATGCTCGACGTGAACCTGCGCGGCGTGCTGCTCGGCATTGCGGCGGTGCTGCCGACGATGCAGGAACAGGGCTGGGGCCACATCGTCAACGTGGCGCCGGTGCCCGCGCAGGGCGTGTCGCCGAACTCGGCCGTGTATTGCGGCACGCAGTACGCGGTGGACGCCATCTCCGAGGGCCTGCGGCAGGAGCACGCAGGAAAGGTGCGCGTGACGGTAGTGCGCCCCGACGTGAGCGAGGCGGACCGCACGCTGGCCGATCGCATCGCGGCCTGCAGCAGCTTCGAGCGCATGGTCACGCGGCGGCGCATCGCGGTGCCGGCGGAAGCCGTGGCACGCTCGATTGCGGGCGCCATCGAGGGCAGCAGCATTTCGGCCCCGCGGCGCCCGGCATGGCGGCCGAGGCCGGCCGAGCACGCCGCGTTCTGACGTTCTGAAGGGCCGCGTCAGTAGGTCTTGTAGGGCAGGAACTTGCCCGAGAGCACCACGTTGACGCGGTCGCCCTTGGGGTCGGCCTGGCGCTGGATGTCCATGCTGAAATCGATGGCGCTCATGATGCCGTCGCCGAACTCTTCATGGATCAGTTCCTTGATGGTGGTGCCGTACACGCTCACCACCTCGTACCAGCGGTAGATGAGCGGGTCGGTTGGCACAGGCGTGGGCAGCGAGCCCTTGTAGGGCACCACCTGGAGCCACTTCTGCTCTTCGGCGGTCAGGCCGAAGATCTTGCCGATGACCTTGGCCTGCTTGTCGTCGAGGGTCATCTGGCCGAGGCAGGCGGCGGTGGTCCACTCCTTGGAGAGGCCGACCTTCTTCGCCACGTCGGCCCACTGGATGCCCTTGGACACCTTCACGGTGATGATCTTCTCGGTGACGTCGTTGCGGTTCATGCGGGTTTGCTCCTGATTGGGTGTATCACCGGCAGCAAGCAACAGCCGTGCCGGGAAATCGGAATCGGATGGCGGCCCTCATCCGCGCTCCCAGCGGAACTTGCGCTCAGCCTCGGCAATGGGCTGGTCGTTGATGCTTGCGAAGCGCCGCTGCATCAGGCCGTTCCCGGCGAATTCCCAGTTCTCGTTGCCGTGGCTGCGGAACCATTGCCCGGCCGCGTCGTGCCATTCGTATTCGAAGCGCACCGCGATGCGGTTGTCCATGAAGGCCCAGAGCGTCTTCCTCAGGCGGTAGTCGTGCTCGCGCTCCCACTTGCGGATGAGGAATTCCACCACCTGCTCGCGGCCGTTGACGAAGTCGGCGCGGTTGCGCCATTCGGTGTCGGGTGTGTAGGCCAGGCTCACGCGAACCGGGTCGCGCGTGTTCCATGCGTCTTCGGCGGCCTGGACTTTCTTCGTTGCGGTTTCGAGGGTGAAGGGAGGCAGCGGCGGGCGGGATTCCATGGCGGTCTTTCGTTGAATGAATAAAGGAAGGAAGGGATGGCGAAGTCCCGCAATGTGCCACACGTAGACAGACCTGTCTACATGCCTACAATAGCACCATGGACATCACCGCATTGCCCGCCCGCGAGCGCATCCTGCTCACGGCGCACGACCTCTTCTATGCCGACGGCATCCGCGCCACCGGCATCGACCGCGTCATTGCCGCATCGGGCGTCACCAAGGTCACCTTCTACCGGCACTTCCCGTCGAAAGACGACCTGGTGCGCGCCTTTCTCGATCACCGGCATGCGCGGTGGATGGCCTGGTTCGTCGACGCACTGGGACGCCGCGGCGCGCACGAACGCGCCGGCGATGCCGGGGCCTTGCTGCTGCTGGCCGACGTGATGGCCGAATGGTTCGCTGATCCCGCGTTTCGCGGCTGCGCCTTCATCAACGCGGTGGCCGAGGTGGGCGGCAGCGTGGAGGGAGCCGCCGAGCGCGCGCGCGAGCACAAGCGAGAGATGGTGGAGGTCATTGCGAGCCTGCTGCCTGCGGCGCTGCCCGCGCGCACGGCGCTTGCCCAGGCCGCGGCGCTCGGCGTGGATGGCGCCATCGTCAAGGCGCAGATGGGCGGCGCGGCGCTGGCGCGCGAAGCTGTCGACGACCTGCGGCGGCTTCTCGAAGCATTGGCCACCGCGTCGCGGCCCGCAGCGGCTCGATAAGATCATTCCGGAAACAACACATGGCTTCAACGCGACTTCCCTCGACCCAGGGCCTGCAGGCCTTCGAGGCCGTGGCACGGCTGCGCAGCGTGAACCTCGCGGCCGAAGAACTCAGCGTCACGCCCAGCGCAGTGAGCCATCGCATCCGCCAACTCGAGACGCTGCTCGAACTCAAGTTCTTCGCGGGCAGCGACTTCAGCCTGAGCGCCGATGGCGTGGCCTACCTGGCCCGCGTGCGCGAAGCCATTGCAGCGCTCCAGCAGGTGCCGGGCCGCGAGCCCGCATCGCAGGTGCGCCGGCTGCGCGTGGCCGTCACGCCCACCTTCTCGCGCCAGATGCTGCTGCCCCGGCTGGCGGTGTTCCGCGACGCCTATCCGAACATCGAGCTGATGCTGCAGGTGACCACGCCGGTGCGCAACATGACGGCCGAAGAAGCCGACATCGAGCTGCGCTTCGGCACCGGGCCCTTTCACGATCGCGAGTTTTTTCAGCTGCTGGCTGACGAGGTGTCGCCGGTGTGCAGCCCCGCCTACCTGGAGCGCCACGGCCCGTTCGATGGCTTTGCCACGGATGCCGAGATCTCGCGGGCCCAGTTGCTGCGCACGCCGCTGGAAGCCTGGCGCACCTGGTTCAAGGCCTGCGGCATCGGCCTGCCGGAGCCGGCCACCGGCCACCAGTTCAACGACCTGGGCCTGGCACTCGATGCGGCGGCCGAGGACTTCGGCGTGGTGCTGATGCACCTGAAGCTCGGCAGCGCCTGGCTCGAGAATGGCCGCCTCGTGCGGCTTTCGGACCGCAGCGTGCCCTCGCCCAACGCCTACTTCATCTGCTGGCGGCCGGGTGCCATGGAGCGCTGGGAGTGCGCGACCTTCGTCGAATGGCTGCGCCAGGCGCTGCGCGATTGAACTGAATTCTTTTCAGATGCAGGCCGGGTAAATTTCAGCCCGACGAAGGCCGGGCGAATCACACTCGGGCCGCCGCGGGGCCTGCCCATAATGGCGGGCCTTTCGCAAGAACGAACAACAGAACACCCCCAGGAGACCGCCCCGTGCCCGACCTTTCCAAGATCACCTGCATCGAAGACCTGCGGGTGATCGCCAAGCGGCGCGTGCCGAAGATGTTCTACGACTACGCCGATTCCGGCGCGTGGACCGAAAGCACCTACCGCGCCAACGAGAGCGACTTCCAGAAAATCTTGCTGCGCCAGCGCGTGGCCGTGAACATGGAGGGCCGCTCCACGCGCTCCACCATGATCGGCCAGGACGTTGCGATGCCGGTGGCCATTGCACCCACCGGCCTCACGGGCATGCAGCATGCCGATGGCGAAATTCTTGGCGCGCGCGCGGCCAAGGCCTTCGGCATTCCGTTCACGCTCTCGACCATGAGCATCTGTTCGCTCGAGGACATTGCCGAGCACACCGGCCGGCATCCGTTCTGGTTCCAGCTCTATGTGATGAAGGACCGCGACTTCATCGAGCGCCTGATCGAGCGCGCGCGCGCCGCGAACGTGTCGGCGCTGCAGCTCACGCTCGACCTGCAGATCCTGGGCCAGCGTCACAAGGACATCAAGAACGGGTTGTCGACGCCGCCCAAGCCGACCCTCGCCAACATGATCAACCTGGCGACCAAGCCGCACTGGTGCCTGGGCATGCTCGGCACCAAGCGCCGCACCTTCGGCAACATCGCGGGCCATGCCAAGGGCGTGAAAGACCTGTCGTCACTGTCGTCGTGGACGGCCGAGCAGTTCGACCCGGCGCTCAGCTGGGCCGACGTGGAATGGATCAAGAAGCGCTGGGGCGGCAAGCTGATCCTCAAGGGCATCATGGACGTGGAAGACGCGCGCCTGGCCGCCGCGAGCGGCGCCGACGCGCTCATCGTCTCCAACCATGGCGGCCGCCAGCTCGACGGCGCCCCCTCTTCCATCGCGGCGCTGCCCGCCATCGTCGATGCCGTGGGCCGCGAGATCGAGGTGTGGATGGATGGCGGCATCCGCAGCGGCCAGGACGTGCTCAAGGCCCGCGCTCTCGGCGCCCGCGGCACGCTGATCGGCCGCAGCTTTCTCTACGGCCTGGGCGCCTACGGAGAGGCCGGCGTGACGCGCGCGCTGCAGATCATCCACAAGGAGCTCGACATCACCATGGCCTTTTGCGGGCGCACGAATATCGAGAACGTGGATTCGGGGATCCTGCTGCCGGGGACCTTCTAGAGCCGGACCCTCACGCGAACTCCCCCAAGGTCTGCAGCACGCTCTGGACAGCGTTGTCGCGGCTCTTGGTCACGCGATGGGCAAGGCCCAGCGGCCGGCTGAGCGTGGGCTTCAGATGCCGCAGCACCAGCGCATCCGCCATGGCGTCCTTGTTGTGCGGCTCGAATGGCAGGATGGCCGCTGCGTGACCTGCGGCGACCAGGCTCTTGATGGCTTCCGGATAGTTCAGATGCATCCGCGCCCGCGGATTAAGCCCGGCTTGGCCGAACCATGCGGCGATGAGCCTGTACATCTGCGTGGCAGGATCGAATGATATCCAGGGGCGCTCGGCCAGCCATTGGGGGGTGATCAGTTTTGGAGCCTTCCAACTGCGGGGCACGATGGCCACCATCGGGTCATTGCGCCATGCGATCAACTTCACACCCGCGCAGAGGGCCTGGGGCATTGCGACGATGCCGATGTCGAGCGTTCCGGCCTGCAGCCGCGCAATGGCCTCGACCGAACTGAGGATGCTGACCGTGACGTCCACACCCGGGCTGCGCTTCGACAGCCGGGCCAGCAATGCCGGCAGCAGATGCGCGCTGACGCCGGCGGATGAACCGATTCGAACAACGCCTTCACGCCCCTCCGATTTCCTGCGGACCTGATCGCTCAGCTCATCCGCGCCTGCAAGCAGCTTTCGGCCGCCTTCCACCAGCGCCGACCCGGCTGGAGTCAGGCGGGCCTGGCGCCGCCCTCTTTCGACGAGCACCGCGCCCAGCCTCGATTCCAGCTCGCGGATGTGCAGGCTGACCGTGGGCGGCGCGAAGTGCAGCGCCTGTGCTGCGGCCGCCAGCGTGCCGAGATCGGCGATGGCGATGAGCGTCTGGAGCTGGTCGAGGTTGAGATTTCGCATTCAGGATTCCTGACTTTAGCGGCTAGTAAATTCGACTTTACGGAATAGTACCGAGGAACCACCATTGCTCGCATCGGCAAATCAATGAGGGAGTGGGAGATGAGTTCATCGAACAAGAAGGCGGCTGGCGCATGAGCGACGGTGTATTCCTGGCCATTCTTCTGGCGGCACTCATGAACGCCATATGGAACAGCGCCATCAAGATCGGCGGCGACAAGATTGCCGTGATGGCGCTCACCACGTTGATCGGGAGCGGCATTTCTCTGGTCGCGCTGCCATTCGTGGGTGTTTTTGCGTCGACGGATTGGCCTCTGCTCGCGCTCTCGATAGGCATCCACACCGTCTACCATTTCGCCCTTCCGATCGCCTACCAGCATGGAGACCTCGGGCATGTCTACCCGATCGCGCGGGGTGGGGCTCCGCTGCTCGTGACACTGGCTGCCGTGTTCATGGTGGGAGAGGTGCCCTCAGCGGGGGAAATCGCCGGAGTCCTGTGTCTCAGCATCGGCGTGCTGGCGTTCGCCTTCCAGCACCGGGCGCAGGGAGGCGCCCATCGGGGAACGTTCTATGCAATGGCGATCAGCCTGTTGATCGCGTCCTACACGGTCGTGGATGCGCTGGGAGCGCGCCGGTCGGAGTCCGCACTGGGCTTTGCCGTGCTGCTGACCATTGGCGACGGCATTGCGACTGCATTGATCGTCCTGTGGTGGAGGGGGCGCGCCGCGTTTCGTGTCGACTCCCGAACGCTCTCGATGAGCGCGATCGCCGGCACCATGCAGATAGGCGCGTACTGGATTGCCGTGTGGGCGCTCGCGCAGGCGCCCATGGGCACCGTGTCGGCCCTGAGAGAGAGCAGCGTTCTCTTCGTGGCGCTGATATCCGCCTACCTGCTGAAGGAACAGCTGGGCAGACGCCGCATCGCCTGCTCTGTGCTCGTCTTTGCGGGCATCTTGCTGGTGAAGCTGCGCCTTTAGCGTCACGGTGTCAGAGCAACCCATGGATTGAAGAATCCAGCACAGTACCGGCCCTAAGCCCCCGCCGGCAACAGGCTTGCGGCGTTGACCGACAGCACGCAAATCCGTGCGTGCAGAAAATCGTTGCTTCCAACAACATCGCCTGCACGTGCGGCAAAACCCATCATGAGCGCAGTCACGCCTGTCCCGGGCGGCCCGTCGGCCTCCGCGTCTTCCCCTCCTCCCCACTACACGGCAGAAGAAAAACGCCACCGCGTCTTCTCGATCATGGCGGCCTCTTCGGGCAACCTGGTCGAGTGGTTCGATTTCTACGTGTATGCCTTCTCGGCACTGTATTTCGCGTCGGCCTTCTTTCCCAAGTCGGACCCGACGGTGCAGTTGCTGAACACCGCCGGCGTGTTCGCGGCCGGCTTCCTGATGCGTCCGATCGGCGGCTGGCTCTTCGGGCGCATTGCAGACAAGGTCGGGCGCAAGACCTCGCTGCTGATCTCGGTCTCGATGATGTGCGGCGGGTCGTTGGTGATTGCCTTCCTGCCCACCTATGCGCAGATCGGCGCATGGGCGCCTTTCCTGCTGCTGGTCTGCCGGCTGTTCCAGGGCCTTTCGGTGGGCGGCGAATACGGCACCACTGCCACCTACATGAGCGAGGTCGCGCTGCGCGGGCAGCGCGGCTTCTTCTCGTCGTTCCAGTACGTCACGCTGATCGGCGGGCAGCTGCTCGCGGTGCTGGTGATCGTGGTGCTCGAACAGTTGCTCACCGAAGCCGAGCTCAAGGCCTGGGGCTGGCGCATTCCGTTCGTCATCGGCGCCATGGCCGCCGTGGTGGCGCTGCTGCTGCGGCGCACGCTGCACGAAACTCAAAGCGCCGAAGCCAAGGCCAACAAGGAGGCCGGCACCATGACCGGGCTCTTCAAGCACCACATGCCCGCCTTCCTGACGGTGCTGGGCTTCACGGCCGGCGGCTCGCTGATCTTCTACACCTTCACCACTTACATGCAGAAGTACCTGGTGAACACGGTGCACCTGCCGATCAAGACCGCCAGCTATGTGATGACTGGCGCGCTCTTCCTCTACATGTGCATGCAGCCGCTGTTCGGCGCGCTGTCGGACCGCATCGGGCGGCGCAACAACATGCTGCTGTTCGGCGGGCTCGGCGCGCTGGCCACGGTGCCGATCCTCACGGCACTGCAGCACACCACGAGTCCGGTGGTCGCCTTCGTGCTGATCATCGCGGCCCTGGCCATCGTGAGCTTCTACACCTCGATCAGCGGCATCGTGAAGGCCGAGATGTTTCCGCCCGAAGTGCGCGCGCTGGGCGTGGGCCTGGCCTACGCCGTGGCCAACGCCATCTTCGGCGGCTCCGCCGAGTACGTGGCGCTGGGGCTCAAGTCGCTGGGGCACGAGTCGGCCTTCTTCTGGTATGTGACCGCGATGATGGTGATTGCGTTCGTCGTGAGCCTGCGGCTGCCAAGGCAGGCGAGCTACCTGCATCATGACCACTGAGGCCGCGCGCCGGCTTTCATGAGATCAGGGGGCCCGCGCAGGCACGCGGGTTTCGAGCGTGGGCGGCTGCCATTCGGGCTTGATGTGGCAGCCGTTCCTGCCGTCGGTGTCGTAGCTCGGCATCAGCGCCGCGCAGCGCTGCGCCAGGCTCGCGGGTGTGGGCTTCTCGCCCTTGTCGATCCAGTCCATCAAGGCTTCGAAGAGCGCCGGGTATTCCGAATCGCTCAGGTAGCTGTGCTCGCGCTCGGCGCTGAAGCCCTGCACCAGCGTGCCGCCCGTGCCGGCGGCATCGCGGATGCGCCTGTAGGCGTCTTCGAGCTCGACGAAAGCCGTGGGATCGTCGATGGCATGCAGGGCCACGGTGGGCAGTGCGGTGCGGCCTGAAGGCTGGCTGTCGGCGGCGAGCGCGCCCTTGGCCTGCGGATCGGCCGCATAGCGCACCACGCCCGCATTCAGCGCCGCATCGTCGGCCGAGCCCTGGTAGGCCACGCCGACGTTGCCGAAGGGGTTGCGTCCGCCCAGGCGCTGCTGCACCAGGTCCTGGAACAGCCAGGTGGCCCAGTTCAGGTGCCCCACCAGCGAGCGCTCCTGGATCTTCACGACCGACAGGATGGTCTTGAGCCGCGCGGCCTGCTCGGGCGTGCGCTGCGCCGCCGGCATGCCGACGCCGGTGCACTCCTTGACGCGCGCGGCCAGTTCGGCGCGCGTGAGCTTCGACTCCATCGGCAGGCCCTGCCACAACGGGTATTGCGGCTCGTCGGGCTTCGGATGGTTGCGGCATACGTGCTGGTAGACCACGCGCAGGTCGAGCCGGAAATCGTAGGCGCTGTTGCCGCCGCCGAGCACGCCGCTGGTGAGCAGAAGGCCGTCGTAAGGGCTCTTCGCATCGCCGGCCGGTGCATAGAGTTCGGCGGCCTTCGCGGCCACGCCCGCGCCGTAGCTCTGGCCATGCAGCAGCGTGCGGCGCGGCGGACCGAAGCGCTGCACGAAGATGCGGCGCAGGCGCTCGGTGTCCTCGGCGGCCATGGTCACGCCGTAGCCGCCGCGGCGGTAGGTGGAGCCGGCCCATGCGTAGCCGGCCTTCACGGTGACGGCCCAGCGCTTCAGGTCTTCCGCGCTGCGTTCGAGCCTGGGTGGGCCGGTCTCGGGGCCGCCATGGGCATGCATCACGAGCACGCGGTTCCATGCCTGCGGTATGGCGATCCAGTAGAGCGCGCCGCTGCCGTCGGCGCCGGTGTAGCAGCGCGTTTGCGCGGGCACTGGCGCCGGGCAGGCCGTGGGCTTCGGCCCCCAGGCGGCGGCCTCGGCCGCCAGCGCGGCCATGGTGCCGAGCAGCGCAAAAGCGAATGTGCGAAGAAGCGGTTTCCTGTTGTTCATCAATGCCATGCTCCGAGTTCCAGCGCCGCGGCCGTCCCCGATGCGGAGACGAAGCCGAGAACGCCGTGGGTGAAGATGAAATTGCCGGGGCGGCCCGCGTCGGCCTGCACCACGCCGGGCACTGGCGCGTCGTAGCTCAGCGCCGCGGCGGTGCCGCCCAGGTTGAAGGCGCCGCCCGCCACCGTGGCCTCGCGGCTTTCGCCTTGCACACTGGCCATGGCGTAGCTGCCGTCGGCCGTGCCCGCCATCAGGCTCTGCTGCGGCGCCAGCAGGCGCAGCCCGGTGTTGGTGGCCGATTCGCGCACCAGGTGCAGCGGCACGGCGCTGCCGTTGACCATGCCGATCACCATCGAGCCGGTGAGCGTGCCGCCCGTGGTGGTGGCGCCACCCGTTGGCGAGGTGGTGCGCAGGTCGAAGGCGTTGCGCGCGGCGTTGTAGCTGATGTAGCCCTTCTCGGTCTGCGTGCAGCTCGGGTCGTAGGCCATGAAGCTGCCGGTGGCCGGATCGCGGCAGTACTGGAAGGTGCCCGCGTTGCGCAGCCGCACCGACGACGCATGCGCCGCCGCTGTGCCGGTGCCCTGCTGCACGCCCACCGCATTGAAGATGTTCGCCACCGGGTTGAACACCGTGGGCGTGGCCGCATTCTGGAAGGTGGCCTGGAAAGCCAGGAGCGGCGTGAAGCCGCCGCCGGCCGGCGCGTTCACGCCGCCGAGCAGCACGCCGCCGGGCGAGAAGCTGAAGACCGCGCCGCTCTCCGCGCTGGCGTAGCTGCACTGGCCCTGCGCCACCAGCGTGCCGCTGCGCTGCGTGCCGGCGGCGCGCTGCAGGCTGGCGTCGATGGTGACGGTGTAGGCCATGGTGGCGGGGTCGATCTGCACGCTGAGCTCTTCGCCGAATCCGTTGCCGCCCTTGTAAGCGGTGGCGGCCGCGGGCAGGTTCGGGCAGGCCAGCGGGTCGCCGGCCTCGGTCACGCAGCTGTAGTTGACCGCCGCGTCGAGGCTGCCGCTGCCGCGGTACTTGGGCCATGACGGAAAGCGGCACAGCGGACGCGTGCGGCCGTAGGTGCCGGCCACGGCGTCCACCGCCACGCCGGTGGCGGGCGCCAGGCCGTCCTCGACCCAGGCTTCGAGCGCCGCGAGCGAATCCCAGTTGGGAATGAACACCCCCGTGCCATGGCCCATGCCGGGCACGGTGTAGAAGCGCACGCTCTCGTCCACCGCGGCCTGTCCCAGCGTGGCGACGAGCTGCCGGTAGTAGTCGATGGTGGAGTTGGGGCTGATCACTTCGTCGGCCAGCCCGTGCAGCATGATGATGCGGCCGCGGTGCGCGAAGAACGGTGCGAGGTCAGGGTTGGTCGCATCGGTGAGCTTCGACACCTGCGTGACGCGGGCCGCGTAGCCGGCCGGGTCCAGCGGATCGAAGCCGAGCGTATCGAAGCTGTCGATGCGCGTGACGAAGTACTTCACCCACTGGTCGCCCGTGACATACATGTTGGCATCGGCCGAGGTGGCCGGATTGGCCGGCACCTTGCGCGTTCCGAGGTCGCGCGTGGTGTACGGCCCGGCCACGAGCGCGCCCTCGAGCAGGTTGTAGCCGCCCGCGCGGCGCACGCCGTTGGCGAGTGCGTAGCCGGTGAATACCAGCGGCGACTCGATGGTGCGCACGGTGGCGATCTGCGCGTCCGACAGGCAGGTGTCGCCGGTGTCCAGCCCGCCGCTGCAGCGCAGCGATGCAAGGATGGGCGCATTGAGCTGGCGGCAGCTTTCCACGTTGCTCACGATGTTGTCGGCCGCGCCGTCGAGCTTGTCGCAGGCCTGCATCGCGGCCTTCTGCACCAGGAGCGTCTTGGCCACGTTCATCCAGCCGGCGCCGCCATTGTTGTAGAGCGCGCGCCCCACCGCCACGTTCGACAGCCGCGTGCCCGTGTAGTTGAGCGCGGGCTCGTTGGCGATGATACCGTCGTAGTCGAGCGGCCAGCGCTGCACGTAGCCGAGCGCATCGCGCCCGCCGGTGGAGGTGCCGAGGAAGTAGGCCTTCCTGGGCTTGACGCCGTAGCGCGCGAGTACCAGCGCCTGGGCCACGTCGCGGGTTTTCTTGAGCGACAGGCCGCCGTAGTTGGCCAGCTGCTCGTCGTTGGCCGCGAACCGGCCGTCGGTGATGCTGCTCGCCTGGTGGCCCGAATCGTCGCCGTAGGTGGCATAGCCAAGCGCCAGCGGCGCGGGCTTGCCGGCCGGACCGAAGCGGATGGTCTCGGTGCCGTCGATGAGCACGCCGTCGAAACCGCCGCCGCCGAAGTGAATGGTCTTCTGGTTCCACTTCTCGGGCAGGTTGAGCGCGAAGTTGATCGCCTGCGACGCGGGGTCGACCGGCTGGATGGTGCCGCGCACGCGGCAGTAGTCGCCCATCAGGTTGCCGGCGTCGCCCGCGGCCACGGGCGCGGCGCTGGTGACGGTGGCGCCCTGCGTGGGCAGGCCGATCGCCGAAGCGGGGAGGCTCTTGCCGGCAAGCTCCGCGCACGAGAGCACCGGCACCACGGGGGGCGGCGGTGCGTTGTCCGGCGGGTCGGCGTCGGGCAGGCTGTTGCCTGCAGGCGGCGTCGGGAAGAAGAAGCCGCCGCCGCCTCCACCGCCACCGCCGCACGCGGCCAGGACCAGGGAAATGCCGATCGCGGTGCCGAGTGGACGGCAGGCGCGGAAAGCGGCGCGAATGATCGATGAGGGGCGCGGTGTGCGCATGGATTTGTCTCCGGCATGCGGCCTCGAAGGGCCGCTTTTTTTGAACAGGCGGCCGGACGATAGGTGCACGAGTGACTTGGGGTCAAATAAAATAAAGAGGCACTTTCAATACGAAAAAAATATGGACATCAAAGCGCTGCGCTACTTCACGGCCGTGGCCGGCACCGGCCACATGACGCGCGCCGCCGAGCAGCTGGGCATCCAGCAGCCGCCGCTGAGCCAGCAGATCAAGGCGCTGGAGCGCGAGCTCGGCGTGCTGCTGTTCAGGCGCCATCCGCGCGGGGTGGCGCTCACCGATGCGGGCCGGCTGTTCCAGGCTGAGGCGCTGCGCATGCTGCAGGACATGGAAGCCATGAAGCAGCGCATGGCGCGCGTGGCCGAGGGAAAGGCCGGCACGCTGGCAGTTGGCTTCACGAGTTCGGCCGCGGCGCACCGCTTCATGCCCGAGGCCCTGCGCGCCTTTCGCCGCGCGCACCCGGACGTGGAGCTGCAGCTGCGCGAGGACAACGCCGCCGAACTCACCGAGGCGCTGGCCGCCGGCCGCCTGCACTGCGGCCTGCTGCGCGTGCCGGTGGCGCGGCCCGAAGGCCTGGTGTTCGAAACGCTGCTGCGCGAACCGGTGCTGGTGGCCATGCCCAGCGACCATCGGCTTGCCCTCGCGCGCAGCAAGGCCTCGCGTCCGCTGCCGCTCGCGAAGCTGTGCGAGGAAGGCATCATCCTGGTGCGCCGCCCCGGCGCGCCCGGCCTCTATGCCGAGCTGCTCGCACTGTGCCACGCCAAGGGCCTGCGCCCGCGCGTGGTGGCCGAAGTCGATCGCATGATGACCAACCTGAACCTCGTGGCCGCGGGGGTCGGCCTCTCGGTGGTGCCGGCCTCGATGAGCGGCGTGCACGCGCACGCCATCACCTATGCGCGGCTGGCCGATGGCGGCCAGCTCGACGCGCCGCTCACGCTGGTGCTGCGCGCCGAAGAAGACAACCTGCCCGCGCAGCACTTTGCCGCGCTGCTGCGCCGGCTCGCGAACGAGAACTCCGCGTCATGAGCAAGGGTGCACCAGCGAGCCCGCCGTTCTTCCAGCGCCGCCGCTTCGTGCGCCGCATGGGCACGCTGCTCGCGGCCTCGTGCGCGGTGCCGCGCCTGCTGCACGCCGCCACACCGCCCTGGCCGCAGCGGCCGGTGCGGTTGATCGTGGTGTATCCACCCGGCGGCGTGAGCGACGGCATGGCGCGCGCGCTGGCCGAGCCGCTCGCGCAGGCGCTGGGCGTGCCAGTGCTGGTCGAAAACCGCGCCGGCGCGGGCGGCAGCGTCGGCATGGATGCGCTCGCGCGGGCCATGCCCGACGGCTGCACGCTCGCCTTCTCGGCCATCAGCCCGCTCACGCTGCACCCGCTGCTCGCGCGTGTGGCCTACGACCCGCTGCGCGGCTTCGCGCCCGTGGCCAGCGTCATGCGAACGCCGGTGCTGGTGGTCGGCACGCCCGCCTTCGCGGGCCGCAGCTTCGGCGACCTGGTCGCCATGGCGCGCAGCCAGCCGGGCGCACTGCGCTGGGCCAGCTCGGGCGTGGCCACCATCGGGCACATGGTGCTGGCGCAGGTGCGCATGCAAAGCCGCACCGACATCACGCACATTCCGTATCAAGGCGGCGGGCCGCAGCTCAACGATGCGCTGAGCGGGCAGTTCGAGCTGCTGTCGACCAACGTCGCGGCGCAGCAGCTCCAGTACATCGAAAGCGGCCGCCTGCGCGCGCTGGCCGTGGGTGCACCGGCGCGCCTCGAGGCGCTGCCTTCGGTGCCCACGCTCGCGGAACTGGGCTTCGAGAAGGCCAACCGCGATTCGCTGTTCGGCATCTTCGCGCCGGCGCGCACCCCTGCCGCCGTGCTGCAGCGCCTCAATGCGGAGATCAACCGCCTGCTGCGGAGCGAGCCGCTGCACACCCGCCTGCGCGATGCCCACAAC
This sequence comes from Variovorax paradoxus, assembly GCF_030815975.1. Lineage (NCBI taxonomy): Bacteria > Pseudomonadati > Pseudomonadota > Betaproteobacteria > Burkholderiales > Comamonadaceae > Variovorax > Variovorax paradoxus. Next base: position 593,976 of record NZ_JAUSXL010000002.1, read on the forward strand.
ATTCCGGCCGGCGGCAGCAGCGAAGACTTCGCGCGCGAGATTGCCATCGACCGGCGGCGCAACCGCGAACTGGTGGCGGGGGACCGGTCGCAGTTCGACTGACTGACCCGTGTCTAGGCTTCTACGCTCCACAGGCCGGGATAGTCGCGCACAAAGCCGTCCTGCGTGACGCGCAGGGTTGCCGCGTAGTCGAAGCGCTTGGCCTCGTAGGCGTAGGCGTCGTTCGCGGTTCGCTCGTAGCGCTGCATCAGTTCGCTGAGCACACCGCCGCCGTCCACGTCGACCCAGGCAGCCGGCGCCTCGGCGCCCTCGCCCTTTGCCAGGTTGAGCCGGCGCAGCTGCAGCAGGTTGGTGGCGGGCGTGAAGCCCAGGTCGAGGTCCGTGCAATGCGACAGGTCCGGCACGGCCTCGTCGTTGAGTTTCCATTGGCCGCGCGCATCGCGGGCAATGGCCAGGTCGATGGCGCTGCCGCCGAGCCAGCCGCGCACCGTGCCCCACTGCGTGTGCCAGTGCAGGTCGCAGCGCACGCGGTAGTGCAGCTGGCCGATGCGGCCGTCCTCGAGGCGGAACACGGCGGCGCCGTCGAGCTGCCACGCGGTCGCGTTGCGCTCGAGCCGGCAGGCGTCATGGCCCGGTGCATCGAGCCTGCGCCACAGGATGGAAGCGACGGTTTGCATGGCGCGGATGATGGCCCCAGCGGGCGCAACAGGCAAGCCTTGTCACAATGCCCCGCACGTGAAGAAGAAGACTCGCCTCCGCCGTGGGCGAGCTAACATCCTACGCCCGACCGTTCAGAGGAACGCACAAGTGGAACCCTGGTTCGCCCATGCCAAGCCAATCGACTCGCTGGAGGCCGAGATCGGATTTTGCTTGCAGGACGCATTCCAACCCGTGCCGGGCCAGCCGCCCGAGCCGCTTGCACTGCCGGAACTCCCACGCGCCTCGCGTTTGTGGGTGCGTACCTCGGAGGCCATCGGACATGAGACGGAACTTGCCGCGTACTACGCACGGGTGATGCAGTTGGCGCACAAGCACGGCCTTCGCTTCGGGCAGGTCCGCCATCACTTCTGGATGCGCCTGTGGCTCTGGAACAGCGAGCAAGACATCGGCATTCCCTTTCCCTGGTACGACACGCTGTCGGAGATCGAACCGGTGCTGGCGGCCCTGTCCACCCTGCCGCCGGGGCAGCGCTTTCACGACATCGACCAGGGATGGGAAATCGAACTGGGTACCAGAGGCACGCTGATCTACATCCGCCACGGCAACCCCGAGCGTGACGGCGAACCCGGCGCCGACGAGGCGGCGCAGACCATGGTCGCGCTCCCCCAGGCCGCGCTGGCAGGCCAGCTCATCTCGCTGACAGCCCGAACCAACGGGCTGGTCGCCCATCTGGCTGATGCGCTGGGGTGCGATGTGTGGAGCGCGCCCCTCAGGCCTGAAGCGGCAATGCCAGCAGCACGGATCTGAGGAATTCCCCCGCCGTCGCTCCGAACTCCGCGGGCTGGTACGAGCGATGGAAGTCCCGCGAGAACACGCGCTCGAGCTCTGCCGGATCGGGGTGCGCGTTCATGAAATCGACAATTTGCGTGCGCAGCGCCTGCACCTCGTCGGCGGTCCAGGTCTCGCGCAGGCTCGCCATGATGGCGTCGGCCGTTTCGCCGAAGAGGATGTCGGCGTCCTGGCCGAAGTAGATGCCAGTCAGGTCGACCAGCAAGTTGTAGCGCGGCGATGTCGTCATGGCGGGCGCCTCAGATCGGGTGGGCCGTGAGGATGTAGAACGGCTTGCCGTTATAGGCCCTCATGTTGAGGATCACGCGCACGCGGCTGAGCTGATTCACCGCGTTGCTGCCGCGCACGACACCGATACCGATGATGCTGCCGAAATCGTGCTCGAAGCGCACCGGCTTCGAGCCCACGGCCGCCGTGCGCGACCAAGCCCTGATGGCCGAGGCGTTGGCGCGAAAGGTGGCCGTGATGGCGCGCTCCGCGATGTCGAGATTGTGGAACGATGACACATCCAACAGCGACGGTTTCGTCCCGAACCGCTGAAAGAGTTCGGCCGGCGTCTTGCCTACGTGCAAGGCGATCGTGTGGCCGCCTGCCTTGGTACCCGCCACCGCCTCGTGTTCGGCCAGCCGGATCGGTTCCAGCCGAAGGCGGCTCGCGCGCACCGCGATCACGCGCGTGGCGACGAGTCCGGTTGCCACGAACAGCGGCACCGCCACATCCACAGCAAGCCCGATGCCGTCGGCCGTGTCGCGCGAAGCGCCCAGCGCCTCGGCCGCCGAGCTGGCGGTCACGGCGGTCGCCGTGCGCTGCGGCGTGCCGGTCCAGATCTGACGGCTCGAAGTGGCCAGGGTGTCGTAGCCGTGCACGCCCAGCACCACGCACCCGACCTTGCTCACCATCGTGGGCTCGGGCGCCACGCACAGCACCCCGGCGCCCAGCAGTTCCACCACGCCGCCCACCAGCCCCACGGTGCCCCAGACCCGGTTACTCAGGCTCGCGGATTCGGGCACGTCCTGCCCGCCCAGCACCGCGGCCATCTGCACCGGCGTCAGCGCGACGCTCAAGCCTTCGACTTCGTCATCCATGCCATTTGCCTTTCCCATGCCATCGGAGGGCCAACCTGCGATCGGCCGCATTCTTGCACGCGGCCGCCCCGCAGGCGAACATCGCCCGGCCGCGAGACAATCGGAGCCGTGAGTTCCCCGCCCATTCCAACACCCCCGATCCGCCGCATCGCCCATCTCGACATGGACGCCTTCTACGCGTCGGTCGAGCTGCTGCGCTACCCGCAGCTCAAGGGCCTGCCGGTGGTGATCGGCGGCGGGCGGCGCAGCGTGGACGAGGCGATTCGGCACGTGCCCGAGGGCGGCACGCTGGCCGACATTCCGGTCGACGCCTTTCCACGGCTGAAGGACTACGCGGGCCGCGGCGTGATCACCACCGCCACCTATCCGGCGCGGCAGTTCGGCGTGGGCTCGGCCATGGGGCTCATGAAGGCCGCCAAGCTGTGCCCGCAGGCCATCATCCTGCCGGTGGACTTCGACGAATACCGGCGCTTCTCGCGCACCTTCAAGCATGTGATCCTCGACATCGCACCGCTGATGGAAGACCGCGGCGTGGACGAGGTCTACATCGACTTCACCGACGTGCCCGGCGGCCAGCGCGACGGCGGGCGCGCGCTCGCGCGGCTGATCCAGAAGGCCATCTTCGACGCCACCGGCCTCACCTGCTCTATCGGCGTGGCGCCCAACAAGCTCATCGCCAAGATGGCGAGCGAGTTCGACAAGCCCAACGGCATCTCGGTGGTCTACGAGGCCGACCTGCAGACGCGCATCTGGCCGCTGCCCTGCCGCAAGGTGAACGGCATCGGCCCCAAGGCCGACGAGAAGCTCAAGCGCTTCGGCATCGAGACGGTAGGCGAGCTCGCGGCGCGCGAGCGCGACTGGCTCATTCAGAATTTCGGCAAGTCCACGGGCGCGTGGATGCACGAGGTGGCCTGGGGCCGCGACGACCGGCCGGTGGTGACCGAGAGCGAGCCCGTGTCGATGAGCCGCGAGACCACCTTCGACCGCGACCTGCATGCGGTGCGCGACCGCGCCGAGCTGGGCGCGATCTTCACGCACCTGTGCGAGAAGCTGGCCGAAGACCTGCAGCGCAAGGGCTATGTGGGCAAGACCATCGGCATCAAGCTGCGCTACGACGATTTCAAGATCGCCACGCGCGACCAGACCATCGAGCGGCACACCGCCGACGGCAAGACCATCCGCCAGATCGGCGGGCTGTGCCTGAAGCGCGTGCCGCTCGAGCGGCCGCTGCGCCTCCTGGGCGTGCGCGTGGGCGCGCTTGCGAAGGCGGGCAGCCCCGAGGCGATGGCGCCGGCCGGGGGCGGCCAGGCCTCGCGCGCCTCGGCGGAAGCGGCCTCGGCCACCGCGTCGCTCTTCTGAAACATCGGGCGCCGTGATCAGACACTGGCTCCGGCGCATCGCATTCACACTGCTGGGGGTCACGCTGGCCGCAGGGCTGTACGTGGGCGCCGCCTGTGCACTGATGTTCTGGCCGGCCAATGCAGGACCGCCAGCGGAACAAGCAGCTGCGCAGCCGTCCGCCGTCGAGGCCTGGGTGTTGAGCAACGGCATTCACACCGACCTGGTGTTTCCGATCCGCTCGGCCACCATCGACTGGCAGCAGCTCTTTCCGTTCGCGCACTTCAGGGCCGTGCCGCCCGATGCCGAGTTCATCGCCATCGGCTGGGGCGACCGCGAGTTCTACCTGCACACGCCCACCTGGGCCGACCTCACGGCCTCGCGCGCTTTCGGCGCCGTGCTCGGCGGCAACCGCGCGCTGCTGCACGTGACCTATCTCAGCCGCGCCTCATTGCGCAAGAACGCCTTCCACCTGCCGCTCTCGCAGGCGCAGTACGCGCAGCTCGTGGGCTACGTGCAGGCGACACTGACCTCGGGCCGCGCGACGCCTATCGCCGGCGCGCACTACGGCAACGACGACGCCTTCTACGAAGCCGAGGGCGGCTACCACCTCTTCGAGACCTGCAACACCTGGACCGGCCGCGGCCTGCGGCAGGCAGGCGTCACGGTGAGCCGTTGGACGCCGTTCGATTTCAATGTGACCTGGCACCTGCAGCCGGTGCGGCCCTGATGAACCCGCTCAGGGTTTCGGCACGCCGGCCTGCCATTGCGGCCAATTGGCGACGATGTGGTCCACCACACGCGTGCCCACCAGTGCGATGTTCTCCACCGTCTCGGCAAAGCCGCCCGCCGTCTCCCCCGGGGCCGGGTCCAGGTGCTGCAGTGTGCTTTCCTTCGGGTTGCCCTGGTCGAAGTTGACGGCGCCGCGCAGGCTCATCACGCGGTCGGTGCCGTGGGTGCGCTTGATCACGAGCGTGATGGCGGCGGCTTCCATTTCGGTAATCACGTAGTCGTCGGCGCCATAGAGCCTGGCGATGTACTGTGCCTGCTTCGACATGCCGGGACCGTGGAAGAAGGTGTCGCCGGTCATGTGGGTGCCGGTGCCCACGAAGGGCACGCGCCGCGCTGCGGCATCGGGGTAGCGCAGGCGGTACTTGCGCGCGCCCTCTGAATCCTTCAGCGGCGTGTCGGACGAGAGCTTCATGGCCCAGCCGACGAGGTCGGGGTTGAGCTTGAAGCGGCGGTATTCCTCGTAGCCCTTGCGCGGCATGAAGGTGGGTTCGCCGGGCTTGCTCTCCTCGGGCGCCCAGCGGTGGCCGAGGTCGTAGTCCACGAGCCAGGTGGCCCAGCTCACTTCGCCGATGGTGCCGCGTGCCGGAGGCGTGCCGGCCACGCCGGAAATCACGTAGTAGGCCTGCGAGAAATCGAACTGCGGATTCAGCAGGATGGCCTGCATCGACGATGAGGAGTTGACCTTGCCCATGCCGAGCACCGCACCGCACACGCCGTCGGCATTGCAGTACACCGGCTGCAACGCGCCGGGCACGGCCATCGGCGCGGCGCCCTTCCAGTAGCGCTCGTACCAGTGCTGGAACTCGCCGGCCCGGTCGCCGGTGTTCTGGCCGATCTCGAACATGGCCGCGACGAAGACCTTCACCTTGACGGGGGCAGCAGCAGCGGCGGCGGCAGTGCGTGCAGCCGGGACAGGCGCGGTGGGCGATGCGGGCGAAGCGCAGGCCGCGAGAAGCAGCGCCGCGCCGCAAGCCGAGAGCCAGCGCGCGCAGGAAGATGAAAGCGGTCGATGGAAGAACATCATTTCTTGTTGACTCCAGGAAAAAACAAAGCGCCTCCATCGCACCAGCGGCGATTGCGGCGTCCTACAGGCGGCGATTGTCGGTGCAGGCACAAGCGCTGGGTACCCTCACCACGCAAACCCCATGCCGGCCCGCTCCAGATCGACCGCACCGCCCTCCAAACCCTCGCCAACGGCCGCGCCCATTGCCAATGGCCTGGTCTACGTGAACCCCGACATACCCGGCATCCGGCGCCTGAAACACGGCGACCACTTTCGCTACCGCGATGCAAAGGGCCGCTGGGTACGCGATACGGACGAGCTCTCGCGCATCCGCATGCTGGCGATTCCGCCGGCCTACACGCAGGTGTGGATCTGCCCGCTGCCCAATGGCCACCTCCAGGCCACCGGCATCGATGCCCGCGGGCGCAAGCAATACCGCTACCACCCCGACTGGCGGCTTTTCAAGGACGAGACCAAGTTCGAGCGCCTCGAGGCCTTCGGGCTCGCGCTGCCGCGCATCCGCGCCCGCGTCGCGCGCGACCTGCAGGAAGGCGCGGCCGCGCCGGCACCGGGGCGCCAGCAGGTGCTTGCGGCCCTGGTGCGCCTGCTCGACACCACGCTGCTGCGCGTGGGCAACGAGGAATACGCCAGCAGCAACGGTTCCTATGGCCTCACCACGCTGCGCAACCGGCATGCGGCCGTGCAGGGTGCGGCGCTGCGGCTGCGCTTCAGGGGCAAGAGCGGCGTGATGCACGAAGCCCTCCTGGACGATCCGCGCGTGGCGAAGGTGGTGCGCCGTTGCCAGCAGCTGCCCGGCCAGGCGCTGTTCCAGTACCAGGAGGAAGAGGAGGAAGGGGGGGAACTGCGAAGCGTGTCTTCCACCGACGTGAACGACTACATCGCCGAAGCCTCGCCCGGCGAGCGCTTCACCGCGAAGGACTTCCGGACCTGGCACGGCACGGTGCAGGCGCTGGAGCTCACGCGGCTCGCCTGCGAACCGGGCCGCAGGGCCGCCGACGGTACCCGCTACAGCGCCAAGGAGATCCTGGCCGCCGTGGCGAAGCAGCTGGGCAACACGCCCGCGGTGTGCAAGAAGGCCTATGTGCACCCGGCCGTGCTGGCGCTGGGCAGCGCGCTTGCGGGCGACGAAGAAGAAGATCCCGCGGCCGAGTTGCTGCGAAAGATGTCGGCCCGCACCGCGGCCCGCAAGACGCGCGGGCTCCACGCCGCGGAACAGCGGCTGCTCGCCTTCCTGCGGATGCATCGGCAAACCCAGGCGCGCGAACAGCGCGAGGCGCGCAAGGCCACCGGCAGGCGCAGTGCCGAACAGCGCCCTCAGCCCGCAACCAGCGCAAAGCGCACGCTGTCGCGCTCCACCGCCACGGTGTAGCCCAGGTCCTCCGCCAAGCTCTGCAGCGCGATGGCGTCGATGGCCAGCGCGCGCGGCGCACGGTGGGCGTCGAGCACGGGGCTGGCGCCGGCGGACTCGCGCGGCGCGGCGCGCAGGCGAAGCGCGTCGGGACCGTCGGCCTCGATCCGGATGGCTCCGGCTTCGGACGCGCCGTCGTGCAGGTACCCGAGTCCGCCAAGAACCAGATAGCGCAGCGCTGCCCCCTGGGGCCAGCGGGGTTCGTCCCCGCGCGGATCGAGCGTGGCGTCGACATCCAGTTCCACGCCATGCATGTCGAAAGCCGCGCGCATCAGGCCCACGCATTGCGCCACCAGCGCGCTGCGCGTGATACCGTCATCCGTCGTGGCCAGCTCCCAGTCGCGCAGCGAGCGGATGCCTTGCACGAGTTCGGAGACCTGGTTGTCGATCAGCGCCACGCGTTCCTCGCAGACCACCGCATCGACGACCGGCGCGCCGATCTGGCGCTTGAGCATGAGCAGCGCCATGCGAATCACCGACACCGGCGCCGCCATGTCGTGGCGCAGTGCCGGCAAGGCGCGGGTAAGCAGTTCGTGGCGTACGCCAGCGGCAATCCAGCTTCGGGCTCCGGGCGCGGCCTTCATTGCGCGCTGAGAGCCGAAGGCTTCGCCTCGGTGGTGGGGCAGCAGGCCCGGGGTTCGGCAATCGGCTCGTTCACTTGGCGCATCCTGAAGCGGGGGGAATGCAAAGTATCGGGCCCGCCCCCCGCGCCAGGTGTAGGAGCGTGCCTACGCTTTTGGCGCCCGGCCTAGGGTTTGCCAAGATAGACCCGCACGTCTTTCACCTCCACGCCCGCGGCGGCCACGGCCGAACGCAGCTGCGCCTCGGTCACGCCCAGTGTCTGGGTCCAATAGCGCACCTCGTGCGGCTCGTTGACATTGATGCGGGTCCGGTCTTGCGGGCCGCGCTTGTTCGGGTCGTCTGCCATGGCGTGCTTCCTGTGTTCGTGTGTCGATGCAAAGGACGATGCGCGCCCTTGCTGCACGGCACTGGCGGACGGCGGCGCGGCTCCTTGCAGGAAATGTCCGAAACCGGCGTGCGGGCGCCGCGGGCCGCGCCTATGGTCGGCGCTTGCATTCACTTCCACTCCAAAACAGCATGGCCTCCGAGCAGAACAAGCGCATCATCTTCGACGCATGGAAGGCTTTCGCGAGCCGCGACCCGAAACTCATTGCAGCCTGCTTCACCGAGGATGCCGAATGGCTGGCACCCCGGGGCAACGCCACCGCGCTGGCACTCGATGCTCCCGACCACATGATCGGCCCGGATGCCATCGTGCATTTCCTGGCCGAGAAATTTCCGGCGCTCTTCGTCCGCGATGTGGTGGTCGATTTCCGCAGCCGGTATTGCGAGGGCGACACCGTGATCGTCGAGCTGCGCATGCAGGCCACGCTCGCGAACGGCCGCAAGTACGACAACGACTACTGCTTCATCTTCGAACTGAGCAACGGGCGGATCGCCCGCGTGCGCGAGTACATGGACACGCAGAAAGGCCGCGCCTGCATCTTCGGCTAGCTGATGCACCTAGCGGTTGCGCGAGGTGGGTGTTCTATCACGCTGCGGCATTTGCATTTTCCGAAGGGAGGGTTTCGCATTCACAGACCCGCCTCGCGCGAGAGCCGCATAGATTCGGCGCATGACCACAACGATCAAGCAATTCCTGCCCTCCGAAATCCGCGGCTTCGGCGTGATGGCGTGCACCATCGAGATCTGGCAACCTGTACAAAAGGAAGCCGGCGGCCCGCGCCAGGATTGAACCCGATGAACAACCACAACGACACCCGCTTTTCCGACATCCGTGACGCCGTGCGCGACCTGTGCGCGCAGTTTCCCAACGAGTACTTCCGCAAGATCGACGAAGCCCGCGGCTACCCCGCCGAGTTCGTCGATGCGCTCACCCAGGCCGGCTGGATGGCCGCGCTCATTCCGCAGGAATACGGCGGCTCCGGCCTCGGGCTCACCGAAGCTTCGGTGATCATGGAAGAGATCAACCGCTCGGGCGGCAACTCGGGTGCCTGCCACGGCCAGATGTACAACATGGGCACGCTGCTGCGCCACGGCAGCGAGGCTCAGAAGCGCAACTACCTGCCGCGCATCGCCACTGGTGAACTCCGCCTGCAGTCGATGGGCGTGACCGAGCCCAGCACCGGCACCGACACCACCAAGATCAAGACCACGGCCGTGAAGAAGGGCGACCGCTACGTCGTCAACGGGCAGAAGGTGTGGATCTCGCGCATCCAGCATTCGGACTTGATGATCTTGCTGGCGCGCACCACGCCGCTCGCAGAGGTCAGGAAGAAGTCCGAAGGCATGTCGATCTTCATCGTCGACCTGCGCGAAGCCATCGGCAACGGCATGACGGTGCGGCCCATTCTCAACATGGTGAACCACGAGACCAACGAGCTGTTCTTCGAGAACCTCGAGATCCCGGCCGAGAACCTGATCGGCGAAGAGGGCCAGGGCTTCAAGTACATCCTCGACGGCCTCAACGCGGAGCGCACGCTGATCGCGGCCGAATGCATCGGCGACGGCTACTGGTTCATCGACAAGGTCACGGCCTACACCAAGGAGCGCGTGGTGTTCGGCCGGCCCATCGGCCAGAACCAGGGCGTGCAGTTTCCGATTGCCGAGGCCTTCATCGAGATCGAAGCCGCGAACCTCATGCGCTACGAGGCCTGCCGTCTGTTCGATGCGCACCAGCCTTGCGGCGCGCAGGCCAACATGGCGAAGTACCTGGCGGCCAAGGCCAGCTGGGAGGCCGCCAATGCCTGCCTGCAGTTCCATGGCGGCTTCGGCTTTGCGTGCGAATACGACATCGAGCGCAAGTTCCGCGAGACGCGGCTCTACCAGGTGGCGCCGATCTCGACCAATCTCATCCTGAGCTACGTCGCCGAGCACATGCTCGGCCTGCCCCGGTCATTTTGACTCGCCCCCAGGCTTCGCGCACTTCGTGTCGCTTCTCCTCCCCCCTACCCGGGGGCAACTCCAGAGGCCCGGCAAAGCCGGTTCCTCGGTGTTCCACGAAAGGATCGTTCATGACTCCCATCGCCGCCAGTCATCCGAGCCAGCTGCTCGCCACCTTCGCCGCGGAACTCAAGTTCGCGGACATTCCCGCCCCTGTGCTGCGCCGCACCGAGGACCTGACGCTCGACTGGCTGGGCTCGGTGCTCGCGGCCCGCACCGCACGGCCGGTGCGCAGCATCGAGCGCTTCGCACAGCTGATGGGGCCGGCCGACGGGCCGAGCGAGATGCTCACCTCGCGCCGCACCACCTCGCCGCTGTTCGCCGCACTGGTCAACGCCGCGGCCTCGCACTACGTGGAGCAGGACGATGTGCACAACGGCTCGGTGTTCCATCCCGCGGCCGTGGTGATCGCACCCGCGCTGGCCGTGGCGCAGAGCATCGGGGCCAGCGGTGCGCAGCTGCTGACGGCGGTGGTGGCGGGCTACGAGGTCGGCATCCGCGTTGGCGAGTTCCTCGGGCGCTCGCACTACAAGACCTTCCACACCACCGCGACGGCCGGCACGCTCGCGGCGGCCGCGGCCGTGGGCCGCCTGCTCGAACTCACGCCGCAGCAGATGCTGCACGCCTTCGGCTCGGCCGGCACGCAGTCGGCGGGTGTGTGGGAGTTCCTGCGCGATGCGGCCGATTCGAAGCAATTGCACTGCGCGCATGCGGCCGCCAGCGGATTGATGTCGGCCTACCTCGCACAGGACGGCTTCACGGGCGCCGCGAAAGTGCTCGAAGGCGCGCAGGGCCTCGGCGCGGGCATGTCGAGCGATGCCGATCCGGCACGGCTCATCGATCGCCTCGGCACGCGCTGGGCGCTGGCCGAGACCTCGTTCAAGTACCACGCTTCCTGCCGCCACACGCATCCCGCGGCCGATGCGCTGCTGCAGGTGATGACCGAGCACCAGCTCGCGCACGGCGACGTGGCCCGCGTGACCACGCACGTGCACCAGGGTGCCATCGACGTGCTCGGCCGCGTCACGGTGCCGGCCACCGTGCACCAGGGCAAGTTCTCGATGGGCACGGTGCTGGGCCTGATCGCGGTGCACGGCCGCGCCGGGTTGGGCGAGTTCGACCGCGACTTTCTCGCGCCCGAGGTGGCCGCGTTCCGCGACAAGGTGGCGATGGAACTCGATGCCGAGGTCGACACCGCCTACCCCGCGCGCTGGATCGGCAAGGTCAGCGTGCAGACCCGCGACGGCCGCACGCTGGCCGGCCGCGTCGACGAGCCCAAGGGCGACCCGGGAAACAGCCTGAGCCGCATCGAGATCGAGGACAAGATGCAGCGCCTCGCGCACTACGGCGAGGGCGCCACGGCCGACGAGGCGAAGGCGCTGTGCCAGCGCATCTGGCAGCTCGAGGCCGCGCCGCGCGTGGGCCGCTGGCTTGGCTGAGGGGCCACCTCGTATCTTTGGCGCTCAGGCCTCGGCGAACAGCCGGCCCTGCCCGGCCGAGCGTGCATCGAGACCCGCAGTGCGCACGAGGTCCCAGAACCCCGCGGGCGAACTCGACACCACCGGCAGCTGCAGCCGCGCTTCCACTTCGCGCACCGCATCGAGCGTGACCAGCCCGCCGCACGAAATGAGGATGCCGTCCGCGCCGGGCTGCGCATCGAACACCCGCAGGCAGAGGTCGACCAGCACCTGGGTGGGCACCCGGCCCACGGCCTGCACATCGGAGATGGCCAGCCCTTCGAGCGCCAGCGGCTCGAAGTCGCTCTGTTCGAGGTAGCGCCGCAGCTGCGCATTGACCTCGTCGATGTAGGCCGTGGCCACCGCCAGGCGCCGTACGCCCAGCTGGCGCAGCGCGCCGACGATGGCATTGCTCATGGTCGTGCAGGGCAGGCCGGTGGCGCGCGCCATTTCGGCCTGCAGCTGCGCGTTGAAGTCCGCGCCGCGGAAGAAGCTCAGCGAGGTGCCCATGAGCGAGACCGCGCAGGCGCCCCCTGCCTTGAGCGCCACCGCCTTCTCGACCACCGAGTCGATCACCTCGGTGTACCCGCGCGTGGAAATCTCGCCGAGGCCCAGCCCCATCGCGCTGAAGCGGATGCGCTCGCCGTACAGCAGCGGGCCGTCCACCGGCACTGCGCCGGCGGCCGGCGGCACGATCAGCCCCAGGTGCGGCAGCGCCATCTACTTGCCCTCCGCCACGATGTTCTGTTCGGTGATGATGCGCTGCCAGCGCTTCGTCTCCTCGGCCATGTCCTTGCCGAGCTGGGCCGGCGTGGCGTAGGCGCGCAGCGTGCCTTGCGCAGCCGCTGCGGCGCCGGCCTCGGGCGTGTCGAGCACCGCCTTCACCGCGGCCGAGAGCTTGCCGACGATCTCGTCCGGCGTGCCGGCGGGTGCGAGCACGAAGATGCGCGGCGCCACGTCGAAGCCCGGCAGCGCATCGGCCAGCGGCGGTACGCTCTCGGCGCCTTCGAGCCGCGCGGTGTTCATCAGCGCCACCGCGCGCAGCTTGCCGGCCTTGGCCTGCGCCATGCCGGCCGTGGCGCTGACCACGCCGATGGGCACTTGCCCACCGACCACGTCGGGCACGATCTGCGCGGCGCCGCGGTACGGCACGTGCACCACGGTGCTGCCGGTCGATTGCTTCAGCATCTCGAAGCCCAGGTGCTGCACCGTGCCGACACCCGAGGTGGCGAAGGAATAGCGCGCCGGATTGGCCTTGAGCTCTTTCACCAGCTCGGCCGGCGTCCTGGCCGGAAAGTCGTTGCCGGTGACGATCATCAGTGGCGAGACGAAAGCCCCCGCCACCGGCTTGAAGCTGGTGAGCGGATCGAGCCCTATCTTCGGCTGCAGCAGCTTGGCGATGAGCAGCGCGCTGTCGCCCATCATGAGCGTGTAGCCGTCGGGCGGCGCCTTGGCGACGAACTCGGCCGCGATCAGGCCGGCGGCCCCGGTGCGGTTGTCGACCATCACCTGCTGGCCGAGCACCGCCGACAGGCGCGTGCCGAGCAGGCGCGCGACCGCATCGACGCCGCCGCCGGCCGAATAGCCGACCACGAGGCGGATCGGCTTGTCGGGGTACTTCTGAGCCCAGGCGGCGGGCGCGGCGAGCAGGCCCGCAAGGCCCAGGGCCATGGCCGTGCGCATGGCCTGCCGGCGCGCGGGGCGAACAAGGTCTGTAGCTTTTTTCATCATGTCTCCAAATGGTCAATCACCGTCTGCGCGGCTCCTTCAAGTGGGGGGAAGCGCCAAAGGCGTTTCGGGGGGGGCGTCCATCCCTAGGCTTTGCCCTTGCCGTGCGAAGTGGGGAGCTTCGCGAGCTCGCGCACGCGCTCCGCATTGGGCGCGAAGCCCAGGCCCGGCGTCTCCGGCAGCTGCAGCCAACCGTCCTGCGGCACCGGCAGGTCGTCGAATATCTGCTTGAGCATCTGCACGGCCACGTAGTGGTATTCGGCCATGCCGCCGTTCGACACGCCCGCATGCAGGTGCATGTTGTGGAAGGGCCAGGCGCCGCCGTTGTCGATCGGCACATTGAAGGCCTGCGCCATGCCCGCGATCTTCAGGCACTGCGAATAGCCGCCCGAGATGGTCACGTTGGGCTGCAGCACGTCGGCCGCCTGGCTCACCAGCAGGTCACGGAAGCGGAAGGCCAGCCCTTCGTTCTGGCCGCAGGCCAGCGGAATGCTGGTGCGCGCGCGCAGCTGGGCCATCTGCCGTACGTCGTTCTGCGTGAGCGGCTCCTCGAAGAAGCTGATGCCATAGGGCTCGATGCGGCGCGCGAGCTCGGTCGCGTGGAACAGGTCGAGGCCGCAGTTGGCGTCAACATACAGCTTCACGTCGGGGCCGGCCGCCTCGCGCACGGCAGCCACGCGGCGCACGTCCTCGGCAATGACCTCGTCGATGGGCCGCGGCTCGTCGCGCCGCGCGAGCGCATGGCCGCCGACGGTCATCTTCAGGCGCCGGAAGCCCTGCGACACCCAGAGCCTGGCGGCGGCGGCGAGCTGGTCGCGCTCGAAGAAGCCGAAGCCGAAGGTCGCATAGACCGGCACCTTGGAGCGGGCACCCCCCAGCAGGCGCCACAGCGGCTGGCCCAGCGCCCTGGCCTTCAGGTCCCACAGCGCGATGTCGAGCGCGGCGATGGTGTGGCTCGCATAGCCGGTCTGGCCGCGCGGCGAGAGCAGCCAGTAGAGCTTCTCCCACAGGCGCTCGGTGGCCATCGGGTCTTCGCCGATCAATGCCGGGCCGGCCACTTCGCGCACGGCGGCGGCGATGATCTCTTCCTCGGTGATGGCCGTCATGCCATGGCCGACGAGGCCGGTGTCGGTCTCGATCTCGGTCAGGCAGAGCGAGAGCGAGGTCTGCTTGTTCAGCCCCAGCACATCGATGGTGACGGGAATGTTCAGCGGCGTGGCGCTGACGCGAGTGATCTTCAAGAATGTCTCCTTATTCCGCTTGGCGGCTGCAGGATTCTTGGTGCGCAGGCCGTGGAGAACAATTCGTTTTTGGCGGGCGCGAGGCTTCGCGCCGCGCGAAGGCTCGGGCTCAGTCCGGCCGGCCGAGGTGCTCCAGCACCGAGCGCGCGGCCGCGGTCAGATCCTGTTGCCGCCGCACGCACAGCAGATGGCGGCGCACCGCCCAGGGCGCATCGAGCTTGAGGCAGCGCAGCTTCAATATCTGCAACTGCGGCAGGATGGCCGCATAGGGCAGCACGCCGATGCCCACCCCCTGCTCCACCATGCGGCACACCATGTCGAAGCTACCCACCTGCATGCGCACCTTGAGCGGCACCTGCGCCTCCAGTGCCGCGTTCAGCAGCACGCGGTGCAGCGCGGTGCCTTCGCGCACCACGATATGGTCGTGCCTCAGGACCTCCTCCACGCCAATGCGCTTGCGGCGGGCCAGCGGATGGTCGCGTGCCACCACCACGGCCAGTTCATCGCTGCGGTAGGGCAGGCATTCGAGCATTTCGGCGGGCGTGTTGCCCTCGATCACGCCGATGTCGGCCAGGCCCGCCTGCACCGCCTTCACGACCTCGGTGCTGGCGCGCTCCTGCAGGTCGATCTTGAGCACCGGATGCAGCCGCAGGAAGGAGCCGATCTGCGCGGGCAGGAACTGCGCGATGGTCGACGCGTTGGCCGTGATGCTGACCACGCCCGCCACGCCGTTCTGGAAGTCGTCGAGCTCGGCGCCCAGCCGGTCCATGGCAGAGAGTACGGCGCGTGCATGCAGCAGCAGGCCGTGGCCCGCCGAAGTGAGCGTCACCCCGCGCGCATGGCGCACCAGCAGGGGCAGCCGCGCGCGGGCTTCCAGATCGGAGATGCGCTTGCTCGCGGCCGCGAGCGCGATGTGGCAGCGCTTGGCGCCTTCGCTGATGCTGCCGTGGTCGGCCACGGCCACGAACAGGCGCAGCGACTTCAGGTCGGCGGACATGGCCTGCGCGCCTTCTTCAGGGCGCAATGAGGTGGTCGAACAGCTCGCGCGCCGAAGCCGGCAGCTGCTCGCGGCTGCGCGTGATGAGCTTGAGCTCGCGTTCCGCCCAGGCATCGCTGAGCGCCACGGTCGCGATGCGCATGGCCATCGACAGCCGCTGCGCCGACGAGGCCGGCAGCACGCCCACACCCACGCCCGCCTCGATCATCAGGCAGATCGCCTCGAAGCTGCTGACCTGGATGCGCGGGTTGAAGCCGCGGCCGGCCAGCTCGGCCCGGCGCTGCAGGAAGCGGTGGATGGCGCTGCCGTGATGCAGGCCCACGTGCTGCTCGTCGAGCGTGTCGGCAAAGGCCACCGAAGGCGCACCCGCGAGAGGGTGCGCGGCGGGCACCACCAGCACCAGCTGGTTGCGGCCGAAGGGGCGTGCGTCGAGCTCGCCGGTGTGCACGTCGCCGGCCAGGATGCCGATGTCGGCCTCGCCATCGGCCACGGCGCGCACGATTTCCTCGCTCAGGTATTCGCGCAGGTCCACCTGCACCGCGGGATGCTGCGTCAGAAAGCCTGCCAGCTTCTGCGGCAGGTATTCGGTGATGGAGGTGGTGTTGGCGAACACGCGCACATGGCCCTTGATGCCCTTGCCGAAGTCCTGCATGTCGCAGCGCAGGTGCTCCATCTGCTGCATCACGCGCTTGGCGTGGTAGAGCACCGCCTGCCCGGCGGCCGTGAGGCTCACGCCCTGTGCGCTGCGGTGAAGCAGCTTGCCGCCCACGGCCTCTTCCATCTGCTTGATGCGCGTGGAAGCGGCCGCCAGCGAGATGCAGGCTTTCTCGGCGCCGCGCGTGAGGCTGCGCGCGTCGGCCACGTAGACGAACAGTTTCAGGTCGAACAGGTCGAAATGCAGGTTCACCGGACAAGCGCGCCAGAAAGATCTCTATTGCCGCGCGGTGCGGATGTTCGGCGGCAGCGCCTGCGGCCAGCTGGTGCGAAACGGATTGATGTCGAGCCCGCCACGGCGCGTGTAGCGCGCATACACCGCGAGCTTGTGCGGCTGGCAGCGGCACCAGATGTCGGTGAACATGCGCTCCACGCAGGGTTCGTGGAATTCGTTGTGGTTGCGAAAGCTCACGATGTACGCGAGCAGTCCGGCCTGGTCGATGGCCGGGCCGCTGTAGCGGATCTGCACGCTGCCCCAGTCGGGCTGGCCGGTGACGAGGCAGTTGCTCTTGAGCAGGCGGCTGGTGAGCGTTTCGTTCACCGGCGGCTGGGTGCTGTCGCTCGACAGCAGCTCGGGGGCGGGCTGGTAGTGGGTGCACTCGATGTCGAGCCGGTCGAGGTCCAGGCCGTCGAGCTCATGCACCGGCTCGCGGTCGAACATGTCGGGTGCCAGCAGCTTCACGCCGATGCCGGCGGATTGATCGCTGCCGCGCCAGAGCGCCTCGGACAGGTCGGCGCGCAGGCGGTCGCGCACGGCCTCGACGCCCGCGAAGGCGGTGCTGTTGAAGCTGTTGAGATACAGCTTGAACGATTTGCTCTCGATGATGTTGGGCGTTTCGCAGGGGATGGTGAAGTGCGCGATGGCCAGCTGCGGCTTGCCGCGCAGGTTGAGCCAGCTCACTTCGAACGCGGTCCAGAGATCGGCGCCGAAGAAGGGCAGCGCACCGGCGGCGATGCCCATCGCCTCGCGTTGCGTGCTGCGCGCAATCGGAAAGAGCAGAGACGCGTCGTACGTGTCGGCATAGGCCGAGGCGCGGCCCAGTTGCGACTGCTCGGGCGTGTTGGGGTTGGGGGGAATGTTGTCCAGGCTCATGGCTTGTGGTGCTCTTCGGCCGCATGCAGGAACGGCGCGATGTGGTTGGCGAGGATGGCGCAGACCTCTGGCGGCAGGTCGTGGCCCATGCCGGGAATGCCGATGAACTTCGCGCCCGGAATGCGCTTGGCGGTGTCCAGCCCGCAGGCCGTCGGCACCAGCGCATCGGCTTCGCCGTGCAGCACCAGCGTCGGGCATTTGATGCGCGGCAGCAGTTCGGGCCGGCGCGCGTCGGCGCCAATGGCGAGCATCTGGCGGAACATGCCGGCCGGGCGGTAGGCGCGGCGCATGCTGAAGGTCAGGCGCTCGGCCAGCGCCTCGGTGCTTTGCGGATAGGCGGGGCTCTGGATGAGCCTGAGCAGCCGGATGCTGTGCGCCACCAGATCGGCCTCGCCGCCGCCCAGCGGCCGGCGCAGCAGCATGGCGGCGACGTCGCTGCGCGGTCCGGGCAGGCCGCGCGCGCCGCTCGAACTCATGATGCTCACGAGGCTGGCCACGCGCTCGGGCGCTTCGGCGGCCAGATGCTGCGCGATCATGCCGCCCATCGAGGCGCCGATGACGTGCGCCTGCTTGATGCCCAACGCGTCGAGCACGCCCAGCGAATCGCGCGCCATGTCCTGCAGCGTGTAGGCCGAGCGCACCTGCAGACCGAGACGGTGGCGAACGGTCTCCCAGACGATGTTGCCGGTGCCCGCGTGGTCGAAGCCCTGGCTCAGGCCGATGTCGCGGTTGTCGTGGCGCACCACGCGAAAACCCGCATCGACCAGCGCCTGCACGAACTCCTGCGGCCAGCCGACCAGCTGCATGCCCAGGCCCATGATGAGCAGCGCGACGGGGCGCCCTTCGCCGCCGGTGTCGTCGACCTCGATCTGCAATCCGTTCGCCAGCAGCTTCATGGCGTCCCTGTCGGCTATTTGAATTCGCGTTCGCGCAGCCACTTGGTGGCGACCCACTTCTCGCCTGCCAGCACGGGCGCGCCTCCATGCAGCGTGCGGGTGGCGGGGTCGGGTTCTTCGTAGCTGAAGAACACGCCGGTGCCGCGCACGGGCGCCACTTCCAGGCCCACGTCGGGGAAGGTGGTGGCGCCGCCCTGCTCGGGCTCCTGCAGGTACATCACGAGCGTGGCCACGCGCTGGCCGCCGCGCTTGAGGATGGTGGGCGTGCCGGGCTCGCCGGGGTCGAAGTAGTCGTAGTGCGGGCGGTACTGGGCGCCGGGCGCATAGCGCAGGATCTGCAGGCCTTCGCCGAACTCCAGCGGCCAGCGCAGCAGCACGGCAATGCGCTGCTCCAGGCGCGCGACGATCTCGTTTTCTCCGCGCTCGAAGAACATGCCTTCGCTGGTGCGGTCGACATTGAGCACCTCGCCGCCGGTGCGCGTTTCGACCGTGAGCGAGCGCGCCAGCCGCACCCGCGCCGCGGCAATCAGCCCTTCGCACTCTTCGGGCGACACCAGGTTGCCGAACACGACGACGCGCGGATGCCGCATGGTGTGCAGCACCTGCACGCGGCGGTCGCCCGCATCGATGTGCAGCGGTGCGCCCTCGAGGTCGGGGCCGGGCATCTCGGTGCGCCGCGGTTTCGAAACCTCCACGTGGGGAAATCCGGCTTCGAGCTGCGCCAGCGCGACGTCGGCGGCCGCATCCTGCCAGCCGGCCGCGCGCATCGAGGCGCGCAGCGCGGGCACCGAATGCCCCGCCGCGAGCTGCGACACCAGCCATTCCTTCAGCTCCGGGCTGATCGGTTGCGACATATCAAGTCTTCCTTCTGAACACCAGCCTTTCGGCCTTGGACACCTCGGCGTCGAAACCATAACCCTCGAGATCGAATTTTTCCAGCGCCTTGGGCGTGGCGGCCTTGTGCAGCACCGCCCAGCGCGCGAGCAGGCCGCGGGCGCGCTTGGCATAGAAGCTCACGATCTTGTACCTGTCGCCTTTCCATTCCTCGAACACGCATTCGACCACGCGCGCCTTGAGCGCCTTGCGGTCCACCGACCTGAAGTACTCCTGCGAGGCCACGTTGACCACCACGGGCGTGCGGTCCGCCGCCAGCCGCTGGTTCAGGTGCTCGGCAATGCGCGAGCCCCAGAAGGCATACAGGTCCTTGCCATGGCGATTGGCAAGCGGCGTGCCCATCTCCAGCCGGTAGGGCTGCAGCAGGTCGAGCGGGCGCAAAAGGCCGTAGAGGCCGCTCAGGATGCACAGGTGCTCCTGCGCCCAGCCCAGCTGTGCGGGCGTGAGCGAGCGGGCATCGAGCCCGCCATAGACGTCGCCATCGAACGCGAAGGCGGCCTGGCGGGCGTTCTTCGGCGTGCTTTTGCCGGCCCAGGCCTGGTAGCGCGCCATGTTGAGCGCGGAGAGCTTGTCCGACAGGTGCATGAGCTCGGAGATCTGCTGCGGCGACTTCTCGCGCAGCAGCTTGATCAGTTCGACCGAGGGGCCGCGGGGAGCTTCGAAATGGGGTTGGGTGGCGGGGATTTCGGCGGGAACGGGGGTGTCGTAGTCGAGCGATTTCGCAGGGGAGAGCAGGAAGAGCATCCCGGAATTATGTGGGGTGGGGCTGCCCCGGGGCGGCCCCGGTAAAATCGCCGGCTATCCCACCCTGTCCCCACGGCTCCACCGAAGGCGCCGTTCTGCATTTCCCATGAGCGAACCCACCACCCCTTCCGCCCAGCCTGGACTGGAGAGCCTCTCCAAGTCGTTCGAACCCGCCGCCATCGAGGCGCACTGGGGCCCCGAATGGGAGAAGCGCGGCTACGCCAAGGCCGGTTTCCGCGGCACCCAGCAGCCCAAGGAAGGCGCCGATTCGTTCGCCATCCAGCTGCCGCCGCCCAATGTGACGGGCACGCTGCACATGGGGCATGCGTTCAACCACACGATCATGGACAGCTTCACGCGCTACCACCGCATGAAGGGCGACAACACGCTCTGGGTGCCGGGCACCGACCATGCGGGCATCGCGACGCAGATCGTGGTGGAGCGCCAGTTGCAGGAGCAGAAGATCAGCCGCCACGACATGGGCCCGACGCCGGCCGAGGCGCGCAAGAACTTCGTCGCGAAGGTCTGGGAGTGGAAAGAGAAATCCGGCAACACCATCACCGAGCAGATGCGCCGCATGGGCGACACGGTCGACTGGAGCCGCGAATACTTCACGATGGACGACGACCTCTCGAAGGTGGTCACGCAGACCTTCGTCTCGCTCTACGAGGAAGGCCTGATCTATCGCGGCAAGCGCCTGGGCAACTGGGACCCGGTGCTCAAGACCTCGGTGAGCGACCTCGAAGTCGAAAGCGAAGAGGAAGACGGCTCGCTCTGGCACATCGCCTATCCGCTGGCAGACGGCAGCGGCACGCTGACCGTGGCCACCACGCGGCCCGAGACCATGCTCGGCGACACGGCCGTGATGGTTCACCCCGAAGACGAGCGCTACAGGCATCTGATCGGCAAGCAGGTGCGGCTGCCACTGGTGGACCGGCTGATCCCCATCATCGCGGACGACTACGTCGACAAGGAATTCGGCACCGGCGTGGTCAAGGTCACGCCCGCGCACGACTACAACGACTACGCGGTCGGCCAGCGCCACAAGCTCGAGCTGATCGGCATCCTGACGCTCGACGCCACCATCAACGACAACGCGCCCGAGAAATACCGCGGCATGGACCGCTTCGTGGCGCGCAAGGCCATCGTGGCCGATCTCGAGGCACTCGGCCTGCTGGTCGAGGTGAAGAAGCACAAGCTGATGGTGCCGCGCTGCGCGCGCTCGGGCGCCATCGTCGAGCCGATGCTCACCGACCAGTGGTACGTGGCCATGACGCGCCCCGGCGCCGACGGCCAGTCGATCGCGCAGAAGGCCATCGACGTGGTGCAGTCGGGCGAGGTGCGCTTCGTGCCCGAGAACTGGGTCAACACCTACAACCACTGGATGGAGAACATCCAGGACTGGACCATCTCGCGCCAGCTCTGGTGGGGCCACCAGATCCCGGCCTGGTACGACGAAGACGGCAAGGTGTACGTGGCGCACGACGAGGCCGAGGCGCAGGCCAAGGCACCTGGCAAGAAGCTCAAGCGCGACGAAGACGTGCTCGACACCTGGTATTCGTCGGCGCTGGTGCCCTTCTCTTCGCTCGGGTGGCCCGAGAAGACCAAGGACCTGGAGCTGTACCTGCCCTCGAGCGTGCTCGTGACGGGCTACGACATCATCTTCTTCTGGGTCGCCCGGATGATCATGATGACCAAGCATTTCACCGGCCAGGTGCCGTTCAAGGACGTCTACATCCACGGCGTGGTGCGCGACGCGCAGGGCAAGAAGATGAGCAAGTCCGAAGGCAACGTGCTCGACCCGGTCGACCTGATCGACGGCATCGCGTTGCCCGAACTGCTCGACAAGCGCACGCAGGGTTTGCGCAAGCCCGAGACCGCGCCTGCCGTGCGCAAGAACACGCAGAAGGAATTTCCCGAAGGCATTCCGGCCTTCGGCGCCGATGCATTGCGCTTCACGTTCGCATCGCTGGCTTCGCTGGGCCGCAGCATCAACTTCGACAGCAAGCGCTGCGAGGGCTATCGCAACTTCTGCAACAAGCTCTGGAACGCCACGCGCTTCGTGCTGATGAACTGCGAAGGGCAGGACTGCGGCTTGCGCGAGCATACGAAGGAAGAGTGCGCGGTCGGCGGCCCGGCGCACGGCTACCTGAAGTTCAGCCGCGCCGATTTCTGGATCGCCTCGCAGCTGCAGCGCGCCGAGGCCGAAGTGGCCAAGGGCTTCGAGGAATACCGGCTCGACAACGTGGCCAACGCCATCTACCAGTTCGCCTGGGACGAGTTCTGCGACTGGTACCTGGAGATCGCGAAGGTGCAGATCCAGACCGGCGGCGATGCGCAGAAGCGCGCCACGCGCCGCACGCTGATCCGCACGCTCGAGGCCTTGCTGCGCCTCGCGCATCCGGTGATTCCGTTCATCACCGAGGAGCTCTGGCAGAAGGTGGCGCCCGTTGCCGGACGCGAGGGCGAGTCGATCATGATCGCGGCCTATCCGAAGAGCCAGCCCGGGAAGATCGACGAAGCGGCCGAAGCGCATGTGGCGCGCCTGAAGGCGCTGGTCGATGCCTGCCGCACGCTGCGCGGCGAAATGAACGTGTCGCCCGCCGTGCGCCTGCCGCTCTATGCAGTGGCCGACGATGCCGAGGGCGCGGCGTTCCTGCGCGATGCGGCGCCCGTGCTGCAGGCGCTGGCCAAGCTGAAGGAAGTGAAGGTCTTCGACGACGAGGCTTCGTGGTCGGCGGCGGCCGAAGCGGCACCGGTGGCCGTGGTCGGCACGGCACGCCTGTGCCTGCACATGGAAATCGACAAGGCCGCCGAGCGCGCGCGCATCGGCAAGGAAATTGCTCGCATCGAGGGCGAGATCCTCAAAGTGAATGGCAAGCTCGGAAATGAAGCCTTTGTGGCTAAGGCACCACCGGCCGTGATCGAGCAGGAACGCAAGCGCCTGGCCGATTTCAGCACCACGCTGGAGCGTCTTCGCGACCAGCTTGTGCGTCTCGGCTGACACACTTGGGTCTGGGCAAGGTTTAGCATGGCAACGGCGGCATTTCCATGCCGCCATTGACCATCAAACCTTCTTCTTCAACTGAACGAACAGACGCCCAAATTGCCCATGCCCACTCCCTCGACACGCATCCGCAAGGCCGTATTTCCTGTTGCAGGTTTCGGCACCCGCTTTCTGCCCGCCACCAAGGCGCAGCCCAAGGAAATGCTGCCGGTTGTCGACAAGCCACTCATCCAGTACGCGGTTGAGGAAGCCTACGCGGCGGGCATTCGCGACATGATTTTCGTAACTGGCCGAAACAAACGTGCCATCGAAGACCACTACGACACCGCCTACGAACTCGAGAGCCAGCTCGAGGCCAGCGGCAAGCTCGAACTGCTCAACATCGCGCGCTCGGTCATGCCCGACGACATGACCTGCTCCTACGTGCGCCAGCCGCGCATGCTGGGGCTCGGCCATGCGGTGCTGTGCGCCGAACACCTGGTGGGCAACGAGCCCTTCGCCGTGCTGCTGGCCGACGACCTGATGGTCGGCCCTCCTGGCGGTGAACCGGTGCTCGCGCAAATGACGGCCGCCTTCGGCAAGCTCGGTGCTTCGCTGCTCGCGGTGCAGGAAGTGCCGCTGGAGCACGTCAAGCGCTACGGCATCGTGGCCGGCGAATCCATCGGCGACGGTCTCGTGAAGGTCGATCGCATGATCGAGAAGCCCTCGCCCGACAAGGCCCCCTCGCGCCTCGGCGTGGCGGGCCGCTACATCCTTACGCCCGGCGTGTTCAACGAGATCCGCAACCAGCCCAAGGGCGCGGGCGGCGAGATCCAGCTCACCGACGGCATCGCGGCGCTCATGAAGAAGGAGTCGGTCTACGCCTATGCCTACAAGGGCATCCGCTACGACTGCGGCAGCAAGGAAGGCTTCCTGCAAGCCTCGGTGGAGCTTGCGCTGGCGCACCCCGAAGTCGGCGCGCAGTTCCGCGAATACCTCAAGAGCCTGGAGCTCTGAAGCAAAAGGGCCCCGACGGGGCCCTTCTCTTTTCTGGTGTGGTGGTCAGCGCCGCTTCAGCACATGGATGAAGTCGCTGCCGATCGTCTGCTGATCGACCAGCTCGTTGCCGGTCTGCCGCGCAAAGGCCTGGAAGTCGCGCAGCGAGCCCGGGTCGGTCGACACCACCTTCAGCAGCTGGCCGCTCGCCATGTCGTTGAGCGATTTCTTTGCCTTGAGAATGGGCAGCGGGCAGTTCAGGCCCCGTGTGTCGAGTTCGCGGTCAATCTGCATTCTTCGGCTCCTCGGGCGGAAGGTTCAAGCCGCGCCGCCGCTCCTCGTTTTCCGCCGCGGTAAAGAACACCGGCTCGTGCCCCCGGGTACGCAGCCAGTCGGCCAGCGCATAGCCGGTGCCCGCGGGCCAGCACTTGAGGTCGGGCAAGTCGTAGAGGCGGTAGTCCAGCAGCTCGGGCGAAAGCTTCACCTCGCCATCGGCCACCACGTGGTAGGCGATGATGATCTGGTTCATGCGCTGGAAGTCGTACGCGCCGACGAGCTTGCTCGCGCTCACGTCGAGATTGGTTTCTTCCTTGACCTCGCGCGCAATGCCTTCTTCGGGCGTTTCGCCGGCCTCCATGAAGCCGGTGATCAGTGCGTACATCTTCACCGGCCAGGCGGCGTTGCGCGCCAGCAGCACCTGCCCGCGGTATTCGACGATGGCCGCGAGCACCGGCGTCGGATTGTTCCAGTGCGTGTGGCCGCAGGACGGGCAGCGCAGGCGCTCCTTGGGACCGCCGTCTTCCATCAGCGCGATCCATTCGAGCGGCGTGGCGCAGGCCTGGCAGAACTTGGGATGGGGCATGGGCTTCGATCAGGCGGGGAACACGCCGGTCGAAAGATAGCGGTCGCCGCGGTCGCACACCACGAACACGATGGTCGCGTTCTCGACCGTCTTGGCAACCTCGAGCGCCACCCAGAGCGCGCCAGCCGCCGAGATGCCGCCGAAGATGCCCTCTTCGCGCGCGAGGCGCCGGCACATCTCTTCGGCGTTGTCCTGGCTCACGCTGATTTCTTCATCGACCCGGCTCGGCTCGTAGATCTTGGGCAGGTATTCGGTCGGCCACTTGCGGATGCCCGGGATGCGCGAGCCCTCGGCCGGCTGCGCGCCGATGATGCGCACCGCGGGATTCTTTTCCTTCAGAAAGCGAGAGACGCCGGTGATGGTGCCGGTGGTGCCCATGGCGCTCACGAAATGCGTGATCTTGCCCTTGGTATCGGCCCAGATCTCGGGACCGGTGGTCTCGTAGTGGATGCGCGGGTTGTCGGCGTTGGCGAACTGGTCGAGCACCCGGCCCTTGCCCTGCGCCACCATCTGTTCGGCCAGGTCGCGCGCGTATTCCATGCCGCCGCTCTTGGGCGTGAGCACCAGCTCGGCGCCAAAGGCCTTCATGGTCTGGGCGCGCTCCACGGACAGGTCCTCCGGCATGATCAGCACCATGCGGTAGCCCTTGATGGCCGCAGCCATGGCCAGCGCGATGCCGGTGTTGCCCGAGGTGGCTTCGATCAGCGTGTCGCCCGGCTTGATTTCGCCGCGCTCCTCGGCGCGCTTGATCATCGAGAGCGCGGGACGGTCTTTGACGGAACCCGCGGGATTGTTGCCTTCGAGCTTGCCGAGGATCACGTTGCCGCGCTTGGCGTTTTCGGCCGCATCGATGCGTTGCAGTGCCACCAGGGGGGTCTTGCCGATGGCGTCTTCGATCGTCGGATAATTCATGGCAACGCCCGCATGGCCGCCCAAAGGACGTTGAGCGCCCCCTCGGGGGGCAGCGAATACACGAAGTGATGAGCGTGGGGGCAATTCATATTGCCACTGTGCCATAATTTTGGGCTTCGTTCAGAACCCTGCCCGGGTGGTGAAATTGGTAGACGCAGGGGACTCAAAATCCCCCACCGAAAGGTGTGCCGGTTCGATTCCGGCCCCGGGCACCACGTCGACACGGCGTATTTGGCGATAGTGTTCGCCAACATTGCTCCAACCGCGTTCCGCATCTGTTGCGCGACGTGTTCCGCAAATTGAAAACCTCCCGCAGGAGGTTTATTGATTCGCCGCTTCGACCGCCACCACGATCGCCTCTCTCTCTCTTTTACCCGGCTGCCCTTCTCTTGCCCGACTCACGCCACCGGTGCGTTGGAGCCGGCCCGGTCGTGAGCAACTGCGCTGTGCGTGTCATCGAGTCACCAGCGCGTATCAGTGGTCGCAGGTTCAACGCCTCGATTTCCGCTGGATGCCGGCCCGCGCACACGCCACCCCAGGTCCTACATCCGGGCTCGCTTGAGCAGAGCAGAACTTTGATGCTCGGCGCTGACTCGCGCATCGCGACAGTCAAGCTCGGCAAGGAGAATCGAAAATGAACCACACAAGACGTCTTCTGACCACCGGCCTCGTCCTTTCCGGCGTATTCGGCTTTATCGATGCGAGCTTCGCCAAGGCAAAGCATCACCAGCACAATGGCGCGAAATTGGTGGGCGACAAGCTCAAGAGCAACGGCCAGCACGTCGTCGACAAGAAAGGGCCGCACACGGTCTCCGTGGACATCAAAGACACAAAGATCGCTGCGTTCCACGTCAAGCATGCAAACAAGGGCGACCTGCCGGTCAAGAAATACAAGACGAACAAGAAGATGGCCCGGGCGGACGGAATGCAGTACGCCACCTTCATCCAGGTTCAAGACACGTACCTGGGAATGACATACATCGGGTACAGCTATGTCGACGACTACGGCGACGAGCAGATCTACTGGTATCCCTACGACATGATCCTGGACGGCGACACCGGCGCGGTCGAGTACATTGCCGTCTGAACCCGACGCGCAGACTGGCCACTGCCGTCCAAGCCAAGGCTGATCGCTATGGCCGCGGCGTGTGCAAGGTGATGGTGGCGCCCGGCGGTGCCGAGAGCCGATTCCGGCCCCCGGGCACCACTCCTCTCCTCTGTCTTGCCTGCCCTCACGCAGCCCCGATCATTTCGGTTGCCGTGACATGGCGCATCGCGTCCGGTACTGCTGCGGCGCGCAAGACCAGTTCTGCCGGCCGATGGCTTGCAGCCCGCGCCGTCTGCCCCGACAGCGCCTCCGACGCCCAGCCCTTCGCCTGCCATTGCCCCAGCGGCACCAGCGTGCGCAGTCCACGCGGCGCGGCCTTGCGCACGGCGCTTCCGATGTTGAATGGCGTGAGGTGCGCGACATCCGCGTGGGCGGCGGCCAGCGCAAGCGCATCGAAAGTCAGCAGCACCTGCGGCCGGCCGCGCAGAGCGGCACGATGGCGCTGCACCCTCTCGGCGTCCAGCCAGAAGAACACGCAGCCGTTGAGCAGGCCGTACCAGTCGGCCGGCGCCAGGCCGGGGTCGAGGCAGCGCGCCAGCGCCCGGGGCGGCATGGGCTGCTGGTCGCGGATGTAGCGGCCGTCGGGCAGCGTGACGCCTTCCGGCCGGTGGGCACGCACCAGGGCTTCGACCTCGGTGTCGAAGGCGCCGCGGCGCAGCAACTCGTCGGTGCTGCACAGCCCCTGCTGCTGCACCGCCGCCCAGTTGGCTGCATCGACGAAATGAAAAGCCTTGGCGGGCAGGTTCGGCACGGCTTCAGGCTGCTTCACGGAGGCCGGTGTGCACCGTCGGGTGCGCGAGCCGCACGCGCAGCTCGCGCTTGAGCCGCGTGTTGTCGAGCCGGCGCGATTCGCCCATGAAACTCAGCAATTGCAGCGGCAGCTGGCGCTGGGCTTCCTCGCGCGCCACGCGCGGGGGGCGCGGCATGCCATACAGATCGGCTGCCAGGTCGATGTAGTCGCCCATGCGCAGCTCGGTGTCGTCCGAGGCATGCACGATGCGCTGCGGCCGCCCGCGGAACAGCGCCGCCACGCAGGCCCGCGCGAGATCGTCGGCATGGATGTGGCTGGTGAACACGTCGTCCTCGCGCCGGAGCACCGGCGTGCCGCGCGCGAGCCGCTGGCGCGGCGTGCCGCCCTCGCGGTCGGGCGCATAGATGCCCGGGATGCGCAGGATGCTGGCGCGCACGCCTGCGCTGCGGCCGAGCCAGCGCACCGCGCGCTCGGCGTCCACGCGGCGGTGGGCGCGCGGTGTGTCGGGCCGCACGGGCCGCGTTTCGCTCACCCGCGCGCCGCCGCAGTCGCCATAGACGCCGCTGGTGGAGCCATAGACGAATGCAAGCGGCACGGAGCGCAGCCGCAGCGCGCGCGCCAGTGCGGTGGTGCGCTGGTCGCGCCACCAAGCGGCGCCGCCGTCGCGGGCTGGAGGCGCCAGGTGCAACACGCGGGTGGCCACGCCAGCCAGGCGGCGCAGCGTGGCCGGATCGTCCAGATTGCCCACGAGCGGACGGATGCCGGCGGCGCGCAGGGCCGGCACCCGTTCGCTCGATGAAGTGAGCGCCACCAGCTGCACGCGGCCGCGCAGGCTGCGCGCCACGCGCTGGCCGACGTCGCCGCAGCCCACGATCAGCAGGCGTTCGCGGCGAAAGCGCGCCGGCAGCGCGCCGGAAGGGCTATTGATTGAAGGCAAAATCCGTTTTCCTTTCCCTTTTCAGACCCAGGCTGAAACAAGCCGAAGAATACCGATGACTGTTGCAGCGCCGCATGACGCGGGCTTTTCCATCACCGTCGAGCCCAGCGGGCGTCATTTCGTGGTGCATGGCGACGAAACCATTCTCGCGGCCGGCATCCGGCAGGGCATTGGCCTTCCCTATGGCTGCAAGGACGGCGCCTGCGGCTCGTGCAAGTGCAGGAAGCTCTCGGGCGAGGTCGAGCTCGGTCCGCACCAGAGCAAGGCGCTGAGCGCCGAAGAGCAGCTGGCGGGCTTCGTGCTCACCTGCTGCGCCCATGCCAAGAGCGACGTGGTGCTCGAATCGCGCCAGGTCACCGAGGCCGGCGCCCTGCCGATCCGCAAGATGCCGGTGCGGGTGCTGGCGCTCACGCGGCTGTCGCACGACGTGATGAAGCTGCGCCTGCAGCTGCCGGCCGGCGAGCCGCTGCAGTTCCATGCGGGCCAGTATGTGGAGTTCATCCTGCGCGACGGCGCGCGCCGCAGCTATTCGATGGCCAATGCGCCGCACACGCTGGCCGAGCCGGGCACGGGCATCGAGCTGCACCTGCGGCATCTGCCGGGCGGCAAGTTCACCGACCACGTGTTCGGCGCCATGAAGGAAAAGGAAATCCTCCGCATCGAAGGCCCCTACGGCAGCTTCTTCCTGCGCGAGGATTCGGCCAAGCCGATGATCCTGCTGGCTTCGGGCACCGGCTTCGCACCCATCAAGGCGCTGCTCGAGCACATGAAGTTCTTGGGGCTCGACCGGCCCGCCGCGCTCTACTGGGGCGGCCGCCGCCCCGAAGACCTCTACATGGATGCCTGGGTGCGCGAACAGCAGAAGGAAATGCCGAACCTGCGCTACGTGCCGGTGGTTTCCAACGCCACGCCGGAAGACAACTGGAGCGGCCGCACGGGCTTCGTGCATCGCGCGGTGCTGGAAGACTTTGCCGACCTTTCGGGCCACCAGGTCTATGCCTGCGGCGCGCCGATCGTGGTCGACTCGGCCCGGCGCGACTACGTGGCGCTCGCGGGCCTGCCCGACGAAGAGTTCTTTGCCGATGCATTCACCACAGAAGCAGACAAGGCGCTGCCGTGATTCCTTGAGAAAAACAGAACAATGAAAACGAGACACTTCCTCCTCACCCTGCTGGCAAGCGTCACGCTGCTCGCCACCGGCCCGATTGCCGCCCAGCAGCAGCGCCCGGTCCGCCTCGTGGTGCCCTACGCCGCCGGCGGCCCCATCGACGTGACGGCCCGCATGCTGGCCGAACGCGTGAAGGACACCCTGGGCCCGGTCATCATCGACAACAAGCCCGGCGCGGGCGGCAACATCGGGGCCGACATCGTGGCCAAGGCGCCGCCGGACGGCCTCACGATCGGCATTGCAGCCACGGCCACACACGCGGTCAATCCGTGGCTCTACAGCAAGATCCCGTTCAACGCGGCGACCGACTTTGCGCCCATCACACAGATGGTGCGCGTGCCGAACGTGCTGGTGATGAACGCGGAAACGGCGCAGCGCCTGAAGATCAATACCGTGGCCGACCTGATCCGCTATGCCAAGGCCAACCCCGCCAAGCTCAACTACGGCAGCGGCGGCAACGGCAGCGCCGGGCACCTCGCGGGCGAGCTGTTCAAGAAGCAGGCCGGCATCTTCGCGCTGCACATCCCTTACAACGGTGGCAATCCGGCACAGCTGGCGCTGCTCTCGGGCCAGGTCGACTTCAACTTCGACAACCTTGCCACGGCGGCGCCGAACATCCGCTCGGGCAAGCTCAAGGCGATTGCCGTCACGACCTTGCAGCGCAGCAGCGCCATGCCCGAGCTGCCGCCGGTGGCCGACACGCTCAAGGGCTTTTCGATCGACACCTGGTGGGGCCTGGTCGCACCGGCCGGCACGCCGCACGAGGTGGTCGTGAAGCTCAACCAGGCCTTCGTTGCGGCGCTGAATGCACCGGAAACGAAGACGCGTTTCGCCACGCTGCTGGCCGAGCCAGTGGCCAGTTCGCCCGAGCAGTTCGGCGCGTTCATGAAGAGCGAGCTCTCCAAGTACGAAGCCGTCGTGAAGGCGACCGGCGCCAGGGTCGACTGACCTGCGCCGGGGCTACTCTCCTAGGTAGGCGGCACGCACGCGCGGGTCGCTCAGCAGATCCTTGGCGTCACCCGTCATCGTGATGAGCCCCGACTCCATCACGTAGCCGCGGTCGGCCAGCTGCAGCGCGCGGTTGGCGTTCTGCTCCACCAGCAGGATCGTGACGCCCTGCGCGGCCACGGTCTGGACCACCTCGAAGATCTTGTCGCACATGATCGGCGACAGGCCCATGGTGGGCTCGTCGAGCAGCAGCACCTTGGGGCGCGCCATGAGCGCGCGGCCCATGGCCAGCATCTGCTGTTCGCCGCCCGACATGGTGCCCGCGAGCTGGTCCTTGCGCTCGCGCAAGCGCGGGAAGGTCACGAACACGCGTTCCATGTCGCTCGCAATCTCGGCCTTGTCCTTGCGGATGTAGGCGCCGATCTGCAGGTTCTCGGTGATCGTCATGCGCGTGAAGACGCCGCGGCCTTCGGGCACCATCACGAGGCCCTCGCCCACCAGGTCCCACGCACCGCGGCCCTTGATGTTGCGGCCCAGGAATTCGATGGTGCCGGCACCTGCCGGCAGAGTGCCGGTGATCGCCTTCATCGTGGTGGTCTTGCCGGCGCCGTTGGAGCCGATCAGCGACACCAGTTCGCCTTCATGGACCTCGAAGTCCACGCCCTTCACCGCCTGGATGCCGCCGTAGCCGACCTTCAGTCCGCTGACCTTGAGCAGCGTCTTGCCGGTGGCGTTGGCCGCGGTCTTCGGCGGGGTTGCAGTTGCCGTTGCCGTGTTTGCTTCTTCTGTGCTCGTCATCGTCGTCGTCGCCATTTCAGTGTCCTCCGGTGCCGAGGTAGGCCTCGATCACCTTTTCGTTCTTCTGCACGTCGTACGGCGTGCCTTCGGCGATCTGCTTGCCGTAGTCGAGCACGGTGACGCGGTCGCACAGGCCCATGATGAGCTTGACGTCGTGTTCGATGATGAGAATGGTGCGGTCGTCCTTGCGGATGCGGTCGATCAGTTCGCGCAGCAGCACCTTCTCGGTCGTGTTCATGCCGGCGGCGGGCTCGTCGAGCGCAATGAGCTGCGGGTCGGTGGCCAGCGCGCGTGCAATCTCGAGCCGGCGCTGGTCGCCGTACGACAGGGTGCGCGCCTTGTAGTCGGCGAACTTGCCGATGCCCACGTAGTCGAGCAGCTCCTGCGCGCGTTCGGCAATGGCCTTTTCCTCGGCCTTGAACGAAGGGGTGCGCAGCATGGCGCCGAACACGCCCGAATGGGTGCGGATGTGGCGTCCCACCATGACGTTCTCGAGCGCCGTCATTTCGGAGAACAGGCGGATGTTCTGGAAGGTGCGCGCAATGCCGGCCTTGGCCACTTCATGCACGGCCGTGGGCTGGTAGGGCTTGCCGGCGAGCTCGAAGCTGCCGCTGTCGGGCGTGTAGAGACCGGTGATCACGTTGAAGAACGTGGTCTTGCCGGCGCCGTTGGGGCCGATCAGGCCATAGACCTGGCCGCGCTTGATGGTGATGCCGACGTCGGAAAGAGCCTGCAGGCCGCCGAAGCGCTTGGAGATTCCGCGGACGTCGAGGATGGTGTCTGTCGTCATGTTGATGGTTTCCTTCGGCTCACGGATTGATCGACATGGGACGCGAAGCGTCGCCCGGCAGTTCGTCCGCCGGCGTCTCGATGCCCGGCGCATGGGTCTGGAGCGAACCGGGCGCAACCGGTGCGCCGGGGGCGGCGGCCCCCTTGCGCTGCAATGTCTTGCCATGCTCGGGCGAGGGCCAGAGGCCGCGCGGACGCACCAGCATGATGATGATCATGGCCAGCGCGATGAAGAGCTGGCGCAGGATGGACGCGTCGAGGCGGCCGTCGGTCATGGCCTGCAGCGGGCCGGCCACGTAGCGCAGCACCTCGGGCAAGGCGGCCAGCAGCACGGCGCCGAGAATCACGCCCGGCAGATGGCCGATGCCGCCCAGCACCACCATGGCGACGATCATCACCGACTCCATGAGGCTGAACGACTCGGGCGAGACGAAGCCCTGGAAGGCCGCGAACATGGCGCCCGACACGCCGCCGAAGCTGGCGCCCATGCCGAAGGCCAGGAGCTTCATGTTGCGGGTGTTGATGCCCATGGCCTTGGCCGCGATCTCGTCTTCGCGGATGGCCATCCAGGCGCGCCCGATGCGCGACATCTGCAGGCGGTGCGAAATGATGATCGTGGCGACCACCAGCGCAAGGAACAGGTAGTAGTAGAGCGTGAC
The DNA here is from genome assembly GCF_030815975.1 of Variovorax paradoxus. NCBI lineage: Bacteria > Pseudomonadati > Pseudomonadota > Betaproteobacteria > Burkholderiales > Comamonadaceae > Variovorax > Variovorax paradoxus. The sequence continues at coordinate 626,774 of NZ_JAUSXL010000002.1, forward strand.
CGACGAGATCGTGAAGCCGTCGAACTTCCATGCCTTGCCGAGGTCGAGCCCCCAGAACTTGATGGAGTCGATGGCGGTGATGCCCTTGGGCCCGTTGGTGATGTTGATCGGCTGGTCGAGGTTGTTCAGGAACACCCGGATGATCTCGCCGAAGCCGAGCGTCACGATGGCCAGGTAGTCGCCGCGCAGCTTGAGCGTGGGCGCGCCCAGCAGCACGCCGAGGCAGCCGGCCACCACGAGCGCCAGCGGTACCACGATGAGCAGCGAGGTGTGCAGCCCGTTCGGGAACATCGCCTTGAACCAGGGAAAGGTCTCGGTCAGGTGCGACGAGCCCATGAGCGCGAACAGGTAGGCCCCGATCGCGAAGAAGGCCACGTAGCCCAGGTCGAGCAGGCCGGCGTAGCCGACGACGATGTTCAGGCCGAGCGAGAGCATCACGTAGAGCAGCGCGATGTCGGCGATGCGCACCCAGGCGTTGCCCTGGCTCTGCAGGAAGATGGGCAGCGCGAGCACGGCGACGACGCCGAGAACATAGAGCGCGAGGTTCTTGCTGTTTTTCATGGTGTGCTGCTCTTCAGGCCCGATCCGCCACGCGCTCGCCCAGCAGGCCCGAGGGCCGCAGCGTGAGCATGACGATCAACACGATGAAAGCGAAGATGTCGCTGTAGTTGCTGCCCAGCACGCCGCCGGTCAGCGAACCGATGTAGCCGGAGCCGATGGCCTCGATCAGCCCGAGCAGGATGCCGCCGACCACCGCGCCGGCCAGGTTGCCGATGCCGCCGAACACCGCCGCGGTGAAGGCCTTGAGGCCGGGCAGGAAGCCCATCGCGTGCTGCGCGATGCCGTAGTTGGAGGCGTACATGACGCCCGCGATGGCTGCGAGCACGGCGCCGATGATGAAGGTGGCCGAAATGACCATGTCGGGCCGGATGCCCATGAGCGCCGCGACGCGCGGGTTCTCGGCGGTGGCGCGCATCGCGCGGCCGAGCTTGGTGTAGTTGACCAGCCACATCAGCACCACGAGCGAAAAGGCCGTGACGCTCAGGATCATGACCTGCGTGGGCGAGATCACCGCGCCAGCCACCTCGATGGGCGTGGTCGACAGCAGGTTGGGATAGGCCTTGTTGGTGGGCTTCCAGATGATCATGGCCAGCGTCTGCAGCAGGATCGACATGCCGATGGCCGTGATGAGCGGCGCGAGCTTGGGGCTGTTGCGAAGCGGCCGGTAGGCGACCTTCTCGATCACGAAGTTGAGCGTGGCTGCAACGATGCAGGCAATGATCAGCGCGATGATGAGGACCAGCCAGCCCGGCGTGCCGGGCATCGACTCCTTCATGAGCCCGATGATGGTCCAGCTCGTGAGCGCCCCCACCATCAGCACTTCGCCGTGCGCAAAATTGATCAGATTGATGATGCCGTACACCATGGTGTAGCCCAAGGCTATCAAGGCATACATGCTGCCGAGGACCAGACCGTTGATGATCTGCTGCAGCAATATTTCCATAACGCGTTCCCTATTTGTTGCACCGTTGCGGGGTGCCGTTCACCCACCGTGGCACCGGTTTGGCGCCTTGGCTTGATAAGCAAAAAACCAGCCAACATGTGTCGCTGGCTGATTTGTGGGCGGGATTGTAAGCACCCGCCAGCGCCGATTTGGTGCGCCTTGCCCGGGGTTTACCCGCTCAAGCCATGCTGTATGCGAGTGAAGTCATGCATGGCGTACGCGCATGGTGAAAAGGCGTATCACTCCTCGCGCTGGCTGTTCCGGCGGCGAAGCTCGCGCAGTTTTTCCGCGATGCGGATTTCGAGCCCGCGCTCGACGGGCTGGTAGAAAACCTGGCCCTCGAGACCATCGGGCAAGTAGCGCTCGCCGGCGGCAAAGCCGCCCTCCTCGTCGTGCGCATACCGATAGCCCTTGCCGTAGTCGAGGTCCTTCATGAGCTGGGTGGGCGCGTTGCGCAGGTGCATCGGCACGGGGCGCGTGCTGTCCTTCTTGATGAGCGCGCGCACGGCGTTGTAGGCGGTGTAGACCGCGTTCGACTTGGGGGCCATCGCCAGGTAGACCACGCACTCGGCCAGCGCGAGTTCGCCTTCTGGCGTGCCGAGGCGCTCGTAGACCTCGGCAGCGTCGAGCGCCAGCCGAAGCGCGCGCGGATCGGCCAAGCCGATGTCCTCGCTGGCCATGCGCACCAGCCGGCGCGCCATGTAGCGCGGATCGGCGCCACCGTCGAGCATGCGCACGAACCAGTAGAGCGAGGCGTCGGGATCGCTGCCGCGCACCGACTTGTGCAGCGCGCTGATGGTGTCGTAGAACTGCTCGCCGCCCTTGTCGTAGCGCCGCATGCGCTCGCCGAGCACGCGCAGCAGCCATTCGTCGGTGATTTCGCCGAGCTTCTCGGCGCGGGCCGCGACGGCCAGCGTCTCCAGCGTATTGAGCAGGCGCCGCGCATCGCCATCGGCATAGGCGACGAGCCGGTCGATGGCTGCATCCTCGATGGCCGGAACGGCCTGGATGGCCTGCGCCTTGGCCACGATCTGCTTGAGGTCGGCCTCGGTGAGCGGCTGCAGCACGTACACGGCCGCGCGCGAAAGCAGGGCCGAGTTGACCTCGAACGACGGGTTCTCGGTGGTCGCGCCGATGAAGGTGAACAGGCCCGATTCCACATGCGGCAGGAACGCGTCCTGCTGGCTCTTGTTGAAGCGGTGCACCTCGTCGACGAAGACAATCGTGCGCCGCTGCTCCAGGCCGTCGCGCACGGCCGTGGCGCGTTCGACCGCATCGCGGATGTCCTTCACGCCGCCGAGTACGGCGCTGATGCTGAGGAACTGCGCATCGAAGGCATCGGCCATCAGCCGCGCAATGGTCGTCTTGCCGGTGCCGGGCGGCCCCCAGAGGATGCACGAATGCGGCTGGCCCGATTCGAAGGCAATGCGCAGCGGCATGCCCGGCCCCAGCAGGTGCTGCTGGCCAATGACCTCGCCGAGCGTCTTCGGACGCAGGCGCTCGGCAAGGGGTTGATGCGAACTGGTGGCCAAACCTGCTTGTGTGATGTGATTGCGGCTATTGCTTGATGACGTCGGCGCCGGCGGGCGCCTTGAATTCGAACGCGCCGGCGCCGAGCGCCGGGTTCACTTCGACCTTGCTGAACTTGAGCACCGAGCGCTGTCCGAAGCTGTCGAGAATCTCGAGCGCCGCCAGCGCGTCGCCCTGGAAGCCGACCTGCACATTCTGCAACTGGCCGTCCTTGTTCTTGGGCGTGGCCTTGACCCACTGGAGGCCGTCGCGCTCTGGCGCGGCCTCGAGCGTGAAGTCGGCCTGCAGCGCGCGCAGGTCGGGTGCCGCGGCAATCAGCGCAGCGGGCGTGGAGCCCAGCGCCTGCGACTGGGCGCGCTGCGTGACCTGGTTCAGGTCGGCGTCGTAGAGCCACAGCGTCTTGCCGTCGGCCACGATGCTCTGGGCGAAGGGCTTCTGGTAGTCGAACTTGAATTTGCCGGGACGCTGGAACTCGAAGGTGCCGGTGGAGGTCTTGGTGCGGCCTGGCTGCCCTTCGCGCGGCGGCGCGGTGACGGTCTGGGTGAACTCGGCGCGGCCGGACTTGACCGTCTTCACGAAGGTCTCGAGGCTTTCAAGGCCGCCAGCCCAGGCGTTGGCGGAACAGAGGAGGCCGATCAACAGCCAATGGCGAATTTTCAATTGGGGTTCCTCGGGAAGCGATGGCGTTGGCATGACCATACCCCGCTGCGCGTTGCGCCATGTGCGGGGCTTCATGAAGTTTTGCAACGTTATTGCAGCTTTTGCAAAGTGGCTGTCAGTGCGTAACGCCGGGGTCCGCAGGTATTTGCCGGCTATTCGGCGCGCGCCGGCACCAGGATCTCGCGCTGGCCGCTGCCGCTCATGGCGCTGACGAGGCCGGCCTTCTCCATGTCTTCCACCAGCCGCGCCGCGCGGTTGTAGCCGATCTTCAAGTGGCGCTGCACCAGCGAGATGCTGGCCTTGCGGTTCTTGAGCACCACCTCGACCGCCTGGTCGTACATCGGGTCCTTCTCGGCGTCGCCGCCCTCGCCCAGCATGTCGCCGTCGCCATCGACCGTGCCGCCTTCGAGCACGCCCTCGATGTAGTCGGGCTCGCCCTGGCTCTTGAGGTAGGCCACCACGCGGTGCACTTCCTCGTCGCTCACGAAGGCGCCATGCACGCGGATCGGAAGGCCCGTGCCGCTGGGCATGTAGAGCATGTCGCCCATGCCGAGCAGCGCCTCGGCGCCCATCTGGTCGAGGATGGTGCGGCTGTCGATCTTGCTCGATACCTGGAACGCGATGCGCGTGGGAATGTTGGCCTTGATGAGGCCGGTGATCACGTCGACGCTGGGCCGCTGCGTGGCAAGAATCAGGTGAATACCGGCCGCGCGCGCCTTCTGCGCGAGGCGGGCGATGAGTTCTTCGATCTTCTTGCCCACCACCATCATCAGGTCGGCCAGCTCGTCGATCACGACCACGATGTGCGGCTCGCGCTTGAGCGGCTCGGGATCGTCGGGCGTGAGGCTGAAGGGGTTGTAGATGAACTCCTCGCGCGCCTTGGCTTCGTCGATCTTGGTGTTGTAGCCGGCCAGGTTGCGCACGCCCAGCTTGCTCATGAGCTTGTAGCGCCGCTCCATCTCGGCCACGCACCAGTTGAGGCCGTGCGCGGCCTGGCGCATGTCAGTGACCACGGGCGCCAGCAGATGCGGAATGCCTTCGTAGACCGACATTTCGAGCATCTTCGGGTCGATCATGAGCAGGCGAACGTCGCGTGCCTCGGCCTTGTAGAGCAGCGAAAGGATCATTGCGTTGATGCCGACCGACTTGCCCGAACCGGTGGTACCGGCCACCAGCACGTGCGGCATCTTCGCGAGGTCGGCCACCACGGGGTTGCCGATGATGTCCTTGCCCAGGCCCATCGTCAGGAACGACTTGCCTTCGTTGTAGACCTGCGAGCCGAGGATTTCGCTGAGCTTGATCGACTGGCGCTTGGCGTTCGGCAGCTCGAGCGCCATGTAGTTCTTGCCCGGAATGGTTTCGACCACGCGGATCGACACCAGCGAGAGCGAGCGCGCAAGGTCCTTGGCCAGGCCGACGATCTGCGAACCCTTGACGCCCGTGGCGGGCTCGATCTCGTAGCGCGTGATCACCGGGCCCGGGGAGGCCAGCACCACGCGCACCTCGACGCCGAAATCCTTGAGCTTTTTCTCGATCATGCGCGAGGTCATCTCGAGCGTGTCGGGCGAGACCGTTTCCTGGCGCACCTGCGCGGCGTCGAGCAGGTCGACCTGCGGCAGCTTGCTGTCTGGCAGCTCCTTGAAGAGCGGCTTCTGGCGCTCCTTGACGACGCGATCGCTCCTGGGCACCTCGGTCATCGCGGGCTCGATCTGCACCGGCGGCGAGGCTGCGCGGCGCTTCGGGCGCGGCTCGATGCGCAGTTCTTCGTCGTCGTCGGCATCCGCCAGCTCGCCGCCGGCCGCTGCGCGCGAGAACGGCAGGTCTTCGGCCTCGGCGCGCTCGCGAGCGGCCTGCTTGCCCATCGCGATGTCGGCCGCCATCTCGCGCTTTTCGCGGCGCGACTCGAACAGCGAATAGGCCCGCGCGCCAATGCGCTCGGCGATCTGGCTCCAGGAGAAACGGAACACCAGCGCCGAACCGATCACGCCGGCGGCAATGGCCACCAGTGCCGATCCGGTAAAGCCCATCCAGCGCACGCTGGCCGGACCCACCAGGTAGCCCAGCGCGCCGCCGCCCGAACCCGGCAGATGGAATTCGAGCCGGTACAGGCGCGACCACTCGAGCACGGTGCTCGCGCACAGCAGCAGCACAAGGCCGAACCAGAAAGCCATGCGGCTGCGATTGAAGCGTCCGCGCACCGGTTGCTCGGCCGGCGCAGCCTCGCCGCCGCGCAGCCAGTTGGCCAGTGACGAGAGCCATGCCCGCAGGCCCGCCGCGAGGCACCACCACACCGAATAGCCCGCCAGAAAATAGCTGCCGTCGGCCAGCCAGGCGCCGATGCGGCCGCCCCAGTTCTTGATGTCGCCGCCGGTGCCGGAAGTCGACCAGGCCGCATCGGAGGGCGTGAAGCTCAGCATGGCGAGCAGCCAGAACAGGAGCCCCGCAAAGCCTGCGATCAGCGTGATCTCATGGGCGAAGCGCATGGCACGCATGCGCACCGGTTGCCCCTCGGCCGCTGAAGAAGATTGAAGTGTATTGAGCGAATAGGTCATGAAAAACGCGGCACCCAATCCTTCGAAACGGCGGCTGGGCGCCTGAACACTACAACAAAAGGACGCGGCTGCCAGAAGCGCCGGGCCCGGCGGCTCACGTCAGGGAGAGAAGCCGGTCCTTGACGATCATGGAGCCGTCGTCCTGGGTCTGGACAAATCCGCGCTCCGCGAGATCCTTCATCACGCGGCTCACCATTTCGCGCGAGGCGCCCACCATTTTCGCAAGATCCTGGCGCGAGATCTTGTCGCGCACCTTCAGGTTGCCCGCTCCGTCGTCGATGGCGAACTCGAGCAGCGAGCGCGCCACGCGTCCATAGACGTCCATCAGCGCCAGCGACTCGATCTTGCGGTCGGCATGGCGCAGGCGCTGCACGAGGCCGCGCATGATGTTGTAGGCCATCGAGGAGTTCTCCGGCAGGCAGCGTGCGAACGCATCCCGGCCCAGCACGAGAACGTCGCACTGGATCTCGGTGCGCACGGTGGCCGAATGCGGCTCGTCGTCGATCAGGCTCATCTCGCCGATGTAGTCGCCGGGGTGCAGCGTCGCAAGGATCACTTCGCGTCCACGGCTGTCGGCGCTCGTCACGCGCGCGCGCCCGGTCAGGATGATATAGAGCGCGTCTGATTTCTTGCCCTGCTCGACAATGACTTCGGCTCGCTTGAAGCGCTTCTTGATGATCGCATCCGCGATGCTTGCGGACTGCGAAGACGTGAGCGAGGCAAACAGCGGAACGCGCCGCAGCAGCTCAAGATTGGACAGCATCGACATTCATCAATCCCTGATACTGCGCGCGCAAGCTCGTCCATCATCGGCCCGATGGATTACTACAATCGCGCGCATTGAAAACACCGTGCACCCGGTGTTGAACCGAGCGGTGATACTCCACATATATCGCTACCACCCTGAAAATGTACACGCTGAAGCAGCGCAAATCCTAGGTTTTCCATTCATGTCCGCTCCCCAACACGCCAAGGTCTTGATTCTGGGCTCCGGCCCGGCCGGCTATACCGCCGCCGTTTATGCAGCACGCGCAAACCTCCAGCCCTTGCTTATCACAGGCATTGCCCAGGGCGGGCAATTGATGACGACCACCGAGGTCGACAACTGGCCCGCGGACGTGCACGGCGTGCAAGGCCCCGACCTGATGCAGCGCTTTCTCGAGCACGCGGAGCGCTTCAAGACGCAGATCGTCTTCGACCACATCAACAAGGTCGACCTCGGCAAGCGTCCGTTCACGCTGACCGGCGACAGCGGCACCTACACCTGCGATTCGCTGATCATTGCCACGGGCGCCTCCGCCAAGTACCTGGGACTCGACTCCGAGCAGAAGTTCATGGGCCGCGGCGTCTCGGCCTGCGCAACCTGCGACGGCTTCTTCTATCGCGAGCAGGAAGTGTGCGTGATCGGCGGCGGCAACACCGCCGTGGAGGAAGCCCTGTACCTCGCCAACATCGCGAACAAGGTCACGCTGGTCCATCGCCGGGACAAGTTCCGCGCCGAGCCCATCCTGATCGACAAGCTCAACGAGAAGGTCGCCGAAGGCAAGATCGTCCTCAAGCTGCACAACGAACTCGACCAGGTGCTGGGCGACGACACGGGCGTGACGGGCATCCGGATCAAGAACGCGCAGACCGGCGCCACCGAGCAGATCGACCTCAAGGGCTGCTTCATCGCCATCGGACACCACCCCAACACCGACATCTTCCAGGGCCAGCTGGAGATGAAGGACAACTACATCCTGACCCGCTCGGGCCTGCAGGGCTTTGCCACGATGACCAGCATTCCGGGCGTCTTTGCCGCCGGCGACGTGCAGGACAACGTGTACCGCCAGGCCATCACGAGCGCGGGCACCGGCTGCATGGCCGCACTCGATGCCCAGCGCTTCCTGGAGCAGGACGGCACCCTGTAGCCAAGGCAGGCCCCAAAAGGGCTATAATCCAAGGCTTTGCCGAAACTGGGCTCTTTTCAGGAGCTTCGGCAAAGCCGGGGTACCGCCACCCGTTTCTGGCGAGGTCAAGCTGCAAAACACCGTGCAATCGGCCAAGACTGGCCACGATTGCGCCGGTGCCAGCTGTTCAAGAAAGAGTGTCCTCATGGCACGCGTATGCGACGTAACGGGCAAAGGCCCGATGGTCGGAAACAACGTTTCCCACGCCAACAACAAAACCAAGCGCCGGTTCCTGCCGAACCTGCAATACCGCCGTTTCTGGGTCGAGACTGAAAACCGCTGGGTTCGCCTGCGTGTTTCGAGCGCCGCACTGCGCCTGATCGACAAGAACGGCATCGACGCCGTGCTCGCAGACCTGCGCGCACGCGGCCAAGCTTAAGGAGCTGAATCATGGCAACGAGCAAAGGCGGACGCGAAAAGATCAAGCTGGAATCCACCGCGGGTACCGGCCACTTCTACACGACCAGCAAGAACAAGAAGACGATGCCTGAAAAGATGTCGATCATGAAGTTCGACCCCAAGGCGCGCAAGCACGTCGAATACAAGGAAATCAAGCTGAAGTAATTCGGCCCGGTTTCCCCCACAAGAACCCGCTGCTCACCCAGCGGGTTTTTTGTTGCCTGTCGAACGGCAACACCCCTCCGGCCAAGCGGAGCGGCTATACGGCAGGCACAAAAAAGCCGACCCTGAGGTCGGCTTTTTTGATGGAGCGGGAACGCTCGCCTGCTCAGGCGCGTGCGGCGCGCAGGCGGGTCGAGAACTCGCGCAGGCCGGCAATGCCGCTGGCTTCCGCACGATGGCACCAGGCTGCCAGATCGGCCGCCAGCTGCTCGCGCGACTGCGAGGTGTTGAGCCAGAGTTGGCGCAACTCTTCGCGCATGGTGACCATCTTGTCGATCACCGGGTGGGCAGCGCGCGCCTGCACCAGATGCGTGCGGGCCGACGGCGGCACCTTGTCGTCATCGCGATGCAGCCAGTTCTTGGCAGCCTTGAGCACCGAGATGTCGCCGCCCTTGGTCTTGAGTGCAGCCAGTTCCGCCTTGGTGACACGGCGCATTTCGCGGGCATAGCCGGCCATCACTTCATAGCGGTTGGCAATGACGGCCTCGAGCGTCTTCTCGTTGGCCACGGGCTGGATGTCGCCCATCTGCATCTTCGGCGGCACCTTCTTGACCTTGGCCCAGCCGATCTTCTGCATCATCTGGATGTAGACCCAGCCGATGTCGAATTCGTACTTCTTGACCGAGAACTTGGCCGAGGTGGGGTACGTGTGGTGGTTGTTGTGCAGCTCTTCGCCGCCGATGATCAGGCCCCAGGGCGAAACATTGCGGCTGGCGTCCGGTGCCTCGAAGTTGCGGTAGCCCCAGTAGTGGCCGATGCCATTGATGATGCCGGCGGCCGTGATCGGGATCCACAGCATCTGGACGGCCCAGACCGACAGGCCCAGCGCGCCGAACAGCGCGAGGTTGATGACCAGCATGAGGCCCACGCCTTGCCAGCTGTAGCGCGTGTACAGGTTGCGCTCGAGCCAGTCGTCGGGCGTGCCGTGGCCGTAGCGTTCCATCGTTTCCTTGTTCTTCGACTCGGCGCGATACAGCTCGGCGCCGCGCCACAGGACTTCGTCGATGCCCTTGACCTGCGGGCTGTGCGGGTCTTCTTCGGTTTCGCACTTGGCGTGGTGCTTGCGGTGGATGGCCACCCATTCCTTGGTCACCATGCCGGTGCCGAGCCACAGCCAGAAACGGAAGAAATGCGAAGGGATCGGACCCAGATCCATGGCCCGGTGCGTCTGCGTGCGGTGCAGGAAGATCGTGACCGCGGCGATCGTGATGTGCGTGGTGACGAGCGTGTACAACACGACTTGCCACCATGTGAGGTCCCACAAGCCGTGTCCGAGCCAGTCGATGGCCGCGCTCAAAACGGCAGAGTCAGGAATCAACATTGAATTAAGTGCTCCATGGCCGCACGAAGGTGCAGCCTTTCAGTTAACCCGCGATTTTAAGGCGGCAGGGACTAAATGAGGTCTTTTACCCTTCCTTAAAGGCGCAGATTTACCCTAATTTGGAGTGCCGTGCCTAGTTGCGGTTCCACACCGCTGCAAAGAAGCCATCGGTGGCGTGGCGGTGAGGCCACAGCCGCAAATAGCGGCGGCCGTCCGCACCGCCGGCGCAGAGTGCCTCGAAACCCTCCACCTTGAGGCCCTGCAGCAGGTCCGCGGCGTCCTGGGGCACGAAATCGGGATTGGCGGCACTGAAAGCCTCGGCAATGGCCTCGTTTTCCTCGGGCAGCACGCTGCAGGTGGCATAAACCAGCCGGCCACCCGATTTCAGCAGGCGTGCCGCGCTTTGCAGGATGGCGGCCTGCTTGACCGTCAGTTCCTCGACCGATTTGGGCGACTGGCGCCATTTCAGGTCCGGATTGCGGCGCAGCGTGCCCAGGCCCGAGCACGGAGCGTCCACCAGCACGCGGTCGATCTTGCCGGCCAGCCGCTTGATGCGCTCGTCCCTCTCATGTGCAATGGCCGCCGGATGAACGTTCGACAGCGTGCTGCGCGCGAGCCGCGGCTTGAGCGCATCGAGCCGGTGGGCCGAAGTATCGAAGGCGTAGAGCCGGCCGGTGTTGCGCATGGTCGCGCCGATGGCCAGCGTCTTGCCGCCGGCGCCGGCGCAGAAATCGACCACCATTTCGCCCCGCTTGGCGTCCAGCAGCAGCGCCAGCAATTGGGAACCCTCGTCCTGCACCTCGACGGCGCCGCGGGCGAAGGCGTCCAGCTTGTTCAAGGCGGGCTTGCCATCGATGCGCAAGCCCCAGGGCGAAAACGGGGTTGCTTCCGATTTGATAGCAGCCTTCGCAAGCTCCGCCTTCACATCCGCCCGCTTGTCGGTGAGGACGTTGACGCGAAGGTCGAGCGGCGCGGACTGCTGCAGGCTTTCGACCAGGGGCCAGAAACCGTCGCCCAGCTGGGCCTTGAGCGGCCCGACCAGCCATTCGGGCAGGTTGTGGCGATGGCGTTCGAGCAGATCGTCGGGCTTGACGGCGTCGCAGTTGTCGAGCCAGCGCTTTTCGGTGTCGTTGAGGGCGCTCTTCAGAAAGTCTCGCGGGCCATGAAAGCCCAGGATCGCCATGCGGCGCTCCTTCGAACCGCTGCCCGAGGGCGAGAGGTGGTCGAACAGGAGCTTCTTGCGCAGCACGGTGTAGACGGTCTCGGCGAGCGTGGCACGCTCGCGCGGACCGAACTCGCGGTGGTCGCGAAAAAAACGCGAAACGACCTGGTCGGCCGGGTGATCGAATTTCAGGACAAGGCCGACCAGATCGGCGGTGGCCTCCAACAGGGCTTTGGGGTGCATGCCCCGATTGTCTCAGCCGGGCGGCCCCCTACGCCGTGCGCGCCCAGATCGCCCCGAAAGCGTGCCGCTCGATCTCGGCCAAGGTCGGCGAATGGCCGGCCCAGAGAACCAGCGCGGCGCCCGGCAGGCTCAGCGTCTGTTCGAGGTGGCGGCAGAGCTGCCAGCGGTCGCCGTCGTCCAGTCCCGGCAGTTCGACAAACACGATGTAGGCCCGGCGCCACGGAAATTCGCGCAGGATCTTGCGCGCCAGCCAGGCCTGCGAAATCGGAAGACAGCGCGCCAGGTCGGCCCGCAGTTCGCCCAGTTCATGCTCGTTCAGGTCATGCCGGGCGATCTGGCTGAAGAATGGCGTTTCGGTGATCTCTTCCCAGGCACGGGCCTCGGCTTCCTCGGCCTCCTTGAGGCGGCCGCGCCACAGCTTGAGCGCCTCCTCGTCGTGCGTTCCCGCATCGGGGTCTTCCAGTGTGCCCACGGCGCTTTTCGCGGCCCACCAGCGGCTGGCCGCGCCGGACCCGTACAGACGTTCGAGCACGGCCAGGCGCGCCGCGCGATCGCGCAGGGGCAGCATCTGGGCCAGTCCGCGCAGCGCGCCGGAGTGCTCGGGCGCGATCTGGAGTGCGCGCTCATAGCGGGCACGCACCGGCGCGGCCGGATCGAGCCGGCGTTCGGAATCGGCCCACTCCACCAGCTCGTCGGGCGTGTTGTGCTCGCCGCGCGCCGCGAGCAGATCGACGCGCTCGCGAAGGCGCGAGCGATGCGCGTGGTGCTGCTTCCAATCGCTGGCATGGGCGCGGCGCCATTGGGTGTCGAAATGCTCGATCCACTTGGCGCTGTCGGCCAGCATGCCCAGCGCGGGTTCGGTCGACCAGGGCGGCACCACGGCTTTCTGGCCGAGCGCTTCGAGCCGGTCGCGCAGCACCGGATGGGTGTCTTCCAGGTCACTGACGCGCCGCATGGCTTCGCGCAGGGCCTGGCGCGCGAATTCCGCGTCCGGCGGTGTGGCGGCACGCTCCCTCAGGGCCTGGAAGGGACCGGGCGGCTGGGGCTCCCGTTCGGCGCGCGCCCAGTGCGAGGCCCAGAACTCGTCGGCATACCAGCAGGCCTTGATGGCTATTTCCGTCAGGGCGGCCGCGGCAACGGGCGTGCCCAGCAGGCGGCCGGAGATGCGGTCGGCCTCGTATTCGTCCTGCCGCGCGAGCGCGAAGGTGCGGGCCGCAAAGCGCGGAAAGTACCAGCGGAAAAAAGCCTGCGACACCAGCGCCATCACGCCTTCGTCGCGCTGCAGGCTGGCGTCCAGCTTCAGCCACGAGAGCCGCGTGCGGTAGATCCAGGCGCTGAGCTTGCCGTGGTTGCCGCGCAGATGCCCATATTCATGCGCGAGCACCGAAAGCAGCCGCCGCCGGTCCAGCATCATCAGCAGCGGCAGCCCGATGCTGAGCGAATTGACCGCCCCACCGAACAACCCGAAGCGCGGCACCTGCCGGATGCTGGCATTGAACTCGTCGTCGAGATAGACGCGGTGGACCGGCGGCCCCTTGATCTTCTTGCGAATACGCTCGAGCGCCTCGAACAGCGCCGGCGCATCGGCGCGCGAAAGTTCGCGCCCTTCGGGTTCGTCGAAGCGCACCCAGAGCGCGCGCAGCGTGGCCCAGAGCAGCCCCAGGGCGAACAGCAGCAGCCAGCCGCGCGTGAAGCTGAAGCGCCCGCGTCCGGCCGCCAGCGCGACCCAGGCGATGATGCCGACGGAAAGCGCGAGGCAGGCCAGCACCCAGAGGTAGCCGAGCGCGGCAAAGGCGGCGACGCCGCGCCGGTAGCGCGCGCCGTCCTCCGCGCTGGCATGCTCGCTCAGCCTGACGAGATGAACAAAATCAGCGCGATCCATCCGACTTTCCTCCACCAACCTCACATTGAAAGGCCAGCAAGACCGTGAACGACGACGACAACGACTTGCCACCCCTGATCGAGACGCCTCCCGGCCGCTACCGGCACTACAAGGGCGGCGAATACGAGGTGCTGGGCACCGTGCGCCACAGCGAAACGCTGGAGCCGATGACGCTGTACCGCGCCCTTTATGGTGCCCAGGGACTGTGGGTGCGCCCGGCCGCGATGTTCGAGGAAACCGTGGAGATCGACGGTGTCCGCCAACGACGCTTCGCGCCGGCCTAGGACGCTATGTATTCGACAGCGTCGACCCCCAAGGCGCCTCAGCCGCAGCGGACGTCCGTCACGCGGCCGCGTGCGTCCACATCGAGGTTCAGGCGCCCGCCGTTGAGTTCCATCGTCACCGCCTCGCCGGGCTTCAGCGCGCGCACCGTGCCTGCGCCGGCGCGCACGCGGGCTGCGGCCTCTAGCTGAGGCGACAACGGCTGGCCGACAGCGAACCGCGCGCCGTCCGCATTGCACTGGAACACCGGCTCGGGTGGCGCAGCGGATGCGGATGCGGGGGCTGGTGCAGGGGCTGGCGCGGCGCAGGCCGACAGCAGGATGGCGCCGGCGACCGCGGCCAGTAGCGATTGGGTTCTCAATTCGTGCTCCCGAAAACCCGCGAATATAAACAAATTTAAGACGTGTGACTTGATGTATCTGCAAGCCATTCGGCAATGGCGCGTGGATACAACTGATGCTCCTGCGCGAGCACCCGGCCGGCCAGCGTGGCGGCAGTGTCGTCTGGCAGCACCGGCACCGCCGCCTGGGCCAGGATCGGGCCGTGGTCGAGTTCGGTGGTCACCTGGTGCACGGTGACGCCTGCCACCTTGCAGCCGGCGTCGATCGCCCGCTGGTGCGTGTTCAACCCGGGAAACGCCGGCAGCAAGGAGGGGTGGATGTTGACCAGGCGGCCCGCATAGCGGCCGACGAAGCCCGGCGTCAGGATGCGCATGAAGCCCGCCAGCACCACCAGCGCCGGCGAATGCGCATCGATGGCCTTCGCCAGCGCCTCGTCGAAAGCTTCGCGCGTCGAAAACTCCTTGTGCGGGACCACGGCGGTTTCGATGCCGTGCGTTCTGGCGATTGCGAGCCCCCCCGCTTCAGCCTTGTTGCTGACGACGGCGGCAATGCGGGCGCCGAAGCGCTCGGACCAGCGGCCGTGCTCGGCGGCACGCACGATGGCCGCCATGTTGGAGCCGCCGCCGGAGATCAGGATCACGATGTTCTTCATGGGAGGCGGGATTATCTGTGCTCGACTTGTCGCCGCGCGGACACCGATTCACAGCACGACCGTGCTAAAACTCCAGATTCCGGAGACACGCCGCTTTTCGCCGCGATGGCGGCAGAACGATCAACACAGCGAGGCACGCATGGATTTGAGCTTCACGCCCGAAGAACAGAAGTTCCGCGAAGAAATTCGCGCCTGGGTCAAAGAGAACCTTCCCCAAGAGATTTCGCACAAGGTGCACAACGCGCTCGAACTGACGCGCGACGATTTGCAGGGCTGGGCCAGGATCCTCGGCAAGAAGGGCTGGCTCGGCTACGGCTGGCCGAAGGAATTCGGCGGCCCCGGCTGGACCGCCATCCAGCGCCACCTGTTCGAGGAAGAAACCGCCCTGGCCGGCGCGCCGCGCATCATCCCGTTCGGCCCGGTGATGGTCGCGCCCGTGATCATGGCCTTCGGCAATGCCGAGCAGCAAAAGCGCTTCCTCCCCGGCATCGCGAGCGGCGAGGTCTGGTGGAGCCAGGGCTACAGCGAACCGGGCTCGGGCTCCGACCTGGCCTCCGTCAAGACCCGCGCCGAGCGCAAGGGCGACAAGTACATCGTCAACGGCCAGAAGACCTGGACCACGCTCGGCCAGTACGGCGACTGGATGTTCAACCTCGTGCGCACCAGCAACGAGGGCAAGCCGCAGACCGGCATCAGCTTTTTGCTGCTCGACATGAAGTCGCCCGGCGTCACGGTGCGGCCGATCAAGCTGCTGGACGGCAGCCATGAAGTGAACGAGGTGTTCTTCGACAACGTCGAGGTGCCCGCCGAGAACCTGATCGGCGAAGAAAACAAGGGCTGGACCTACGCCAAGCACCTGCTCTCGCACGAGCGCACCAACATTGCCGACGTGAACCGCGCCAAGCGCGAGCTCGAGCGCCTCAAGCGCATCGCCAAGAGCGAAGGCGTCTACGAAGATCCGCGCTTCCGCGACGAGATCGCCAAGCTCGAGGTCGACATCGTCGCGCTCGAGATGATGGTGCTGCGCGTGCTCTCGGCCGCCACCTCGGGCAAGAACTCGCTCGATGTCGCGGGCCTGCTCAAGATCCGCGGCAGCGAGATCCAGCAGCGCTACAGCGAGCTGATGATGCTGGCCGGTGGCGCCTATTCCCTGCCCCTCATCCGCGAAGCGATGGAAGCCGGTTGGCAGGGCGACTTTCCCGGCGGCAACCCTGCCCTTGCGCCACTCGCGTCGACCTTCTTCAACATGCGCAAGACCACCATCTACGGCGGCTCGAACGAAGTGCAACGCAACATCGTCGCTCAGACGGTGCTGGGCTGAGGAGACAAGAACATGGATTTCAATTTTTCGGACGACCAGGAACAGCTGCGCGACGCCGTTCGCAAGTGGGTCGACAAGGGCTATGACTTCGAACGCCGCCGCGGCATCGAGGCCCAGGGCGGCTTCTCGCGCGAAGCATGGGACGAGCTGGCCGAACTCGGCCTGGGCGGCCTCTACATCGCCGAAGACGACGGCGGCCTGGGCATGGGCCCGGTGGCCGGCATGGTGGTGATGGAAGAACTGGGCCGCGGCATCGTGCTGGAGCCCTTTGCGCAGACGCTGATCGCCGGTGCCGTGCTGAGCGGCTATGCCGACAGCAACATCAAGGACAACTGGCTGCCGCGCATTGCCGGCGGCCAGGCCATCGTGGTGCTGGCCTACCAGGAACGCAAGTCGCGCTACCGGCTCGACCTGTGCGACGCCAAGGCCGTGAAGGCCGGCGACGGCTGGTCGCTGACGGGCGCCAAGAGCGTGGTGCCCGTGGGCGACGAAGCCGATGCGTTCATCGTGCCCGCTAAGGTCGACGGCAAGATCGCCCTCTTCCTGGTCGAGCGCAGCGCGAGCGGCGTCGAGGCCCGCGGCTACGGTACGCAGGACGGCAGCCGCGCGGCCGAGGTGGTGTTCGACAAGGCGGACGCCACGCTGGTCACCGCCGATGGCCTGGCCGCGCTCGAATACGCGGTCGACGTCGGCATTGCCGCCACCTGCGCCGAAGCGGTCGGGGTGATGGACAAGACCCTGGCCCTCACGGTCGACTACATGAACCAGCGCAAGCAGTTCGGCGTGGCGATTTCGACCTTCCAGGCGCTGCGCCATCGCGTCGCCGACATGAAGATGCAGCTCGAACTTGCGCGCTCGATGAGCTACTACGCGACGCTCAAGCTCAATGCGCCGGCCGAGGAGCGGCGCCAGGCGATGGCGCGCGCCAAGTACCAGCTCGGCACGTCGATGCGCTACGTTGCCGCCAACTCGGTGCAGCTGCATGGCGGCATCGGCGTGACCGACGAATACATCGGCAGCCACTATTTCCGCAAGCTCACGCAGCTCGAAATGACCTTCGGCGACACGCTGCACCACCTGGGCGAAGTGTCGGCACGCATGCAGGACACGGCCGGCGTCTTCGCCTGACGCTGTTTTTCCCATAGCATCCAACGCCCGCCCGCCTTGCGCCGGCGGGCGTTCTTACTGGAACTCTGCCAGGAACACACATCACATGCCATCACGCCGCACTCTATTGGCCCTCGGGCTCGCATCCACCGCCATGCTGACCGCCTGCGCCACCGCCCCCTCGCCTTCGTACACCGAACGCCCGCCGATCGTCTTCATGCACGGCAACGGCGATTCGGGCGCGCTCTGGCAGACCACGATCTGGCGCTTCGAATCGAACGGCTGGCCGCGCGACCGGCTCTTTGCGCTCGACCAGCCCTATCCGCTGGCACGCGACGACGATGCCGTGGCGCAGCCCGGCCGCAGCTCGACCACCGATTCGGCCCTGTTCCTGAAGGGCGAGGTCGACAAGGTGCTCAAAGCCACGGGCGCCGGCAAGGTGGTGCTGATCGGCAATTCGCGCGGCGGCAACACGATCCGCAACTACGTGCAGAACGGCGGCGGCGCGGCGGTCGTGAGCCATGTGGTGCTGGGCGGCAATCCCGCCCACGGGATCTGGGCCGTGAAGGGCTTCCGCGAGAACAACGAGTTCTCCGGGCTCTCGGGCTTCATGCAGCAGCTCAATGCGCCGAAGGGGCCGAATGGCGACGAGGTCGCGCCGGGCGTGAAGTGGCTCACGCTGCGTTCGGACAACAACGACAAGTACGCCCAGCCCGACGGCGTGTGGATCGGCGTGCCGGGCCAGCCGACGAACATCGGCTTCGACGGACCGGCGCTCAAGGGCGCGGCCAATGTGGTGCTGCCGCGCGTGGACCACCGGGAAACCTCGTTCTCGCCCGCTGCGTTCGCGGCGACCTGGCAGCTCCTGACCGGGGAGCCGCCGCGCAGCACGGCGGTGGCGCCCGAAGCGAAGGTCGTGCTCGACGGCCGCGCAGTGGGCGCGGAGAACCTGTCGCTCAATGGCGGGCAGGTCACCGTGTATGCCGTCGATCCGGCCACGGGGGCGCGGCGCGGCGATGCGGTGCACAGCAAGAACATCGGCGCCGATGGCCGCTGGGGTCCGTTCAATGCACGCGGCGATACGACCTACGAGTTCGTGCTCGGCGCACCGGGCTACGGCATCACGCACATCTACCGCAGCCCGTTTCTGCGCAGCAGCCGCGTCGTGAACCTGCGGCCCGAACGCCTCGTGCCGGCCGATGGCAGCGCCCAGGCGGTCGTGGTCTTCACGCGGCCGCGCGGCTACTTCGATGCGGAGCGCGACACCATGCGCTTCGATGGCCAGAGCCCGCCGCCCGGCGTGCCGCCCAGGGGTTCGGGCGTATCGAGCTCGCGGTTGCGCGTGGCCACCGCGCAACCGCAGCGCGCCGTGACCGGTGAATTCAACGCGGAGCGCATCACCGGCCTGACCTGGCCGGCCGCGCAGCAGCACGTGACGGTGCTCGAACTGACGTACTGACGGATCGATGAGGGCCCAGGACATGAACGACACGACTTCCCCCTTCGTGCTGGCGACACGCGATGCACGCGGCGTGGCCACGCTGACGCTGAATCGCCCGGCCTCGTTCAACGCCCTCTCCGAAGGCATGCTCGGCGCGCTCGAACAGGCGCTCGGCGAAATCGCGGCCGACGACACCGTGCGCGCCGTCGTCATCGCGGCGGCGGGCAAGGCCTTCTGCGCGGGTCACGACCTGAAGGAAATGCGCGCGGAGCCCTCGCTCGGCTACTACCAGCGGCTCTTCGAGCGCTGCGGCGCCATGATGCTGTCGATCCAGCGCCTGCCCGTGCCGGTGATCGCGCGCGTGCACGGCATTGCGACGGCCGCGGGCTGCCAACTGGTCGCGGTGTGCGACCTGGCGGTGGCCGCGACCGAGGCGCGCTTTGCGGTCAGCGGCGTGAATGTGGGTCTGTTCTGCGCCACGCCAAGCGTCACCCTGTCGCGCAACCTCGGCCGCAAGGAAGCGTTCGAGATGCTGGTGACCGGCGAATTCATCGGCGCGGAGGAAGCCCGCGAGAAGGGCCTGGTCAACCGGGTGGCCCCGCCCGGCGAACTCGACGCCGCCGTGGAGGCGCTGGTGGCGAGCATCGTCGCCAAGCCGCGCCAGGCGCTCGCGCTCGGCAAGGCGCTGTTCTACCGGCAGCTCGAAACCGGCATCGAGGCCGCACTGGCCGACGCCAGCCAAACCATGGCCTGCAACATGATGGACGAGAGTGCGCTGGAAGGCGTTCAGGCCTTCGTCGAGAAGCGCCCGCCGGACTGGAAGCGCTAGGTGTCGTGCAGCCGCGAACTCTGCGGCAGGTGCGCCATCAGGAATTCCATCTGGTCCGCCAGGATGCGGCGGTTTCGCAAAATGAAATCTTCCCAGAGGCTGGGCACGTAGGGCGCGTACAGCAGCGGCATGTTGGCCTGTTCGGGCGTGCGGCTGCTCTTGCGGTGGTTGCACGGCTTGCAGGCCGTGACCACGTTCATCCAGGTGTCGATGCCCTTTTGCGCAAACGGAATGATGTGCTCCCGCGTGAGCTCGTCTTCGTGGAAATGCCCGCCGCAGTAAGCACAAATGTTGCGGTCGCGCGAGAACAGCTTGCTGTTGGTGAGCCCCGGGCGCTGGGTGAAGGGGTTGATGCGCGGCACGCCCTTGGTGCCGATGATGCTGTTGATCGCAATCTGCGACTGCTGGCCGGTGATGGCGTTGTGGCCGCCACGGAACACAGCCACCTGCGCGCCCACCTCCCAGCGGACCTCGTCCGCTGCATAGTGGATGACCGCCTGTTCGAGCGATATCCATGACTGGGGCAGCCCTTGGGCCGACAGCTTCAAGACCTTCACCACACGCCTCCTCAAAAAGGGAAGAATCACGGAAAGACCAGAGACACGCAGCACGCCGGAGACCACTTCCAGCGACGCACTGAGTCACAATATACCGGCTTTGTGACAAAACGGCCTGATGTGCCCATTCGACGGGCAAAAGGCGCTATCAAAAAGATACCCACCCATGCAGGTTTTCCGCGGCTTCCGGCACCCGGGCGTGGCTCCGGCCTGCGCCCTCACCATCGGCAATTTCGACGGCGTCCACCGGGGCCACCAGGCCATGCTGGCGCTGTTGCAGACCGAGGCGCGCCATCGCGGCCTGCCCAGCTGCGTGCTCACCTTCGAGCCGCACCCGCGCGACTATTTTGCCGCCGTCACAAAAAAACCCGACCTGGCGCCCGCGCGCATCGGCACGCTGCGCGACAAGCTCACCGAGCTCGCGGCCTGCGGCGTGGCGCAGACGATCGTGCTGCCCTTCGACGGCCGGCTGGCGTCCCAGTCGCCCGAGGCATTCATTCAGAACGTGCTGATCGACGGCCTGGGCGCGCGCTACGTGCTGGTGGGCGACGACTTCCGCTTTGGCGCCAAGCGGGCCGGCGACTACGCCATGCTCGACGCGGCCGGCGATGCCCACGGCTTCGACGTGGCGCGCATGAACAGCTACGAGATATCGGACCCCCACGCGCGGCTTCGCCCCGCTGCCCCCCGAGGGGGCGCGCCCGTCTTGGGGCGGCCCGGCGACGGGCATGGCCTGCGCGTTTCCAGTTCGGCCGTGCGCGAGGCGCTGGCCGAAGGCCGCATGACCGACGCTCAGACCCTGCTCGGCCGGCCCTACACGATCTCGGGCCACGTGGTCCATGGCCGCAAGCTCGGCCGCGCGCTGGGCGCCTCGGCCCCAGGCAAGGACGACGGTTTTCGCACCCTCAACCTGCGCTTCAAGCACTGGAAACCGGCGGCCAGCGGCATCTTCGCGGTGCTGGTGCACGGCCTGGCCGACCAGCCGCTGCCCGGCGTGGCGAACCTCGGCGTGCGCCCCTCGCTCGATGCCAACGACGTCAACGCGGGCCGCGTGCTGCTGGAGACGCATTGCCTGGAGTGGCCCTCGCATCTGGGAGCCGAAGGGGCCTACGGTAAAATCGTCCGCGTGGAACTCCTGCACAAACTGCACGACGAATTGCGCTACACCAGCCTCGAGGCCCTGACAGCGGGCATCGCGAAGGATGGGCGCGACGCGCGCGCGTTCTTTGCGTCGACCCACGCCGAAACCCACCGCCAGACCACGCGCGATCGAATTTAGCCCTGCACGCACCGTGCTGCCGCCCTTCGACAAGCTCAGGGCGAACGGCTTTTCTTCCGCACCGACCGCTCAATGCAGTTCGGGCTGAGCCTGTCGAAGCCCCTCTGTTTCGCACCCCAACATGTCTGACGCCGCCTCCCCCACCGACTACCGCTCCACGCTGAACCTGCCCGATACCCCCTTCCCGATGCGCGGCGACCTGCCCAAGCGCGAACCGGGCTGGGTCAAGGAATGGAACGACGAAGGCCGCTACCACCGCTTGCGCGACGCGCGCCACGGCGCGCCCAAGTTCATCCTGCACGACGGCCCGCCGTACGCCAACGGCCAGATCCACATGGGCCACGCGGTGAACAAGATCCTGAAGGACATGATCACCAAGGCGCGCCAGCTCGAAGGCTTCGACGCGCTCTACGTGCCCGGCTGGGACTGCCACGGCCTGCCGATCGAGAACGCCATCGAAAAGCAGTTCGGCCGCAACCTGAGCCGCGACGAGATGCAGGCCAAGAGCCGCGCCTACGCCACCGAACAGATCGCGCAGCAGATGGCCGACTTCCAGCGCCTGGGCGTGCTGGGCGAATGGGACCACCCCTACAAGACGATGGACTTCGCGAATGAAGCCGGCGAGCTGCGCGCGTTCAAGCACGTGATCGAGCGCGGCTTCGTCTACCGGGGCCTCAAGCCCGTCTACTGGTGCTTCGACTGCGGCTCGTCGCTGGCCGAATTCGAGATCGAATACGCCGACAAGAAGAGCCAGACCGTCGACGTGGCCTTCAAGGCGCACGAGCGCGAGAAGGTGCTCAAGGCCTTCGAGACCGACCACACGATCCTCGGCGACATCTTTGCCGTGATCTGGACCACCACCGCGTGGACCCTCCCGGCCAACCAGGCCATCAACCTGAACCCCGAGATCGAATACTCGCTGGTCGACACCGAGCGCGGCCTCTTGATCCTGGCCAACTCGCTGGTCGAGATGTGCATGACGCGCTATGCGCTCGACGGCAAGGTGCTGGCCACGGTCAAGGGCGAGAAGCTCGGCGGGCTCGAATTCGAGCATCCGCTGTACGACGTGGACGCCGGCTACAAGCGCCTGTCGCCGGTGTACCTGGCCGACTACGCCACCGCCACCGACGGCACC
The DNA here is from genome assembly GCF_030815975.1 of Variovorax paradoxus. NCBI lineage: Bacteria > Pseudomonadati > Pseudomonadota > Betaproteobacteria > Burkholderiales > Comamonadaceae > Variovorax > Variovorax paradoxus. Next base: position 649,142 of record NZ_JAUSXL010000002.1, read on the forward strand.
GGCCTGGTCCATTCCTCGCCCGCCTACGGCGTGGACGACTTCAACTCCTGCATCGCCCACGGCGTGGCCTACGACGACATCCTGAACCCGGTGCAGGGCAACGGCAGCTACGCGCCCGACTTCCCGCTCTTCGGCGGGCAGAACATCTGGAAGGCCGTGCCGGTGATCATCGCCGCGCTGCGCGACGCCAACCGCCTGCTCACCACCGAGACCATCACCCACAGCTATCCGCACTGCTGGCGCCACAAGACACCGGTGATCTACCGCGCCGCAGCGCAGTGGTTCATCCGCATGGACGAGGGCGAAGGCGTGTTCACCAAGGACAAGGCGCCAAAGACGCTGCGCCAGACCGCGCTCGACGCCATCGAACAGACCAGCTTCTACCCGGAGAACGGCAAGGCGCGCCTGCACGACATGATCGCCGGGCGGCCCGACTGGTGCATCAGCCGCCAGCGCAGCTGGGGCGTGCCGATCCCGTTCTTCCTGCACAAGGATTCGGGCGAACTGCATCCGCGCACGATGGAAATCCTCGACCAGGCCGCCAACATCGTCGAGAAGGGCGGCATCGAGGCCTGGAGCCGCGTCACGGCCGAAGAGATCCTGGGCGCCGAAGACGCGCCGCACTACACCAAGAGCACCGACATCCTCGAGGTGTGGTTCGACTCGGGCTCGACCTTCTATCACGTGCTGCGCGGCACGCACCCCAACGTGCACCACGAGACCGGGCCTGAAGCCGACCTGTACCTCGAAGGCCACGACCAGCACCGCGGCTGGTTCCATTCGTCGCTGCTGATCGCCTGCGCACTGGAAGACCGCGCACCGTACCGCGGCCTGCTCACGCACGGCTTCACGGTGGATGCCAAGGGCATCAAGATGAGCAAGTCGCTCAAGAACGGCATCGACCCGCAGGAGATCAGCAACAAGCTGGGCTCGGAAATCATCCGCCTGTGGGTGGCCGCGAGCGACTATTCGGGCGACATCGCGGGCGACGACAAGATCCTGGCGCGCGTGGTCGATGCCTACCGCCGCATCCGCAACACGCTGCGCTTCCTGCTGGCGAACACCAGCGACTTCGACGCCGCGAAGGATGCGGTGCCACTCGACCAGCTGTTCGAGATCGACCGCTATGCCCTCTCGCGCGCGGCGCAGTTCCAGGCCGAGATCCTTGCGCACTACAAGGTGTACGAGTTCCATCCGGTGGTGGCCAAGCTGCAGATCTACTGCTCGGAAGACCTGGGCGGCTTCTATCTCGACATCCTCAAGGACCGGCTCTACACGACAGCGCCGGGCTCGCTGGCGCGCCGCAGCGCGCAGACGGCGCTCTGGCACATCTCGCAGGCGATGCTGCGCTGGATGGCGCCGTTCCTGAGCTTCACGGCCGAAGAGGCATGGAAGTTCGTGAGCACAGGCAAGCCGGGCGAGTCGATCTTCGCGCAGACCTACAGCAAGTTCGCCGCGCCCGACGAAGCGCTGCTCGCCAAGTGGAGCCGCATCCGCGAGATCCGCGACGTGGTCAACAAGGACATCGAAGCCGTGCGCGCCGAAGGCAAGGTCGGCTCGTCGCTGCAGGCCAACCTGCGGCTCAGCGCACCGGTCGACGACTTCGCGTTGCTGGCGTCGCTGGGCAACGACCTGAAGTTCGTCTTCATCACTTCCGCCATCGAACTGGCGGCGGGCGAGGTGCTGTCTTCTGTGGTGACGCCGAGCACGGCGCAGAAGTGCGATCGCTGCTGGCACTACCGCGACGACGTGGGCCACGACCCGGCACATCCGACGATCTGCGGCCGTTGCACGAGCAACCTGTTCGGTGCCGGCGAGCCGCGGGGCTTTGCGTGATGGCGGCCGCACGTTCCATGTCGGCATCGCGCTCGCGCAACGGCAGCATCTGGCCATGGCTCGGGCTGGCGGCGATCATCCTGATCATCGACCAGTTCACCAAGACGCTGATCCTGGGCTACTACAAGCTGGGCGACGCGACTTACGTGACGAGCTTCTTCAACGTGGTCCGGGCGCACAACACGGGTGCCGCGTTCTCGTTCCTGGCCGACCACTCGGGCTGGCAGCGCTGGTTCTTCACGGCCATTGGCGTGGCGGCCGCGGTGTTCATCGTCTGGATGCTGAAGTCGCACGCGGGGCAGAAGCTGTTTTCGTTCTCGATGGCCTGCATCCTGGGTGGGGCGATCGGGAACGTGATCGACCGGATGATGCATGGCTATGTCGTCGACTTCCTGAGTTTCCATTGGGGGAACTGGTACTTTCCGGCGTTCAATGCGGCGGACAGTGCGATCACGCTGGGGGCGATCTGTCTGATCCTGGACGAGATTCGTCGCGTTCGGCGCGGGAAATAGATTCGTTGTCTTGCAGGGGCGGCGCCCGGTAGGCGGTGCGGCGCGGTCGGCCCCACTTGCCGGGCGCCTGTCGTGGCGTTGATGCCGCTGCCCTCACCCCAGCCCTCTCCCGGAGGGAGAGGGAGCAAGACAGAGCTCGCACGCGAGGGTTTCTCCCCACTTCATCGGCTGTCATAGCGGGGTCATACTGCCGCGGTGAAATGTAATCGATTACATGACACCGCACGATGAGCATCCAAGCCGTTGCAGCCAAAGCCGGAGTTTCCGTGGCCACCGTGTCGCGGGCCTTCAATTTCCCCGACAAGGTGACCCGCTCCACGCGGGAGCTGGTGGAGCGCGTGGCGCGTGAACTCGACTATGTGCCGAACGCCAGCGCGCGCACCTTGCGCACCCAGCGCAGCCGTGCACTGGGCGTGGTGCTGCCCACGCTGCTGAATCCGACCTTTGCCGAATGCCTGCAGGGCATCGCGCGCGCGGCCATCGCCGGGGGCTACGCGATCATTCCCGTCACCACGGGCTACCAGCTCGACGAGGAAGAGCGCGCGGTCCACCTGCTTCTGGCCGGCAATGTCGACGGGCTGATCCTCGTGGTTTCCAATCCTTCCACGTCGGCGGCGCTCGCCCGGCTGCGCGGCACCGCCACACCCTACGTGCTGGCCTACAACAGGCATCCCGAGCATCCCTGCGTGACCGTCGATGGCGAAGCGGCCGTGGCCGATGCCGTGGCGCGGCTGGTGCTGCACGGGCATCGCCGCATCGCGATGGTCAGCGGCACGCTCGCCGCGTCCGACCGCGCGCAGCAGCGCTACCGCGGCTACCGCAGGGGCATGGCCGATGCCGGGCTCAAGGCGCCGCCGCTGATCGAGGTGCCGTTTGTCGAAAGCGCGGTCGATGCGCTCGCCGGCGTGCTGCAGGCGCAAGGCCGCCCCACCGCATTGATCTGCTCCAACGACCTGCTCGCCATCCGCAGCATCCGCGCCGCGCACCTGAGCGGCCTTGCCGTGCCGGACGACCTCAGCGTGATCGGTTTCGACGGCATTGCGCTCGGCGAAGACCTGACGCCGGCGCTCACCACCATCGCGCAGCCCAACGACGACATCGGCCGCCGCAGCGTCGAACTGCTGATCCAGGCCATGGCCGGCGGCACCACGCTGCAGGCCGATGCGAGCCTGCTGCTGCCGTACTTCTTCCGGGACGGCGAGTCGTGCGCGGCCGCGCGCGACATCACCGCCACCGGCTGATCGATCACCACCTCGCCACCGCCCCTCACCATCCAAGGAGCTCTTTCATGTCGTCTTTCCGTTTCTCGCGCATGGCCCGCCTGGGCCTGCTCGCCGCCACGCTCGCCGCCGGCAGCACGGCGGCCATGGCCCAGACCGCCATTTGCTACAACTGCCCCACCGAATGGGCCGACTGGGGCACGCAGCTCAAGGCCATCAAGGCCAGAACCGGTGTCACCGTGCCGGCCGACAACAAGAACTCGGGCCAGTCGCTCGCGCAACTGGTGGCCGAAAAGGCCAGCCCCGTGGCCGACGTCACCTACCTGGGCGTGACCTTCGCAGTGCAGGCGCAGAAGGAAGGCGTGGTCGAGCCCTACAAGCCGGCCGCATGGAAAGACATTCCCGATGGCCTGAAGGACCCGGCCGGCAACTGGTTCACCATCCACTCGGGCACGCTGGGCTTCATGGTCAACGTCGATGCGCTCAAGGGCAAGCCGATTCCGAAGTCGTGGGCCGACCTGCTCAAACCCGAATACAAGGGCCTGATCGGGTACCTCGATCCCGCCTCGGCGTTCGTGGGCTATGTGGGCGCGGTGGCGGTGAACGAGGCGCGCGGCGGCACGCTCGACAACTTCGGTCCGGCCATCGACTACTTCAAGGCGCTGCAGAAGAACGAGCCCATCGTGCCCAAGCAGACCTCCTATGCGCGCGTGCTGTCGGGCGAGATCGCGATCCTGCTCGACTACGACTTCAATGCCTACCGCGCCAAGTACAAGGACAAGGCCAACGTCGCCTTCGTCATTCCGAGCGAAGGCACGCTGGCCGTGCCCTACGTGATGAGCCTGGTCGCCAAGGCGCCGCATGCAGCGGAAGGCAAGAAGGTGCTCGACTTCGTGCTGTCCGACGAAGGCCAGGCGATCTGGGCCAAGGCCTATCTGCGGCCGGTGCGCGCCAGCGCAATGCCCAAGGACATCGAAGCGCAGTTCCTGCCGGCCAGCGAATATGCACGCGCCAAGAGCGTCGACTATGCCCGCATGGCCGAGGCGCAGCGTGCGTTCTCCGACCGTTATCTGAAGGAAGTGCGCTGAGTCCGTGGATGCATTCAGGGCGCGCTCCCGCCGACAGGGGACATTCGCGGAGGGGAGTACCCGGTGGCCTGTGCACCCGCCCTGGACAAAAGTGCCCTGAACAAAAGCGCCCTGAACAACAAGCAACACGCAACACAACGCGAGAGAAAAAACTGAGATGAAGCCCGCCAACGCCTGGAACCCACGCTGGCGCCTGCTCGCCTGCGCGGCACCCGCCGCCGTGTTTTTCGCGGCCTTCTGGCTGCTGCCGGTGGTGCGACTGCTCACACTGCCGGCGAGCAAGGGCTGGTCCACCTACTTCGCGGTGCTGACCGACTCGCGCTACCTGCAGAGCATGGCCAACACCGTGGCGCTGTCGGTGGCGGTGACCTTGGCGACGCTGGTGCTGGGCGCCGCCGTGGGCATCTACCTTGCGCGGCACACCTTCGCGGGCAAGCGCATGCTGCTGTCGCTGCTCACGCTGCCGCTGTCCTTTCCTGGCGTGATCATCGGTTTCTTCGTGATCCTGCTCGGCGGGCGCCAGGGGCTGGTGGCCGACATCGGCGACAGCCTGTTCGGCGAACGCATCACCTTCGCCTACGGCCTGCTCGGGCTGTTCCTGGCCTACCTGTACTTCTCGTTGCCACGCGCCATTGCAACCTACGCCGCCGCGGCCGAGGCCATGAACATGCAGTTGGAGGAAGCCGCGCGCTCGCTCAGCGCCTCGCGCTTGCGCGTGGCGCGCGACGTGTGGATGCCCGAGCTTGCGCCCACCACGCTGGCCTGCGGCGCGATCCTGTTCTCCACTTCCATGGGCGCGTTCGGCACCGCCTTCACGCTGGCCAGCAAGTTCGAGGTGATACCCATCACCATCTACAACGAGTTCACCAACTACGCCAACTTCGCGCTCGCCGCGTCGCTGTCGATTGCGCTCGGCCTCGTGACCTGGCTGGTGCTGTTCGCCGCGCGGCGCTTCGGCGCCAACCCGGTCACGCGCTGAATCAAGGAAGTGCCGCATGCGAAAGAACACGCAACCCCGGGCGCCCTTCCTGCTGGCCGTCACCGTGCTCGTGAGCATTTTCATGATCGCGCCAATGCTGCTGTCGGTGATGGCGGGCCTCGTGAACAACTACAGCGCGGGCCTGAAGAGCGGCCTCACGCTGCGCTGGCTCGGTGAGGTGTGGGAGAACTACGGCGGCACCGTCGGCTGGTCGCTTGCGCTGGCGCTGGCCTGCGTGGTCGGCACCGTGCTGCTGGGCGTGCCCTGCGCCTATGCGCTGGCGCGCAGCCGCTCGCGCGCCGCGCACATCTTCGAAGAGCTGCTCACGCTGCCGGTGGCGGTGCCGGGGCTGGCCACGGCGCTGGCGCTGATCCTTGCGTACGGCCAGCTCACGGCCTTTCGCCAGAGCTTCGCCTTCATCCTCGTGGGCCACATGGTGTTCACGCTGCCGTTCATGGTGCGCACCGTGAGCTCGGCCTTCCAGCGCGACGACCTGCTCGCGCTCGAGGAGGCTGCCCGCTCGCTGGGCGCGAACTTCCGCCAGCGCTTCATGGGCATCCTCGTGCCCGCCGTGTTCCCGGCCATCGTGGCCGGCAGCCTGATGGTGTTCACGCTCTCGGTGGGCGAGTTCAACCTCACGTGGATGCTGCACACGCCGCTCACGCGCACCCTGCCCGTGGGCCTGGCCGACAGCTATGCCTCGATGCGCATCGAGATCGGATCGGCCTATACGCTGGTCTTCTTCGCGGTCATTCTTCCGATGCTGTGGGGCCTGCAGTACCTTGCCAACCTGATGCAGAAACGCCATGGAACTTGAACGCATCCCCATCGACATCGCGAACTGCGCAAAAACCTACGCCGACGGCACGCGCGGCCTGCTGCCGACCGACCTGCACGTGGAGGCTGGCGAGGTGCTCGCACTGCTCGGGCCCTCGGGCTGCGGCAAGACCACGCTGCTGCGGCTGATCGCGGGGCTCGAAGCGCCCGACGAAGACAGCCGCATCGTGTTCGGCGGGCAGGACGTCACCGAGCGGCCGGTGGAGCTTCGCGGCGTGGGCATGGTGTTCCAGAGCTATGCGCTGTTTCCGCAGATGACGGTGGCGGCCAACATCGGCTATGGGCTGCGCATCCGCGGCGCGACGGCGCAAGAGGAAAGGCGCGCGGTGGGCGAGCTGGTCGACCTGACGCGGCTGGGCGGGCTGGAGAACAAGCGCCCCGCCGAGCTCTCGGGCGGCCAGCGGCAGCGCGTGGCGCTGGCGCGTGCCGTGGCCGTGCGCCCGCGCGTGCTGCTGCTCGACGAGCCGCTGGCCGCGCTCGACGCCAAGCTCAAGGAGTCGCTGCGCGACGAACTCGCCGAGCTGCTGCGCCGGCTGCACATCACGGCCATCCACGTCACGCACGACCAGCAGGAGGCACTGGCCATTGCCGACCGCCTGGCGGTGATGAGCGCCGGGCGCATCGTGCAGATCGGCCGCGGCGAGGAGCTGTACCGCGCGCCGGCGCATCCCTTCGTTGCGGAGTTCCTGGGCCGGGTCAACCGCCTTGCGCGCGAGGCCGATGCCATCGCGCAAGGCGTTGTCCGACTCGGCGGAAGCACCCTGCCTTGCCCACCCGCCTGGCGCAGCCATGCCATGCTGCTGGTGCGCCCCGAAGACGTCGAAGTGAGCGCGCCACGGCCCGACTGGGGCGCCGCCACGGTCGAACGCCGCACCTTCCTCGGCGACCGCGTGCAGCTGCAGCTGCGCACGCAGGACCAGCCCTTGCTTGTAGCCGACGTGGGCCGCGACACGCCTTTCGGCCCCGGCGACCCGGTGGGACTTCGCATCCAGCCCGATCGCCTGATGATGTCGCAGGAGACCAGCGCATGACGACAACGACGACAGAAGACACCACGATCCTGGTCCAGCTGACCGACCTGCACATCCGCGAGCCGGCGCGCCTGGCCTACGGCCGCATCGACACAGCGCCCTACCTGGAGCGCGCGGTGCAGTCGGTGCTGCGGCTGCCGCAGCAGCCCGACGCCGTCGTGATCACGGGCGACCTGAGCGACTTTGGCCGCGCGGCCGAATACGAGCACCTGGCGCGCCTGCTGGCGCCGCTCACGATGCCGGTCTACCTGATGCCCGGCAATCATGACGACCGCTCCGAGCTGCGCCGCAGCTTTCCCGGCCACGCCTATCTGGCGGCGGGCGTCGGTTCGGCCGGCTTCGTGCAGTACGCGGTGCGCGTGGGCGCGCTGCGGCTGCTCACGCTGGACACCTGCGTGCCGGGTGCCAGCCATGGCGAGCTGTGCGACGAGCGCCTGGCCTGGCTCGAAGAGCAGCTCGATGCCTGCCGCGGCGAGCCGGTGGTGATTGCCATGCACCACCCGCCTTTCCGCACGCTGATCGGCCACATGGACGAGATCGGCCTGCTGCAGGGCGCCGAGGCGCTCGAAGCGCTGGTCGCGCGGCACGGCAATGTGGAGCGCGTGATCTGCGGGCACCTGCACCGCGCGATCGACGTGCGCTTCGGCGGCACCATCGCATCCACTTCACCGGCGCCGGCGCACCAGGTCTGCCTGGACCTGTCGCCGGACGCCCCCTCGGCCTGGACGCTGGAGCCGCCGGGCTTCAGGGTCCATGCCTGGTCGGCCCGCAACGGCCGACTCGTGACCCATTTGGCGGCTTCCGGCACCTTCGAAGGCCCTTTTCCTTTCCATGACAACGGAGCGTTGATCGATTGAGGCCATACATGTGGAAAATGGGGTCGCAAACGAACAAGAACGAAAAGGATAGAAACCGGCCCCCATGAAGCACCTCCTGAACCTGCTGGCCGCCGTCGCACTGCTGGTGTGGGGCACGCATCTCGTGCGCACGGGCGTGCTGCGCGTCTTCGGCGCCAACCTGCGCAAAATCCTGGTGCAGAGCATGCGCAACCGCTTCACGGCCGCGCTCTCGGGCATCGGCGTCACGGCCCTGGTGCAGTCGAGCACCGCCACCTCGCTGATGACCTCCTCCTTCGTGGGGCAGGGCCTGGTCACGCTGCCGGCGGCGCTGGCGGTGATGCGGGGGGCGGACGTGGGCACGGCGCTCATCTCGGTGCTGTTCTCGGCCGACCTGTCCTGGCTTTCGCCGATGTTCATCTTCGTGGGGGTGGTGCTGTTCATTTCCCGCTCGGCGAGCGTGGCGGGCCGCGTGGGCCGGGTGCTCATCGGCCTGGGGCTGATGCTGCTGGCGCTGCAGCTGGTGGTGGAGGCGACCGAACCGCTTTTTTCGGCGCCGGCCGTTCGCGTGCTGCTGGCCTCGCTCAACAGCGACGTGCTGCTTGAAATCACCATTGGCGCCGTGCTGGCGATCGTGGCGTACTCGAGCCTGGCCGTGGTGCTGCTGGTGGCGGCCATGGCCAGCTCCAACGTGGTGCCGCTGGATGTCGCGCTCGGGCTGGTGCTGGGCGCCAACCTTGGCAGCGGGCTGCTGGCGGTGCTGACCACGGCCAAGTCCGCCGTGCCGGTGCGGCAGGTCACGGTGGGCAATCTGCTTTTCAAGGCGCTCGGGGTGGCCATACTCGCGCCTTTCATCGGGCTCTGGCTGCGCCATGTGCAGCCGCACGTGCCGAATGCGACGCACGGCGTGGTGCTGTTCCACCTGGCATTCAACGTGATCATCAGCGTGGGCTTCATCGGCCTCACGCAGTGGGTCGCCACGCTGGTCACGAAGATGCTGCCGGTGCCGCCGCTGCCGGCCACCTCCATGCGGCCGCATCACCTCGACCCGTCGGCCCTCTCGACGCCGTCGCTCGCCATTTCGAATGCGGCGCGCGAGGCGCTGCATCAGGCCGATGTGGTGGAGACCATGCTCATCGGCACGCTCGACGTGATCCGCCACAACGACCTGCGCCTGGCGCAGGAACTGCGGCAAATGGACGACACGGTGGACGAGCTCTACTCGGCCATCAAGTACTACATGACGCGCATCTCGCGCGAGGCCCTTGGCGAGGAAGAAAGCCGGCGCTGGACCGACATCATCAGCTTCACCATCAACATGGAGCAGATCGGCGACATCATCGAGCGCGTGATCATCGACATCGAGGACAAGAAGATCAAGCCGCAGCGCAACTTCTCCGAAGCAGGCATGGCGGAGATCGTGGAACTGCACGGACGGCTGGTCGCCAACCTGCGGCTGAGCATGAGCGTCTTCCTGAACGGCAACGTGCGCGATGCACAGCGGCTGCTCGAGGAGAAGGCGCGCTTTCGCGACCTCGAGCGGGCCTATGCCACCACCCACCTGGACCGGCTGTCGGACCGCACCACGCTGAGCATGGAGACCAGCTCGCTGCACATCGACCTGATCAGCGACCTGAAGCGGGTCAACTCGCACATCTGCTCCATTGCCTATCCGATCCTGGAATCGGCAGGCGCGCTCGCGCCGAGCCGGCTGCGCGAATCGCGGCTGGGAAAGATCGAGGGCTGATCCTTCGCGGGTGCCGAGGAGGTCAGTGTGCCTCCGGGAACGGCGGGACCATGAACTGCTCCTGCCGGCGGCGCAGGCAGAAATCGACCAGCTCGTCGAGCTCGGTGGCCTTGTCGAACACCGCGTCGGCGCCCAGTTCAATGCACCTGTGGCGCATCTCGGGGGTCAGGTGGTTGCTGAGCACCACCATCTTCTGCCTCGGCTCGCGGTTGCGGCAGGCTTCGAGCACGCCGAAGCCGGTTCCCTCCTTCAGGAACAGGTCGACGATGGCCAGATCCCACTGCGAGGGGTTGCCGGTCAGCCAGCGCGTGCCCTCGTCCTCCGTTTCGGCCTGGCCCACCGGATCGACCCGCGCCACCTCGCGCAGCGTGCCGACCAGGGTCTCCCGGATGGCGAGGTTGTCCTCGACGATGAAGGTTCGGACGGTGTCCATGGCGCTGGCCTTCGCTGGCTTTGCTGAAGGCTACAAAGTGCGCCTTGCAGAAGACGCAGGCATGACACCCCACCCCGGGTAGGACAAGGCTGGCCCTCCGGCAACCAGCCGGAGGCCCGCCAATCTCAGAGCGTGAGGATGGTGCAGCCGGTGGTCTTGCGCGCTTCTAGGTCGCGGTGCGCCTGCTGCACGTCGGCCAGTGCATAGCGCTGGTCGATCGGGATCTTCACCGCACCGCTCTGCACCACCGCGAACAGGTCGTCGGCCATGGCCTGCGTGCTCCCGCGCGTGGCAATGTGCGTGAACAGCGTGGGCCGCGTCACGTAGAGCGAGCCCTTGGATGCGAGTGTGCCAAGGCTGATCGGCGGCACCGGCCCCGAGCCGTTGCCAAAGACCGCCAGCAACCCGAACGGGCGCAGGCAGTCGATGGAGCCTTCCCAGGTGTCCTTGCCCACCGAGTCGTACACCACCTTCACGCCCTTGCCGCCGGTGATTTCCTTCACCCGCGCCGCGAAGTTCTCGGCGCTGTAGTTGATGGCATGCGCCGCGCCGTATTCGAGTGCGAGCTTGCACTTGGCCTCGCTGCCGGCCGTGCCGATCAGCTGCAGGCCGAGCGCCTTGGCCCACTGGCAGGCAATCAGGCCGACGCCGCCGGCCGCCGCATGGAAGACGATGAAGTCGCCCGGCTGCAGGCCTTCGACCGGCAGCGTCTTCTTCAGCAGGTATTGCGCCGTGAGGCCCTTGAGCATCATGGCCGCGCCGGTCTCGAAGGAGATCGCATCGGGCAGCTTGCAGACGTTCTTGGCCGGCATCACGCGCAGCTCGCTGTAGGCGCCGGGCGGCTGGCTTGCGTATGCCGCGCGGTCGCCGGCCTTCAGGTGCGCCACGCCTTCGCCCACGGCCTCGACCACGCCCGAGGCTTCCATGCCCAGCTGCAGCGGCATCTGGAACGGATAGAGCCCGCTGCGCTGGTAGGTGTCGATGAAATTCAGGCCCACGGCCTTGTGGCGGATGCGGATCTCGCCGGGGCCGGGCTCGCCCACCTCGACGTCGACGATCTTCAGTTCCTCGGGGCCGCCATGGCGGTCGATACGGACGGCTTTGCTCATCATCTTTGCAGTCTCCAGTCGCACAGAAAAGAAGAGGCGCATGGTGCCACGTTTGGCCTTTTCGCGGCGGCGTCGGGCGTTGCCCGGTAGAGTCGACGGCCATGCAGATCCAGCAGCGCCTCACGCCTTCCACCGTCTTTTTGCTCACCGTGCCGCCGCTGCTGTGGGCGAGCAATGCGGTGGTCGGCCGCCTGGTGCGCGACCTGGTGTCGCCGCTCACGCTGAACTTCGTGCGCTGGGTCATCGCGTTCGTGCTGCTGCTGCCGCTCGCATGGCCGGTGCTGCGCCGCGGCAGCCCGATGTGGCCCCACTGGAAACGCTATTCGGTGCTGGGGCTGCTGGGCATCGGCTGCTACAACGCATTCCAGTACCTGGCGCTGCAGACCTCCGCGCCGATCAACGTCACGCTGGTGGGCTCCAGTCTGCCGCTGTGGATGCTGGCAGTGGGCGCCATTTTCTTCGGCGCGCGTGTCGGCGGACGCGAGATCGGCGGCTCGCTGCTCTCGATGCTGGGCGTGCTGCTGGTGCTGAGCCGGGGCGAATGGCGGCAGTTGCTCGCGCTGCGGCTGGTGCCGGGCGACCTCTACATGATCCTGGGCACCATCGCCTGGGCCTTCTACAGCTGGATCCTGGCGCGCACGCGGGAGCCGCAGGGCGTGCGGCAGGACTGGGCCGCGTTCCTGATGGCGCAGCTGGTGTTCGGCCTTGCGTGGTCGGGCCTGTTCGCGGCCGGGGAGTGGGCGCTGGTCGATGCACGCATGGAGCTCGGATGGCCGCTGCTGGCGGCGTTGGCCTTCATCGGCATCGGCCCGGCCGTGGTGGCCTACCGCTGCTGGGGCAGCGGCGTGCAGCATGCGGGGCCGCAGGCGGCGAGCTTCTTCATGAACCTCACGCCGCTGTTCGCCGCGCTGCTGTCCGCGGCCTTCCTGCGCGAGCCGCCGCACTGGTACCACGGTGCGGCCTTCGCGCTGATCGTGGGCGGCATCGTGATCTCATCACGGCGCTGATTCGAACGGCTCCTTCAAGCGAACACCGCGGAACCGGCTTCGCCGGGCCGCTGGTGTTGCCCCCGGTAGGGGGAGGGAGTAGCGACACGAAGTGCGCGCAGCCTGGGGGCGAGCTCAGTACGTGCCGGGGTATGCGCCGCCGTCGGCCAGCACGTTCTGCCCCGTCATGTAGCCCGCCTGCATGCTGCAGAGAAAGGCGCAGATGGCGCCGAACTCGGCCGGCGTGCCGAAGCGCCTGGCCGGAATGTTCTTCTTGCGGGCTTCCCACACGGTGTCGAAGTCCTGCCCCGACTTCTGCGCCGCGCCGGCCATCGTGCCCTTCAGGCGGTCGGTGTCGAAGGAACCGGGCAGCAGGTTGTTGATGGTCACGCCCTGCGCAGCGATGGGCGTGCGCGCCACGCCGGCCACGAACCCCGTGAGGCCGCTGCGCGCGCCGTTGGACAGGCCGAGGATGTCGATGGGCGACTTCACCGAGCTCGAGGTGATGTTGACGATGCGCCCGAAGCCGCGCTTTGCCATGCCGTCGACCGTGGCCTTGATGAGTTCGATGGGCGTCAGCATGTTGGCGTCGACCGCCTTGATCCACGCGTCGCGGTCCCAGTTGCGGAAATCGCCCGGAGGCGGGCCGCCGGCGTTGGTGACGACAATGTCGAAGTCGTGGCCCAGCGCGAACACCGCTGCGCGGCCGGCTTCCGTGGTGATGTCGGCGGCCACGTGCTTGACGAAGGGACCCGATGCGCCTGCAGCTTCGGTCAACTTCTTCGCCGCCGCTTCGAGAACCTCGGCGCCGCGCGCCACGATGACCACGTTGACACCCTCGCGCACCAGCGCCTCGGCGCAGCCGTAGCCAAGTCCCTTGCTCGCGCCGCACACCAGCGCGGTCTTGCCTGCAATGCCCAAATCCATTTGTTGCTCCTTGACTGCAGGGGCGCTAGCGCCCCGTGCGTGTGAAAACGAAGATGCCCGCAATCACGAGCACCGTGCCGGCCGCGATCCACGCGGTGAACGGCTCGCCGAGTATGACCACGCCCATGAGGATGGTCGACAGGGGCCCGATCATGCCGGTTTGCGCGGCCATGGCCGGGCCGATGCGCTCGATGGCCATCATGACCATGAGGACAGGCACCGCCGTGCACAGCGTGGCATTGAGCACCGACAGCCAGATGACCTCGGGCGCCACCTGCAATGCAGCGCTCATCGGCCGCATCAGCACGAACTGCAGGATGCACAGCAGGCAGGCCACGGTGGTGGCCAGCCCCACGAGCCGCAGCGACCCCAGGCGCTTGACGAATTCGCCGCTGTAGACAAGGTAGGCCGCATAGCTCACGGCGCTCAGGAACACGAGGAAGGTGCCCCAGGCGGCCGCCCCGCCGCCCTTGCCGCCGCCGCCGATCCAGAGCTCGTGGCCGAACACCAGCAGCACGCCGGCATAGCTCACGATCATGCCCAGCACCTGCGGGCGCGTGGCGCGCCGCCGGTACAGCAGCCAGCCGAACAGCAGCACCAGCGTGGGGTTGAGATAGAGGATCAGCCTCTCGAAGCTGGCCGAGATGTAGGCGAGCCCCGCAAAATCGAGAAAACTCGCAAGGTAATAGCCCGAGAAGCCGAGCCCGGCCACGCCGAACCAGTCGCGCAAGGTGAGCGCGGGCTTGCCGCGGCCGGCCCACCATGCCATCAGTGCGAACAGCGGCAGCGCGAACAGCATGCGCAGCATGATCAGCGTGATCGCATCCACGCCGTAGCGGTAGGCCAGCTTGACGATGATGGCCTTGCCGCTGAACGCGACCGCGCCCAGCGAGGCGAGGATGAGGCCGGGCGCAATGCTCCTTGCATCGCTTCCGGAAGAAGAGGGAATGCCGGTCTGTACGGCGGACTTGGTCATTCCTCAATCATCGCGTGGCCGTCAAAAGCCTGCAGCCGCGCCATCGCGGCGCGGATCGCTGGCCGCGACGTAGCCTTCCACCGACGGATCGCCCGCGCGCCAGATGAACTGGCCGGCGCCGAAATCCTGGTAGGAGTCGTTGATGACATCGAGGTGGTGGCCGAGCTCGCGCAGGCCTTGCACCGTTGCCGGGTTCATCGCGGCCTCGACGTTGATCTCGAGCCCCGCGTTGAAGCGCCAGCGCGGCGCGTCGCATGCGGCCTGCGGGTTCTGCCTGTAGTCGAGCATGCGCACCAGCGTCTGCATGTGGCCTTGCGGCTGCATGTTGCCGCCCATCACGCCGAAGCTCATGACCGGCTGGCCGTCCTTGGTGAGGAAGGCCGGAATGATGGTGTGGAACGGCCGCTTGCCCGGCGCCACCACGTTCGGGCTTTCAGCGTCGAGGCTGAAGCCGTGGCCGCGGTTCTGCAGGCTGATGCCGAACTCGGGCTCCACGCAGCCCGAGCCGAAGCCCATGTAGTTGCTCTGGATGAAGCTCACCATCATGCCGCTCTCGTCGGCGGCCGTGAGGTAGATGGTGCCGCCCTTGACGGGGTTGCCGGCCTTGAAGTCCTGTGCCTTTTTCACGTCGATGAGTCTCGCACGCGATGCGAGGTAGGAGTCATCGAGCATTTGCGCGGGGGTCACCGTCATCGACGATGGCTCCGACACATAGCGGTAGACGTCGGCGAAGGCGAGCTTCATGGCCTCGATCTGCAGGTGCTGCGAAGCCACCGAATCGACCGGCAGCGAAGCGATGTCGAACTTCTCGAGAATGCCGAGCGCGATCAGCGCCGCAATGCCCTGGCCGTTGGGCGGAATTTCGTGCAGCGTATGGCCGCGGTAGTCGCGCGAGATCGGCTTCACCCATTCGGGCCGGTAGGCCGAGAGGTCGGCCACCGTGAGCGAGCCGCCCTGCTCGCTCGAGAACCTGGCGAGCGCCTCGGCGATCTCGCCGTTGTAGTAGGCCTCGCCCTTGGTGCGGGCAATGGCCTTGAGCGCGCGCGCGGCGGCCGTGAAGCGGAACAGCTCGCCCACTTCGGGCGCACGGCCCCTGGGCATGAAGGTCTGCGCGAAGCCCGCCACCGATTCGAGCACCGGCGTGGCGGCAGCCCACTTCTGCTGCACCACCGGCGGCACCAGGTAGCCGCGCTCGGCGATGTCGATGGCCGGCGCCAGCAGGTCGCCGAAAGGCAGCTTGCCGAAGCGATCGCTCAACGCCACCCAGCCGCGCACCGCGCCCGGCACGGTGACCGAATCGATGCCGCGCATCGGCGGCGTGGCCGCATCGGCGCCGTACCTGGCCTTGAAGTATTCGGGCGTCCAGGCCTTGGGCGCGGGACCCGAGGCGTTGAGGCCGTGCAGTTCCTTGCCGTCCCACAGGATGCAGAAGGCATCGCTGCCGAGGCCGTTGCTCACGGGCTCCACCAGCGTCATCACGGCCGCCGTGGCAATGGCCGCATCGACGGCATTGCCGCCCTGCTGCAGCATGCGCAGGCCCGCCTGCGAGGCGAGCGGATGCGAGGTCGACACCACGTTGCGCGCGAAGATCGGAATGCGGGTGGAAAGGTAGGGATTGTTGAAGTCGAAGTTCATGGGGGTGTGCTCGCTATTCGTTGCTGATCTTGCGCTCGACCACGATTTTTTTCCACTTGGCAGCGTCGGCGGCCACCATCCTGGCGAACTGCTCGGGCGTTCCGGCGGCGGCAGGTTCGATGCCCAGGCGCGAAAGCTTTTCCTTCACCTCGGGGTCGGCCAGCGCCTCGTTCGCGGCCTTGTTGACGCGCGCCACGATGTCCGCCGGCAGACCCTTCGGGCCGTAGAAGCCGAACCAGGTGTTCGACTCGAAGCCCGGCAGCGTGTCGGCGATTGGCGGCAGCTCCGGCGCGAGCGGGCTGCGCTTGGGTGTGGTGACGCCCAGCGCGCGCAGCCGGCCGTCGCGCACGTGCGGCATGCCGGTGGGCAGCGAATCGAACAGCACGTCGACCTTGCCGCTGATCAGGTCGGGAATGGCCAGCGCCGTGCCCTTGTAGGGAATGTGCGTCACGAACACGCCGGCCTGCGATTTGAAGAGCTCCGCCGTGAGCTGCACGATGGTGCCGTTGCCGCTCGACGCATAGTTGAGCTTGCCGGGATTCTTCTTCGCATGGTCGATCCATTCGCGTACGGTCTTCGCGGGCGAGTCGACCGGCACCAGCATGATGCTCGGCGCATCGCCCACATGCGCGATGGGCGTGAAGTCGCGCACCGTGTCGTAGGGCAGCTTGCTGGTGATGGCCGGTCCGATGGAGTGGGTGCTGGTGGTGGCCAGCAGCAGCGTGTAGCCGTCGGCCGGCGCCTTCGCGGCCATGTCCGAGCCGATGGCGCCGCCCGCGCCCGGCTTGTTGTCGATGATCAGCGAGGTGCCGAGCTTTTCGCTCATCTTCTGCCCGAGCGTGCGGGCGAAGAGGTCGGTCGCGCCCGCCGCGGGGAACGGCACGATGAGCCGCACCGGCTTGTTCGGGTAGCCCTGGGCCAGGCTGGCCGTCGATGCCGCCACGCAAAGCGCAGCGACGATCCCTTGAAGGAACTGGATTCTTTTCATGGTGCTGATTCTGGCCCCGTGGAGAAAAGCTCGCATGCTATGCAGGGCGCCGCCATCAAGCCAGATAATCGAGGTTATTCAACTATGAGTTCAGCTTATGGCAAGGAACGCCGCGGAAGAAGTCTCCCTGCAGCAGCTGCGCGCGCTGGCGGCGGTGGCCGAATCGGGCAGCTTCACGCTCGCGGCGGAAGCCCTGCAGCTGACGCAGCCCGCGATCAGCCACCTGGTCAAGCGCATGGAGGAAGAACTCGGGCAGCCACTGGTGGTGCGGGGCCGCCGCATCCAGCTGACGGGTGCGGGCCAGGTGATGGCCGAGACCGCCGTGCGGGCCTTGCGGCTGATCGATGAATCGGTGGACGCCTGCCGCTCGCAGTCGCAATTGCGCGAAGGAAGCGTGATGCTGGCGGTGGGCCACCTCACGGCGGGCGCCCTGCTGCCGCCGATGCTCGGCCGGTTTTCGCAGAAGCACCCCACGCTGGCGACCACGCTGCTCGACAGCACCGCGGAGCAGATGATCTCGCGCATCCTCTCGCAGGAGGCCGACCTGGGCTTTGGTTCGGACATCGGACAGAAGCACTCGGAACTGGCGACCGAGCCTCTTTTCTCCGAACGCATGGCCCTGTTCGTGCGCGACGATCACCCGTTGGCCCAGCGCGTGGTGGTGGACGCCAGGCACCTGGAAGCACTGCCCTTCATCCACGTGAACCCCGACGCCAACGTGTGGCGCGCCGTGAGCCGCCAGCTCTCGAGCGTGGCCAATGTGTATCCGCGCGTGGTCCATCATGTGTCGATGCTGTCGACGGCCTTCGGCCTGATCCAGGCGGGTGCGGGCGTGGCGCTCTTGCCGCGCTATGTGGAGGTGCTGATGCCCGGCAACCTGCGCGCAGTGGCCGTCACGCGCCCGGTCCTCGAATACCCGGTGGTGGCCATCCGCCTGGCCAAGCACCCCCTCACCCCCGCGGCCATGGCCTTCCTCGCAATGGCCAGACAGCACATGAAGCCGCCAAGAGCCACCAAGCCCTGAAAAAAGAAACGGCGCCCGAAGGCGCCGTCTGTTCGCTGTTGCTCGAGGAGCTCAGTCGACCTCGACGAAGGCTTCCTCGCGCTTCGACTTCACGGCCGGCAGCAGCACGATCACCAGCAGCAGCGCGGCCGCAGCCAGCAGGCTGGCGGAGATCGGACGCGAGACGAACACGCTCCAGTCGCCGCGCGAGAGCAGCAGCGAGCGGCGCAGGTTTTCTTCCATCATCGGCCCGAGGATGAAACCCAGCAGCAGCGGCGCAGGCTCGCAACCCAGCTTGAAGAAGGTGTAGCCCACCAGACCGAAGATGCCCACCATCCAGATGTCGAAGGTGTTGTTGTTGGTCGAGTACACGCCAATCGCGCAGAACAGCACGATCGCCGGGAACAGGAACTTGTAGGGCACCGACAAGAGCTTGATCCACATGCCGATCAGCGGCAGGTTCAGGATGATCAGCATCGCGTTGCCCAGCCACATCGAGGCGATCAGGCCCCAGAACAGCTCGGGGTTGCTGGTCATCACCTGCGGGCCGGGCTGGATGTTGTGGATGGTCATTGCACCCACCATCAGCGCCATCACCGCGTTGGGCGGAATGCCCAGCGTCAAGAGCGGAATGAAGGAGGTCTGCGCACCGGCGTTGTTGGCCGATTCAGGTGCCGCCACGCCGCGGATGTTGCCCTTGCCGAACGGTACTTCGCCCGGCTTCAGCTTGGTCTTCTTCTCGATCGTGTAGGCCGCGAAGGCCGCCAGCAGCGCGCCGCCGCCGGGCAGGATGCCGAGCGCCGAACCCAGCGCCGTGCCGCGCAGAACGGCAGGCACCATGCGCTTGAAGTCTTCCTTGGTCGGGAACAGGCCCGAGACCTTGGCGGTGAACACTTCGCGTTCGTCGTCGGGACGCGAGAGGTTGGCAATGATTTCGCCATAGCCGAACACGCCCATGGCGATGGCCACGAAGCCGATGCCGTCGGTCAGTTCCGGAATGTCGAAGCTGTAGCGTGCGACGCCCGAGTTCACATCGGTACCGACCAGGCCCATCAGCAGGCCCAGCACGATCATCGCGATGGCCTTGAGCAGCGAGCCCGAGGCCAGCACCACGGCGCCGATCAGGCCCAGGATCATCAGCGAGAAATACTCGGCCGGGCCGAACTTGAAGGCCAGTTCGGTCAGCGGCGGCGCGAAGGCCGCGAGGATCAGCGTGCCCACGCAACCGGCAAAGAACGAGCCGAGGCCCGCAGCGGCGAGCGCCGGACCGGCACGGCCCTTGCGCGCCATCTGGTAGCCGTCGATCACGGTCACCACCGACGAAGATTCGCCCGGCAGGTTCACCAGGATGGCGGTGGTCGAGCCGCCGTACTGCGCGCCGTAGTAGATGCCGGCCAGCATGATCAGCGCCGACACGGGCGGCAGCGCATAGGTGGCGGGCAGCAGCATCGCGATGGTCGCGACCGGGCCGATGCCCGGCAGCACGCCGATCAGCGTGCCCAGGATGCAGCCGACCAGGCAGTACAGCAGATTCGTGAAGGTAAAGGCAACGCCAAAACCCATCGAGAGGTGTTCAAACAATTCCATGAGAGCGCTTTCTCCTCAACCGGTGATGAAGGTCGGCCAGACCTGGATCTGCAGCTTGAGCGCCCAGATGAAGGCGACATAGCTGCCGATGGCCAGCACGGTGGCCAGGATCAGCACGCTCTGCAGCTTGAATTCGTGGCCCGCGAGGCTCCCGATGATCACGAGCGCGTAGATGGCGATGATCATTCCCATGGCCGGCACGCCGATGCTCGGCAGGCCGCCCAGCAGGATGCCGAACGCGAGATTGGCGCCCAGGATGAACACCACCTGCTTCCAGGCCCATTTGCCGATTTTTTCGCCGTCGGTGGTTTCGACGGTCAGGCCGCTGAACATGATCCCCAGGCCGATGACGGCCATCAGGACGCCCAGCATCAACGGGAAGTAGCCCGGCCCCATGCGGGCGCCGCTGCCTACGCTGTAGGTGGTGGCGCCCCATGCGAACGCCACGCCCACGACCGTAAACATCAGACCCGAGAAAAAGTCTTTCTGACTCTTGATTTTCACGAACAGTCTCCTCGAACAAATTTCGATGCGAGATTGTCGAGTCAGCTGGCGGTCAGCCCGATGTGGATTCCACTAACCGAACGCCTAGGGATAACCCCAGCGACATGCGCTTTTTTTGCGTCTTACTCCAGCGGCGGTGTCGCGCTCAGCACTTCCTCGATGGTGGTGACGCCTTCGGCCACGCGCAGCGCCCCCGCCAGGCGCAGCGGGCGCATGCCGTCGATCACGGCCTGCCGCCTGAGCCCGGCGAGGTTCGGCTCCTTGGTGACCTGGGCCTTGAAGTCTTCGCTGATGCTCAGCAGCTCGTACAGGCCCATGCGGCCCATGTAGCCGGTCATGCGGCAATCGACGCAGCCCACGGGCTTGTAGGCGCGCACCGAACCGGTGATCTGCCATGGCTTGACGATGGTTTCGAGCTTCTCGCGCGTGACCGTGTCGTCGGGCTGCTTGCAGTTGGGGCACAGCGTGCGCACCAGCCGCTGGGCCAGCACGCCGAGCATCACGGCGTTGATGAGGTAGGAAGGCACGCCCAGCTCCATCAGCCGCGTGATGGCGCTCGGCGCGTCGTTGGTGTGCAGCGTGCTGAACACCAGGTGGCCGGTGAGCGCGGCCTGCACCGCCATCTCGGCGGTGGCCAGGTCGCGGATTTCACCGACCATGATGATGTCGGGGTCCTGCCGCATCAGCGCGCGCAGGCCTTCGGTAAAGCCGAAGTCGAGCTGCGGCTGCACTTGCGTCTGGTTGAACGAAGGCTCGATCATTTCGATCGGGTCTTCCACCGTGCTCACGTTGACCTCCTCGGTGGCCACGCGCTTGAGCGTGGAGTACAGCGTGGTGGTCTTGCCCGAGCCCGTGGGCCCGGTCACCAGGATGATGCCGTTGGGCCGCGTGACGAGCTGTTCCCAGCGCTGCGCATCGTGCTGCGCGAAGCCGAGGGCGTCGAGGTCTTTCACCGCCGTGTCGGGGTCGAAGATGCGCATCACCATCTTCTCGCCGAAGGCGGTCGGCAAGGTGGACAGTCGCATTTCGACTTCGTCGCCGCGCATGTTGCGGGTCTTGATGCGGCCGTCGAGCGGACGGCGCTTCTCGACCACGTCCATGCGGCCCAGCAGCTTGATGCGCGAGACCATCGCGTTCATCACGCCCATGGGCATCTGGTAGGCCGGGTGCAGGATGCCGTCGATGCGAAAGCGGATCACGCCCTGCTCGCGGCGCGGCTCCAGGTGGATGTCGCTCGCGCGCTGGTCGAAGGCGTATTGCCAGAGCCAGTCGACCACCTGCACCACGCTCTGGTCGTTGGCGTCGAGCTGCTTGGTGCTCTTGCCCAGCTCCACCAGCTGCTCGAAGCTCGCGCCGCCGGTGTTGCCGCCGGCCTTCTGGGCGGCGCGCACCGACTTGGCGAGCGCGAAGAACTCGGCCGTGTAGCGCTGGATGTCCGTGGGGTTGGCCACCACGCGGCGCACCGTGCGGCGCGACTGGCGCTCCACCTCGGCGATCCAGTCGGTCAGGAAGGGCTCGGCCGTGGCCACCACCACTTCATTGGGCAGCACCTGCACCGGCAGCACCTTGTGGCGCTCGGCATAGGCCGCGCTCATGGTGTCGGCCACCTTGCCCACGTCGACCTTGAGCGGATCGATGCGCAGGTAGGCAAGCCCCGCGCGGCCTGCGAGCCACTGCGTGAGCATTTCGAGATCGAGCGGCTTGCCGTCGCTTTCGCGCGTCATGGCCACGTTGGCCAGCCGCACCAGCGGCGCCTGGCGGCTCTCGGCCTGGGCGCAGCGCGCGATGGTGCGCTTGGCTTCCACCGGCGAAATCATGCCGTCGGCGGCAAGCCATTCGATCAGGCGGCGCAGGTCGAGCGGGCCTTCGTGGCGGGCAGCCAGGGCGGCGGGGGCGGAAACGGCGGGAACAGCGCTCATGGGCCGGATGGTCGGGTGAGGGTGGGATTCAGGTGGGATTCAGCGGTTTGAACACGCGCAGCCATTTGGGCGCGGGCAGGGCCCATCGAGTCTGGATCGTTTGGGCGCGCTCGGCAAGGACTTCGCGCTTGGGCCTGCTGGGTGTGCGCTGCGCCAGCACCACCGTGTTGCCTTCGCGCGTCGGCTTGAAGGCCCAGACCGCGTCGGCACCGAATGCGCCGGCGATCTTCTCGAGGCTGCGCTCGTAGCTCGACGAGCGGCCGAAGAGGTTGACCGTCATGCAGCCGTCCTCGGTGAGCAGCGCACGGCAATCGGCATAGAAGCCTTCGCTGTCGAGCACCGGCGCGGCGGCTTCATGGTCGTACAGGTCGACCTGCAGCGCATCGACCGTGCCCTGCCATTCGGGCTTGCGGATCTCCTGCGCCGCATCGGCAATGACCACGCGCAGCTTCGGGTCGTCGGCCGGCAGCTTGAACCAGCCGCGGCAGGCCGACACCACCTGTGGATTCAGTTCCACCGCGGTGGTGCGCATGCGCAGGGTCTTGCGGCAGAACTTGGTGAGCGTGGCCGCGCCGAGGCCGAGCTGCATCGCATGGCGGCTCGCCAGGCTCTTCGCATCGGCGAACAGCAGCCAGGCCATCATGCGCTGCACGTATTCGAGTTCGATCTCGAACGGTGCGTCGAGCTTCATCGAGCCCTGGACCCATTCGGTGCCCAGGTGCAGGTAGCGGATGTCGCCCCAGTCGGAAAAATTGACTTCGGGAAGAACGGGAGTTTTGCTCGTGGCCATCAAAGAAGGTGGTGGGCGACAAAGACCTCGCGCCAGGCTGCGAGCTTGCGCTCGAAGCTCCACGACGCGTTGGCGGGACTGGTGGAAGGCAGCTGGTAAACCGGCACCCCCAGGGTGCGCGTATGGCGCGCGTGCTTGAAGCTCTCGCCGCCGTTGTGGGCGATGGCGGCGAGACGGGGCAGGTGCAGGCCCGCGATGTCGTTGGCCACGGGCGCGCGAATGGCGGAGTCCAAGCTGCCCTCGCGCTCGCAGGCGGCGTACACGTCCCATACGCCCAGGCCGCGATCGAGCAGCCACTCTTTCTTCTCGGGATAACTGTCTGCGCCCACGGGGAGCGGATGGCGGGGCCACACGGCTTGCAAGATTTTCCAGAACTGATTTTGCGGATGCGCATAGTACTGCTGCAGTTCGAGCGACCGGACGCCCGGGAAGCTGCCCAATATCAGTACGACGGTGGCGGGCGAGACGATGGGCGCAAGGCCCGCGAGCACGATGCCAGGATCGGGTGCGGCTGGAGGATTCATGGATGGGCTCTATCTTGGCACTGTCGCGCGCCCATGAAAAAACCCGCCGAAGCGGGTTTTTTCATGCTGAAGGCGAGCCTCGATTATTTCTTGGCAGCGTCGTGTTCCGCCGTGCCGGGAACCTTTTCGCCAATGGCCTTGCCGGTGCTGCGCATGCCGTCGGCCGTCTTGTGGCCGGCGGTTTCCACGGCGTCCCCGGTCTTGGCTGCGACATTCTTGGTGGCGTCGGCGGCCTTCTTGGTGGTGCGCTTGGTGGCGTGCCAAGCCTTCTTGGTGCCGCGTTCGGTGGCGTTCACGGCCTTCTTGGTCGTGCGCTTGGTGGCGTCCACGGCGTCCTTGCCGGCTTCCTTCGCTTTTTCAGTGGTGGTGGGCTCCGCGGTGGCCGGAGCCGGCGTGGCGGTGGCCGGTGCGGCCGTCTGAGCCACGGCGGACACGCCAATGGAGGCCAGCGCGAGGGCGAGCACGACGGGCACGGTGCGGATGAAAGATGTGTTCATGCGAAAGCTCCTTTTGGAATGAGATGCTGGAGTGACGAACTTGCCACTGGACAAGAAACGCCGCTTCGAACACCGAGGATGACAGCAAACCCGCGGGCTCCCTTGCGCAATCGCAAGACGGGATGTCGGCCTACGCGGTGGGCGGCCGGCCTTCCGACAAGGAAAGAAGGCTTTCGAGCCGTGGCAGCGCCGCGAGTGCATTGCGGGTGGTGGCCTCGGCCAGTTCGCCGATGCCGATGCCGCGCAGTTGCGCCACCACTTCGGCGATGCGCGGCAGTTCGCCCGGCTCGTTGCGGCCCTGCGCTTCGCCGGCCGCGCGCTGCGCCTGCGTGCGGTAGAGCCAATGCGGCTGGATGTCGGGCGCATCGGTTTCCATCACCATCGATTCGAGCGGCAGCGTGGCGGCCAGCCGGCGCAGCTGCAACGCGCGCTCGAAGGTCACGGCGCCGCCGAAGCCCAGCTTCAGGCCGATGTCGATGCAGGCCCTGGCCTGCTGCTCGCTGCCGTTGAATGCATGGGCAATGCCATGCCATGGCCGGCCGGCCGCGGTCTGCCGCAGATGCTTGAGCACCTTGTCGACCGAGCGGCGCACGTGGATCAGCACCGGCAGATCGTATTTGCGCGCGAGTTGCAACTGAGTGTGAAAAAAATGCTGCTGCTTGTCGCTGTCCAGGCCTCCCACGAAGTAGTCGAGCCCGATCTCGCCGACCGCGACCAGCCGCGGATCGCCGCGGCGCGTCGCCAGTTCGGCGTCGAGCGCTTCCAGGTCGGCTTCCTGTGCATTGCCGGTGCACAGCGGGTGGATGCCCAGCGCATAGGCATCGCCCTGCGCCTTCGCCAGCCCGCGCACGGTCGCAAAGTTGAAGACCGCCACGGCGGGAATCACGCACAGCGCCACACCGCGTTCGGCGGCCCGCGCACGGATGAGCGGCATTTCCGCACCGAATTCGGGCGCATCGAGGTGGCAGTGGGTATCGACAAAAACAGCCATGGCCGGATGATGCCCGAAGGGATGCAAGGCAGAAGAAAGCGTGCTACTGTGACTCCCTACTCACCCGTCATCCCTTGCCGGAGGTGCTCCGATGCGCAGGCCCGCTTTCTACAGCCGTTCGCCCCGCACGCTGCCTCAAGCGGCCGATCCCGCGGCCGACCAGGCTGCCGTGCCATCGTCCGAGGGCGGAGGCCGTGGCGCGCCGCCGGTTCCACCCGATTCGCTCTCCCATGCCAAGGCCGGCTGGCAGCCGGGCCGGCGCAGCTTCGCGTTTCTTCTGGTGCTGTGCGCCGCGCTGGTTGCGGGCGGCGCCACATGGTGGCCTCGCCAAGGCAAGGCGTTGACGCAAAAAGACATCGATTCGGCCGTGCTGCGCACGCTGCAGACCCAAACGCTGCCCTCGCCCGCTGCCAAGGCCGCCGAGATCGTGCGGCCCTCGGTGGTGCGCGTGGTCGGCTACGGCCCCGAGAAAGCCACACCCGAGGCCAAGACTCAGAAGCGCGGCCGCAACATGGCCAAGGGCAAGCCGCCCGAAGCCCCCAGCGACGAAGGGCCGCCAGGCCAGGTCGAACGCGGCGTGGGCACCGGCGTGGTCATCGTCGACAAGGGCGTGATCCTCACCAACCTGCATGTCGTGGCCGGCGCCGAGACGATCAAGGTCACCTTCTCCGACGGCCTGGAGGCCGTGGCCACCATCACCGGCGTGCAGCCCGAGAACGACCTTGCGGTGCTGCAGGCCCAGAAGATCCCCGACGACCTGATTCCCGCCGTCATGCGCTCGACCGCCGACCTGCAGCCCGGCGACCAGGTGGCCGCGGTGGGTTTTCCGTTCGGCATCGGCCCTTCGGTTTCGGCCGGCGTGGTGTCGGGCCTGAAGCGCTCGTTCCGATCGCCGGAGGGCAAGCAGGAACTGGGCAACCTGATCCAGTTCGACGCCGCCGCCAATCCCGGCAACTCGGGCGGCCCGCTGATCAACATGGACGGCGAGGTGCTCGGCATCGTCACCGCCATTCTCAATCCCACGCAGCAGCGCACCTTCATCGGCATCGGTTTTGCGGTGCCCATCGAGAACGCGGCCTCGGCCGCGGGCTCGCCGCCGTTCTAGGCCGCACCAGCACAGCAGGAACGCGCCCAGCTTCGATCATTCAACAAGAGGCCCCGCATGAGCACTGAGAACCCCTTTTCCACCTCTGCCGCCACGGCCGAACTGATGGAGCAGATCCTCTACGAAGTCAAGCGCGTGGTGGTGGGCCAGGACCGCTTCCTGGAGCGGGTGATGGTGGCCATGCTCGCGGGCGGGCACCTGCTGGTCGAAGGCGTGCCGGGGCTCGCGAAGACGCTCACCATCAAGACGCTGGCCGACACCGTGCGCGGCCAGTTCAAGCGCATCCAGTTCACGCCCGACCTGGTGCCGGCCGACCTGGTGGGCACGCGCATCTACAACCAGAAGACCGGCGAGTTCAGCACCTCGCTCGGCCCGGTGTTCGCCAACCTGCTGCTGGCCGACGAAATCAACCGTGCGCCCGCCAAGGTGCAGAGCGCGCTGCTCGAAGTGATGCAGGAACGTCAGGTCACCATTGCCGGCGAAACGCACAAGGTGCCGCGCCCCTTCCTGGTCATGGCCACGCAGAACCCGATCGAGACCGAAGGCACCTATCCGCTGCCGGAGGCGCAGGTCGACCGCTTCATGATGAAGGTGCTGGTCGACTATCCGAGCGACGAGGAAGAGTTCGTCATCGTCCAGCGCGTGATCGGCTCGCTCGTCGAGGTCAATCCGGTGGCCACCACCGACCAGCTCGCCACCCTGCAGGCCGAGGCGCGGCGCGTGTACGTCGATCCTTCGCTCATCCAGTACGCGGTCAAGCTGGTGTCGGCCACGCGCACGCCCGAGAAGCACGGCCTGAAGGACATGCGCCGCTTCATCACTTTCGGCGCGAGCCCGCGCGCGAGCATCAGCCTGACCGAAGGCGCACGCGCGCTGGCGCTGCTGCGTGGCCGCAGCTATGCGCTGCCCGAGGACATGACCGCGCTGGTGCCCGACGTACTGCGCCATCGCGTGACGCTTTCCTACGAAGGCTTGTCCGAAGGCCTCACACCCGACAGCCTGATCGAGAAGATCATGAAGGCCGTTCCCGCTCCTCCCAAACCGCTCGAACATGAAAAGCTGGTGGCGTAAGGCCCCTGCGGCCGCGAACGACGAACGGCTCATCGCTGAAGCCGGAGGCGCGGAACGCGCGCTGCGCCGTCTCGAATGGACGGTCATCCGCCGCCTCGATGGCCTGCTGCAGGGCGACTACCGCACGCTGATGCGCGGCACCGGCCTCGACCTGGCCGACCTGCGCGAATACCAGCACCACGACGACGTGCGCCACATCGACTGGAACGTCACCGCGCGCCTGCAGACACCGCACGTGCGCGTCTTCACCGAAGACCGCGAGATGTCGGCCTGGTTCGTGCTCGACCTGAGCCGCTCGGTCGATTTCGGCTCCGGCCTCAAAGCCAAGCGCGAAATCTCTGCCGGCTTCGTCGGCGTGCTCGCGCGCCTGCTCACGCGCCACGGCAACCGGGTGGGCGCGCTGGTCTATGGCACCGATCTCGAAGCGGTGATTCCGCCGCGCAGCGGCCGCCGGCACGTGCTGCACCTGCTGCATGCGATGGAGCGGCGGGCCGACAAGGCCGAGGCCGCGCCCACGCAAAAAGGCATGACGCGCCTGGCCGATCTGCTGAAATCGGCCGCCACGCTGATGCCGCGCCGCTCCACCGTGTTCGTGGTGTCCGACTTCCTGAGCGAACCAGGCTGGGAACGCCCGCTCGGCCAGCTGGTGCAGCGGCATGAAGTCATTGCCGTGCGCCTGTTCGATCCGCTCGAACTCGAGCTGCCCGACCTCGGCTTGGTGCCGCTGCGCGATGCCGAAACCGGCGAGCAGCTCTGGGTCGATACGCATGATGGCGGCTTTCGCAAGCGCTTCGCGCGCCTGGCGGCCGAGCGCGAGGCCGCGCTGCGCGCCTCGCTCGCTAAAGCGGGTGTCGACGCACTGGAGCTTTCGACCAGCGACGACCTGGTGGAAGCCATCGTTCGTTTCGCCGACCTGCGCAAGCGCCGCATGCGCATCGGCTCGGGCAGCATGAAGGCGGTGGCAGCATGACTTTTCTCTGGCCTCAATTCCTCTGGCTGCTGGCGGCGCTGCCGCTGCTGGTGCTGCTCTACATCTGGCTGATCCGCCGCAAGAAGAAGCTCGCGGTGCGTTATGCGAGCCTGTCGATCGTGCGCGAGGCCATGGGCGCCGGCCAGAGCGTGCGCCGGCATGTTCCGCCCTTCCTGTTCCTGCTGGCCATGGCCGCAATGCTGGTGGCGGCCGCGCGGCCGATGGCCGTGGTGATGCTGCCGTCGAACCAGCAGACCATCATCCTTGCCATGGACGTGTCTGGCAGCATGCGCGCGGCCGACGTGCTGCCCAACCGGCTGGTTGCGGCGCAGGAAGCAGCCAAGAGCTTCATCAAGGACCTGCCGCGCCACGTCAAGGTGGGCATCGTCGCCTTTGCGGGCAGCGCGCAGGTGGCGCAGCTGCCCACCACCAACCACGACGACCTGGTGACCGCGATCGACAGCTTTCAGCTGCAGCGCGCCACGGCCACGGGCAATGCGATCGTGGTGTCGCTCGCCACGCTGTTCCCCGAGGCGGGCATCGACGTCTCGCAGTTCAGCGCCCCCAGCCGCCAGCGCGGCACGCCCATCGACCAGACGGAGAAGCAGGCCAAGGAGTTCACGCCGGTGGCGCCGGGCTCCTACACCTCGGCCGCGATCATCATGCTGACCGACGGGCAGCGCACCACCGGCGTCGATCCGCTCGATGCCGCCAAGGCCGCGGCCGACCGCGGCGTGCGCATCTACACGGTGGGCGTGGGCACGGTCGATGGCGAAACCATCGGCTTCGAAGGCTGGTCGATGCGCGTGCGGCTCGACGAGGAAACGCTCAAGGCCGTGGCCAACAAGACGCAGGCCGAATACTTCTACGCAGGCACCGCCGCCGACCTGAAGAAGGTCTACGAAACGCTGAGCTCGCGGCTCACGGTCGAGAAGAAGGAAACCGAGATCTCCGCGCTCTTCGCGCTGGGCGCGGCCATTCTCACGCTGCTGTCGGCGGGGCTGTCGCTGCTCTGGTTCAACCGGATTCTTTGACGGAGCGGCCACCGGGCCGCCGGATGGCCGGCGGCGACTTCACCGCGCCGATACCGCCCAGGAACAGGTCGGCCACGATCGGCGCAATCGATGCATGGTCGAGCCGGCCGCCGGGCTTCATCCAGGTGAACATCCAGTTGATCATGCCGAACAGCAGCATGGTCAGCGGCTTGGCCAGGTCGTCGCTCGGCGCACCGGGCCGCAAGGCGGACACCGCGCGCGCAAACCCCGCCACCACTTCGCGCTCCTGGTTCAGCACGCGCTCGCGGTCTTCTTCTTCCAGAAAGCGCACGTCGTCGGTCAGCACGCGGTGGGCGTCCTGTGCGCCGGCGTATTCCTCGACGATGCGGTAGATGAAGCGGCGCAGCCGCTCCTCGTCGGTATGCGCCGAGGCTTCTTCCTCGACCACCAGCGCGGCCAGGCGGGAGACGTGCGTCTCGGCGATGCTGATCAGGAGGCTGCTCTTGTCCTTGTAGTAGTGGTAGAGCGTGGCCTTGGAGAGATTGCAGGCCTCGGCCACCTGGTTCATGGATGTGGCGGGATAGCCGCGGCGCGCGAACAGCTGGGCGGCCTGCGCCAGGATGAACTCGCGCTGGTCGTCGTAGGTGGCGGATCTTCCACGCGGCATCGGGTCTTCTTTCTTCCTTGATGGGGGCAGTTGTTGCGGGCAACCCGCGATCTTGCACGAAGCTATCCGCGCCGCGTCGCGATCAGCGAGCGCACCTCGGAAGCGCGGGCAGGCGCGGGCGGCCGGGCTCCATCTGCTGCAGCGGCGCGACCTCGTCCAGGCTGGCCAGGCTGCGCACGGTGAGCGCCTGGTAGGTGTGGGTGCCTTCGAGCTTCCAGGCAATTTCCTCGTCGCTCAGCGTCTTCTTCACCTTGGCAGGAATGCCCGCCACCAGCGTGCGCGCCGGCACCTTCATGCCGGCCGGCACGAAGGCACAGGCCGCCACGATGGCCTGCTCGCCGATCTCGGCCTCGTCCATCACCACCGCGTTCATGCCCACCAGCGCATCGCGCCGCACGATGCAGCTGTGCAGGATCGCGCCGTGGCCGATGTGGCCATTGACCTCGACCACCGTGTCTTGGTCCGGAAAGCCGTGGATGCAGCAATGGTCCTGCACGTTGGAGCCCTCCTCGAGCACGATGCGGCCGAAGTCGCCGCGCAGGCTGGCGCAAGGGCCGACGTAGCAGCGGGGGCCGACGATCACGTCGCCTATCAAGACCGCGCTGGGGTGGACGTAGGCCGTCGGGTCGACGACGGGAATCACGCCGTCGATGGAATAGCTGGGCATTCGATCGGTCTCCTTTGTTGCGGGCTCAGGGTTTGCCCTGAAGCCACCCGCTTGTGCTGGCATCGAGGTCGATCTTAAAATCTACCGGACGGTCGGTCAATAGTGTTTAGAGATCAGAGACAAGCCATGCCAGAACCTTTAGTTCTCACCAGCGATGCCGGCGCCGTCCGCACGCTGAGCCTCAACCGCCCCGCGGCGCTCAACAGTTTCACGACCGAACTGCACGGCGAACTGATGGCGGCGCTGGACCTTGCGGCCGGCGATCCGGGAGTGCGCTGCGTGGTGCTCACGGGTGCAGGCCGCGCCTTCTGCGCCGGGCAGGACCTGGCCGATTCTTCGGTCGCGCCCGACCCCGCGCCGGGCGCCGCGCCCAAGGACCTGGGCCATGTCATCTCCGCTTACTACGCCCCGCTCGTCGCGCGGCTGCGCTCGATGCCGGTGCCCGTGGTCGCCGCCGTCAATGGCGTGGCCGCCGGAGCGGGCGCCAACATCGCGCTGTGCTGCGACCTCGTCGTGGCTGCGCGTTCGGCCAGCTTCATCCAGGCCTTCACCAAGATCGGCCTGGTGCCCGACACCGGTGGCACATGGCTGCTGCCGCGGCTCGTCGGTTCTGCGCGCGCGCTGGGCATGGCGATGCTGGGCGACAAGCTGCCGGCCGAGGAAGCCGCGCGCATCGGCCTGATCTGGCAGTGCGTGGACGACGCGGCACTGGCCAACACAGTCGCCGCGCTCGCATCCAAGCTGGCCGGCATGCCGACCCGCGCCCTCGTCGCCACCCGCCAGGCCATGGCCGCGGCGCAGGGCATGGACCTCGACGCGGCGCTGGCCGAAGAGGCCCGCATCCAGCGCGAGATGGGCAATGCCGGTGATTACCGCGAAGGTGTCGAAGCCTTTCGTTCCAAGCGTGCGCCGGTGTTCAAGGACCGCTGAGATGAAATTCTGCTTCCCCTTGCGTTGCGTTGTCGGTCGTTCAGGGCGCGGCTGTTCAGGGCGCGCTCCCGCCGACGGGGTACCTTGCTCCGCGAATGTCCCCCGCCCTTCGGGCTCCTCCTTTATTTCGCTGCGCAAGGCACCCCATCGACGGGATCGTTATGCGGAGCGGTTGTTGATCAGCCGTTCGCCAGCAGCGTGTCCGGGTGCACAGGGCATCGGGTGCTCCCCGCAGCGAAATAAAGGAGGAGCCGAAGGCGGGGGACATTCGCGGAGGGGAGTACCCGGTGTCCTGTGCACGCGCCCCGAACAACAGCGCCCCGAACAACAGCGCCCCGAAAGCGCGCCCGGAACGAAGCCAAGGACAGGTGGAGAACAACGATGACCGAACCCACCCGCACCCCCCAGCAGACCGCCGAGTACGTTCGCGACGGCATGTTCGAGAACGACAACGCCAGCAAGGGCCTCGGCATGCGCATCGTCGAGGTCGGCCCCGGCCAGGCCACGCTCGAAATGCGCGTGCGCACCGACATGCTCAACGGCCACGCCATCTGCCACGGCGGCTTCATGGCCACGCTGGCCGATTCCAGCTTTGCCTTCGCCTGCAATTCGTACAACGAGCTGACCGTGGCCTCGGGCTTTTCCATCGACTTCATTGCACCGGCGCGCGAAGGCGACGTGCTCACCGCGCGCTGCTTCGAATTGTCGAAAGCCGGCCGCACCGGCGTGTACGACACCGAAATCACCAACCAGCGCGGCGAGCGCGTCGCGATGTTTCGCGGCCGCTCCTACACCGCCAAGGGCCGCCCCGCCGTTGCCGCCTGAGGAGACACAAGCCCATGACAGCCAGACACCCCTCCCCCGGCGAGCTCGAGCCCATCGAAACCGCGAGCCGCGACGAGATCAGCGCGCTGCAGCTCAGCCGCCTGCGCGCCACGCTGCAGCGCGCGTACGACAACGTGCCGCACTACCGCAAGGCCTTCGATGCCAAGGGCGTGCAACCCGATGACCTGAAGTCGCTCGCCGACCTTTCGAAGTTTCCGTTCACGGTGAAGACCGACCTGCGCGACAACTACCCCTTCGGCATGTTCGCCGTGCCGCGCACGCAGGTGGCGCGCATCCATGCCTCGTCGGGCACCACCGGCAAGCCGACCGTGGTGGGCTACACCTTGAAGGACATCGACACCTGGGCCGATCTCGTCGCGCGCTCGATCCGCGCCGCGGGCGGCCGGCCCGGCGACATGGTGCACGTGTCATACGGCTACGGCCTGTTCACCGGCGGCCTGGGCGCGCACTACGGCGCCGAGCGCGCGGGCTGCACCGTCATCCCGATGTCGGGCGGCCAGACCGAGAAACAGGTGCAGCTGATCCAGGACTTCAAGCCCGACATCATCATGGTCACGCCCAGCTACATGCAGGTGATCATCGAGCAGTTCGAGCGCCAGGGCCTCGATGCGAAGGACAGCTCGCTCAGGATCGGCATCTTCGGCGCCGAGCCGTGGACCGAGGGCGATGCGCCGCGACATCGAAGGCAAGGCCGGCCTCGACGCGGTCGACATCTACGGCCTTTCCGAAGTGATGGGCCCGGGCGTGGCCAGCGAATGCGTCGAGAGCAAGGACGGCCCGGTGATCTGGGAAGACCACTTCTACCCCGAGATCATCGACCCCGACACCGGCGAGCTGAAGGCCGACGGCGAGGAAGGCGAACTGGTCTTCACCTCGCTGAGCAAGGAGGCCATGCCCATCGTGCGCTACCGCACGCGCGACCTCACGCGCCTCTTGCCGCCCACCTCGCGCGCCTTCCGCCGCATGGGCAAGATCGTCGGGCGCAGCGACGACATGATGATCATCCGCGGCGTCAACGTCTTCCCCACGCAGGTGGAAGAGATCGTGCTCGCGCATGCGCGCCTCTCGGGCCTGTACCAGGTGCATGTGCGCCGCGAGGGCCTGCTCGACGAGGTCGAGGTGCACTGCGAACTCGAGCACCGCCACGCCGCCATCGACGAGGCCGAGCGCAAGGCCATCGCCGCCTGGGTGCAGGACCGCGTGAAGACGCTGGTCGGCATCTCGACCACGGTGCGCGTGTTCGACCCCGATTCCATCGAACGCACGCAGACCGGCAAGGCCCGGCGCGTGATCGACACGCGCCCGCGCTGAGCGCGCGCGCCGCTTCAACCCCTTTTTGCGAAGGACACGCACATGTACACCCAGGCCATGGACACCGCGGGCAAGGACGCAGGCGACGGCAAGAAAAAAGCCGTGCGCTCCGCCGACGAGATGCGGCTCGAGGAGCGCTTCGACGCGCACATCGACGCCGGCGACTTCATCGAGGCGAAGGACTGGATGCCCGAGCATTACCGCAAGACGCTGGTGCGCCAGATCAGCCAGCATGCGCATTCCGAGATCGTCGGCATGCTGCCCGAAGGCAACTGGATCGGCCGCGCGCCCACGCTCAAGCGCAAGGCCATCCTGCTGGCCAAGGTGCAGGACGAAGGCGGTCACGGCCTCTACCTGTATGCCGCCGCCGAAACGCTGGGCACCTCGCGCGACCAGATGTTCGACGCGCTGCACAGCGGCCGCGCCAAGTACAGCTCGATCTTCAACTACCCGACGCTCACCTGGGCCGACATGGGCACCATCGGCTGGCTGGTGGATGGCGCGGCCATCATGAACCAGGTGCCGATCTGCCGCTGTTCGTACGCGCCGTATGCACGCGCCATGATCCGCATCTGCCGCGAGGAGAGCTTTCACCAGCGCCAGGGCTATGAAGCGCTGCTGACGATGATGACCCGCGGCACCGAGGCGCAGAAGGCGATGGTGCAGGACGCGGTGAACCGCTGGTGGTGGCCCTCGGTCATGATGTTCGGCCCACCGGACGACCAGTCGCCCAACAGCGCGCAGTCGATGCGCTGGGGCATCAAGCGTTTCAGCAACGACGAGCTGCGCCAGAAGTTCATCGACGCCGCCGTCGAGCAGGCGCGCATCCTCGGCGTGACGCTGCCCGACCCCGACCTCAAGTGGAACGAAGAGCGCCAGGCGCACGACTTCGGCGCCATCGACTGGAGCGAGTTCTGGCGCGTGATCGGCGGCGACGGCCCGTGCAACCGCGAACGCTTGCAAGCCCGCGTCGACGCCTGGGAAGAAGGCGCGTGGGTGCGCGAGGCCGCGATGGCCCACGCCAACAAGCAACCGATGCAGGAGGCCGCATGACCGACGATACCCAGCAAGAGTGGCCCCTGTGGGAAGTGTTCGTGCGCAGCAAGGCGGGCCTCGATCACAAGCACTGCGGCAGCCTGCATGCGGCCGATCCGAAGATGGCGATCCAGATGGCGCGCGATGTGTACACGCGCCGCCAGGAGGGCAGCAGCATCTGGGTGGTGCGCTCGGATCAGATCGTGGCGAGCGATCCGGGGGACAAGGACATGTTCTTCGATCCGGCGGAGGACAAGGTGTACCGGCATCCCACTTTCTATAAGTTGCCCAAGTCGGTCGACCACATGTAGCCAGCCATGAAACTTCAGGCGGTTTCTGTTCGTCGCGTAGTTTGTTCAGGGCGCACTCCCGCCGACGGGGTACCTTGCTCCGCGAATGTCCTCCGGCCTGCGGCCTCCCCCTTGATTTCGCTGCGCAAGGCACCCCATCGACGGGAGCGTTGGACAGAGCGGTCGTTGATCAGCGGTACACCAGCAGCGCGTCCAAGTGCACAGGGCATCGGGTGCTCCCCGCAGCGAAATCAAGGAGGAGGCCGAAGGCCGGGGGACATTCGCGGAGGGGAGTACCCGGTGGCCTGTGCACGCGCCCTGAACAGCAGCACCCTGAACAGCAGCACCCTGAACAACAGCGGAACCACTGAAATGCAAGCATCGATCGAACTCAACCGCACGCCCGAAGTGCAATACCTGCTGCGCATCGCCGACACCGGCCTCGTCCTCGCCCAGAGGCTGGGCGAATGGTGCGGCCATGCGCCCGTGCTCGAGGAAGACATCGCGATGGCCAACATCGCACTCGACCTCGTCGGTCAGGCGCGCGCGCTGCTCACCCACGCCGGCAACCT
Source organism: Variovorax paradoxus (assembly GCF_030815975.1). Taxonomy (NCBI): domain Bacteria; kingdom Pseudomonadati; phylum Pseudomonadota; class Betaproteobacteria; order Burkholderiales; family Comamonadaceae; genus Variovorax; species Variovorax paradoxus. Next base: position 684,556 of record NZ_JAUSXL010000002.1, read on the forward strand.
CGAAGGCGCTGGTCATGAGCACGACGAAGACCAGCTCGCCTACCTGCGCGACGAGCGCGACTACTTCAACCTCACGCTGGTCGAACTGCCGCGCGGCGACTTCGCCTTTGCCGTGCTGCGCAACACCATGGTCGCCACGCTGCTGAAGCTGCTGTGGCAACGGCTCGCCGCATCGAGCGACGTCGAAGTGGCCGCCATCGCCGGCAAGGCCGTGAAGGAAGCGCGCTACCACCAGCGGCATTCGGGTGACTGGGTCGTGCGGCTCGGCGATGGCACCGACGAATCGCGCCGCCGCACCGAGAAGGCGCTGAAGCAGCTCTGGCTCTACGTGCCCGAGCTGTTCGAGAGCGATGCGGTGGATGCGCAAGCCAGCGCGAGCGGCCTCGGCCCCGCGTGGAGCGAACTGCGCGAACCCTGGCTCGCCGAGATGCAGCAGGTGCTCGACGCGGCCGGCCTTTCGATGCCGCAGGAAGCCGCCTTTCGCAGCACCGGCAAGCAGGGCGTTCACAGCGAGCATATGGGCTACATCCTCACCGAGATGCAGCACCTGCAGCGTTCTTACCCGGGAGGCGTGTGGTGAACAGCGCGATCGCATCACGCGTCGACGCGGCCTGGGCCGTGCTGCACACGGTGCTCGACCCCGAGGTGCCGGCCGTGTCGGTCTGCGACCTGGGCATCGTGCGCGAGGTGATCGCGCATGACGACGGGCTCGAGATCGTGCTCACGCCGACGTACTCGGGCTGCCCAGCGACCGAAGCCATCGAGCACGATGTGCTCGCCGCCATCGAACAAGCCGGGCTCGGCCGCGCACGCGCCACCCTGCGCCGCGCGCCCGCGTGGAGCAGCGACTGGATCAGCGAAGAAGGCCGCGCCAAGCTCAGGGCCTATGGCATCGCCCCGCCGGCCCACCTCACACCCGAAGCTGCAGCCAGCACCGCCATGCCCATCCGCCTCTTCGGCCGCATCGCCGGCGGCGAACGCATCGCCTGCCCGCGCTGCGCGAGCGAACGCACCGAACGCCTCTCGGCCTTCGGCTCCACCGCCTGCAAGGCGCTCTACCGCTGCCTCGCCTGCCGCGAACCCTTCGAACACTTCAAGCCGATCTGAGCGATGAGCACTCTCTTCCACCCCCTGCGCGTGAAGGCTGTCGAACCCGACACCTCGGAGGCCGTCATCGTCTCGTTCGAAGTGCCGCCCGATCTGCAGCAAGTCTTCGGTTTCACGCAGGGCCAGTACCTCACGCTGCGCCGCGACATCGACGGCCAGGACCTGCGCCGTTCGTATTCGATCTGCGCCGGCCTGGACGACGGCGAACTGCGCGTGGGCGTGCGCAAGGTGCAGGGTGGCGTGTTCTCCAACTGGATCAACGCGCACCTGCAGCCCGGCGATACGGTGCAGGTGATGGCGCCGCAAGGCCGCTTCTTCGTGCCGATAGAGCCGGCCTCCGCGCGCCATCATGTCGGCATCGCGGGCGGCAGCGGCATCACGCCGATCCTCTCGATCATGAAGACGGTGCTGGCACGCGAGCCGCTGAGCCGCTTCACGCTGATCTACGGCAACCGGCAGCTGCAGTCCACGATGTTCAAGGAAGAAATCGAGGACCTGAAGAACCGCTACATGACGCGCCTCGCGCTGCAGCTCGTGTTCTCCGACGAGCACACCGATTCCCCGCTGGGCTACGGCGTGATGAACCGCGAGAAGATCGGCGAGTTCCTGAACACGCTGGTGCCCGCCGCAGGCATCGACCATGCCTATATCTGCGGGCCGTTCCAGATGAACGACGAAGCCGAGGCCGCGCTGCTCGCCGCGGGCGTGCCCGAGGAGCGCATCCACATCGAGCGCTTCGGCGTCGCGCTGCCTCCAGCCAGCCAGGTGGGTGCGGTGGTGCACGAGGCCCTGCCCGGCGACGCCAGGCAGGCGCGCATCACCATCGTGCGCGACGGGCTGCAGCGCGAAGTCACCTTCACCGAAGGCCAGCCGAGCATCCTCGATGCGGCTTCGGCCGCCGGCCTCGAGGTGCCGTTCTCGTGCACCTCGGGCGTATGCGGCACCTGCCGCGCCAAGCTGGTGGAGGGGGAAGTCCGCATGGAAAGAAACTTTGCACTCGACAAGAATGAGGTAGCCGCGGGATTCGTGCTGACCTGCCAGGCCCACCCTCTCACAGAACGCGTCACCTTGTCCTTCGACGAGCGCTGAAGCCACAACGATTTTTCAACCCGGAGACAAGTCCAAAATGAAATTCTTCTTCAAGCCCCTGCTGATCGCCGCGCTGTGCGCCACCGCCGCCGCGTCCTGGGCCGACATCAACGTCGGCGTGACGCTGTCGGCCACCGGCCCGGCCGCCTCGCTCGGCATTCCGGAGAAGAACACCATCTCCCTGATGCCCAAGACCATCGGCGGCCAGAAGATCAACTACATCGTGCTGGACGACGCTTCCGACACCACGGCGGCCGTGGCCAACACGCGCAAGCTCATCGCCGAGAACAAGGTCGACATCGTGCTGGGCTCGACCACCACGCCCAACTCGCTCGCGATGATCGACGTGGTGAGCGAAGCCAAGACGCCGATGATCTCGATTGCCGCATCGGCCCGCATCATCGAGCCCATGGACGCCAAGAAGCAGTGGGTCTTCAAGACGCCGCAAAACGACATCATGATGTCGCTCGCCATTGCCGAGCACATGGCCGCCAATGGAGTGAAGACGGTGGCCTTCATCGGCTTTTCCGATGCGTACGGCGAAGGCTGGTCGCAGGAATTCGCCAAGGCGGCGGAACTGAAGAAGCTCAAGATCGTGGCCAACGAGCGCTACGCGCGCACCGACACCTCGGTCACCGGCCAGGCCCTGAAGATCATGGCCGCCAAGGCCGACGCGGTGCTGGTCGCGGGCTCGGGCACGCCGGCCGCGCTGCCGCAGAAGACGCTCAAGGAGCGCGGCTACACCGGCAAGATGTACCAGACGCACGGCGTGGCCAATGCCGATTTCCTGCGCGTCGGCGGCAAGGACGTGGAAGGCACCTTGCTGCCCGCCGGTCCGGTGCTGGTGGCCGAGCAGCTGCCCGCGAGCCATCCGGTGAAGAAGTCGGCCATGGCCTACGTCACGGCCTACGAGGCCGCGAACGGCAAGAACTCGGTGTCGACCTTCGGCGCGCACGCCTGGGACGCGGGCCTGCTCATGACCTCGGCCGTGCCGATCGCGCTCAAGAAGGCGCAGCCCGGAACGCCCGAGTTCCGCGCGGCGCTCCGCGATGCGCTGGAGCAGGTCAAGGAAGTGTCGGGCGCCCACGGCGTATTCAACATGACGGCCAACGATCATCTGGGTCTGGACCAGCGTGCACGGGTCATGGTCAAGATCGAGAACGGCGCCTGGAAATACCAGCCCTGATCGCAGGGCTTGCTCCCTCCCCTCCCGGGGGAGGGTCGGGGTGGGGCACGCGCCGGCCACTGATTCGACACACGGGCAAGGCCCGAAGGTTTTTCTATGGATCTGCAGATCGCCCTGCTTCTGGGGCAGGACGGCATCGTGAACGGTGCCGTCTATGGATTGATGGCGCTCGCTCTTGTGCTGGTGTTCTCCGTCACGCGCGTCATCTTCATTCCCCAGGGCGAGTTCGTCGCCTTCGGGGCGCTCTCGATGGCGGTGCTGCAGGCCGGCCGCGTGCCGGCCACGCTGTGGCTGCTGCTCGCGCTGGCGGCCATGGTGCTGGTGGTCGAGTTCTGGCGCTGGAAGCGCGGCGCGGTGGTCGACTGGGCCTCGGCGCTCGCATGGTGCGTGGCGCTCCCGCTGGCCGCCGCGGCGCTGGTGCTCCTGCTCAAGCCGACCTCGATGGCGGGGCAGGCGCTCGCCACGCTGCTGCTCATCATGCCGCTCGGGCCGCTGCTCTATCGCCTGGCCTATCGGCCCCTGGCCAGCGCCAGCGTGCTGATGCTGCTGATCGTTTCCGTCGCGCTGCATGGCGTGCTGGTGGGGCTGGGCCTGCTTTTCTTCGGCGCCGAGGGCTATCGCACCACGGCGTTCTCCGAAGAGCGCTTCGACATCGGTGGCATCCCGGTCAGCGGGCAGTCGCTGGTGGTGGTCGGCGTCACGCTGCTGCTGGTGATTGCGATGTTCCTTTTCTTCGGCCGCTCGATGATCGGCAAAGCGCTGCGCGCCACCGCCATCAACCGCGTGGGCGCGCGGCTCTCGGGCATTCCGACGGAGCTTTCGGGCGACCTGAGCTTTGCGCTCGCGGCACTCATCGGCGCGGTCTCGGGCCTGCTCATTGCGCCGCTCACCACGGTGTATTACGACACCGGCTTCCTGATCGGCCTGAAGGGCTTCGTCGCCGCCATCGTGGGCGGGCTGGCGAGCTATCCGCTGGCGCTCGCGGGCGCGCTGCTGGTCGGGCAGCTCGAAGCCTTTGCTTCGTTCTGGGCCAGCCCGTTCAAGGAGGTGCTCGTCTTCACGCTGATCATTCCGGTGCTGTGGTGGCGCTCGCTGCACAGCCATCACGTGGAGGACGAGGAATGAACGACGCCTCCACCGGCAGCACCGCGGCCACAACAGCAGCATCTGCCGGCCGCGCACTGGTCACACCGAGACAGCTGACGCTCGCCTTGGTCGTGGCGCTTGCCCTGGCCTGGGGCTTCCTGCCCGAATTCACGGTGTCCGTGCTCAGCAACATCGGCCTCTATGCGCTGGTCGCGGCCGGGCTGGTCATGCTGACCGGCGTGGGCGGCATGACCTCCTTCGGCCAGGCCGCTTTCGTCGGCATGGGCGCCTACGCCACCGCCTGGATCTGCACCTCGCCCATGGCCACCGCATGGATGGGTGGCGCCGTGAACCCCGCGCTGCTGCCGTGGGCCGGCCTGCTGCTCGGCCTCGTCTTCACCTTCGCGCTCGCCTGGGCGCTGGGCGCGGTCACGCTCAAGCTGCAGGGCCACTACCTGCCGCTGTGCACCATCGCCTGGGGCCTGAGCCTTTATTACCTGTTCGGCAACATGGACTTCCTCGGCGGGCAGACGGGCATCACCGGCGTGCCGCCGCTGGTGGTCGCGGGCTACCCGCTGGCCACGCCGCGTGCGCTGGGCGTGGTGATCTGGGCCGTGCTGCTGCTCGCGCTCTGGGCCATGCACAACCTGCTCGATTCGCGCGAAGGGCGGGCCATCCGCGCGCTCAAGGGCGGCCGGCTGATGGCCGAGTCGATGGGCGTGGACACGGCCCGCCACCGCGTGAAGCTGTTCGTGCTGGCTGCGCTGCTGGCGGCCCTCTCGGGCTGGCTCTATGCGCACCTGCAGCGCTTCGTGAACCCGACGCCCTTCAACCTGAACATCGGCATCGAGCTGCTGTTCATGGCGGTGGTGGGCGGCGCGGGCCACCTCTGGGGCGCGGTGCTGGGCGCCGCGCTTATCACGCTGCTGAAGGAAAAGCTGCAGGACGTGCTGCCCTCGCTGCTGGGCAGCAGCGGAAACTTCGAAGTGATCGTGTTCGGCCTGCTCATGCTCTTCGTGCTGCAGCGCTTTGCCGACGGCCTGTGGCCCACGCTCGCGCGCATTGCCGGGCGCTGGGTGCGCCCGCATGCCCCGGCCGCGGCCCCTGCGGCGCCGGACGTACAGCTCGCACAGCGCAACCTGCCCGCCAGGGGCGAGGTGCTGCTGCAGGCCACCAATGTCAGCAAGCGCTTCGGCGGCCTGGTGGCCAACAACGACATCTCGATGACGCTGAAGGCCGGCGAGATCCACGCACTGATCGGACCGAACGGCGCAGGCAAGAGCACCTTCTTCAACATGGTTTCGGGGGTGGACGACCCGAGCTCCGGCGAAGTGCGGCTTGCGGGCCAGGCGATGACGGCGAAGCCTTCGCGCGTGTTCGCCGCGCTGGGCCTGGGACGCACCTTCCAGCACGTGCGCCTGCTCGGCCATCGTAGCGTGGTCGAGAACGTGGCGCTGGGTGCGCATCTGCGCGCCAAACGCGGCTGGCTCGCCGCCATGCTTCGGCTGGACCGTGCGGAAGAAGCGGCATTGATGGCCGAAGCCCGCCGCCAGATCGAACGCTGCGGCCTCGGCGCGCATGCCGGCACGCCGGCTGCGTCGCTCTCTCTGGGCCAGCAGCGCGTGGTGGAGATTGCGCGCGCGCTGGCCGGCCAGCCTTCGGTGCTGCTGCTCGACGAACCCGCCGCGGGCCTGCGCCACCTGGAGAAGCGCGCGCTTTCCGTGCTGCTGGGACAGCTGCGCGCCGAAGGCCTTGGCATCCTCGTGGTGGAACATGACATGGAATTCGTGATGAACCTGGCCGACCGCATCACGGTGCTGGAGTTCGGCACCGTCATCGCCACCGGTACGCCGGCCGAAGTGCAGGCCAATCCGCGCGTGCTCGAAGCCTATCTCGGTGGCGCCGACGACGAACTGCTGGAGGACGCACGATGAGCAGCGCACCTTTGCTCCAACTCGACGGCTTCTGCGTCGCCTACCGCACGGTCGAGGCGGTGCACAGCGTGCAGCTGCATGTGAACGAAGGCGAGATCGTCACCGTGATCGGCCCCAACGGCGCCGGCAAGACCACGCTGCTGTGCGCGGCGATGGGGCTCCTGCCCTCCACCGGCAGCCTCGCCCTGCATGGCGAGCGCATCGCGCGCCCCGGCGTCGAAACCATGGTGGCGCGCGGCGTGGCGCTGGTGCCCGAGCGGCGCGAGCTGTTCGGCGAGATGTCGGTCGAGGACAACCTGCTGCTCGGCGGCTTCTACCAGTGGCGCAAGGGCAAGCGCGACCAGCGCGCACGCATGGAAGAAGTGTTCGAGATCTTTCCGCGTCTGCGCGAGCGCAAGCCGCAGTTGGCGTCGACGCTCTCGGGCGGCGAGCGCCAGATGCTGGCCATCGGCCGCGCGCTGATGGCGCGCCCGCGGCTGCTGATGCTCGACGAACCCTCGCTGGGCCTGGCGCCGCTGGTGGTGCGCGAAGTGCTGCGCGTGGTCTCGCAATTGCGAAGCCATGGCGTCTCGGTGCTGCTGGTGGAGCAGAACGCACGCGCCGCCCTGCAGGTGGCCGACCGGGCCTATGTGCTCGAGATGGGCGCGGTCGCGCTCGAAGGCCCTGCGCGCGAATTGATGCACGACCAGCGAATCATCGACACCTACCTGGGCATCGGCAACCGGAACGCCGAAGCTGCCGCCGCCTGAACACAAGGATTTTCATGACCACCCTTCAAAGCTACATCGCCGGTCGCTGGATCGGCCAGCAGGCCGCGCAACAGTTGCGCAGTGCCGTCAACGGCCAAGCCGTGGCCAGCACGCATGCAGAGGCGATCGACTTCGCCGAAGCACTGAGCCACGCGCGCCGTGTCGGCCTGCCCGCGCTGATGGCGCTCGACTTCCAGCAGCGCTCGGAACGCCTCAGGGCACTGGCCAAGCACCTCGCCGCCCACAAGGAAACGCTCTACGCGATCTCGGCCCACACGGGCGCGACCCGCGCCGACAGCTGGATCGACATCGAAGGCGGCGCCGGCACGCTGAGCGCCTACGCCGGCATCGGCACCAACGAGCTGCCCTCGGGCAACCTGGTGCACGAGGGCCCGGCCTTTGCGCTCGGCAAGAAGGGCGGCTTCGCGGGCACGCACATCCTGGTGCCGCGCGGCGGCGTGGCGGTGCACATCAACGCCTTCAATTTTCCGGTGTGGGGCCTGCTCGAAAAGTTCGCGCCCAGCTTCCTCGCGGGCATGCCCTGCATCGGCAAGCCGGCCACGGCCACCAGCTATCTCACCGAAGCGCTGGTGCGGCTCATCATGCAGTCGGGCATCCTGCCCGAAGGCAGCCTGCAGCTCGTGATCGGCGGCACGGGCGACCTGCTCGACCGGCTCGAAGGCGCCGATGTGGTCACCTTTACCGGCTCGGCCGACACCGCAGCCAGGCTGCGCGTGCATCCCAACCTCGTGCGCCAGTCGATCCCGTTCAACGCCGAGGCCGACTCGCTCAACTGCGCGATCCTCGCGCCCGACGTGACGCCCGACGACGAGGAGTTCGACCTCTTCGTGAAGGAAGTGGCGCGCGAGATGACGGTCAAGGCCGGCCAGAAGTGCACCGCGATCCGCCGCGCGATCGTGCCGCGCCAGCACCTGGATGCCGTGGCCGAACGGCTGCGCGCACGGCTCGCCAAGACCGTCGTCGGCGATCCCTCGCGCGAAGAGGTGCGCATGGGCGCCCTCGCCTCGCAGGCGCAGCAGGCCGACGTGGCCGAGCGCGTGGCCACGCTGCTGCAAGGCGCCGAGCTGGTGTACGGCGAGCGCGACGGCTTTTCGCCCGTGGGCGACGGCGTGGCCGGAGGTGCCTTCTTCGCGCCCACGCTGCTGCTGAGCCGCAAGCCGCTCGAGCACGATGCGGCGCATGACGTCGAAGCCTTCGGTCCCGTCAGCACGTTGATGCCGTACGACGGCCTCGACGAGGCCCTGGCGCTGGCCGCGCGCGGCCGCGGCAGCCTCGTCGGCACGCTGGTCACGCGCGACCCGGCCATCGCAGCCAAGGCCATTCCGGTGGCCGCCGCATGGCATGGAAGGCTGCTGGTGCTCGACCGCGAAGCGGCAACGGAATCGACAGGCCACGGCTCACCGCTGCCGCAGCTCAAGCACGGCGGCCCCGGCCGAGCGGGCGGCGGCGAGGAACTCGGCGGCCTGCGCGCCGTGAAGCACTACCTGCAGCGCGCCGCGGTGCAGGGCTCGCCCACGATGCTGGCGGCCATTACCGGCGAACATGTGCGCGGCGCGGCCGTGCGCGAGAGCGAGGTGCATCCGTTCCGCCGCCACTTCGAGGAGCTGCGCATCGGCGACTCGCTGCTCACGCACCGCCGCACCGTCGGCGAGGCCGACATCGTGGCCTTCGGCGGCATCTCGGGTGACTATTTCTACATGCACTTCGACGAGGTGGCGGCCAAGGAGTCGCCGTTCGGCAAGCGCATTGCGCATGGCTACTTCGTGCTGTCGGCCGCGGCCGGCCTGTTCGTCTCGCCCGCGCCGGGCCCGGTGCTTGCCAACTACGGCCTCGATACGCTGCGCTTCGTGAAACCCGTGGGCATCGGCGACACCATCCGCGCGCGCCTGACCTGCAAGCGCAAGATCGACCGCAACAAGAAGGACGCGAGCGGCCAGGGCCACGGCGTGGTGGCCTGGGACGTGGAGGTGACCAACCAGGACGGCGAACTGGTCGCGAGCTACGATATCCTGACCCTCGTCTCCAAGAAACCAGAAACCACCTGATGTTCGATCTCACGGAAAAAGTCGCACTCGTCACCGGCGGCAACGGCGGCATCGGCCTGGGCATGGCCCAGGGGCTGGCCAGGGCCGGTGCCCGCGTCGTCATTGCGGCGCGCAACATGCAGAAGTCGGCCGCTGCGGTCGAAACGCTCAGGGCGCTCGGCAGCGACAGCTTCGCGCTCGAAGTCGACGTGGCCAACGAAGCCTCGGTGCAGAAGGCGGTCGATGAAGCAGCGGCGCGCTGCGGCCGGCTCGACATCCTCGTCAACAACGCCGGCATCACGGTGCGAAAGCCGGTCGACCAGCTCGCGCTGGACGAATGGCGCCTGGTGCTGGACACCAACCTGACCAGCGCTTTTCTCTGCAGCCGCGCCGCGCACCCGCACCTGAAGGCGGCCGGCGGCGGCAAGATCATCAACATCGGCTCGATGATGTCGATCTTCGGCGCGCCCTACGCACCGGCCTATGCGGCCAGCAAGGCGGGCATCGTGCAGCTCACCAAGTCGACTGCGCTTTCATGGGCGGCCGACAACATCCAGGTCAACGCGATTTTGCCGGGCTGGTTCGAGACCGAGCTGACCGACGGCGCCCGCAACCAGATTCCGGGCCTCTACGAGCGCGTGGTGGCCCGCGCCGCCGCCGGCCGCTGGGGTCAGCCGGCCGACATCGCCGGCACCGCGGTGTTCCTTGCGAGCTCCGCGTCGGACTACGTGACCGGCACCGCGATTCCGGTCGATGGCGGATTCTCCATCTCTGGCTGAAGCCCGGCAGGCCGTGTAAATTCGGCCGCCATGCTTCTCTGGTTCCAGACTCTTCTCTTCGTTGCCGGCACGGCCGCGTTGCTCTACGTCTCGCGCGGCCCGCTGCGCCAGCCCGGCTCGCACGGCTTCTACCGCTTCTTCGCGTGGGAATGCATGCTGGTGCTGATCATCGTGAACCTGCCGGTGTGGCATGCCGATCCGTTCTCGCCCAGGCAGATCGTCTCATCGCTCTTCTTCGTGCTGTCGATCTGGCTGCCGATCCACGCGGTGCGGCTGCTCAAGGCGCAGGGCAAGCCGACCGAGGCGCGCAGCGACGATCCGGCGCTCTACGGCTTCGAGAAGACTTCCTCCATCGTTTCCACCGGCGCCTTCCGCTACATCCGCCACCCGATGTACACGGCGCTGATGCTGCTGGCCTGGGGCGCGTTCCTCAAGCAGTTCACCTGGCTCACGCTGGCACTGGTGCTGGCGGCCACGGTGCTGCTGTTCCTGACGGCGCTGCGCGACGAGAAGGAATGCATCGCGCATTTTGGCGAGGCCTACCGCGAGTACATGCGCGGCACGCGGCGCTTCATTCCGTTCGTGCTGTAGCTGCTGCACCTGGCATCCGAAGACCCCACATGCCCTCCCCGAAAAGCGCGGCTTTTCCCTCTGCCACGCAGGCCGCGCTGCTGTTCCTGGCGGTGTTTCTCTGCGAATTCGTGATTGGCGTTGCGCTGCGCGACGCCAATCGCTGGCTTGGCCTGAACGAGATGCAGCTCGGCGTGTTGTCCGCGGTGCTGGGCAACGGCTGCGTGTTCGCCGTGGTCATGCACTACCAGAAGCTCACCTACCGCGAGCTCTTCCACCAGTCGCCCGCTTCCGCCAGGGCCACTCTCATGCTGGTCGTGCCGCCTGCGCTGCTGCTTGTGCCCGGGCTGATGGTGGTGATGACCGCCGTGCTCAACCTGCTGGTTTTCGTCGCGCCGCTTTCGGCCTGGGAAGAGTCGATGTTCAGCCGCATGGCCGATGGCAGCGTTGCGGCCACGCTGGCGGTGTGCCTCATGGCGCCGCTGCTGGAAGAAATGCTGTTCCGCGGCATCGTGCTGCGCGGTTTTCTGCTGCGCTATTCGCGGTGGCAGGCCATCGTGGGCTCGGCGCTGCTCTTCGGAGCCGCGCACCTGAACATCTACCAGTTTGTCGTGGGCCTGGTGATGGGCACCGTGCTCGGGTGGCTCTATGAGCGCAGCCGCTCGCTCATCCCGTGCATCGCGCTGCATGCGGCCTACAACAGCGGCACGATCTTCATCGGCGACTGGCCGGAATCCACCTCGACAGCAGACACGGCGTGGACCTTGCTGCTGGTCTTTGTCGCGGGCCTGTGCGGCGTGCTGGCATTGCGCCGCATGCTGGTGGTTCCGGTCGCGCGCAATCCTGTTCCCTGAAACCGGAACCGGCCACGCGAGAGAAGGCTAGCTAGCGGCGCACAGGCGCCAGCGGCCGGGCATCGACGGCCTCGCCATCGACGATGAAATGCCCGCCCGCCACGTGGTGCAGCGTGCGCAGCTCGTCATGCCCGTCGAAGTTCCATCGCCCATCGGCAAACACGCGCGCATCGGCCTGCGCCGCGATCACCTCGCCCAGGAACAGGTCGTAGCGCTGCTGGATCGGCGGCTCGGGCAAAAGGCGGCATTCGAGCCAGGCCGCGCAGCCTTCCAGCAGCGGCGCATCGGTTGCAACGCCCGCAAAGGTCTGCAGGCCATAGGCCGCGAACTTGTCGTGCCCCTCGCGCTCCACGATCTCGCGGCCCGAGCTGTTGCCCAGCGCATCGGTCAGGTCGAGCTGCGCGCGCGTGGGCACCTGCAGCGCGAAGCTGCCCGCGCCTTCGAGCAGCACGCGCGTCCAGGTGCTCTTGTCGAGCACCACGGCCACCTTGGGCGGATCGAAATCCAGCGGCATCGCCCAGGCCGCCGCCATGATGTTGCGCTGGCCGCCGTGCGCGGCACTCACGAGCACGGTGGGGCCGTGGTTGAGCAAGCGGTAGGCCTTGGCGAGAGGGACTGGGCGGCGATGAATGGTGTTCATGAAGATCGGTGCGCAGCGGCATCGCGTTTGATCGCCTTCGCGTACGGCGCGCCGAGCAGCAAACCGAACAGCAGGACCACTGCAGCGTGAAAGACGAGGTGGCGTGCGGCTGGATGCATGGAAGACAGGAGCGTGGAAGTGGCTCACATCCTATCCGGAGCGAGGGCTTCGTGATCAGCAGTACACCCACAGCGTGTCCTCGTGCACAGGGCATCGGGTGCTCTCCGCAGCGAAATAAAGGAGGAGCCGAAGGCGGGGGACATTCGCGGAGGGGAGTACCCGGTGGCCTGTGCACGCGCCTCGAACGCGTTGTGCTCGCCTCAGCTCCCGCGCGTCAACATCCGCCCCGCCCGCGCGAGCACCTTCGCTTCAGCGCCGCCACCGCGATACGCCAGCACCCCATTCACGAACACCCGCTCCACGCCCAGGCTCACGCCATGCGGCTTGTCGTAGGTGGCGGTGTCGGCGATGGTTTCGGGGTCGAACACCACCACGTCGGCCATGGCGCCTGCGCGCAGCAACCCGCGCTCGGCGATGCGCAGGTTGCGCGCCGTCATGCCGGTCATCTTGTGCACGGCCTGCTCCAGCGTGAACAGGCGGCGCTCGCGCCAGTAGCGCGCGAACACGCGCGGGAACGCGCCCCACAGGCGCGGATGCGGATGGCGGTCGTGCGGCAGGCCGTCGCTGCCAATCATGGTGAGCGGATGCGCGATGACGCGCTCCACGTCCTCCTCCTGCATCTGGAAGTAGCAGGCGCCGCCGGGCTTGAGGCGCAGGCACGCCTCCTGCTCGGTGGTGCCCCACTCGCGCGCGATGTCGGAGATCAGGCGGCCGGTCATCTCGGGATGCGGGTCGGACCAGGTCAGCAGCACGTCGATGACGCCGTCGACCAGGTCTTCGCGCAGCACGGTGGAACCGGCCACGTAGGGGTACACGTCCATCGATATCTTCTGCCGCTGCGCGAGCGCTTCGATCAGCGGCAGCGTCTCTTTGGTGCGGCCCCAGTTCGCAGGGCCCGCGCACTTGTGGTGCGAGATGACCAGCGGCACACCCGCGCTGAAAGCGGTGTCGCCCGCTTCATGCAGCGCCTCGATGATCTGCTGCATCTCGCTGCGCAGGTGCGTCGCGTAGACGCCGCCGTGCCTTGCCACGACGCGCGCGAGCACGGTCACTTCCTCGGCCGGTGCGGCAAAGGCTTCTTCATAGAACAGTCCCGAAGACAGTCCATGCGCGCCTTCGGCCATGCAGCCGTCGAGCAGCGCCTCCATGCGCGCCAGTTCGTCACCGCCTGCGGGCCGGTCGAGCGCTTCCATGGCCGCGAAGCGCAGGGTGGTGTGGCCCACCAGCGCGGCGACGTTGAGCGCGGGCTGCGCCGCATCGACGGCCGCGCGGTACTCGGCCATGGTGGCGTGCCTGAACGATTCCGCGCCCAGCAGCGTGAGCGGCGGCTTCGACTGCGGCGTGCGGTACGGCGCGAGCGAGATGCCGCAGTTGCCCGTCACCACGGTGGTGATGCCCTGCGATACCTTCGGCAGGCACAGCGGATCGCGCAGCACGATCGCGTCGTCGTGCGTGTGCGCGTCGATGAAGCCGGGTGCAATCACGTTGGTGCGGCAGTCGACGATGTCGATGTCTTCGAGCGTGAGGCCTTCGGGCAGCCGCCCGCGCAGGCCTTCGCCGAGCGCGAGAATGCGGTCGCCCTGCAGCAGCACGTCGCCGGGCCACGAGGGACCGCCCGAGCCGTCGACCACGAGTCCGGCCTCGAGCAGGATGGCTTTCGATCGATTGCTCACGATGCGCGGCCTCCGGTGTTGATGCCGCCGCCGTCCCAGCTCTGCAGCGGATGCGTGGTGGCGTCGATGCCGTGGCGCTGGAAGGCTTCGCGTGCGCGCTGCAGCCGCTGCACCGCGGGCTCGCCGCGGCGCTGCGCCACCAGCACCGTGAGAATCTCGATGGCCGTGAGATGCGTCAGGTAGGCATCGATGCCCACGTGCATCACGGCGTCGTCGGGCACCGAAAGGCCCAGCAGGAAGTCGGCCTTGGCCGCCAGGGCCGTGCCGGGCCGCGTGAGCGCGACCACCTTGGCGCCCTGCCCGCGCGCGATGTCCACCGCGTCGAGCAGCGAAGGCATGCCGCCCACGTGCGAGATGGCGATGACCACGCCGCCCGGACGCTGCGCCGCGCCCGCCACCTGCTGCAGGTGGTAGTCGGCCCAGGCATTGGCCGAGAGGCCCAGCCTGAAGAGCCGCGCCTGCAGGTCGTTGGCCATGAACCACGACGTGGCGCCCGCGCCGTACAGATCGACATGCGGCGCGGCCGCGATGGCGGCCACCGCCCCTTCGAGCACCTGCATGTCGAGCTGCCCGCGCACGCCCGACACCGAGGCTGCCGCGCTGCGCGCGATCTTGCTGACGACTTCGTCGGCCGCATCCTCGATGTTCACGCGCCGGTGCAGCGGTGAGCCGCCGAGCGCGAGTTCCTGCGCGAGCGCGAGCTTGAACTCGCGCAAGCCGGCAAAGCCGAGGTCGCGGCAGGTGCGCATGATGGTGGGCACCGAACTGCGCGAGCGCTCGGCCAGCTGCTCGAAACTCTCTTCGAGCGCACGGTCGGGGTCTTCGAGGATCAGGTCGAGAATCGCGCGCCGCGTCGCCGGAGCACTGCTGCGGAGTTCGGCGATTTTCTTGAGCAGGGAGGGCGTCATCGGTACGGTGTCAGAAATGCATGGCGACGGCGTCGCTCACGCGGTAGTTCTCTTCGACCACCGGCATCCAGTGCCATTTGTCGAAGGTGGTGCACGGGTGCGAGATGCCGAGGCCGACGCGGTCGCCGACCACGGGGGCCTGCGCTTCTTCGGCGGCGTCCCAGCGCAGGTAGGCGTGCTGGTCGTTGAGCGCGGTGATCTTCCAGCCGGCGGGCACGGCCTGCGCTTCGAGCATGCCGCGTGCGGCCCGCGCAATGGGCACCGGCATCGACAGGTCGAAGGAGATGTCGCGCTTGCCGACGGCCAGGATCGCCAGGCCAGGCTCGGGCCGCGACTGCACCGTGGCCCACACTTCCATCGCGGGGCGCAGGCTCTCGCCGCAATCGCAGCCCAGACGCTCGTCCACCGCGTTCACCATGCGCTTGTAGAAGCCGTGGTCATGCGTCACATAGCAGCCCGAGCGCAGCAGGCCGCGCACCGGCGAACCCAGCGCGGGCTTCAGGCGTCCGGCCACGAGGTCGAAGATGGCCGAACCGCCGGCCGAGACCAGCACCTCGTCGGTCTCGAACAGCTGCTGCGTGTCGCAGTGGCGCGCGATGGCTTCCACACGGTCCATCAGCGTGTTGGCGTAGGCCGTATCGGGTTCGCTGACGCCGGTGGCACCCTGCCCTTCGTAGGTTTCGATGCCCACGAGCTTGACGGCATCGCTGGCGCGCAGCCGCGTGGCGAGTGCCACGGCTTCTTCATGCGTGCGGCAGCCGGTGCGTGCGCCTTCGACGCCGATCTCGATCATGACGTCGAACGGCACGCTCGCGGGATGGCGCCTGGCCCAGTCTTCGATGAGGCCGAGTTGCGCCAGCGAATCGACCAGGAACACGATGCGCAGACCCGCCGTCGCGTGCAGCAGCAGCTGGATGCCCGCGAGGTCTTCATCGCTCACCACCTGGTTGGCGATGAGCGTGCGGCGCGCGCCGGCCGCCACGCCCACCGCAAGCTGCGTGACGGTCGCGAAGGTCAGGCCCCAGGCGCCCGCATTCAACTGGCGCTGGAAGAGCTGCGGCGACATGCTGGTCTTGCCGTGCGGCGCCAGGTCGATGCCCCATGCGCGCACGCGCGACTGCATCCACGCCAGGTTGTGCTCGAGCGCCTCGCGCTTGAGCACGGCCAGCGGCAGCGGCAGGTCGCCGGCCAGCACGTTCCATCCTGCGGCGCCGACTTCGCTGCGGCGGCGCGGTGGCTGGGTGCGCGGGTAGCCCTTGAAGTTGCTGCCCAGCAGCGGGTCGTTGAAATCGATGGCGGCAGTGGTGTCGGTCATGGTCGTGCGGCAATGTTGGAAAGCAGTTCCTTGCGGATGCAGGCGCTGTAGTGTCCGGCGGAAATCTCGTCGAGCGGCGGCACGGTCTGCGCGCAGGCCTCGATGGCGTGCGGGCATCGCGTGCGGAACACGCAGCCCGAGGGCGGCGAGATCGGGCTCGGAATGTCGCCCTTGAGTGCGATGCGCTCGGTGGCGAGCGTGGGGTCGGGCTTCGGACTCGCGGCCAGCAGCGCCTGCGTATAGGGGTGCGAAGGCCGCGCGAACAGCTCATCGGTAGTGGCCACTTCCATCACCTTGCCGAGGTACAGCACCACCACGCGGTCGCACAGGTACTCGACCACGTCGAGGTCGTGCGAGATGAAGAGCATGGTGAGGCCGAGCCGCTCGCGCAGATCAGCCAGCAGGTTGATGACCTGCGACTGGATCGACACGTCGAGCGCCGACAGCGGCTCGTCGGCCACGATGAATTCGGGTTCGACCGCGAGCGCGCGCGCCACGCCGATGCGCTGGCGCTGCCCGCCCGAGAATTCGTGCGGAAAGCGGCTCGCATGCTCGGCACGCAGGCCCACGGTTTCGAGCAGTTCGGCAATGCGCTTGTCGCGCGCAGAAGCGCCCTTGTGCAGGCCGTGCGTGGAGAGCGCCTCGCCGAGGATGGCGCTGATGCGCATCTTCGGGTTCAGGCTCGCATACGGGTCCTGGAAAATGATCTGCAGCTTGCTGCGCAGCCGGCGCATGCGTTCGCCCGACAGCGCGCCGATGTCGTCGCCGCGGTAGAGCACCTGGCCCTCGGTGCGTTCGATGAGGCGCAGCACGGTGCGGCCGATGGTGCTCTTGCCCGAGCCCGATTCGCCGACGAGGCCCAGCGTTTCGCCGGGCTGGATCGCAAACGACACATCGTCGACCGCACGCACCGGACGGTCGCTGGCGCCGAAGTATTTCTTGAGTCCGCGGACTTCGATGAGGGGAGCAGCGGTGGTCATCGTGGGCTTTCTCCCTCCCCTTCCGGGGGAGGGTGGGGGTGGGGGCACGCGGCCGTTCCATCGTTGTGACGGTCTCCACCGCCCAGAGCCCCCACCCCAGCCCTCCCCCGGAAGGGGAGGGAGCAAGACAGGTGAGGCGTGCGGGTCATGCGACCCTCGCGAGAGTTGCATCCGACTGCACCCGAATGCATCGTGCCTGGCGGCCCTGGCGGATATCGATCAGCGGCGGAATCGCGGCGCTGCAGCCCGCCAGCGCATGGTCGCAGCGCGGCTCGAAGGCGCAGCCCGGCGGCGGCGCGAGCGGGCTCGACACCTGGCCGCGAATCGCGAACAGCCGCTTGGGCTTGGGCTGCCCCGGCAGCCGCGCCTTGCCCGGCAGGCAGGCCAGGAGGCCCTGCGTGTACGGATGCTCGGGCTGCGCGAACAGCGGCCGCACGGGCGCGCTCTCGACCACGCGGCCCGCATAGAGCACCACCACGTCGTCCGCATGGTGCGCGACCACGCCGAGGTTGTGGGTGATGAAGAGGATGCTCATGCCGGTCTCGGCCTGCAGCCGGCGCATGAGCTCGAGAATCTGCGCCTGGATGGTCACGTCGAGCGCGGTGGTGGGCTCGTCGGCGATCAGCAGCGTCGGGTCGCAGGCCATCGCCAGCGCGATCATCACGCGCTGGCGCATGCCGCCCGAGAGCTGGTGCGGATACTCGTGGATGCGCTGCGCGGCCGCCGGAATCTCGACCAGCTCCAGCATGCGCAGCGCGTGGGCCATGGCCGCCTTGCGGTCCAGGCCCTTGTGCAGCCGCACGCTCTCGGCAATCTGCTCGCCGATGGTGAAGACCGGGTTCAGGCTGGTCATCGGCTCCTGGAAGATCATCGACAACTGGTTGCCGCGCAGGCTGCGCATCTCGCGCTCGCCGATCTGCAGCAGGTCGAGCGTCTTGCCTTCGCGGGTCACGAAAGAAGCCGAGCCGCTGACCTGCGCGTTCGCGGTCTTGGGCAACAGGCGCATCAGCGTGAGGCTGGTGACCGACTTGCCCGAGCCCGATTCGCCGACCAGTGCCGTGGTCTTGCCGGGCTGGATCGAGAAGCTCACATCGGCCACCGAACGGATCAGGCCGTCTTCGGTGGGGAAGCTGGTGCTCAGGTTGCTGACAGAAAGACGTGGAATGTTCGTGGTCGTCATCACAGCGCCTTCTTCAGTTTGGGGTCGAGCAGGTCCCGCACGCCGTCGCCCAGCAGCTGCAGCGAGAGCGCCGTGAAGATGATCGCGAGCCCCGGGAACAGCACCACCCAGAAGGCCTGGTGCGCATACTGCTGGCTGCCCGCGACCATGGTGCCCCAGGTCGGAATCTCGGGCGGCACGCCCACGCCCAGGAACGAGAGCCCCGCCTCGGCCAGGATCGCGTAGGCGAAGATGAACGACACCTGCACCAGGATCGGCGACATCAGGTTCGGCAGGATGTGGCGCCACAGGATGCGCGAGGTGCGCACGCCCAGCGCGCGCACCGCCTCGACGAACAGCAGCTCGCGCACCACCAGCGTCGAGGCCCGCACCACCCGCGCCACGCGCGGCGTGTAGACCAGCACCAGCGCCAGCACGGTGTTCATGAGCGAGGGTCCGAGGATCGCCACCAGCGCAATGGCCAGCAGGATGTCGGGGAAGGACATCATCGCGTCGACCACGCGCATCAGCGGCGTGTCGAGCCGGCGGAAGAAGCCCGCCATCAGGCCCAGCACGGTGCCCGCGACCACCGAGCCCAGCGCGGTGAGCGCCGCAATGGCCAGCGAATAGCGTGCGCCGTGCACGATGCGCGAATACATGTCGCGGCCGAGCTCGTCGGTGCCCAGCAGGTGTTCGGCGCTCGGCCCCTTCAGGCGCTGCAGCACGGCCGTGTCGTTGGGATCGATGGAGGCGAACAGCGGCGCGCCGATGGCCAGCACCGCAATGAGCAGCAGCACCAGCGCGGAAACCATCACGATGCGGCGATGCATCAGCTGGCGGAGCATTCGGGGCATTTGCATTTTTCTTCCCTCAGACCTTCACGCGCGGATCGACGACGGCATAGAGCAGGTCGATGGAGAAATTGATCAGCACGTAGATCGCGGCAATCACGAGCAGCGCGCCCTGGATCACCGGATAGTCGCGCCGCAGCACCGCGCTCACCACGAGGTTGCCGACACCCGGCAGGCCGAACACGGTTTCGGTGATGACGGCGCCGCCGATCATCAGCGCGACTGTGAGGCCGATCACGGTGACGATCGGCACCAGCGCATTGCGCAATGCATGCTTGAGCACGACCGTGGTTTCGCTCAGGCCCTTGGAACGTGCGGTGCGCACATAGTCTTCGCCGAGCACGTCGAGCATCGAGGCGCGCGTGAAGCGGATGATGAGCGCCGAGTTCAGCAGGCCCAGCACCGCGGCCGGCAACACCAGCGCATGGAGCCGCTCAGCGAACGCCGCATCGGGCGCGCCATAGCCCGACACCGGGAACCAGCCGAAGGACACCGCGAAGATCTGGATCAGCACGATGCCGAGCCAGAAGCTCGGAATGCTCGCGCCGAGCATCGCAACGCCGGTAAAGAGCTGGTCGACCACGCGCCCGCGGAACACCGCCGAGACGATGCCGCACGGTACGCCGATCAGCGCCGCGATGGCCACGGCCATCAGCGCGAGCAGCGTGGTCGGCTCGGCGCGCTCCCACAGCGCCTGCGTGACCGGTCGCTGCAGGAAGATCGAGGTGCCGAGGTTGCCCTGCAGCACTTCGCGCAGCCAGTAGCCGAACTGCAGGGGCAGCGGCTTGTCGAGCCCGTATTCCTTCTGCACGCGGGCGATGTCGGCCGCGGTGGCCTGGTCGCCCAGCAGCACCGAGACCGGGTCGCCCGATGCGGCGCGCGTGAGCACGAAGACGATCACCGCCACGATGGCGAGCACGACGAGCATGCCGGCAGCGCGGGAAGCGAGATAGCGAAACATGTGTGGTTGGCTCCGTGGCGCCCGGGGTTTATTTGATTCTTGCGTTCCAGAAGAACGGCCAGGTCGCGGGCTGGTAGTTGTCGAGCGCCGGGCTCTTGGCCGAGAGGCCGTTGAACTTGCCGACGTTGATGTACGGCACTTCTTCATAAACCACCTGCTGCACCTTGCCCCACAACGCGCCGCGCCTGGCCGGATCGCTCTCGACATTGAAGGCCTGCAGCGCCGACTTCTTGGCGGGCGAATCCCACCAGCCGGGTGCGCCGTCGCCCAGCTGCGGCGGCGAGAGCATCGGCTCGGGAAACTGGCCCGAATGGGTCACGTAGATGTCCCACAGCTTCGGGTCGTTGCGCCGCTGCACCAGCGTGGCCCAGTCGACCACGTTGAGGTCGACCTTGAAGCCGGCGCGCTTGAGCTGCTCGGCCATCAAGAGCGACATGTTGTAGTGGAAGTCGTACTGGCGGCTGGTGAGCACGCGGATCGGCTCGCCCTTGTAGCCGGCCTTGGCCGCGGCCTCCTTGGCCTTGGACGCGTTGCGCTCGTTGTAGAGCGTGGTGCCGGCGGCCGAATAGAACGGCGAGCCCTTGGGGAAGTGATTGCCTTCGGCCACGAAGAAGCGCGTGTCGCCGAAGCCGGCTGCGAGCATTTCGCCCTCGCCCAGCGCGGACTGGATCGCCTGGCGCAGGGCCTGGTTGGAAGCCACGCCTTCCTTGGTGTTGAGCACGAGGTACGGAAAGCCGAACGACGGCGTCATGATCGGCACGGTCTTGCCGCCCGATTTCTCCAGCCGCGGCAGCGCCTCGACCGGCAGCAGGTCGGCAAAGTCGTACTGGCCGGCCAATGCGCCTTCGACGCGCGTGCTGGCATTGGGCACCGGCACGAAGCGCAGCTCCTCGATGGCCGCTTCGCGCTTGCCGGCGTAGCCGCTCGCGGGCTCCTTGCGCGCCGCGTACTTGTCGAAGCGCGTGAGCAGCACGAACTGGTCGGGGCGGCGCTCCTTGAACTTGTAGGGGCCGGTGCCGACGAAATCCTTCAGCGGCGAAGCGATCGAATCCTTGGCCATGATCGCTGCCATGCCGCTGGGCAGCGCGAGTTGCGAGAGCAGCGGCGCATACGGCGCCTTCAGCACGATCTCCACGCCCAGCGGGCCCTTGGCCTTGAGACTCTCGATCTCCTTGCCCACGGCCTTGCCACGCGGCGACTGGTCCATCCAGCGCTGCAGGCTGGCCACCACATCGTCGGCGTTGAGTTCGCGGCCGTTGTGCAGCATCACGCCCTTGCGCAGGGTAATGGCGTAGCTCTTGCCGTCGGCCGAGATCTTCGGCATGGTCTCGGCCAGCATCGGCACCACGTTCCACTTGGCGTCGAAGGTGTAGAGCGTCTCGTACACGTGCTGCATGATGGTTCCGACCAGATCGGCCGTGGAGGCCATGGGGTCGAGCGTCTGCGGCTCGGCCACCATCGCCAGCGTGGCGAAGTTGCGCGGCCCCTGGGCATGCGCGGGCTGGGAAGGCAGCGCGGCGCACAGCACCGCGAGCAGGGACGCACCCAGCAGGCTGCGCTTCGACAGCTTGGGCAGGCGCTGGACGACAAGACCGTCGTTGGACATGGGAACTCCTTCGTGGGGCGGGCAGATTGTGAAAGAAATTTTCTATTCGGCCCGCACTTTGAAGCACTATCCATGCCAAATCATCCGTATTAACCCTTGTTTGTAGGTTTTCCTGAAACAAATTTTCAGATTGGATCGATACTTGCGATCCGCGTTTTTCAATTCTTTCCAGGAGTTTTCCCATGCCGCTCGAATACCTCGGCGCCCCGCCCGTCGCCTCGGACCGCCAGGCCCGCCCCTTCTCCCCGGCCGTGCGCGCCGGCGATTTCATCTATGTGTCGGGCCAGGTGCCGGCCAATGCCGAGGGCGAGATCGTGGTGGGCGGCATCGAGGCGCAGACGCGCCAGGTGATGGAGAACCTGAAGAAAGTGCTCGCATTGGCCGGCGCCACGCTCGACGACGTCTGCAAGAGCACCGTCTGGCTGCAGGACGCGCGCGACTTTGGTGCCTTCAACCGCATCTACATGGGCTACTTCGGTGAAAACAAGCCGGCGCGCTCGACCACCGAGGCACGCCTGATGGTCGACGCCAAGGTCGAGATCGACGTGGTGGCCTACAAGCCCAAAGCCTGATCAGTCCCGCAGTTCCGTCTTGCGCTGAATGATGCGCGAGACGAGCCCGTATTCGACCGCCTCCGCAGCCGAGAGCCAGCGGTCGCGCTCGATGTCGGCCAGCACCACGTCGATGGGCTTGCCGGTTTCGCGCGCGATCTCGTGCGCGATGCGGTGCCGGGCCTTGATGATTTCCTGCGCCTGGATTGCGATGTCGGTGGCCTGGCCGCCCGCGCCGCCGCTGGGCTGGTGGATCAAGAAGCGCGTGTTGGGCAGGCACACGCGCCGCTCGCGCGGCACCGCCAGGTAGAGGTGCGTGGCGGCGCTGCCCACCCAACCGGTGCCGATCATGTTCACCGGCGCACTGATGAAGCGCACGATGTCGTGAATGGCATCGCCCGACTCCAGGTGGCCGCCGGGCGAGCTCACCAGGATGTCGATGGGTTTGTCCGGGCTGTCGGCGTCCAGCGTGATGAGCCTGCGCGTCACGTCGGCGGCCACGGAGTCGGTGATGCTGCCGAAGATCAGCAGCGTGCGCGACTTGAAGGCTTTTTCTTCGAGGTACGAATTGCGCGGCTCGGCGGTGGCTGCGGGCGGGGTGTCGTCATCGGTTTCCATGGTGCAGAAGCGCTCCTGTGACTGCACGGCATCGTGCCGCGCAGGGGAACAGTTTCGCGACATTGCATGCGCCGTGGCAAGCGGCATCGGCAATTCAGCCCGCCAGCCGCCCCGCCACCAGCTGCAGCACGCGATCGCAGCGCTTCGCGAGCTCCTGGTCGTGCGTGACCATCACGAAGGCCGTGCGGTGCTTGTGCGCGAGCTCGATCATCAGCGCGAACACCGTGTCCGCCGTGCTGCGGTCGAGGTTGCCCGTGGGCTCGTCGGCCAGCACGCAGGCCGGCTGCGTGACCAGCGCGCGCGCAATGGCCACGCGCTGGCGCTCGCCGCCCGAGAGCTCGGCCGGCCGGTGATGCAGGCGCTCGCCCAGGCCCACGCTTTCGAGGATCTTCGCGGCCGCGGCCGCCGCCTGTGCGGAGTCCATGCGGCGGATCTTGAGCGGCATCGCCACGTTGTCGAGCGCGCTGAACTCGGGCAGCAGGTGATGGAACTGGTAGACGAAGCCCAGGTGTTTGTTGCGCAGCCGCCCCTGCTCGGCCGCGTCGGCATGCGCGATGTCCTTGCCGAGCAGCTCGACCTTGCCGGCCGTGGGCGCATCGAGTCCGCCCATCAGGTGCAGCAGCGTGCTCTTGCCCGAGCCCGAGGCGCCGACGATGGCCAGCGTTTCCCCGGCGCGCACATCCAGGTCGACGCCGTGCAGCACCGTGAGGTCGATGCGCCCTTCGTGAAAGCGCTTGGTCAGGCCGCGCGCCTTCAGCACCACGCCGTTGCCGGGCGCGGCGGCATCTTTTTGTTCACTCATAGCGCAGGGCCTCGGCGGGGTTGACGCGGCTTGCGCGCCAGCTGGGATACAGCGTTGCAAGAAAAGCCAGGACCAGCGAGATGATCGCAATCGGCATGATGTCGCTGCGCTGCGGATCGCTCGGCATCTTGCTGATCAGGTAGATGTCCTTGGGCAGGAAGCTCGCATGGAACAGCTGCTCGAGCGCCGGCACGATCACGTCGATGTTGTAGGCAATGCCCAGCCCCAGCAGCAGCCCGGCCACCGTGCCGATCACGCCGACCATCGCCCCCTGCACCACGAAGATGCCCATGATGCTGCGCGGCGAACTTCCCAGCGTGCGCAAAATGGCGATGTCCGCGCGCTTGTCGGTCACCGTCATGACCAGCGTGGACACCAGGTTGAAAGCCGCCACCGCCACGATGAGCGTGAGGATGATGAACATCATGCGTTTCTCGACCTGCACGGCCGCGAACCAGGTCTTGTTCTGGCGCGTCCAGTCGCGGATGAGGAATTGGCCCGGCAGCGTGACGGCCATCTGGTCGGCCACTTCGCGCGCCTCGTTCAGATCCTTGAGCTTGATGCGGATGCCGGTCGGTCCTTCGAGCCGGAACACGCGCTGGGCGTCTTCCGCATGGATCATGGCCAGCGCCGAATCGTATTCGTAGTGGCCCGAATCGAAGGTGCCCACCACGGTGAACTGCTTGAGCCGCGGCACCACGCCGGCCGGCGTGACCTGGCCGCCCGGCGCCACCAGCGTGACCTGGTCGCCCGGCTGCACGAACAGCGAGCGCGCCAACTCGCCGCCGAGCACGATGCCGAACTCGCCCGGCACCAGCTTGTCGAGCGTGCCCTTCTGCGCCGTGGTGTCGATGTCGGTCACCTCGGGTTCGAGCTTGGGCACGATGCCGCGCACCAGCGTGCCCTTCATGTCCTCGCCGCGCGCAATGAGCGCCTGCGTGGCAATGAAGGGCGCGGCGCCGATCACTTCGGGGTTCTTGCGGGCTGCGGCCGTGATGGCGTCGATGTCGGGCAGCGCCTGGCCGTCGCGCGACAGAATTTCGATGTGCGACACCACGCCGAGCATGCGATCGCGCACCTCTTTCTGGAAGCCGTTCATCACGCTGAGCACGATGATCAGCGCCGCCACCCCCAATGCAATGCCGAGCATCGACACGCCGGAGATGAAGGAGATGAAGCCGTTGCGCCGCGTCGCCCGGCCTGCGCGCGTGTAGCGCCAGCCGAGCTTCAGTTCATAAGGAAGTCGCATATTTATCAGTTATTCCCAACGCGCTTCGGGCGGCGTTTCATCCCGGGATTGTGGCATCCCGGACAATAGGGGGAATGGCCGAACCTCTCCCACGTCACTTGTTGATCCCCTTTGCCGGCCGCGGTTCCCCGGCATGCCGCGCGGCACTGCCGGCGCTTCGGCTTCCCAACCTCGAAGCGCTGCTCTCCCGGCTCTCGCTCGCCGAGGCCGACACGCAGGACGAAAGCACACGCTCGCCGCCCCATGAACGGGCGCTCGCCAGGGCGCTGGGCATTTCCGCGCCCGACGGCTGCATACCCTGGGCCGCGCTGGAGGCCCGGCAAGCCGGCATCGCCGAAGCCGGCGACCGCGAAGGCTGGGGCCTGGTCTCGCTGTGCAACTGGCAGGTGGGCATCGACGACGTGGTGCTCGGCGACCCGGCCGCGATCGAGATCGACGCCGCCGAATCGGCCGCGCTGCTGGCCGCCGCCCACCCCTTCTTCGAGGAAGACGGCATCGCACTGCACCCTTCTCCCACGCCCGGGCGCTGGCTCGCGCGCGCGCGCATCTTCGACGGCCTGGCCACGGCCTCCATCGACCGCGCGGTGGGCCACCCGATCTCGCAGTGGTCGCCGCTGGCCGAAGCCGCGCGGCCGCTGCGCCGCCTCCAGAACGAAATGCAGATGCTGCTCTACGCCCAGCGCGTGAACGACGAGCGCGCCGCGCGCGGCGTGCCGCCGATCAACTCCTTCTGGCTCAGCGGCACCGGCGCCCTGGAGCCCGGCGTTCCCCCGGCCGACATTGCCGCGCCGGCCGTGAGCGATGCACTGCGCGTGGCCGCGCTGCGCGATGACGGCGCGGGCTGGGCCGAAGCCTGGCAGGCGCTGGACGCGGGCCTCATCGCCAGCCTGCTGGCCGACTACACCGCCGGCGCCGACGTCACGCTCACGCTGTGCGGCGACCGCGCTGCGCAGCGTTATGCGGTGCAGCAGCGCGGGCTGGTGCGCTGGGCCAGGAGCTTGTTCGACCGGCCGCGCGCCGCCAGCGTGCTGGAGGCCCTGTGAAAATCATTGCCCGGGAAATTCCCCCCCGCACGGTCTGGGCGCTCGAGCAGGCCGGCGTGCATCCGCTGCTGGCCCGCCTGTTCGCCGCCCGCGGCGTGCTGGCCAAGGACGAGCTCGACGACGGCCTGGCGCGCCTGCTGCCGCCCGACACCCTGCACGGCACGCGCGAGGCCGCTGTGCTGCTGGCCGATGCGATGGCGCAGGACAAGCGCCTGTGCATCGTGGCCGACTACGACTGCGACGGCGCCACCGCCTGCGCCGTCGGGGTGCGGGGCCTGCGCCTGCTGGGCGCCAAGAACGTGAGCTACCTGGTGCCCGACCGCGTGGTCGACGGCTACGGCCTCACGCCGCCCATTGCCGAGCGCGTGGCCGACAGCGGCGCCGACATGCTGATCACCGTCGACAACGGCATCGCCAGCGTCGATGGCGTGGCCGCGGCCAAGGCGCGCGGCCTGCAGGTGCTGGTCACTGACCACCACCTGCCCGGCCCCGAGCTGCCGGCCGCCGACGTGCTGGTGAACCCCAACCAGCCGGGCTGCGGCTTCGAGAGCAAGAGCATCGCCGGCGTCGGCGTGATGTTCTACGTGCTGCTGGCGCTGCGCTCCGAGCTGCGCGCGCGCGGCGTCTTCACCGCGGCCGCGCAGCCCAAGCTCGATGTGCTGCTTCCGCTGGTCGCGCTCGGCACCGTGGCCGACGTGGTGAAGCTCGACGCCAACAATCGCCGGCTCGTCGCGCAGGGCCTGCGGCGCATCCGCGCCGGCGCGCTGCCCGCGGGCATTGCGGCGCTGTTCAAGGCCGCGGGGCGCAACGCCGCGGTGGCCACCACCTTCGACTTCGGCTTTGCGCTCGGCCCGCGCATCAATGCGGCCGGCCGGCTCGCCGACATGACGCTGGGCATCGAATGCCTGCTGACCGACGACGCCGGCCGCGCCGACGAACTCGCGCGCATGCTCGACGGCATCAACCGCGAGCGGCGCGACATCGAGGGCGGCATGCGCGACCAGGCGCTGCTGCTGGCCGAATCGCTGTTCGGCGCCACGGCCGACGGCAGCGAGGCACCGCCCGCGGCCATCAGCGTGTTCGATGCCGACTTCCACGAAGGCGTGGTCGGCATCGTGGCCTCGCGCATCAAGGACCGCTTTCACCGCCCGACCTTCGTCTTCGCCGCCAGCGGCGCGCCCGGCAAGGAGCACGAGCTCAAGGGATCGGGCCGGTCGATTCCGGGCTTTCACCTGCGCGATGCGCTCGACCTGGTGGCCAAGCGCCATCCCGGCGTGCTGCTGCGCTTCGGCGGCCATGCGATGGCCGCCGGCTGCACCGTGGCGCGCGAGCAGTTCGAGGTGTTCGAGCGCGCGCTGGCCGAGGTCGCGCACGAATGGCTGGACGCGGCCACGCTGACCCGGCGCCTCGACACCGACGGGCCCTTGGCGCGCGAGTACATGCGCATCGACCTGGTCGACACGCTGCACCGCGAAGTGTGGGGCCAAGGCTTTGCGCCGCCCACCTTCAGCGAGGAAGTCGAAGTGGTGTCGCAGCGCCTGGTGGGCGAGAAGCACCTGGCGCTCAAGCTGCGGCACCAGGGGCAGCCGGTCGACGGCATCTGGTTCGGCCATACCGAGCCGCTGCCCGCGCGCGTGAAGCTGGCCTTCAGGCTCGATGCCGATGAATGGCAGGGTGTGCGCCGCGTACGCTTCCTGGTCGAGGGTGCAGAAATTTAGCTCGCCCCCAGGCTTCGCGCACTTCGTGCCGCTACTCCCTCCCCCTACCGGGGGCAACACCAGCGGCCCGGCAAAGCCGGTTCCGCGGTGTTTCTGGAAGGGGCTCGGAACTCCTCCGGGGTCAGCCTCGGTGGGCGTGCATTCGGGACGGATTCCTACGCAGGCCGCGCGCCGGCGTTCTACGGTGGTCTTTCATACGCAGGAGCCCATGCAACATGAAATCGACCACCGCATCAGCCACCAAATCCGCCAAGTCCCGGGGACCCGCCCACACCGCCAGCAGGCAGCGGGCCGTTCAACGCACGCAGGACGCGAAGGACGGCGCCAAGCCCGCCGCCAAAAAGTCCAGCCCGCCCGCGCAGGCCGGGCCGCGATCCCAGCCGGTCAATCCCCTGCCGGCGCAGCACCTGAGCAAGCCAGGGCTCGAAGCCGAGATGGCGCTGCGTCCGCGCTTCGAAGCACCGGACTACAAGGGCAGCGGCAAGCTCCAGGGGATGGCGGCCCTGGTGACCGGGGGCGATTCCGGCATCGGGCGTGCCGTGGCGGTGCTCTATGCGCGTGAAGGCGCCGACGTCGCCATCGCCTACCTGGAAGAAGACGAGGACGCCGAGGAAACCCGTCGCCACGTGGAGGCCGAAGGCGCGCGCTGCCTCATGATCAAGGGCGACGTCTGCGACCCGGCGTTCTGCCGCGAGGCGGTCGACAAGACACTCGAGGCCTTCGGCAAGCTCGACATCCTCGTGAACAACGCGGCCTTCCAACTGCACGCGGCTTCCATCGAGGACATCACCGACGAGCGCTTCGAGCTGACGCTCAGGACCAATGTCTTCGGCTATTTCCAGATGGCGCGCGCCGCGGTTCCGCATCTGGGCCAGGGCGCCTCGATCATCAATACCGGCTCCGTCACCGGGCTGGAAGGAAGTGCCCACCTGCTCGACTATTCGACGACCAAGGGGGCGATCCACGCCTTCACCAAGTCGCTGGCCAGCAACCTGCTGCCCAAGGGCATCCGCGTGAATGCGGTGGCGCCCGGGCCGGTGTGGACGCCCCTGAATCCCGCCGACAGCCCGCCCGAGAAGGTGAAGGATTTCGGCAAGAACACCGACCTGCAAAGGCCGGCGCAGCCGGAAGAGCTCTCGCCTGCCTACGTGTTCCTGGCCGCGCCGAGCTGCGCCAGCTACATCACCGGCATCGTGCTGCCGGTCACGGGCAGCGTGGGCGCCGTCTGAATGCGGCGAAGAGTTTCTGCAATGCCCTGGAGCGCGGCACATCCTCCATGAGTGGCGGGATGGAGATGGCCAGCAGCAGCGCCGCCAGCGGCACCACGCACACGAAGCCGACGTAGCTGAAGCCCAGCGCGCCGACAATCCCGCCCAGCACGAACATGCCGATCAGCCCACCCGCCATCTGCATCCGCCGGCGGTTGTGGCGCACCATGGCATGTGCCGGTGTGGCATGCCGGTTCCAGTAGAGCAGCTTGCCCAGTTCCATGCCCACATCGGTGATGTTGCCCGTCATGTGGGTGGTGCGGACGCTGCCGCCGGAAGTCTTGGAGCCAACGGCGTTCTGCAGGCCCATGATGAACGAGAGCAGCAGCACGGTCAGCGGAACGGCAAACGGCGTCGGCCAGGTCAGCGTGATCGCGCCCATCAGCCCGAACGGGAACATGAGCGCCGCTTCCAGCAGCAGCGGAACCGCGTAGACGCTGCGCAGGCGATGCTGGCGGCCCCAGTTCACGAGAATGGCGCAGACCGCGGCGCCCGACAGGAACGCGAGGATGGCCCCCAGCGCATTGAGCAGCAGCCTGGTGTTGCCCAGCACCAGCCCGTCCGCGAACTGCGACGCGAAGCCTGTCATGTGCGAGGTGTACATGTGCAGCACCAGAAAACCGCCCGCATTCACGGCGCCGGCGTTGAAGGCCAGCATGAGGCCGAGCAGCCGGTTGGTGGAAGGGGCGCGGTGGCGGTGGGTAAGGAAGCGTAGTCTGCGCATCGGCATGCAACTTGCGCTTGCACTCTAGCACCCGAACGAGCGGCCCAGGCTTTCGCCTGACACGGCTGCGTTGCCGGCCACCCTGAGGGAATGTGCTGATTACACTTTCGGCCGGTCTGCGTTGTGCAGATCTCTGTTCACAGTTCAAGGGTTTCAATGAAAGTCTCAACTCTTCTGGTCGCGGCCGCGCTAGCCGTGTCCGCACTGCCCGCCGCGGCGCAGGTTTCGGTTCACATCAACGTGCCCGGCCTGATCCAGGTGGCGCCCCCCGCGCCGCGCTATGAACCCATGCCGGGACCGAGAGCCGGCCAGGTGTGGGTGCCGGGGCATTGGCAATGGAACGAACGTGCCTACGTCTGGCGTTCGGGCTACTGGCAGGGAGCACGGCCCGACTACGCCTACGCGCCCGGCCGATGGGTCCAGGCGGACGGCGGTTGGCGATGGATGGAAGGCAACTGGCGCCGCGCGGAGCCGCAGCGCCATGCCGACCGCGATGATCACCAAGGCGGCGGCGGATACCACTGCCCGCCGGGGCAGGCCAAGAAGGGGCGTTGCTGATCTTCAGCTGCAGGAGGTGGAAAGGAGCGAGCAGATCGCCGCTTCTTTCTTCCGGTCGGCGCGAATGCGTTCCGGGATTTTCGATATGGTGCCGCTTGTCCGAATCGAACGGACGACCTTCCGCTTACAAGGCGGGTGCTCTACCAACTGAGCTAAAGCGGCACGGATTTCTCTTGGGATTTTAACGGTGCGCAGCCCACCGGCTTTACTTCACGCGCTTGAGCGACGGACGGCTGCCGCCCCCGGACGGTGGGCGCGGCGGCTCATCGGTGGGGTCGGCGGGCGAACCGGCGTCGTCGCCGAGATCGACCATTTCGTCCGCGTCTTCACCCGTCACCAGATGAACGATCTTGCCGGCATCGCCTTCGGTGCCGCGCGAGGCATCGCGCAGCGGCATGCGCGCGGGCCCCTGGGGCGAAGGCACGCCAGCCGCCGATGGGGACGCGCCGTCCTCGGCACCGCTGCCGGCCGGCACCGGCGCAGGGAAAGCCATGCCTTGCCCGTTCTCGCGCGCGTAGATCGCGATCACGCGGCCCACGGGAACGACAATTTCGCGCGCACTGCCGGCGAAGCGGGCCTTGAACTCGATGAAATCGTTGCCGAGCTTGAGCGAGCTGGTGGCGTCGAAGCTGATGTTCAGCACGATCTCGCCGTTCTTCACGTACTCGCGCGGCACCTGGACGGTGTCGTCGACCTGCACCGCGACATAGGGCGTGAACCCGTTGTCGGTGCACCATTCGTACAGCGCCCGGATGAGGTACGGGCGGGTGGAGGACGACTCGAGCGCGTTGATCATGAAAGGCAGCGGAGAACGATTGACGCAGTTTTACTTGCGCATGACCTTTTCGGACGGCGTGAGTGCTTCGATATAGGCCGGGCGCGAGAAGATGCGCTCAGCGTACTTCAGAAGCGGAGCCGCGTTCTTGCTGAGGTCAATGCCGTAGTAGTCCAGGCGCCAGAGCAGCGGCGCAATGGCCACGTCGAGCATCGAGAAATTGTCGCCCAGCATGTACTTGTTCTTGAGGAACACGGGCGCAAGCTGCGTCAGGCGGTCGCGGATGTGCGAGCGGGCCTTTTCGAGCGCCTTCTCGTTGCCCTTGGCGGTGCGGTTCTCGAGCGCGGCCACGTGCACGAAGAGTTCCTTCTCGAAATTGAGCAGGAACAGGCGCACGCGCGCGCGGTCGACCGGGTCGCCGGGCATCAGCTGCGGATGCGGAAAGCGCTCGTCGATGTACTCGTTGATGATGTTCGACTCATACAGGATGAGGTCGCGCTCGACCAGGATCGGCACTTGGCCGTACGGGTTCATCACGCTGATGTCTTCGGGCTTGTTGTAGAGATCGACATCGCGGATCTCGAAGTCCATGCCCTTCTCGAACAACACGAAGCGGCAGCGGTGGGAAAAGGGGCAGGTCGTTCCTGAATACAAGACCATCATGGCGAGAGACTCCTAAAAATCAAAAAGAGTGGGTCGCGTTGGCAACCCACTCTGTGGGACCGCACGCACCAGGCGCGCGGTCGGCGTGGACGGAACTACTTGACGTCTTTCCAGTACGAGGCGTTCAGTCGCCACACGAAGACCAGCGACATGAGAAGGAACAGCAGCACCCACACACCGATGCGGATGCGCGTGTTCTGTGCCGGCTCGGCCATCCATTCCAGGTAGCTCACCAGGTCGCCGACCGCCGTGTCGAACTGCAGCGGCGTCAGTGTGCCGGGGGTCACCTGCTCCCAGCCTTTGAACACTTCGGTTTCGTGGCCATGCTGCGAAACCTTGGTGTAGACAGGGCGCCGTTCGCCCTGCAGTTCCCACAGCGGGTTGGGCATGGCAACGCTCGGGAAAACGAGGTTGTTCCAGCCGGTGGCCTTGGTGTCGTCGCGGTAGTAGGTGCGCAGGTAGGTGTATAGGTAGTCCGCACCCGTGCCGCCATGGCCGGCGCGCGAGCGGGCAACCAGGGTCAGGTCGGGCGGCGTCGTGCCGAACCATTCCTTGGCCTGGCGCGCGTCGATGTTGGCCTTCATGGTTTCGCCGACCTTGTCGGTTGCGAACAGGAGATTGTCCTTGATCTGCTGCTCGGTGACGCCGATGTCCTGCAGCCGGTTGTAGCGCATGAAAGCCGCGGAGTGGCAGTTCAGGCAGTAGTTGACGAACAGCTTGGCGCCGTTCTGCAGCGAAGCGACGTCGGTGGTCTTGTTCGGCGCCTTGTCCCAGGCCATGCCGCCGGACTCGGCCGACGCGGCGGCGGAAAAGGTCAGGCCCAATGCCAGGCCCACAACCGCGAGCCAGCCAGAAATGCTTTTCTTCATCGTGTTTCTCTCGAGCTCTCTTGGGCTTCTCAATGGGCGGCGAAGGTCACGCGGTCAGGCACGGGCTTGAACTCGCCCTTGCTGCTCCACCAGGGCATGAGCAGGAAGAAACCGAAGTAGAAGAGCGTGCCGATCTGCGAAATGGTCTGCGCGATGTCCAGCACGAACGAACCGATGACCAGGTTGCCCCAGACGCCAGGCGCCTGGATGCCCAGGTAGCCCAGGATCAGGAAGAGGAACACGAAGACGCCGTAGACATACTTGTGCCAGCTCGGGCGATAGCGGATCGACTTGACTTCGCTCTTGTCGAGCCAGGGCAGGAAGAACAGGATGATGACCGAGCCACCCATCACGAGCACGCCCCAGAACTTGGCGTCGAAGGCCTTGAGCAGGAAGATGGCGACGGCCGCCACCACGACGAGCGCGATCTTCAGCGCCACGCTCGACTTGCCCTTGACGAAGTTCAGGACGGCAGCGGCGGCGATGATCAGCGCGAACACGTTGACCATGTCGTCGGTGGTTGCACGCAGCATCGAATAGAACGGCGTGAAATACCAGACGGGCGCAATGTGGTTCGGCGTCTTGAGCGAATCGGCCGGGATGAAGTTGTTGTACTCCAGGAAGTACCCGCCCGCTTCCGGCGCGAAGAAGATCACGGCCGAGAAGATCGTGAGGAACACCACCACACCGAAGATGTCATGCACCGTGTAGTACGGGTGCGACGGAATGCCGTCGAGCGGATGGCCGTCGGGACCGCGCTTGGCCTTGATCTCGATGCCGTCGGGGTTGTTGGAACCCACTTCGTGCAGCGCGATCAGGTGGGCCACCACCAGGCCGAGCAGCACCAGCGGCACCGCGATCACGTGGAAGCTGAAGAAGCGGTTGAGCGTGGCGTCGCTCACCACGTAGTCGCCGCGGATCAAGAGGGCCAGGTCAGGACCGATGAAGGGAATGGCCGCGAACAGGTTCACGATCACCTGGGCGCCCCAGTAGGACATCTGGCCCCAGGGCAGCAGGTAGCCCATGAAGGCCTCGGCCATCAGGCACAGGAAGATCGCGCAGCCGAAGACCCAGATCAGCTCGCGGGGCTTGCGGTAGCTGCCGTACATGAGGCCGCGGAACATGTGCAGGTACACCACGATGAAGAACGCCGAGGCGCCCGTCGAGTGGATGTAGCGGATGAGCCAGCCCCAGGGCACGTCGCGCATGATGTACTCGACCGAAGCGAACGCCTGGTTCGCGTCGGGCTTGTAATGCATCACCAGGAAGATGCCGGTCACGATCTGGATCACGAGGACCAGCATCGCGAGCGAGCCGAAGATGTACCAGAAGTTGAAGTTCTTCGGCGCGTAGTACTTGCCCCACTGGTCGTTCCAGAGCTTGGTCAGCGGGAAGCGGTTGTCCACCCAGTTGAGCAGCTTCTCGCCCGCGGGCGCGTTGGGGGAAATTTCGTGGAATTCAGCCATGTTCTTCTTCTGCCTCAGGCCTTCTTGGAGTCTTCACCGATCAGGAGCTTGGTGTCCGACAGGTACATGTGCGGCGGCACAGGCAGGTTGTCGGGCGCGGGCTTGTTCTTGAAGACACGGCCGGCCAGATCGAACGTGGAACCATGGCAGGGGCACAGGAAGCCGCCCTCCCAGTCGCTGGGCAGCGAAGGCTGCGGCCCGGCCTGCAGGCGGTCGACCGGCGAGCAGCCGAGGTGGGTGCAGATGCCCACCACCACCAGCACGTCGGGCTTGATCGAACGGTGCTCGTTCTGCGCGTACTTGGGGGTGAAATCGTCGGGGTGCCGCTTGGAGAGCGGATCGGCCAGCTGGCCGTCGAGCTTGGGAAGCTCGGCCAGTTGCTCGGGCGAGCGCTTGAGGATCCAGACGGGCTTGCCGCGCCACTCGACGGTGATCTTCTCGCCGACCTTGAGGCCTCCGATATCCACTTCGACGGCAGCGCCGGCGGCCTTGGCCTTCTCTGAAGGCTGGAACGTACTCACAAAGGGAATCGCGGTGGCCACGCCTCCCGCTACGCCGGCACAGCTGGATGCGATTAACCACGTCCGCTTGCTTGTGTCGATCCGGGGGGAGCCGGAGGTCATGTCACTCATGGGGATCCTCTAAGTCTTCTTCGCTGGAGCAGGGTCAACCGGCGATTGTAGCGGGCTGTTGCGCGCATATTCAACGGCGCCGGCCGGGAGGTGCGCGAACGCGTATTCCAGGGCACATGAATGCGCCAATTAAGAACAACGAATTAATCCTGATTTACAAGACATTTCGACACAAGGATTTGCACGCATAAAAGCCTTCGCGAGGGCTAAATTAGTTGCGGCACACTTCGCCAACTGCTAATCTTGTCCCAACTGTTAACTGCTAATTGAGAGGATGTTTGCCATGAGAATCAACCCACTGGTTTCCGCAACCGTCATCGCCGTGTTGGGCATTTCTTCGGCTTGGGCCCAGACCCCGCCACCGGTCCAGACGCCTGGCCCTCAGCCGGCCAGCGCGACCGGCGCAACCAATTCCGCATTCGGCCGCATTACCGCCGGGCAAGCCGGTGGCGTTGCAGCCAGCGTTGGCCTGGCGGCCGCCGTCGCCAGTGGCAATGGCGGCAACAGCGGTGGCGGCAGCGGCACGGGCGGCACCGGCGGCACGGGTACGGGCACAGGCACGACCGGCACCAATTAATCGTGCGGGCCCTCTCCGCGGGAGGGCATTCGCCGAGGGGTCCGCGCGTTGGTCTCGCCACGCGACTTATTGAATGCTGCCTTCTGTCGGCATTTCTTTTGGGCGTTGGCGGCTGTTCTTCCGGATCCTCGGCCATGCTGGCCACGGCTCGGCAAATCTATAGCGGCAACACCGCAGCGCCCCAGCCCACTTTCAATCCGAATTACCGCTATTTGCGGGTAGCTGTCGGCGAACAGACGGTCTTCATGGTGCTCGGCTATATCGACAAGCGCCCCGAAGGTGCTGTCGAGGTCTGGTACAGCGGCAACGGCGAAGTCGTCAGGCTGCTCGACGGACGCCTCGTGGGAACGACCGGCCTCAGCACCGACTGGCGCAATGTGCGCTTTTCCAACCTGCCCGCATGGACCGGCGATGCGAACGGTGCGCCGCCGAAGGCCTACCAGCGCGAGCGCGACATGATGCCGGGCTACCGGTTCGGCATTCGCGACCAGATCGTGCAGACGCCGATTGCCGCGCCGCAGCAGACCGCCCTGGCCGGCATCGCGGCCGCGTCCCTGCGCTGGTACGAGGAGCGCAGCGTTTCGCACCCGGCGAGCGCCTCGCTGCCTCCGGCGCGCTTTGGCGTTTCGCAAGCGGGCGGCACGCCGCGGGTCGTCTATTCCGAGCAATGTATTTCCAATGACCTGTGTATGAGCTTCGAGCAGTGGACGCCTTCCCCCCCAGCACCCGTCGCAGCGGCGAGCGCTGGTACATGAGCAGTTCGCTCCTCCGTGGCTTCGGCAGACACCCCTGGCCTCTTCGCGCGGCGGTGGCCTGCGCACTGGCGGCGAGTTGCGCCGCCGGCGCACAGCCTCTGGGCAACAGCCCCATCGACAACAAATCACCCGCCGAAGACTCGGACATCCGCCCCGGCGAACGGCTGAGCGCCTGGCTGCTGCGCCAGCCGGCCGAAACGGCATCTCCGGGACTGGCCTGGCGCATCCCGCAAGAGCGCCTGGCGCAGCAGTTCCTGAAGAACACCCTGCTGCTGCGGCTCGATGCCGCCAGCCGGCGCGTGCCCCGCGAAGAGCAGGGCCGGCGCAAGCAGCTGAGCTCCTGGCTGCAGGGCCTGCCGGTGACCGGCCGCGTCGCGCTCGGCATCGTCGATCCGCGCTGGCTCCAGGCGCATCCGGAAGAGGACCCGGTGCTGACGGCCGGCCAGCAACTCGTTGCGCCGCCGCCCGTGCTGAAGACTATCTCGGTCCTGCAGCCCGATGGGCAGCTTTGCCAGGTGGCCCACGAACCCGGCCGCACGGCGTGGGACTACGTCGCCGCCTGCAGCCCCGAGGGCAAGCACGACTGGGCCTGGGTCGCCCAGCCGGACGGACGCACCGGCCGCGTGGGCGTGGCGCACTGGAATGCGCACCCTTCGGATGAGCCGGCACCGGGCGCATGGGTCTGGGCCGCGCCGCGCGGCATGGACGACCTGGAGGCGATCTCCGAGGGCATCATCAAGTTTCTGGCCACGCAGGGGCCGTCGCCGCAAGACGGCGCGATCCTGCAGCCTTCGGCTGGTGCTGCACCGGCTGCGGCCATCTCGGCACCCGCTGCACCGCTCGCCATACCCGCCATACCCGCCCTGCCCGATGTACCGCCGGCGCCCTCGACCGCCATTTCCGTGCGCCCCGAGGCGGCACCGCAGTACCGCGCGCTGCGGACCAGCGGCAACGACTGGGGCGAAACCGGCCTGCTGCAGACTCCCACGGCCCGCATGGGCCAGGCGGGCGACATGCGGACCTCGCTCACGCATGTCTCGCCCTACACGCGGCTGAACGTCATGTTCCAGCCGCTGGACTGGCTGGAAGCGGGCTTTCGCTATACCTCCATCAGCAACCGGATCTACGGCGTGGGCCTGAGCAACCAGGGCTACAAGGACAAGAGCATCGACCTGAAGGCGCGGCTGTGGAAAGAGTCGGCCTACCTGCCGGAAGTGGCGCTGGGCTTTCGCGACATCGGCGGCACCGGTCTCTTTTCGTCCGAGTACCTGGTGGCAAGCAAGCGCCACGGCGACCTGGATTTCAGCCTCGGCATCGGCTGGGGCTACCTGGGAAGCAGCGGAAACATCAGCAATCCCCTCGGTGTGCTGAGCAGCCGCTTCAAGACCCGCGTCAGCGAGACGACATGGGGCGGTGCCAACTTCGGCCGGCTCTTTCGCGGACCTGCCGCCCTCTTTGGCGGCGTGCAATGGCGCACGCCCTGGGACCCGCTGACGCTCAAGCTCGAATACGACGGCAACGACTACAAGAACGAGCCGCTCAACAACGCCCAGCGGCAGCGCTCCCCATTCAACATCGGCCTGGAGTACCGCTACTCCCCCGGCGTGACTTTCTCGGCCGGCTTCGAACGCGGCAACAAGGTGATGCTGGGCGTCACGCTGCAGGCCAACCTGGCCACGATGCAGATGCCCAAGACGGCAGACCTGCCGGCGCCGAACTTTTCGCCGGACCCACCCGCCACCTCGCCGGGCTGGGCGGCCACCGCAGCCGACATCGAAAGCCGCACCGACTGGACCATCCAGCGCATTGCGCCGCAAGGCCAGATGCTGCATGTGTGGATCACCGAAAGCGCCACGGTCTATCGGGATGTCCGCGTCGAGAAGATCATTGCCGTGCTGCATCGCGATGCGCCGGCTTCGATCAAGAACTTCGTGCTCCACTATTCGGAGCGGGGCCTGCCGCTGCACGCGCAAGTGGTCAACCGCAACGAATGGGTGACGGCGCACTACCAGGCGCAGACGCCGGGCGAGGTCCGTGCGGCCAGCCAGCGCGACTATGCGCCCCCGCCCGTGGGCTCGGGCGACCCGGCCACCTATGTTCCGCCGGGCAGCAGCGCCAACACTGCAGCCTCCTCCTCCACCACGGCCGACAGCAGCGCACTCGCCCCGTGGGAGCGCCGCTCCGACAAGTTCAGCATCGGCCTCACGCCCAGCCTCGGCCAGATCCTCGGCGGCCCCAACGCATTCGTGCTCTACCAGATCGGCGTGCAGGCGGTGGCGGAATACCGCTTCACGCCCAGCACCTGGGTCAACGGCGCACTGAACCTGCGCCTGGTCGACAACTTCGACAAGTTCACCTACACGGCGGGCAGCAACCTGCCCCGCGTGCGAACCCTCCAGCGCGAGTACGTCACCTCGAAGCGCCTGACCATGCCGGTGCTTCAGCTGACGCACGTCGGCAGGCTGACCGACAACCAGTACTACAGCGTGTACGGCGGTGCACTGGAAACCATGTATGCGGGCGTCGGCGCGGAATGGCTCTATCGGCCATGGCGCAGCCCGATCGCCTTCGGCGTGGACTTCAACCACGTGCGGCAGCGCGACTTCGAACAGGACTTCGGCCTGCGCGACTACAGGGTGAACACCGGCCATGCCACGCTCTACTGGGACACCGGCTGGAACGGCGTCCTGGCCAAGATCAGCGCGGGCCAGTACCTGGCGGGCGACCGCGGCGTCACCATCGACATCAGCCGCCGCTTCGACAACGGCGTGGTGCTCGGCGCCTACGCCACCAAGACCAATGTGTCGGCCAGGCAGTTCGGCGAAGGCAGCTTCGACAAGGGCATCTACCTTTCCATTCCCTTCGACGCGCTGCTGCCGCGCTCGAACAAGTTCACCGCCAACTTCGCCTGGGCGCCGCTGGTGCGCGATGGCGGTGCGCGGCTCGGACGGATCCACCCGCTCTACGAGATGACCTCGGCCCGCGACCCGAGCGCCTACAAGTTCGCGCCGCCGGACAGCGGCACGCCGGGCACGGGCGACAACATCCTGAACTTCGGACGGCGATAAGACCCACCCCCGTCCCTCGCTCACTTCGTGTAGCTCGACTCCCCCCTCAAGGGGGCAACACCAGCGGCCCGGCAGAGCCGGTTCCGCGGTGTTTCTGAACTAGGGCTGAGCCGTTTTCAGGCGTTGCGGCTCAGCGCGCCGGCGGCGCAGCGGCGCCGCGCATGATGAAGAACAGCCAGCCCATCATCACGGCCGCCATGCAGGCAAAGCCCAGCGTCATGGCATTGATGGTCTGGATGTAGGAAATCGGCGGCCTGGCCGCGAGCATGGAAGCAGCGAACACCAGCGCACCGAAGATCGAGCACCACAGGAGCGCACCGGGCCGCCCGGCAGCCCTGAAACCCGTCCGCAGGCACATCGTCAGGCCGAAGATCGCGGGCGCGTAGAAGAACGGCGAAAAATCCATTCCGCCGTAGTTCTTGCCGAAGGCCAGCACCACCAGATACGGTCCCAGCAGGCCCAGCAGGATTCCGCCGATCTCGGCCACCACGAAACCGAAGACGACGAACTTGACGAAGAGGCGAAAAGCGTCCTTGCGCCGATCGGATGTCCAGCTGGCCGCCAGCCTTGGCAGGATGTAGTAGCCCAGCGCAAGCAGCACATACTGCATGGGCAGCAGGAAGGTGATGTAGATCTTCAGCAGCCCGCCCTGCATCGAATCCGCGGAGGAGCCCAGCAGCAAGATGGCGCCTCCCGTCATGATCCAGCTCATGAACTGCGAAAGGCTGGCCTTCCAGCCGTAGCTGGCGGCCTCCCCGATGGTCAGCGCCTGGGCATTGGCGGGTGCCGGCAGCGGCGCCATCACATGGCGCAGGCTCAGCGCCACCAGAATGGCAAAGGGCAGCTGGATGACGGCAATCCACAGCAGGGCCTGCGTCCATGAAGCAGGCTTCAGGCCGATCAGCACCGCCACGTATCCGATGCTGATCAGCACGCCGGAAGCGCAGAGCACCAGGTAGCGGCGCCCCACCAGCAGGATGCTGCGAGAAATCCAGAATATTTCGTAGCCCGCGATCAGGGCCATGCCGGCCCAGCTCAGCGGCCCGGGGAAACTCGTGAACTGCCAGGCCAGAAAGCCGGCAATCGAAACCGCAAGCACGAGCGCCCAGCTCCACCAGGCAGCGGAGCGATCCGCGTAATACCGCTTGATCAACAGCGGCTCGTGCACCACCGCGGTATGCAGGATGTACTGGAAGCTGACGATCGCCAGGAACGCCGAGGCAATGCCGAAGTCGGAAGGCGAGAGCGCCCGTGCCAGCGCAAAGCTCAGCAGCAGCTGGCTCGCGCTATAGATGCACTGGTCTGCAACGGCATAGATCGGACCTCCGAGGCGTTTTCGAATTCCGGACAGGGACGCCATCCTGGGCCTGTTCACCCTAATCCGAAATGGACAACAGGATCGGATAGTCGCTGGCCTTGGCAGCAAAGCCTCCGTCGACGGGGCTGCCGCAGCTTCCGTGGCGCACCTGCGGGAAGAAGTCGACCCGCGTGCACTTCTTTCCCTTCTCGGCGGGAACCAGCACGTTCTGCTCGGCGCTTTGCGTCCACACCACGTGCAGCAGGGAATTTCCGCGGCTCAGCACCAGCTTGTTCAGGCCGGCATTGCTCTGGTATGAAACCTTCTTCGAATTCCTGGCGATCTTGAGGAATTCGGTGAGGCTCGAAAAGGCCTCCTTCTTCTCGCCGCCCTTCGACTTGAGCCCGAAGTTGTCTTCCCTCGAAATCGCGGAGGTTCCCCGGTCCTGCCAGGCATAGAGATTCAGCAGCTTGATGCCCGCGGCCACATTGGTGAGGTATTCCCGCAGGATCAGCGAAGCCTGGGTGTTGCGGTCCCGAACGGGCAGGTAGGAGGCATAGCCCCACTCGGAGGCGACGATCCCGACCTTTCCGAGCTGCTGCTGGTCCAGCTTCGCGCGCAGCTTTCCATAATCTGCAATGGCGGTTTCCGGAATCGAGCGATAGGGATGGATCGATATGTCCGTCAGGCAGTTGGCCCTGGCTGCCGACACGAAGGCATTCTCGAGCTGCGGCGGAACCTGCCCCGAGTTGAAAGGAAGCTTCGCAAAGCCGAATCCCATGACGATCTTCGGCGGCGTCTTCATTTGCGCGATGCTGCTGCAGAACTCGGCGGTCGCGGTTTCAAAGCTCGAAAAAAGCGCGGGGTTCAGAAACGTCTTGTGGTCAGGCTCGTTCCACAGTTCCCAGACCGCGACCTCGGATGCGTGCGCGCTCATGAAGTCGAGTGCGAACTTGGCGAACAGCTTCTCGCGCTGGCCTCCGCCCGCTTCCGCCGGATCTTGCCCCCAGATCTCCCGCCCCCCGAACAGCGTCACGATCGCTTCGAGCCTGGCGTTTTTCACGCGCTTGATCAAGCCCGAATAGTCGACCGATGCGGGATTGACGCTCTTGAGCGGCGGCCGCGCCCCGAATCTCACGAATTCGAAACCCGATGCCCTGATCTCGTTCAGATCCTCGTTCGAGATGGTGGCCGGGTCGATCTGCACGCTCAGGGCGACCGGATATTCCGTGCCCAATTCGCTGATGCCGCGGGCCTGCGCCGAGCAGGCCACGGCCGCAAGCGCCGCCGTACCGCACAGCAGCCTGAAAGCATTCAGCAAACGCCCCGGCACGGAAGGAAAAGACCAAAACTTCATCACTGCACCGACTCCTTATACAAGTCCAGGATGGCGGCGTTCATTCGGTCGGCGGTGTATTTCTCTTCGAA
Organism: Variovorax paradoxus; assembly: GCF_030815975.1. NCBI lineage: Bacteria > Pseudomonadati > Pseudomonadota > Betaproteobacteria > Burkholderiales > Comamonadaceae > Variovorax > Variovorax paradoxus. Next base: position 726,229 of record NZ_JAUSXL010000002.1, read on the forward strand.
AATCTCCCGTCCGGCACGCCCCATCCGCTGTAGTTCCTCATCGGAAATCCGATCGATCTCGCGCAGCGCGTCGTCCAGTCCATCGAGCGAAAACAGCCGGCCGTTCCGGTTGTCTTCGACGATATCGACCAGCCCGCCCACGGCAGACGCAAAAACCGGCTTGCTCCGGGCCATGGCCTCGACCGCGACAAGGCCGAAGCCTTCCCACCGGGAGGGAACGATGACCGCATCGCACGACCTGTAGGCCTCTTCGAGTTCGTCTTTCTCGAGCCATCCGGCGAATTCGATCTCGCTGGAGCGCGCAAGGGAAAGATCGTTTCTGACCGCGCCACCCACGATCACGAGCTTGAAGCCAGGCTGGACGCGGGCATAGGCGTCGAGCAAGGCGTCGATGCCCTTCTGCCGATCGAGCCGTCCCACGAACAGGATCCTCCGGGGCCGTGCCGGGGCCCTCGGCGCAACGGTGCTTTCCGGAATGGGGGCGGTGAGCTGAATTCCGTTCGGAATGCATTTGCACCGCTTGATGCCGAATTTTTCGGCAATCCGGAACTCGTGGCCACTGATGCAGATGATCGCGTCGCTCCAATGGGACAGCAGCCATTCGATCCATCGATAGATCGACTTCTTGTAGGAAGGCCCGACCTGATCGAAGGCCCAGCCATGCGAGCAATAGACGATCTTGGTCTCGGCCGGCACCTGGCCGAGCAGCGCCATGGCGCGAACGATCCCGCCCGGAATGGAACTGTGCAGGTGAAGGACCGTGGGGCGCTCCGAGCGGATGATTTTCTTGATCTCGGCGGCGTAGCTCGCGAGGGCAAGAGGACTTCGGGCCGTGGGAACCACATGCGTGTCCCGGGAATTCAGCCACTCCACCGGCCCGGGCAATATGAACTTTGCCTGGCTGATCACAGGGGAGTTCTGCTGAAAGCCCGAAACCAGCCGAAGATAGGTTTCGAGCCCGCCCTTGAGCGTTTCGGCAACGTGCAATATCTTCATAGAGGTGCCAATCAGATCAATGCATGGATACCGGCCACCACCTGGCTTCTCAATGCGTCGAGCACCTTCCGGTCCGGGTTCCTGTCGTTCAGCAGGCCCAGCACCGAAACCCCCAGCTTTTCAACCCGGGGCGACAAGTCGAAGAGGTAGCGCTTTCTGCCAGTCAGCTCGAAAAATGACTCCACCTTCTTGTCCCAATTCATTCCTATGGACGGAATGTTCAAACCGTAGGCAACGATATTTGCGTGGAGCCGGTGGGCCACGATGCATGAGCAGGCGCTGATCAAGGCAACGAGTTCGTCGGGGTGCCGGGGAACAAGAAAAATAGACTTCGGCGCATCGGATGCCGAGGAAATTTCTTCCAGTACCTTGTTGTCTTCGGAGGCACCGTTCGTGAAATAGAGCACGCGCTTTCCCTCGGCTCGCAATGCTTCGGCCAGGCTGGCAAAAAACTTGGCGGACTGCGTCGAATTCGAGCCCTCGTATTCGGAATTCATGACCAGCGCATCGAGGCTGCTGACGCAAATTCCGATGTCCCAGTTTTTTTCCGGTGAAAGCTCGTCCGAGAAAGCATCGGCGCAAATGAGCGCCGGGTCGGGTACGACCTGTATATCGCTTCTCGGGATTCGAAAGTAGGTGTGCAGATTGCTGGCCGATTCCTGGTCGCGCGTAGCGTAGAAGGCCGGCCTGGCATTTTTCAGGAATCGCCTGACCAGAACACGCCCCAGAAAAGACCATTTCGCCGTCACGCCGACCGACAAGATCACCACCTTCTTTCCGCGCAGCAGCCTGCTCAGGAGGTACAGCTTCGCCGGAAAATTGAGGGCCACATCGCAAAACAGCTGGCCGCCGCCAATGACGACCAGGTCCGCGTCGTCCACCGCGGCCTTCCAGTTCCTTCGCCAGCCGAGAAAATAGCCCTTGAGGCAATACAGGAACACGATCACCGACCTGATGAGCGACGGCAGCTTCGCAAAGAGCCGGAATGCGCCACCACCACGCAGGTTTTCTTCCTCGAACCCGAGCCGGCCGGCAATGTCCAGAAATTCGACCCTCGCCTGCGGATATTTCAGGCCGGCAATATGAGCCAGGGATGCCGCAATGACCCCGTCACCCAGGTTGTCGCTGAAGGGCACGGCGCAGATAAGGATTTTTTTCATCTGTGAATCGATGGCCTTCTTCGAAGCCAAGCCATTCATCGCGAACCGTGGCCCACGGCAACCACCCAGATGGTCCTGATGAAGATGCCGATGTCCCGGCCGACCGAGAGCGTCTCGACGTAGGCGACATCCAGCGCCACGCGCTTCTTGTAGCTCAGCTGGTTGCGCCCGCTGACTTGCCACAGGCCGGTAATGCCGGGCCTGACCGCGCAATAGAACGACCAGTCCGCCCCATACAGGATCTTCTGGTCGAGCATGCATGGCCGGGGGCCGACCAGGCTCATGTCGCCCACGAGCACATTCCAGAACTGCGGCAGCTCGTCCAGGCTGGTCTTGCGGATGAACTTGCCGAACGATGTGATGCGCGGGTCGTCTTCGAGCTTTTGATAGTCGTCCCACTGCTGGCGCGCGACCGGATCGTTCCTGAGGTGCTCCTCGAGGATCTGGGCGGAGTTCGGCAGCATCGAGCGGAACTTGTAGAACTTGAACACACGCCCTCCCCGCCCGAATCGCGGCTGGGAGTACAGGACCGGTGCTCCGGAGGTGATGAGCACACCGGCGGCGATCAGGACATAGAGCCAGCCGAAGGCGCAGAAAAAGAACAGCGCGGCAGCGATGTCGACCGCCCTTTTTCCAGCGCGCAGCATGGCGGGGTGACGGACTCTGATCCATGCCATGTCGTCAGCGATGGCGCCGATCGCCTCCTCGCCTCCGGCTGCCATCGACTCTTCGTGGCGAAAATTCGTCATAGGAATGCTCCGTTCTCACATTTGAAGCGGAGGCAAATTCGCAGCTTGAAAACTCTCATTGGAGGAGAACCTTTCGTCTTACAAGCAAGCGCTTGCCCCTTTCGGGTTCAGTGATACGTGGCGGCTTGGTTTTCAGGCCAATACGGCCTTGCACGGAAGCCGTGAAGGTTGCGGCGCAGAAAAATCAATGCGCAGGCCGAGCGATCCAAATACGTAATACAAAAGAGCGACGCACTTGTCCCTAATCCTTTGTTATTAGCCTTTGATTGACAGCACCGATTTAGTGCATCGGGTGATAATTATCACGATCTTGCTTAATTTTCTCAGAAACTGTCCATCAGACTAGGTGATATCCCTGTTGTTTTTGTATTTATAGTGTGTGTAACGGTAACCACCATATTTGTAGCTGCTGCTGCCCGCGTGACGCCGGGATAAGTCCATAGCATTCAAAATCACGCCATTGGCCGAGCAGCCTGCGTGCGCCAGCCTTCTTGCGCTTTCATTCAATTCGCCCAGATGCGTCTTTTCCGCCCGTGCAACAAGGAGAAGAGAACCCGCGAGTGGAGCCACCGAGGCGGTGTCCGCGGCCACGAGCACCGGCGCCGTATCGATAATCACAAGGTCGTAATTAGGCGAGAGCTTTTCCAGGATCTGCGAGAAAGAGTCGCTCATGAGCAATTCCGCCGGATTGGGCGGCAGCATCCCGGTCGTGATGACGTCCAGATTCGGCAGGATCGACGAGCGAATGGCCTTTTCAAAACTCAGCGTGCCGGCAATCAATTCCGAAAGGCCTGGCGACCGGGAAAGAGAGAAGAATTGATTGACCCGGCCCTTGCGCAAGTCGGCGTCGATCAGCAGGACCTTCTTTCCTGACGCTGCGGTAATGGCCGCGAAATTGACCGAGACAAAAGTTTTTCCGACGCCCGGCGTCGCGCCGGAAATCAGCAGGCGGTTGTTGGGTGCTTCCAGCATGGCGAACTGCAATGCAGTCCGCAGGCTGCGCAGGCTTTCCACCGCGGGATCCTCCGATTGCTGGAGGGCGAGAACGTGCATCCCCGGCGCCCTGTTCTCGATGTTCTTGTCGATCATCCGCTGGGCGGCGCTCAGCGGGATGCTGCTGTACACGTTGAGGCCCGTGTGCATCTCGATTTCACTCGGATTGCGGATGCCGCCGAACAGCGAGTTCCTGGCAATGGCGAGCGCGACGCCGGCTCCCAGTCCCAGCAGCAGGGCCAGCGCGATGATCAGCGGCCGCTTGGGCCAGACGGGCTCCTCGGGAATGATGGCGTCGTCCAGCAGGCGCACGTTGCCGACCTTGCCTTCCTTGGCCAGCCGCATCTGCAGCGAACTGTTCAGCAGCGACACGTAGAGATCGGTATTGACCTTGATGTCGCGCTGCATCTGGACCGTGTTCTGCTGCAGCAGCGGCATTTTCCGGATGCGCGAATCGACGGTGGAGATTTCCCCCCTCCACGCCGCAATCTGCGCGTCCAGCGTCTGGAGATTGGGATGCTTGTCGGTAAAGCGCGCGGAAAGTTCTCGCCGCTTCTGTTCCGCTTCGAGCAATTTGGATTGCAGGTCGACCGTCTGGGCCAAGGCATTCTTGGCCTCGTCGTCGAGGCTGACCGTGCCGTTCTCGTTCCGGTAGCGGTTGTAGAGGTCTTCGGATTGCTCGAGCTGCTTCTTGAATTGCGGCAGCGCCGTGTCGAGGAAGCCCAGGGTCTTTTCGGCCTCGGCGGCCTTGCGTTCGATGTTCTGGCGAACATAGAGCCGCCCGATTTCATTGAGCAGCTGGGTCAGCTTTTCCGGATTCGGGCTTCTGAGGCTGACGTCGAGAACGCCGGACTGCTTGCCTTTTTCAACGACCTTGAGATTGTCCTGCAGCGACAGCAGCGCCAATTGCCTGGACATCCGGCTCAATTCGAACTGCGCGCCGGGCTTGGCACTGACAGAACTCACCAGCAGCCGGAGGCTGCCGCCTGGAACATTGGCGACGAGCGGAGTCCCGACTGCGCCCTTGAGCGGGGCTTCGAGGTTCGGATGAGACAGCTCGTAACGATTGTCCGCGCCGAGCGTCAGCATGAACTGCTTTGCTTCGAAGTCGACAGGTACGTCGAACTGCGGAACCATGATCTTCTCGGTTCCGTTCACGTAGCCCGAAAAGCCCATGAAGCCCGGATCCGACAGCTCGCTGGCGCGCCGGGCGAGCCAGCTGCCCACAATCGGTGCATAGCGGGGCTGCGCGCTGATGTAGAGCTTGGTGTTCTCCACCGCCTGGGCGAGGATGGCGCGCGACTTGATGATCTCGATCTCGCCCGCGGCGGGCGTTTTCACGCTCAGCAGCGACGACGCGGCATCGCCCAGGAAACTGCCCGCCGAATTGCCGGAGTCCTCGACCTGCACGGCCACGTTGGTTTCGTACATGGGCTGGCCGAAAAGGGCATAGGCCATGCCAAGCATCAGCATCACGGCAACCACGACGGCAATGAACCATCGGTTGTCGATCAGGATGTCCAGGTACTCGACGAGCTTGAATCCGTCGTCCTCCTCTTCCAGCGCGGGCATCGGCAGGGCGGCTTGCTGGGGTGCGTTCATGTCGGTTGCTGCTCAGGTTTTGTAATTTTCAAAATGCGGTCGATCCATGTCCTGGCCCCCACGTCGATGAGCGCCAGGGCGTGCTCGAAGGCCGCCTCGTCCTGTTTGTAGGGATCGGGCACGTCCTGCTTGGCGGCCTCGGCGATGCGAAAGACCTTGCCGCGCACGAAGGGGTAGGCCGACTCGAGATGGCGGCGCTGCGCCATGTCCATGACCAGGATCAGGTCGGCCTGCCGGCACAGCAGCTGGCTCACCTGTTGCGCCACGTGGCCGGAAATGTCGATGCCGCGTGCCTGCATGAGCTTCTGCGCCGTTGCGTCGGCGGGCTTGCCCACGAGAGCGCCGGTGCCGGCGGACACCACGTGAAGGTGCGGCAGGCCCGCGGCCAGGATCCCTTGCGCCATCGGGCTGCGGCAGATGTTGCCGATGCAGACTGTCAGGACGGATTTCATCTGTGGCGGCTCCAGACTTCGTCGCCGGCGTTGATCACTTGCGCAGCCGGCAGGATCAGGCTGGCCAGGCGGTTCCATGTGACCAGCGGCACCGAATCGATGTAGACGACGTCGCGCGGCTGCAGCTGGAAGCGCTCGGCCAGGCCCAGCGCCGCCGGATTCCTGGCATTCAGGTGGAAGATGGCCGGCAAGCCTCTCGCGTTGTTGCGGATGACGTAGATCTGGCCCGTGTTGGCCGACGTCAGATTGGGGCCGCCTGCCTCGCCCAGCGCTTCGTTGAGGCTGAGCCGTCCGTTGTGCATGAGCAGCGCCGAGGGACGGGAGATTTCGCCCATCACGAACACCTTGCTCTCGTCGCGGTGCCGCACCTGGACCACGTCGCCGTTGCGCAGCGGAATCCTGCTGGCATCGACACCCAGGTCCTGCAGGTTGGGCAGGTTGATGAGCGTGGTCCTGTCGCCGCGCGTGAGCGTCACGAACGAGCGGTCGCCGTTGGCGGTAATGCCGCCGGCCCGGCTGAGGGCTTCGGCCAGCGTCATCGGCACATCGGTGAAGATCTGCAGCCCCGGCGTGCGCACCTCGCCTTCGACGAAGGCGCGGCGGCTTCTGAAGGACTGGATGCGCACCGTCACCTGCGGATCCTTGATGTAGGCGGCGATGCGGCTCGCGATGAGGTCCGAGGCCTCGATTTCGGTCAATCCCTGGAGCTTGACGCGGCCGATGTAGGGGAATGTGATCTGCCCGTCCGCGCCGACGATGAAGCCTGGCGCCACGCTGATGCCCGTCGGGTCCGCCTGCTGCGTGATCACGGCGCCGGCATTGGGCAGCAGTTCCGGATGGTCGTAGACGATCACGCCCACCACGTCGCTCGGCCCGATGGTGTAGACCGGCGATTCGCCAAAAAGCGCCTTCACATCCGGCGCAACGGCGGTCGGCTGCGACTCGGCCAGGGTACGGATCAGCGCAGGCGAAATGGAGGTGATGACCCCATCCGGTGCGCCATCGGCCGGCAGGTACTGGAACTCCGGCGGCAGGCTCTGGTCGGCCTCGTAGGCGCTCACAGAATTGAAGCCCGGCGCGCAGCCCTGCAGCAATAACGCGCCCATTAGGGCAAAACCCCACCCCATCGGGTACACGAAGCGTGTCAAATTGATCCCCATTGCACAAATTGGTTTTCGGCAGCCGCGATTCATATGCAAGGCCCGAGCCCAGTTGATATTGGGCCGGGCATTTTTTGCCGCGGTTTGTCAAAGCAAAGCCCACGCATCGTCGGGAGGCGGGCCGGAGCGAATTGTCGCTGCCCGCGCATTGACCCTTTTCCGTTTAATAGATGCAAAAAATGTGTCTATATGCGGATTAACCCATGCCTTCCTGGGGTTATCTCAGGAATCAATGGCTGAAGGCCTTTTTCCACTGGGAAAAGATGCTTCGATTGCGCGCGCGCGACTGTGTCTTGCAGTTTGCAAATGTGAACTATCAATTAACTGCCTGCGCGGAGCGATTGTGGCGCGCTGACCACAAATCGCGCCCGTCAGTCGCGCGTTGAAAAGCTTTGCTCTTTTGTAAGAAATTGTGTGCTGCTGGCAGGTTTGCGCACGGCCCTGCGGTTCTGCAGGAGATCGGCACGCGTGAATGGGCGTTCGATGCCCGCCATCCAAGCGGCGAAAGACTCCAACGCGTCCTGTGTGGGTGCAGGCCGCCCCACTATGAAAAAGAGGAGCGGCAGCGCCAGTGCCAAGGCGAACCAGCGTGGCGTCTTGACCCCCATGGACTGATGCCAATGCAACCGCAAAAAGCTTGCGCTTACAACTGTTCCAAGCAGGGCCCCCGTCACGACCTCCGCCGTGGAATGAACTTCGAGGGCCAGGCGCGACACACCGATGAAAACACCCCATCCCCAGCCCGATAACGCGGCCACCATGCGCACGATTGGTGCGCGGCGCCGGGCCACCAGCCAGAAAACGACCGGCCAGACGCTGGTTGCCAGCGCGGTGTGCCCGCTGAAGCCTATGAAATCGAATTGGGCGCTGCCAATGCCCCAGCCCATGAAGAGAAGCTTGGACAGCATCACGATGAAGCCACAACCGCCGAATAGCAGCGTCCAACGCACCGCTGCAGGGCGTGTGCCGGGATCGATCGCGAGCCAAATTGCAATTCCCAATGCCGCAGGCAACAGGAAGCCGCTGTCACCGAACCCGGTGGCAATTAACCAGAAATTATTCATTAACGTGAAATAAGTGCGCTTTTCTCAGGGGTGCGCCACCGCCGATCGGATGCATTCCAAAGGCATACTGGCGGCACCTTCAACACCAGCGCTCCCGGAGCTATTGAAATCATGAGCATCATCAGCGAGTTCAAGGAATTTGCCGTCAAGGGCAACGTGATCGATCTCGCGGTCGGCGTGATCATTGGCGCGGCATTCGGGAAGATCGTCGACTCGGTCGTTGCCGACATCATCATGCCTGTCGTCGGGCTGGTGTTCGGCAAGCTGGATTTCTCGAACCTGTACGTGGTGCTGGGCAGCGTGCCGGCGGGGGTCGCCAACAACCTGGCCGACCTCAAGAAGGCCGGGGTGGCGGTGCTGGCCTATGGCAACTTCATCACCATCGCGGTCAACTTCATCATTCTTGCCTTCATCATCTTCATGATGGTCAAGCAGATCAACAAGCTGCGCAAGACGCAGGCGGAGGCTCCCGCGGCACCGGTGGCACCACCGGAAGACATTGCCCTGCTGCGAGAAATCCGCGACAGCCTGAAGCGCCCCTGAACCTTCTTCCCTGCCCTTCTCAGGCGCCTGCCAGCGTTCTGGCCATGCGCAGCGCCTCGACGAGGCTCGACGCATCGGCCTGGCCGGTGCCCGCAATATCGAATGCGGTGCCGTGATCGGGGCTGGTGCGCACCAGCGGCAGGCCCAAGGTCACGTTCACACCCTTCTCCACGCCCAGGTACTTGACCGGAATCAGCCCCTGATCGTGGTACATGGCAACCACCACGTCGAACTCTCCAGGCATCCCTGGCCTGGCGCGCGCGCGCATGAAGACGGTGTCGGGCGCATGGGGTCCGTCGGCATCGATGCCCTCGGCACGGGCGGCCGCAATGGCCGGCGCAATGATGTCGTGCTCTTCGGAGCCGAACAGGCCCCCCTCGCCCGCGTGCGGATTGAGCCCGGCCACGCCAATGCGCGGCGTCCGGCCGAGCATGCGGTGCAGGGCACGGTGGGTGATGCGCAGCGTCTCCAGCACGCTGCCGAAGCTCACGGCCGTGATGGCGTCGCGCAGCGACATGTGAATGCTCACCAGCACGGTGCGCAGCTCGTCGTTGGCCAGCATCATGCGCACCGGCATGCCGTCCACCGCGAGCCCCGCATGGGCGGCGGCCTCGGCCTGCAGCAGCTCGGTATGGCCCGGGTACGGAAACCCGGCCGCGGCCAGTGCTTCCTTGTGCAGTGGCGCCGTGACGATGGCGGCGATCTCGCCCCGCAATGCGGCGCGTGCAGCCCAGACCACGCAGTCACCGGCCACGCGGCCGGCTTCGGCGCTGATCCGGCCCAGCACGATGTCTTGCGCCGGCGCGGCCACCACCTGCAGCACGGGGATGCAGCCCCGCGGCACCGCGGCCGCTTCGGCAATGTGCTCGATCTGCGCCACCGGCCAGGCGGGTTGCCCCGGCAGCGCCAGCGCCTGCGACGCCCGGCGCATCGTGGCCACGTCGCCGGCCACGAAAGCGCCGCGCGTGGCCTCGGGCGCCTGGCGAAAGGCCTTGGCGATGATTTCGGGGCCGATGCCCGCAGGGTCGCCGAGCGTGATGGCCATGGAAGCCGCCGGGCTGTTCATTGAAGTCCCCCGGTGCTTCGCACCGTAGTGCGAGCTTGCTTCATGCCGGATTGTCAATGTCGATGAACTCGTGCTTCAGCCCGAGCTGGGCTGCCACGTGCCCGGCCACGGCCTGGGCGCCGTAGCGCTCCGTGGCATGGTGTCCGCAGGCCAGGAAGGCGACGCCCATTTCGCGCGCGTAGTGGACCTGGGGTTCGGAGATCTCGCCGGTGATGAAGGCGTCGGCCCCGGCGGCGATGGCGGCCTCGAAGTAGCCCTGGGCACCACCCGTGCACCACGCGACGTTCCTGATCGGACGGTGCGCCGCGTCCACCAGGGTGACGGGCCGCTGCAGCACCTTTTCCGCGTGCGCGGCCAGTTCCTTGGCGCTGGCAAAGGCTTCTCCGTTGTCGCGCGCGCCAAGGAAGCCCAGCTCCTGCTCGCCGAAGCGTCCGGTCGACCCGGCATGGGCGAGCAACCCGAGTTGCAGTCCGAGCTGCGCGTTGTTGCCCAGCTCCGGATGCGCATCGAGCGGCAGGTGATAGGCGAACAGGTTGACGTCGTCGCCCAGCAGCAGGCCCAGGCGCTGCTTCATCCAGCCGGTGACGCAGCCGTCCTGGCCGCGCCAGAACAGGCCGTGGTGCACGAAGATGGCATCGGCCTCGGCGCGGATGGCGGCTTCGATGAGCGCGCGGCTCGCCGTCACGCCGGAGACGATCTTCCGCACCACGGTGCGGCCCTCGACCTGCAGGCCATTGGGTCCATAGTCCTTGAAGCGCGACGGCGCAAGGAGCAGGTCGAAGGCATGCAGCAATTCGTGGCGAGTGGTGCTCATCGCGACATTGTCGCGCTCCCGATGCCGTCGCGCATTGCATGGCCGCGCGCCGCCAATGGCCACAGGGCCAGCACGAAACCGAGCCCGGCCAGCACGGCGACGTAGTGCGCCGGGGCCATGGCATCGTGCTGCAGCCAGAGCGTGAGAATCACGGGCGTCAGGCCGCCGAACACGGCATACGACATGTTGTAGGCAAACGAAAGCCCCGTGAAGCGCACCGGCGCCGGAAACGCGCGCACGCCGGCCATCGGCACCGTGGCGATGGTGCCCACGAACAACCCGACCAGGCCGTAGTGCCAGAACAGCGTGGCCGGCGTGCCGGGCAGCCCCGTGTAGAAGAGGTACGAGGTCGCGAACAAGCCGCCCCAGCCGATGAGCATCACGGCGCGCGTGCCGAAGCGGTCGCTGGCCCAGCCGACCAGCACGCAGCCGATGGTCAGGGTCAGCGTGGCGAGCGCATTGGCTTCCAGCGCCAGCGCGGGCTGAATGTGGTGCACCTTCTGCAGGTAGGTGGGCGTGTACAGCACCACCACGACGATGGCGGCCGACAGCACCCAGGTCAGCAGCCCCACGTAGACGCTGGCCGCACGGTGCTCCCGCAGCACGGTGCGCAGCGGCAGCTCGCGCGCCACGGCCTTGCGGCCTGCCAGCTCCTTGAAGACCGGCGTCTCGTACAGGAAGCGGCGCAGGTACACCGAAACCAGGCCGAACACGCCGCCCAGCACAAAGGGAATGCGCCAGGCAAAGCCGCTCACCTCCGCCGGCGAATAGTGGCGGTTGATGGCCACGGCCACCAGCGAGCCCAGCAGGATGCCGCCCGTGATGCCCGAGGTCAGCATGCCGATGCCGAAGCCGTAGCGCTGCGCCGGCACGTGCTCGCCGATGAACACCCAGGCGCCGGGCATTTCGCCGCCGATCGCCGCGCCCTGCAGCACGCGCATGGCCAGCAGCAGCAAGGGTGCGGCGATGCCGATGCTCGCGTAGGTGGGCAGGAGGCCGATGACCAGCGTGGGCGCCGCCATCAGGAAGATCGACAGCGTGAACATTCGCTTGCGCCCGAGCAGGTCGCCGAAATGCGCGATGACAATGCCGCCCACCGGCCGGGCCAGGTAGCCTGCTGCAAAGATGCCGAAAGTCTGGAGCTGCCGCAGCCAGTCGGGCATGTCGGCGGGAAAGAAGAGCGCGCCCAGCACGGTGGCGAAGAACACGTAGATGACGAAGTCGTAGAACTCCAGCGTTCCGCCGAGAGCGGACAGGGCCAGGGTCTTGTAGTCGCGCGCGTCGAGTGCGCGCGCCGGCACCGGCTGTGCGCCGTCCGGGGAGATTGCGTGAGAAGTCATGGCGGGCAGGGAGGATCGTTGCCAGGCGCCGGGCCGCACGGGATGGGAAGCGGAAATCGGCGCCCCGGCGAAACGCCTGGCCGCGTCCACCGGATGGGCGATGCGGAAGGCCGGAGCTCGGAGCCGTGTAGGCTCGCTGTGCAATGCTAAGGGTTATCCCTTATTTGCGCAGGAGGCCTTTGCCAATCTCGACCGCCTCGCGCGGTTTCTGGCAGATGGGGGGTTGAGGGACAATGAGCCCTGACGCCGCGCGAACGGCGCGCTCACTCTGTCCTATTCAAGTTTTCATGAAACGCACCTGGCTGCTCTTTGCCCAAGCCGTGACCGTCCTCCTGGCGGCCTATTTCGTTGTTGCCACGCTCAAGCCCGAGTGGATCAACCGCCGCGCAACTTCCCTTGGAGGCGTGGTGTCGATCGTCGAGGCGCCGGCGGGCGCTCCTTCGGTGCCGGTTGCCGGCAGCCTGAGCGCGGCGGCCAAGAAAGCCTCGCCGGCGGTCGTGAGCATCAACACCAGCAAGGCCGCGCAGCGCCATCCCCGCAGCAACGATCCGTGGTTCCGCTTTTTCTTCGGCGACCAGGGCGACCAGCCCCAGGTCGGCCTGGGCAGCGGCGTGATCGTGAGCACCGAGGGCTACATCCTCACCAACAACCACGTGGTCGAAGGCGCGGACGAAATCGAGATCACGCTCAACGACAGCCGCCACACGCGCGCCAAGGTCATCGGCACCGATCCGGACACCGACCTTGCCGTGCTCAAGATCGAAATGGACAAGCTGCCCGCCATCGTGCTGGGCAATTCCGACGAACTCCAGGTGGGCGACCAGGTGCTGGCCATCGGCAACCCCTTCGGCGTGGGCCAGACGGTCACCAGCGGCATCGTCTCGGCGCTGGGGCGCAACCAGCTGGGCATCAACAACTTCGAGAACTTCATCCAGACCGACGCGGCCATCAACCCCGGCAATTCGGGCGGCGCGCTGATCGACGTCCAAGGCAACCTGCAGGGCGTCAACACCGCCATCTATTCGCGCTCGGGCGGCAGCATGGGCATCGGCTTCGCGATTCCGGTTTCCATGGCCAAGATCGTGCTCGAAGGCATCGTGAAGGAAGGCCAGGTGCGCCGCGGATGGATCGGCGTCGAGCCGAACGAACTCTCGCCGGAGCTGGCCGAAACCTTCGGCGTGAAGGCCGATGCCGGCGTGATCATCACCGGCGTGCTGCAGAACGGCCCTGCGGCCAAGGCCGGCATCCGTCCGGGCGACGTGATCACCTCGGTCGGCGAAAAGAAGACCGACAACGTGCAGGCCCTGCTGACCGCCGTGGCCGGCCTCAAGCCCGGCAGCAGCGCACGCTTCGCGCTGCAGCGCGGCACCGACAAGATGGAACTCGACGTGACGCCGGGCCTCAGGCCCAAGAGCCCGGTGCGGCAGGTGCCGAACCAGCCCGAATGACCGGTCAGGAAGACGCGGAGGAATCCGCGCTTTCTTCTTCCTCTTCGGACGATTTCTTGCTGCCGGCGAAATAGCGCGCACCGATGATGCCCACCTCGTAGAGCAGGCACATCGGCACCGCCAGCGCGAGCTGCGACACCACGTCGGGCGGCGTGAGCACCGCGGCCACCACGAAGGCCACCACGATGAAGTAGCCGCGGAACGACTTCAGCTTCTCGATGGTGACCATCTCGAAGCGCACCAGCAGCATCACGACGATGGGCACCTGGAAGGCGACGCCGAACGCGATGTAGAGCGAGAGAATGGCCTCGACATACGAGGAGATGTCGGGCGTGGCCGCCACCGCGGCCGGCGTGAACTTCTGGATGAAGCTGAACATCTTGTCCAGCACGAAGAACTGCACGAAGGCAATGCCCGCATAGGCCAGCAGGCTGCCGAAGAAGATCAGCGGCAGCGCAAAGCGCTTTTCATGGCTGTAGAGCCCCGGCGCAACGAACATCCAGGCCTGGTACATGAGCCAGGGCAGCGCCAGCAGCACCGCCGTCATCATGAGCACCTTGAGCGGCACGAAGAACGGCGAGAACACGCCAATGGCAATGAGCTTGGCGTCCGGCGGCATGTGCGCGCGGATCGGCATTGCGATCAGGTCGATCAGGCCGCCCGGGCCGGGCCAGATGGCCAGCAGTATGCCCGCGACCGCCAGGCCGTACACGCAATAGAGCAGCCGGTCGCGCAGTTCGACCAGATGCTGCACGAACGGTTGTTCGGTGCCCGCCAGTTCGTCTTCTGCGTCTTTGTTCTTGTTGTCGGAATCGGCCATTGGAAGGAGAGAAAGCAGAAGAAAGCGTGGCTTCGGCCGGCGTGCGGCGCACGAGGAACGCGCAGATGGGAAAGCCGCTAGTTGATCTTGTGGGGACGAAAGCGGGCGACGCGCGCGGCACCCGAAAGCGCCTTGGTGCGCACGCCGTTGCGCGCCTTGTACCACTGCGGCGTGGCGCCCTGCTTCAGGCGCCAGTTCTTGCGGGGATGCCTGTATTCCGGCATCACGGGCTCGGGTTCGGCCAGGGCCGAAAGCGTTTCGCCCGAGCCGGAGAACTGCTTCTCGAGTTCGCTGGCGCCGCTGTGGATGCTCTGCTCGACGTCTCGTGCGGCATCTTCCATCGTGCCCTTCATCTTGCGCAGTTCGTCCAGCTCCATGGAGCGATTGACTTCAGCCTTGACGTCGTTCACGTAGCGCTGCGCCTTGCCCAGCAGGGCACCGACGGTGCGCGCCACGCGCGGCAGCTTCTCCGGTCCGATGACGATCAGCGCCACGACGCCGATGAGCGCCAGCTTCTCAATGCCGAGGTCGAGCACTTATGACCCGCGCTCAGGACTTCTGACGCGCTTCGACGTCGATCGCGGACTTGTCGCTGTTGGCCGGCTGGCCGGTCACTTGCGCTGCAGGGGCCGGCGAAGCGGCGGATGCATCGGTGGTGGTGCTGCCGTCCTTCATGCCGTCCTTGAAGCCCTTGACGGCGCCACCAAGATCGGAACCCATGTTCCGCAGCTTCTTGGTGCCGAAGATCATGACCACGACGAGCAGCACGATCAGCCAGTGCCAGATAGAAAAAGAACCCATGGAAGACTCCTAAGAATGTGTCCGATTTTAGTCGGGCTGAATGTGACAGTTCGGATTAATGGGATTCAGCCGCGCAGCCACGGGCGCGGGCCGCCCATGACATGGACATGGAGATGGTGAACCTCCTGCCCGCCCTCCGTGCCGGTGTTGACGAGGACGCGGTAGCCGCCCTCCGGATAGGGCCTGCAGCCCAGTTCCAGCGCGAGCCTGGGGGCCAGCGTCATGATCTTGCCCATGAGCGCGGCGTCATCGGGCTCGAGCTGCGCCATCGACGGGATGTGCCGCTTGGGTACCAGCATGAAGTGCACCGGCGCCCAGGGCGCGATGTCGTGAAAACCGAACAGCTCGTCGTCTTCGTAGACCTTGCGCGAAGGAATCTTGCCTTCGATGATTTTGCAGAAGACGCAGTTCGGATCAGATGACATCTTTGGGTTCCATGGGGCGGTTGTCGTTCATGCGGATCATGCCTTTCACGATCCGGTAGAGAAACCACAGCGAAATGAGGCTCCAGGCAATCCAGCCCGGCACGAGAAAGAGCAGCCAGAGCCACGAAGTCACGATGTACAGCAGGCCGGCCCACAGCACCGAGCGGATGCGCCAGCTGAAATGCGTGGCCTGCCAGGTGCCGGCCGCGTTGTCGCGCTTGACGAAGTCGATCACCAGCGCCACCAGCAAAAGCGCCACGGAAGCCTGCGCTCCGGGCAGGACGGCGCCAATGGCCACGATCAGGTGCAGGATGTAGCTGACCCAGCCCCAGGTCTTGAGCGAGTCGTCGGGTTCCACATTCACGATGTCGTTGGCCATGGGATGTCCTTTCAATCGTTGGATGCCTCGCGGGCCTGCGCCTTGCGCAGGGCTTTTTCCTCGATGCCGCTGGTCCCCTCGCGGCGCTCGAGTTCCGCGATCACCTCGCCGGGCGAGAAACCATAGTGCGCCAGCGCCACCATGGTGTGAAACCACAGGTCGGCCACTTCGTTCACTATTTTCGTGCGGTCGCCGCCATGGTCGGCATCCTTGGCGGCCATGACCACCTCGGTGGCTTCCTCGCCGATCTTCTTGAGAAAGGCGTCGGGGCCCTTGTGCAGCAGGCGCGCCACATAGCTCTTCTCGGGGTCGCCGCCATGCGCGGGAAGGCGGCTTTCGATGACCGCGGCAAGGCGTGCGAGGGCGTCCGAGGTGTTCACTGTGGCCGTCATTTGTAGATCGACTCCGGGTCTTTCAAGACCGGCTCGACCACGCTCCATCGGCCGTTCTCGTACTTGCTGAAGAAGCAGCTGTGGCGGCCGGTGTGGCAGGCAATGCCGGGCTCGTGGCCGAGCTGGGTGACCTTGAGCAGCACGACGTCGTTATCGCAGTCGAGGCGGATCTCGTGCACGGTCTGCACGTGGCCCGATTCCTCGCCCTTGAACCAGAGCTTGTTGCGCGAGCGGCTGAAATACACGGCGCGCCCGAGCTCGGCGGTCTTTTCGAGCGCCTCGCGGTTCATCCAGGCGAACATCAGCACGTCGTTGCTGCCCTGCTCCTGCGCGATCACCGGCACCAGCCCGTTCGCGTCCCATTTCACTTCGTCAAGCCAATTCATGGACGATATTGTCCCACCCCCGGGCGGCCCTGAAGCGGATCAGGTCCGAACGGGAATGCCCCGCGCGGCCATGCGGGCTTTCGCCTCGCCGACCGTGTGTTCGCCGTAGTGGAAGATGCTGGCGGCCAGCACCGCGTCGGCACCGCCGGTCTGGATGCCGTCGGCCAGGTCGTCGAGGCTGCCCACGCCACCCGATGCAATGACCGGCACGTTGACGGCGTCGCTGACCGCACGGGTGAGCGCGAGGTCGAAGCCGCTCCTGGTGCCGTCGCGGTCCATGCTCGTGAGCAGGATCTCGCCGGCGCCGCGGCGCACCATCTCGGCCGCCCATTCGACGGCGTCCAGGCCGGTGTTCTTGCGGCCGCCATGGCTGTAGACGTCCCAGCCGGCGCCGCGCGTCGCAGCTTCTTCGGCACTGCGGCGCTTTGCGTCGATGGCCACCACGATGCATTGCGAACCGTACTTCTGCGAGGCGTCGTTGATCACCTGCGGATCGGCAATGGCCGCCGAATTGAAGCTGGTCTTGTCGGCGCCCGCATTGAGCAGCCGGCGCACATCGGCCACGGTGCGCACGCCGCCTCCCACCGTCAATGGAATGAAGACCTGCGAGGCCACCGCCTCGATGATCGGCAGGATCAGGTCGCGGCCGTCGCTGGTGGCCGTGATGTCCAGAAAAGTGAGCTCGTCGGCGCCCTGCGCGTTGTAGCGCGCCGCAATTTCGACCGGGTCGCCAGCGTCGCGCAGTTCGAGAAAGTTGACGCCCTTGACCACGCGGCCGCCGGTGACGTCGAGACAGGGAATGATGCGTTTTGCGAGCATGGTCGGTCGTAAGGGAAAAAATCAGAGAACGCGAAGCTGCTGCCAGCCCTGCCATTGGGCGCCGGGCGCGAGCAATACCTGCTCGTCGATGCGCGCAGCCTCGACGCAGAGCATGTGCCTGTACCCATCTTCGGGCATGTCGGCGAGTTTCGCACCCAGCACGGCGCCGGGGTTCCAGACCACGGTTTCGCTGCAGCTGGCGCTTTGCGCGATTTCGAGCGTGCCGGCCGGCTGCACCAGGCGCAGCGGCTTCGCGGGAGCGGCATAGACGCTGTCGAACTCGGCATCGAAACGCAGTGCGGGGGCCGTTTCCACGTGGCGATCGTCGCGCAGCGAATCCCAGCGGTTGGCACCCTGCAGGCCTTCGAGGCGCACCTGCGCAATATCGTCGACGCGCAGATAGGTGTGCAGCGCCGCGGCAAAGCTGAACGGCCCATGGCCGATATTGAGCAGGGTCAGCGCGGTGCGCAGCCGGCCCGCGGCCATGCCGATCTGCAGCCGCGCCTCGAAAGCGTGCGGCCAGAGCCTGCGCGTGGCCTCGTTGTAGCGCAGCCGAAGGGTCAGTTCGCCCGTTGTGGCGTCGATGCTCCGGTTCTCCCAAGGCAGATTGCGCATGAATCCATGCTTGGGGAGCATGCCGCGCTGGTTGAACTGGGGGCAGCAAATGGGCACGCCGCCGCGGATCGCCGCCTGCCCGTCGAACACCGCGCACGGGCTCAGGTAGAGCCTCTCCACCCTGTCGGCGGTGGTCCAGGAGAGCAGCTGCGCCCCGTGCAGAGAGACGGTGAAAGCACTGCCGTCGGCCCCGGTGGCACGCAGCGCGGGCTGGCCACGAAACTCAATCGAGCTGATATCCATTGGAGAATTGTAGGCAGCGGAAATCCCGTGGCACGGAATTGGCATTGGACACTTAAGGCTTCATCGCCGCCTTGCCGGTGCCGGTTGCATGCAGGGTACCTTCTTGGATACCCTTTGCGGCCGCCCCAGAACCACACACCTCGAAGGGACACCTATGAAGAGAAAACTGCCGGCCGCCGCCTGGATCCTGATCGCCATGGTGCTCGGCATTCTTGTCGGCTACATGATCTTCACGAGCTTCCCCGACAAGAAGGCGGCCGCGCAGATCGCAGGCTACGTGTCGATCGTGTCGGACGTGTTCCTGCGCCTCATCAAGATGCTGATCGGCCCGCTGGTGTTCTCCACGCTGGTGGTGGGCATCGCGCACATGGGCGACGCCAAGTCGGTGGGCCGCGTGTTCGGCAAGTCGCTCGGCTGGTTCTTCACCGCTTCGCTGATCTCGCTGGTCATCGGTCTGGTGATGGCCAACGTCCTGAAGCCCGGCGAGAACCTGGGGCTCCCGCTGCCGGACATCGGCGCTTCGGCCAACCTGGCGACCGCGAAGTTCACGCTCAAGGACTTCGTGAGCCACATGGTGCCGAAGTCCTTTGCCGAGGCCATGGCCAACAACGAGATCCTGCAGATCGTGGTGTTCTCGATGTTCTTCGGCGTGGCGCTCGCCTCGCTGGGCGACAAGGCCAAGACGCTGGTGGCCGCCATCGACGAACTTTCGCACGCCATGCTCAAGATCACCGGCTACGTGATGAAGCTGGCGCCGCTCGCGGTGATGGCCGCCATGGCTGCCACCGTGGCGGTGAACGGCCTGGGCATCCTGCTCAAGTTCGCGGTCTTCATGGGCGACTTCTACCTGGGCCTGTTCGTGCTGTGGAGCGTGCTGGTGTTCGCGGGCTTCTCGTTCCTGGGCCCGCGGGTGTTCAAGCTGCTGGTGCTCATCAAGGAGGCCTTCCTGCTGTCGTTCGCCACGGCCAGTTCGGAAGCGGCCTACCCGAAGATCCTGCAGGCGCTCGACCGTTTCGGCGTGAAGCGCAAGATCTCGAGCTTCGTGATGCCGATGGGCTATTCGTTCAACCTCGACGGCTCGATGATGTACTGCACCTTCGCCGTGCTGTTCATCGCGCAGGCCTACAACATCCACATGCCCATCAGCACGCAGATCACCATGCTGCTGATCCTGATGCTCACCTCCAAGGGCATGGCCGGCGTGCCGCGCGCCTCGCTGGTGGTGATTGCCGCCACGCTCAACCACTTCGACATTCCCGAGGCCGGCCTGCTGCTGATCCTGGGCGTCGACACCTTCCTGGACATGGGACGCTCGGCCACCAACGCCGTGGGCAACTCCATCGCAACGGCCGTGGTCGCGAAGTGGGAGGGCGAGCTGCTCTCCGAGAGCGATGCGGAGCTGAATGCCAGGGCGCTCGATGCCGAAGCCGCGGCCACGCTCGCCCACCCCGTCCACGCGTGAGGCTCGCAATGAAAGCCAAGGCCACGCTGTCGGTTCTTCTTGCCGGCCTGCTGGCGGCCGCTGCGCTTGTCGCGGCAGCACCGGCCCGGGCGCAGCAGCAGGCCCCCGAGACATTGACGGGCACGCTCGCCAAGGTGCGCGAGACCGGCGCCATCGCCATCGGCTACCGCGAGTCGTCGGTGCCGTTCTCGTTTCTCAACGCACGCGGCGAACCCGTCGGCTATTCGATCGAACTCTGCCGCGCGCTGGTCACGGCCATCGAGGACGCGGTGAACAAGAGCCTTGCGATCAAGTGGGTGCCGGTGACCTCCGACTCGCGCATCGATGCGGTCGTGAGCGGCGCGGTCGATCTCGAATGCGGCTCGACCACCAACAACCTCGAGCGGCAGAAGCGCGTGAGCTTCTCGCCCACGATGTTCGTCTCGGGCACCAAGGTGCTGGTGAAGAAGGGATCGCCGATCAAGTCGTTCCGCGACCTGGCGGGCAAGCGGGTGGCGGTGACCGCGGGCACCACCAACGAGAAGACGCTGCGCGAGCTGTCGCAGAAGTTCAGGCTCGGCATCCGATTGCTGGTGGCGCGCGACCACGCCGACTCCTTCGGGCTCGTGAAAAACGGCGAGGCCGATGCCTTTGCCACCGACGACGTGCTGCTCTACGGCCTGATCGCGCGCGACGCCGCCAAGGCCGAGTACGAGGTCGTCGGCGACTACCTCTCCTACGACCCCTACGGCATCATGTACCGCAAGGGCGATTCGCAGCTGGGCAAGGTGGTCAACGACACCTTCCAGGTGCTGGCGGAGGACGGCGAGATTGAACGCCAGTACAAGCGCTGGTTCCTGCGCAAGCTGCCCACGGGCGAGAGCATCAACCTGCCGATGAGCGCGCAGCTGGAAGCGATCATCCAGACGATGTCGGTGAAGGCGGAGTAGCCGGCCCCGCAACTACCCCGCAGGCCAATCCTGGCGGCAGGTCCGGCGCAGTGCGCAGCAGTTCAGGCGCCGGCGAGTTCGTCCGCGCGGGCTTGCGCAGCGGCGAAATCGAGGTCGCCCGAATAGATGGCCCGGCCGCAGATCACGCCTTCGACGCCTTCGGACTCGACCGCGCAGAGCTGGTCGATGTCGGCCATGTTCGACAGGCCGCCCGAGGCGATCACCGGAATGGTCAATGCCTGCGCCAGCTTGACGGTGGCGTCGATGTTGATGCCCGAGAGCATGCCGTCGCGGCCGATGTCGGTGTAGATGATCGATTCGACGCCGTAGTCCTCGAATTTCTTGCCCAGGTCGGCCACCTCGTGGCCCGTGAGCTTGCTCCAGCCGTCGGTGGCCACCTTGCCGTCCCTGGCGTCGAGGCCCACGATGATGTGGCCGCCGAAAGCCACGCAGGCGTCCTTCAGGAAGCCAGGGTTCTTGACCGCGGCGGTGCCGATGATCACGTAGCGCAGGCCGTCGTCGATGTAGCGCTCGATGGTGTCCAGGTCGCGGATGCCGCCGCCCAGCTGCACAGGGATGTCGTCGCCGACTTCCTTCAGGATCGCCTTGATGGCCGCGTGGTTCTGCGGCTTGCCGGCGAAGGCCCCATTCAGATCGACCAGGTGCAGCCGCCGCGCGCCGGCCTGGACCCACTTGCGGGCCATGGCGGCGGGGTCTTCGCTGAAGATGGTGGACTGGTCCATGTCGCCCTGTTTGAGGCGAACGCAGTGGCCGTCTTTGAGATCAATGGCGGGAATGAGGAGCATGGAAGTGACGCGAGTGTGCGGAATCCGGGCTGAAGAAAGTTCGGCCCGGGCGGAAATATAAGGTCAGGGATTCCAGTGGAGGAAATTTCGGTAGAGCTGCAACCCATGGTCCGCACTCTTCTCCGGGTGGAACTGGGTGGCAAAAATGTTATCGCGTGCGACGGCGGCGGTAAAGCATGCGCCGTAATCGGCCTCGCCCACGCTGTGCCGGCTGTCGGCCGGCCGGGCATAGAAGCTGTGCACGAAATAGAAATAGCTCATGTCGGGCACGCCCGCCCACACGGGGTGCGGCTGGGCCTGGCGCACCTGGTTCCAGCCCATCTGCGGCACCTTGAAGCGGCTGCCGTCGGGCTGCAGGCGGCCCGCGAGGTCGAACTTGACGACCTCGCCCGGAATCAGGCCGAGCCCGTCGGTCGGGCCTTCGTCGCTGCGCGACAGCAGCATCTGCATGCCCACGCACACGCCGAAGAGCGGCTTGCTCGCCGCGGCCTCGAGCACCGACTCCTGCAGGCCGGAGTCGCGCAGTTCGCGCATGCAGTCGGGCATCGCGCCCTGGCCCGGCAGCACCACGCGGGTGGCCTTGCGCACCACCTCGGGATCGGAGGTGACGAAGACCTGCACGCCCACCTGGTCGGCCGCGTGCTGCACGGCCTGCGAGACGGAGCGCAGGTTGCCCATGCCGTAGTCGACCACGGCGACGGTATTTGCTGCAGATTTCATGGCTTGGCGGCGATGGCGTTCAGAGCGAGCCCTTGGTCGAAGGAATGACGCCCACGGAGCGTGGATCGAGTTCGAGCGCGCCGCGCAGCGCGCGCGCAAAGGCCTTGAACACGGTTTCGCACTGGTGGTGCGCGTTGACACCCTTCAGGTTGTCGATGTGCAGCGTGACGAAGGCGTGATTGGCGAAGCCCTGGAAGAACTCGTAGGTGAGCTGGCTGTCGAAGGTGCCGATCATGCCGCTGGTGAACGGCACGTGCATCACCAGGCCCGGGCGGCCCGAGAAGTCGATGACGACGCGGCTCAGCGCTTCATCGAGCGGCACGTAGGCGTGCCCGTAGCGGCGGATGCCCTTCTTGTCGCCCACGGCCTTGGCCACCGCCTGGCCCAGCGTGATGCCCACGTCTTCGACAGTGTGGTGGCCGTCGATGTGCAGGTCGCCCTGGCAGTCGATCTCGAGGTCGATCAGGCCGTGGCGCGCGATCTGGTCGAGCATGTGGTCGAAGAAGCCGATGCCCGTGGAGAGCCTGGCCTTGCCCGTGCCGTCCAGGTTGACGCTGACGGTGATCTTCGTCTCGGCGGTGTTGCGAGTAACCGATGCGATGCGATCGGCATTCTGGGGGGTAGTCATAGTGAGGCTTCGAGTGCCGCGAGCATCCGCGCATTCTCGTCGGCCGTTCCGACGGTGAGGCGCAGGCAGTTTGCGAGCAGTTCGTGCATTTTAGAAACGTTCTTCACAAGAATCCCGCGCGCTTTCATGCCCTCGAAGGCCTTGGCGGCATCGGGCACGCGCACGAGGATCATGTTGGCGTCGCTCGGCCAGGCCTTCACGCCCGGCAGGCGGCCCAATCCCATCATGAGGCGATGGCGCTCGTCGCGGATCTGCCGCGCCTGGGCCTCGAACACCTCGGCATGCTCGAGCGCGAACAGTGCGCATTCGCAATTGAGCACGCTGACGTTGTAGGGCGGGCGCACCTTGTCGATCTGGGCGACCAGCGCGGCCGGGCCCATGAGATAGCCAAGGCGGATGCCGGCCAGGCCGAACTTGCTGAGCGTACGCATCAGCAGCACATGGCCATGCCGCGCGATGCGGTCGATGTAGCTGCGGGCGGCAAAGGGCTGGTAGGCCTCGTCGATCACCACCAGGCCGCCCTGTGCGCCCTGGGCCTGCACGATCTTCTCGATGGCGGCATCGTCCCAGAGGTTGGCGGTGGGGTTGTTCGGGTACGCCAGGTACACGATGGCTGGCTTCTCGCGCGCGATGGCCGACAGCATTGCCGCCTCGTCGAGTTCGAAATCGGCCGTGAGCGGCACGCCGACAAAGCGCAGGCCCTGCAGCTTCGCGCTCATGGCGTACATCACGAAGCCCGGCACGGGCGCGAGCACCGTGGCGCCGGGCACGTCGCAGGCAATGGCGAGCAGTGAGATCAGTTCGTCGGAGCCATTGCCCAGCATCAGCGAAAAACCTTCGGGCATTTGCGCGTGCGCGGCCAGCGCGCGCTGCAGGTCGGCGCCGCGCTCGCCCGGATAGCGGTTGAGCGCCAGCGCGCCGAGCCGCGCGCCGAGCTCGGCCTGCAATGCGGGCGGCAGGCCGAAGGGGTTCTCCATGGCGTCGAGCTTGACGAAGCCGCGTGCGTCCTGCACCGCATAGGCATGCATGGACTGCACGTCGGAGCGGATGCGGTCGATCGGGCGGGCGGCAGGAGGGGAAGTTGTCATCGGGTGCAGCGGTAGCTGTTTCGGAGGGCGCCGGACATGACCAGTTGCACGGGCATGTCGGCTTCGTAGCTGTCGGCGTTGCGGGTCAGCTCGGCTTGATAGAGGGAACGCGCCATCGAAGGCTCCAGCCGCCGGCCGTCGATGCAGAAGACCGGCTTCTGGCCGTTGCGCTGCGAGGCTTCCACGCCTTCGCGCAGGCCTTCGAGCACGCCGACGAGGTAATAGCCCGCGTACGCCTTGCCGTCCTTTTCGCTGGCTTCCAGCGTGCGCAGTTCGCGGATGCTCATGGCATGTGCCGCGCTGGCAGCCGCAAGCACCAGCAGCCATGCCGCGGCACGCGAAAAATGAAAACGGCGTCGCGCCATCCTGCTTGCTCCTGGCGAAAGTGGAACGGTCGTCAGATCCCGCGCAGGCGCATGCGCGCCGCCTCGGCGTGCGCCTGCAGGCCCTCGCCTTCGGCCAGCGTGACGGCAATGGGGCCGAGCACCTGCGCGCCGGCCTCGCTGACCTCGATCAGGCTCGAACGCTTCTGGAAATCGTAGACGCCCAGCGGGCTCGAGAAACGCGCCGTGCCGCTGGTCGGCAGCACGTGGTTGGGGCCCGCGCAATAGTCGCCGAGGCTCTCGCTGGTGAAGGCGCCGAGGAAGATCGCGCCCGCGTGGCGCAGCAAGGGCTCCCAGCGCTGCGGCTCGCTGCTGCTGACTTCGAGGTGCTCCGGTGCGATGCGGTTGCTGATCTCGCAGGCTTCTTCCATGCTCTTCGTGTGGATGAGCGCGCCGCGGCCGTTGAGCGAAGCCGCGATGATTTCGGCGCGCGGCATGCCGGGCAGGAGGCGGTCGATCTCCGCCTGCACGCGGTCGATGTACGCCGCGTCGGGGCACAGCAGGATGCTTTGCGCGAGCTCGTCGTGCTCGGCCTGGCTGAACAGGTCCATCGCCACCCAGTCGGGCGGCGTGCTGCCGTCGGCCAGCACGAGGATCTCGCTCGGCCCCGCGATCATGTCGATGCCCACGGTGCCGAACACGCGGCGCTTGGCCGCGGCCACGTAGGCGTTGCCAGGGCCGGTGATCTTGTCGACCGCCGGGATGGTGGCGGTGCCGTAGGCCAGCGCGGCCACGGCCTGCGCGCCGCCGATGGTGAAGGCGCGGGTGACGCCGGCCACGTAGGCGGCGGCGAGCACGAGCTGGTTCTTCTGTCCCCTGGGCGTAGGCACGACCATGATGATTTCAGCCACGCCGGCAACGTGCGCGGGAATGGCATTCATCAGCACGCTCGACGGATAGGCGGCCTTGCCGCCCGGCACGTAGATGCCGACGCGATCGAGCTGCGTGACCTTCTGGCCGAGCAGCGTGCCGTCGGCGTCGCGGTAGCTCCAGCTCTCGCCGCTCGCCTTCTTCTGGGCCTCGTGGTAGCTGCGCACGCGGCGCGCGGCGGCTTCGAGGGCGTCGCGCTGCGCGGCGGGCAGTGCCTCGAAGGCGGCCTTCAGTTCGGCCTGCGTCAGCTCCAGTTCGAGCAGCGTCTTGGCGTCCAGCTTGTCGAAGCGGTTCGTGTATTCCAGCACCGCCTCGTCCCCGCGCTTCTGCACATCGGCCAGGATGTCGGCCACCACTTTCTCGATGGCCGCATCGGCATCCGCGGACCAGTGCAGCCGCGCCTTGAATTCAGCGTCGAAGCCGGCTGAAGCCGTGGAGAGGCGGACGGGGGCTGCTTTCGGAGTCATGAGGTTCAGGCGGAAGGAATGGCCGACGCGAAGGCGTCGATGATGCGGCGGATCGGCTCGCGCTTGAGCTTGAGCGCGGCCTGGTTGACGACCAGGCGCGCGCTGATGTCCATGATGCGCTCGACCTCGACCAGGTGATTGGCCTTGAGCGTGTTGCCGGTCGAAACCAGGTCGACGATGGCATCGGCCAGGCCGGTGAGCGGCGCGAGTTCCATGCTGCCGTAGAGCTTGATCAGGTCGACGTGCACGCCCTTGCTCGCGAAAAACTCGCGCGCCAGGCCCACGTACTTGGTGGCGACCCGCAGGCGCGAGCCCTGTTTCACGGCCGAGGCGTAGTCGTAGTCGGCGCGCACCGCCACGCTGAGGCGGCAGGCCGCAATGCGCAGGTCGAGCGGCTGGTACAGGCCCTGGTTCCCGTGCTCGAGCAGCACGTCGAAACCGGTCACGCCGAGGTCGGCGCCGCCGTACTGCACGTAGGTGGGCACGTCGGAGGCGCGCACCAGCACCACGCGCACGTCGGGCCGGCTGGTGGCCAGGATCAGCTTGCGCGATTTTTCGGGGTCTTCGGTGACCTCGATGCCGGCTGCGGCCAGCAGGGGCATCGTCTCTTCGAAGATGCGGCCCTTCGAGAGCGCCAGGGTGATCATGCGGCGGCTCCCGAAATGCGTTCGATGTCGGCACCCAGGCCGCGCAGCTTGGCTTCCATGCGGTCGTAGCCGCGGTCCAGGTGGTAGATGCGGTCGACCAGCGTCTCGCCGTCGGCCACGAGCCCGGCGATCACGAGGCTGGCCGAGGCGCGCAGGTCGGTGGCCATCACGGTGGCGCCCGAAAGCTGGGGCACGCCCTCGACCATCGCCACCTTGCCCTCGACGTGGATCGTGGCGCCCAGGCGCACCATCTCGTTCACGTGCATGAAGCGGTTCTCGAAGATGGTTTCGGTGACCATCGAGGCGCCGCGCGCGATCACGTTCAGGGCCATGAACTGGGCCTGCATGTCGGTCGGAAAACCCGGGTACTCGGTGGTGCTGAAGCTCTGCGCCTTGAGGTGCTCGCAGGCCGGGGCCCTGGAGCTGATGCGCACACCGCCCTCTTCCGGCGCGACCGTGCAGCCGGCATCGCGCAGCTTGTCGATCACGGCGTCCATGTGGTCGGCCCGCGCATGGCGCAGGAATACGTCGCCGCCCGTGGCTGCGACGGCGCACAGGAAGGTGCCGGCCTCGATGCGGTCGGCCACCACGGCGTGCTCGCAGCCGTGCAGCTTCTCGACGCCCTGGATGCGGATGTGGCTGGTGCCGTGGCCTTCGATCTTCGCGCCCATGCGGATCAGCATTTCGGCCAGGTCGACGATCTCGGGCTCCTGCGCGGCGTTTTCGAGCAGCGTTTCGCCCTCGGCCAGCGCGGCCGCCATGAGGAAGTTCTCGGTGCCGGTGACGGTGACCATGTCGGTCAGGATGCGAGCGCCCTTCAGGCGGGTGCGGCCCGCCGGCAGGCTCGCGATCATGTAGCCGTGCTCGACCACGATCTCGGCGCCCATGGCCTGCAGGCCCTTGATGTGCTGGTCGACCGGCCGCGAGCCGATGGCGCAGCCGCCCGGCAGCGAGACCTTGGCGTGGCCGAAGCGCGCGAGCAGCGGGCCCAGCGCCAGCACGGAGGCGCGCATGGTCTTCACCAGTTCGTAGGGCGCCTCGGGGTTGGTGAGATCGCCCGCATCGAGCCGCACCGTGCCGTTGCCGTCGCGCTCGGCCGCAACGCCCATGTTGCGCACCAGCTTGAGCATGGTCGACACGTCCTGCAGCCGCGGCACGTTGTGCAGCGTCACGGGCTGGTCGGTCAGCAGCGCGGCGCACAGTTCCGGCAAGGCTGCGTTCTTGGCGCCGGAAATGAGTACCTCGCCGCGGAGCTGGCGCCCGCCGCGAATCAGAAGTTTGTCCATCGAATTTCCAGCGAATCAGGGCCCGGGGGCCGGAGAGTTATTTTTCCAACGCCGCCCATTCGGCCGGCGTGTAGGTCTTCATCGAGAGCGCATGCACCTCGTCGGTATGCATTTTCGCACCCAGGGTGGCGTAGACCCGCTGATGGCGCTGAATGGCGCGCTTGCCCTCGAATTCGGCCGAGACGATGGTGGCGTACCAATGCCGGCCGTCGCCTTCGAGCGTGATGTGCTCGCAGGGAAGGTGGGACTGGATCAGGGCCTGGAGTTGTTCGGCGGTCATGGGAATTGAAAAGGGCCTTTCAGCCTCTGATTTTGTAGCCGATACGCAGCAAATGGACGGCAATGGCGCTCACCACCAGCCAGGCGGCACCGACGATGCCCAGGCTGAGCCAGGGCGAGGCGTCGCTCACGCCGAAGAAGCCGTAGCGGAAGCCGTCGATCATGTAGAAGAACGGGTTCAGGTGGCTCACGCCCTGCCAGAACGGCGGCAGCGAGCCGATCGAATAGAAAACGCCCGACAGAAAGGTCATGGGCATGATCAGGAAGTTCTGGAACACCGCCATCTGGTCGAACTTCTCGGCCCAGAGGCCGGCAATGAGCCCCAGCGTGCCGAGCATGGCGGAGCCCAGCAGCGCGAACACCAGGATCCAGATGGGCGCAACGAAGCTCGGCATGGCGAAGAAGATCGTGACCACGAACACGCCGAGCCCCACGGCCAGCCCGCGGATCACCGACGAGCCCACGTAGGCGAAGAACCAGCCCCAGTGCGACAGCGGCGTGAGCAGCACGAACACCAGGTTGCCCATGATCTTGCTCTGGATGATCGAGGACGAGCTGTTGGCAAAGGCGTTCTGCAGCACGCTCATCATCACCAGGCCCGGCACCAGGAAGGCGGTGTAGCCGACCGAACCGTAGACCTTCACATGGTCTTCGAGCACATGGCCGAACACCATCAGGTAGAGCAGCGCCGTGAGCACCGGCGCGCCCACCGTCTGGAAACCGACCTTCCAGAAGCGCAGCGTCTCCTTGTAGAGCAGCGCGCGCCAACCAGTGACGGCCATCATAGGGCCCCCTTGCTCGGCACTGCGTGTCCTCGCTTCCCCCCGAGGGGGAGCTTCGCTTGCTTGGGGCGGCCCGGCGCGGCGCTCATCTCGCAACCTCCAGCGGCGTCTGCTCGCCCGCCATCAGGTCGATGAACACGTCTTCCAGGTCGGCCTTGCGCATTTCCACGTCTTCCACCGCCACGCCGGCTTCGCGGATCGCGGCCAGCAGTTGTTCGACTTCATGGGCGTTCTGCGCCGGCAATTGCACGATGCGCCCGGTGATGCGCGCATGCTGGGCAATGGCCCAGGGCAGCATCGCATCGGTCTTGAATCGCAGCACGTTGCTGGCGGCCGACTTCAAGAGCTCGCTGGTGCGGTCCAGGGCGATCACCTTGCCGAGCTTGAGCATCGCGATGCGGCTGCACAGCGCTTCGGCTTCCTCGAGGTAATGGGTGGTGAGCAGCACGGTGCTGCCCTCTTTGTTGAGCCTGGCGACAAACTGCCAGAGCGTCTGGCGCAACTCGACGTCGACCCCGGCGGTGGGCTCGTCCAGCACGATGACGGGCGGCTTGTGCACCAGCGCCTGCGCCACCAGCACCCGGCGCTTCATGCCGCCCGAGAGCTGGCGCATGTTGGCCGTGGCCTTGTCGGCCAGGCCCAGGCTCTGCAGCAGTTCGTCGATCCAGGCCTCGTTGTTCTTGATGCCGAAGTAGCCCGACTGGATGCGCAGCGATTCCCGCACGTTGAAGAAGGGGTCGAACACCAGCTCCTGCGGCACGATGCCGAGCTGGCGCCGGGCCTCGGCATAGTCGCGCTGCACGTCGAAGCCATGGACGCTGATGGCGCCGGCCGTGGGGCGCGACAGGCCCGCCAGCATGCTGATGAGCGTGGTCTTGCCCGCGCCATTGGGCCCGAGCAGGCCGAAGAACTCGCCCGGCTCGATCTGGAAGCTGACCTCGTCGACGGCGCGCAGCCCCTGCTTGCCTTGGGCCCGCTGTTGTCTGGAGGGAGGGTAGGTCTTGGAGACCGATTGGAATGAGATCGCGGGCATGGGAGCCGGCGATTTTACGGGCCTGCCCTGCAGGCCGCTTGGCGACGGCCGGATGCCCTGACGCGGCCGCTGCCGGGCCGCCCGGCGATCAGGGTGCCGCCGGCAGGAGCCCCGCGATGCCGTAGAGCGCGGCCAGTTCGCGCAGCCGCGGCGACAGCCCCTTGACCGCAAAGCCGCGGCCGAGCGCGCTGGATTCGCGGCGGCACTCCAGCAGCACCGCCAAGGCCGAGGAATCGAACTGCGCCAGCGCGCTGGCGTCCACCACGGTGGATGTGTCGGCCTGTCCCGCCAGCCCCTGCTGCAGCATGCGCATGCAGGCCGGGGCTTCGTCGTGGGTGAGTTTGGAGGGCAGGACCAGCATGGCCTCAGCTCTTGCCGTTGTTGCCCTTGTTGCGCGCCGCCAGCGCTGCAATCAGGCCGTCGATGCCGCGGGCGTTGATTTCCTGCGAGAACTGGGTGCGGTAGGTGTCGACCAGCCAGACGCCCAGCACATTGAGGTTGTAGACCTTCCAGCCGCCGCCCTGGCCGGGCGTTTTCTCGAGGCGGTAGTCGAGCTGCACCGGATCGCCGCGGCCCTTGACCTCGGTACGAACCAGCACTTCGGTATCTTCAGGCGACCCGCGGAACGGACGGACCGTGACGGTCTGGTCGCTCACCTGGTCGAGCGCGCCGGCGTAGGTGCGCACCAGCAGGGTCTTGAATTCTTCCTGCAGCCTCTTTTGCTGCTCAGGCGTGGCCTGTCGCCATGCCGGGCCAACGGCGGAAGCCGTCATGCGCTGGAAGTTGACGTTGGGCATGATCTTGCTGTCGACCAGCACCATGATCTTGTTGACGTCACCCGCCTTGATGGAGGTGTCGGCCTTGATGGTTTCGAGCACATCGGTCGACAAGCGCTTGACCAGCGCGTCGGGTGCTTCGTCGGCGGCATGGGCCGGGCGCACGAAAGCCGTGGCGGCACCAAAAAGCAGGGCGCTGGCCAGCATCAGGCGGCCAAAGCCGCGTCGTTGCAAGATTTTGTTGTTCATGGCTATCCCCTCAAGTTGAAAAATCCGCACGGCGCAAATTAAATTAAATCGCGCCTGCAGGAAAGAACGTGTTCGACAGGCGCCCGGCCGACCGGGTTCCTGAAGCGCAGGTGAAGCCTTGAAACCGTATGCAAGCGGCAAAACCGCCTGCCTGGCCCCGAAAAGTCTCCTTTCCGCGCCTTTTGTGCTTCTATTTTCCGCCTTCGTCGTCAGGCGGATTGCCGTCGTAGACGTCGTTGCGGCGGTGCTGCAGGAAGGCGTCGCGCGTGAAGGTGTACTTGTCGAGCGCCGCGTCGTCGAGCAGGCGACCGGCGCGCAGGTACTTGGCGCGCGTATCGACGGCCTCCAGGAATGACAGCGAATTGCGCCAGGCCACGTCGTTCATGTTGCCGAGCACGCTGCCGGCACGGTCCACCGGCAATGCGGCCGTATCGCGCAGGGTCGAGGGGCCGAACACCGGCAGCACCACGTAAGGGCCGGCACCCACGCCCCAGCGGCCGAGCGTCTGGCCGAAATCTTCCTCGTGGCGGTCGATGCCCGCTTCGGTGGCAATGTCCAGCAGACCGCCAAGGCCGAAGAAGGTGTTGACGTTGACGCGCATGAAGGTTTCGGCGCTGTTCTGCAGCTTGAGCTGGGCCACGCTGTTGACGAAGCTCCAGACGTCGCCCAGGTTGCCGAAGAAGTTGCCCACGCCGGTGCGCACCATCGAGGGCAGCACGCGCTGGTAGGCCGTGGCCACGGGCACGAGCACCGCGTCGTCGACCACGTCGTTGAAGCGGGTGACACCTCGGTTCATTGGCTCGAAGGGGTCGGCCGGATTGGCGTGGGGCCCGCTCGCGCAACCTGCAATGAGCGCGAGGGCGACTGCAACACTCGCCCAGCGGGCATGGCTTGCTATCCTATCGATAGCTAAAGACGGAAAAAGGCTTGTTTTCATTTCTTGTTGGCTGTTCCCGGCGTCGAAGTATTTCCCTCGGCCGCCTTGCTGTAGAGGAACTGGCTGATCAGGTTTTCCAGCACCACGGCCGATTGGGTCGCGGTGACGGTGTCGCCGGCTTGCAGGTTCTTCTCCTCGGCGCCCGCCTCGATCCCGATGTACTGCTCGCCGAGCAGGCCACTGGTCAGGATCTTGAGCGAACTGTCCTTGGGAAAACTGTAACGGTTTTGCAATGCCAGTGTGACGCTGGCCTGAAAGGACTTGTCGTCGAACGAGATGGATTCCACGCGGCCGACCACCACGCCTGCACTCTTGACCGCCGTTTGCGGCTTGAGCCCGCCGATGTTGTCGAAACGCGCGGTCACGTTGTAGGTCTTCTGGAAGTTCAGGCTCAGCAGATTGGCCGACTGCAGCGCGAGGAACAGCAGTGCCGCGCCGCCGATCAGGACGAACAGGCCGACCCAGATGTCGTTGTTGGAACGTTGCATGGTTTGCACTCTCTAGAACGATTGGAGCCGGGGCTCCTTCAAATACTGAACATCATGGCCGTGAGCAGGAAGTCGAGCCCGAGCACCGAGAGCGACGCCATCACCACGGTGCGCGTGGTCGCGCGCGACACGCCTTCGGGCGTGGGCTGGGCCTCGTAGCCCTGCAGCAGCGCGATGAAGGTCACGGTGAAACCGAACACGATGCTCTTGATCACGCCGTTGCCCACGTCGCGCCAGACGTCGACGCCACCCTGCATCTGGCCCCAGAACGCGCCCGGATCGACACCCAGCATCAGCACGCCCACCACGTAGCCGCCCATGATGCCGACCGCGCTGAACACGGCCGCCAGCAGCGGCATCGTGATGACGCCGGCCCAGAAACGCGGCGCAAGAATGCGCTGCACCGGGTCGACCGCCATCATTTCCATGGCGCTGAGCTGCTCGCCGGCCTTCATGAGGCCGATCTCCGCGGTGAGCGAGGTACCGGCGCGCCCCGTGAACAGCAAGGCCGCCACCACGGGCCCGAGTTCGCGCACCAGGCTCAATGCCACCAGCAGGCCGAGCGCCTCGGAAGAACCGTAGCGCTGCAATGCGTAGTACATCTGCAGGCCCAGCACGAAGCCGACGAAAAGCCCCGACACCGCAATGATGGCCAGCGAGTAGTTGCCCAAAAAATGGATCTGGTCGCGCACCAGCCCGAAGCGCTGCAAGCTTCGTGCCCCCTGCACCAGCAGGCGCAGGAACAGCTTGGCGCCGTAGCCCAGGTCGGCCAGCTTGCTGCGCACCGCAAAGCCGATGTCGGCGGGTTTCCACCAGCTCATGTCTGCCCCCGGTTCGGCGCTGCGCTCATGACCGCCCTCCTTCGTTGCCGAAATCTTCCTCGATGCCGACGACCGGGTAGTGGAAATGCACCGGCCCATCGGGCAAGGCATTGACGAACTGGTGAACCAATGGATCGGCGCTTTCCCGCACTTCGCTGGGCGTGCCCTGCGCGGCAATGCCGCCGTTGGCCAGGATGATCACGTGGTCGGCGATGCGGAAGGTTTCTTCGAGGTCGTGCGATACGACGATGCTGGTCAGCCCGAGCGTGTCGTTGAGCTGGCGGATCAGCCGCGCGGCCGTGCCCAGGGAAATCGGATCGAGGCCGGCAAACGGCTCGTCGTACATGACCAGATCGGGGTCGAGCGCAATGGCGCGCGCGAGAGCCACGCGCCTGGCCATGCCGCCGGACACTTCGCTGGGCATCAGGTCGCGCGCGCCGCGCAAGCCCACCGCGTCGAGCTTCATGAGCACGATGTCGCGCACCAGCGCTTCCGACAGCTGCGTGTGCTCGCGCAGCGGAAAGGCGACGTTGTCGAACACGCTCATGTCGGTGAACAAGGCACCGAACTGGAACAGCATGCCCATGCGCCGCCGCGCCTTGTACAACCCGGCCGCGTCGAACCTGCCGACGTCCTGGCCATCGAAAAGCACCTCGCCGCGCTGCGCCCGCTGCTGTCCGCCGATGAGCCGCAGCACGGTGGTCTTGCCGCCGCCCGAGGCGCCCATCAGCGCAGTCACCTTGCCGCGCGGCACGGCAAACGACACACCGCCGAGGATCGCCCGTGCGCCGTAGCCGAACGTGACGTCGCGGAACTCTACAAAGGGGTGTGGCAGTGGTGCGGCTGATTCCATCTCAATAAAAAAGCCGGGCACCTTCTCAGGCATCCCGGCATGCGGTTTCCGCGAATGATAGCGGGGCCGTGGCCGGCCCCGCAAAACTGAAACAAAAATCAGCGTGGCAAGTCGCTGAATCCCATCAGGAATTCATCCACCGAGCGCGCGGCCTGGCGGCCTTCCCGGATGGCCCACACAACCAGCGACTGCCCGCGGCGGATGTCGCCCGCTGCAAACACCTTCGGCACGTTGGTGGCATAGCCGCCGATGAAATCGACCGTGGCCTTGGCATTGCCGCGTGCATCCTTCTCGACGCCGAAGG
Source organism: Variovorax paradoxus (assembly GCF_030815975.1). Lineage (NCBI taxonomy): Bacteria > Pseudomonadati > Pseudomonadota > Betaproteobacteria > Burkholderiales > Comamonadaceae > Variovorax > Variovorax paradoxus. The sequence goes on from NZ_JAUSXL010000002.1 coordinate 760,304, forward strand.
CATCGAGCACGGTGGCCACGGGGCTCACGAAGCCCATGGCCAGCAGCACGAGGTCGGCCTTGAGGATCTGTTCGCTGCCGGCCACTTCCTGCATGCGACCGTCTTTCCACTCGACGCGCACGGTCTTGAGACCTGTGATCTTGCCCTTTTCGCCGATGAACTCCTTGGTGGAAATGGCGAACTCGCGCTCGCAGCCTTCTTCATGGCTGGAGCTGGTGCGCAGCTTGATCGGCCAGTAGGGCCAGGTCAGCGGGCGGTTTTCTTCCTCGGGCGGCTGCGGCATCAGTTCGAACTGGGTGACGCTGGCCGCGCCATGGCGGTTGCTGGTGCCCACGCAGTCGGAGCCGGTGTCGCCGCCGCCGATGACGATGACGTGCTTGCCGTCCGCGCGCAGCTGGCCCTTGACCTTGTCGCCCGCGTTGACGCGGTTCTGCTGCGGCAGGAACTCCATCGCGTAATGGATGCCGTCGAGGTCGCGGCCAGGCACCGGCAGGTCGCGCGACTGCTCGGCGCCGCCCGTGAGCACCACGGCGTCGAACTCTTTCTGCAGTTGCTCGGGCGTGACGGTTTCCTTGGCCAGGTTGGTGACCTTGGAACCCTTGCCCAGCGGATCCTTCGCGGCACCGACGATGACGCCGGTGCGGAAGCTCACGCCCTCGGCCTTCATCTGCTCGACGCGGCGGTCGATGTGGGTCTTCTCCATCTTGAAGTCGGGAATGCCGTAGCGCAGCAGGCCGCCGATGCGGTCGTTCTTCTCGAACAGTGTCACGTCGTGGCCCACGCGCGCGAGCTGCTGCGCCGCAGCCATGCCGGCCGGCCCCGAACCCACCACCGCCACCTTCTTGCCGGTCTTGTGCTTGGCAACGCGCGGCGCCACCCAGCCTTCGTCCCAGGCGCGGTCGATGATCGCGTGCTCCAAGGACTTGATGCCGACCGGGTCGTCGTTCACGTTGAGCACGCAGGCCGCCTCGCAGGGCGCGGGGCAGATGCGGCCGGTGAATTCCGGGAAGTTGTTGGTCGAATCGAGCACCGCGAAGGCGTTTTGCCAGTCGTTGCGGTACACGAGGTCGTTGAAGTCCGGAATGATGTTGTTGACCGGGCAGCCGCTGTTGCAGAACGGCGTGCCGCAGTCCATGCAGCGCGCACCCTGCACCTTGGCCTGCTCGGGCGTCAGGCCGACGATGAATTCCTTGTAGTGCCTGACTCGCTCGTCGACGGGCTTGTAGCCCTCCTCGATGCGCTCATGCTCCATGAAGCCGGTGATCTTTCCCATCGCGATTCCTTAGTTCTTTCTCTCTGTGTCGTCGTCGGCGTTCAGACCGCGGCCGGCGCGGCCTGCGGCGCGGCGGCCAGCGCATGCGGCTCGAGGCCCATGTGCGCGTTGTTGCCGCTGCTCGTGAGTTCGACCTTGCGGTCGTGCAGTTCGGCGAGCGCACGCTTGTATTCGTTCGGGAACACCTTGACGAACTTGGTGCGCGACACGGCCCAGTTGTCGAGCAGTTCGCGCGCGCGCTTGCTGCCGGTCCAGCGGTGGTGTTCTTCGAGCAGCTTCCTGAGCTGGGCCTCGTCGGTTTCGCCGCCATGCCAGACCTTGCGGTGCATGCTGGCCGTCTGCTCGGCCGAGGTCAGCACCTTGTCGAGCGACACCATCGAGAGGTTGCAGCGCGTGGCGAACTGGCCGTCTTCGTCGTAGACGAAAGCCACGCCGCCGCTCATGCCGGCTGCGAAGTTCCGGCCCGTCTTGCCGAGCACCGCGACCGTGCCGCCCGTCATGTATTCGCAGCCATGGTCGCCCGTGCCTTCGACAACGGCCGTGGCACCCGAGAGGCGCACGGCAAAACGCTCGCCGGCCACGCCGCAGAGGTAGGCCTCGCCGGTGGTCGCGCCGTACAGCGCGGTGTTGCCCACGATGGTGTTGCGCACTGCTTCGCCGCGGAAGTCGAGGCTCGGGCGCACCACCACGCGGCCGCCCGACAGGCCCTTGCCGGTGTAGTCGTTGGCATCGCCGATCAGGTAGAGCGTGATGCCGCGCGCGAGAAACGCGCCGAACGACTGGCCGCCCGTGCCTTCGAGCTGGATGCGGATGGAGTCGTCGGGCAGGCCCTGCGGATGCACCTTGGTCAGCGCGCCCGAGAGCATGGCGCCCACCGAGCGGTTGACGTTGCGCGCCACCTCGATGAACTGCACCTTCTCGCCCCGCTCGATGGCCGGACGCGACTTTTCGATCAGCTTCACATCGAGCGCCTTGTCCAGGCCGTGGTCCTGGTTCTCGACGTGGAAGCGCGGCACGTCGGCCGGCACGATCGGCAGCGCGAACAGGCGGCTGAAGTCCAGGCCGGACGCCTTCCAGTGCTCGATGCCCTTGCGCATGTCGAGCAGGTCGGCGCGGCCGATCAGGTCGTCGAACTTGCGGATGCCGAGCTGGGCCATGATCTGGCGCACTTCCTCGGCCACGAAGAAGAAGTAGTTGACGACGTGCTCGGGCTTGCCCGAGAACTTCTTGCGCAGGATCGGGTCCTGCGTGGCCACGCCCACCGGGCAGGTGTTCAGGTGGCACTTGCGCATCATGATGCAGCCCTCGACCACCAGCGGGGCGGTGGCAAAGCCGAATTCGTCGGCGCCCAGCAGCGCGCCGATGGCGACGTCGCGGCCGGTCTTCATCTGGCCGTCGGCCTGCACGCGGATGCGGCTGCGCAGGCGGTTGAGCACCAGCGTCTGCTGCGTTTCGGCCAGGCCGATTTCCCACGGGCTGCCCGCGTGCTTGATCGACGACCAGGGCGATGCGCCCGTGCCGCCGTCGTGGCCCGCGATCACCACGTGGTCGCTCTTGCACTTGGCCACGCCGGCCGCGATGGTGCCCACGCCGATTTCGCTCACCAGCTTGACGCTGATGCTCGCGTGCGGCGCGGCGTTCTTCAGGTCGTGGATCAACTGCGCGAGATCTTCGATCGAGTAGATGTCGTGATGCGGCGGCGGCGAGATCAGGCCCACGCCCGGCACCGCATAGCGCTGCTTGCCGATGTACTCGGTGACCTTGCCGCCTGGCAGCTGGCCGCCCTCGCCCGGCTTGGCGCCCTGCGCCATCTTGATCTGGATCTGGTCGGCCGAATGCAGGTACTCGGCCGTGACGCCGAAGCGGCCCGACGCCACCTGCTTGATGCGCGAACGCAGCGAGTCGCCGTCCTTCAGGGGCAGGTCGACTTCGACGTTGGCCGCGCCGATCACGCTCTTGAGCGTGTCGCCCTGCTTGATCGGAATGCCCTTGAGTTCGTTGCGGTAGCGCGCCGGGTCTTCGCCACCCTCGCCCGTGTTGCTCTTGCCGCCGATGCGGTTCATGGCAATCGCGAGCGTGGAGTGCGCCTCGGTGCTGATCGAACCGAGCGACATCGCGCCGGTGGCAAAGCGCTTGACGATCTCGGCAGCCGCCTCGACCTCGTCCACCGGAATGGCCTTGGCCGGATCGAGCTTGAATTCGAACAGGCCGCGCAGCGTGAGATGGCGGCGGTTCTGGTCGTTGATGAGCTGCGCGAATTCCTTGTAGGTGTTCCAGTTGTTGGCGCGCGTGCTGTGCTGCAGCTTGGCAATGGCGTCGGGCGTCCACATGTGCTCTTCGCCGCGCGTGCGCCAGGCGTATTCGCCGCCGGCGTCGAGCATGTTGGAGAGCACCGGGTCGTCGCCGAACGCGGCCTTGTGCATGCGGATGGCTTCCTCGGCGATCTCGAACACGCCGATGCCCTCGACGCGGCTGGCGGTGCCGGTGAAGTACTTGTTGACCGTCTCGGTGTTGAGGCCGATGGCTTCGAACAGCTGCGCGCCGCAGTAGCTCATGTAGGTGCTGACACCCATCTTCGACATGATCTTCGACAGGCCCTTGCCGATGGCCTTGACGTAGTTGTAGACCGCCTTCTCCGCGCTCATGTCGCCCGGCAGGTCGGCATGCATGGCCGCCAGCGTTTCCATGGCGAGGTAGGGGTGCACGGCTTCCGCGCCGTAGCCCGCGAGCACGCCGAAGTGATGCACTTCGCGCGCCGAGCCGGTTTCCACCACCAGGCCGGCCGTGGTGCGCAGGCCTTCCCGGACCAGATACTGATGAACAGCGGAGAGCGCCAGCACGGCGGGAATGGCCACCTGCGTGGGGCTCACGCCGCGGTCGCTCACGATCAGGATGTTGTGGCCGCCCTTGATGGCGTCCACCGCTTCGGCGCACAGCGAGGCCAGCTTGGCTTCGACACCCTCGTCGCCCCAGGCGAGCGGGTAGGTGATGTCGAGCGCGTAGCTCTTGAACTTGCCCTGAGTGTACTTGCCGATGTCGCGCAGCTTGGCCATGTCGGCAAAGTCGAGGATCGGCTGGCTCACTTCGAGCCGCATCGGCGGGTTGACCTGGTTGATGTCCAGCAGGTTGGGCTTGGGGCCGATGAAGGACACCAGCGACATCACGATGGCCTCGCGGATCGGGTCGATCGGCGGGTTGGTCACTTGCGCGAACAACTGCTTGAAGTAGTTGTAGAGCGGCTTGTTCTTGTTGGAGAGCACGGCCAGCGGGCTGTCGTTGCCCATGGAGCCGATGCCCTCTTCGCCGGCCTGCGCCATCGGGCTCATCAGGAACTTGATGTCTTCCTGGGTGTAGCCGAAGGCCTGCTGGCGGTCGAGCAGCGCAACCTGTGAGAGCGGCGCGGGGACCGGCTCGGCCTCGACGCTGTCGAGCTTGATGCGCAGGTTCTCGATCCACTGCTTGTAGGGCTTGCTGTTGGCGAGGGTGGCCTTGACCTCCTCGTCGTCGATCATGCGGCCCTGCTCCAGGTCGATCAGGAACATCTTGCCGGGCTGCAGCCGCCACTTGCGCACGATCTTCTGCTCGGGCACCGGCAGCACGCCCGATTCCGAGGCCATGATGACCAGATCGTCGTCGGTCACGCAGTAGCGCGACGGGCGCAGGCCGTTGCGGTCGAGCGTGGCGCCGATCTGGCGGCCGTCGGTGAACACGATGGAAGCCGGGCCGTCCCACGGCTCGAGCATGGCGGCGTGGTATTCGTAGAACGCGCGGCGGCGCGGGTCCATGGTGGCGTGCTGTTCCCAGGGTTCGGGAATCATCATCATCACGGCCTGGCTGATGGGGTAGCCGGCCATCGTCAGCAGTTCGAGGCAGTTGTCGAAGGTGGCGGTGTCGGACTGGCCGGCGAAGCTGATCGGGTAGAGCTTCTGCAGGTCGGCGCCCAGCACGGGCGACGACATCACGCCTTCGCGCGCCTTCATCCAGTTGTAGTTGCCCTTGACCGTGTTGATTTCGCCGTTGTGGGCGACATAGCGGTACGGGTGGGCCAGCGGCCACTCGGGGAAGGTGTTGGTCGAGAAGCGCTGGTGCACCAGGCCCAGGGCCGAGACGCAGCGCTTGTCCTGCAGGTCGAGGTAGTAGGTGCCGACCTGGTCGGCGAGCAGCAGGCCCTTGTAGACCACGGTGCGGCTCGACATGCTCGGAACGTAGTATTCCTTGCTGTGCTTGAGCTTCAGGCGCTGGATGTTGGCGCTGGCGGTCTTGCGGATCACATAGAGCTTGCGTTCCAGCGCATCCTGCACGATCACGTCGTTGCCGCGGCCGATGAACACCTGGCGCAGCAGCGGCTCCTTGGCGCGCACCGTGGGCGACATGGGCATGTCGCGGTTCACCGGCACGTCGCGCCAGCCCAGCAGCACCTGGCCTTCGGCCTTGATGGCGCGTTCCATTTCCTGCTCGCAGGCTTCGCGCGAGGCGTGCTCCTTGGGCAGGAAGATCATGCCGACGCCGTATTCGCCAGGAGGAGGCAGTGTGACGCCCTGCCTGGCCATTTCTTCGCGATAGAGGCGGTCGGGCAGCTGGATCAGGATGCCGGCGCCGTCGCCCATCAGCTTGTCAGCGCCCACTGCGCCGCGATGGTCGAGGTTTTCGAGGATCTTCAGGCCCTGCAGCACGATGGCATGGCTCTTCTCGCCTTTGATGTGCGCGACGAAGCCGACGCCGCAGGCATCGTGTTCATCGGCACCGGAATACAGACCGTGTTGTTGGAGATGTTCGATCTCGGCAGCCGTCGTCATGGCGCACTCCTTCAGTTTTTCGCAGGGATGAGAAGGATATTGCGATGCACAAAGAATGCCAAACACTTTAAACGGGGTCAGATTCCAATTAAATCCCGACTCTTATGGTCAGAATAAAATTGGGGACACATTAATGAAGATGCGAAAGCTCCACTCATCGTCCCGCGGCGGGAAGCTTCAGCTCAGGAATCGGAGGCCGATGGCGGACGCCCGGCCTTGGCTTTGGCGACGCGGCGCTCGGTCGCCTTCTGAAGCGACGCAAGAAAATCCGCATCGCCGGCCGCCCAGCCGCGCAAGGTGGCTTCGGTCAGTGTGCCCTGGTCGGCCGCGCGCACGCCGGCACGCACCAGTTCGACGTAGGCCGCCTCGCGGGCAAAAGGCGTGTTGCCCAGTTCCCAGTACAGCGGATGCGGCGTCAGCAGCTTGTCGTGCCGCAGGCCCGCATAGTGCCCATGGCTGGACCATGGAAAGTCGCGCGCGTCCGACACCAGGCCGGCCCGCACGGGATTGAGGTCGATGTAGGCCATGCAGGTGAGCAGGTAGCGGTCGGTCTGGATCAATGTCGATCGGTAGCGCCCCTCCCACAGGGTGCCGCTGCGGCCGTGGCGATCGTTGAAATAGCGCACGTAGCTGCGCCCCACCGCCTGCATGAACTGCGGCAGCCCGGTGGTCGTGTCGGGCGTTGCCAGCAGATGGAAATGGTTGTCCATCAGCACATAGGCATGCAGCGCCACGCCGAAGCGCGGGGCTGCGTCTGCCAGCAGGCCAAGCAGACGCTCGTGGTCGGCGCGGTCGATGAAGATCGCCTGGCGGTTGTTGCCGCGCTGGATCACATGGTGCGGCAGGCCGGCGAGTGTGAGGCGGGGCAGACGGGCCATGGCGTGACGAGACGAGACGTGACGCGATGCGCTTCAGCGAAATCTCAGGGCAGGCGAAACCGCGTCTCGCCCAGGGTGTCGAGCCCGAACTGCGACAGCAGCTCGCCGAGCCGTGCGGCCGCTGCGGCCTTGCGCTGCCCGGTGTGGCGCGCCAGGATCAGCTCGTTCTTCATGCTGTGCTCCCAGCCCACCAGTTCGGTGACGGTGACGCTGTAGCCGTTGGCCTCGAGGTACAGGCAGCGCAGCACGTTGGTGAGCTGGCTGCCGATTTCGCGCGTGTGCAGCGGATGGCGCCAGAGTTCGGCCAATGGCGTGCGCGACAGGGCCAGCGCCTTGGTTTCGCGCAGGCATGCCGCTACCTCGGCCTGGCAGCAGGGCACCAGCACCATGCAGCGCGCCTTCTTGGCGAGCCCGAAGGCGATCGCGTCGTCGGTGGCCGTGTCGCAGGCATGCAGCGCAGTGACCACGTCGATGCGCTCCGGCAGCTCGCTCGCCTGGGCCGATTCGGCCACGGTGAGGTTCAGGAAGGACATCCGGTCGAAGCCCAGCTGCCGCGCCAAGGCGCGCGATTTCTCGACCAGCTCGCTGCGCGTCTCGATGCCGTAGACATGGCCGCCCTGGCGCGAGCGGAAGAACAGATCGTAGATGATGAAGCCAAGGTACGACTTGCCGGCGCCATGGTCGGCCAGCGTGGCCTCGGCACCGCCTTCCGGCAGTTCGCGCAGCAGCTGCTCGATGAACTGGAACAGGTGGTAGACCTGCTTGAGCTTGCGCCGCGAATCCTGGTTGAGCCGGCCTTCGCGCGTGAGGATGTGCAGTTCCTTCAGCAGCTCGATGGACTGGCCCGGACGCAGCACCTCGGCCAGCTCGGCCTCGGCCTTGGTGGTCTTGGCCGTCTTCACGGCCCTGGTCGCTGGTGCGTTCATGGCCGGGCGCTCCCGGGGCCCACGTCCAGCGCAGCCCAGCCGTCCGGCCCCAGCGCCTCGAGCGTCTCGATGTTGCGTTCGAAGATGGCTTCGGCCTCTGGAAAGGCCTCGACCGCGCGGCTCACGCTGTCTTCGCGCAGCAAGTGCAGCGTGGGGTACGGCGCGCGGTTGGTGGCGTTGGCGATGTCGTCGGCGTCGGTGCCTGCGAACTGGAACCGCGGATGAAAGCTCGCGAGTTGAAACACGCCGTCGAAGCCCGCGCGCGCGAGCCTGCGTTCGGCGCGCGCCGTGAAATCGTTGAAGTCCAGAAAATCCGCCAAGGTATTGGGTGCTGTCAGCAAGGTGGTGTCGCGCACGGAGGCATCGAGCGCAGCGAGTTCATTGGCCTCTGCAAGGAGCATGTCGATCAGCGCGGATTCGTCAGCGGGCAGGTACACGGCATGGTGGATCTGCCCCTTCACGTGCACCGCTTTCGCGAACGGGCACAGGTTGAGCCCGATCACCGCGCGTTCGAGCCAGCGCCGCATGTCGGCTTCGGCCTGGATGGCATCGATTGTCGCCGCGCCGGTCATCCCACCTCCGCCGAAGGGCGTATTTCGCCGAGGCGCCGCGCCAGGGCCATGCCGGCCAGCGAGCATGCCAGCGTGGCGGTCCAGGTCCAGTGCCAGCCGCCGGCACGCAAGGCCACCCACGCTACCGCCGGCGGCGCCAGGAATTGGCCCAGGGAAGACGCCTGCTGCATGAGTCCGACGGTGGTGGAAACCGTGGACCGACCGGGCGCCAGGCGGACGCCGAGCAGGAAAAGGGTCGCCGGCACCATCCCGCCGCACAGGGAGAAGACGCAGACCGCGGCATAGCGAAGCACCGGCGGCAGACCGAGTGCGTCGGCGCCCTGCCCGATCTGCGCGAAGGCTGCAAAGCCGCCCAGCGCCATGGCCAGGAAACCCCATTGGAGCAAGCGCTCGGGTGCAACGCCGCGCTGCAGCCAGCGGCCGCCCGCGACATTGCCGACGATGTTCATCGCCGCCGCCACGGCGGTGAGCACCGCACTCCAGCCGGCCGGTATGCCGGCGCCGGCGTAGATGGCCGGGAGAAAGCCGATCACCGCCATCCACTGGGCCGAATACACCGCAAAGGTCAGCGCGATCATCCAGGGCCCGGGCGCGCCGACCGTGGCGCGCAAGCGCGACGGCCATCCGCCGGCCGTGCTGCCCTCCACGCCCGCCGCAGCCGAACGCAACGCATCCGCGGGCACCACCAGCCACAGCCAGAGCGCCGCGGCGGCCGAAACGGCCGACAGCGTCCACCACCAGTCGGCCCATCCGCCCCAGGCGATCAGCGCCGGCCCGAAGAGCAGCGCAAGCGCGACGCCCAGCGGCATGTAGGCGCCCCATACGCCGAGCGCCGCCTTGTCCGCGCCCGGCGGCGTCAGGGCGCGGATCAGCCCCGGCCCCGGCATGACCGCCAGCAGAAAGCCGATGCCTTCGAGCGCGCGCAGGCCGAGCAGCCATTGCACCGCAAAGGCGCCGCCCAGGAGCCCTGCGCCGACCGCGCCGCCCAGCAGGCTCGCCATCGTCAGCACCAGCAGGCCGGTCAGCATGCTGCGGCGCAAGCCGATCGTGTCGGCCGCGAGCCCGGCGATCAACCCCAGGCTCATGCTCGCCACCTGCACCAGCGACAGCAGGAATCCGGCCTCGACCAGGTCGATGCCGAGCGACGCCTGCAGGGCCGGCACGGCAGGCGGCAGCTTGCCCAGGTGCAGCGCTGCGCTGACCCCGCCCAGCACCACGGCGAAGGCAGCGGCGGGAACGCGAGCGGACGAGACGGCTGTTGCGCTCATCCAATGCCCCGCCGGCCGGTCAGCCGTTCATGCTCGCGCATGGCGAAGCGGTCGGTCATGCCGGCGATGTAGTCGGCCACGGCGCGATGCCGGCCGCGGCGCTCTGCGTAGGAGCCGGGCATCTCGGCCCCGCGCTCCAGATAGGCCTCGAACAGTTCGCGCACCACCTGCTGCGCCTGGTCGGTGGTCTGCCTCACCTGCGGATGGCGATAGAGGTTGCGGAACAGAAAGGCCTTGAGCTCGTTGGACTGCGCCTGCATGGTTTCGCTGAATGCAACGAGGGGCGGCGCGTTGCGCACGCCGTCGGCATCGGCCGGCTTCACTGTTTCCAGGGCCGCACGGGTGGCGTCGATCACATCGTAGACCTGGGCGCTCAGCATGCGCCGGATGGTTTCGTAGAGCACACGCCGCCCTCCCAGCTGGGGGTATTCGGCCAGCGCCTCGCGGCGGTAGCGCTCGAAGAGCTCCACCTGGCCGAGCTGCTCGACGTTGATGAGCCCGGAGCGCACGCCGTCGTCGATGTCGTGCGCGTTGTAGGCAATTGCGTCGGCCAGGTTGCAAAGCTGCGCTTCGAGGCCCGGCTGGGTGCGGTCCAGGAAGCGGCGCGCCACGCCGTTGGGCTCGCCGGCTTCCAGCCGCTCGGCATTGGCGCGCGAGCAGTGCTTGAGGATGCCCTCGCGGGTCTCGAAGCTGAGATTCAGTCCGTCGTACTGCGGATAGCGATGTTCCAGGGCGTCGACCACGCGCAGGCTCTGCAGGTTGTGCTCGAAGCCGCCATGGCCTTCCATGCATGCGTTGAGCGCATCCTGCCCCGCATGGCCGAACGGCGTGTGGCCGAGGTCGTGCGCGAGGGCGATCGCTTCGACCAGGTCCTCGTTGATGCGCAGGGCGCGGGCGATGGAGCGGCCCAGTTGGGCGACTTCGAGCGAATGCGTGAGCCGGGTGCGGAACAGGTCGCCTTCATGGTTCAGGAAAACCTGTGTCTTGTAGACCAGCCGCCGAAACGCGGTGGAATGCACGATGCGGTCGCGGTCGCGCTGGAAGGCATCGCGCGTGGGCGCCGGCGGCTCGGCATGGCGCCTCCCGCGCGAGCGCGCCGGGTGGCAGGCATAGGCCGCAAGGCTCACTGAGGCACCCCTGGCGATCCGTTCACTGATGCACTCTCGGCGCGGCGCTCATTCCGCCTGGCAGCACCGCGCGAGCACTTCGCGCACCAGCGCATCGGGCGCGCTGCTGACAGCCGCGGAGCCCGGCTTGTCGATCACCACGAAGCGGATCTCGCCGGCTTCGGACTTCTTGTCGATCCGCATCAATTCGAGATAGCGCTCCGCTCCCAGCGCCGGCCCGACGGTCGGCAGGCCGGCGCGTTCGATCAGCCGCGTGAGTCGCTCGACGAACGCCGCATCGACGCCGCCGAGCCGCTGCGACAGGTGCGCCGCCATCACCATGCCGCAGCCGACCGCTTCGCCATGCAGCCACTCGCCGTAGCCCAGGCCCGACTCGATGGCGTGGCCGAAGGTGTGGCCGAAGTTGAGGATGGCCCGCACGCCGGTCTCGCGCTCGTCCTGGCCGACGACCAGCGCCTTGATCTCGCAGCTGCGCTTGACCGCATGGGCCAGCGCGGCGGGCTCCCGCGCCACGAGGGCATCGATGTTCGCCTCGATCCAGTCGAAGAAGGCCATGTCGTGGATCGGGCCGTACTTGATGACCTCGGCCAGGCCGGCGCTCAGCTCGCGCGGCGGCAGCGTCTGCAGCGTGCCCAGGTCGCACACCACGAGCTGCGGCTGGTAGAACGCGCCGATCATGTTCTTGCCGAGCGGGTGGTTGATGGCGGTCTTGCCGCCGACCGACGAATCGACCTGCGCCAGCAGCGTGGTCGGAACCTGCACAAAGGGCACGCCGCGCATGTAGCTGGCGGCGGCAAAGCCAGCCATGTCGCCCACCACGCCGCCGCCCAGGGCGAACAGCACGGTCTTGCGGTCGCTGCCGTGGCCGAGCAAGGCATCGAAGATCAGATTCAGGGTCTGCAGGTTCTTGTGCACCTCGCCGTCGGGCAGTTCGAGCAGGTGCACGGTGCGAAAGCGGCCGGCCAGCGCGGCGCGCAAGGCCTTGGCGTAGAGCGGCGCCACGGTGGTGTTGCTGACGATCAGCGCGCTGGCGGCCGCGGGCACGGCGGCAAAGCTCTGGGGGTCGTCCAGCAGGCCGGCGCCGATCAGGATCGGGTAGCTGCGCTCGCCGAGCTGAATGTCGACGCGTTCTGGCGGTGCGGAAGGTGCGGGCAATGGCATGGCAGCGAGTTTAGGCGCTGCGAGCCGGCGCTTCAGTCGGAGGGCTCTTCCGGCTGGCTGCCCGGCACCACGATGCCGGCGAGCTCCAGCTGCATCACGATGATGTTCACCAGCATGGCGATCGAGGGGCGCCCGGTATCGACCACTTCATGGGCCGTCTCGCGGTAGAGCGGATCGCGCGCATCGTGCAGTTCGCGCAGCCGGCCCAGCGGGTCGGCCACCTGCAGCAGGGGCCGCTTGACATCGTGGCGCAGGCGCCGGAACAGGTCCTCGGGCGAGGAGCGCAGGTAGATCACGTGGAAGCGGTCCCGCAGCTGCTTGCGGTTGGCCTCCCGCAGGACGGCGCCGCCCCCCGTGGCCAACACGCCGTGGGGCTGGGCGGCAAGGTCGGCGATGACCGTCTGCTCGAGGTCCCGGAAGGCGATTTCACCCTCCCGCTCGAAGAAATCGCGGATCGAGCAGCCGATGCGCTGCTCGATCACGTGATCGGTATCGACGAAGGGAAGGTTCAGGCGTGCGCCCAAACGCCGGCCCACTGCGGACTTGCCGGCGCCGGGCAACCCGACGAGTGCGACCGCCACGCGGTGGCTGCTACGCCCGCGCGTCAGCGCGCGGCGTTGCGGTCGGTAATCATCTTCGGAGTGATAAAGACGAGCATTTCGGTCTTGTTGGCAACGCGTTCGCGCTTGCGGAACAGTGCCCCCAGGTAGGGCACTTCACCCAGCACCGGCACGCGCGACTCGTCATTGGTTTCGGTAAGTTCGAAGATACCACCGATGACGACCGTGCCGCCGTTCTCGACCAGCACCTCGGTCTGCACATGCTTGGTGTTGATGGCCGGGCCCGCCGAGGTGTTGACGCCGCGGGCGTCCTTGCTCACGTCGAGCGTGAGAATGATGTTGCCTTCGGGCGTGATCTGCGGCGTGACTTCGAGCTTCAGCACCGCCTTGCGGAACGAGATCGAGGTGGCGCCGCTGGAGGTTGCCTGCTGGTAGGGAATTTCCTCGCCCTGCTCGATCAGCGCCTTGGTCTGGTCCGCCGTGATGACGCGCGGGCTGGACACCAGCTTGCCCTTGCCGTCGGCTTCGAGCGCCGAGATCTCGAGGTTCAGCATGCGCGACAAGCTCGAGTTGAACAGCGAGATCGCGAAGGTGCCCGGCGCGTTGCCGGTGCCGCCGGCGTCGCCCGCAGGCAGGTTGATGAAGTTGGAGTTGGTCCAAGTGGCTGCTGCGGCGCCGACGCCGCCGGTGGTGGCGGGCATCACGCCGAAGGTGCCGTACGCCGGATTGCCGTTGGCCGACGCGACGCGTTCGCGGGAGATACCGCCGCCGAGCCGCACGCCCAGCGACTTGCCGAAGGTGTCGGAGGCTTCCACGATGCGGGCTTCGATCAGCACCTGGCGCACCGGAATGTCGAGCTTCTGGATCAGGTCGGCCACTTGTGCGAGGCGTGAGGGAATGTCCGACACGAACAGCTGGTTGGTGCGCGCCTCCGCGATCACGCTGCCGCGCGGGCTCAGGATGCGCGTGGTGGTGCCGGAGCCGCCACCGCCGCCGGCCGAGGCGCCGGTTCCGGTCAACCCCTGGGCAATGGCGATCGCCTTGGTGTAGTTGAGCTGGAACGACTGGGTGCGCACCGGCTCGAGGTTCTCGATCGCGGCCTTGGCTTCGAATTCGAGCTTTTCCTTGGCGTTGATTTCATCCTTGGGCGCGATCCACAGCACGCTGCCGTTCTTGCGCATGCCCAGGTTCTTGGCCTGCATGATGATGTCGAGGGCTTGGTCCCAGGGCACGTCCTTCAGCCGCAGCGTCAGCGCGCCGGAGACCGAGTCGGAGGTCACGATGTTGAAGTTCGTGAAGTCGGCAATCACCTGCAGCAGCGAGCGGATCTCGATGTTCTGGAAGTTCAGCGACAGCTTCTCGCCGTTGTAGCCCACGCCCTGCGTCAGCTTGGCCGGATCCACCTTGCGTGCGCGAAGCTCCACCACGAACTGGTTTTCGCTCTGATAGGCGCTGTGCTCCCAGTCGCCCTTGGCCTCGATCGTCATGCGCACGCGGTCGCCCGACTGTTGCGAGGTGATCAGCTGGACCGGGGTGTTGAAGTCGGCCACGTCGAGGCGGCGGCGCAGCCCCTCGGGCAGGGTCGACTTGGTGAACTCGACGACAAGGTTCTTGCCTTGCTGCTTGACGTCCACGCCCACCTGGTTGTTCGGCAGGTCGACGATCACGCGGCCCGTGTTGTCCGCACCCAGGCGGAAGTCGACGTCGCGCAGCGGCAGGGTGTCGCGGTTGCGGTTCTCGGCAAAGACCGTGGGCGTGGACGACGCCAGCGCCGTGCCGGCCACGGGCTCGAGGATCACCAGCAGCGATTTGCCCTGGATCTCGGTCTTGTACGCCGTGGCCTGCTTGAGGTTCAGCACCACCCGGCTGCGCTCGCCGGCCTGGACCACATTGACGGAACGCAGGTTGCCCTGGTTCACTTCAATGGCCGAGCGTCCGATGGCGTTGGTGACGCCCGGAAAATCGAGCGCGATGCGCGCCGGCGTCTGCACGGCAAAGCCGGTCGGCAAGACCGCGAGCGGCTGGGCGAGATCGATGCGGATCACCTCCGCGCCGGACTGCGTCGAACTGGTCACCGCCTCGATGGCGTTTTGCGCATGGGCCATAGCGAAAGCGCCAAGTGCCAGCAGACCCAGCCCCGCAGCTCGCAGCCGCTGTGCCATCGTTGATTTTTTCTGATTCATTTCGCACTCTCTTGCAGCTGCAATGTCGCCACGCGTTCGATCCATTCACCGGCGGCGTCCTGCACGATTTCACGCAGGGCGACTTCGGTTTCGTTGATACGGGTAATGCGCCCGTAGTTGAGCCCCAGGTACTCGCCGACGCGCACCTTGTAGAGCAGCTTGTCGACACGAACCAGCGCCACTGGCTGGCCGTGGCGGTTCATGCTGCCCACCATGGCCATCGCGTCGAGCGGGAAGGCTTCGAGCGCTTCCTTGCGGCGCGCCAGCTCGGGCGCGATCAGCTCCGACGTGCTGGGCTGGTTCGAGTCGCGGCGCAGCGCCTGGGTCAGCTTCAGCAGGTTGAACGGCTCGAACGCCGATCCTTCGGTATAGGCCTGGGGCGTGAATTTCTTGGGTTCCGTGATCGGCGGCACCGTGGGCTTCACCTGGGCGCGCTGCTCGACCATCCAGCGGCGCAGGTCTTCCTGCTCCGAATCGGCGCAGGCGCTCAGGCCCAGGGCGGCCACGACCAGCCACAGGAGGTTGGCGGTCGTCCTCATTTCTTCGCCTTCGGCGCCGCGGCGCGTTTCTGGGCCGCCCGCTCTTCGTCATCGAGATAGCGGTAAGTGCGTGCCGTGGCATCCATCGTGAGGGTGCCGTCCTTGTCTTTTTGCTGCGGAGTGATCGTGAGGTTGTTCAGCGTCACGATGCGCGACAGGCTCGCAACGTCGGCCGCGAAAGAGCCGATGTCGTGGTAGCGGCCGGTCACGCGCACGGCGATCGGCAGTTCCGCGTAGTAGTCCTTCACCGAAACCTGGCCCGGGCGGAACAGTTCGAACTGCAGGCTGCGTCCGAGCCCGGCCTGGTTGATGTCGGACAGCAATGCGTCCATTTCCGCCTTGCTGGGCAGCTGCTTCTCGAGCAGCGTCACATATTGCTGCACCTGCTCGCGCTGCTTCTTCAGCAGATCGAGATTGGCGGCAAGCGCCACCTTCTTCTGGTAGTCGGCCCGCAGCGTGACTTCCTTGGCGCGCTCGCTCTCGAGCTCGTCGTTGGAATTGGTCAGCCACAGGAACCACATGCCGGCGAGCACCAGCGCGGTCACCGCCAGGCACAAGGCGTAGCGGGGCACCGGCGGCCAGGCGGACGGATCGTTCGGGTTCAGGTTGCGGAACTGGTCGCCGAAGCTGCGCAGCGCCGCGCCGACGTCGATTTTTTGAGAGGGGCGATTGCTTGCCATGATCCGTCTACCCCTTGGCTGGCGCCGCTGCGGCCAGGGCCTTGTCGGCTGCGGCCTTCTGCGCGTCGGTCGGCCGCTTGAGGCCGATGCGCATCGTGAAGTTCGCCACGCGGCGCTGGTCGCGCTGACTCAGGCTCACCGTCGCGGAAGTGATTTCGACCAGCTCGGGCTTGACCAGCCACGGGCTGTTGTTGCCCAGGTTGCGCAGCAGTTCCGAGACGCGTTCGTTCGACTGCGCCATGCCCTGCAGCGTGACGGTCTGGTTGTCCTGCTTCATGCTGGTCAGGTAGACGCCGTCGGGCAGCTGGCGGACCAGTTCGTTGAGCAGGTGCACCGGCAGGTTGCGGTCGCCCTGGAGGTCTTCGACCGCCTGCTGGCGTGCGCGCAGCGCGGCAATTTCTTCCTGCAGGGTCGAGATTTCCTTGATTTCGACTTCGAGCTTGGTGATCTCGGTCTTCAGGAAATTGTTCTTGGTTTGCTGGGCCGAGATCTGCGCCTCGAACCAGAGATAGCCCAGGCCGGCGATCAGGACGCCCAGCACTGCGGCTGCGCCCAGAGTGCCGTAGAAGGCTTCGCGGCGCCGCTTGCGCGCGGCTTCGCGATGCGGAAGCAGATTGATGAGGATCACTGCACGAACCTCCGCATGGCCAGGCCGCAAGAAGTCAGATAGGACGGCGCCTCGCGCCGAACCTTCTTCTCGCGGATGTTCGGACCCAGTTCCATGCCGTCGAACGGGTTCACGAGCGAGCAGGCGAACGAGGTCTGGCGCGTCACGGCGCTGGTCAGGCTGGGCAAGGAGGCCGATCCGCCGGCCAACAGCACGTAGTCCACGCGGTTGTGGGGCGTGCTGGTGAAGAAGAACTGCAGCGCACGGGCGATTTCCTGCGCGATGCTTTCCACGAAGGGCTTCAGGACGCCCGAGCCGTAGTCGTCGGGCAGATCGCCGCTGCGCTTCTTGGCTTCGGCCTCTTCGGCCGAGAAACCATACTGGCGCACGATCAGCTGGGTCAGCTGCGCGCCGCCGAAGGCCTGGTCGCGGTCGTACAGCACTTCCTGGTTGCGCAGCACCTGCATGCTGGTGGTGAAAGCACCCACTTCGAAAAGCGCCACGACGGCATCGAGGCCCTTGCCCGGCAATTGCTCGATCAGGCGAGCGGTCGCGAGGCGGGAGGCATAAGACTCGACGTCGAGGATCACCGCCTTCAGACCGGCCGCCTCGGCCAGGCCTTCGCGGTCCTGGACCTTTTCCTTGCGGGACGCGGCAATCAGCACCTCGACATCGCCGGCAGAGGCGGTGCTCTGCCCGGTGACGCAGAAATCGAGGCTGACTTCATCGAGCGAAAACGGGATGTACTGGTTGGCTTCGGACTCGACCTGGATTTCGAGTTCCTGCTCGCTCATGCCGCCAGGAAGAATGATCTTCTTGGTGATGACCGCCGAGGGAGGCAGCGCCAGCGCGACGTTGCGGGTGCGGGTGCCGCTCTTGCGCACGACGCGGCGGACGGCTTCGGCCACTTCGTCGAACTTCTCGACGTTGCCGTCAGTGATCCAGCCCCGTTCCAGGGGTTCGATCGCGCAGCGCTCGAGAACCAGCTTGCCACTGGCCTCACGGCCGAGCTCGACCAGCTTCACGCTGGAAGAGCTGACATCCAGGCCGAGCATGGGGGCGTTCTGTCGGCGAAACAATGATCCGAAAGCAGCCAAGTTAGGTCCCTTTACCCCTGCATTTGTAACTAATGGAAAAATTTGCGTTCGGTTGCATGCTAGCAGCAGGCGTAGCGGCAACCAAGCAACCCACGTCGGCAAAATGGCAGACCGTTGTCAAAAGCTGACGCTGAAGCCACATTTGGTAACTTTTGGTTTAGCCCGCAACGATGCACCCAAGTTCCGCCCGTGGCAAGGGGCCGGCTTTTTATAATGTGCGGTGACTCTCCGGGCCCACATGCAAGAAACTTCACGCCTCAAAGGGCCAGCCAAGACCCCTCCCCCCGCACGCCCAGCCTGGCTGAAATGGCTGCTGCGCTTCATGGTCTGGGGATTGGGCATTGCCGCAGCCGGTGTTCTGGCGTTGCTGTGCGTGATCGCCGTCGCCCTGGCCGTCGCCTACCCGAACCTTCCCGACATCTCCGAGCTGTCGGACTACCGGCCGAAGCTGCCGCTGCGGGTTTTCTCCGCGGAAGGCATCCTGATCGGCGAATTCGGCGAAGAGCGCCGCAACCTGACCCCGATCGCGGCAATCCCCAAGCTCGTGAAGGAGGCGGTGCTGGCGGCCGAAGACACGCGCTTCTACGATCACGGCGGCGTCGACTACAAGGGCATGGTGCGCGCCGGCCTGGCCAACATGAACCGCGTGAAGAGCCAGGGCGCGTCGACCATCACGATGCAGGTGGCGCGCAATGTCTACCTGAGTTCCGAGAAAACGCTCACGCGCAAGATCTACGAGGTGCTGCTCACCTTCAAGCTGGAGCACCTGCTCACCAAGGACCAGATCTTCGAGATCTACCTGAACCAGATCTATCTCGGCAACCGCGCATACGGCTTCGCGGCGGCCTCGGAGGCGTATTTCGGCAAGCCGCTGCAGGAGCTCTCCATTGCGCAGGCCGCCATGCTGGCCGGCCTGCCGAAGGCGCCGGGGGCCAACAACCCCGTCAACAACCCGCAGCGGGCGCGCGGACGCCAGTTCTATGTGATCGACCGCATGCAGGACGCAGGCTTCATCACCGCCGAGCAGGCGGCCGAGGCCAAGAAGGAAGAACTGCACCTGCGCGACGCGGCCGACCCGAACCGCCTGCATGCCGAATACGTGGCCGAAACCGTGCGCCAGCTGATGTATGCGCAATATGGCGACAGCACCTACACGCGCGGGCTCAAGGTGTACACCTCGCTGGTGGCGGCCGACCAGGCCGCGGCATACAAGGCCCTGCGCAAGGGCATCATGGATTACGAGCGCCGCCAGATCTACCGCGGCCCCGAGAAATTCGTCGAGCTGCCCAACGACCCGAAGGAGCTCGACGACGCAGTGGACGACGCCCTGACCGACCATCCCGACAACGGCGACGTGATGGCGGCCGTGGTGCTCAAGGCCAACGCCCGCGAAATCTCGGCCGTGCGCGGCAATGGCGACCCGGTGCAGATCACGGGCGATGGCCTCAAGCCCGCGCAGTCCGGCCTTTCCGACAAGGCACCGCCCAACATCAAGATTCGGCGCGGCGCGGTGATCCGCGTGGTGAAGACGCCCAAGAACACCTGGGAAATCACTCAGCTGCCCGAAGTGGAAGGCGCCTTCGTCGCCATGGACCCGCGCGACGGCGCCATCAAGGCGCTGGTGGGCGGATTCGACTTCGGCAAGAACAAGTTCAACCACGTGACGCAGGCCTGGCGCCAGCCGGGTTCGAGCTTCAAGCCTTTCATCTATTCGGCGGCGCTCGAGAAGGGCTTCACGCCGGCCACGGTCATCAACGATGGTCCACTCTTCTTCGATGCCGGCACCACCGGCGGCCAGCCCTGGGAGCCCAAGAACTACGGCGGAGGCTACGACGGCCCGATGTCGATGCGCACCGCGCTGATGAAGTCGAAGAACCTGGTGTCGATCCGCATCCTGCAATCGATCGGCACGCGCTACGCCCAGGAATGGATCACCAATTTCGGCTTCGACAAGGACAAGCACCCGGCCTACCTGCCCATGGCGCTGGGCGCCGGCTCGGTCACGCCAATGCAGATGGCCACGGCCTATTCGGTGTTCGCCAACGGCGGCTACAAGGTCAATCCGTATCTGGTGACCCGCATCACCGACCACAAGGACCGGGTGCTGGTCGACAAGCAGCCGCCGCTGCTGAACGAAACGATCCGCGCCATCCCTCAGCGCAACGCCTTCATCATGGACACGCTGCTGCAATCCGTGGCGCGCGCCGGCACCGCGGCCAAGGCCCAGGCGATGCTCAAGCGGCCCGACCTCTACGGCAAGACCGGCACCACCAACGACTCGCTCGATGCCTGGTTCGCGGGCTTCCAGCCCACGATGACCGCCATCTCCTGGATCGGCTACGACACGCCGCGCAACCTGGGCGACCGCGAAACCGGTGGCGGGCTGAGCCTGCCGATCTGGATCAGCTACATGGAAACGGCGATCAAGGGCGTGCCCGTGACCGAGCTGTCCGCCACGCCCCCGTCGGGTGTCGTGAGCGTGGGCGGCGAGTGGTACTACGACGACTACGCGCCGGGCCGCGGCGTCTCCAGCCTTGGCGTGGACAGCTCGTCAGCGGCGCCGGCAGAGTCCCTGAGCGGGGTTCCGGTGAGCCCGCCCGCGCCGCCCGAGGAGCGCAACCGCATCCTCGACCTTTTCAGGAACTGAAGACCTGACGACGGTCAGGCGGCCGCAAACTCCAGCGGCTGCCCGGCCTGAAGGCTCGCCTCACGGGAAAGATTCCCGAAGAATTCCTCCCCCGTCTTGGTGTCGACCCAGGCCTTGCCGTCGTAGCGGTAGTGATAGCCGCCGGAACGCGCGGCAAGCCAGATCTCCTGCAGGGGCTTCTGCAGATTCACGATCAGCTGGCTGCCGTTCTTGAATGAAATCGTGATCATGCCGCCCACGCGCTGGTTGTCGATGTCGGCGTCGGTCGCGTCGTTGATGCGGTCGCAGCCTTGCTCGATGGCGGCGAGCGCGGATTCGGCGCGGTCCATGTATTCGGAGTCGGTCATTACAATTTAGTTATGTTGAATGTTCGTCAAATTCTAGTGAGCGCTTCCAGCCGCGCTGCGCTCATGGTCTGCCTCGCTGCCGCAGCGGGCGGCCTGGCCGCTTGCGGGCAGCGCGGCCCGCTCTCCCTGCCGACCGATCCGGCGGCCGCCAACCGGGCCACCTTGCCGCAGCTGCTCACGCCCGGGGGCCCGCGCGCTTCCGACGCCGAAGCCGCGCCCCAGCCCGCCGCGGCCAGCAGTGCGCCGGCTCCAGCCGGCAGCAACACCGGCACCGGGGTGCAAAAGTGACGAACGCTGCGCTCCCCGGCCATCCGCACGTCGCGCATCGCGACGGCGCGCTCCACGTCGAAGGCCTGGACCTCGCGGCGCTGGCCCGCGAACATGGCACGCCGCTGTTCGTCTATTCGAAGCAATGGATGTTCGACGCACTGGCCGCCTACCAGCGCGGCTTCGAAGGCCGCAGCGCCCTGATCTGCTATGCGATGAAGGCGAATTCATCGCTCGGCGTGCTGCGCGTGTTCGCTGAGGCCGGCTGCGGCTTCGACATCGTCTCGGGCGGCGAACTGGTGCGCGCACTGGCCGTGGGCGCCGATCCCGCCAGGATCATCTTCTCGGGCGTGGGCAAGACCCGCGCCGAAATGCGGCAGGCGCTGGCGGCCGGCATTGCCTGCTTCAACGTCGAGAGCGAAGCCGAGCTCGACGTGCTCAACGAAGTGGCGCTGGCCGAGGGGCGCCGCGCGCCCATCAGCATCCGCATCAATCCGAACGTCGATCCGAAGACGCATCCCTACATCTCCACCGGCCTCAAGGGCAACAAGTTCGGCATTGCCCATGACCGCGCGGTCGAGGCCTATCGCCATGCCGCAAGGCTGCCGGGCCTCGAGGTGGTCGGCATCGACTGCCACATCGGCTCGCAGATCACCGAAGCCTCGCCCTACCTGGACGCCTGCGACCGGGTGCTCGACCTGGTCGAGGCCATCGAAGCGGCCGGCGTGCCCATTCACCACCTCGACTTCGGCGGCGGCCTGGGCATCGACTACAACGGCGAAATGCCGCCCAAGGCCGATGCGCTGTGGCAGCAACTGCTCGCCAAGCTCGATGCCCGCGGCTTCGGCCAGCGCAAGCTCGTGATCGAACCCGGCCGCTCGCTGGTCGGCAATGCCGGCGTCTGTGTGACCGAGGTGCTCTACACCAAGCCGGGCGAAGACAAGAATTTCTGCATCGTCGATGCGGCAATGAACGACCTGCCGCGTCCCGCGATGTACCAGGCGTTCCAGAAGATCGTGCCGCTGCGCGAGCGTGCCGGCGACGCGCCGACCTACGACGTGGTCGGCCCGGTCTGCGAAAGCGGCGACTGGATCGGCCGCGACCGCGCGCTCAACGTGGTGGCCGGCGACCTGCTGGCGGTGCTGTCGGCCGGTGCCTACTGCATGAGCATGGCCAGCAACTACAACACGCGCGGCCGGGCCGCCGAAGTGCTGGTGAGCGGCCAGAGCGCCACGCTGATCCGTCGCCGCGAGACGATGGAAGACCAGCTGCGCAGCGAGCGGATCGAAGGCTGACTCGCGTGATCTGCGTAATTCGCGCCGGTCAGCCGGTGCTGCTGCGCAGCGACTTCTCGCCGCTGCTGCTGCCCCGCACGCCGGCCGATGGCTTCGGCCTGCGCTTGCCCGCGTAGTTCCACACGCGCCACCCGAGCAGCACCGCGATGATCGCCGCATAGACGAACACCTCGGCGAAGTTGTTCTTGCCCGCGCGCATCCAGAAGAAGTGCAGCAGGCCCAGGCCCGCCATCAGGTAGACCAGCTTGTGCAGCATCTGCCAGCGCTTCGCTCCCATCGCCTTGATGGCGCGATTGAACGAGGTGGCGGCCAGCGGCGTCAGCAGCAGGAAGGCCGAGAACCCCACCAGGATGAACGGCCGCTTGGCAATGTCCTTGGCGATGTCGGCCCACTCGAAGCCCATGTCGAACCAGCTGTAGCACAGCAGGTGCAGCACCACGTAGAAGTATGCGAACAGCCCGAGCATGCGGCGAAAGCGCGCGAGCGCGTTGGCCTTGGTGATCACGCGCAGCGGCGTCACGGCCAGCACGATGCAGATGAAGCGCAAGGTCCAGTCGCCGGTGGCGCGAATCAGGAACTCCTGCGGGTTGGCACCCAGTCCGCCGGCGACCGCAGCATAGGCCAGCTGCGCGAACGGCAGCAGGCACAGCAGGAAGATGGCCGGCTTGGCCGCCGGATGCATGAGCAGCTTGTTCATGGGGCAAGGGGCGTGCGGCGGGGCTGGCTCAGTAGTTCTTCTTCAGGTCCATGCCCGCGTAGAGCTGGCCGACCTGGGCTTCGTAGCCGTTGAACATCAGCGTCTTGTTGCGCTTGGCGAAGAGTCCGCCGCCGTCGCCGATGCGGCGCTCGGTGGCCTGGCTCCAGCGCGGATGGTCGACATTCGGATTGACGTTCGAATAGAAGCCGTATTCCTGCGCCGCCGCCTTGTTCCAGGCCGTGCCCGGCTCCTTCTCGACGAAGCGGATCTTCACGATCGACTTGGCCGACTTGAACCCGTACTTCCACGGCACCACGATGCGCACCGGCGCGCCGTTCTGGTTGGGCAGCACTTCGCCGTACATGCCAAAGGCCAGCAGCGTGAGCGGATGCATGGCCTCGTCCATGCGCAGGCCTTCGGTGTAGGGCCAGTCGAGCACGCGCGAGCCCACGAAGGGCATGGTCTTGGGATCGGCCAGGGTCACGAATTCGACGTACTTCGCGTTGCCCTGCGGCTCGACCTTCCTGATGAGCTCGGCCAGCGAATAGCCCACCCAGGGAATGACCATCGACCAGCCTTCGACGCAGCGCAGGCGGTAGATGCGCTCTTCCTGCGCACTGAGCTTGAGCAGGTCTTCGATGCCGTACTTGCCGGGCTTCTTGACCAGGCCCTCGACCTCCACGGTCCATGGCCGGGTCTTGAGCGTGCCGGCGTTCTTGACCGGGTCGCCCTTGTCGGTGCCGAACTCGTAGAAGTTGTTGTAGCTCGTCGCGTCCTTGTAGTCGGTGAGCTTTTCCATCGTTTGCGCGCCCGGCACGGCGGACTTCGCGCCCGGAAGCAGCGCCAGCTTGTGGGGGCCGGTGGCCTGGGCGAAAGCCTCGCGCCCCGCAAAGCTCGCGAGCGCGGCACCGGCTGCGCCGCCGGCCATCAGCTTGAGCAGGTCTCGCCGGCCCTCGTAGACGGCGCGCGGCGTGATCTCGCTCGAAAGCGGGTGGATGAAGCCGCTGCTGCGACCCTCGGGACGGAAATGGAACGACATGTGACGGCCTTTCGCGTGAATCGTTGTGCTCAGGGTAGTTCGTGCAATCCCCCGATCCGGTTACGCGCCATCGCTGCGCGTGGTTTCAATTCTTCGCGAAAAGCCGGCGCCTACAGGGTGCCGTAGCTGTGCAGTCCGCTCAGGAACATGTTGACACCCAGGAACGCGAAGGTGGTCACCGCCAGGCCGCCCAGCGCCCACCAGGCCGCCACGGTGCCGCGCAGGCCCTTGACCAGCCGCATGTGCAGCCAGGCCGCGTAGTTGAGCCAGACGATCAGGGCCCAGGTTTCCTTCGGGTCCCAGCTCCAGTAGCCGCCCCAGGCATCGGCCGCCCACAGCGCGCCGAGCACGGTGGCAATGGTGAAGAACGCGAAGCCGACCGTGATCGACTTGTACATCACGTCGTCGAGCACCTCGTTGGTCGGCAGCCTGGCGGCGATGCGTTTGCGCCCCAGCAGGATGCCCGCGGCAATCAGTGCGGAGATGCCCGCATAGACCACCCAGTAGCTGCCGCCGGCCTCCTGCACGCGCTGGCGAAAGGCCACCGGCACGAAGCACAGCGCCACGCCCAGCAGCCAGATCGGCGTGAGCTTGTACCAGCGCGTCTCCTGCGCCTGCTCCTTGATGAGGTAGGCGAAGGCCACCATGGCCGCGAGCGCGAAGGTGCCGTAGCCGATGAAGTTGGCCGGCACGTGCAGCTTCATCCACCAGCTCTGCAGCGCCGGCACCAGCGGCTGGATCTCATGCGCATTGCGCACCAGCGTGTACCAGAGCAAAAAGCCGACCGCCGCGCTCACCACCAGCATCACGAACGCGCCGAGCGTGCGCGTGCCGTAGCGCGATTCGAAGTAAAGATAGAAAGCCGTCGTGAGCCAGCAGAACAGCACGAACACTTCGTACAGGTTGCTGACGGGAATGTGGCCGATGTCCGGCCCCAGCAGGTGGCTCTCGTACCAGCGCACCATGGTGCCGACGAGCGCCATGGCAACAGCGGCCCAGGCCAGGCGGGAGCCGATCAGGTCGAAGGTGTCGCCCTGCTTGCCGCCGAAGAAACCGAACCAGTAGAACAGCGTGCTCATGAAGAACAGCACGCTCATCCAGAGAATGGCCGACTGGCTCGACAGGAAGTACTTGAGCCAGAACACCGTGTCCGCGCGCGCCAGGTCGCCCTGGTAGGAACTGATGGCCAGCAGCGAGGCCACGGCCACCACGAGGGCCAGCACCCGCAGCGGACGCCAGAACCAGCCGATCGCAATGACCGACACCATGGCGGCGCCGAGGATGGGCTTCTCGTAGGAGTCCATCGAACCCGCATAGCGCGCAAAGGCAAAAAGGCCGCCTGCCAGCACCAGTGCCGCAAACACCCAGTCGAAAAGGTTGCGGCGCGAAAACCAGCTTTCGTGGAGCGTGAGGGTGGTGGTGTTCATGGTGACGCCGGTCCTTCTTTCTTCAAGGCAAGCAGCTTGTGCTTGAGGTGCTCGAACTCGCGGTCGCTGTCGATGGTCTTGCGATTGACCGAGAAAGCCATCGTGGCGGCCGTGGTGTTGTTGTCTCCGGAGCCCGCGCCATCGGGTGTGAGCCACACCCAGAGCCGGCGCTCGCGCACATACAGCATGGCAAAAATCCCGATGATCAGCAACAGGCAGCCCAGATAGACCACGTTCTTGCCGGGCGCGCGCGCCACCTGGAATACGCTGGCTTGCACCTGGGTGAAGTCGGTCATCATCATGGCGACCGGCGCCGGATAGAAGTACGCGTCGCTGATGGCCAGCACCGCCTGGGTCAGGAAGGCTTGCGACTTGTCGTCGCTCGGCAATGCCGCGAGCCCCGCGCCCTCGCGGCTCAGGTTGAGCACCTCGAACAGCACGTCGTTGAGGATGCGCACGAGCACCGCGCCGGCACGTTCGCGCTCGGCCTCGGGCACGTTGGCTTCCATGAACTCCGCAATGGCCTGCCAGCCGCCCAGGGTGGCGGCATCGGCCTTGGCACGCTCGCTGCCGGCAAAGAGGGCGAGCGCGCGCGCCGCCGAAACGCGCAGCTGCTCGGCCATTTCGGGCCGCTTGGGATCGACGGCCCTGGCGATGTAGCGTTCGACCGCCCGGTTGCGGGTGTCGGCATCGGCCAGCGCGGTGCGCATGCGCACGAAGCTGTCCATGGAGCCCTGTTCGTCGGCCGGCACGCGCAGGTAGCGGAACGGCTCCTCGGGCTTCTCGCGCATGCCGAGCAGGAACACCGGCTGGCCGTCGCCGGTATCGACCGGCACCATGTAGTTCTGGTACTCGCGCGCCTGGCCCGCGGCATCGCGCAGCTTGTAGCCGATGCTCGGGCCGATGTTGCGCAGCACCTTGGGCTTGTTGGTCTTGTTGGCGGCGCCCAGGCGCGATTCGATGTCGTGGCGCAGGTCGACCTTGCGCACGTCGGCGCCGCTGCCCATGGCGCCGCCGTCGGCAAAGTTCTCGACGTTGATCACGCGCAGCGCGGCGTATTCGAGCGTGAGCTTTTCGCGGCCGTTGGTAATTTCGGTGCTCGGCCCGCCGATGACGCCCTCGACCTCGAAGGGCTTGGCCGCGGCCGCCATCGGCACCGCCTTGAGCTTCACCTTGGAGCCGCCGTCGTCGAAGCTCGACTGGTAGATTTCCACGCCCTTGTAGCTGGCCGGATGGTTGACCTCGATGCGCGCGGGCACCTGGGCGCCGGTCTCGCGGTCGTGCAGCACCACCTCGCTCGCGAACAGCTTGGGCATGCCGGTCGAGTAGTAGTCGACGATGAACTTCTTGAGCTCGATCGAGAACGGCAGCTCCTGCAGCAGCACGCCGTCGGACTGCTGCAGGATGGCCACGCTGCCCTGCGCGCCCTCGGGCACCAGGATGTTGCCGCGGAAGGTCGGGTTGCGCGGCGACAGCCGGTGCTGGGACGGCACGTCGGCAATCATGCCGCCGCCGGTGAACACGCTCTTGCCGTTGAACCAAGTCTGGGCCCGCACCACCAGGTCGCCGTCGAGCAGGCCGCCAATGCACACCAGCACGATCGCGCTGTGGGCGGCGATGTAGCCCAGCTTGTGGGCACCGCCCGCACGCGCGGCCACCATCCAGCCCGCATCGTCGGCATGCCCGTTCGCGGCTTCGCGCTGCTGGAGCTTGACCTTCCATCCACCGCTCACCAGCATCTGGCCGATGCGGTTGGCGGCCGCGGCGGGCGCCTCGTCCAATCGGGTTTCGGCGCGCTGGCCGAAGGCCTTGAGGCTCTGCGCGCGGATGCCTTCCTTGAAGGTCTTCAGGTCGATGAAGATGCGCGGCGTGTTGCGCGCAATGCAGAGCGAGGTGCTGATCACCAGGAACAGCAGAATGAGCAGGAACCACCAGGCGCTGTAGACCGAGTCGAGCTTGGCCGCGCGGAACAGCTCGGCCCAGAACGGACCGAACTGGTTGACGTAGTTGTTGATCGACTCGTGCTGCTTGAGCACCGTGCCGATGATCGATGCGATGCAGATGACGGTGAGCAGCGCAATCGCGAACCGCATCGACGAAAACAGCTCCACCGCAGCGCGAAGCACTTGCGGGCCGCGATGGACGCGAAGGCCGTGGGTGGAGACAGACATCGGGCGGTGGAACGAAAGGAATGAGGGAAAAAGCAAAGGGCGGGCCATCCAGCTGGATCGGCCCGCCCTCTGTTTGGGTTTTTTATCGGCGGTTAGTTCACGCTGAAGCGCGCGGTGTCAGCGCAGGCCGGCGATGTAATCTGCAACAGCCTTGATTTCGCGGTCGTTGAGCTTTGCGGCCACACCGGTCATGGGCGCGCTGTTCTGGCGCACGTTGTCCCGGAAGGCAACAAGCTGTGCCACCGTGTAGTCGGCATGCTGGCCACCCAGGCGGGGGTATTGCGCGGGCATGCCGGCGCCGTTGGGGCTGTGGCAGCCGGCGCAGGCCGGGACCTGGCGATCGGCAATGCCGCCGCGGTAGATCTTCTCGCCCAGCGCCACCAGGTCCTTTTCCTTGGAGAAGCCGGTCTTGACCTTCTTCGAGCCCACGAACCAGGCGATGTTGCGCATGTCCTCGTCGGACAGCTTGGCGGCCATGGGCTGCATGATGGGGCTCTTGCGCTTGCCGGACTTGAAGTCCTGCAGCTGCTTGAGGATGTATTCGGGGTGCTGCTGCGCCAGCTTGGGGTTGGCCGCTATGGCCGAGTTGCCGTCTGCGTTGTGGCAGGAGGCACAGGCCTGGGCGGCGGAATTGAACACCGCGTCGCCCTTGGCGGGATCGGGCTTGGCCGGCTTGGCCGCGGCGGCAGTTGCAGCTGCAGCCGGCGCGGCGGCATGATCGTCAGCCGCAAGGCTCGCGCTGGCTGCGACGCCCATGAGGGCTGCAAGCAGAAAATTGGCAAACAACTTCATATCGGGGGCTCGATTTATTGGCGCAAAACCCCGCGATTCTACAATGGCAGCCCGTTCCGAAAGCTCATTGATGACCTCCCCGCGCGCCAAGCCCGCCGCTTATCCTCCCCGCGCCGCCCCTGCCGCGGACCCGCAAGTCGCCGAACGCGAGCGCGTGGCGCTGGGTTGGCTGCATACCGCCCACTTCCTCACCAGCGCCCCGCAGCTGGAACATTTGCCCCCCGTCGACCTGCCCGAGATCGCCTTCGTCGGCCGCTCCAACGCGGGCAAGTCGACCGCCATCAACACCCTCACGCAGCAGACGCGCCTGGCCTTCGCCTCCAAGACACCGGGCCGCACGCAGCACATCAACCTCTTTGGCGTCGGCAAGCAGAAGGTCGACGATGCGGTGCTGGCCGACCTGCCCGGCTACGGCTACGCGGCCGTGCCGAAGGAAGCCAAGCTGCGCTGGCAGCGCGTGATGGGCAACTACCTGATGACGCGCGAAAGCCTGCGCGGCGTGGTGCTGATGTGCGACCCGCGCCAGGGCCTCACGGAACTCGACGAGATCCTGCTCGACGTGATCCGCCCGCGCGTGGAGCAAGGGCTCAAGTTCCTCATTCTGCTGACCAAGTCCGACAAGCTCACCCGCAGCGAAGCTGCCAAGGTGTTGTCCATTACGCGACTCCAGGCCGGCGGCGGCGAGGTCAAACTGTTCTCGGCGCTGAAGAAGCAAGGCGTTGGCGAGGCCGCCGAGTTGCTGTGGCGCTGGGCGCACCCGGAGGGCGGCACCGCGCCGGCGGAACTGCCGCAGCCGCCGCCGCCGCCGCCGGACGAAACCTGAGGCACGGGCTGTCTCCGGCCGTCTCGCCTGCGCAGTTCACCGTCAAGGCAATAGCGGCAGTCAAAACCAAGGAGACAAGAAGCATGATCGAGACTTTCCAACGCAGCCTGCCCAATGGCACCACGCTGAGCTGCCGGGCGGCCGGCAAGCCGGGCCAGCCGCTGATGGTGTTCCTGCACGGCTTCCCCGAGGCTGCGTTCATCTGGGACGAACTGCTCGAATACTTTGCCGAGCCGGCCCACGGCGGCTACCGCTGCGTGGCGCCCAATCTGCGCGGCTTCGAGAAATCGAGCGCACCCGCCGAGGTGGGCGCGTACAAGGCCCACCTGCTGATCCAGGACATCCAGCAGCTCGTCGCCACCGAAAGCGCCGATGGCACCATGGCCGCGCTGGTCGCGCACGACTGGGGCGGCGCTTTCGGCTGGGGCTATGCCAACGCATTTCCGCAGCAGGTCGGCCGGCTGGTCATCATCAATTCGCCGCACCCCGGCACTTTCACGCGCGAGCTGCGCAACAACCCCGCGCAGCAGCAAGCCAGCGCCTACATGAACTTCCTCGCGCGCCCCGATGCCGAAGCCCTGCTCTCGGCGGACGACTTCAAGCGCATGTGGCCCTTCTTCACCCTGATGAAGGCCGGGCCCGACGGCTTCGGCTGGCTGACCGAAGACGTGAAGCAACAGTACCGCGAGGTGTGGAATGCGGGCCTCACGGGCGCATGCAACCTCTATCGCGTCACGCCGATGAAGCCGCCGCTGCCGGGCCAGAGCGTCGACGGCATTCCGGTGCTGCCGCGCGAACGGCTCACGGTGAACGTGCCGACCTTCGCCTTCTGGGCGCTCGATGATGCCGCGCTGCTGCCCGGCCTGCTCGAAGGCCTGGAGGAATACGTACCGAAGCTCGAGATCAAGAAGGTGCCAGGCGCCACCCACTGGATCGTGCACGAGCAGCCGCAGCTGGTTGCGCGCGAGATCGAAGCCTTCCTGCAGCGGCATTGAAGCCGCCGCCGGGGGCCGCCCTTAATAGATCGGCGGCGCGCCTTCGGGCCGCGTCTTGAACCGCCGGTGCACCCAGTAGTACTGCGCGGGCATCGTGTCGATGTAGCCCTGCAGGCGCGTGTTCATGAGCGCCGTGTCGGCTTCGACGTCGTCGGTCGGAAAGTTCTGCCAGGCCGGCCGCACTTCGATCTCGTAGCCTGCGGGCGTGAGCTTGGCGACCACCGGCACCACCTTCGCCTTGCCCAGCCGTGCGAAGCGCGACAGCGACGGCACCGTGGCCGCCTGCACGCCGTAGAACGGCACGAAGATCGTCTGGTCGCGGCCGAAGTCCATGTCCGGCAGCAGGTACAGGAGGCCGCCCTTGCGCAAGCCTCCGAGCACCGGCTTGATGCCGTCGACACGGTTGAGCGCCGCCACGTTGCCGAAGCGCGTGCGGCCTTCGCGAATCCACGCATCCACCATCGGATCGCGCTGGGTCGTGTAGATGGTGGCCGAGGGCCGGGCGGTGTGCATGGTCAGCGCAGTGGCCGCCGCGTCGAGGCCGTAGAAATGCGGCGCGAACAGGATCATCGGCTCGTCGCCATCGGCAATCTCGCGGATCTCCGTGGCCGCGCCCACCACCTTGAGCCGGCTGGCCACCACCTTTTCAGGTGCATGCCAGAGCCAGCTGCGGTCGAGCCACGACTGCGCCACGTACACGAAGGTCTCGCGTGCGATGCGGCGGCGTTCCGCTTCGGATTTGCCGGGGAAGCACACCGCCAGGTTGGTATCGACCACGCGCCGCCGCGGCAAGGCGATGGTGTGCAGCACGCGGCCGAGCAGCGCGCCGAAGCCGCGCACCAGCGGCAGCGGCAGCGGCGCAATCGCGCGCATGAAGCCGATGCCGAGCCGGGAACCGAGACTCATCGTGCCTGCTCCCCGGGCTGGGCCGCCACCGCGGTTTCGCCGCGCGGCTCCTTGTAGCGCGCGTAGTCCCACACGTATTGCCCCGGCAGGCTGTGGATCAGGCGCCCGATGCCGTCGTTCATGGCGGCAGCAGCGGCTTCGATGGGCGCGGCCGGATCGGTGAGCGGCGTACCCACGATCGGCTCGAAACGGATCACGTAGCCCGCGCCGCGCGGCAGCCTTTCGCACACGCTCAGGAAGCAGGCGGCGCCGGTCTGCTGCGCGAGGCGCGGCAGCAGCGTCATGGTGTAGGCCGGCCGGCCAAGAAAGGGCGCCCACACGCCCTGCCCCAGCGGCGGCACCTGATCGGGCAGGATGCCGGTGTAGCCGCCGCTGCGCAGCGTGCGGATGAGGCCGCGCACGCCGGTGTTGTTGGTGGGCAGCGTCTGCAGGCCGGGCCGGTCGCGCGAGCCC
This sequence comes from Variovorax paradoxus, assembly GCF_030815975.1. Lineage (NCBI taxonomy): Bacteria > Pseudomonadati > Pseudomonadota > Betaproteobacteria > Burkholderiales > Comamonadaceae > Variovorax > Variovorax paradoxus. Next base: position 791,830 of record NZ_JAUSXL010000002.1, read on the forward strand.
GCGGCGATCAGCTCGGCCATCCATTTCTTGCGCGCGGGGCGGAACAGTGCGGTGATCGGTCCGAAGGTCTCCAGAAAGCGCTCGCCGATCGCCTGGCCGCACATTTCCCAGCTGCCCAGGTGCGGCGCCACCAGGATCACGCCCTTCTTCTCCCGCATGGCGGCCTCGAAAGCCTCCACGCCTTCCCAGCGCACCACGCGCCGCAGCACGCTTTCGCCCTGCGGGCGCAGCCAGAGCCAGGGCAGCTCGGCAGCCATCTGGCCGGCGGCCGCGATGGCGGGCCGGTACTGCCCGGGGGTGAAGCCCGCGCTTTCGGCGTTGGCCTTGAAGCGGCGGCGGTAGTCCGGCGCGCAATACCAGACGATCCAGCCCAGCAACGCGCCGAGCCGATGCATCACGGGCATCGGTACGCGGGCAAGCAGGCGGAACAGGGTGACCATGGGCAGCAGGGAGTGAAAACCAGGACGCGCGCGCACGATTTGGCGCGGCTCGAATAGAATGCAAATTGTCGCCGAGTTACGGAACAACTTGCAGGGCGACAAACACAAGCGCAAAGGCGATTGTGCCCCGCCGATTCATCGGCATCTGCTAAAGCGTTCGCCAGGGCTCCGCAGAGTTGGCAACGCGCCAAATCACTTCAAGGAGCTTTGAACAAAATGGCGAACGACTTCCTCTTCACTTCCGAATCGGTTTCCGAAGGCCACCCCGACAAGGTCGCCGACCAGATCTCGGATGCCATCCTGGACGCGATCTTCGAGCAGGACCCGCGCAGCCGCGTGGCCGCCGAAACGCTGACCAACACCGGCCTCGTGGTGCTCGCCGGCGAAATCACGACCAACGCGCACGTCGACTACATCCAGGTGGCGCGCGACACCATCAAGCGCATCGGCTACGACAACACCGACTACGGCATCGACTACAAGGGCTGCGCCGTGATGGTCTGCTACGACAAGCAGTCCAACGACATCGCCCAGGGCGTGGACCACGCGAGCGACGACCACCTGAACACCGGCGCCGGCGACCAGGGCCTGATGTTCGGCTACGCCTGCGACGAAACGCCCGAGCTGATGCCCGCGCCCATCTACTACGCGCACCGCCTTGTCGAGCGCCAGGCGCAGCTGCGCAAGGACGGCCGCCTGCCCTTCCTGCGCCCCGACGCCAAGAGCCAGGTGACCATGCGCTACGTGGATGGCAAGCCCCACAGCATCGACACCGTAGTGCTCTCCACGCAGCACAGCCCCGACCAGAGCGAAACGCCCACCAAGATGAAGGCCTCGTTCAACGAAGCCATCATCGAGGAGATCATCAAGCCCGTGCTGCCGAAGGAATGGCTCAAGGACACGCGCTACCTGATCAACCCGACCGGGCGCTTCGTCATCGGCGGGCCGCAGGGCGACTGCGGCCTCACGGGCCGCAAGATCATCGTCGACACCTACGGCGGCGCCTGCCCGCACGGCGGCGGCGCGTTCTCGGGCAAGGACCCGTCGAAGGTCGACCGCTCGGCCGCCTATGCCGCGCGCTACGTGGCCAAGAACATCGTGGCCGCAGGCTTGGCGCGCCAGTGCCAGATCCAGGTGGCCTACGCCATTGGCGTGGCCCAGCCGATGAACATCACGGTCTACACCGAAGGCACCGGCGTGATTCCCGACGAGAAGATCGCGGAGCTCGTGCGCGAGTTCTTCGACCTGCGTCCGAAGGGCATCATCCAGATGCTCGACCTGCTGCGCCCGATCTACCAGAAGACCGCCGCCTACGGCCACTTCGGCCGCGAGGAGCCCGAGTTCACCTGGGAAGCGACCACGCAGGCGGCTGCGCTGCGGGCTGCGGCCGGGCTGTAATCCCCGGGGCTTTCGCCCCTCTGCCAACGCAAATGCCGGCCCTCGAGCCGGCATTTGCGCTTCTGGAATACCCCCGGCGAATTTGCTGGCGGTGTGCGGCATTGTGTGTAAAACTTGAGCGTCTTGTGAAAATTTTACAAAGGCTCTGGTGTCGCAATTGCCGGTTCGTCCGTCCCCCGCCCCTGTTCCGGCACCCGATGCCGGCGCGGCGCAGCGCATCCATTCGGTCATCGACCTCTGGCTCGGGGAGCAGTTGCGCAGAAGGCGCCAGGCCCTCGGGCGCTCGCTGCAGCAGGTGGCGCAGGCCTGCGGCATTTCGGTCAGCCTGCTGAGCCAGCTCGAGCGCGGGCATCGCTCGATCTCCATGCGCACGCTCGGCGCGCTGGCGCAGGAGCTGCAGCTGCCTATCGAGACCCTGGTGCGCAACACCCAGTACAGCGAGGGCGAGGCCGAAGGCGCGGTGGCGCGCGCCGGAACGCACAAGCGCATCGACCTCGGCGACAAGGGCATCCACAAGGAAAACCTCACGCCGCCTGCGGCCGCGGGTGGCGTCGAGATGTACCGCGCGGTGATCGATCCGGGCGGCTCCACGGGCGACGACCTGTTCTTCACGCGCAAGGGCGAGCAGGTCGGCTACGTCATCGAGGGGCAGCTCGAACTCTTCGTGCGCGAGCGCCTGCTCAAGCTGAAGGCCGGCGACAGTTTTTGCTACGACGGCGGCACGCCGCGCCGCTGGCGCAATCCCGGCACCACCCCCACCACCGTCCTTTGGGCAATCACATGTTCACCCGGATAGGCCACGATCTTTTTTGAAGAGGAACCCACCATGAAAATCGCTTCTTCCCTCGCAGCCTTCGTGCTGGCCACGCTCACCATGGCCTTCGGCGGCCAGGCCTCGGCCCAGACGGTGCTCAAGGTCGGCTCCACGCCCACCGGCAATCCGTTCACCTTTCTCGACACCAAGACCAACACCATCGACGGCATCATGGCGGACATCGTCAAGGCCGTCGGCAAGACCTCGGGCTTCGAGGTGCAGATCGAGCCGATGCAGTTCTCGGCGCTGATCGGCTCGCTCACCTCCAAGCGCATCGACCTGATCTCGGCCGCGATGTTCATCACGCCGGTGCGCCAGGAGGTGGTGGACTTCTCGCAACCGATCTACAGCTACGGCGAAGGCATCGTGGTGCCCGTGAAGGACACCACCGCCTACCGCAGCTTCGCCGAGTTCAAGGGCAAGCGCGTGGGCGTGCAGGTGGGCACCGCCTTCGTCGAGCCGCTGCAGAAACTCGGCATCTTCAGCGAGGTCAAGCTCTACGACACCACCGCCGACCTGATGCGCGACGCCAATGCCGGGCGCATCGACGCGGGCGTGCTCGACTACCCCATCGCCGCCTACGCGATCTCCAAGAGCGTGTTTCCCAACCTGCGCATGGTCACGACCTACCAGCCCACCATGGTCAACAGCATCGGCATCGCCACGCGCAAGGGCGACACCGAAACCATGGGCAAGGTGAATGCGGCGCTCACCAAGCTCAAGGCCGACGGCAGCATCGACGCGATCCTCAAGAAGTGGGGCCTCAACAGCTGAGCGGCACTCTTTGCCTGCCCACTGACAGACCCCACGCATGAGCACCTTCCTGCACAACGTCTGGGAGTTCATGCCGATCCTGCTCCAGGGCGCCAAGCTCACGGTGCTGGTGACGCTGGGCTCGCTGGTCATCTCCACGCTGCTCGGCCTGGTCTGGGCCGCGATGCGGGTCTCGGGCATTCCGCTGCTCGCGAAGATCAGCGCGGGCGTGATCAACCTGCTGCGCGGCATTCCGATCATCGTGCTGCTGTTCTTCATCTACTTCGTGATGCCCGACTTCGGCGTCTCGCTGACGGCGCTGCAGGCGGGCATCCTGGGCCTGGGCATCGCCTACTCGGCCTACCAGTCGGAGAACTTCCGCGCTGGCATCGAGGCCGTGGACCACGGCCAGGTGGAAGCGGCGCAGGCCATGGGCATGAGCTGGCGGCTCACGATGCGGCGCGTGGTGCTGCCGCAGGCCTTTCGCATCACGCTGCCCTCCTACGGCAACATCATGATCATGATGCTCAAGGATTCATCGCAGGCCTCGACCATCACCGTGGCCGAGCTCGCGCTGCAGGGCAAGCTGATCGCCACCTCGACCTTCCAGAACGCCACCGTGTTCTCGCTGGTGGCGCTGCTCTACCTCATCATGTGCGTGCCGCTCATCCTGCTGGTGCGCCACTTCGAGAAGCGGGGCAGGAAATGATCGAGATCCGCGGCCTGCAGAAATCCTTCGGCAGCCACCATGTGCTCAAGGGCATCGACGCCTCGATCTTGCAGGGCGAAGTGGTCTGCATCGTCGGGCCTTCGGGTTCGGGCAAGTCGACCATCCTGCGCTGCATCAACGGCCTCGAAAGCTACTCGGGCGGCAGCGTCGACATCGACGGCCTGCGCGTGGACCGGCAGCACGCGTCGATCAAGGCGATCCGCGCCGAGGTGGCGATGGTGTTCCAGCGCTTCAACCTGTTCCCGCACCGCACCGTGCTCGAGAACGTGATCGAGGGGCCTGTGTATGTGAAGGGCGAAGACCGCGCCGCTGCCATCGTGCATGCGAAGGAGCTGCTCGCGAGCGTCGGCCTGGCCGACAAGGCCGCGGCGCATCCACCCGAACTCTCGGGCGGGCAGCAGCAGCGCGTGGCCATTGCGCGCGCGCTGGCCATGCGGCCCAAGGCCATCCTGTTCGATGAGCCCACCTCCGCGCTCGACCCCGAACTCGTCGGCGACGTGCTGCAGGTGATGCGCAAGCTCGCCGGCACCGGCATGACGATGGTGGTGGTCACGCACGAGATGCAGTTCGCGCGCGAAGTGGCCGACCGCGTGATCTTCATCGACGGCGGCGTGATCGTCGAACAGGGCCCCGCCGCCGAGCTGCTCAACAACCCGCAGAACCCGCGCACACAGGACTTCCTGCGCCGCGTGCTTCATCCGCTCTGAAGGGCTTTCATTCATGCCGAACGCGTCGCAGGAATTCTTTCCACTCGCCCCGTCGCTCTGGGCCGCCACCGCGGCGCCCGCGCCGGCGACCACGCCGCTGGACACCGACGCGCAGGCCGACGTGATCGTGGTCGGCGCCGGCTACTGCGGCCTCAGCACGGCGCTGCACCTGGCCGAGCGCGGCGTGCGCGTGGTGGTGCTCGAAGCCAAAGAGATCGGCTTCGGCGGTTCGGGCCGCAACGGCGGCCAGGTCATCCCGGGCCTGAAGCACGACCCGAGCGAACTGCTGCGCATGTTCGGTCCCGAAGAAGGCCAGCGCCTGGTCGACTTTGCCAAGTGCACGGCCGACGCGGTGTTCGAGCTGATCGACAAGCACGCCATGAACGTGCCCCGCGCGCGCCAGGGCTGGATCCAGGGCGCGCACACGCCGGCCGCCTTGCTGCTGGCCGAGCGCCGCACGCGCGACTGGCAGGCGCAGGGCGTGGCCGCGCGCGAGCTCGACCGCAACGAAATCGCGCGCCTGCTGGGCACCGACAAGTACTTCGGCGGCTGGCTCGATCCGCGCGGCGGCGGCGTGCAGCCGCTGAGCTACGCGCGCGAACTGGCGCGCGCGGCGCAGGCAGCCGGCGTGGTCATCCACACCGGCACGCCCGTGACGCAGCTCACCCAGGCCAATGGCAAGTGGCAGGCCGCCACCGCCCGCGGTGCTCGCGTGACCGCCGAACGCGTGGTGATGTGCACCAACGGCTACACCGACGGCCTGTGGCCGGGCCTGCGCAAGACCATCATCAACGCGAACTCGTTCCAGGTCGCGACCGAGCCATTGCCCGAGGCGGTGCGCAAGACCGTGCTGCCCGAAGGCCATGTCTCTTCCGACGCGCGCAACCTGCTGCTGTACTACCGCCTGGACCACGCCGGCCGCCTGCTGATGGGCGGCCGCGGCACCTTCCGCGAACCCGACGCCGGTCAACCCGGCGACTGGTCGCACCTGGAGCACGTGGTCGCCAAGCTGTTCCCGCAGGCGGCCGGCGTGCCCATGGCCTACCGCTGGTGCGGCCACGTCGCGATCACGCGCGACTACCTGCCGCACCTGCACGAGCCCGCACCGGGCCTCCTGATCGACATCGGCTGCCAGGGCCGCGGCGTCGGCCTGCAGACGCGCATGGGCCAGGCGCTGGCGCAATACATCGCCACCGGCGACAGGAAGGCCCTGCCAGTGCAGCCATCGGACATGCGTCCGTTCCCGCTCTATGGCCTGCGCCGCCTCTATGTCTCGGCCGTGATCGGCTGGTACCGCATGACGGACGGCGGCGTCTGAGCCTTCTCAGAAGCGGTAGGCGCCGCTCAGGCCCACCGTCCAGCTGCGTCCCGGCGCCGGCTCGTAGTAGCGCGCATTGCCCTCGTTGACGATCACCGAGCCCACGTAGCGGCGGTCGAACAGGTTGTCGACGCGCGCAAAGGCGTTGAACTCCCAGCGCTCCCATTTCTTCAGATAGCCGGCGTACAGCGCAGCGACGGCATAGCCCGGCGCGCTGGCGGTATTGAGGTCGTTGGCCTGCATGCGCCCGAGCGCGCGCATCTCGACGCCGGCGCGCCAGCCTTCGGGCGGCACCCAGCCCAGCGATGCGAAGAGCGACTGCCGCGCAATGCCCGGAATGCGGTTGCCTGCCGCCACCGTGTTCGATGCCGCGCAGGGCGACGGCGAGCAGAAGGCATCGCGGTAGCGCGCGTCGAGCCAGGTGTAGGCCAGTTGCGTGCGCCAGTGATTCGCCGTCTCGTGCTGCCAGGCCAGTTCGAAGCCATCGCGCCGCGTGCGACCCGCGTTCTGGAAAGTGGCGCGCCCGCCGGTGTTGGTGTCGGTCACGATCTCGTCGCGCGTGCGGGTCTGGAACAGCGCCGCCGTCAGCAAACCTGCGCCCAACCGCGCCTTCGCGCCCAGTTCGACGCTGTCGTTGACCGAGGGCCGCAGCGCGAAGTTGAGCCCGCTGGCACCGCCCGCGCGGTACGAGAGTTCGTTGAGCGTGGGTGTTTCGAAGCCGCGGCCGATCGAGCCATACAGCGCGAGATCGGGCGTGGCCTGGTAGCGCAGCGAGGCCACGGGCAGCGTCTTGCTGTAGCGCGCGCTGCCGCTGTCGTCGCGGTTGGCGCCCACGATGTAGCGGTCCTGCGAATCGAAGTGCACGCTGCTTCGGCGCACGCCGGCCTCGAGCGTCCATTGCTCCGCAAGGCGCCAGGTAGCCTGGGCATAGGGGTCGAGGTTCCAGACCTCGTTGCGCTCGCTGCGCCGCAGGCGGCCTTGCACGCCCAGCACGGGCGCAGTCACGCGGCCAAGGTAGTTCTCGTAGCCGCGGCGCTGCTCGCGCAAGCTGTCGTAGCCCAGGCCCGCCACCAGTTCGAGCGGCCGGTCGGCCAATTGCAGCGCGGCCGTCCAGCGCAGATCGACCCCGCCGTACTGGCGCGTGAGGTCGATCACGCCGCCGGCATGCAGCGGGTTCTGCTGCGCCGAAGGCGGAATCGACTGGTACTGCACGGTCTTGCGCTCGCCGCCATAGACCATGAGCCGCAGCGACTGCGCGGCACTTACCCGGCGCTCGTACAGCAGGCCCGCCTGGGTCTGCTCCACGGTCTTGCGGGTGTCGTACTGCGTGGCGAGCGCTGCGCTGCGCGGCGCCAGCGCGTACTGGTCGGCCATGAGGCCCAGCGGATCCTGCGCGCTGATGCGCACGCTGTTGAGCACCAGCGTGAGCTTGTCGCCGTTGTCCAGCGCGATGCCGAGCTTGCCGTTCGCAATGTCGCGCCGCGCCGCGCTGTGTTCGCGCCAGCCCTCGGTCCGGAAGCGGCTGGCATTCATCAGATAGTCGACCGCGCCCTGCGATCCGCTGGCCTGGAGCGACTGGCGCCAGGTACCGAAGCTGCCCGCGGCCGCCGAGTACGAAAGCCGCGGCGCCCCCTCGCCCGATGCGGTGAAGGCCTGCAGCACGCCGCCCGAAGAGTTGCCGTAGAGCGCCGAGAACGGGCCGCGCAGGATCTCGATGCGATCGAGCGAGCCGATGTCGATGTTGGAGGTCTGGCCCTGGCCGTCGGGCAGCGTGGCGGGAATGCCGTCGACGTACAGCCGCACGCCGCGCACGCCAAAGGTGGAACGCGCGCCGAAGCCCCGGATCGACAGCTGCAGGTCTTGCGCGTAGTTCATGCGGTTCTGCACCTGGAGGCCCGGAACGCCGCCCAGGCTTTCGGAAAGATTGACCTGCAGCCGGCTGTCGCGCATCTCGGCGCCGTCGACACGGTCCACCGAACCCGGCACGTTGAACGGAGCGACCTCGCCGCGCGGCGTGGAGACGGTGACTGCGGGCAGGCTGCCGCGGTCGGCCTGCGGCGGGGCTTCCTGTTGCTGCGCCTGCACGGCAAGCGGCACTCCCAGCAGGAGCAGGCGGACAGCGGCGGTGGCGGCAGCGGAAAGTGCAGGCTTCTTCATTGCGCCGATTCTGCTTCGGCGCGCGCCCCTGCCCGTACTAGCAGGAACCCGATCGCTGCGGAATCAGGTTTTTCTGCGCCATCCGTACCAGGCGCACACGGCAACGGGAATGCCCAGCGCGAACCAGGCCAGCATGTCTCCCACGCCGCCGTCGCTGAACAGCGCCGAGATCAGCCCGAAGGTGGTCAGCACGCCGAGCACGACCGGCCAGCCCCACATGTGCCAGAAGCTGTGGCGCGGCTTCATGCCTGCGCCTTCATGGCAGGCGCAGGTTCGGGCTGCTGCCCGCCATGCTGCGGCCTGTGCCCCGCCGGGGTGACCGGTGCGGCCGGGGCCGGCACGGTGTTGCCGCGCTTGAGCCACAGGTAAAGGCCGCTGCCCAGCACGATGATGGTCGCGATGTCGAGCAGCGCCCAGATGATCTGCATCGGCATGCCGCCGTAGTCGCCGAAGTGCAGCGGCTGCGAGACGAGCAGCGCCGTCAGGTACCAGGGCATCTTCGGCGACGCGGTCACCTGGGCCGTCTTGGCGTCGACCAGCACCGGCTGCAGCAGCTTCGAGGTGAAAGGCTCGTTGCCGCGCATGAAGAAGGTGGTGTGGTGCGGGCTCGAGAACGCCGTGCCGGGGAACGCGATGAAGGACAGCTTCATGTCGGGCGTCTGCTGGAGCGCAACCTCCATCGAGCGCTGCACCGATGCGCGCTGGGCCACGGGCACCGTCGGCTCGTTCTTGTAGGGCGCCAGAAGCGCGCTGAGCTGGTCGTACTGCCAGTACTTGATGACCAGGTCGGCCCAGGTGTTGATCATGCCGGTGGAGCCCACCACGAACAGCCACACCAGCGTAGCGATGCCCAGCAGGTTGTGCAGGTCGAGCCACTTCAGGCGCGGGCGCTTCTCGCGCCGCACGGTGCCGAAGTCGAGCTTGCGCATGAACGGCGCATAGAGCACCACGCCGGAGACGATGGCCACCAGCAGCAGCAAGCCCATGAAGCCCAGGAACAGCTTGCCCGCGAGTCCGGCAAACAGATCGACGTGCAGCTTGAGCATCACGTACATGAAGCCTTCGTCGAACTTCGGCTGCGCAAGCACGGCCCCGGTGCGCGCGTCCACCACCACCGACTTGAAGTCATCGGTGGGTGAAGGCGTTGGCGTGAGCGTGACGAACCAGAGGCCGTCGTCGTCCTCCGGCTGCGAAACGAACTGCACCACGCGGTCCGGATGCTTCGCGCGCGCCGTTTCGAGCACCCGGTCCAGGCTCACGCGCGGCGTATTCGCGGGCATCTTGGGCGATTCGACCTCGGTGCCCAGCAGGTGGCCGATCTCGTGGTGAAAGATCAGCGGCAAGCCCGTGATGCACAGCAGCAGCATGAACACGGTGCACACGAGGCTGCTCCACTTGTGCACCCAGGCCCAGGTCTTGATCTTTCGGCTGTTCATGTCGTTGCTGCCCTCGTCGAAAGTGAGATATTAAAAACGATAGGTCGCGCTGGCCACGACGTTGCGGCGCGAGCCGTACCAGCAGTCGCCGCGCGACAGGCAGGTGCTGAAATACGCCTTGTCCGTCACGTTGTTGATGTTGAGCGCATAGCGCCAGCGCGCGGTGTCGTAGGCGAACACGAGGTCGGCCAGCGCAATGCCCGGCACGCGCGGTCCCACGCCGAATTGCAGATCGCGGAACGAGCTCATCACGCGCAGGCCGGCGCCGGCCGAGAAGCCGCTGACGCCGCCGATCGAGAAGCGGTACTTGGCCCAGACGCTCGCCTGGTGCTTGGGCAGGCCTTCGATCTGCTCGTCGGCATCGGTGTAGTTGTAGTGCGCGATGAGGTCGAGGTTCGGGCCGATGGAACCCTTGGCCTCGAGTTCCACGCCCCGGGTCTTGGTCTTGCCGACTTGCGTGTACACATTCTGCGATGGCGAAGTGATCTGGTTCTTCTCGCGCAGATCGTAGACCGCTGCGCTGAACGCCAGTGCGCGGTCCTTCGGCTCATACTTCACGCCGGCTTCCCATTGCTCGCCGCGCAAAGGCGTGAAGATCTGCCCGTTGCGCGGCGACTGCGGCGTGAACGATTCGGTGTAGCTCAGATACGGCGACCAACCCGAGGGCATGGCGTACATCAGGCCGAAGCGCTTGGTGGTCGCGCTGCTCTTCTCCTCGTCGCTGCCTGCCGCGCTGGACACCGCCCTGTCGTGCCGCAGGCCCGCCACGAAGATCCAGTTGTCGAGCTTGATCTGGTCCTGCAGATAGACGCCGGTCTGGCGCTGGCGGGTGCGCGGCAGCGCCGTGCGCTCGGGCACATCGACATGGCCGTACACGGGCGCGTAGACGTCGATGGTGTCGAAGGTAAATCCGCCCCACACGTTTTCGCGCTGCCTGGCGAAATCCGCCCCGACCAGCAGCGTGTGCTTCACGGCGCCGGTCTGGAAATGGCCCTCGACATGGTTGTCGAGCGTCTGCGTGCGGTTGCGCGTGAGGTAGCTGTCGTAGTAGCGGCCGAGCACGCGCTTGAAGACCGGATCGGTAGCGTCCCAGCTTTCGGCGCCGCCGAAGGCATTGCCATAGTGGTAGCGGTTGTCGTTCTCGTTTTGCGCGTAGCGGAAGTTCTGCCGCACGCTCCAGTTTTCGTTGAACTTGTGCTCGAACTGCCAGCCGAAGGTCTTGCGTTCGCTGTTGTAGTAGTCGAAGCCCGGCTCGCCGATGAAGCGGCTGGCGGGAATGCTGCCGTTCGGGTTCGGCAGCAGGGTGCCCTCCCACGGGAGGAACTGCGAACTGCTGCCGCTCTTGTCCTTTTGCCACAGCCCCTGCAAAGTGAGCGAGGTTGCCGCGTTGGGCCGCCAGGTCAGCGAAGGCGCAATGACGCTGCGGTCGTCGGGCACATGGTCGACCTGCGTGTCCGACTTGCGCTGCAACGCGATCAACCGGTAGGACAGGCTGCCATCGGCATTCAGCGGACCCGTCAGGTCGGCCTGGACCTGCTTGCGGCCGAAGCTGCCGAACTGCACGCCCACTTCGCGCTGGGTTTCGTGCAATGGGCGCTTGCTGACCATGTTGACCACGCCCGCCGCCGTGCCCGCGCCGAACAGCATGCCCGCCGGGCCGCGCAGCACTTCGAGCCGCTCCAGCGTGTAGGGCTCGGTGCGCGTGGTGCTGGTGTAGTAGCCATAGGACTGGCGCAGGCCGTCCAGGTAGATGTCAGGCGTGGCGCCCCGGATGCGCACGGAGTCGGTCCGCGAATCGAGGCCATAGGCATCGGAGCGCACGCCGGCCGCATAGTTGAGCGCGTCCTGAAGATTGCCCGCACCCTGGTCCACCATCTGGTCGCGCGTGACCACCGTGACCGACTGGGGCGTTTCGGACAGCGGCGTGTCGGTCTTGGTGGCGGTTGCGGCATTCCTGGCGCGGTAGCCGATCACCGGCGAAGTCGCGGTTTCGGCCTCGGCGCTTGCATCGACCTTCACTTCCGGCAAGGCGCCGGGCGCCGTGGTCTGGGCCAGAACCTGGTGATGCACGTAAATCGCCATGCAGCCTGCCAGCACCGATGCGACCTTGCGCCCCGCCATGAACCTCTTCATTCCTTCTCCACTCCGAAACATTATTAAGAACGATTCGCATTCTAATAGTTATAAAGTCTCATCTGTTCCGATTTCCCCGAATCGGCAAGGGGCGTTCGGGCAATGAATGCGCTGGGCGGCGGGGTGCGGCGCAAGGCAAAGCGGCTACGATCCCGGCCGCACGTCGTGTGCGTTCGCAGGCCCCATGCTCGACAAGCTCATTGCCTCTTCGTTTCCCGCGCTGCGCGGCCTGGCGCTGTGGCTGACGGGCGCTGGCATCGCCTGGGTGCTCGCAGGCTGCGCCGGCCTTCCTCCGCGCACGCCCGAGCCGCCGACGCTGTCGATTGCCGCCTCCCCTTCCACCACGCTCGGCCGCGCAGCGGCCAGCCTGAACGCCGGGCACGACGGGCTGTCGAGCATCAGGCCGCTGGTGGAGGCGTCGTTTGCGCTCGACGCAAGATTCGAGCTGATGCGGCAGGCGCAAGCCTCCCTGGACGTGCAGACCTACCAGCTCGGCAACGACAAGACCGGCCTGCTGCTGCTGCGCGAATTGCGCGATGCCGCGCGGCGCGGCGTGCGGGTGCGCCTGCTGCTCGACGACTTCTACACGACCGGCATGGACCGCCTGCTGCTCGCGCTGGCCGCGGAACCCAACGCCGAGGTCCGGCTGTTCAACCCGTTCGTGAACGCCCGCGACCACTCGGCCACGCGCTGGCTGGAGTTCTTCGGCGATTTCCGCCGCCTCAACCATCGCATGCACAACAAGCTCTTCGTGGCCGATGGCGCCATGGCGATTGCCGGCGGCCGCAACCTGGCCGACGAGTACTTCCTGCGCAGCGAGGGCGCCAACTTCATCGACTTCGAACTGATCATGGCCGGCCCGGTGGTTCCGGAAGCCGCGCGCATCTTCGACACCTACTGGAACAGCGACGTCGTCTACCCGCTCCAGCGGGTTGCCAGCGCCAGCGGCACCCAGAAAGCGCTGAAGTCCGAGTTCGAAGCCGCCACCTCGCCGGCCCATGCCCCGCCGCCGGCCGCCCTGCCCGGCACCGACCTGATGGGCGAGCCGCCCCTGGGCGCCCAGCTGGCCGACATCGGCCGCATGAAATGGATGCGCGCCGAGGCCCATGCCGCGGCCGACAGCCCCAACAAGGCGCTGGGCACCCTCGCGTCGCCGTCCGAATCGCTGGCCGCGCGTTTTCATGAAATGACCGCCACGGCACGCTCGGATGTGGTGGTGATCTCGCCCTATTTCATCCCCGGCGACGAAGGCATGGCCCGCATCCGGGAGGGCCGGGCGCGCGGCGTGCGCATCAGCGTCATCACCAATTCGCTGGCCGACAGCGACGAGCCGCTGGTCAACATCAACTACAACCGCTATCGCGTCGACATGCTGAAGCTGGGCGTGAACCTGTACGAGGTCAGCACCCAGCAGCTCAAGCGCAACCGCCAGTTCCGCGACCTGCTCAAGAAGGCGCGCGGCCGCCTGCATGCCAAGCTGGCGCTGGTCGACCGCGAATGGGTGCTGCTCGGCTCCATGAACCTCGACCCGCGCTCGGCGCGGCTGAACACCGAATTCGGCGTTCGCGTGCGCAGTTTCGAGCTGGCGCAGGCGTTGCTGTATGCCTACCAGTTGGACGACATCGAGGGCGTCTACCGCGTCGTGCTGATGCCCGACGGTGAGAACGTGCAATGGATAGGCACCGGCGACGTGGACAACGAGGTGCTCGACAGCGAGCCCGATTCGAGCCTGCTCACGCGGCTGCAATTGCTGCTGTTCTCCTGGTTCGTGCCGACGGACCAGCTGTGACGGTAGCTCGCTCCCGTGCGGCCCGCCTCATTCCCCTGGCTACCAGGGATTCGGATTGGCGCGCCTGTAGTTCTCCGACTCCATCCGCCACTGGGCAGTCTGCGTACGCAGTGCCTGGGCCGCGGCGATCTTCTTTTCGTTTGCCCTGACGACCATCCCGCGCAGGAAATCGTCGCCCCTGTTCCCCGCGTAGATGCGCCGGAACTTCGCCAGCCCAAAGCCGTTGGCCTCGAACTCGGGCATGCCGAAGCCGATGAACCCCGCCATCGAGTCGTGCACGAAACTCGAGAAGAACGTCGACACGTCCTCGGGCAGCGCCTTCGACTTCAGGCTGCCGAGCAATAGCACCGGCTCGCGCTCGATGTCGGTGTCGTGCACCTCGGCCTGCTGATTGTCGGCCAGCCATTTGCGCCACCTGGCCAGGTACGCCGGCGCCTGGCGGGCCAGCGCGGCGGCCTTGGCATGCAATTCGCCTTCCTTGAGCCGATCCATGCGCGAATCGGCCTTGCTCCCCAGTTCAGCGAGGGTCGCCACCGGGCTCAGCAACTGAACGCCCAGGTCGAAGGCCAGAGGCTGCTTCAGCCGCTCGTCCTTGCTCCAGCTCCAACGGCTGCCGCCGCTTTCGATGCGGCGGTCGATTTCGGCCAGCACCGCCGCAATCACATGGATCAGCGCGCGCTGCGTGGCCTGCAGCCATTGCAGCTCGCCGCCGTAGTTCTTGCCTTGGTTGGGATGCCGGCTCGCACGCGCCCACTCCGGCGAGGCTTGCAGCCCGTGGTCCAGCAGCTGCCAGCGGTAGGTGAAATAGTGGCCCATGTGCTGGCGGTGCATCTCCTCCACGGGGCCGGGCGCGATGCCCGCGGCCTTGTAGTAGGCGTTGAAGGCTTCGAGGGTGTCGGGGTGGGGCACCAACGCCTTTGCCACCGGCTCCCGCAACTTTTCCAGCGGCGTGAAAGGCACGCCAGCAATCAAGGCCGCGCAGTACATCTCGAAGCCCGGAATACGCGCCAGCTGCCGGTCGTCCTCGGCCCAGTCGTTCTTGCCCAGGCACATCGGCATGTAGCCGCCGCCCACGTCGGAGTGCGAACCGGGATACACGTACTCCCGCACATTGGACGGGTACCTGCCGTCGATGCGCACCGAGTCGAGCGGAAAACACGCACGCACCTCGTGGCCCGCCACCAGGTGCAGGCACTGCTCCACGGCCGGGTGCACCTGCATGTTGTTCCAGGCCCAGCTCTGGCGGCCCTCGAACACGCTGTACAGCCCGGCCGCACCCACCGAGGCCACGGTGTCGAAGATGCCCAGGAACTGCACGCGCAACGGGATGCCGGCCAAGAGATAGCCGCCATCCTTCAGTTCGCAGATTTCGCAAAGCCAGTTGACGAAGGCCCGTGCCTCGGCCGCGCCGCGAGAAAACCCGAAGACGCTGAGGTTGATCTGCGTGATCTCGGGCTTGCGGTTGACCAGCTGGGCCTTGAGCTTGGCCTGCCAGGTGTGCTTGAGCACCTTGCGCCGTTCCGAGCCAAAGGAGGTGACGCCGCTCAGGTCGCGGGCCAGCGAGGCGGCCGTTTTGTTGTCGAAGATGTTGGACTTGTAGGCATACCAACTGACGGCATTGAACACGCGTGTCAGGCCCCAGATGATCCGTGGCTCGCCATACCAAGCACTGGTGGAGCCCAGCGTCTGCGAGATCTGGCCACCGAAACCCTTGCCGTCGTCGCCGATTTCTTTGAAGGGCGTGCCCACGCCGGGTATGTAGTAAGCGTAGTAGCCCGTGGTGCCACGCTCGACCTTGTCGGGGAATGCGTGATACAGCCGCACCACGTTGCTGTGCTTTTGCTCGCGCGGAGGACGCGGAGGCTCCTTGTAGTCGGCGTCCTCGTTGTTGCCCGTCCCGTCGAAGAACATGCCCACGAAGATGACGCCAGTGCAGCTTGGCTTCGAACTCACGGGGTTGGCGGCGCACACTGCCTTGTCGCGCTGCATCAGTTCGCGCGGCGTCAACGGACGCTCGCGACTTCGGGTCAAGCCAAGTGCGGGGTTCAATGCCGCATCGATGCTGTCCGTCATTCAGGCAGTCTCCCTTCCTTCTCATATTCCAGCAGCTGCTTGCTGGTTTCCCAGGGAAGTTTGTCTTCCTCGCTCATGGGGTAGCGGGGATGCTCGATGCCATAGTTGGAGACCACGACCTTGACCTTGTGGTTCGGATAGAAATGCGCCTGGATATCTCCAGTGCGCTTGGAGTACTCAGGGATTTCAACCACGGCTTCTTGAGGAGGCGGCGGCCTGGGACCACCTTGCGTGGTGTCGTAGCTCCATCGCACTTTGACTTTCATGCCTGCGTGCCAACGCACCGGAATTCTTGCGCAGCATGAAGATTTCCCTCCTCCTGCCTCGGGCGTTATGTTCGGCCCCCCTGCACCATCGACCGTAAAGCTCTCGATGCCCCAATCGCTCATGTGGTTGTAGCCCATGACCGACGCCGGGACCATCTCATCGCTGCAACCGACCAGCAGCGCGCATGCGCCTGCGGCCAGCCAACCCAGCTTCTGCCTCCTGGCAAGGCAGACGGTCGATTTACCGACCCCTATGAATTTTCTGAGCAAGGTGTTCCCCATCACGACGGTGGCGGGCTTGCCCAGCAGGGCCTTCGCGTCGATGGCGTTGCTGCCCAGCACGTCTAGGTCGAAAGCGTAGGCCTGGCTGAGCGCCTCGCGCCCGACCAGCCGATGGAATTGCAGTGCCTCACCCAGCGGCCTCTGGATGGTGACGCGGCGCTTCATGGCTGCCGCAAGCGTGCAGGCACGCCGAGTAGATCGAACATGGGACTCCCTGAATGTGTCTGCCGCTCCGGGTACGGGCTGGCTTTTGTGCAGGGATTATGTAAGTCGATGTTCCTGCGGCGGAAGCACCCGAAAGTAGCAATTGCGAGCCGGACCCCCTCCATTCAAGTGAACAAATGCACGTCCAGCGGTGGCGCCCGACGCCCGCTTCTTCCGCATCCACCCCACCCCTGGCCTTGAAACTCCGCCGATTGCCCTTATGATTAGCACTCGCTGCTGACGAGTGCTAACAAGCCTCGCTTCCAGTCGATGGGCCGCCGGTTTTTCCCGCCGGCGCCCGACCACAACCCCGTTTCTTATCCAGGAGATGCAATGAAACTTCGTCCTTTGGCCGATCGCGTGATCGTCAAGCGTATCGACAGCGAAACCAAGACCGCCTCCGGCATCGTCATCCCCGACGCAGCCGCCGAAAAGCCCGATCAGGGTGAAGTCCTGGCCGTGGGCCCGGGCAAGCGCACCGACAAGGGCGAACTGACCGCACTGACCGTCCGGGTCGGCGACCGCGTCCTGTTCGGCAAGTACAGCGGCCAGACCGTCAAGGTCGATGGCGACGAACTGCTCGTGATGAAGGAAGACGACCTGTTCGCAGTCGTCGAGAAGTAAGTCTTCTCTCCCTTCCATCCCATCCAAATTCAATCCATTCGGAGTTAATTCATCATGGCAGCAAAAGACGTAGTCTTCGGCGGAGAAGCCCGCGCACGCATGGTCGAGGGTGTCAACATCCTGGCCAACGCAGTCAAAGTGACCCTGGGCCCCAAGGGCCGCAACGTGGTGCTCGAACGCTCGTTCGGCGCCCCCACCGTCACCAAGGACGGTGTGTCGGTCGCCAAGGAAATCGAACTCAAGGACAAGCTTCAGAACATGGGCGCCCAGCTCGTGAAGGAAGTGGCCTCCAAGACTTCGGACAACGCCGGTGACGGCACCACCACCGCGACCGTGCTGGCCCAGGCCATCGTTCGCGAAGGTTTCAAGCTGGTGGCTGCCGGCATGAACCCGATGGACCTGAAGCGCGGCATCGACAAGGCTGTCACGGCCCTGGTCGCCGAGCTGAAGAAGGCTTCCAAGCCCACCACCACGTCTAAGGAAATCGCTCAAGTCGGCTCGATCTCGGCCAACAGCGACGAAACCATCGGCAAGCTCATCGCTGACGCGATGGACAAGGTCGGCAAGGAAGGCGTGATCACCGTGGAAGACGGCAAGTCGCTGGACAGCGAACTCGACGTCGTCGAAGGCATGCAGTTCGACCGCGGCTACCTGTCGCCCTACTTCATCAACAACCCCGAGAAGCAATCGGCGCTGTTGGACAACCCCTTCGTGCTGCTGTTCGACAAGAAGATCAGCAACATCCGTGATCTGCTGCCGGTGCTGGAGCAAGTCGCCAAGGCAGGCCGTCCTCTCTTGATCATTGCCGAAGAAGTCGAAGGCGAAGCCCTGGCTACCTTGGTCGTGAACACGATTCGCGGCATTCTGAAGGTCGTGGCCGTCAAGGCTCCTGGCTTCGGCGACCGCCGCAAGGCCATGCTGGAAGACATCGCCATCCTGACGGGCGGCAAGGTCATCGCTGAAGAAGTGGGCCTGACGCTCGAAAAGGTGACGCTGGCCGACCTGGGCCAAGCCAAGCGCATCGAAGTGGGCAAGGAAAACACCATCATCATCGACGGTGCTGGTGCTGCCGGCGACATCGAAGCCCGCGTGAAGCAAGTGCGCGTGCAGATCGAAGAAGCCACGAGCGACTACGACCGTGAAAAGCTGCAAGAGCGCGTGGCCAAGCTGGCCGGCGGCGTGGCAGTGATCAAGGTTGGCGCCGCCACCGAAGTCGAGATGAAGGAAAAGAAGGCACGCGTCGAAGACGCCCTGCACGCCACCCGCGCTGCAGTGGAAGAAGGCGTTGTGGCTGGCGGCGGCGTGGCTCTGCTGCGTGCCAAGCAAGCCGTGGGCGAGTCGGTCAAGGGCGACAACGCCGACCAGGACGCCGGCATCAAGCTGGTGCTCAAGGCTGTCGAAGCGCCCCTGCGCGAAATCGTCAACAACGCGGGCGGCGAAGCCTCGGTGGTGGTGAACGCTGTGTTGGCCGGCAAGGGCAACTACGGCTTCAATGCCCAGAACGACACGTACGGCGACATGCTCGAACTGGGCATTTTGGACCCGACGAAGGTCACCCGCACCGCGCTGCAGAACGCAGCATCGGTGTCCTCGCTGCTGCTGACGACCGAAGCCATGGTCGCCGATGCACCGAAGGACGAAGCCGGTGCCGGCGGCGGCATGCCTGACATGGGCGGCATGGGCGGCATGGGCGGCATGGGCATGTAATGCCCGGCTGAGCACTGCTCACCAAAGTAAAAAGGGCCGCGCAAGCGGCCCTTTTTCATTGCGCGCCACCTTTATCGAAACTGGTCGCGCAGTGCCATGTACAGCACCTGGAACCGCGCATGGCGCGTCTTGTGCCCATCGGCACCTTCGAGCGAAGGCACCAACTGCTGCTTGACCGGCGGCAGCGTGCACACCTCGGCCACAGTGCCGCCGTCCGCCAGCCACGCGAGGCGCGCCGCACCCAGCGCGCCGCCGGTCTCGCTGCCCGCATAGAGCGTGAGCGGCACCTGGAAGATATCGGCCAGCAACTGGCCCCACCAGACACTGCGCGCGCCGCCCCCCACCAGTGCCACTTCGCGCAGCGGCATGCCGGCGGGCAGGCGCAGGGTGTCGAAGCC
Source organism: Variovorax paradoxus (assembly GCF_030815975.1). Taxonomy (NCBI): domain Bacteria; kingdom Pseudomonadati; phylum Pseudomonadota; class Betaproteobacteria; order Burkholderiales; family Comamonadaceae; genus Variovorax; species Variovorax paradoxus. The sequence goes on from NZ_JAUSXL010000002.1 coordinate 811,059, forward strand.
GTCGCGCAGACCAAAGCTCACGCCCTCGACCACGGCATAGGCAATCTCCGCCGGGCCGTGCGCATGCGTCAGCCCGAACAGCACGCCCTGCGCGTTCGGGTTGTTGTGCGGCGAGCGCTCGCCCGAGAGATACGGCAGGAACAGCGGGCAGCGTGCCCGCTGTTCAGGCGCGACCGACGCCGCGGCTTCGAGCAACGCGGCCTCGTCGGCAAACCTGAAGGTCTTGGCGGCCCAGCTCACGGCGCTCGCGGCCGAGAGCATCACCGACATCTGGTGCCAGCGCTTCGGCAGCGCATGGCAGAACGCATGCATCGCCTGCGCCGGGTTCGGCAAAAAGCGGTCGGTCGAGACGAACACCACGCCCGAGGTGCCGAGCGACACGAAGCCCTGCCCCGGTTCCACCAGCCCCATGCCGACGGCGCTCGCAGCGTTGTCGCCCGCGCCACCCGCGATGAGCACCGTGCCGCCATTGCCCACGCCCCAGCGCGCGGCAAGCTCGGGCTTGAGCTGCGCCGACACTTCGCTGCCCTCGACCAGCCGCGGCATGTGCTCGCGCGTGAGCCCGGTGGCCGCGAGCAGTTCGTCGGACCAGTCGCGCGCGCCGACGTCGAGCCACAGCGTGCCGGCCGCATCGGACATTTCGCTGACGGCCTCGCCGCTGAGCATGAAGCGCAGCCAGTCCTTGGGCAACAGCACACGCGCGACGCGATTGAAGATTCGAGGTTCGTGCTCGCGCATCCACAGCAGCTTGGGCGCGGTGAAGCCGGGCATCGCGAGGTTGCCCGCGATCTCGCCCAGGCGCGGCACGGCGCGCGCGAGGGCCTCGCACTGCGGGCCGCTGCGGCCGTCGTTCCAGAGGATGGCGGGGCGCAGCACCTCGCCCGCGGCGTCGAGCAGCGTGGCGCCATGCATCTGGCCCGACAGGCCGATGGTGCGCACGGCCGCAAGTTCCTCGGGATGCGATTTGCCGAGCGCGCGCATCACCTCCTCGAGCGCATGCCACCACTGCTGCGGCGCCTGCTCCGACCAGAGCGGCTGCGGCCTGTCGACCGTGAGCGGCGCGCGTGCCAGGCCGACGATGCGGTGATCGTCGGCCAGCAGCAGCGCCTTGAGCTCGGACGTGCCGAGGTCGAGTCCCAGATACAAGATGGTGCTCCCTGATTGCGGCTTGAAGAATGCCGGGCCCGGCGTCAGCCGAAGCGCGTGTCGGCCTGGCGCCGGAATTCGCTCGGCGTCATGCCCTTGATCTCGAGAAAGCGCCGGTTGAAGTTGGCCACGTTGTTGAAACCGACCTGGTAGCAGATGTCGGTCACATAGTGGTCGGTCTGCATCAGCAGGTGGCACGCGCTGTTGATGCGCACGCGGTTGACGAAGTCGGTAAAGCTGTTGCCGGTGGAGCGCCGGAAAAAGCGGCTGAAGCGGCTTTCGCTCATGCCGAGTTCGGCCGCCACATCGGACATGGAAATCGGCTCCGCCATGTTGCTGGTGATGCGGTTGACGATGTCGTTGATCTGGTCGACCTGCGCATCGCCTTCGACGCCGTGCGCGCCCTGCATCTGCACGCTCGAGAGCAGCCGGTAGTCGGTGCATTGCGCGAGGTCGGCCATGAACTCGAAGAACAGCCCGAGCCGGCGCACGCCGCGCGCGGCCTTGATGCTGTCCCAGTGCGTCTGCGCCTGCTGCGACATGCCGAAGAACTCGATGCCGTGCCGCGCGCGTTCGAACAGCTGCATGACGTCGCGCAGCTCCGGAATCTCGGCCGCGGCGCGTTCGATGGGCTCGTGGCGGAACTGGATCACCCGGTCGCGCCCCGCGGCTCCGCCTTCGGGCACGTCGAGCGAGATCCAGTTGTGCGGCAGCCGCGGCCCGCAGAGCACGAGGTGCCCGGGCTGGAACGGCCCGATCCAGTCGCCGATGAAGGCCTTGCCCGAGGTCTCGGTGATCAGATGCAGCTCGTAGTCTTCATGGAAATGCCATCGCACCAGCGGGCTCGGAAAGCCGTGCGCCAGGCAGCGCACCAAGCCGGTTTCGGGGGCCTCGTAGCCCAGCGACGGGGAGCGCGCAATGTCGCGCTCCAGCTCGGGTTGGCGCTGACGGGGAATCGAGCGTTTGCGTGTGGAGGTTGTCATGGCAGCACGGGATCAGGGCCGGGAAGCGACGGCCTCATTGTCTTCCTGCGCCAGCGCGGCGTGAACCGCTTCGAGCGTGGGGGGATCGGCACCTTCGCGGGTGCAGTTGAGGGCGGCGGCCGTGGCGGCGAAACGCATCACTTCGCGCCAGGCGTCGTCGCCGAGTTCGCCGAGCTGGGCCGGGTGCTCGACGCCGTGCGCGAGCAGCGCCACCGAAAGCCCGGCCGTGAAGGTGTCGCCCGCGCCGATGGTGTCGACCACCTTGACGCGCGGCGCCGCCACGGCAAGCGGCGCGTGCCCCGTGCGCCAGAGCGTGGCGCCCGCACCGCCGCGCGTGACGATCACGGCATGCACGCCGGCTTGCAGGCACTCCGCCGCCAGTGCATCGACCGGTTGGCCGGGGGCCAGCAGTTCGGCATCCTCGTCGCTGAGCTTGACCAGGTCGGCCATGGCCAGCCAGTCGGTCACGCACGCGCGGTAGGCGGCCATGTCGGGAATCAGGCTGGGCCGCACGTTCGGGTCGAACACGATTACGCGGCGCCCGGCGTTGGCCGTGACCAGCTCGGCAATGCGCGTGGCCGCCGGCTCCTGCAGCAGCGAGATCGAGCCGAAATGAAGAAAGCGGCAGTCCGCCGGCAACTGCGGCAGCGGCTCGGGCGCCCAGGTGGCGTCGGCGCTGCCGCGCGTGTAGAAGGCATAGCGGTTGGTCTGCGGCGTGCGCTCGACAAAGGCCAGGGTCGAGGGCGCATTGCTGCGCAAGATGAAGCTGGTGTCCACGCCGTTGCGCTCCAGAAAACGCATCAACCGCTCGCCGAACAGGTCGGTCGACAGCTGCGTGAGAAAACCGGTGGGCTGGCCCAGGCGCGCGCAGGCCACGGCGGTGTTGAGCGGCGAGCCGCCCTCGTGGCCCAGGAACGCGAGCGTGCCGGCCTCGCTGGCGGTGAAATCGATGAGGGCTTCGCCCGTGAGTGCAATGCGCATGGTTCTCGGATTTTCCTCTGTCAGGGCAAGGCGCGTACATCGGCCAGGAAGCCGCGTTCGGCGGCCAGCGTGGCGGGATGGTCGAGCAGTTCGGCAAAGAGTCGCGGCGGGATCGTGATGGCGCCCACGCCCAGCGCCAGCAGCGAAAGATAGGCCTCGCGCGAACGGACGCTGGCCACCAGCAGCCGCGTGCCGGACGAAGGGCGTTGCGCGACCAGCGCCTGCATCTGCGCGATCAGCGCGAGCCCGTCGATGCCGGCATCCTCGAGCCGGCCGAGGTACGGTGCCGCGTAGGCCGCGCCCAGTTGCGCGGCAAAGTGCGCCTGCTCGGGCGCATAGACGGCGGTCCACGTGACGGGCACGCCTTGTGCGATGAGCCGCGCGCCGGCATCGAGGCCCTGGCGCGTGGCGGGGATCTTCACGACCAGCTGGCCCCGGTCGAAGTGCGAGAGCAAGGCGTCCGCGTCTTCGAGCATGCCGTCGACTTCGCTCGAATACACCTGCGCCTGCACCTGCCGCGCGCCCAGTTCGATGCAGCGTTTCAGCAAACCCGGCACCTCGCCGCGGCCGATGCCCGCACGCAGCAGCAGCGTGGGGTTGGTCGTCACGCCATGCACCACGGGGTGCGGCAGGCAGGTCTGCAGTTCGGCCAGGTCGGCGCTGTCGAGGTACAGATGGAAGTCGTTGTTCATGGATTGCGCGCTGCAAAAGAAAATACATTTTCGGGACGCATGCACAGGCCACCGGGTGCTCCCCTCCGCGAATGTCCCCCGGGCTCGCCTCCTCCTTGATTTCGCTGCGGGGAGCACCCGATGCCCTGTGCACCTGGGCACGCTGCTATTGATCTTGCGATCAACGACTGCTCTGTCCAACGATCACGCTGATGGGGTGCCTTGCGCAGCGAAATCAAGGAGGAGGCCGCAGGCCGGGGGACATTCGCGGAGCAAGGTACCCCGTCGGCGGGATCGCGCCCCGAACAAGGCACCAAACGCACAACGCGGCGAACAAAAAAACAAGGTTTCATCTCAACTCATGACATTGCCGCCATCGACATTCAAGGTCTGCGCCGTGATGTAGCGCGCCTCGTCGCTGGCAAGAAACACGGCCGCCCCCGCGACGTCGGCCGGCACGCCCATGCGGCCGAGCGGCACTTCCAGGCCCACGCGGCGTTTCTTCTCGCCGGGCGGCAACCCTTCGGCCTTGGCGAACAGGCTGTCGACATGGTCCCACATCGGCGTGTCGACCACACCGGGTGCAATGCCGTTGACGCGGATACCGTGCGGCGCCATGGCCAACGCGGCGCTCTGGGTGTAGCTGATGACGGCCGCCTTGGTCGCGCAGTAGTGCGACACCAGCGCCTCGCCGCGCCGCCCCGCCTGCGAAGCCATGTTGATGACCGACGCACCCTGGGTGCCGTCCTCGACCATGTGGCGCAGCACGGCCTGCATCACGAAGAACATGCCCTTCACATTGACCGCGAACAGCCTGTCGAACGAAGCTTCGTCGCTGTCGAGCAGCGGCGCCAGGTCGAACACCGCGGCGTTGTTGAACAGCGTGTGGATCGGACCGAAGGCGACCTGCGCCTCGGCCAGCATGTGCGCGATGGCCTGGGTGTCGGTCACATCGGCCGCGATGTAGGCGAGCTTGTCGGGGTGCTGCTGCAGCAGCGCCCGCACGGCCTCGGGCGCCGCCGCCGCGCGGTCGACTACGCTGCAGCGCGCGCCCTCCGCAATGCAGGCCTCGGCCACGGCCAGGCCGATGCCGCCACCGGCGCCGGTCAGCAGTACGTGGCGGTTCTTCAAACGTTCGCTCATGTCGTTGCTCCAGGATTCAAGAAATTTGCCACGCGCGCGCTCGCTGCGCGCACCGCGCCCACCAGCCGTGCATCGCCCGCGGCGGCGCCCCACAGTCCCGCGTCCGAACACAGTGCGAGCACCGGATCGGTGGCATCGCAGATCGCGTGCGCCACGGCCTCGTCCATGCCCTGGTCCTGATAGGCATAGGGCAGCGCCCCGCGATGCCAGCGCTGCAGGAAGGCAAGGAACAGCGCAGGCAGCATCGCGACGCTGTCGATCGACTGCCCCGCGGCGAGCCGCTCGCGCACCGTGGGCGCGATGAAGCCCGGGATCTTCGAGAAGCCGTCGGCCGCCACGCGCTGGTTGGTGTCGCGGATCGCGGGATTGCCGAAGCGGTCGAGCACCACGTCGCGGTAGGCCGCGAGGTCGATCGGGCTCGGGCTGAGGCACGGGATCACGTCGTCGGTGACGTAGTCGAACGCCATCTGGCGGATGGCCGCGTGGTGCGTGCCTTCGTGGATGAAGTCGAGCCCCGCCAGCGTGCCGGCCCACGCAATGCAGCTGTGCGCGGCATTGAGAATGCGGATCTTGGCCTCTTCATAAGGCTGCACCGATTCGACCAGCTCCACGCCCACGCGGCCCCAGTCGGGCCGGCCGGCCGCGAAGTTGTCTTCGATCACCCACTGGATGAAGCTCTCGCCCGTGATGGCAGCCGCATCGTCGCGACCCGTCGCGGCCTTTACGCGGGCGTGCAGCTCGGGCGGCGGGCGCGGCGTGATGCGGTCGACCATCGCGTTCGGGCAGGCGGTGTTCGCCTGCACCCACGCAAGCAGTTCGGCATCGCCCGCGCGTTCGACGAATTCGAGCAGCCCGGCGCGGAAGCGGTCGCCGTTGTGGCGCAGGTTGTCGCAGTTGAGCAGCGTCACCGGCCCGGCTTGCGCGGCCTTGCGCGCGCGCAGGATCGCGCAGACGGCGCCGTAGATGGTCACGCCCTCGCCCATGGCATAGCCGCGCCGCGCACGCTCGATGTCGGCCGCAAGATCGCCGAACGAGAGGTCCAGCTTGCCCTTGGTGTCGAGGTAGTAGCCCGCCTCGGTCACGGTGAAGGACACGATGCGCGTGGACGGCGCCGCGCCGCGCGCAACCACCGCGGCCAGCGAAGGCTCCCACGGCAGCACTTCGCGGATGGCCTCGATCCGCTCGTAGCGGTACTCGCCGGCCGGCGACACGGTTTCGAGCGTGTAGCGACCGCCCTGCGCCTGCAAGGCCGCGACGATCTCGGCCATGTCGGGCCGGATGTTGGCGCCCGAGAGCGACCAGCGGATGTCGCCCGCATCGATCAGCCGCTGAAGGTAGACGGCCTGGTGGGCTCGATGGAATGAGCCGAGTCCGAGGTGAAGCACCGTGAACTCCGAAGGAGCCGGTGGAGGTGGCGCATCGAGAGGCGCTGCTGCGAGGGTCACGGGAATGTTCCAGAAGAAATCAGGCAGAGACCGAACGGCCTTCGCGGTTGAACAAATGGAGCACCGACGGATCGAGCTCGACCGCCACGTCGTCGCCGGCGTGCAGCGGTGTGCGCTCGTTCTGGCGCGCGATCAGCGGCACGCCGCCCACGTCGACGTGGATCAGCGTGTCGGCGCCGAGCGCCTCGATCAGCTCGACGCGGCCCTGAACGCCCGCGGCCGCACTTTGCTTCGGATGCACGCGCAGGCCTTCGGGGCGCACGCCCAGGAAGCCGTCGCTCGGCAGCTTGCCGCCGGTGGCGGCCGAGAAGCTCGGAATGGCGCTCGCCGCCACCATGTTCATCGATGGCATGCCGATGAACTGCGCGACGAACTGGTTGGCCGGGTGGTCGTAGAGCTCGAGCGGCGTACCGACCTGTTCGATGAGGCCGTCCCTGAGCACCACCACGCGGTCGGCCAGCGTCATGGCCTCGACCTGGTCGTGCGTCACATAGATGGTGGTCGCGCCGAGCGAGCGGTGCAGCTTGTGGATCTCGACGCGCGTGTTGCCGCGCAGCGCTGCGTCGAGGTTGGACAGCGGCTCGTCGAACAGGAACACCTTGGGCGCGCGCACGATGGCGCGGCCGATGGCCACGCGCTGACGCTGCCCGCCCGACAGGTCCTTGGGCGTGCGGTCGAGGTACTGCGTGAGGTTGAGGGTCTTGGCCGCGTACTCGACCTTGGTCCTGATCTCGCTCTTCGCCACGCCCGCGAGCTTGAGCGCGAAGGACATGTTGTCGTACACGCTCATGTGCGGATAGAGCGCGTAGCTCTGGAACACCATCGCCAGGTCGCGCTTGCCCGACGGCGTCCAGGTGATGTCCTTGCCGTCGAGCAGCAGGTTGCCGCTGGTGATCGGCTCGAGCCCCGCAATGAGGCGCAGCAGCGTCGACTTGCCGCAGCCCGAAGGCCCGACGAAGACGATGAACTCGCCTTTCTGGATTTCGAGATCGACGCCCTTGATGATGTCGACGTCGCCGAAGCTCTTCTTGATGTCTTTGAGTTGCAGGTAGGCCATTCACGACTCCTTGATTGCTTGTGAGCAGGCTGCCGAAGCGCCCGCGCGGGTCAAAAGCGCGCAGCCAAATCCGGGAGCTGCCGCGGAACCGGCTTTGCCGGGCCGCTGGCGGCGCCCCCTCGAGGGGGTTGGCGAAGCGACACGCAGTGCGCGAAGACTGGGGGTGCTCATTTCACGGCGCCGAAGGTCAGGCCCTGGACCAATTGCTTCTGGCTGAACCAGCCGAACACGACGATGGGCGCAATGGCCATCAGCGAGGCGGCCGACAGCTTGGCCCAGAACAGGCCCTCGGGGCTGGAGTACGAGGCGATCAGCGTGGCCAGCGTGCCGGCCTTGGCCGAGCTGAGGTTGAGCGCCCAGAAGGCCTCGTTCCAGCTCAGTACCAGGCACAAGAGGCCGGTCGATGCGAGCCCGCCCACCGACAGCGGCAGCACGACGTGGCGGAACTCGGTCCACAGGCTGGCGCCGTCCATGCGCGCGGCTTCGAGGATTTCGTTCGGAATGTCCTTGTAGGCGCTGTAGAGCATCCACACCATGATCGGCAGGTTCGACAGCGTGAACACGATCGTCAGCGCGGTGAGCGAATCCAAGAGGCCCGCAGTCTGCGCGAGCACGTAGATCGGCACCAGCGCGCCGACGGCCGGCATCATCTTGGTGGAGAGCATCCACATCAGGATGTCGCGCGTCTTCTTCGTGCGGAAGAAGGCCATCGAGTACGCGGCCGGCGCCGCGATCAAGAGGCCGATGATGGTCGAGCCCAGGCTGGTGATGAGCGAGTTGCGCGCATACAGCAGGTAGTCGCTGCGGCGCTGCACTTCGCTGAAGTTGCCGAGCGTGGGCTCGAAGATGAAGAGCGGCGGCACGTGGATCGCCTGTAGCTCGGTCTTGAACGCCGTGAGGAACAGCCAGCCGAGCGGAAAGAACAGCAGCAGCGCCACGGCCCACGCACCCACGGTGCGCAGCAGTTGGGGAAGGAAGTTGCTGGGTTGCATGGTCGTTCCTTCAGTCGAGGTTCTTGCCGATGATGCGGATGAGGAACACGGCCACGATGTTGGCCAGCACCACCGCGAACAGCGCACCGGCCGAGGCCACGCCCACGTCGAAATTCATCAGCGACTGCTTGAAGATCAGATAGGTCATGTTGGTGCTCTCGTTGCCCGGGCCGCCATTGGTGGTGATGGCAATCTCGGCGAACACGCTGAGCAGGAAGATCATCTCGATCATGATCACCACCGCCATCGGCCGGCCGAGGTGCGGAATGGTCAGGTAGAAGAAGCGCTGGAACGCGCTCGCGCCGTCCATGCGCGCGGCCTCCATCTGCTCGCGGTCGAGCGACTGCAGCGAGGTGATGAAGATCAGGCAGGCGAACGGCAGCCACTGCCAGGCCACCATGACGATCACCGAGAACAGCGGCACGTCGGTGAGCCAGTCGACCGGCGTCGCGCCGAAGAAGCGCCACACGTCGGCCAGGATGCCGTAGATGGGGTTCATCATCATGTGCTTCCACAGCAGCGCATTGACCGCGGGCATGACGAAGAAGGGCGAAATCAGGAGCACCCGCACGATGCCGCGGCCCGGGAAGGGTTCGTTCACCAAGAGCGCGAGCAGCACGCCGAACACCACCGTGATGACGATCACGCTGCCGATCAGCATCAGCGTGTTCCAGGTGGCGGGCCAGAAGTCCGGATCGGTGACGAAGTAGTGAAAGTTCTCGATGCCCGCGAACGTGCGTTCGCCGGGCTGCATGAGGTTGTAGTTCACGAACGAGAAGTACAACGTCATCGCAAGCGGCACGATCATCCACAGCAGGAGCGTGAGCACGGCGGGCGCCATCAGGGCCCGGGGCAGGAGTCGTTTCATCTTGTGTTCCTCTCAGGCTGTTGCCCCCTCTCCCGCCCGCGGGAGAGGGTTGGGGTGAGGGCATGCGGCGGCGGCCGTGGACGTGCTGCTGCCCCCTCACCCTGCCCTCTCCCCGGGGGGAGAGGGGAAAAACGGCTTACTTGTAGTACCCGGCCTTCTTCATCTCGCGCTCGGCGGCCGTCTGCGAGGTCTTCAGCGCCTGGTCCACCGTGACCTTGCCCGACAGCGCCGCGCTCATCTGCTGGCCCACCGCCACGCCGATGGCCTGGAATTCGGGAATGGCCGCGTACTGCACGCCCACGTACGGCGACTTGGGCAAGGTGCTGTCGCTGAGGTTGGCGGTGTCGATGGCCTTCTTCTCGGCCGCGGCGAACTTGGCCACCTTCTGGAACTCGGGGTTCGCATAGGTCGACTTGCGCGTGCCGGTGGGCACCGTGGCCCAGCCATGCTCCTTGGCGACCAGGTTCACATACTCCTTGGACGTGGCCCACTTCACGAAGGTCTGCGCGGCGGCGCCCTTGGTCGAGCTGGCGGGAATGGCCAGGTTCCAGGTCCACAGCCAGTTCGCGCCCTTGGGTGTGACGGCCACGGGCGCCTGCGCGAAGGCCACCTTGTCGGCCACCTTCGACTGCTTCGGATCGCTGATGAACGAGGCCGCGATGGTCGCGTCCACCCACATGCCGCACTTGCCCTCGTTGAAGAGCGCAAGGTTCTCGTTGAAGCTGTTGGCCGAAGCGCCGGGCGGGCCGTAGGCCTTCATCAGGTCGACGTAGAAGTTGATCGCGTCCTTCCACGGCTTGGTGTCGATCTGCGGCTTCCACTGCATGTCGAACCACTGGCCGCCGTTGGTGTTGACCAGCGTCGTCAGGAAGGCCATGTTGTCGCCCCAGCCCGGCTTGCCGCGCAGGCACATGCCGTACACGCCGGCCTTCGGGTCGTGGATCTTGCCGGCGAGTTCTTTCACCTGCGCCCAGGTGGGCTGCTCGGGCATCTGGAAGCCGACCTTGTCGGCCAGGTCCTTGCGGTACATGAGCATCGAGCTCTCGCCATAGAACGGCGCGGCGTAGAGCTTGCCTTCGGACGACAGGCCGGCGCGGATGGCGGGCAGCAGGTCGTCCGCGTCATAGGCGGCGTCGGTGGCAATGGGCTGGAGCCAGCCCTTCTTCGACCAGATCGGCGCCTCGTACAGGCCGATGGTCATCACGTCGAACTGGCCGCCCTTGGTGGCGATGTCGGTGGTCACGCGCTGGCGCAGCGTGCCTTCTTCCAGCGTGACCCACTTGAGCTTGATGTCGGGGTTGGCTTTTTCGAAGAAGGGGGTGAGCTTCTGCATCTCGATCATGTGGCCGTTGTTGACGGTCGCAATCACGAGTTCGGTGGCGGCCTGGGACGCGAGGCCCGTGCCGATGAGTGCGAGGACGAGGCCCGCTTTCAGAAAACGCTTCATGTTGTCTCCTAGAGGTGAGCGACGCCCTCTGTTCAGGTCGCCGTGGCAGGATTCTGGAGAAACGCGCTTGCGGGTTTGGTACTTCGCTGGCTCGCCTTGGTACTTTCATGCACCAGTTGGCTAGGAGATTCCCTAATCAACGCAATACAGCATGGAAACTCGCAAGCCAAAGGCCTCAGGCGCCGCCCAGCAGCTGGCGCCGGAACTGCGCCGCGGCCGGCGAGAGCGGGCGATCCTGCCGGGTGACGAGGCAGATCGGCGGCACGCGCACCGGCAGCTCCACCGCCACCGTGCGCAGCACGCCCAGCCGGGCGTAGTGGTTGGCCTGCGAAGCCGGCATCACGGCCGCCATGTCGGAGTTCTCGAGCAAGGCGGTGATGGCGATGGGCGATGCCGTTTCGATGATGTCGAGCCGCGCCTGGATGCCCGCCTCCCGCATGGCCGCCTCGAAGCGCCCGCGCTGCGGCGAGCCCGGCGGCTGCAGCACCCAGGACCAGTTCGCCATCTCGGCCAGCGTGACGACGGTGGCGCGCTCGAACACCGGGTGCGCGGCGCGCACCACGACCACCTGCGATTCGCCCAAGAGCGGCACGCTCGCGTACTTCGCCTCGTCGTGGGCATCGGTGAGCCGGCCCAGCACCAGGTCGACATCGCCCTGCTCCAGCTGCGCCTGCATCACGTCGCTGGTCTCGACCACCACCGACACGGCCACCTGCGGATGGCGGCGGTGGTATTCGACCAGCGCCGGCGCCAGCAGCTCGGGCACGGCGCCCGGCACGCTGCCCACGCGCAGCGAACCACTGAGGCCCGAGCGCAGCGCAAGCATTTCCTCGCGGGCGCTGCCGAAGTCGCTGAGCACGCGGCGGGCGTAGCGGATCAGGATCTCGCCATACGGCGTGGGCTCCATGCCGCGCGCGAGGCGTTCGAAGAGCCTTTCGCCCAGCGAATCCTCCAGCTGCTGCAGCAGCTTGGTGGCGGCCGGCTGGCTGATGTTCATGGCCTCCGCCGCGCGGCCCAGGTGGCGGTGGGCGTCGAGCCGGGCCAGCAGGAGCAACTGGCGCGGCCGCACATGGAGCATCAGCGACGCGTCGGTCAGGCCGGAACCGGAAGTCATGCACAAAAGTATATGGAGTTTCGGCCTTTTTCGATTGGATCGGGCGCACAAAGCTCCCTAAGCTCGCGCCAAACAAGCAGGAGACACACCGATGAAGCCATCTTTTTCTTGCCCGCGCAGCGGGCGCGGCTGCGCTGGCGCTGCTGGGCGCCACCGCCGGCGCCCAGCAGCCGGCCTACCCCGACAAGCCGCTGCGCATCATGGTCGGCGCCTCGCCCGGCGGCGGCACCGACATCCTGGCGCGCGTGCTGGCCGACAAGTTTGCGCCGGTGCTCAAGCAGCCGGTGACGGTGGAGAACCGGCCCGGCGCCTCCAACACCATTGCCGGCGAGCTCACGGCGCGCGCCGCGGCCGACGGCAGCACGCTGCTGCTGGCCACCAACACCGCGCAGGCAGTGGCGCCCCACATCCTCAAGCTCAAGTACGACCCGCTGAAAGACCTGCAGCCGATCGGCCTGGTGGCCGTGATGCCCAACGTGCTGGTGGTCTCGGCCAGTTCGCCGTACAAGTCGGTGAAGGACCTGGTGGCGGCCATGGCGGCCAGACCCGGCGGCTTCAAGTACGCGTCCTCCGGCATCGGCAGCACGCAGCACGTGGGCGGCGAGGCCTTCAACCTGGCCACGGGCATGAAGTCGATCCACGTGCCCTACAAGGGCAGCTCGCAGGCCCACATCGACATCATCGGCGGCGAAGTCGACATGATGTTCGACAGCACCTCGTCGGCCATGGGCCAGATCAAGGCCGGCAAGTTCCGCGCGCTGGCCGTGAGCGCGCCGCAGCGCTCGCCCGAGTTGCCCGACGTGCCCACGCTGGCCGAGCAGGGCATCAAGGGGGCGGACGTCTCCACCTGGTACGGCCTCTACGTGACGGCCGGCACGCCGCGGCCCGCGGTCGAGCGGCTGAACGCCGAGCTCGTGCGCACGCTGAAGCTGGCCGACGTGCAAACGCGCATCAAGGCCCTGGGCGGCGAGCCCGGAACGGTCACCGGCGACGCCTTCGCGGCAATGAACAGGCAGGAGTTCGACCACTACGGCCAGCTCGTGCGCGACGCCAACATCAAGGCCGAGTAAGGCCTCCCTTTTTCATCATTTCATTCCTGACCACATGTCCACCCCATCGAAGACCCCGAGCGTCATCCCTGCCAAGCCCCGCATCGCCGTGCTGCTCGGCGACCCCGGCGGCGTCGGCCCCGAGATGGCCGTGAAGCTGCTCGCGCGCCAGCGCAACCTGGACGCCGCGCGCGTGCTGCTGATTGCCGACCCGGTGGTGCTGGCCGCAGGCGAGCGCGCGGCGGGCACGAAGCTCGACCCGCTGCGGGTCGGCGGATTCGACGATCTGCGCTTCGAGGACGGCCGCCCCACCCTGCTGCTGCACGACTGGATGGAAGGCCGGGAGCCGGTGCTCGGCGAGTCGAACGAGGCCTCGGGCCGCGCTTCCTTCGAGGCGCTCGAACTCGCCACCGCGGCCGTGCGGCGCGGACAGGCCGAGGGCATTCTCTTCGCGCCGCTCAACAAGCATTCGCTGCGCCTGGGCGGCCTCGTGCACGAGGACGAGCTGCGCTACATGCAGGAGCGTTTCGCGGTGACGGGCTTCGTCTGCGAGTTCAACCTCACCGGTTCACTCTGGACCTCGCGCGTGACCTCGCACATTCCGCTGAAGGACGTGGCGAGCCACATCACTGTGGAGGGCGTGAGCGATGCGGTGAAGATCATTGCATCAGCGCTGCGCCGCGCCGGTGTGGCACAGCCGCGCATTGCGGTAACGGGGCTCAACCCGCATGCGGGCGATGGCGGCTCCATCGGCATGGAAGAGATCGAGATCATCGCGCCGGCCATCGAGCGGCTGCGCGCCGAGGGCTTCGACGCACGCGGCCCGTTCTCGCCCGACACGGTGTTCATCGGCGCGCGCCGCGGCGACGTGGATGCGGTGGTGTCGATGTACCACGACCAGGGCCAGATCGCGATGAAGCTCATGGGCTTCGAGGAGGGCGTGACCCTGCATGGCGGCCTGCCCGTGCCGGTGGCCACCTCGGCCAGCGGCAGCGCCTTCGACATCGCGGGCAAGGGCATCGCGCAGATCGAAGGGCTGCAGCAGGCCTTCGACCTGTGCGTGCGCATGGCCAACGGTGCGCCGGTGCGCGCGCTCTCCAGCGCGGAAGTTGCAGCCTGACGCGAAGCTCAGGCGGCGGGCGCCCCGTGCGGGTTGGCCTCGGGCTGCGACGGCTGCACGTAGAAATAGATCAGCACCAGATTGACGATCGGAATGATCATCAACAGCTGGAGCCAGCCGCTCTTGCCGATGTCGTGCAGGCGGCGCGCGCCCACGGCCAGCACGGGCAGCAGGAAGGCCAGCGCCGCGATGAAGTACACATATTCATGGACCAGACCCGCCACGATGAGAACGACGAGCTCGGTCAGCACGAACCACCAGTACTCCGAACGCGATGCGCGCCCCTTGAAATCGGTGTATTTGCTGAAGCAGGTCTTGACCGCTGTTTGAAAGTCCATTGATCGACTCCTCTTGATTGAATCCCAGGGAAATTCCCCGGGCCGATCATATCGATGCATCTTTCAACAGTACATTCGGCCATCCGTTCGCAAACAAACGGCCTATTGATTGGCCCGTTGCCTGGCCTTTCAGCGAATCAAGCCCGGGTGCCCAGGCGTTTCAGCAGGCCCGCCGTCGAGGCGTCGAGCCCCATGATGTCGCCCGAGGCCAGGCGCGGCTCGATGTCCTTGGCAAGCACCTTGCCGAGCTCCACCCCCCACTGGTCGAAGCTGTTGATGCCCCACAGCGCGCCGCTGGTGAACACGCGGTGCTCGTACAGCGCGAGAAAAGCGCCCAGCGATTCGGGCGTGAGCTTGTCGAACACGAAGAAGGTGCTCGGCCGGTTGCCCGGGAAGTTCTTGTGGCCGCCGGCATCGAGCTTGCCGACCATCAGCGCCTGCGCCTGCGCGAGCGCGTTGGCCAGCAGCTTGGGGTGGTGGCCGTCGAGATCGTGCGCCGCATCGCGCACCGCCACGAATTCGAGCGGGATCACGTCGGTGCCCTGGTGCAGCATCTGGAAGTAGGCATGCTGGCCGTTGGTGCCGGGCTCGCCCCAGAGCACGGGCGAAGTGCCGATGGAAAGCGCCGCGCCCTCCGCATCGACCTGCTTGCCGTTGCTCTCCATCTCGAGCTGCTGCAGGTAGGCCGGCAGGCGCTTCAAGGCGCTGTGGTACGGCGCGATGCCGCGGCTCGTGAACCCGTGGAAGTTGCGGTACCAGACGTCGAGCAGGCCCAGCCGCACCGGCAGGTTCTGCTCGAGCGGCGCGCTGCGGAAGTGCCCGTCCATCGCATGCGCGCCCGCCAGCAGCCGGCGGAAGCCGTCGGCGCCAATGGCCAGCGCAATCGGCAATCCGATGGCCGACCACAGCGAATAGCGCCCGCCCACCCAGTCCCAGAAGCCGAAGGTGGTGTCGATGCCGAATTGCCTCGCGGCCTCCACGTTGGTGGTGAGCGCGGCAAAGTGGCCGGCAATGTCGGTGCCGCCCGACTGCTCGTACCAGCGCCTGGCCGAGAGCGCGTTGGCCATGGTCTCGGCCGTGGTGAAGGTCTTGGAGGCCACGAGGAACAGCGTGTGCTCCGGCGCCAGGTCGCGCAGCACGCTCGCCAGCTCGTGGCCGTCGACGTTGGAGACGAAGTGAAAGCGCTTGCCCGGCGCGGCGAACTCGGCCAGCGCCAGCACCGCCATCTGCGGGCCGAGGTCGGAGCCGCCGATGCCGATGTTGACCACGTCGGTGATCGTGTGGTCGCTGCGCACCTTCTCTGCATAGGCCAGCATCGCATCGAGGGTGGCGTGCACTTCGCGCAGCTCGTTCGCGGTCTTCGGGCCGGTCGGCGCATCGGCCGGCGCGCGCAGCAGCGTGTGCAGCACGGCGCGGTCTTCGGTGGTGTTGATGTGCTCGCCCGCGAACATCGCGTCGCGGTGTGCCTCGAGGCCGCACTCGCGGGCCAGCGTGAACAGCAGCTCTTGGGTTCGCGCATCGATCAGGTTCTTCGACAGGTCGGCGAACACGTGCGGCGCCTCCTGGCTGAAGCGCTCGAAGCGCCCGGCATCGTCGACGAAGGCGTGGCGCACGTCGAACTGGCGGCCTGCGGTCTCGAAGGCGGCCTGCAGTTGCGCCCAGGCCGGCGCGCGGTCGCAGCGAAGGGTCATGGCCATGGTTACTTGCGGCTTTCCTGCATGAGTTTTTCGAGCTTCACGGCGTCGGCCGCAAAGGCGCGGATGCCCTCGGCGAGCTTCTCGGTGGCCATGGCGTCTTCGTTGAGCGCGAAGCGGAAGCCGGCCTCGTCGTAGCTCAGCTTCGGCACGTCGGCACCTGGCGCGGCCTTGGCATCGAGCGCATGCGCGAGCGGCTCGTTGTTCGCGGCCAGTTCAGCCAGCAGCTCGGGGCTGATGGTCAGCAGGTCGCAGCCGGCCAGGGCCTGGATCTGTCCCACATTGCGAAAGCTCGCGCCCATCACCTCGGTCTTGATGCCGTGCTGCTTGTAGTACTCGAAGATCTGGCGCACCGACTTGACGCCCGGATCGTTCGCGCCCGCGCTGGCGGCCTCGTTCCATTGGGCGCCGGCCGATTTCTTGTACCAGTCGTAGATGCGGCCCACGAAGGGCGAAATGAGCTGCACGCCGGCCGCGCCGCAGGCCACGGCCTGGGCGAACGAGAACAGCAGCGTCAGGTTGGTGCGGATGCCCTTCTGCTCCAGGACGCGCGCCGCCTCGATGCCCTCCCAGGTGGAGGCCACCTTGATCAGCAGGCGCTTGCCGGTGTCGATGCCTTCGGCCTTGTAGAGCGCCACGATACGCTCGCCGCGCGCAATGGTGGCGGCCGTGTCGAACGAGAGGCGCGCGTCGACCTCGGTCGACACACGGCCCGGAATGATCGAGAGGATTTCAGTGCCGAAGCGCACCAGCAGCCGGTCGATCACCTCGTCGAGCGGCTTGCCCGCGTGCTTGCTGACGGCTTCGTCGAGCAGCGGCCGGTACTCGGGCTTCTGCACCGCCTTCAGGATGAGCGACGGATTGGTGGTCGCATCCTGCGGCCTGGAAATGGCGAGTTGCTTGAAGTCGCCCGTGTCGGCGACCACGGTGGTCCATTGGCGGAGAGCATCGAGTTGGTTCATGGAGAAAGATTATCCAGTGCGGGTGATGACAAGTCCTGCACGCAGTTGCGCTGGGGCCGATGTTTTCATGCGCACCGTAGCACGGGTTTTCACCGCCCTGCATCGGCCTGCCGCCGACAGGGTTGTATGCCGGCCGCCCTGCCCTACAGCGGCTGTGGTCCGTCGCTGACGGCACGCCGCCCCGGCCGGGCGCTACGCTGGCCTTCCCCCTTTTTTGATGCTTTCGATCACAGGAGTGCCACGTCCATGCCTTTTCGCCATCGCTCCGCGGCGCCTGCCGCTGCCAGCCGCGCTCCTTTCGACGACCGGCGCACCAGCCGTTCCATCGGCACCCTGGCCACGGCCTTCGTGGTGGGCGGCGTCGCCACCTGGATCGCCATGGGCGCGGGCCGCAGCGCGCGGGCGCAGCTGCCCGGCCCGGCCGATGGCGCGCCCCTGATGCGCGCGCCGCTGCAGGTGGTGGCGCCAGTCGATATCCAGCGCTATGCCGGCATCTGGCACGAGCAGGCCCGCCTGCCCAACCGCTTCCAGAAACAGTGCGCCGGACCCGTGAGCGCCGAGTACACGCCCCAGCCCGACGGCACCGTGCAGGTGCTCAACCGCTGCGTGCGGCCCGACGGCAATTTCGACGAGGCCGTCGGAACGGCCCGCGTGGTGCCGGTGGCGGGCCAGCCCGGCGCGGGCCGGCTCGAAGTGCGCTTTGCGCCCTCATGGCTGAGCTGGCTGCCGATGGTGTGGGGCGACTACTGGATCCTGAAGCTCGACCGCGACTACCAGGTGGCGCTGGTCGGCACGCCCGACCGCGAATACCTCTGGGTTCTTTCGCGCGCACCCCGCCTCGAAGACGACGCCCTCCAGGCCGAGCTGGACTACGCCGCCAGCCTGGGCTTCGATACGTCCAAGGTGGTGCTCACCGGCCGATAGTCGGGGCAACCGGCACCGCCGGCAGATGGCGCGCCAGCTGCGCCGCCAGCGCCGCGGGATGCGTGCAATGGACGGCCTGCCAGCCGAAGGCGCGCGCGGCCTCCACGTTGGCGGCCGAATCGTCGATGAACACCGTCTGCGCGGGATCGAGCGCATGGCGCACCGCCAGCAGTTCGTAGATTTCGCGCTCCGGCTTGATGAACTTCACGTCGCCCGAGAACACGCCCCCGTCGAAACGCCGCATGAAGCCGTGCCGGCGCTCGACCGCGCGCGCGTACGGCGCAGGCATGTTCGAGAGGTAGTACAGGCGCAGCGCCTCGCCGGCCTCGCGCCGGGCGAACAGCTCTTCGAGCAGCGCCACGGTGACGGCAATGGGCTCGAGGCGCTCGCCGAGCGTGCCGAGCATGGCGTCGAGCCGGGCCGCCGGCAGCGACAGCCGCTGGGCCATGCGCGCGATGGCGTCGTCCAGCGAGCGCGTGCCGCAGTCGAAGCTCATCCAGTCGTCATGGTGGAAGAGTGCGCGGCCCAGCGCCGCTGCGGCAGCTTCCGTGGGGGCATGCTCAGGAAGATGGGCCTGCACCAGCCGGGTGGGCTCCCATGCCAGCAGCACGGCGCCAAGATCGAAAACCACGTTCATGGCGCCATTGTTTCACGCGCCGGGCACCACGCTGACGCCATGCGCCGCCAGCGACAGCATGGCCTCGGCGCCCGCGGCCAGCGGGCTCGAAAGATCGGGCGACACCACGAACACCGGCCCCAGCGGCGTGTCGAAGCCGTATTCGTAGAAGCTGCCGAGGTAGGCCGCCTTGCGCAGCGTGGCGGGCAGGCCGTCGCTGGCGCCGCCCGCCCCAATTTGCCAGGCCTCGGGCCGCACCGCCACCTTCACCGCGCCGGGCGCCACCGCATGGCGCGGCCGCAGGCGCAGCGGGCCGAGCGCGACGCTGCCGTCGGCTTGCGCCACCGCCGGGAACACCATCGCCTCGCCCATGAAGCCGGCGACGAACTCGCTCTCTGGCCGGGCGTAGAGCTGCTCGGGCGTGCCGCGCTGGGCGATCACACCGTGGTCCATCACGATGATCTGGTCGCTCACGGCCAGCGCCTCGCTCTGGTCGTGCGTGACGTAGGCCACCGTGAGCTTCAGCCTCTGCTGCAGTGCGCGGATTTCCTCGCGCATTTCGCGCCGCAGCCGGGCATCGAGGTTGGACAGCGGCTCGTCGAACAGCAGCACCGCGGGCTCCAGCACCAGCGCGCGCGCCAGTGCCACCCGCTGCTGCTGGCCGCCCGAGAGTTCGCTGGGCAGCCGTTCGTCGAAACCGACCAGCCCCACGCCCTTGAGCGCGCCGCGCGCCCGCAAGATGGCCTCGTCCTTCTTCACGCCGCTCATGCGCAGGCCGTAGCCCACGTTCTCGATCACGTTCATGTGCGGGAACAGCGCGTAGCTCTGGAACATCATGCTCACGTTGCGCTCGGCCGGGCCTAGCGTGGTGACGTCGCGCCCGCCCATGAAGATCGAGCCCGAGGTGGCCGATTCGAGCCCCGCGATCATGCGCAGCGTGGTCGTCTTGCCACAGCCCGAGGGCCCGAGGATAGTGGTGAGCGTGCCCACCGGCACCTCGAAGCTGATGCCCTTGACCGCCAGCGGCCCGTTCCTGTCGGTGCCGTAGCGCTTGGTGACGTTGCGGAATTCGATGCCGTTCATGCTGCCAAGCTTTCCATTTTGTGATGCCCCTCATGCGGAGGCACAGCCCCGCGCCGCCCCAGCTTGCGCTCCCCGACCACGAACTGCACCAGCGCAATGGCCAGCGACATCAGGATCATGAGCACCGTGCAGTACGCGAGCGCAATGCCGTAGTCGCCGTTGCCCACGCGGCCGATGATGTAGGTGGTGGCCAGTTCGTTCTCGGCCGTGACCAGGAAGATCACCGCGCTCACCGTCGTCATGGCGCGCACGAAGCTGTAGACCAGCGCAGCCACCAGCGCGGGCTTCAGCAGCGGCAGCATCACCTTGAAGAGTGTCTGGGCCGTGGAAGCGCGCAGCATCAGCGAGGCTTCGTCCAGCGACCGGTCCAGCTGCTTGAAGGCCGCGGTGCCGGCCCGCACGCCCACCGGCAGGTTCCGGAACATGAAGCACAGCACGATGATCAGCCCGGTGCCCGTGAGCTCGAACGGCGGCACGTTGAAGGCCAGGATGTAGCTCACGCCCAGCACGGTGCCCGGAATGGCAAAGGCCAGCAGCGCACCGAACTCGAACACGCTCTGCCCCTTGAACTCGTTGCGCGCGAGCAGCCAGGCAATCAGCAGGCCCAGCGCGGCGGTGATGGGCGCCGAGATGCCCGCGAGCTTGAGCGTGGTGAGCAGCGAATTCCATGCGGTGCCGGCCCACACCAGGCCGAACTGGCCCCATTCGAGCGCGAACGCGTTCTTGAAGTGATCGAGCGTGAAGCTGTAGTCGCGCCCCCAGGTCTGCACGAAGCCGCCCGCAAAGGCGAACAGGTAGACCACCGCGGTGAACGCGATCCAGGGCAGTGCGATGCACTGGATCGTGCGCCGCACGCCGTCGGGCAGCGCCATCGCAATGCCCGCATCGCCCTTGCCGCTCACGGTGGTGTAGTTCTGCTTGCCGAGCACGCCGCGCTGCAGCGCGAACACGCCGAGCGCAAAGACCGTCAGCACCCACGCCAGCGAAGCCGCGCGGCCCTGGTCGTACTGCGCGCCGACGATGGCAAAGAAGATGTCGGTCGACAGCACCGAGAACTGCCCGCCCACCACCACGGGATTGCCGAAGTCCGCAATGCTTTCGATGAAGCCCACCAGGAAGGCATTGGCCAGCCCGGGCTTCAGCAGCGGCAGCGTGATGGTGAAGAAGGTGCGGCGGCGGTCGGCGCGCAGCATCTGCGCCGCCTCCTCCAGGCTGGGCGCAATGCCCTGCACCACGCCGCGCATGATCATGAAGGCAATGGGCGTGAAGGCGAACAGCTGCGCCACCAGCACGCCCGGCATGCCGTAGAACCAGCGCGTCGGCTCGATGCCGAACATGCTCTCGAGCAGCTGGTTGACGATGCCCGCGCGGCCGAACAGCAGGATGAGGCCGAGGCCCACCACGAAGGGCGGCGTGATGATCGGCAGCAGCGCCAGCACCCGCAGCGCGGCCTGGCCGCGCCTGCTGCCGCGCTCGGCCATCAACGCCATCAGGGTGCCGAGGAAGGTGGTGCCGGCTGCCGTCAGCAATGCCAGCACGAGCGTGTTCCAGGCCACGCCGCAGCGCACGCCGCCCGCCAGGCAGCCCACGCCCCAGATGCGTTCGGCGAACACGCGCGCGGCAAAGGCCGTGACCGACCAGCGGCCGTCTTCGTCGAGGAAGGCCCCCGCGAGCGCCTTGCTCACCGGGTAGGCGATGAACAGCGCCATCAGCACCCCGCAGCCGATGACCGCGGCCGCCACGAACAGGTCGCCCTTGAAAAGCCCGAGCCGCGCAATGCCGAAGGCGGCCAGCAGCGTCAACGCCGCGAGCGCCACGAAGCCGCCTGCGCCGATGCCGAACTGGTTGATCGCGAGTTCGCCGAACTGCGCGTTGAGCGCCGCAAAGCTCCAGCCGCGCGCGCCGATGGCGAAGCCCGCGATGGCCAGGCCCACGGCACCGATGGCGCCGCCCGCCAGCAGCCAGCGCCCCTGCGCACGGCCGGCCGGCAGCCAGGCGCCGATGGCGCACATCGCCAGGCCGGCAAGCCCGATGAAGAGCCAGCCGCGCCCCTGCGTGGCTGCCTGCATCAGGCCGTTGGCGCCCTCGGCCCGGCCGAAGACTTGCGGAACGGCTTCGTACCAGCTCGAGTCCTGGATCGCGTACCAGGGCAGCAGCAGGTAGGCCGCAAGGCCCAGCGCCACCCAGGCCCAAATCCAGCGCTGCGCCCGCCGGGCGGCGGCCACCGACGCCGGATTGACCGGCGCGCCGCCGATGGAAGGGGCTTGCACTTAGCGCGGCAGCGAATTGACGTCTTTTTCCCAGCGCGCGATCAGGCGGCGGCGCTCGGCGCTGGCACCGTACTTCGCGTAGTCGTAGTTGATGAACCTGATCTTCTTGAAGTCGGGAATGCGCGGGTCGAGCTTGGCATTCGCGTTGCTCGGCAGCTGGAACTGCTTGTTGGCGGCGCCGAGTTCCTGCGCGCCGGGCGTGAGCGCCCATTCGTAGAACTTCTTCGCAGCCTCGAGGTTGCGCGCGCCCTTGATGATGCTCATGGAGCCGATCTCGGCGCCGGTGCCGTCGCTGGGCGTGATGGTCTCGACCGGAAAGCCCTGCATCTTCTCGCCCGGGCCGTCATGCACGAAGCTGATCGACACGGCCGTTTCGCCGCGCGCCACCGCCTTGATGGGGCCCGTGCCGGAGCGGGTGTACTGGCCCACGTTGCGGTGCAGCGCCTTCAGGTAGTCGAAGGCCTTGTCCTCGCCCATCAGCTGGACCAGCGTGGCGATCATGGTGTAGGCCGTGCCGCTCGACGCCGGGTTGGCCACCTGGATGTCGCCCTTGTATTCGGGCTTGAGCAGGTCGGCCCAGGTCTTGGGCACCGGCAGCTTCTTCTTGGCGAGAAGCTCGGGGTTGTAGCCGAAGCCCAGCGGCCCGGAGTAGATGCCCACGGTCCTGTAGCCCGACTGTTTCGCCTGCTGCTGCGCCCAGGGATGCAGCTGCGCCAGCGTGGGCGACTTGTATTCGAGCGTCAGGCCCTGTTCGGCCGCCTGCAGGTGCGGGTCTCCGGTGCCGCCGAACCAGATGTCGGTCTTGGGGTTGTCCTTCTCGGCGATGAGCTGGGCCAGCGCCTCGCCCGAGCCCTTGAGCGACATGTTGATGCGGGTACCGGTGGTGCGGGCATACACGGTGGCAATCACGTTGCACCATTCGGCCTGGACCGAACAGATCACGTTGACCGTGCCCTGCGCCGACGCGGCGGCCGACAAACCCAGCAATGCCGCTGCAGTAAAAAGCTTCTTCATGTGAAAACCCCGCAACGAAAACAAAAATAGGCCTTTCGGCCGGGGTGGAGCGTAGCTTTCGTACAGGTTTCATGAATCGGTACAAGTACCATTCGGTTGAAACAGAGAGCCTTCTCGGCACAAGACAAAAGGAAATTCGACTCATGAGCTTCGATCTCGTTCTGTTCGGCGGCACTGGCGATCTCGCATGGCGCAAGCTCATGCCCGCCCTGTTCCAGGCCTTCAGGCACGGCAGCCTCCCGAAAGACGGACGCATCGTCGGCGTGGCGCGCGACGACCTCTCGGACGACCAGTACCGCGAACTGATCCAGTCGCGCTTCAATGCCGTCGAAGGCGCCAAGCGCCCTTCGGCCGAGGAGTTCGAGAAGTTCGCCTCGCTGCTGCACTACCTGCGCATGGACCTGTCCAAGCCGGCCGACTACGCGCGGCTTTCCGACCTGCTCAAGCAGCGCAATGCCGACACGGTGGTGATGTACGTGGCCACGGCGCCCGCGCTCTTCACCCAGGTGGTCGAGCAGATTGCCGCGGCCGGCCTCAATGGCCCGTCCACGCGCGTGGTGCTCGAGAAGCCGCTGGGCCACGACCTGGCATCCAATCGCGCGATCAACGCCGCAGTGTGCAAGGTGCTCGACGAGAAGCAGGTCTTTCGCATCGACCACTACCTGGGCAAGCCCTCGGTGCAGAACCTGTTCGCCATGCGCTTCGGCAATGCGCTGTTCGAGCCCATCTGGCGGCGCGAGCACATTGCCAACATCCAGATCACCATCGCCGAAGACCTGGGCGTCGAAAAGCGCGGCGCCTTCTACGACCAGACCGGCGCGCTGCGCGACATGGTGCAGAACCATGCGCTGCAGCTGGTCTGCGCCATCGGCATGGAGCCGCCGATCAACTCGCATGCCGACGCCATCCGCGACGAGAAGCTCAAGGTGCTGCGCGCACTCAAGCCCTGGACGCCCGAGACGCTGGGGCTGCATGCGATTCGCGGCCAGTACACGGCCGGCACGGCGTACGGCGAGCGCGTGCCGGGCTACAAGGACGAGCCCGGCGTCGACCCCGACAGCCGCACCGAGACCTTCGTGGCGCTGCGCACCGAAATCGCCAACTGGCGCTGGGCCGGCGTGCCGCTGTACATCCGCACCGGCAAGCGGCTGGCCTCGCGCGATGCGCGCATCGAGGTCAACTTCCGGCCCACGCCGCATGCGATCTACCGTGCACCTTCCGGCGCCGTCAACAAGCTGGTGATCAATCTGCAGCCCAGGGACGGCCTGGAACTGCACATGCTCGCGCAGGCCCAGGACAACCGCCGCAGCAGCAACGGCCACCACAGCGCCGCGCAGCTCGCGCCCGTGCAGCTGGACCTCGACTTCGACAAGCGCTTTGGCGCCGAGCGCGTGGGCGCCTACGAACGGCTGCTGCTCGACGTGATCGACGGCCGCCTGAACC
This sequence comes from Variovorax paradoxus, assembly GCF_030815975.1. Taxonomy (NCBI): domain Bacteria; kingdom Pseudomonadati; phylum Pseudomonadota; class Betaproteobacteria; order Burkholderiales; family Comamonadaceae; genus Variovorax; species Variovorax paradoxus. The sequence continues at coordinate 835,419 of NZ_JAUSXL010000002.1, forward strand.
TGTTCGTGCGCAGCGACGAACAGGAAGAGGCATGGCGCTGGGTCGAGCCGCTGATCGACAGCTGGGCCTCGGACGGCGGGCCGCGCCCCTATGCCGCCGGCACCTGGGGCCCGAGCGCATCGAGCGCGATGATCGCGCGCGACGGCTTCGCGTGGAGCGAGGAACAGTAGGTAGGCCCACGCGCTCAGCCGAACTGGATGCAGCGCATGCCGAGCGTGCCCGACTGGAATCCCTCGTAGACCGTTTTCGCGCGTTCGCTCACGCCCGCAGCGCCGAGCGCATAGAGAAACGGAAAGTAGTGGTCCGGCGTGGCGACCGCCATCGATGCGCCCGCGAGCTTTTCATAGCCGACCAGCGCGCGATCGTCCCGGCCCGCGAGCGCGGCCTTCACCGCATCGTCGAAGGATTGGGCCCAGGGCCGGCTTGCCATGAGCCCGTCGGCCGTGCCGCGGTCGGTGGCCCGCAGGTTGTGCACCACGTTGCCGCTTCCCATCACGAGCACGCCCTTGTCGCGCAGCGCCGCCAGGTCGCGCCCGACGGCGTAGTGGAAGGCGGCCGGCTTGTCGTAGTCGATGCTGAGCTGAAAAACCGGAATATCGGCCTTCGGGTAGAGGTGCTTCAGCACCGTCCATGTTCCGTGGTCCAGGCCCCACTGCTCGGTGCCCACCACCGCGGACTGCTTCACCGCGCCGACGGTTTCGCGCGCGAGCGCGGGATGGCCCGGCGCGGGATACTCGATGTCGAAAAGCGCCTGCGGAAAGCCGCCGAAATCGTGGATCGTCTTCGGCCGCTCCTGCATCCCCACGCCGGTCGCGCCGCGGCTCAGCCAGTGGGCCGAAACGCTCAGGATGGCCGAGGGCCGCGCAAGCTCCCTGCCCCAGGCGGACAGCCGGCGCGTGAAGGCGTTGTCGGCCAGCGCATTCATGGGCGAGCCGTGGCCGATGAAGATGACCGGCATCCGCTGCGGCGGCGCACCGGCGGCGGCATGCGACAGCGAGCAAAGAGAAGCCAGCGTTGCGGTGACTCCGAGCGCGGAACCCATGAGAAAGCCGCGTCGGCCCAGCGCCGACTGGATCGCCGGACTGCCGCCGGTGCCTGTGTTCTTCTTCATGGTCATGGCTGCACTCTGCGCAGGCTGGCCGCGCACGTCAGTGCGTTTACGCACGCTTTCAGCTAAATGCGGCCTTCTTCCACTGCATGGCAGGCCACCTGCACGCCCCTGATGCTCAGCAGCTTAGGCCGCTCGGCCGAGCACCGCGCATTCGCGTGCGGGCAGCGCGGATGAAAAGCGCAGCCGGTCGGCGGGTTCAGCGGATTCGGCACTTCGCCCTGCACCGGCGTGCGCGCGCGGCCGGTGTGCTTCATCTGCGGAATCGCGTCGAGCAGCATGCGCGTGTAGGGATGCTGCGGCTCGGCGAAGAGCTTCTGCTTGTCGGCCACCTCGACCAGCCGGCCCAGGTACATCACGCCGACCTGGTCGGCCACGTGCCGCACCACCGCGAGGTTGTGCGAGATGAAGAGATAGGTCAGGCCCTGCTGGCGCTGCAGGTCCTTCATGATGTTGAGCACCTGCGCCTGCACGCTCACGTCGAGCGCCGAGGTGGGCTCGTCGCACACCAGGAACTCGGGCTGCGTGGCGAGTGCGCGCGCGATGGAGATGCGCTGGCGCTGGCCGCCCGAGAACTGGTGCGGGTACTTGCTCATGTCCAGCGGCGAGAGGCCGACCGACTTGAGCAGTTCGCCCACGCGCTCGCGCAGCTCGGCCTTGCCGCTGAGGATGCCGTGCTCGCGCAGCGGCTCGCCAACGATGTCTTCCACGATCCAGCGCGGGTTCAGGCTCGCATACGGGTCCTGGAAGATCATCTGGATGCGGCGGCGCAGCTTGCGGCCTTCGGGGGTCTTGAACGCGGCGTGCGCGTCCTGCCCGTCGAACTGCAGGCCGCCGCGCGTGGGTGCGTAAAGGCCGACCAGCAGCCGCGCCACGGTGCTCTTGCCGCAGCCCGATTCGCCCACCAGCGCCAGCGTCTTGCCGCGCTCGATCGAAAAGCTCACGCCGTCCACCGCATGCAGCAGCACGCGCGGCTTGCGTTCGAGCACGCGGTTGAGCCAGGGCGGCGAGACATCGAAGGTGCGGGCCAGGTCGTGCGCCACCACGAGCGGCTCGCCGCCTTCCGCCTTGCGGGGTTCGATCACGGCGCTCATCGGGTCACCTCGGCCAGCGGTGCGGCCGCATCGGGCACGGCGCGCTCGCCGGCCAGCTGCGCATCGTGGTGCTGGGCGGCCAACTCGGCCTGGCCCTTGTGCGGATCGGTGGCATCGTGCAGCCAGCATGCGGCGCGCGTGGCGCCGGCATGCATGAGCTCGGGCCGCTCGGTCAGGCAGCGCGCGAAGGTGCGCGGGCAGCGCGGGTTGTAGGCGCAGCCCTGCGGAATCGCATTGAGCCGCGGCATGGCGCCGTCGATCTGGTTGAGCCGCTCGCGGTCGCTCGTCATGTCGGGAATCGAGGCCATCAGGCCCGAGGTGTAAGGATGCGCCGGCTGGTGGATCACTTCGTGCACCGGGCCGATCTCGGCGATGCGGCCCGCGTACATCACGGCCACGCGGTCGCAGGTTTCGGCGATCACGCCCATGTCGTGCGTGATCAGCATCACGGCCGCGCCGCGGTCCTTGCAGATGCGCTTGAGCAGCTGGATGATCTGCGCCTGGATCGACACGTCGAGCGCCGTGGTCGGCTCGTCGGCCACGATGAGCTTGGGCTCGGCCGCCAGCGCCAGTGCAATCACCACGCGCTGGCGCATGCCGCCCGAGAACTGGTGCGGGAAGTGCTCGATGCGTTGCTCAGCGGCCGGAATGCCGGTGTCCTGCAGCAGGCCGATGGCGCGTTTGCGCGCTTCGGCTTCCGTCACCGGCAGGTGGGCGCGGATGGTTTCCACCAGCTGCCGGCCGACGGTGTAGAGCGGGTTCAGCGAGGTCAGCGGGTCCTGGAAGATCGCGCCGATCTTGCGGCCGCGAATGGGCCGCATCGCGTCGAAGCCGAGGTTGTCGATGCGCTGGCCTTCGAGCAGGATTTCCCCGCTGGCCACGCGGCCCGGCGGTTCGAGCAGCCCGATGATGGCCGCGCCCGTGAGCGACTTGCCGGCACCCGATTCGCCCACCACGCCAAGGATTTCCCCGGGCGCGATGTCGAATGAAATTCCGTCGAGCGCGCGCAGCGTGCCGCGGCGGTGCGGGAACTCGACGACGAGATTCTTGACCTGGAGCAGCGTCATGGTGGCGTTGTCCTTTTTTCCATCAGCGCAGACGCGGGTTCAGCGCGTCGCGCAGCCAGTCGCCCAGCAGGTTCACGCTGAGCGCGATCAGCACCAGCATCAGGCCCGGAAACACGGTGATCCACCATTCGCCAGAGAACAGGTACTGGTTGCCGATGCTGATCAGCGTACCCAGCGAAGGCGATGTCGGCGGAACGCCGACGCCGAGGAACGACAGGGTCGCCTCGGTGATGATCGCAGTGGCCACCTGGATGGTGGCCAGCACCATCACCGGCCCCATCACGTTGGGCAGCACGTGGCGCAGCATGATGCGCAGCGGCGCCACGCCGGTCACGCGCGCGGCCTGCACGTATTCCTTGTTGCGCTCCACCAGCGTGGAGCCGCGCACGGTGCGCGCGTACTGCACCCAGCCCGTCAGCGAGATGGAGATGATGAGCACGCCGAAGGCCAGCGACTCATGCGCATTGGGGAATAGCGCGCGGCCGACGCCGGCAATCAGCAGCGCCACCAGAATGGGCGGGAACGACAGCATCACGTCGCACAGGCGCATGAGGAACGAGTCGAGCCAACCGCCGAGGAAACCGGCCAGCAGGCCGAACACCACGCCCACCGTGATCGACAGCACCACCGACACGATGCCGACGATCAGCGAGATGCGCGCGCCGTAGATCACGGCCGAGAGAATGTCGCGGCCCTGGTCGTCGGTGCCCAGCAGGTACTTGGAGGAACCCTCGGCACTCCACGCGGGCGGCAGGCGCGCGTCGCCGAGTTCGAGCGTTGCGAGGTCGAAGGGGTTGTGCGGCGACACCCATCCGGCAAAGACCGCGCAGAACACGCAGGCCAGCGCAATGAGCGCCGCCGCCACGGCCACGGGCGAAGTGCGAAAGCTGTAGCCGACATCGCTGTCGAGCCAGCGGGCGAATGTTTTTTTCATCGTGAGGAAAAAAGGATGGGCCCGCAAGAAGCGGGCCCAGAATCGAGCCGCTCAGGCCGCCCATTGATGAGCGGCCGGCAGGATCACGGCTTGATGCTCATCCACTTGAAAGGCATGTAGTTGTCGGCCATCTGCGTCAGCGCCACCTTCTTGCTGACACCCCAGGCCAGCGTCTGCTGGTGCAGCGGCAGGTGGCCGATGTCGGCGGCGTGCAGGTCGAAGGCTTCCTTGATCATCGCGTCGCGTTTGGACTTGTCGGTTTCCGACTGGATCTTCTTGGTCAGCTCGTCGACCTTGGGATTGCAGTAGGCGCCCAGGTTGAACTGGCCGGCGCCGGTCTTGTCGTCGGGGCAGGCCGTCAGCGCGGTCAGCGCGTTGTGTGAGTCATAGGTCGTGGGGGTCCAGCCCAGCATGTAGAAGCTGGTGTCGCGGCGCAGCACCTTCGGGAAGTAGGTGCCCTTGGTCTCGGCCGCGAGGTTGATCTTGACGCCGATCTTCGCGAGGTTGGAGGCCACGCTCTGGCAGATCTGGCCGTCGTTCACGTAGCGGTCGTTCGGGCAGTTCATCGTCACCTCGAAACCGTTCGGGTAGCCGGCTTCGGCCAGCAACTTCTTTGCGGCCTCGACGTCGTAGGGCAGGCGCTTGTCCTGGGCTTCGGTCCAGCCGTTGATGCCGGGGCCGACCATCAGCCCGGTGGGCCGCGAGGCGCCGCGCATCACGGTGCGCTGGATGCCTGCGATGTCGATGGCCTGGTAGAAGGCCTGGCGCACGCGCTTGTCCTTGAACGGGTTCTTGCCCTTGACGCTGGAGTACAGCAGCTCGTCGCGCTTCTGGTCCATGCCCAGGAAGATGGTGCGCAGCTCCGGGCCGGAGATGACGCGCGCCGTCGGGCTGGCGTTGACGCGCGCGATGTCCTGCACAGGCACCGGCTCCATGACGTCGACCTCGCCCGAGATCAGCGCGGCGACGCGCGTGGCCGGGTTGGCGATCGGCGTGAAGATGATCTCCTGCGCGTTGCCTTCGATCTTGCCCCAGTAGGTCGGGTTGCGCACGAACACCGTGCGCACGTTCGGCTGGCGCTCGCGCACACGGTACGGGCCGGTGCCATTGGCCTTGAACGAGGCGGTGTTCTCGATGCCCTTGCGGCGGTCGACCGGCGTGACGGCCTTGTTCTCCTCGCACCACTTCTTGCTCATGATCATGAGCTGCGTGATGACGTCCGGAAGAATGGGGAACGGCCCCTTGGTCTCGATCTCGATGGTGTGCGGGTCGACCTTGCGGACTTCCTTGATGTCGGTGGTGTTGGACTTCATGTCCGAGCCGTCGCCCGAGGCGCGCGCGAAGCTGAAGATCACGTCGTCGGCCGTGAAAGGCGTGCCGTCGTGGAACTGCACGTTCTTGCGCAGTTCGAAGCGCCACACGGTGGGCGAGGTCTGCTTCCAGCTGGTGGCCAGCAGCGGTGCAACGCTCAGGTCCTTGTTGCGGCCGACCAGCGTTTCATAGACGTTGGCGGTGGTGCTCAGCTGCAGCGATTCATTGAGCGAGTGCGGGTCGAGCGACAGCGCATCGCCCTGGTTCGCAACGCGGATGGTCTGCGCGCCGGCCATCAGGCTGGTGGCGCCCAGCAGGCACAAAACCGCGACCGCAGCCGCCTTCTTCTGGAAACTCATGGGAACACTCCTCGGGTTGGAATCGGAAATACGTCAAGGCGTCGCGGTAGCGGCGTCTTTCAGGGGCTGCTCGCTGCGGGTAGCAGCCAGCGGCATGCCCTGCTCGATCAGCCCCGCATGCAATGCGGCGCCGAGCGGCAGGATCTCGTCGTTGAAGTCGTAGCGGCTGTTGTGCAGGAAGGCGCCGCACTTGGCGTCCTGGCCAATGCGCAGGTAGGCGCCGGCCTTTTTCTGCAGCATGAAGGAGAAGTCTTCGGCGCCCATGCTGGGCTCCATGCTGCGGTCGACGTTGGAAGCACCCACCAGCGACTCGGCCACGTCGGCCGCGAACATCGCCTCGGGCGCGGTGTTGATGGTGGCCGGGTAGATGCGCTCGTATTTGATCGTGGCGGTCGCGCCAAAGCCGGCGGCGATGGCCGTGCACAGTTCGGTCAGGCGCTGCTCGACCTGCGCCTGCACGCGTGCGCTGAAGGTGCGCACGGTGCCCACCAGCGTGGCCTCGCCCGGGATCACGCTCATCGCACCCAGGTCGCCGGCCTGCACCGCGCAGATGCTGACGACCGCCGCGTCGATGGGCCGCACGCTGCGCGACACGATGGTTTGCGCGGCGGTGATGATGTGCGCGGCCACCACCACGGGGTCGATGGTCTGGTAGGCATGCGCGCCATGGCCGCCCTTGCCCTTGATCTCGATCGTCACGCGGTCGGCCGCGGCCATCATGGCGCCGCGGTTGATGCCCACGGTGCCGGCGGGCATGGCGGGCCAGTTGTGCATCGCATAGACCGACTCGACCGGAAAGCGCTCGAACAGGCCGTCCTCGATCATCACGCGCGCGCCGGCAAAGCCCTCTTCGCCGGGCTGGAAGATCAGCACCGCGGTGCCGTCGAAGCTGCGGGTTTCGGCCAGGTAGCGCGCCGCGCCGACCAGCATGGCCGTGTGCCCGTCGTGTCCGCAGCCGTGCATCAGGCCGTCGTTGGCGGAGCGCCAGCCGAAGTCGTTGTCTTCGCGCATGGGCAGCGCGTCCATGTCTGCGCGCAGGCCGATCATCCGCCCGCTCGCCGTGGACCGGCCGCGGATGACGCCCACCACGCCGGTCCTGCCGATGCCGTCGTGGATCTCGTCCACGCCGCAGGCACGCAGCGCCTCGCGCACGCGGCCGGCCGTGTAGACCTCTTCGAAGCCGAGCTCGGGGTGGGCATGCAGGTCGCGGCGAAAGGCCGTGATCTCCGGATAGAAGCTCGCGATGTGCGCAAACGCCCGTCCCGAGGCTTGCAGTCGCGGTGCTGCGGCAACCGTCATTTCAATGTCCTCCCGCCTTGCCGACGCGCAGCCGCGGATCGACCACGAAATAGAGCAGGTCGACCACCAGGTTGATCACCACGAAGATCAGGGCGATGAGGCACAGGTAGGCCGCCATCACCGGAACGTCGGCAAAGGTCACGGCCTGGATGAACAAGAGCCCCATGCCGGGCCACTGGAACACCGACTCGGTGATGATGGCAAAGGCGATGAGGCCGCCAAGCTGCAGGCCCGTGATGGTCATCACCGGCACCAGCGTGTTCTTGAGTGCATGGCCGAAATGGATGGCGCGGTTCGTCAGGCCGCGGGCGCGCGCAAACTTGATGTAGTCGGTGCGCAGGACCTCGAGCATCTCTGCGCGCACCAGCCGCATGATCAGGGTCAGCTGGAAGATCGCGAGCGTCACGGCCGGCAGGACGATGTGATGCCATCCGTCGGCCCGGAACAGGCCGCTGCTCCACCAGCCGAACTGCACGGTCTCGCCGCGCCCGAAACTCGGAAACCAGCCCAGCAGCACTGCAAACACCAGGATCAGCAGGATGCCGATCAGGAAGGTGGGAAGCGACACCCCGAGCAGCGACACGGTCATGAACACCTGGCTCAGGAAAGTGCCGCGGCGCAGCGCGGTGTACACGCCCATCGGAATGCCGATGAACAAGGCCAGCACGGCCGCCACGAGCGCGAGTTCGAGCGTGGCCGGAAAGCGCTCGCCGATGAGGCGCGAGACTTTCGCGCCCTGGCGCAGGCTCAGGCCGAATTCGCCCTGGGCTGCATTGACGAGAAAGTGCCAGAACTGCACGAAGAAGGGCTGGTCGAGCCCCAATGCGGCGCGCAGCTCGCGGATCTGCTCGGGCTTGGCATCCTGGCCCAACAGAAAGACGACGGGGTCGCCCACATATTGGAAGAGAAGAAAGGCGATGAACGCGACCGCGATCATGACGATCACGGCCTGGATCAGGCGGCGCAGGACGAAAGCAATCATTCAGCAAACAAAGTGAACAGGCATGCTAGCAGTGCAAGGTGCGTGCCCGCACGGTGGTTCCCCGGGGGTGCACGCGGATGGTGCGCCACAAATAAAAAAGCCACTCGACTTTCGTCGAGTGGCTTTTGAGTCTTTCGATTCAAAGCTGGCTTACGCCAGCGTCAGATCAGAAAGCGTGACGGATACCGAAGTCGTAGCCGGTCGAGGTCTTCGGGGTGAAGACGCCGTTGCTGATGAAGGCCGGGCCGCCAACGGTCAGGGCTGCACCGTTCTTGTTGCTCACGCGAGCGATCGTTGCGTACAGAGCCGTGCGCTTCGACAGGTTGTGCACGTAGCCCAGAGCCAGCTTGTTGGCCTTGGGGTCAGCAACTTCAGGTGCGAACAACACCACAGGAGCGTTGTTGTCATACTTGACGTGCGAGTACGAAGCGCGGATCAGGCCAGCACCGACCGGCACGGTCACGCCGAGCAGGTAGCCGGTGAGGTCGATGTCAGGACGGCCGCCAGCGAACGGTTCGACTTCGAAGTCCATCTTGTTCTTGGCCTTCGACACTTCACCGAAGAGCTTCACGGGACCGAAGTCATACGAAGCGCCGAGGTTCAGCGTGTTGACCTTGGTGGTCGTGCCGACGTAGTACTGATCGCCAACCGTGCTGCTGCCGTAAGCGATTGCAACGTCCAGAGGACCGTTGGCGTAGCCGAAGCGACCACCAACGTAACGGCCTTGGCGCGAAGCGTTTGCGGTGGCAGGCGTGGCGAGGCCCGGATCGTACTTGGTCTTTTCGCTGAAGGCGTACATCAGCTGACCGTAGAAACCACCCAGGTTCGGCGGCAGGAAGTAGCCGATCGAGTTGCTGGCGCGGGTGGAGTTGTTGGCACCAATGTTGGTGAACGAGCCGACAGCAGCGGTAGGGGTACCGAAAGCGCCGAACGTGCCGCTGGCGCTCGAAATCAGATTGGTGCCAACGCCGTTGGTGCCGAACGGATCGAACACGGTGTCGTTCCAGAACGTGGGGGTGTAGTCACGGCCGAGGCGGACTTCACCGAAACCACCCGACAGGCTCACGGTCGAGCGGCGAGCGAAGGTGGCAACACCTTCCGAGCCGTCGTCGTTCTTGATCGGGGCTTCGAGCCAGAAGCTGGCTGCCAGGCCACCACCGAGGTCTTCCGTACCACGGAAGCCCAGACGGCTGGAGTTGTAGCCCGAGTTAGCCAGTTCACGACGGCTGACCTTGACGCTGCCTTGGTTCAGGTAGAACGGGTTCAGGAGCGTGGCACCGTTCAGGTCACGCGAGGTGCTCGAATAGCCGCTGATCGACGCGTCGACCACGCCGAACAGCGTGACGGACGACTGAGCCGAGGCAACACCGGCAACAGCCAGGGCAGCCAGAGCAACTAGAGATTTTTTCATTGCAAGTTTCTCCAAGGTTAAACATAGGGCTCCGGTGCGAAGGGCTCACCGTGACTGGCACTTTTGTGCTCCCACCGGACCCCGGGCCAACCTCCTTTTGGGAAGTTGATGCTATTGCACCAGAGCCGCTGCGGCAGGGCAAAACAAATCGCCCGAAATCTCTGGTGGCCCGCGCGTTTCGTTGCAGTCCTGCAACAAAGGACTTTGGCGCGCTCACAAACCACCATATGAAATGAAGCAACTGTTTCGCCCGGCTCTTTTCGCATACGTTCAAATACGGGCATGACTTTCACGCTCGACCCCGTTCTGACTGCGGCTGATGCGGCATTGCGCACTCTTTTTGCCCGGCCCCATGCAACGCGGTCCACGCCTGCGCCCGTCCAGCCGCCGGGCGACATGACCAATTCGGAGCGGCGCGAGGCCGGCGCACTGATGCGGGTGAACCACGTGGGCGAGGTGTGCGCGCAGGCGCTCTACACCGCCCAGGCCGCGGTGGCACGCGACCCGGTCCTCCGCGCCCGCTTGCTCGAAGCCTCTCACGAAGAAACCGATCACCTGGCCTGGACGCGCCAGCGGCTGGACGAGCTCGGCGCTCGGCCCTCGGTTCTGAACCCGCTCTGGTATGCGGGCGCCTTCAGCCTGGGCCTGGTGGCCGGACGCCTGGGCGATCCGCTGAGCCTCGGGTTCGTTGCAGAAACCGAACGCCAGGTGGAAGCGCACCTGGAGAGCCATCTGGGTCGCCTGCCGCCCGCCGACAGCGCATCGAGGGCGGTGGTCGAGCAGATGAAGATCGATGAGGCACGGCACGCCGCACAGGCCATCGGTGCCGGCGCGGCGGAATTGCCGGCCCCTGCCAAGGCCCTGATGCGGTTCGCCTCCCGCGTGATGACCACGGTGGCGCACCGGATCTGAGGCCTTGCGGATCAGGTTTCGATCAGATCGAAGCTGGTGGTGATCTCGGCGGTCTTCGCGAGCATGACGCTGGCCGAGCAGTAGGTGTCGTGGCTCATGGCAATCGCGCGCTCGACGGCGGCGGCAGGAATGCCCTTGCCCGCCACGGTGAAATGCATATGGATCTTGGTGAAGACCTTGGGGTCTTTTTCCGCGCGTTCGCTGGTGAGCTTGACGCTGCAGCGCTCGACGCGGTGGCGGCCGCGCTTCAATATCAGCACCACGTCGTAGGCGGTGCAGCCCCCTGTGCCCGCGAGCACGGTTTCCATGGGCCTGGCCGCCAGGTTCTGGCCGCCGTTCTCGGGTTTCGCGGCATCCGGCGCACCGTCCATCATCAAGACATGGCCGCTGCCGGTTTCGGCCACAAAACCCATGGCCGAGCGCGTTCCGGCGTCGCCGGTCCAACTTACTGTGCATTCCATCTTCGTCAGATCCATTCAGAATGTTCAGCAAAAAAAGCACGCTGACATCGATTTGTGTGTGGGAAAAGCGTCATTTGCTTGTTGCAACGCAGCAAACAACCGATATACTTTATTTCATCGCACACGAAACCGTGTGCACAGGTTGTCTCCTCCACCCTTCCAATTGGTGGATTTAGCCCCGAGCCGCAAGGCTTGGGGCTTTTTTCTTTTCCGGGCCTGCCGCTCTGCGGCCACTCTAGTTTCCTGGGGGTCCAAAGGGCAGTTGCTCTGGCTGCCCTGGCTGTTGCCGGTGTTGCCTCGGCTCAGTCTTCCGTCACGCTGTTCGGCGTGGTCGACGTTTCCATCAGCGGCTACTCGAACACTTCGCGTGACCTGCGCAACCCGCCCGCCCTCAACCGGGGCAGCGTCAATGTCAGCCGCCGTGAGCTGACGAACTCGGGCTACAACTCGAGCCGCCTGGGCTTCCGCGGCACGGAAGACCTCGGTGGCGGCCTGGCAGCCAGCTTCTGGCTCGAAGCCCCCGTTGCCAATGACGACGGCGAAAGCAGCGTCGTGACGTTCGCTCGCCGTTCGACCGTGAGCCTGTCGGGCGGTTTCGGTGAAGTCCGCCTCGGCCGCGACCTCACGCCGACCTTCCACAACAACTCCACGTTCGATCCGTTCGGCACCAACGGCGTCGGCACCAACCTGATCCAGACGGCCGCGAGCTCGTTTGGCCAGCCCACTCGCTCCAGCAACTCGGTCAGCTACTTCCTGCCGGCGAACCTCGGTGGGTTCTACGGCCAGCTGATGTACGCCTTCAACGAGAAGACCAAGTACAGCCCTGGCTTGGCCACGATTCTCGCGACCGACAATTCGCGCGCCGGCCGTTACGTGGGTGGCCGCTTCGGCTATGCCAACGGACCGCTGGACGTTGCGCTGGCTTATGGCAGCAGCACCGTGGATGACGACTACTTCGCCGGCACGACCGACAAGGTCAACATCTTCAATCTCGGTGCTTCGTATGACTTCGGTCCCGTGAAGCTCTTCAGTGAACTGTCTCAAGCCAAGCGGAAGACCGACTTCGACAGCGCGTTCTCTTCCCAATCGGCTACCGTGGCATCGACCAAGCTCAACGGCTGGCTGCTGGGTGTGACGGCTCCCGTGGGCGCCGGCTTGATCCGTGCATCGTATTCGGCTGTGAAGTACAAGACGGACAATCCGTTCCTCGACGACCCGAAGGCCAACAAGCTGGCGCTGGGCTACGTTCACAACCTGTCGAAGCGCACGGCCCTGTACGCAACGATCGCTCGCGTGAGCAACAAGAACGAAGCAGCGCTGACCGTTGGCGGCCCCAAGTTTGTCACCGGGGGCGTCTTCACCCCGAGGACCTCAACCGGCTACGACTTCGGCATCCGCCACGCCTTCTGATCGCGGCTGATTCCAAATGCTGGCTTCAGCCAGTTCGAATCAATTCAGTATCAAGCCGCCCAGCGCAAGCCGGGCGGCTTTTTGGCTTTGCTCAGTTCGCGCGGCCGCGCCTGCTTTGCAGCAGTCCCACATTCATTTCTCCGCTCAGAACCGAAGCGTAGAAGCGTTCGACCATGTTCACGCTCGTGCGTGCATTGCGCGCCAAGGTCAGCATGTCGATGCCCTGCCCATACAGGAGCCGCAAGGTGATGGCGGTGTGGCGCAGGCAGTAAAGCGTCCTCGACTGGCCCAGCGGCCCTTTCTGGAGCGACGTTGCCTCCAGCGTCCAATGAAAAAGAAAATTGAGCACGGCCAGCGCGTGTTCACGGTTCTTCAATTGCGGCATGAAGATGTAGTCGTCTGCATTGCCAAAGCCCTGCTCGCGGCGGTGAGCGAGCAGGCATTCATAGACCCGCACCGCCGGACGCAAGCTCACGATGGGCTGGCTGTGCCGCTTGGTTTCGGGCAGGTTCATGCGCAGGTAGACATGCTTGCCGCGCACGATTTCGATGTGCCTGTGCTTCATGAGCTTGATGTCGCTCGGACGAACGAAGGTGTTGACCATCCAGCGGATCAACCAGGGCAGTTCTTCGGGCATGACGAGCAGCTCGCGCGCAATCCAGAAGCGTTCACCGGACGCCAGTCGGTCGAGCACCGGGTGCTGTTGGCCGCGCAACTTTCGCGCGGCCGCCACGAGTGCCCGGTACTCCGCAACGCTGAAGCTGCCGCGCGGCTGGCTGCGCACCTTGACCTTCGGGAAGAGCGGCGCATCGCGAAGCACGCCGATGTTCACGCCATGCATCACCACCTTTCGCAGCAGCACGAGGTATTGCGCAATCGTCGTGCTGGTGAAGCCCTGCGCGCCGAGATGGTCGATCAGCCGCTGCGCATCGGGCGTGGCAAATGCCTGCGCCGGCACGGCACCCAGCAGCGGAAGCACATGGGCGCGCAATCTGTTGCCCATCACTTGCCAGGTGGCTCGTCCGATTTCACCGCGCTGCACGCGCGCTGCTTCTGCCTGCATCAGTCCTTTGGAAAGGTCGCTGACAGAAACGGTTAACAGATTTTGCTCGTTTGTTAAATGATTGGCGGACGTATGGATCGCGGGATAGGTGCGCGCAAAAAATCCTGAATCGTTCGCGGCCGGGGCTCTTTGAATGAGGTTTATGACATTTGTGTCCATGCCATGTCCCGTATGCAATCCCGATGCCTCTTATCATTGCTATTTAACAATTGAGCCTCCCTTGGAAAAAACCGTGCGCGACGTACCTGTGCCGGCACTGACGCCCGCCGACTATCTCAGAAAAATCCTGAACGCCCGCGTCTACGACGTGGCGGTCGAAACTGCGCTAGAGAAAGCCAAAGCGCTCAGCGAAAGGCTGGGCAACAACGTGCTGCTCAAGCGCGAAGACCAGCAACCGGTCTTCAGCTTCAAGCTGCGTGGCGCCTACAACAAGATGGCGCACCTCTCGGCCGAGCAGCTGGCGAGTGGCGTCATCTGCGCATCGGCCGGCAATCACGCGCAAGGCGTGGCACTGGGCGCGCGCAAGCTGGGCGCGCGCGCGGTGGTGGTCATGCCGGTGACCACGCCTCGGCTCAAGGTCGATGCGGTGCGCGGCTTCGGCGGCGAAGTGGTGCTGCATGGCGACAGCTATTCCGATGCCTACCTGCATGCGCTCGAATTGCAGGCGCAGCAGGGCCTGACCTTCGTGCACCCCTTCGACGACCCCGACGTGATCGCGGGCCAGGGCACCATCGCCATGGAAATCCTGCGCCAGCACCAGGGCCGGCTCGATGCTGTCTTCGTTGCCATCGGCGGCGGCGGACTCATCTCGGGCGTGGCCAACTACATCAAGGCAGTGCGCCCGGAGATCAAGGTGATCGGCGTGCAGATGAACGACTCCGACGCCATGATGCAATCGGTGGCGGCGCGCCAGCGCGTGAGCCTGTCCGATGTCGGGCTGTTCTCGGACGGCACGGCCGTCAAGCTCGTGGGCGAAGAGACGTTTCGCATCGCCAGCAACCTGGTCGATGAATACATCGCGGTCGACACCGATGCCGTCTGCGCGGCCATCAAGGACGTGTTCGTCGACACCCGCAGCATCGTGGAGCCGGCGGGCGCGCTCGCGGTGGCCGCCATCAAGCAGTACGTGGCCGGGCACGGCCGCCATGGCGAGACCTACGCGGCCATCCTGTGCGGCGCCAACATGAACTTCGACCGGCTGCGCTTCGTGGCCGAGCGCGCAGAGGTCGGCGAGGAGCGCGAGGCGCTATTCGCGGTGACGATTCCCGAAGAGCGCGGCAGCTTCCGCCGCTTCTGCGAACTGGTCGGCGAGATGCCGGCCAGCGAGTCGCAGGAAACAGGCTCGATCGGCGGCGCGCCGCGCAATGTGACGGAGTTCAACTACCGCATCAGCGATGCAGCCAAGGCGCATGTGTTCGTGGGCCTGACCACCTCGACGCGCGGCGAGTCGACGACCATCGCGCAGACCTTCATTGCCCATGGTTTCGATGCGCTCGACCTCACGCACGACGAGCTCGCCAAGGAGCATTTGCGGCACCTGGTGGGCGGACGCACGGGCCTCGCGCATGACGAGCGGCTGCTGCGCTTCGTGTTTCCGGAACGCCCCGGGGCGCTGCTCAAGTTCCTGAGCCTGATGCGGCCGAACTGGAACATCAGCCTCTTCCACTACCGCAACCAGGGCGCCGACTACGGCCGCATCCTGGTGGGCCTGCAGGTGCCGGCCGGCGATGCGGCGGCCTTCGACGACTTCCTCGAGACGCTGGGCTATCCGTACGTCGAGGAAACGGCGAATCCGGCGTATCGGCTGTTCCTTCAGGCCTGAAGAAAGGCCGCCCCGGTTTTATTGCTGCTCGGGCTGCGCGGAGGGCTGCTGCACAGACCCCGGCGGCGGCGATGACGGCGCCTGCGGCGGTGCAGTCCCGCCGGCGGATGGCGCCACCACGGGAGGCACCGTGGCCGGAAAAAGCCCGCTGGGCCTGGCGGTCGGCGTTGGCGAGGCCGGCACCCCCGAAGCAGCAGGACTGCCGACACTGATCGGCGCGCGCACCGGCAACTGCAGCGTGAAGGCCGCCGGACCCTGCGCACTGGCGCCGAGCGTCGCCGCGCGCACCCCGACCGACTGCAGCACATAGTTGTCGCCAACCTGCGAACCGACGCGAAACGGACGCGGCGGCTTGCCGTCGATCGAGATCAGCGCGGCGCCCTGGTTGAACGGATCCGCCACCACGCCCGACAACGCGAAGCGGCTGGCCGCCTCGGGTGCGGCGGGCGCCGCTTCGTTGGCCGGCATCACGCCGAGCAGCCGCGCGACCGCATCCGCCTCGGCCGAGACCGATGCCTGGGGCATGGTGGCCGCCGCGGCCACGGGCTCGGGCGGCGCCGCGAGCCGCAGCCCCCAGAACACCGCCGCGCCGGCGGCCAGCGCCCAGAGTCCCGTGGTTGCAACAGGGGCGTGCCAGCGCGCGGCGGAATAGGGACTTGTCATGGCCGCGGATTATCATGCAGCGGGCCTTCCGAACCATGTCATCCAAGCTATGAAAAAAATCCTACGCGACGCCACCCGCGCTGCCCAGCGCGGCTTCACGCTGATCGAGCTGATGGTGGTGCTGGTCATCATCGGCGTGCTGGCCGCGCTGATCGTGCCGAACGTGATCGAGCGCGCCGACGACGCGCGCGTGACCGCCGCCAGGACCGACATCAACAACCTGATGCAGGCGCTCAAGCTCTACCGCCTGGACAACCAGCGCTACCCGACGGCCGAGCAGGGCCTGCAGTCGCTGCTGGTGCGACCCACCGTCGGCCCGGCCGCGCCCAACTGGAAGCCCTACGTCGAGAAGCTGCCGAACGATCCGTGGGGCCATCCGTACCAGTACATGAATCCGGGTATCAAGGGCGAAATCGACGTGCTCTCGCTCGGCGCCGATGGCCAGGCCGGCGGCGAGGGCAAGAATGCCGACATCGGCAGCTGGCAGTAGCCGCACGGGCGGCTTCACGCTGCTCGAACTGATCGTGGTGATCGCGATCATCGCGATCGCGACGGCCGGCGTGAGCTTCGCGCTGCGCGACAGCAACGCGGCCCGGCTCGACCGCGAGGCCGACCGGCTGGCCGCGCTGCTCGAATCGGCCCGCGCCCAGTCGCGGGCGAGCGGCGTTGCGGTGCGGTGGCGCATCGTGGAGGGCGGCAGCTTCGTGTTCGACGGCCTGCCGCCCGATGCGCTGCCGAGCGGCTGGGCCGCCAGCGGCATCAGCGCCCAGGCTTCGCTGGCTGGCGGCGCGCCGATTGCGGCGGTGCAACTGGGCCCCGACCCGATCATTGCCGCGCAGCAGATCGTGCTGTATTCCGAAGGCCCGCCCGCGCGGTCACTGCGTATTGCCACCGACGGCCTGCGGCCGTTCACCGTGACCGCGCCATGAGAACAGCCCGGCGCCGCTTCGAATGCAGCGGATTCACGCTGATCGAAGTGCTGATTGCGCTGGGCATCGTCGCGCTCGCGCTCGCGGCGGGCTCGCAGGCCACGATGTCGCTGACACGCAATGCGCAGCGCCAGTCCGACCTGCTGCTGGCCGACCTGTGCGCGGAAAACGAGCTTGCCAAGGCGCGGCTGGCCAGGCAGATGCCGGCCGTGGGCGATTCGGGCTCGATCTGCGTGCAGGCCGGCGTCTCGTTCAACGTGACCAGCTCCACCATCGCCACGCTCAACCCCAACTTCCGCCGCGTCGACGTGCAGGTGCGCGACGAAGCCAATGCGTCGGTGCTGCGCGTCTCGACCGTGGTGGGCCGCTTCTGATGCGCCGCTTCGCAAGCCCGCGAACCCGCCGCGGCTTCACGCTGATCGAGCTGCTGGTGGCCATTTCGGTGATGGCGCTGCTGGCGCTGGTGAGCTGGCGCGGCCTGGACAACATGTCGCGCGCCACCACGCAGAACCAGCAGCGCGCCGACGCGGTGCTGACATTGCAGACCACGCTCTCGCAATGGGGCGCCGACCTCGACGCCGTGACCCCGATCGCGCAGACCCGCCCCATCGACTGGAACGGCCGCGTGCTGCGGCTCACGCGGCGCGGCAGCGATGCGGGCGCCCCCGCAATGCTGGTGGTGGCATGGACGCTTCGCTCCGGTGCCGACGGCACCCGCTGGCGGCGCTGGCAGTCGCCGCCCTTCACCACGCGCGGCGAATGGCAGCAGGCGTGGAACATGGCCGCCTCGTGGGCGCAGGAAGGCGGCGGCGGCGACGTCGCGCTGATGCCGGTCTCCGACTGGCAGCTCTACTACTTCCGCGAGAACGCCTGGACGCCCGCCGGCGAGCTGCCGGCCAGCGCGCCCAATCCGGCGAACCCGGCCAACCCGGCCGGCGCCCTCGTGGCCATGCCGGACGGCGTTCGCCTGGTGCTGAACCTGTCTCCCGGCGAAGGACTGGCGGGCACGCTCACGCGCGACTGGGTCAAGCCCACGGTGGGAGCGCCGCGCTCATGACCGCCTCCACGGTCTTTCGAACCAACGGGCAACGCCAGCGCGGCGCCGCGCTGCTCGCGGCCATGCTGACCGTGATGCTGGTCGCGACCTTCTCCGCCGCGGCACTGTGGCAGCAATGGCGCGCATCCGAAGTCGAGGCGGCCGAGCGCGGGCGCGTGCAGGCGGCGTGGGTGCTGATCGGCGCGCTCGACTGGTCGCGCCTGATCCTGCGCGAGGACGCACTCACCGGCGGCCCCGACCACCTGGCCGAGCCCTGGGCCGTGCCGCTCGCGGAAGCGCGGCTCACGAGCTTTCTGTCGGCCGAGAAGAACGTGGCCAGCGACAACCTCGAAGGACTGCCCGATGCCTTCCTGTCGGGCCGCGTGGTCGATGCACAATCGAAGCTCAACGTGCTGTCGCTGGTCGACGGCAACAAGCCGGTGCCGGCGAGCATCGCCACCTTCGCCAAGCTGTTCAACATCCTGGGCCTGCCGGCCTCGGAGCTCAGCGCGATGACGGCCTCGCTGGTGCGCGCGCTGGCCACCGGCACCGATGCCGCAGGCGGCGGCGATGCCGGCGCGGCGCCGCTGATGCCGCAGGAGGTTTCGCAGCTGGTGTGGCTCGGCCTTTCGCCCGCGACCGTGGCCGCGCTCGAGCCCTACGTGACGATTCTTCCCATACGCACGCCGCTCAACATCAATACCGCGAGCGCCGAAGCCATCAGCGCCAGCCTGCCGTCGCTGAGCATCAGCGACGCGCGCCAGCTGGTCGAGAAGCGCACCCGCTCGTTCTTCAAGCAGATTGCCGATGCGAATGCCGCGCTCCCGAGCGGCGGCACGCAATTCAACGCCAACCAGCACAGCGTGGGCACCCAGTTCTTCGAGGTCTACGGCAGGCTGCGGCTGGACCGCACCTGGGTCGAGGAACGCTCGCTGCTGCAGCGCGATGGCGTGACCGTGAAGACGATCTGGCGCAACCGCGGCGCCGGCCTTGCCACGGCCACTCCGGCTAAACCCTGAGTGCGGCTTGCTTTCTTCATTTCTGTTGCATCAATACATCGTCCAGAGCCCGTCGCACCTACGTCAAACGCTACAAATAAAGTAGCAATGGCACCATGGACGCACCCCTACAATCACCCGCCCTCCTGAAATCGAAATGACCCCGCTGCTGCTCATCGCCCCCCTCCCCCCGGCCGACGCCGCGGGCGAGTACGACTGGGCCCAGGCAGGCGACGACGGCATCGCCCTGCGCAACCACGGCCGCGCGCTGCTCGCGCTGCTTCCGGCCAGCGCGGAGGTCACGCTCGGCATTCCGGCCGCGGCGCTTTCCTGGCACCGCGTCACGCTGCCCAAGGGCAGCATGAGCAGCGCATCGAAGCTGCGCGCCGTGCTCGACGGCCTGCTCGAAGAGCATCTGCTCGACGAACCCGAGGCCCTGCACTTCGCGCTCGAGCCCGAGGCCCGGGCCGGCGCGCCGGTCTGGGTGGCGGCCTGCAACCGCATCTGGCTGCGCACGCTGGTACAGGGCCTGGAGTCGGCGGGGCGGCGCGTGGTGCGCATCGTTCCCGAGTTCGCGCCGCAGCCTGCCGATGGCCCGCCCCTGCTGCAGGTCACCGGCGAAGCCGAGGCGCCGCAACTCACGGTGTGCGATGCCGACGGCGTGGTCTCGCTGCCGCTCGCGGGCGCCGGGCTGGCGCTGTCCGGCAGCCTGCCGCTCGACACCGCCGTGATCGCCGCCGAACCCGCCGTCGCCGAAGCCGCCGAGCGTCTGCTCGAACGCCGCGTGCCCATCGTGCAGGCGCCGCAACGCTGGCTTCAGGCCGCGCGCTCGCCCTGGGAGCTCGCGCAGTTCGACCTTGCCGTGACGGGCCGCGCGCGCGCCGGCAAGAAATTTGCATCGTTGGTCCAGACCTTGCGCCATGCGCCCGAGTGGCGCGCCGCACGCTGGGGCGTCGTTGCCCTGCTGCTGACCCAGCTGATCGGCCTCAATGCCTGGGCCTGGAAGGAGCGCAATGCACTCGAGGCCAAGCGCCAGGCCGTCAAGACCATGCTGACCCAGACCTTCCCCTCCGTGAAACTCGTGGTCGATGCGCCGTTGCAGATGGCGCGCGAAGTCGCGGCGCTGCAGCAGGCCGTGGGCGATGTCGCGGGCAGCGATCTCGAACCGATGATCGGCGCCCTCGCCCCCCATCTTCCGCCGGGCAAAACGCCCAGCGCCATCGACTACAGCGCTGGCCAGCTGCGCCTGCGCGGGCTGGGCCTGCAGCCGTCCGAGCTCACACGGCTGTCCGGCGCGATGGGCCCGCGCGGCTACAGCGTGCGCGCCGAGGGCGATCTGCTCTTGGTGCAGGCCGAGGCGGCGCGATGAACTTCAGCGACCAGCTCCGGGCCCGCTGGGCCACCCTCGAACGGCGCGAGCGGCGCATGGTCGCCATCGCGGCCGCGCTCGTGGCGCTCGCGCTGCTGTGGTGGATTGCGCTCGCCCCCGCGCTGCGCACGCTGGCCGCGGCGCCGGCCGACCACGCGCAGCTCGACGCGCAGTTGCAGCAGATGGCTCTGCTGCAGAACCGCGCCAAGGCGCTGCAGGCCCAGCCCCGGCTGAACCGGGACGACGCGCTGCGCGCCCTCGAAACCTCGGTGCGCCAGAGCCTGGGCACCAATGCCCAGCTCATGACGGCCAGTGGCGATGGCGCCGCCACCCTCACGATGCGTGCCACGCCCGCCGATGCCGTGGCCCAGTGGCTGGCGCAGGCGCGCGGCAATGCCCACGCCGTGCCGCGCGAGGCCCACCTGACCCGTGTGGCCGCCGCCCCGCCGGCCGCCGGCGGCAAGGACCCGCAGCCTGCGAAGGTGCGCTGGGAGGGCACGCTCGTGATGGCGCTGCCCGCAGCCCGTTGAGCACGGCCGCATGGTGACGCGCTCCCCCCTTGCCGAATCCGCGCCGCGCCGCGGCTGGCGCTGGGCCTTGCTCGGCATCGTGCTGGGAGCGCTGCTGGCGCTGGTGCTGTTCGCGCCGGCCCGCTGGCTGGCCACGGCGCTCTCGAGCTGGAGCCAGGGCCGGCTGCTGCTCGTGAACCCGCGCGGCACGGTCTGGAACGGCACTGCGGCCGTGGTGCTTGCCAGCGGTGCTGGCGGCGCCGAAGCGGTGTCGCTGCCCGGCGCGCTCAACTGGCGCATGCGGCCCGCCTGGAGCGGCCTGTCCGCCGTGCTCGATCTGCCCTGCTGCGCGGCCCGGCCGCTCCAGCTCAAGGCCAGCCCGCGTGCGGGCGGCATGCAGCTGCAGTGGGGCGACGGCAGTTCGCGCTGGCCCGCCACCTTGCTGACCGGCCTGGGCGCGCCCTGGAACACGCTCAAGCTCGAAGGCACGCTCGACCTCTCCACCCGGGCCCTCTCCATGCAGTGGGACGGCCCCGTGCTGCGCATCGCGGGCCAGGCCACGCTCGACGCCACCGATGTGTCGTCCAGCCTCTCGACGCTCAAGCCGATGGGCAGCTACCGCCTCACGCTCGAAGGCGGCAGCCGTCCGAGCCTGCTGCTGAGCACGCGCGAAGGCAGCCTGCAACTGAACGGCAGCGGCAGCTGGAGCGGCACCGCCTTTCGCTTCAATGGCGAAGCCAGCGCCGCGGCCGGCCGCGAAGACGCGCTTTCCAATTTGTTGAACATCATCGGACGGCGCGACAACGCGCGTTCGATCATCACCCTGGGTTGATCATGATGAAGCCACTGACTTCGACCGGCAGCCGCCTCGCCGTCGTTGCACTCGCAGCGCAGATGCTGGTTGCCGCCACCTTGCTGCAGGCCGCGCCGCCCGCGTTCGCGCAGACTGGCGATGCGCCGCGCCGGGGCGAGCCCATCACGCTCAACTTCGCCAACGCCGACATCGAGGCCGTGGCCCGCACCATGGCGGTGGTCACCGGCCGCGACGTGGTGGTCGACCCGCGCGTCAAGGGCACGATGAATCTCGTCACCGACCGCGCCATCGCGCCGGCCGCGGCGTTCAACCAGTTCGCGTCCGCGCTGCGGCTGCAGGGCTTTGCGGTGGTGGAGGCCGAAGGGCTCTACAAGGTGGTGCCCGAAGCCGACGCCAAGCTCCAGACCCAGACGGTCAACACCGCGACACCCAGCGCCGGCTCGGTGGGCGGCAACCAGATCGTCACGCAGATCTTCAGGCTCAACTACGAGTCGCCGAACAGCCTGCTGCCGGTGCTGCGCCCGCTCATTCCGCCCAACAACACAATCAACGTGAACCCGGGCAACAACTCGCTGGTGATCACCGACTACGCGGACAACATGCGCCGGCTGGCGCGCATCATCGCGGCGCTCGACGTGCCCAATGCGTCGGACATCGAGGTGATCCCGCTCAAGCATTCGATCGCCACCGACATGCTGCCGCTGATCACCCGGCTGGTCGACGGCAGCGGTTCGGGCGCCACACCGGGCGCGGCCGCGCCGGGCACGGCCGATGCGTCGTTCCGCACCACCTTGCTGGCCGATCCGCGCAGCAACGCGCTGATCCTGCGCGCGGCCAATCCGGCGCGCGCGGCGCTGGTGCGCACACTGGTCGACAAGCTCGACCGCGCGCCTGCCGAGAGCAGCAACGGCGCGGCCGGCAACATCTACGTGGTCTACCTGAAGAATGCCGATGCGGTGCGGCTGGCGGCCACGCTGCGCGCCGCCATGGCGGCCAACCAGCTGCCCGGCACGCCGGGCACGCCGGGCGCGGCCGGCGGCACACCAACGTCGCAACCACAAGCCAATGCGCCGTCTCCGTTTCCAGTTAATTTCGGCCAGCAAGGTGGTGGAGGTTCATCAGCGGCCAACACGCCGCTTAACAACGCTAACCAGCCATCTGTTGGGGGTCAGATACAGGCTGACCCCTCAACTAATTCGCTCATCATCACGGCGCCCGAACCTCAATATCGACAGTTGCGAGCCGTGATAGACAGACTTGATGGCCGCCGCGCGCAAGTCATGATCGAGGCTTTGATCGTCGAAGTTAACGCAGTCAAAGCCGCTAACTTTGGCGTCCAATGGCAAAGCGCGCTCGGTCGCAACGCGGTTGTTGGCACTAATTCCAGTCTAGCCAGCACCAACATCTTAGCCTTAACTCAGGCACTAGCGACCGGCGTTATTAGTCAAAACTCACTGCCATCCCCAGGATTGAATTTAGGCATCGCTGGCAAAATCGGTGGCAACTATGTGTTGGGCGCGATCGCAAATTTCTTTAGCAGCGATAACGATGCCAACATTCTCTCGACACCTAATCTTCTCACCCTTGACAATGAAGAGGCGAAGATTGTGATCGGGCAAAATGTGCCCTTCCCCACCGGCTCCTATGCCAGTACAACCGGGGTCCCTGGTATTAGTCCGTTTACTACCGTCGAACGCAAAGATGTAGGCTTAACGCTACGAGTTCGACCGCAAATCAATGAGAATGGCACCGTGAAGATGGTCATTTTTCAAGAAACCTCGGATGTTGACCGCACCACTCTCTCAAACCCTAATGGCCCAACAACAAATAAACGATCAATCGAATCCAGCGTCTTAGTCGATGATGGTGGTCTCGTGATGCTTGGCGGCCTGCTATCAGACACGTATGGAAATACTACCGAGAAAATTCCAATAGCTGGAGATATTCCTCTGTTTGGCAATCTTTTCAAGAATGAAGTCCGTTCGCGCGACAAGAAAAACCTCATGATGTTCTTGCGTCCCGTTGTGATGCGAGATGGGATGGCAACAGAGACTTTCGCCAATGATCGGTATGACGAAATTCGCACTCTTCAGCGACAAGCGCAACCCGATCCCGCCAACGTAATGTTACGCAACGTGGATGCCGCGCCGGTGTTACCCGAAAGATCAAGTCCGCGCTCGCGTGAGCAAACAGGGAATCTTCGAATGGAGGGCACCGTGCTTATTCCTCCACCATCCCCCGCTGCAAAATCCGACCTAAGTCCAAATCCTTTGCGCGGTGCACCACCGCCTACTGCGGACCCAGCTAGTAAACAAGAATTACCTTAACTTCAATAGTGCCAACCAACAACCTGAAGGGAGACCAAAGCAGAGAAATACCTCATCACAATTTGATATCCATAAAAAAACCAAATCCAATATCATTATCAAGGGAATTCAAATGAATATCTTCAAATACAGTGCAATCGCATTGCTTTTTTGTGCATTTTCAGCGCATGCAACTGGCGAACGGGTGACGTCCTGCTCAGGGTACGGGCCGAATGGATCAATTCCGGTAGGCTGGGCATTAGTGCGGATTGAGGGCAATTGGAGTTGCGGCGTACCTTATGGAATTTTATATACTTGGGAAAATCTCAACGGAAGAACATGGGGTTCCAGAGTCGAAGTCTGCAGCTTGAGCAATATACCTAATTGGTGGCCCGTTCAATACATCGGCAATTTTAACAACACCCCTCCTTGTTATCAGGCCGGGCCATACAGATACATAGTGGAATACAGAGGAAATTAATCTTATTTCACAAATACGACCAAAATTCGAAATACAACAAATTAAAGTCGAATTTTGGTCGGCCAAGCACCTTTTATTCAATGAGCACGAGATCGTCGGCCTTAACAGAGAATCAAGCCCCCGAGCCATTAGTGATGGCATTTGATTAAATAATGAGACACCCCCTGCCCTACGCGTTCGCACGCAGCCAGCAGCTGCTGCTCGAAGCAGCCGACGACGGCAGCCACACGCTGTGGATGTCGAGCCATCCCTCGCGCAGCGCGGTCGGCGAGGTCACGCGCAAATACGGTGTGCAGGCCTTCGAGGTGCTGGCCGACGGCCCGCTCGCGCAGCGCATCAGCGCGGCCTATGCGCAGGGCGAATCGAGCGCCGCCGCGGTGGTGAGCGAGGTGCAGAGCGACGCCGACCTCTCGCGCATGATGCAGGAGCTGCCGGCGGTGGAAGACCTGCTGGAAAGCGCCGGCGACGCGCCCATCATCCGCATGCTCAACGCGCTGCTCACGCAGGCCGCGCGCGACGGCGCAAGCGACATCCACATCGAGCCCTACGAGCGCACCTCGTCCGTGCGCTTTCGCATCGACGGCACGCTGCGCGAGGTGGTGCAGCCCAACCGCGCGCTGCACGCCGCGCTGATCTCGCGCCTGAAGATCATGGCCGACCTCGACATCTCCGAGAAGCGGCTGCCGCAGGACGGACGCATCAGCCTGCGCATCGGCACGCGCGCGGTCGACGTGCGCGTCTCCACGCTGCCAAGCGCGCATGGCGAGCGCGCGGTGCTGCGCCTCCTGGACAAGACCGAATCGAAGCTCACGCTCGAATCGGTCGGCATGCAGGGCGACACGCTCGCGCGCTTCGAGAAGCTCATTTCGCAGCCGCACGGCATCATCCTGGTGACCGGCCCCACGGGCTCGGGCAAGACCACCACGCTGTACGCCGCGCTGGCGCGGCTGGACGCCAGCCGCAGCAACATCATGACGGTGGAAGACCCGATCGAATACGAGCTGCCGGGCGTGGGCCAGACGCAGATCAACGCCAAGATCGAGCTCACCTTCGCGAAGGCATTGCGCGCCATCCTGCGGCAGGACCCGGACGTGATCATGATCGGCGAAATCCGCGACTTCGAAACCGCGCAGATCGCCATCCAGGCCTCGCTCACCGGCCACCTCGTGCTTGCGACGCTGCACACCAATGACTCGGTCAGCGCCGTCACGCGGCTGACCGACATGGGCGTGGAGCCGTTCCTCTTGAGCTCGTCGCTTTTGGGCGTGCTCGCGCAGCGCCTGGTGCGCAAGGTCTGCACGGCCTGCGGCGGCGCCGGCTGCGATGTGTGCGGGCAAACCGGCTACCAGGGCCGCACCGGCATCTTCGAACTGCTGGTGGCCAACGACGAAGTGCAGGCGCTCATTCATGGCAAGGCCGCCGAGAGCCGACTCTTCGAAGCCGGCGCGCGCGGCGGCCTGCGCTCGATGCGCGAGGACGGCGAGCGGCTGGTGCAGACCGGCATTACCTCGCGCGCCGAGCTGGTGCGGGTCACGCGCGAATAGCCCGACGGCCTTTCTTCCATGCCCGCCTATTCCTTCGAAGCCATCGATGCCAGCGGCCAGTCGCGCGAAGGCGTGCTCGAGGCCGACACCGCGCGCAGCGCCCGCAGCCTGCTGCGCGCGCAGGCGCTCATTCCGCTGTCGGTCACACCGGTGGGCAGCAGCCACGTCAACGGCACCGGCAATGGCGGCCTGCGCCGCTGGCTGGGCGGCGGCGCGAGGATCTTCAGCTCGACCGGTCTTGCGGTCTGGACGCGTCAGCTCGCGGGCCTCGTGTCCTCCGGCCTGCCGCTCGAACGCGCGCTGACCGCGCTCACCGACGAAGCCGAGACCGAGCCGCAGCGCAACCTGGTCGCGTCGCTGCGCGCCGAGGTCAACGCGGGCTCGCCTTTCGCGCGTGCGCTCGCGGCCCATCCGCGCGAGTTCTCGCCCATCTACACGGCAGTGATCGGCGCGGGCGAGCAGAGCGGCAACCTCGGCCTCGTGCTCGACCGGCTCGCCGACGACTTGGAGGAGCGGCAGGCGCTGCAGCAGAAGCTCATCGGCGCCGCGCTTTATCCGGCCATCGTCACGCTGGTGGCGATCGTGATCGTGATCTTTCTCGTGAGCTACGTGGTGCCGCAGGTGGCGCAGGTGTTCGCGGGCACCAAGCGCTCGCTCCCCTTCCTCACCACCGTCATGCTGTCGCTGAGCGCGGCGGTGCGCAACTACGGGTGGTGGATGCTGGGCGGCGTGGTGCTCGCCGCCATCGCTGCGCGGTTGGCATTGGCGCAGGAGGCCTTCCGCCTGAAGTTCGATGCCGCCTGGCTCCGGCTGCCGCTGGTGGGCAAGCTCGCGCGCGGCTACAACGCGGCGCGCTTTGCCAGCACGCTGGCCATGCTGGCCACCGCCGGGGTGCCGATCCTGCGCGCGCTGCAGGCAGCTTCCGAAACGCTGGGCAACCGCGCCATGCGCGCGGATGCGCTCGACGCACTGGTGCTGGTGCGCGAAGGCGCGCCGCTGGCCTCGGCACTGGCGCAGAAAAAACGCTTTCCCGGACTGGTCTCGATGTTCGCGCGCCTGGGCGAGCAGACCGGCACGCTGCCGCTGATGCTGCAGCGCGCGGCCAACCAGCTGGGCGCCGAAGTGCAGCGCCGCGCGATGCACCTGGCCACTATCCTCGAGCCCCTCTTGATCGTGGCCATGGGCGGCGTGGTGATGCTCATTGTGCTGGCGGTGATGCTGCCTATCATCCAGCTCAACCAGTTCGTCAAGTAACGCCGCCAGGAAGCACTGCACGCCATGCCCGTCACGCTCGAAGACAAACTCGTGGTCGCGATCTCGTCGCGCGCGCTGTTCAACCTCGAAGAAGAGAACAGGATCTTCGAGGCCGGCGACAACGAGGGCTACATGAAGCTGCAGCTCGACCGCATCGACGTGCCGGCCGCGCCGGGCATCGCGTACTCGCTGATCCGCAAGCTGCTGCGCTTCAACGACGACGGCGTGCAGCGCGTCGAGGTGGTGATCCTCTCGCGCAACGATCCGGTCTCGGGCATGCGGATCTTCCGCTCGAGCGCGGCCGCCGACATCAAGCTGCAGCGCGGCGTGTTCACGCAGGGGCGGCCGCCCTTCGGCTATCTGCGGCCGCTGCGCGCGCACCTGTTCCTCTCGGTCAATGCGCAGGACGTGCGCGAAGCGCTCAGCGCGGGTTTTCCGGCCGCGCGGGTGCTGGTCGAATCGGTGAAGGCCAGCGATGCATGGCCCAACGAAGTTCGCATTGCCTTCGACGGCGATGCGGTGCTGTTCTCCGACGAGGCCGAGCGCGTGTTCCAGGCCGAGGGCCTCGACGCCTTCCAGGCGCACGAGCTCAGCAAGGCCGACCTGCCGCTGCCCGAAGGTCCCTTCAAGCCGCTGCTGATGGCGCTGCATCGCCTGCAGATGGCAGGTAACGCGCAGATGCGCATCCGCACTGCGCTGGTCACCGCGCGCAGCGCCCCGGCGCACGAGCGCGCGATCCGCACGCTCATGAAGTGGAACATCCGCGTCGACGAGGCGATGTTCCTCGGCGGCCTTCCGAAGGGTGAATTCCTGCGCGAGTTCGAACCCGATTTCTTCTTCGACGACCAGACCGGCCACGTCGATGCCGCGGCACGCCACGTGCCCGCGGGCCACGTCTCGAGCGGCATCAGCAACGAGCGCTGAGCGCTCCCGCGGCGCGCCCTGCGCCGCTGCCTTGTCATCGCTCGTTCATGGCGATGTAACGCGATCTCCCTAGTCTTGCGGCCTGTCCGCTGCGCGGTGCCTCGCGATGCTTTGCTGCGTCGCGTCGTCGAGCCCGCACGGCCTTTTTTCGACGCTCTGCTTCCGAGCGCCCACGCAACGACGACTCCCAAGGAATCCCCCATGCGACTTTCATCCCTGCCTGCGCGGCTCGTTCCCGCGCTGATCCTGGCCTCTGTCCTTTCCGCCTGCGGCGGCGGCAACGGCGGTGGTGGTTTCTTCGGCGGCCTGCCTGGCGTGGGCGCTCCGACACCGACCACGCCCACCACGCCGCCGCCCGACGCCGGCACCAAGCCCGAGATGCGCTGCGCCCCCTGAACACCACGAAACGCCAGAACAACACCATGAACTCACGCCGCAAATTCCTGACAGGCACCGCCACCACCGGTGCTGCCGCGCTCGCGCTCTCGGCCTTTCCGCCGAGCATCCGCCGCGCACTCGCCATTCCCGCCAACAACAAGACCGGCACCATCAAGGACGTGGAGCACATCGTCATCCTGATGCAGGAGAACCGCTCGTTCGACCACTACTTCGGCACGCTCATGGGCGTGCGCGGCTTCGGCGACCGCTTCACCATTCCGCTGCCCCAGGGCCGTGGCGTCTGGCAGCAACTCGACGATGCCGGCAAGGAAGTGCTGCCCTACCATCTCGACGGTTCGAAGGGCAATGCGCAGCGCGTGGCCGGCACGCCGCACAGCTGGAGCGACGGCCAGGCTGCGTGGGCCGGCGGGCGCATGTACGAATGGGTGCGCTACAAGAAAACCAGGACGGCGCCTTTCACGCAATCGATGGGCTACCTCGAAGAAGCGGAACTGCCGTTCCAGTTCGCACTGGCCAACGCCTTCACGCTCTGCGACGCGTACCACTGCAGCATGCACACCGGCACCAATTCGAACCGCATGTTCCTCTGGACCGGCACCAACGGCCCCACGGGCGCGAACGTGGCCACGGTCAACAACGAGTGGGATTCGATCGACAGCTCGGCCAACGGCTACAGCTGGAAGACCTATCCCGAGCGGCTGCAGGAAGCCAAGGTGAGCTGGATGGTCTACCAGAACATGCCCGAGAACTTCGGCGACAACTCGCTGGCCGGCTTCAGGCAATACCGGCTCGCGAACGAAGCCTCCGGCAAGCCCGTGAGCAACGACGTGGCCTCTCCCGCCTACGACCCGGCCAGCGACGACGCCGGCAATCCGCTCTACAAGGGCATTGCCAACACCATGCCCGACGGCGGCTTTCTCGAGCAGTTCCGCCAGGACATCAAGAACGGCAAGCTGCCCCAGGTGTCGTGGATCGTCGCGCCCGCGACCTATTCGGAGCACCCCGGCCCGTCGAGCCCGGTGCAGGGCGGCTGGTACATCCAGGAAACGCTCGATGCGCTCACCGCCGTGCCCGAGGTGTGGAGCAAGACCGTGCTGTTCATCAACTTCGACGAGAACGACGGCTATTTCGATCACATTCCTTCGCCGGCCGCGCCTTCCATCAACGCCGACGGAACGCCCGCGGGAAAGACCACGCTGCCGCCCGAAGCGCTCAAGCCCGAGTACTTCAATCACCCGAATCCGCCCGGCACCACCGACCAGCCGCCGCCCGACGGCCGCGTCTACGGCCCCGGCGTGCGTGTGCCGATGTATGTGGTGTCGCCCTGGAGCCGCGGCGGCTGGGTCAACTCGCAGGCCTTCGACCACACCTCGGTGCTGCGCTTCGTCGAGGCGCGCTTCGGGGTGAAGGAGACCAACATCAGCGATTTCCGCCGCGCCGTGTGCGGCGATCTCACGAGCGCCTTCAATTTCGTTTCTCCGAACAGCGAAGCACTGCCGGCACTCGCAGGCCGAAAGACCAAGGCGCAGGCCGACCAACTGCGCGCCGACCAGGAGGCGCTGTCGCAGGTGGCACTGCCGCTCGACCCGCTGCTGCCACGCCAGGCCGCCGGCACGCGCCCCTCGCGCGCGCTGCCCTACGAGCTGCACACGAGTGCCCGCGCCGATGCCGTGAACGGCAAGCTCCAGCTGATCTTCGCGAACACCGGCACCGCCAGCGCGGTGTTCCACGTCTACGACAAGCTCAACCTCGACCGCCTGCCGCGCCGCTACCTGGTCGAACCCGGCAAGACGCTCGACGATGCATGGAACGCGACGCGCGACGACAGCGGTTTCTATGATCTGTGGGTGCTCGGGCCCAATGGCTTTCACCGCCACTTCAAGGGCGACCTGAACGCGCTTCGCGCCGGCGGCGTGGCCGTGCCCGAGGTGCGCGTGTGCTACGACATCGCCAACGGCAACGTGTACCTGGAAATGCGCAACGACGGCAAGAACGCCTGCAAGTTCAGCGTGCGCGCCAAGGCCTACCGAACCGACGGCCCGTGGACCGCGACGGTGGAAGGCGGCGCCAAGGCCGAGCTGCACTGGGATCTGTCGGCGAGCGGCGCGTGGTACGACTTTGCCGTGGCCTGCGATGCGGACACGAGCTTCGTGCGCCGCTTTGCCGGCCGCGTCGAGACCGGCCGGCACTCGGTGAGCGACCCGGCCATGGGTCTGGCCGATCTCTGACGGCGCGAGCTACGCCGCGGCGGTGCGAAGCCGCAGTTGCCGGACCCTGAACAGCAGCATCGCTGCGATGCTGACGTTCAGCAGGTTCCAGCCGATGCCGTTGAGAAACGCCGCGTGGTAGCTGCCGGTCAGGTCGAACACCTTGCCCGACATCCAGCCGCCCAGCGCCATGCCGAACAGCGTGAACATCAGCACCGTGCCCACGCGCGCACCGGCTTCCTCGGGCGGAAAGTGCTCGCGCACGATGATCGCGTAGGACGGCACGATGCCGCCCTGGAACAGCCCGAACAGCGCCGAGATCACATAGAGCGACACCAGCCCGTCGAACGGCAGGAACAGCAGCAGCGCCACGCACTGCAGCACGCCGCCCAGCAGCAGCGTGCGCAGCCCGCCGATGCGGTCGCAGATCGCGCCCGACACCAGCCGGCTCACCACGCCGAAACCCAGCATCAGCGACAGCATCTGCGCGCCCTGCGCCGGGCCGTAGCCGAGGTCGCCGCAGTAGGCCACGATGTGCACCTGCGGCATCGCCATGGCCACGCAGCAGGCCACGCCCGCCACGCACAGCAGGCCCTGGGCCGTGCCCATGCTGAAACCGAAAGGCCGTGTCAGATCGCGCCGCCGAGCGGCATGGCCCGCATGGCCGGCCGGCGCGGCCGCCAGCGCCGGCGGCCGTGCACGAAAGCAGAGCGCGAGCGCCGCCATCGCGAGGCCGCAGAACACGCCCATGCCGATGTAGGTCTGGCGCCAGCCGACCGCCTCGATGAAATGCTGCGCGATCGGCGGCCAGATGGCGCCGGCCACATAGTTGCCGCTCGCGCACACCGCCACCGCGATACCGCGCCGCTTGACGAACCAGAGCGAGGTGTCCGCCACCAGCGGCGCAAAGGCCGCGGCGCTGCCGAGCAGGCCGACCAGCATGGCCTGCGCCACGATGAAGGAGACGATGCCGTCGGCCATGCCGCATGCGACATAGCCCACGCCGAGGCTCAGCGCGCCGATCAGTAAGGGCCACATCACGCCGAATCGATCGGCCAGCCGCCCCATCAGCACGCCGCCCACGCCGAAGCCGAGCATCAGCAGGGTGTAGGGCAGCGAGGCATCGGCGCGCGCAATGCCGAACTCGGCCTGCACGGCGGGCAGCATCACCGAGACCACGTACATGCCGCTGCTGCCGACCGTCATGACCAGCAGCGTGAGGCCAAGCCGCAGCATGGCGTAGCGCGAATCCGCCTCGTGGGCGCCTGTCTCCGATGTCTTCATTGTTTTTTGCTCCGCGCCGAGGATACCGCCGGGCGCGAATATGCGAAGGCGAGCGCGCGCAATGCCCGGCGGCGCATGGCCGCCTGCGCGCCCGAGGGGCGAATCAGCCCGCGAGCGGAACCGGCATCACGACATCGGCAGAAGCCTTGGGCACCGGCACGCCGGGCTTGGGCTTGTTGTCGCAGCCGGCCGTCAGGAGGCCGATGCAGAACAGAAGAACAAGGGCTGTGCTTCTCATGCGGCGGATGCTATGCCCGCCTTCATGCAAGTCAAGTCGGACGCCGCGCCGACCGTGCCGGGCCGGCTTCAGGCCCGTCTAAGGAACATTTGACTACCATCGTTTCCTCACGAAGTCCGGCGCACCCGCGCCCAGCCAGGAAATCCGCATGCCTTTATCTGCCACGGCGCGAGCCGCCACGTTCGCCCAAGTGCTGCGCCGCGTCTTGTCGCTCTCTGCGCCCTATTTCAAGTCGGAAGAGAAGTGGCGCGCCCGCAGCCTGTTCCTGGCCGTGATAGGGCTGAACCTCGGCACGGTCTATGTTGCGGTGCTGCTCAACGATTGGAGCCGAGTCTTTTTCGACGCCCTGCAGAACAAGAACGAGCCGGTCTTCTGGACCCAGCTGCTGCGCTTCACCTACATCGCGATGGCTGGCATCGGTGTCGCGGTCTTCAAGTTTTATCTGACGCAGCTGCTCCAGGTGCGCTGGCGCGCCTGGATGACGCGCAGCTATCTGAGCCGATGGATGGCCAACCGCACCTTCTATCGGCTGGAGCTCGCGCGCTACGCGCAGAAAGCCGCCACCGCGGAAGGCCAGCCGGCTAATACCGACAATCCGGACCAGCGCATCCAGGAAGACATGCAGCTGTTCACCGACTACACGGTGACGCTCTCGATGGGAATCTTGAACTCGGTGGTGACGCTGGTGACGTTCGTCGGCATCCTCTGGAGCCTGTCAGGGCAGTTCGCATTCAATCTGGGCGGGCATGAATTCACCGTGCCGGGGCTGATGGTCTGGGTCGCGGTTATTTACTGCACCGTGGGCACGGTCATCACCCACTTCATTGGCCGGCCGCTGATAGGACTCAACTTCCAGCAGCAGCGCCTCGAAGCAGATTTCCGCCATCACCTGGTACGGGTTCGCGAATACAGCGAGGCCATCGCGCTTGACCGCGGCGACCGCGTGGAGCGCGGCCAGCTCGACACGCGCTTTTCGAGCGTGCTGCGCAACTACCTTGCGCTCATCAAGCAACAGAAGAATTTGGTCACTTTCACCGCCTCGTTCGGGCAACTGGCGATCGTGTTTCCGTACTTCCTCGCCGCGCCCCGCTTCTTCAGCGGTGCAATCCAGTTCGGCGAGATGATGCAGATCGCCCGTGCCTTCAACACGGTGCAGGACGCGCTCTCCTGGTTTGTCGAGAACTACGACCGGGTCGCCATCTGGCGCGCCACCGCCGACCGGCTCACCAGCTTCGATGACGCCATGCGCGCCCAGGAAGTGCCCAACGAGCAGCTCGAGCGCGACAGTGCCATCGGCCTGCGCTCCGACGATCTGTCGATTGCACTGCCCAACGGCACCTCGCTGCTCGCGGGAGCGACGCTTTCGGTGCAGCCGGGCGACAGCGTGCTGCTGCAGGGGCCTTCGGGCAGCGGCAAGTCGACCCTGTTCCGCACCTTCGCCGGCATCTGGCCGTTTGCGCGCGGCCATGTGAAAGTGCCGGACGGCGCGGTGTTCATGCCGCAGCGGCCCTACGTGCCGGACGGCACCTTGCGCAACGCGCTGACCTATCCGAATCCGGCCGAGAACTACAGCGATGCCGAGCTGCGCCAGGC
Organism: Variovorax paradoxus; assembly: GCF_030815975.1. NCBI lineage: Bacteria > Pseudomonadati > Pseudomonadota > Betaproteobacteria > Burkholderiales > Comamonadaceae > Variovorax > Variovorax paradoxus. The sequence goes on from NZ_JAUSXL010000002.1 coordinate 869,200, forward strand.
GCTGGTCGACGCGCTGCTGCCCGACCTTGCGAGCCGCCTCGACGACAGCGATGCCTGGAGCCAGAAGCTCTCGGGCGGCGAGCAGCAGCGCCTGTCCATCGCACGCGTGCTGCTGAAGAAGCCGTCATGGCTCTTTGCCGACGAGATCACCAGCGCGCTCGACGCCGAGGCCGAGGGCGTGCTCTACAAGCGGCTCTCCGACCGGGTGAAGGCCGCAGGCGGCGCCATGGTGTCGATCGCGCACCGCGCGGCGGTCGGCGATTTCCACAACCAGCGCTGGACGCTGGTGCCCCAGCCCGAAGGCGCACCCGCGGGCGGCGCGCGCTACCGGCTGGAGACTGCGGCCACCTAGGATTGCAGGGGGCGCGAGGCGTAGCGCTCCCAGCCCTTCTTGCGCAGGTCACAGGCGGGGCACTCGCCGCAGCCGTAGCCCCAGGCCTGGCGATGCTCGCGGTCGCCGAGGTAGCAGGTGTGGGTTTCTTCCACGATGAGATCGACCAGCGGCTCGCCGCCCAGGCGGTGCGCCATCTGCCAGGTCTCGGCCTTGTCGATCCACATCAGCGGCGTCTCGATGACCAGGCGGCGCTCCAGACCGAGCGAGAGCGCGAGCTGCATCGCCTTCATGGTGTCGTCGCGGCAGTCGGGGTAGCCCGAGAAGTCGGTCTCGCAGACGCCGGTGACGATCACCTGCAGGCCGCGCCGGTAGGCCAGCGCACCGGCCAGCGTGAGGAACAGCAGGTTGCGGCCGGGCACGAAGGTGTTGGGCAGCCCATCGGCCTGCATCTCGAAGGCCACTTCCTCCGTGAGCGAGGAGCCGCCGAGCTGGGCCAGCGCCGCGAGCGTGAGCACGTGGTCTTCGCCCAGGCGCGGTGCCCAGTCGGGAAAGCGCTCGCGCATCTTCGCGAGGATGGTGCCGCGCACGTCGAGCTCGACGCGGTGCCGCTGGCCATAGTCGAAACCCAGCGTCTCGACGCGCTGGTACTTGGAAAGCGCGTCCGCGAGGCAGGTGGTCGAATCCTGGCCGCCGGAGAACAGGACGAGGGCGGTGGTGTGCAGGGGCATGTCTGTCTCTTTCAACGGAAGGCCGTTGCCGGTTCAAAGCTGCGATTTTCGCAAGGCTAGAGAAAGCGCTCCAGCAGCTTGCGCGAGGCGCGGTCGAGCGCCTTCAGGTCGGGAATGCGGAACTGCACGCCGTGGGCGCTGGCGATCAGCAGTGCGCCGCCTTCGAGCCGGCGGATGTCTTCCTCGGCCTTGAGCACGAAGCTGGTGTCGCCGCGGTCGGTGCTCACGGTCCAGGTGCTGGGCACGCCGAAGCTCGACACGCCATGCAGCTTCAGCAGCGTGGGCGCGAAGTCGCGCACCGCCAGCTCCTGTTCGAGCAGCGCCCGCGTCGCCGGAGGCAAGGCCTCGACGCGGTCGATCCAGACCAGTTCGCGGCCCTCGCTGCCGACCAGCGACACGCCCTCGCCGGGCGCGCTGAGCGGAAAGGCGCGCACGGGCGTCACGCCCGCATGGCGCTCGCCCTCTGCATCGGTCAGCACCAGGCGGCCGAAGGCATCGCGCTCGAGATTGAAAGTGGGAATGGTGTCGCTCATCATGCGTCTCCGGCCGGGTGGGCGGCATGGCTGATCAGCGGCAGCTGCGCGCCGGCGCGTTCGTCGACGGCGCCTTCGCTCGCATCGTCGTCGCCCTGGCGCAGCTGTGCCTGGTAGAGCCGCCAGTAGGCGCCCTGCCTGGCCATCAAGGCATCGTGCGGACCGACCTCGACCACCTCGCCTCGGTCCATCACCACCAGCCGGTCGGCCTTGCGCAGCGTCGACAGCCGGTGCGCAATGGCGATGGTGGTGCGGCCCTGCACGAGGTTGTCGAGCGCCTTCTGGATCTCCTTCTCGGTTTCGGTGTCCACGGCCGAAGTGGCCTCGTCGAGGATCAGGATGCGCGGGTCGATGAGCAGCGCGCGCGCAATGCTGATGCGCTGCCGCTCGCCGCCCGACAGCCCCTGCCCGCGCTCGCCCACGAGCGAGTCGTAGCCATGCGGCAGGCGCAGGATGAAGTCGTGGGCATGCGCGGCCCGCGCTGCGGCCACCACTTCTTCGCGCGTGGCATCGGGCTTGCCGTAGGCGATGTTCTGCGCGATGGTGCCGAAGAAGAGGAACGGCTCCTGCAGCACCAGCCCGACGTGGCGGCGGTAGTCGGCCACGGCAAAGCGGCGGATGTCGGTGCCATCGACCTTGATGGCACCGTCGGTCACGTCGTAGAAGCGGCAGATCAGGTTGACCAGCGTGCTTTTGCCCGAGCCGCTGTGGCCCACCAGGCCGATCATCTCGCCGGGCTCGATGGTCAGGTCGAGGTTGTGGATCACGGCGCGCGAGCCGTAGCGAAAGCCCAGCCCGCTCATCTCGATGCGGCCCTGCACGCGCTCGATCTTCACCGGGTTGGCCGGCTCGGGCACGTTGCTCACGTGATCCAGGATGTCGAAGATGCGCTTGGCGCCGGCCGCCGCCTTCTGCGTGACGGAGACGATGCGGCTCATCGAGTCGAGCCGCGTGTAGAAGCGCCCGATGTACGCGATGAACGCGGTCAGCACGCCCACCGTGATGCTGCCGCGCGCCACCTGCCAGATGCCGAAGCCCCAGACCACGAGCAGGCCGATCTCGGTCAGCAGCGAGACGGTGGGCGTGAAGAGCGACCAGGTGCGGTTGAGCTTGTCGTTGACCTGCAGGTTGTAGGCGTTGGCGACGCGAAAGCGCTCGGCCTCGCGGCGCTCCTGCGCAAAGGCCTTGACCACGCGAATGCCCGGGATGGTGTCGGCCAGCACGTTGGTCACCTCGGACCACACGCGGTCGATCTTCTCGAAGCCGGTGCGCAGGCGGTCGCGCACCACGTGGATCATCCAGGCGATGAAGGGCAGCGGCACCAGCGTGACCACCGCCAGCAGCGGATTGATGGAAAAAAGAATGACCGCGGTCATCACGATCATCAGCACGTCGTTTGCGAAATCGAGCGCGTGCAGCGAAAGGAACACGTTGATGCGGTCGGTTTCCGAGCCGATGCGCGCCATCAGGTCGCCGGTGCGCTTGCCGCCGAAATAGTCGAGCGGCAGGGTCAGCAGATGCTCGTAGGTGGTGGTGCGCAGGTCGGCGCCGATGCGCTCCGACACCAGCGCCAGCAGGTAGGTGCGCGCCCAGCCCAGGCCCCAGCCGACCAGCGCCGCGCCGAGCAGCCCGCTGAGGTAGAGCACGACGCGGGCCGGGTCGATCTTCTGCCCGTTCTGGAACGGAATCAGGATGTCGTCCATCAGCGGGATCGTCAGATAGGGCGGCACCAGGGTCGCGGCCGTGGAGATCAGGGTCAGCAGAAATCCCGTGATCAGTTGCTTCCGGTAGGGCTTGGCGAAGCGGCCCAGCCGCAGCAGCACCCAGGTCGACGGCGGCGTCTGGAGCTCGGCGTCGGGCGGGGCCAGGTCGTCGCCATCGGGCTCGGCTGTCGCCTCGGCGACAGTGCCGTTCTCGCGCTGGCCAAAGAGCTTGAGCAGCCGCAGCGCGGCCGGCTGGCTGGCCAGCGTGTAGCGCCAGCGCGCCAGGCGGCCCTCGGCACCCACCAGATCGAGCGTTCCAACGCCCGAATGGTCGCTCAGATGCAAACGGAGGGCCGAATCTGATAGTGTCCACTCACACCACTGGCCGCCCGGTTGCAGCGCCAGCAGGCGCCGATCGGTCAGGGCGACGAGCCCAAAGGTAAACAGAAGTTCGTCGTCGAGGTCAACCGGTAATGTGACCAGAACGTTTTCCGCGGCTGCGAGCCGGCTTTTCAGCGCGTCTGAGGCCGCCTCGGTTTCGCCCTCCCGGGTGCCGACTGGATCGTGATGTTGCATTGTGTTTCTTTGACTCTTGCCCGTCGCGGGCCGCTTGGACCGCGCCATGGCGTCCTTTGTCGGGCGCCGATTCTGACCGATTGCCATGGGCGCGCTTGAAGGCGCCGCGGTGCTCGGCCAAAGCACATCGAACGTTTGCATGACCCGTTTCGACGACATCCGCCTGCTGCGCATCAACTATTTGCGCGGCCCCAATCTCTGGACCTACCGGCCCGTGCTGGAAGTCTGGCTCGACCTGGGCCAGCTGGAGGACTACCCCTCCAACAAGATCGACGGCTTCACCGATCGGCTCACGGCCCTGCTGCCCGCGCTCATCGAGCACCACTGCGGCGTCGGCGAGCGCGGCGGCTTCATCCAGCGGCTGACCGAAGGCACCTGGTCGGGCCATGTGCTGGAGCACGTGGTGATCGAGCTCTTGAACCTGGCCGGCATGCCGACCGGCTTCGGCCAGACCCGCAGCACCTCGGAGCACGGCGTCTACCGCATGGTGTTCCGTGCGCGCGACGAGCAGGTGGCCCGCGTGGCGCTGGCCGAAGGCCACCGCCTGCTGATGGCGGCCATCAACAACGACCCGTTCAGCGCCAATGATGTGCAGAAGGCGGTCGATGCGGTCAAGGCCAAGGTGGAGGACTGCTACCTGGGCCCGAGCACCGCGGCCATCGTGTCCGCCGCCACCGACCGCGGCATTCCGCACATCCGCCTGAACAGCGGCAACCTGGTGCAGCTGGGCTATGGCGCCAACCAGCAGCGCATCTGGACCGCCGAGACCGACTACACCAGCGCCATCGGCGAATCGATCGCCAGCGACAAGGAGCTCACCAAGTCGCTGCTCGCGAGCTGCGGCGTGCCGGTGCCCGAGGGCCAGGTGGTGGCCAGCGCCGAGGAAGCCTGGGAAGCCGCCGAGGACATCGGCCTGCCGGTGGCCGTGAAGCCGTCGGACGCCAACCACGGGCGCGGCGTGTCGCTCGAACTCACCACACGCGAAGAGGTCATGGCCGCCTTCGCGGTGGCCGAGCCCGAAGGCAGCGACGTGATGGTCGAGCGCTTCATCCGCGGCCACGAGCACCGCCTGCTGGTGGTGGGCGGCGAAGTGGTGGCGGCCGCACGCGGCGAGATCATCACCGTGACGGGCGACGGCAAGAGCAGCGTCGCCGAGCTGATCGAGAAGCAGCTCAACGGCGATCCGCGCCGCGGCGCCGAAGAGGAATATCCGCTCGACCTGATCGTGCTGGCCACCGACGCCAAGCTGCAGCTCGAACTCAAGCGCCAGGAGCTCGACGGCGCCTCGGTGCCGGCCGCGGGCCGCGTGGTCACGATCCAGCGCAACGGCAACATGGCCAACGACTGCACCGACCAGGTTCATCCCGAAGTCGCGCATGCCGCCGTGCTGGCCGCACGCGTGGTGGGCCTGGACATCGCGGGCATCGACCTGGTGGCGCAGGACATCGGCAAGCCGCTCGGCCCGCAGCGCGGCGCCATCGTCGAAGTGAATGCCGGGCCCGGCCTCCTGATGCACCTGAAGCCGGCCGTCGGCTCGCCGCGCCCGGTGGGCCGCGCGATCTGCGACCACCTGTTCCCCAATGACGCGCCGGGCCGCATTCCCGTGATCGGCGTGGCCGGCTCGCGCGACACCGCGGTGCTCGCGCGCCTGGTCGCCTGGCTCATCAACCTGGGCGGGCGCCACACCGGCCTGGCTTGCCGCGACGGCCTGTTCCTCGAGCGCCGCCGCGTCGATGCGCGCGACAGCGCCAACTGGGACGCCGGCCGCCGCCTGCTCGTGAACCGCGCGGTGGAAGCGGTGGTGATCGAGAACGGCGCCGAGACCATCCTGCGCGACGGCCTGGCCTACGACCGCTGCGAAATCGGCATCGTGACCGACCTCGATGGGGCCGAGGCGCTGGCCGGCTACGACATCACCGAGAGCGACCAGATGGTCAAGGTGCTGCGCACGCAGGTCGACGTGGTGCTCGGCGAAGGCACGGCCGTGCTCAATGCGGACGATGCGCGCGTGGCGGGCCTGGCGCCGCTGTGCGACGGCGCCGTCATTCTTTATGCGGTCGATCCGCAGGCCGCCGCGCTCGCCGCGCACCAGGCCGCCGGCGGCAAGGCCGTGCTGGTGCGGCAGGACCGCGTGGTGCTGGCCAACGGCAGCAGCGAGTCCTTCCTGCCCGGTCTCGGCCGCCTGACCGTCTGGCGCGCCACGCACGCGGGCGTCAGCCTGGAGAGCCTGCTGGCCGCGGTGGCCGCGGCCTGGGCGCTGGGCATTCCGCTGAACCTGATCGGCGCCGGCGTCGAGGCCTTCGAGGCCGACCTGCAGGCGGCGCTGGCGTCGCTGCAGCTGTCGCAGACCCCGCCGCTTTCGTCCCCTCAACTGCAACTCGCCTGAAGCGCACTGCCGCCCCATGAAAGTCACCCGTATCCGCGCCTTGCGCGGCCCCAATCTCTGGAGCCGCCACACCGCCATCGAAGCGGTGGTTGCCTGCGAAGGCGATGAGAACGCCATCGGCCGCCTGCCGGGCTTCGAAGTCCGCCTGCGCGCGCTGTTTCCCAACATCGGCGAGCTGCATCCGATGGTGCTGGGCCAGCCGATGGCGCTCGCCCACGTGCTCGAGAACGCCGCCGTGGCGCTGCAGGCCCAGGCCGGCTGCGCGGTCAACTTCGGCCACACCTCGCGCACGGTGGAAGACGGCGTCTACCAGGTCGTCTTTCAGTACAGCGAAGAAGCCGTGGGCCGACGCGCAATCGAACTGGCCGAACAGCTGATCGCGGCCGCGCAGGCTGACACCGCTTTCGACGCCGCCGCGGCCATCACCGAGCTGCGCGACCTCGACGAGTCCGAGCGCCTGGGGCCGAGCACCGGCTCCATCGTCGATGCCGCCGTGGCACGCGGCATTCCCTACCGCCGGCTGACCAGCGGCAGCCTGGTGCAGTTCGGCTGGGGTTCCAAGCAGCGCCGCATCCAGGCAGCCGAAGTCGACAGCACCAGCGGCGTGGCCGAATCGATCGCGCAGGACAAGGAACTCACCAAGCAACTGCTCAATGCCGCCGGCGTGCCGGTGCCGCTGGGCCGCCCCGTCTCTGATGCAGAAGACGGCTGGGCCGCGGCCATGGAAATCGGCCTGCCGGTGGTGGTGAAGCCGCAGGATGGCAACCAGGGCAAGGGCGTCACGGTCAACATCACGACGCAGGAGCAGCTCACGTCCGCCTACGACTCGGCCGCCGCGTACGGCGAAGTCATGGTCGAGAAATTCCTGCCGGGCTTCGACTTCCGCCTGCTGGTGGTGGGCGACCGCCTGGTGGCCGCCGCGCGGCGCGACCCGCCGCATGTGATCGGCGACGGCAGCGCCACGGTGCGCCAGCTGGTCGATGCCGTGAACCTCGACCCGCGCCGCGGCGAAGGCCACGCCACCTCGCTCACCAAGATCCGCCTGGACGACATCGCCATCGGCCGCCTCGAGGCCCAGGGCCTCGCGCCCGACAGCGTGCCCGCGCGCGGCCAGCGCGTGGTGCTGCGCAACAACGCCAACCTGTCCACCGGCGGCACCGCCACCGACGTGACCGACACCGTGCACCCGGAAGTGGCCGCGCGCGCCGTGGATGCGGCGCAGATGGTCGGCCTGCACATCTGCGGCGTCGACATGGTGTGCGAGAACGTGCTGCGCCCGCTCGAGGAGCAGCACGGCGGCGTGGTCGAGGTCAATGCCGCGCCCGGCCTGCGCATGCACATCTCGCCGTCGTTCGGCCGCGGCCGCGCGGTGGGCGAAGCCGTCATGGACACCCTCTTCGCGCACGGCGACGATGGCCGCATCCCGGTGGTGGCCGTCACCGGCACCAACGGCAAGACCACCACGGCGCGCCTCGTCAACCACCTGCTCTCGTCGAGCGGCCTGCGCACCGGCATGACCAACACCGACGGCGTGTACGTCGATGGCCGCCAGACCGACAGCGGCGACTGCAGCGGCCCCAAGAGCGCGCGCAACGTGCTCATGCACCCCGACGTGGATGCGGCCGTGTTCGAAGTGGCGCGCGGCGGCGTGCTGCGCGAGGGCCTCGGCTTCGACCGCTGCCAAGTGGCCGTGGTCACCAACATCGGCAGCGGCGACCACCTGGGCCTGAACTACATCACCACCGTCGAAGACCTCGCGGTGCTCAAGCGCGTGATCGTGCGCAATGTCGCGCCCGACGGCTACGCGGTGCTCAATGCCGCCGACGTCAATGTCGCCGCCATGGCCGCCGGCTGCCCCGGCCACGTGATCTTCTTCACCGCCGACCGCCAGCATCCGGTGATGGCCACGCACCGCGCACAGGGCAAGCGCACCGTCTACGTCGACCAGGACACGCTGGTGGCGGCCGAAGGCTCCTGGCGCGAGCGCATTGCGCTGCGCGACGTGCCGATCACGCGCGGCGGCACCATCGGCTTCCAGGTCGACAACGTGATGGCGGCGGTGGCCGCCGCATGGGCCGTGGGCCTCGACTGGGACACCATCCGCAGCGGCCTCGCGAGCTTCATGAATGACGCGGCCGGCGTGCCGGGGCGCTTCAACGTCATGGACTACCGCGGCGCCACCGTGATCGCCGACTACGGCCACAACACCGACGCCATGCGCGCGCTGGTCTCGGCCGTGGACACCATGCCGGCCAACAAGCGCTCGGTGGTGATCAGCGGCGCGGGCGACCGGCGCGACTCCGACATCCGCGACCAGACCGCCATCCTCGGCCAGGCTTTCGACGACGTGATCCTCTACCAGGACGCGGCCCAGCGCGGCCGCGCCGACGGCGAGGTGATGGCGCTGCTGCGCCAGGGCCTGCAGGGCGCGGCGCGCACGCGCTACATCGACGAGATCCGCGGCGAGTTCGTCGCCATCGACACCGCGCTCGCGCGCCTGCAGCCGGGCGACCTGTCGCTGATCCTGGTCGACCAGGTCGAGGAAGCGCTGGCGCACCTCGCGCAGCGCATCGCGGCGGGCTGACGCGCCCCGGGGCCGGCCACGCCGGCCCATGCCGGACACGTCCCACACGCATCGGCGCGTCCGGCCGGGTCTGCTGTCTGTGCAGTCCCACACCTTGCACGGCTTGCACCGGACCACACTGCGGGTCCGGTCGCGCTTTCGGAGGGCGCGCCCTAACCAGGAGCACCCGATGACAACAAGAGTTCGTTCCACCTTTTCTGCTGCCGCGCTTTTTGCAGCGAGCGGTTTTCTTTTTCTAAGCCCATCGTTCGCCCAGGCGCAGGCGCCCGGCACGGCCGCACGCGCGCAGCAGGAGCGCGCCACCTGCGACGGCGTGCAGCAGGACCGTGCGGCCTGCCTGCGCGAAGCCGGCGCTGCACGCCAGGAAGCGGGGCGCGACGGCCTCACGAGCGCCAGTCCCGGCCGCTATGACGCCAATGCGATGGCGCGCTGCCGCGAACAGCCCGCGGCCGATCGCGCGGACTGCGAGGCCCGTCTGCAGGGCGGCGCACGCACCAGCACCGAAGGCAGCGTGATGGGCGGCGGCGTCATCCGCGAAACAGTGACCCCGCTGCCGGCGCAACCGGCCGCACCCACGCGCTGATGAACATCGGCCGCGCGGAACCCGATGCGGCCCGCCTTGTCCAACAGTTTCATGTCTCAGGTCACTCCAAGGAGCACCCCATGAACAGCACCACTCGTTCGATGATTGCCGCCCTGATTGCCGTGGGCGGCCTTGCCGCGGCCACGTCGGCCTCGGCCCAGCCGCGCCGCGGCGATTCCGTCTACCAGCAGGAACTCTCGGTCTGCGGCCGCAACCAGCAAGACCGCGCGGCCTGCATCCGCGAGGCCGGCGCCGCACGCCAGGAAGCGGCGCGCGGCGGGCTGACCAGCGCGCCCGATTACCAGCGCAACGCGCTCGCACGCTGCGGCCTGCAGCCACCGGCCGACCGTGCGGACTGCGAGGCGCGCGTAATGGGCGGCAGCGGCAACACCCGCGGCAATGTCGATGGCAGCGTGATGGGCGGCGGCGTGATCCGCGAATCGGTCACCACCGTCGTCATGCCGGCGCCTGCAACGATGCCGGCGCCGATGCCCGCGCCTTCACGGGTTCCGCCACCGGCCATCGCGCCGGTCGAACCGATGGCACCGATGGCGCCCATGGAGCCGATGCCGGCGCCCATGCCGCCCGCTCGCTGAAGCACCAAGCTGTCGATGCGGCACCGTCGCCCCTTCCGGGCGACGGCGGGCGCGCATACGCCACCACAAGCGCGTCGCGATGACCCTGCTTGTCATGAAACCGTCATAAAGCCAGAGGGCGTGCTAGCTATAGTTCTCGGTCTCTGCCTACCGAGGAACACTATCCCATGAATGCCATCAAGGTCGCTCGCCGATTCATAGAAACGGACCCGGCCAACGAATCGGCCAAGATTCTGGCCCAGCTCGTGTTGGCGCTCGAGTCCGAACGCAGCTTCGAACTGGTCACGCTCTACAGCCTCGATTACAAGAGCTTCGAACTGGCCATGGACATCCTGAAGGAATGGCGGCTCGACCGCTACTACGCAAGCAAGTCGAAGCTGTTCGACCTGTCCCTGCAAGTGAGCGAGCTCGAGAAGAGCTGAGCCCCAATCTGCCGGGTGCACCGCGCACTCAGATGAACATCCCTCCGGATGCTTCGATGCGCTGGGCATTCACCCAGCGATTGCCCTCCCCCAGCAAGCCCGCGATCGCTCCGCCGATATCGTCCGGCTGGCCTGCGCGTCCGAGCGCGGTGAAACCGGCCACCATCGCGTTCACTTGCGGGTTGTCACGCACCATGCCTCCACTGAAGTCGGTTTCGATCGCACCCGGCGCGATCGTGTTGGCCGCAATGCCGCGCGCGCCGAGTTCCTTCGCGAGGTAGCGCGTGAGCGTTTCCACGCCGCCCTTCATCGCGGCATAGGCAGACGCACCGGCCATCGAAAACCGGGTGAGCCCCGACGACACATTGACGATGCGTCCGCCGTCGTTGATGAGTGGCAGCAGTTTCTGCGTGAGGAAGTACGGGCCCTTCAAGTGCACGTTGAAGAGCATGTCGAACTGGGCTTCTGTCGTGTCCTCGAAGTTCGCATGCAGGCCCACGCCGGCGTTGTTCACCAGGAAGTCGAAGCGCTCGCGCTGCCAGGTGGCAGCCAGCGTCGCCTTCACTGAGTCCGCGAATGCGGCGAAGGTCGTGCTGTCCCCGACGTCGAGCCGGAGGGCGGCGGCGCGGCGCCCCTTCGCCTCGATCTGCGCCACCACCGCCTGCGCGCTGGCGTCGTTCGACATGTAGGTAAGGATCACGTCGACGCCATCGGCGGCGAGCGCCAGCGCGGCGCTGCGGCCGAGGCCGCGGCTGCCGCCGGTGATGAGTGCGATGCGGGATGGGTTGGCGGTTGTGAAAGCTGTCATTTCAAAGTCCTTGGTGGGTTGATCGGCGAGTCGATGGATGGACTTTAAAAGTTACCGGAAGAAAGATAAATTCAGAGAAACTGCGCACACTGTTATCCAAAAATGAAACAATTCCCGGCCATGAATACCGATGAATTGCGCATCTTCTCGAGGGTGGCCGAACTCGCGAGCTTCAGCCGTGCCGCGGACCAGCTCGGGCTGACCCGCGCGCGCGTCTCGGTGGCCGTGCAGCAGCTCGAGGAGCGGCTGGGCACGCGGCTCCTGCAGCGCACCACGCGCAGCGTGCGGCTCACCGAGGACGGGGGGCGCTTCCTCGACCGCTGCAAGGACTACCTGGCCGAGGGCGAGCAGCTCGCCACCATGTTCCGTTCGCACGCCGGCGGCCTCACCGGGCGGCTGCGCGTCGACCTGCCGAACGCCATCGCGCGCGACCTCGTCATTCCCCGCCTGCCCGAATTTCTGGCGCGGCATCCCGCGCTCGAAGTCGGCATCAGCACCTCGGACCGCCGTGTCGACCTGGTCCACGAAGGCTTCGACTGCGTGCTGCGCGTCGGCATGCTCGGAGATTCGGAACTCGTCGCGCGGCCGCTCGGCGCCCTGCGCATGGCCAATGCGGCGAGCGCCGGTTATCTGCGCGCGCACGGCACGCCCCGCACGCTCGACGATCTAGCGCAGCACCGGGTCGTTCATTTCGCGCAGACGCTCTCCTCCAACGACGCAGGCTGGGAGTACCTCGACCGCGCCGATGGCATGTACAAGACATGGCCCGTGCCTGCGACCGTCACGGTGAACGGCACCGACGCCTACCAGGCTGCCGCGCGGGCCGGCCTGGGCCTGGTCCAGGCGCCGTTCGCGGGCCTGGAGGCGAGCCTCGCCGCGGGCGCGCTGGTGCAGGTGATGCCGGAGTTCAATGCGCGCCCGATGCCGGTTTCGCTGCTCTATGCCAACCGGCGCCAGCTCGCACCGCGCGTGCTGGCCGTGATGGACTGGCTGACCGAGATCGTCGCGCCCTACTTCGTCGAAGGGCGCGGCGCCGCTGTCAACGGCCCCAGCGCAGCACCAGCGGGTCGAGCCGCTTCGCCGTCTCGATCAGGCCGGCGCGCGTCTCGGGGTGCATCGCCGGCAGCGGATGCCGCGGTGCCTCGCAAGCGATCACGCCGCCCTCCTTCATGAGCGACTTGCAGGCCAGCAAGCCCGCCTGGCGGTTCTCGTAGTTGATGAGCGGCAGCCACTGCTGGTAGAGCGCGAAGGCCTTGTCGCGGTCGCCCGCGCGGTGCGCCTCGATGATCGGGCGGATGCCGTCGGGATAGCCGCCGCCGGTCATCGAGCCGGTGGCGCCGGCATCGAGGTCGGGCAGCAGCGTGATGGCTTCCTCGCCGTCCCACGGGCCTTCGACCGCATCGCCGCCCAGGCGGATCAGTTCGCGCAGCTTCGATGCGGCACCGGCCGTCTCGATCTTGAAGTAGGCGACGTGTTCGATCTCCTTGGCCATGCGCGCGAGGAACGGCGCCGACAGCAGCGTGCCGCTCGCGGGCGCGTCCTGGATCATGATCGGGATGTTCACCGCATCGGAGAGGCCGGCATAGAACTCGAAGATCTGCGGCTCCGGCACGCGGAAGGTGGCGCCATGGTAGGGCGGCATCACCATCAGCATGGCGGCGCCCATGTCCTGCGCGCGCCGGCTGCGCTCGGCGCAGATGCGGGTGCTGTAGTGGGTGGTGGTCACGATCACCGGTACGCGGCCCGCCACATGCTCGAGCACCGTGCGCGTGAGCACTTCGCGCTCCTCGTCGGAGAGCACGAACTGTTCGGAGAAGTTGGCGAGGATGCACAGCCCGTCCGAGCCCGCGTCGATCATGAAATCGACGCAGCGCTTCTGGCTTTCGAGATCGAGCGCGCCCTGTTCGGTGAAGGTGGTCGGCACCACCGGGAAAATGCCGCGGTATCTGGGGGTCATGGTGAGTTCAGTGGGAGTGACGGGGAACGGCGGAGCCTCGGCAGCCGACGAGAAAATCGAAATCGCAGCCTTCATCGGCCTGCAGCACGTGGTTGACGTAGAGCTTCTGGTAGCCGCCGCCGCGCGTGCTCATGGGCTGCGCGTCGGTGCTGGTCAACGATGCGAGGCGCGAGGCCAGCTCTTCATCGCTGATGTCGAGGTGCAGCCGGCCCGCATCGCAGTCGAGCTCGATCCAGTCGCCGTCGCGCACCGCCGCGAGCGGCCCGCCGTCGGCCGCTTCGGGCGCGACGTGCAGCACCACCGTGCCGTAGGCCGTGCCGCTCATGCGCGCATCCGAGATGCGCACCATGTCCTTCACGCCCTGGCGCAGCAGCTTCGGCGGCAGCCCCATGTTGCCCACCTCGGCCATGCCGGGGTAGCCCTTGGGGCCGCAGTTCTTCAACACCATCACCGAGCTGGCATCGATATCCAGGCTTTCATCGACGATGCGTGCCTTGTAGTGCTCGAGGTTCTCGAACACCACCGCGCGGCCGCGGTGCTTCAGCAGTTCGGGCGATGCCGCGGAGGGCTTGAGCACCGCGCCGCGCGGCGACAGGTTGCCGCGCAGGATGCGGATGCCGCCATCGGCGATCAGCGGCTTGTCGAGCGGGCGGATCACCTCGTCGTCGAGGCTCGGCGCCTCGCGCACGTTGTCCCAGATCGACCGGCCGTTGACGGTGAGCGCGCCCGGGTGCGGCAAGAGGCCGCTCTCGCCTAGGCGCCGCAGCACCGCAGGCAGGCCGCCCGCGTAATAGAACTCCTCCATCAGGAAGCGGCCCGAGGGCAGCAGGTCGACGATGGTCGGCGTGTTGCTGCCGATGCGCGTCCAGTCTTCCAGTTCGAGCTCCACGCCGATGCGCCCCGCGATCGCCTTCAGGTGGATCACCGCGTTGGTCGATCCGCCGATGGCCGCATTGACGCGGATGGCATTTTCGAAAGCCTCGCGCGTGAGGATCTTCGACAGCGTGAGCCCCTCCTTCGCCATCTCGACCGCGCGCATGCCCGACATCTGCGCGAGCACATAGCGCCGCGCATCGACCGCCGGAATGGCTGCGTTGTGCGGCAGCGAGGTGCCCAGCGCCTCGGCCATGCAGGCCATGGTCGAGGCCGTGCCCATGGTGTTGCAGGTGCCGGCCGAACGCGACATGCCGCCTTCGGCCGAAAGGAACTGGTGCAGGTTGATCTCGCCGGCCTTGAGCGACTCGTGCAGCTGCCACACGGCCGTGCCCGAGCCGATGTTCTTGCCATCGAGCTTGCCGTTGAGCATGGGCCCGCCCGTGACCACGATGGCCGGGATGTCGCAGCTCGCAGCGCCCATCAGCAGTGCGGGCGTGGTCTTGTCGCAGCCCGTGAGCAGCACCACCGCATCGACCGGGTTGCCGCGGATGGCTTCTTCCACGTCCATGCTCGCGAGGTTGCGCGTGAGCATGGCCGTGGGCCGCAGGTTCGATTCACCGTTCGAGAATACCGGGAACTCGACCGGAAAACCGCCCGCTTCCGAGATGCCGCGCTTCACATGCTCGGCAATCTTGCGGAAGTGCGCGTTGCAGGGCGTGAGCTCCGACCAGGTGTTGCAGATGCCGATGATCGGCCGGCCGTCGAACTCGTGGTCCGGTATGCCCTGGTTCTTCATCCAGCTGCGGTACATGAAGCCGTTCTTGTCGGCCGAGCCGAACCATTCGGTCGAGCGAAGTTTCTTCGGAGGGGTATCCGGCATGCGAGTGTCCTGGGAAAAAATTGAAAGTCAGCGCCGAGGTGCGCGCGAGGTAAAGAAGCGCTGCAGCAGGCAGAACACGAACAGCAGCGCACCGACGACGATGCGCGTCCACCACGAGCTCAGCGTGCCGTCGAACGAGATCAGCGTCTGGATGATTCCGAGCATCAGCACGCCGAACAGCGTGCCCGCCACATAGCCCACGCCGCCCGTGAGCAGCGTGCCGCCGATCACCACCGCCGCAATCGCATCGAGCTCCAGCCCCAG
Source organism: Variovorax paradoxus (assembly GCF_030815975.1). Taxonomy (NCBI): domain Bacteria; kingdom Pseudomonadati; phylum Pseudomonadota; class Betaproteobacteria; order Burkholderiales; family Comamonadaceae; genus Variovorax; species Variovorax paradoxus. The sequence goes on from NZ_JAUSXL010000002.1 coordinate 884,430, forward strand.
CGCATGCAGGCCGTAGCCAGAGAGCATGTAGAAGGTGAAGATCACGCCCGCCAGTGCCGAGCAAAAACCCGAGAGCGTGTAGACGCCGACCAGCGTGCGGCGCACCGGCAGGCCCATCAGCATGGCCGAATGCTCGCTGCCGCCAATGGCGTACACCGCGCGGCCGAACGGCGTGCAGTGCGCGATGAACACCGCCGCCAGCAGCACGCCGATGGCGATCACCGCGCTGATCGACAGCGAGGCCTCGCCCCAGACCGGAATGCGGATCTGCGAGACCTCGGCATAGAACGCGTTGGTGATGCTGATGGAGTCGATGCTGATCAGGTAGCAAAGCCCGCGCGCGAGGAACATGCCCGCCAGCGTGACGATGAAGGGCTGCAGCCTGAAGCGCTCGATGAGCAGGCCCATGAACGCGCCGAATGCCGTGCCCATGGCCAGCACCAGCGGAATCACCACCGCCGGGCTCCAGCCGTGCTTCTCGACCAGCGAGGCCGACACCATCGTGGTGAGCGCGATCACCGAGCCCACCGACAGGTCGATGCCGCCCGAGAGGATCACGAAGGTCATGCCGACCGCGACGACGATCAGGAAGGCGTTGTCGATCAGCAGGTTGAGGAACACCTGCGCCGAGAAGAAGCCCTCGTAGAACACCGAGCCCAGCGTGGCCACCAGCACGAACAGCGAGATGGTCGCCGTCAATGGCAGATATTTCGGGTTCAGCCTCTTGCTCCCTCTCCCGCCCGCGGGAGAGGGCTGGGGTGAGGGTGCAACTTCGATCACCGCGCTCATGACCGCGCTCCTTCATGCACCGGCCGCTGCACCAGCGCCCGGATCTCCGCCCTGAACTCCGGCGACTGCAGCAGCATCACCGCGAACACCACCACGGCCTTCACGACGAGGTTGATCTCGGGCGGCACGCCCAGCGAGTAGATCGCATAGGTCAGCGTCTGGATGATCAGCGCGCCGATCACGCTGCCCATGAGGCTGAAGCGCCCGCCCGTGAGCGCGGTGCCGCCCAGCGTCACGGCCAGGATCGCGTCGAGCTCCAGCAGCTGGCCGGCGTTGTTGCCGTCCGCGCTCTTGACGTTGGAGCTGATCAAGAGGCCCGCCACGCCCGCGCACAGGCCGCAGAACGCATAGGCACCCACGATGAGCCTGCGTGCCTGCACACCCGCCACGCGCGCGGCCGTCGGGTTGATGCCGACCGCCTGGATGAAGAGCCCGAGCGCCGTGCGCGTGATGGCCAGGTAGAGCAGCACGAACACCGCCGCCACGATGAACAGCGAGAACGGCAGGCCCAGCAGGTAGCCGCTGCCGAGGAAGAAGAAGGGCTTGTAGTAGATGGTGATGATCTGCCCGTCGGCAATCAGCTGCGCCACGCCGCGGCCCGCCACCATGAGGATCAGCGTGGCGATGATCGGCTGCATGCCGACCTTGGCCACGAGCATTCCGTTCCAAAGGCCGCAGAGCAGCGCGACGCCAAGGGCCGCGAGGATCGCGAGCGGCATCGGGAAGCGGCTCACGTCGCTCGCCACCGAGCCGCCGATCATCCAGGCCGCGACGGCTGCCGCAATGGCCACCACCGCGCCCACCGAAATGTCGATGCCGCGCGTGGCAATCACCAGCGTCATGCCCAGCGACACCAGCACCAGCGGCGCCGCACGGTTCACGATGTCGATCAGGCTGCCGTAGAGATGCCCGTCGCGCCATTCGAGATGCAGGAAGCTGGCGTTGAAGGCGGTGTTGACTGCGAGCAGCAGCAACAGCGTGACCAGCGGCCAGGCGAGGCGGTGGCTCATGAAAGATGAGAGGCGAGTCATGTGTTCTGCCTTGCTCCTTCCCCTTCCGGGGGAAGGTGGGGATGGGGGCAGGCGGCCTCGAACACTGCGCGGCAATGAAGGCCGCTGCCCCCCACCCCGGCCCTCCCCCAGCGGGGGAGGGAGAAAGACAAGATATCGCGCTGGTTCATGCCGCTGCAATCATTTCGTAAACCTCGTCCTCGGTCGAGCCGCCCGGCAGCTCGCCCACCTTCTTGCGGTCGCGCAGCACCACGATGCGATGCGCGACACGCACCACCTCGCTCATCTCCGACGAGATGAAGATCACCGCCATGCCCGCCTTCGCGAGCCGCAGGATCTCTTCCATGATTTCCTGCTTGGCCGCCACGTCGATGCCGCGCGTGGGCTCGTCGAGGATCAGGAGGCGCGGCTCGGTCGCGAGCCAGCGCGCGATCATGGCCTTCTGCTGGTTGCCGCCCGAGAGCAGGCCGATGGGTGTTTCGACGCTCGCGGTCTTGATGCCCAGCGACTTCACGAAGCGCTCGGCCATCTCGGTCTGCTCGGCATGCGAGAGAAATCGCTTCGTGCCGAGCCGCGCCTGCAATGCGAGCGCGATGTTCTCGCGCACCGACAACTCGGCGACGATGCCGTCCGTCTTGCGCTCTTCGGGACACAGCGCGAGGCCTTCGCGGATCGCATCGGCCGGGTTCGAGAAGCTGACGATGCGGCCATCGACCTTGAGCACGCCGCGGTCCGGCGATTCCAGCCCGAACAGCAGCCGCGCGAGTTCCGTGCGTCCCGCGCCCAGCAGGCCCGCGATGCCGACCACTTCGCCGGCGCGCACGCGCAGATCGGTCGCCTGCAGTTGTCCGGCCTGCCCGATTCCTTCGGTCTGCAGCAAGGCAGGCGCGGCTTCATCGAACGCAGGCAACGCGGCAGGCCGCGCCGATTGCGCGGCCAGCTCGCGCCCGAGCATCGCCGCGATCAGCGCCTGCGGCCCGAGGTCGGCGGCGCGCCATTCGCCCACCCAGTTGCCATTGCGCAGCACCGTGATGCGGTCCGACACCGCGTACATCTGGTTCAGGAAGTGCGTCACGAACACGATCGCAAGGCCCTCACCGCGCAGGCGCCGCAGCACCTCGAACAGTTTTTCCACCTCGTCGTCATCGAGGCTCGAGGTCGGCTCGTCGAGGATCAGCACCTTCGACGACACGCCGAGCGCGCGCGCAATCGCCACCATCTGCTGCACCGCCACCGAATAGCTCGAGAGCAACCGGCTCACGTCGATGTCCAGCCCGATGCGTGCCAGCAATTCTTCGGCGCGCCGGTTCACCGCGGCCCAGTCGATGCGAAAGCCCTGCACCATGCCGCAGCGCGGATAGCGCCCCGCGAACACGTTCTCGGCCACCGAGAGGTTCGGGCACAGGTTCACTTCCTGGTAGACCGTGCTGATGCCCAGCTTCTGCGCCTCCAGCGGCGAGTGCGGGCGAATGGCCTGGCCTTCGAGAAAGATCTCGCCGCCGCTCGACGGCAGCACGCCCGTGAGCACCTTGATGAGCGTCGACTTGCCCGCGCCGTTCTGCCCCATCAGCGCGTGGATCTCGCCCGGGTAGAGCTTCAGCTGCACGTCGCGCAGCACGGAGATGCCGCCGAACTGCTTGTGGATGCCCCGCAGTTCGAGAACAACAGGAGTTGCAGTGCTCTCGCTCATGGGCTTACTTGTTCTTGTTGTAGACGTCGATGAACACCGCCGCCAGCAGCACCAGTCCCTTGATGACCTGCTGGTAGTCAATGCCGATGCCCAGGATCGACATGCCGTTGTTCATCACGCCCATGATGAAGGCGCCGATCACCGCGCCCATCACGCGGCCCACGCCGCCCGAGGCCGAGGCGCCGCCGATGAAGCAGGCCGCGATCACGTCGAGCTCGAAGCCCAGCCCCGCCTTGGGCGTGGCCGTGTTGAGCCGCGCCGCGAACACCAGCCCCGCGAGCGCGGCCAGCGCGCCCATGTTCACGAAGGTCAGGAAGGCCAGCCGCTGCGTCTTCACGCCCGACAGCCGCGCCGCCTTCTCGTTGCCGCCCAGCGCATAGATGCGGCGGCCGATGGTGGTGCGGTTGGTGACGAAGTCGTACACCACGATCAGCACCGCCATCACGATCAGCACGTTGGGCAGGCCCTTGTAGGTCGAGAGCAGGTAGCTGAAGAACAGGATGATGGCCGCGAAGAACAGGTTCTTCACGAGGAAGAACGCATACGGCTCCGTTTCCATGCCGTGCGCCGCGAGCTTGGCCCGCCCGCGCAGCTTGAAGAACACCAGCGCCGCGGCGGCCAGCGCACCGACCACCAGCGAGGTGGTGCGCAGCCCGCCGCCATCGAGGCCGCCCAGCGGATCGGGAATGAAGCCCGAGCTCAGCCGCTGGAACTCGACCGGGAACGGCCCCACCGACTGCCCCGCCAGCAGCGCCAGCGTGAGCCCCTTGAACACCAGCATGCCCGCGAGCGTGACGATGAACGACGGGATCTTTCGGAACGCGACGAACCAGCCCTGCGCGGCGCCGATGACCGCGCCCGCCGCAATGCTGATGATGGCCGTGGGCACGAAGTGCCATTCGTACTCCACCATCAGCACCGCCGCCAGCGCGCCGATGAACCCGCAGACCGAGCCCACCGAAAGATCGATGTGCCCCGCCACGATCACCAGCAGCATGCCCAGCGCCATGATGACGACGTAGCTGTTCTGCAGCAGCAGGTTGGTGAGGTTCAGCGGCCGCAGCAGCGTGCCGTCTGTCAGCACCTGGAACAGCACCATGATCGCGACCAGCGAGATCAGCATGCCGTATTCGCGCAGGTTGTTCTTGAGGAAGCCGGCGTGCAGCTTCGGGGCAGCCTCTGCCATGGGGACCGCGGCGTTCACCGCGTTGACGTCAGGCTGCGACATGGACGGAACTCCCCGCGCTCACGATGGCATGCATGATGCGCTCCTGCGAAGCCTCTGCAGCCGGAAATTCGGCCACGAAGCGGCCCTCGTTCATCACGTAGATGCGGTCGCACATGCCGAGCAGTTCCGGCAGTTCGGAAGAAATCATGAGAATGCCTTTGCCCTCGCTCGCGAGCTGGTCGATGATGGTGTAGATCTCGTACTTGGCGCCCACGTCGATGCCGCGCGTGGGTTCGTCGAGAATCAGAAGTTCGGGTTTGGTGAACAGCCATTTGCTGAGCACCACTTTCTGCTGGTTGCCGCCCGAGAGGTTGACCACCAGCTGCTCCACGCCCGAAGAGCGGATGTTGAGTGCACGGCGGTAATCGCTCGCCACCTTGAATTCGCGCGCGTCGTCGATCACCATGGAACGGGAGACCGCCTCCAGGTTGGCCAGGCTCACGTTCTTCTGGATGTTTTCCTCCAGCACCAGCCCCAGGCCCTTGCGGTCTTCGGTGACATAGGCAATGCCATGGTCGATGGCCTTGCGCACCGTGCCCACGTCCACCGGCTGGCCGTGCATCAGCACCGAGCCGCTGATGCGCTGGCCGTAGGACTTGCCGAACACGCTCATCGCAAGCTCGGTGCGCCCCGCGCCCATGAGGCCCGCGATGCCGACGATCTCGCCCTTGCGCACATGCAGGTTCACGCCCTTGATCTGCTCGCGGTCGGCATGCAGCGCGTGGTGCACGCGCCAGTCGCGCACCTCGAACACCGTCTCGCCGATCTTCGGATGGCGCTGCGGATAGCGGTGCGCCATGTCGCGCCCCACCATGCCGCGGATGATGCGGTCCTCGCTGATCGGCTGGCCGCGGCAGTCCATCGTTTCCACCGTGGCGCCGTCGCGCAGCACAGTGATGGAATCGGCCACCTTGGCAATCTCGTTGAGCTTGTGCGAGATCAGGATCGACGCGATGCCCTGGCGCTTCAGCTCGAGCAGCAGCATCAGCAGCGCGTCGCTGTCGTTCTCGTTGAGGCTGGCCGTGGGCTCGTCGAGGATCAGCAGCTTGACCTCTTTGGCCAGGGCCTTGGCAATCTCCACCAGCTGCTGCTTGCCCACGCCCAGGTCGGTCACCAGCGTGGTGGGCGGCTCCTTCAGGCCCACCTTGGCGAGCAGCTCGCGCGTCTTTGCATAGGCGGCGAACCAGTCGATCACGCCGCCGCGCGTGATCTCGTTCCCGAGGAAGATGTTCTCGGCAATCGAGAGCAGCGGCACCAGCGCGAGCTCCTGGTGGATGATGATGATGCCGAGCTTCTCGCTGTCGGCAATGCCCTTGAAGCGGCGCAGCTCGCCCTCGAAGTGGATCTCCCCGGTGTACGAGTCGCACGGGTAGACGCCGCTCAGCACTTTCATGAGCGTCGACTTGCCCGCGCCGTTCTCGCCGACCACCGCATGGATCTCGCCCGCGCGCACCGCCAGGTTGACATCGGAGAGCGCCTTCACGCCGGGAAATGTCTTGGTGATGCCGCGCATCTCGAGGATGCTGCGGCCGTCCGCTGCTGCTGCTGCTGCTGCTGCCATTCCAATGCTCACTTGACCTGGCTTTCCTTGTAGTAGCCGCTGTCGACCAGCACCTGCTTCCAGTTGCCGCCATCCACGCTCACGGGCTTGAGCAGGTACGAGGGGACCACCTTGATGCCGTTGTTGTAGGTCTTGGTGTCGTTCACCTCGGGCGTCTTGCCCGACAGCATGGCGTCGGCCATGGCCACCGTGACCTTCGCCAGTTCGCGCGTGTCCTTGAACACGGTCGAGGTCTGTTCCTTGCGCAGGATCGACTTGACCGACGGAATCTCCGCGTCCTGGCCCGAGACGATGGGCATCGGCTGCGAAGCCGAGCCGTAGCCCACGCCCTTGAGCGACGACAGAATGCCGATCGAGAGACCGTCGTATGGCGACAGCACCGCATCGACGCGGTCCTTGCTGTAGTAGGCTGACAGCAGGTTGTCCATGCGCGCCTGCGCCACCGCGCCGTCCCAGCGCAGCGTGCCGACCTTGTCCATGCCCATCTGCTTGCTGCGCACCACCAGCTTGCCGCTCTTGATGTATGGGTCCAGCACCGACATCGCGCCGTTGTAGAAGAAGAAGGCGTTGTTGTCGTCGGGCGAGCCGCCGAACAGCTCGATGTTGAACGGGCCCTTGCCGCTCTTCAGCCCGAGAGATGCCTCGATCGACTGCGCCTGCAGCACGCCCACCTGGAAGTTGTCGAAGGTGGCGTAGTAGTCGACGTTCTTCGAGCCCTTGATGAGCCGGTCGTAGGCGATGACCTTCACGCCCTTGTCAGCCGCCTTCTGCAGCACATCGGACAGCGTGGTGCCGTCGATGGCGGCAATCACAAGCACCTTCGAGCCCTTGGTCACCATGTTCTCGATCTGCGCGAGCTGGTTCGGAATGTCGTCGTCGGCGTACTGCAGGTCGGTCTTGTAGCCCTTTTCCTTGAAGTACTTGACCATGTTGGCGCCGTCCGCGATCCAGCGCGCCGACGACTTGGTCGGCATCGAGATGGCGATCGGGCCCTTGTCCTGCGCATGCGCGAGCGGCGCGATGCCGGCGATGCCCAGTGCGATGCCAGCGAGCGAGGCTTTGAGGAAGTTGCGTTTCATGGGTGTGGCCTCTCAATACTTTCGATTAGGGAATTCCTTGGCGGCGACTTCCATCGGGAAGATCGTCTCCTCCGTCACGATGCGCTTGGGCAGCGGCTTGCCGGCCTTGATGTCCTTCACGGCGCTCATCAGCTGGGGCCCGAGCAGCGGGCTGCATTCGACCGACACGTTGAGCTTGCCGGCGATCATGGCTTCGAAGGCGCCCTTCACGGCATCGATCGAGATGATCGTGATGTCCTTGGCCGGCTTCAGGCCCGCTTCCTCGATGGCCTGAATGGCGCCGATCGCCATGTCGTCGTTGTGCGCGAAGAGCACGTTGATCTTCTTGCCCTCGGCCTTCAGGAAGGCTTCCATCACCTCCTTGCCCTTGGCGCGCGTGAAGTCGCCGGTCTGCGAGCGCACGATCTTGAACTTGGGGTCGGCCTTGATGATTTCCTCGAAACCCTTCTTGCGGTCGATGGCGGGCGCGGAGCCCACGGTGCCCTGCAGCTCGACGATGTTGACCGTGTCCTTCTGGTCCTTCATCTTCTCGACCAGCCAGCGGCCCGCCTTGCGGCCTTCCTCGACGAAGTCGGAACCCATGAAGGTCACGAAGAGCGAGTCGTCCTTGGTGTTCACCGAGCGGTCGGTCAGCACCACCGGGATCTTCGCGGCCTTGGCTTCGCGCAGCACGGTTTCCCAGCCCGATTCGACCACCGGCGAGAAGGCGATCACGTCCACCTTCTGCGCAATGAACGAGCGGATGGCCTTGATCTGGTTTTCCTGCTTCTGCTGCGCGTCGGAGAACTTGAGTTCGAAGCCGGCTTCCTTGGCCGATGCCTTGATTGACTCGGTGTTGGCGGTGCGCCATTCGCTTTCGGCGCCCACCTGGCTGAAGCCCAGCACGATTTTTTTCTGCGCCAGCGCGGTGGCGGGCAGCATCCCACCGAGCGAGGCGGCGGCGAGCGCGATGTTGAGAGTGCGGCGATTGAGTTTCATTGGAATGTCTCCTTCTTTCTGAGTGCTTTGCTTGTTGATGAAAACCATCCGTGGTGGTCAGGCCAGCATGTAGCCGGTCTTGACCGTCGTGTAGAACTCCGCGGCGTGGCGCCCTTGTTCGCGCGGCCCGTAGCCCGACCCCTTGCGCCCGCCGAAGGGCGCGTGAAAATCCACGCCCGCCGTCGGCAGGTTGACCATCGTCATGCCGACCTCGGCATGGCGCCTGAAATGCATCGCGTGCTTGAGCGAGTTGGTGCAGATGCCTGCGCTCAGGCCCGACGATGTGTCGTTGCACAGCGCCAGCGCCTCGTCGTAGTCGGCGGCGCGCAGCACGCAGGCCAACGGGCCGAAGATCTCCTCGCGCGCAATACGGTGCCCGGGCTGCGCCAGAAAGAGCGCGGGGCTCATGTAGTGGCCGGCCGTGGCGCGCTGGAGCGGCTCGCCGCCCCACACATGCTCGGCGCCCTCTTCGCGCGCAATGCCAACCCAGGCCAGGCTGCGCGCGAGACGTTCTTCGTCGACCAGCGGCCCGACGTCGACCCCGCGCTCCAGCGCATGGCCGATCTTCAGCGCCTTGAGGCGTTCGCGAAGCCGCGAGACGAACGCGTCGTGCACCGCGGCCTCGACGATCAGCCGGCTCGACGCGGTGCAGCGCTGGCCGTTCGAAAAGTAGGCGCCCTGCACCGCGCAATCGACCGCGTGGTCGATGTCGGCATCGGCCAGCACCACGAGCGCGTTCTTGCCGCCCATCTCGAGCTGCACCTTGGCGCGCCGCGCGGCGGCCGCCTGGAGAACGCGTTCGCCGTTGCGCGCCGAACCGGTGAAGCTCACAGCATCGACCAGCGGGCTGTCGACCAGTGCCTGGCCCGCCTCGCGGCCGCTGCCCATCACCAGGTTGAACACGCCCGCGGGCAGCGCGGCGCGGCTGATGATCTCGGCCAGCGCCCAGCCGCAGGCCGGCACCAGTTCGGCCGGCTTGAACACCACGCAGTTGCCATGCGCAAGCGCCGGCGCGATCTTGGTTGCCGGCACCGCGAGCGGCGAATTCCACGGCGTGATGAGCCCGGCCACGCCCACCGGTTCGCGCGTGACGTCGACCTGCACGCCCGCGCGCAGCGAGGCCATGTTCTCGCCGCCGCCGCGCAGCGCTTCGCCCGCGAAGAACTTGAACACCTGCCCCGCGCGCGCCGCCTCGGCCACCGCCTCGGGCAGGGTCTTGCCGACCTCGCGCGCCAGCAGCAGGCCCAGCTCGTCCTTGCGCGCCAGCAGTTCGGTGCCGATGCGGTCGAGCACGTCGGCCCGGCGCTGCGGCGTGCTGTGGCTCCAGTGGGAAAAGGCGTCGGCGGCCGCGCGGATCGCAGACTCCACCTGGCGGCGATCGGCGCGTGCGTATTCGGCCACCACTTCGCTGGTGTCCGAAGGATTGGCGCTCACACCGGTGGTCGCGCTGGTTTCCCAGCGGCCGTTGATGTATTGCCGCACGTTCTGATGGATCTCGCCGTGAATCACCTCTGCGCCGACCTTGTCTCTGGTTTTTGGAAGTGCGGCGAGTCTATGAACAGAATTGATATCAATCCAATCATTTTTTCGACAAAATGCATATCAATCGCTGGATTCTGGAAAACCCTCTGAGCCCAAAGCTCTCACAACAACCCACGAGACATGACCAACTACAACCACTGGTTCATCCGAGCCCGCCTCAAGACGCGGCAGCTGCTCCTGCTGGTGGCGCTGGCGGAGGAAGGCAACATCCACCGCGCGGCCCAGGTGCTCAACATGACCCAGCCCGCCGCTTCCAAGCTGCTGAAGGACCTGGAAGACGTGCTGGAGGTGCCGCTGTTCGACCGGCTGCCGCGCGGCATGCGCCCCACCTGGTACGGCGAAACCATGATCCGCCACGCCCGCGTGGCGCTCGCCAGCCTGAACCAGGCGCACGACGAGCTCACCGCCCTCAAGGCCGGCCGCTTCGGCCAGGTCGGCGTGGGCGCCATCACGGCGCCGGGCCTCACGCTGATGCCGCCCGCGGTGGCGATGGTCAAGCGCGAGCAGCCCGACCTGCGCGTGTCGCTCGAGATCGAGACCAGCGCGGTGCTGATCGATCGGCTCGAGCAGGGCAAGCTCGACATCCTGGTGGCGCGCCTTTTCGCCGAGCACGACAAGTCGCAGCTGCGCTACGAAGCGCTGGCCGAGGAGCCGGTGTGCGCGCTGGTGCGCCCCGGCCATCCTCTGCTGGGCGTGAGCGGCCCTCACGCTGCGCGACGTGGTGGGCGCCGGCTGGATCGTGCCGCCCGCGGGCAGCGTGCTGCGCCACCGCTTCGAGCTGATGTTCCAGGAGGAAGGCCTCGCGCCGCCGAACAACGTGATCGAGAGCTCGGCCCTGCTCTTCATCACGCGCATGCTGCAGCAGAGCGACATGGTGGCCGTGCTCGCGACCGACGTGGCACGCTACTACGCCGCGCACGGCATCGTGTCGCTGCTGCCGCTGGACATGCCCTGCCACATGGACGCCTTCGGCATCATCACGCGCACCGACCGCCTGCTGTCGCCGGCCGCGAAGGTGATGATGAAGGCGCTGAAGACCGCGAGCCTCAGCGTCTACGGCCGCAAGCTAGAGATGGACTGATCACGTCCAGCCCGCGTCCACTGTGAACTCCTGCGCGGTGCACATCTTCGCGTCGTCCGACGCGAGGAACAGCACCATGCGCGCGATGTCCTCGGGCATCAGCTTGTCGGGCAGGCACTGGTTGCGCTTGAGCTCCTCTTCGCCCTCGTCGTCGAGCCAGAGCTGCACCTGCCGCTCGGTCATCACCCAGCCGGGCGACACGGTGTTGATGCGGATGCGATCCTTGCCCAGCTCCACAGCGAGACCGCGCGTGAGGCCATTGACCGACGACTTGGCAATGGCATAGCAGGGGTAGCCCGAGCCCTTGGTCTGCCAGCCCGTCGAACCGAGGTTGACGACCGAGCCGAAGCCCAGCCGCCGCATGCCCGGCACCACCGACTGGATCGCGAACAGCGCGGGCCGCTCGTTGATGGCCATGCGGTTGTCGTAGTAGTCGGGCGTGACCGATTCGAGCGTGTGGCGGTCGTCGCTCGCCACGTTGTTGACCAGCACCGCGAAGTCGCCGAACTCGGCGGCCGCATCGGCGATCGCCTTCTGCAGCGCGCCGATGTCGCGCACGTCGCAGGTGCGCCACCACGGCGCCGCATGGCCTTCTTCGACGATGCGCTGCGCGAGCGCTGCGCTGGCGCCCTCGGCAATGTCGACGAAGGCAACGCGTGCGCCCTGCGCGGCGAACGCGGCCACCATGGCCGCGCCGATGCCGCTGCCGCCGCCGGTGACAAACACCGTGCGGCCCTTCAGGCTCGGGTAGATCGAAAGCTGCTGCGGGGAATCCTTCAAGATGCGTGTCTCCAGAGAGCTGGCTGTGACATTGCAAAATCAATATCACTTGATGCCAAATAGTTTGGTTTCTATTATCAATATGCCTTGATACGATCCGCCGCGTCAAGGACAGAGACAACAAAGGCGCAAAACAATGACCCCAACCGGCAGCACCGCAACCACGCCCGCACCCCTTGGTGCGCCATCGATCCTCGGCGAACCCGAATGCCTGTGGCCCGCGGGCGCCACGCTCGGCGAGGGCACGCTGTGGTCGCCGCGCGAACGGGCGCTTTACTGGATCGACATCCTCGAGAGCCGCCTGTACCGCCTCGACCCGGCGAGCGGCGCGCGCCGCAGCTGGCAGTTCGACGAGGAGATCACCGCGCTGGCCGAGCGCGCGGACGCGCCGGGGCTGATCGTCACCATGCGCCGCGGCTTCGCCTTCTTCGACCCCGCGGTGGATGCACCGCCGCGCTATCTGCACCAGCCCGAAACCGACCGGCCCGGCAACCGCTTCAACGACGGCAAGTGCGACCGCCAGGGCCGCTTCTGGGGCGGCACCATGGACTTCGATTGCGTGGCGCCGACCGGCGCGCTCTACCGCTTCGACGCCGATGGCCGCTGCACGCGCCACGACGACGGCTTTGCGGTCACCAACGGGCCGACCTGGTCGCTCGACGAGCGCACGATGTATTTCAACGCCACGGTCGAAGGCTGCGTCTATGCCTACGACTTCGACAGCGCAGCCGGCACCGTGGGCAACAAGCGGGTGTGGCTGCGCTTCGCGGAAGGCGACGGCCTGCCCGACGGCATGACGACCGACGCGGCCGGCCGGCTCTGGATTGCGCGCTGGGGCGGCCATTGCGTGAGCTGCCACGACCCGGTGAGCGGCGCCGAGCTGTGCCGCATCGAACTGCCCGCGAGCAACGTCACGGACTGCGCCTTCGGCGGCGAAGACCTGTGCACGCTCTACATCAGCACCGCGCGCAGCGGGCTCACGGCCAAGCAGCTCGAGGCGGAGCCGCTGGCCGGCGGGTTGTTCTCGGTGCGCATCGGCAGCCCCGGCCTGCTCGCGGCCGAGTTCGGCGCGGCGGCTGTCAAAGCCTAGGCGGCGAATTCAGCGGCCGGCCCGGCGCGCTTGCTCAGGCAATGCCGAAGCGATGCAGCGTGCTGCTGCTGAACACTTCATTCGGCCGCAGCACCGTCGAAGGAAAGTCCGGCTGGTTCGGCGAATCGGGATAGTGCTGCGTTTCCAGGCACAGTCCGGCGCCGCGCCGCAGGCTCTCTCCATCGGCGCCGCGCAGGCTGCCATCGAGGAAGTTGCCCGAATAGAACTGCACCGCCGGCTCGGTCGTGCGCACCTCCATCACGCGCCCGGAAGGCGGGTGTTCGAGCCGCGCCGCCAGCGCCAGGCCGGCGGGCTCGCGGTCGAGCACCCAGTTGTGGTCGTAGCCGCCGGCGACGCGCAGCTGCTCGTGCGGCGCATCGATGCGTGCGCCGATGGGCATGGCTGTGCGAAAGTCGAACGGCGTTCCGGCCACCGGCGCAAGGCCGAGGGGAATCAGGCCTGCATCCACCGGGCAGTAGCGGCTCGCGGGAATCGTGAGCCGATGGTCCAGCACCGCGCCCTCGCCTGCGAGGTTGAAGTAGTCGTGGTGGCTCAGGTTCAGCACCGTGGGCCGGTCGGTCACGGCGCGGTAGTCGATGCGCCAGGTGTTCTCGCGGGTGCTGAGCGCGTAGCGCACCGTCACCTCCAGCTCGCCGGGAAAGCCTTCTTCGCCGTCGGCGCTGGTGTAGCGAAGCTCGATGGCAATGTCGCCCACTGCGCTGTCCGCCGGCACCGGCTCGATCTGCCAGAAGCGCGTGCCGAAGCCCTGGTGCCCGCCGTGCAGCGAGTTGGCGCCGTTGTTCAGCGGGAGCTGGTGCGCAACGCCGTCGAGCGTGAAGCGCCCGCCCGCGATCCGGTTCGCATAGCGCCCGACGATGGTGCCAAGGTGCGGATGCGGGCCCAGGTAGTCCGCGAGGCTCGGCAGGCCGAGCACGATGTTGCCGCTGTGCCCGCGGCGGTCGGGCACCTGCAATGCGGTGACGATGCCGCCATGGTTGATGGCGCTGAGAAGCAGGCCGCGGCCGTTGTCCAGGGTGTATTCGGCCACGCTGCGGCCATCGGGCATGCGGCCGTATTCGCGGGTGGTGATGGTGCTGCTGCTGTTCATCGGCGGTGCTTCCAGTAGGCAATGAGCCCGGACAGATAGTGCTCCACGTCGTCGATGCGCACGCGGAAGCTGTGGTGCTTGATGAAGAACGAACCGGCAATGCGCTCGGGGTTGCGGAAGAACATCGCGAGCTCGGGCCAGAAGTAGCCGTTGGCCAGGTAGCGCGCGCGGTGCTCGAGCGCGCGGTCGAACTTGGCGCGGTCGAAGCCCTCGAGCAGCGGGCGCAGCGCGGGGTCGGCGGCCAGGCGCTCCACCATCTCGCGCGCGGCCATCATGAGCTCGAGCAGGGTCGGAAAGGTGGTGATGCGCTCCAGCACGAAGTCCAGGTAGTCGGCCACGTTGCAGAGGCCGAACTGGTAGTAGCGCGTTTCGGGCCGGTAGCGCGTGAGCTCGTTGACGCAGTAGCTCAGCCAGTGGTCGTGCGCGCGCCAGTGCTCCGCGGCAATGAAATGCTCGAAGGCCTTCTCGACCACCGCGAGCCAGCGCTCGTCGCGCGTGAGCCCATGCAGGCGCATCAGGCCGAAGGCGGCCTCGCCGTCGTAGTAGATGACGCGGAATGCGTCCTTCACCTCGAGCGAGGGGTAATTCAGCACGTGCACGAAGCGCCCGCTGGCCGGGTCCTGCATGGCCTGGATGCCGAGCGCGAGCTGCTCCATCAGCGGCAGGTACTGCGGATCGCCCGTGAGCTCCGTGTACTTGACCAGCGCCAGCAGGCACACCGCATTGCCGCCCAGCTTGATCTCGTCGCCGACGTCCAGCAGGTAGGCCGCGCGCGTGCCGCCGGGCAGTTCGACTTGGCGGATCAGCCGCTTCGTCAGCAGCGACAGCGAGCGGTCGATGGCCGCCTTCTGGCTGTCGCTGCGGGTCAGCTCCCAGGCTTCGAGCAGCGCGTAGGTCGAGCTCGCGTGGCGCAGCGTGTTGTAGGTGGGAATCGCGCGGTCGAAGCACGGGAACCAGCCGTAGTGGAACTCGCCCGTGGGCTTGACCTGCGCCGCGAGATAGTCGCTGGCGCTGTCCACGAGGCTGCGCACCTGGCCGGGGCCCCATTCGGGCAGCGTCCGATAGCCCGCCGCCTGCCCCTTGGACGTGATTGGCCACGCGCCCTCCGCGTCGGCATAGGCCGCGCGGGTGACGAAGCACCACACCGGCGCCGCGTCGTCCTGCGGAAAATCGAGCTCGGCACCGAAGCGACGCTTCGCATGCAGGCGCAGGTTGCCCGCATTGGGCTCGGCATGCTCCACCGTGCCGTTGTAGAAGATGGCGCTGCCGTTGATCTCTGGCGCGAGCAGCGCCACCTCGAACTTCGCGTCGAATGACACGCCCTGGTTGAAGTAGTTGCGCTTGGTGCGCGCCAGGCGGGCCTTGAGCGCACCCCAGCTCATGGGCTCGACCTGGTCGACCAGCTCCACGCGCACGCGGCGGGGCTGCATGCCGATGCGCTGCGCGAGCGCAATGGCTGCATCGCGTGCCTTTTGCCAGGCCTGCTCGGCGCTTTCGCCACGCCCGGCGACCACGCGCGCGCGGCTCGCGCCGTCGCCCATCGCAATCAGCACCACGCAGCCGGCCTCGGGTGTGGCGGCGGCGCCGGGCAGCGTGCCGTCCGGGGCTGCCAGGATCTGCCTGGCGCGGTTCAACAGATCCATGGGGAGCGTCGGTTCTTGGGTCATGCAGGCGCGAATGATGACAGGCCGCGCGGCCTGCGCAAATCCTTGGGCCTCCCGACCGACGTCTCAGGCCCAGGTTTCGAGCACCGCGCTGCGCACCGCCTCGACGGCGCTCGCGTGCCGGCCTTCGGCCGCGAGCCAGCACAGCCAGGTGCGCGAGCGCCAGCCGTTCCAGATCGCGAGTTCGCCGTTGCGCTGGCCCTGCTCGGCCTGGTCGAGCCGCAGCAGGCCCGCGCCCATGCCGCTTGCGACCATGCTGCGCACGGCGCTTTCGCTGTCGGCCGTGCGCCCCTGCCTGTAGTCGCGGCCGGCGCCGGCGAACAGCTTCTCCAGGTGCGTGCGCAGGATGCACGATGGCGGCGTGCCTACCCACGGCAAGCGGGTGAGTTCGTCGAGCGTGAGGCCCGGGTGGGCCTCGGACAGCGGCAGGGGCAGCGTCACGACCAGCTCGACCGGAACCAGGCGCAGCAATTCCATGCCTTCGACCTGCTCGCTGTCGCTGAGCGCATAGGCGCAGTCGAGTTCGCCGCGCTGCACCGCCGCCAGTGTCTCGAACGACAGTCCCTGGCGCAGCTGCAGCGTGACCTGCGGATGGCGTTCGGCGAGCTTGACCAGCACCTCGCCGAGCCTGAGCGCCACCGGATCGACCACCGTGCCGAAGCGCACCACGCCCTGCGCCGCGCCGCGCAGCTGCTCGGCGGCCGAGCGCATGCGCATGGCCGAGGCCAGCGTGCGCTCGGCTTCCTCGAGCAGGCTGCGGCCGGCCTGCGTGGGCACCATGCCGCGCGGCGTGCGCTCGAACAGCTTCACGCCCAGTTCGTCCTCCAGCGCCTTGAGCTGGGCGCTGACGGCCGGCGCGCTGGTGAACACGCGCTCGGCGGCGCGGGTGAGGCTGCCCTCCTTCGCAATGGCGACGAAGGTCTTCAGTTGATAGAGCTCCATGACGCAAATTGTGAGCGCTGGCGTGGCCTGCGTCCGTTCGTTTTTTTGGAGCCCCCGGTCCAAAGAAGCGAATGGCCGCGCGGCGTGGAAAAGCCGAAGCTTGGCGCCATCGATTCAATGCAACGAGGCCCGCACACCATGCCCACCGCCAATCCACGTCCGCTCGGCATTGCCGCGCTGCTGCTCGCCACCTCCGGATGGGGCGCCATGTTCCTCGTCGGCAAGGACGTTCTGCCGCACGTCGAACCCGTGTGGTTCACGCTGATCCGCTACAGCATGTCGGCCCTGCTGTTCGCCGCGCTGCTGCTGCCGCGCGGCGCGGCGCCGTGGCGCAAGCTTCGCCTGCACGCGCTGCCGCTGGCGCTGCGGGGCGCCGCGGGCTTCGGCGTCTTCAGCGTGATGCTGTTCGTCGGGCTCGCGCATTCGGTGCCCTCGCACGGCGCGGTGATCGTGGCGACCACGCCCATGACCACGCAGCTGGTGCGCTGGGCCTTCGACGGCGTGCGGCCCGCGCGGCTGGCACTGCTGGCGACGGCGCTGGCGCTCGCGGGCGTGGCCATGGTGTCGGGCCTCTTCTTCGGCGCTGCCTCGTCGGCCGGCTCGACGCTCTTCGGCGATGCGGTGGCCTTTGCCGGCACGCTCGGCTGGATCTGGTACACGCGCGGCGCGGCGCGCTTTCCCGCGCTCGACGTGGTCGAGTATTCGGCCCTCACCGTGCTGGCTTCCTGGCCGCTGCTGCTGGCGGGCGCGCTGATCGCCACCGTCCTTGGCGCCAGCCATGCACCCAGCGCCGAGGGCCTGCGCCTGTCGTGGCACGCGCTGCTGTTCGTGGGCCTGGCGCCGTCCGCCATTTCCGTGCTGGCCTTCAACTACGGCGTGCGCACGCTGGGCGCCGTCACCGGCACGGCGTTCCTGAACTTCGTTCCGGTGTCGGCCCTGTTGATGGGCATTGCGCTGGGCAAGCTGCCTTCTGCGAATGAACTGGCCGGCATGGCAATGGTGGTCGGCGGGTTGCTGCTGCATACGGCCGCGAGCCGCAGGGCTGCGGCCGCGATCGCGCCCGCAGCGCGCGCCGAGGGCGGCAACACCGCGGGCTATCGTGCTTGCGGCGCCAGCGTGCGATAGAAGTAGGTGGTGTCGCACGGCGCGCCGCCGGGCAGCAGCGCAAAGCCCGGAACCACGCCGACGCGCGTCCAGCCGAGCCGGGCATAGAGCCGCTCGGCCTCGGCGCTGGAGGTGTCGAGCACGAGCAAAGTCTTTCCGTGTTCGCGCGCGAGCTGCTCGGCGGCCTGCATCAGCAGCGCGCCCACACCCTGGCGCCGGGCACGCCGGTGCACGAGCATCTTCGAGACCTCGGCGCGGTGCGGCTGGTTCTCGGGCTGCGCGAGCACCAGCTGCACCGTGCCAACGATGCCTCGCGCATCTTCGGCCACCAGCAGCGCGCGCTCGCCGCCTGCCACGCCCTCGGCCACGCGATGCCAGAACGCCTGGGCGCGCCCGGGCGCGAGCGGCAGCATGAAGCTGACCGAGGCGCCGCCTTCGACGCAGTCGACGAGCACGTCGGCCAGCTGCCGGACATGCACGTCGTCGACGCTGGAGAGAACGCGGATGCGTGGCACAGGAGTTATTGCCGCAGGTTGGGTCATGTCATCTCCAGGAAGAAGGCGAGGTGGCGATCACGACGGCATAGCGCGCGATCTGCCGGGTGGGGTTGTAGTAGCTGGTGGGGCGGTCGAGCATCAGCGCCAGACAGTCGCCCGCGCCGAGCCGGTGGCGGTCGTCGCCGAGCGTGACTTCGATGGTTCCTTCGAGCACCCACACCTGCTGGTGAACCTGGGGTTCCCGCGCGCCGGTTTCGTAGGCCACGCGCGCCTTGGGCGGAAAAAGAATCTCGACGATATGGAGCGGCGATGCGGAGCCGCCGGGCGACACGTTGCGGCGCACATAGCCCGAATGCGGATCGCGCCATTGCGGCTGGTCGGCCTGCCGGGACACCGGCCCCGGCGCAGGCACCGGCGCCTCGAACAGCGACGCCAGCGGAACGCCGAGGCCGGTCGCAAGTTTTTCGAGCAGCACCGCCGTCGGGCTGCTTTCGCCGCGCTCGATGAGCGAGATCATCGAGCGGCTGACGCCGCAATGCGCCGCCAGCGCATCGAGCGAAAGGCCGCGGTCGGCGCGCAGGTCTCGCACGCGCTGCGCGATGCGGTCGTTGAGGCTTGGTGGCTGATTTTCCATGATGTCGGAAGTATATCCAACATCGTGGAAAACAAGTCAAGCGGCCACGCGAACGAACCGGCCGGATCGTTCGATACCATGCGGCGAATGAGCCAGCGCAACTGGCCAATCAAAGGGAGAGAACAATGTCATCGGACACCAATTCGGTTGCGCGCGCGCAGCACTCGGAGCCGAGCTTCACACTCTATTGGCGGCGCTTCTGCGAAGCGTGATGGGTTATGTGCCAGATGTCCGCGTGGCTGGGTACCAGACACCCGGGTGGGAACAACCCATGCCCCTGCACTTCTTCAAAGGCGAGGCACTGCGATGAAGGCTGGCTGGCGACTCGGATTGCATGTCGCGCTATGGGTCATTGCCTCGCCGTTGATTCAGGTGCTGGCCGGCTTCGTCGGGAGCAGCGCGTTCGCTTCGTTGGGAAGGTTCGCGCCGATGCTTACCCTCTTCATCGAAGTCTCGATCCTCCTGCTTTGGGCCGCATGGATTTATTGGCGCTACGTACCTCATGCGCCAGGGGTCGGCCGCCGAATCGTGTACGCCGTCGCCTTTGTGTGCGTACTCGGGGGCGCCGCCTATGCGGCTCTGTGGGCAACCTGGTTCCTCGCCACCATGCTGTTTGGAGCGTAGGCGACTGGCTTCATCAACCAGCCCGCACGTCCAGGGTAGTTGCCGCTGCATGCCCAGGTATCGCGGCGCGCTTCATTCTTTCGGCCTCGACGACGGCTCCCAAGAATCAGGCGTGGTGGCGACCAGTTCCTTGAGGTTGGACCAGGGCTTTGCGCCTGGCACGGTGGTGCCGCCCGTGATCGCCACCTTCGCGAAGGCCACCATCCGCTCGCGCAAATACTGCCTGTCGCTCTCCGGCCAGGTCTCGATCGAATGGGGTGCGCGGGCCACCACGATTTCGCGCGCGCCGGGAATGCGGTCGTAGGCGGCCACGGTGCCTTCCAGTGTTTCGGCGCGGTCCCACAGGCCTTTGCCGAAGAAGGCGGCCGGCCACTTGTGCATGCCCGCGAGCGGCGCCGAGTTCGGATAGAACAGGATGTGATGGTCCGCCGCCATGCCGCCAAGAAACAGGTTGCGGTCGGCCAGGTCGGGCGAGGCGGGCAGGTAGCCCGCGCCGCTCGCAAACGAAGACAGCAGGATCGCGCCCTTGATGTTCGAAAGCCCCTTGGGCGGCAGGCATTCGGGCACCGGCATGTCGTCGCTGCATGCGCCCGAAAAGTTCTTGGCCATGGCCCAGGCCGTGGACATCGAGCCGCGCGAATAGCCGCCGAGCAAAATCGGAATGCGCGTCGACTTCATGCCGCCCAGCAGCTTGCCGGCCGCCTCGCGGCCTTCGAGCACCCGGCCGTCGGGCGTGAGAAGCCGCAGGCCGTCGCCGGTGTCGAACTGCGCGAGCACGCGAAACACGTCCTCGCCCTGCTCCAGCGTGTGGGTGTCGCTGAATCCGCCCGAAATGCCCTCGCCGCGCCGGTCGTAGGCCAGCACGTCGAAGCCCGCCTGGTGGAGCGCATCGAGGTTCTCGCGCCACCAGCGCTGGCCCATGGTCTCGGTGGTGGCGTTCGGAAACCTGATGTCGACCGCCCGGCCCGTGGCCGGATCGATGCGGTAGGGTTTTTCGTCGGGGTGCTGGATCGCGGTGAGCTGCCCGCCGCCGCCCGGCGCCATGATCGCCAGCGCGCGCATCCTGCCGCCCTTGCCGTCGTCGACGCCGCGGCCTTCGATGTACCAGCCGCGCAGCTTGACCGGATCGGCCATCTTCAGGTCGATGCGCTCGAAGCTGTCGCGCGGCACGGTGAACTCGACGATGGTGGTGCTGGCATCGGCGCGCGCAATCGCCTCCGCATAGGGCGCCTTGGCGAAGAAGGCCGGGCGGCGGATCTGCCGCAGGTCGACGAGCCCTTCCGGATCGATCTTGCCGGAGGGATCGACCACGCCGGTGGAGCGCGTCGAACGCGCCTTGTTCGGCGGCAGCCAGCGCTGCATCTGCGCATCGATGCGCGCAAAGCAGGCGGCATCGGCCTTGCAGGTGCGCCAGCGCTCCTTCAGGCGTGCATCGGTGAATTCTTCGACGTAGTAGTCGCTCCCGGCATAGCCCGCGGGCGGATGGTAGGCATTGACGCCGAGCGGCACGCACACGGTGCGGCCATCGGACTGCGGCAGACGGTAGCCGGGCAGCTCGTGGTTGCGGTCGACGCCCACCCAGGCGCGGCAATCGGTGGGCGGCGGCTCCGCCCTCGTGCTTGTGGAAACGGCCGTCCCGTGGGAAGAGCAGCCGCCGATGGCCAGGGCCACCACAAGCACCGCGCCTGCGGCGGGTCCGATGCGAGAGAACGTGCGCATGTTCTTGTCTCCTTCTTTTTTGATCCACGCGATGCGCGGCCCACTATAAGAGCATGAAGGCCGCGGCGGCCACGAGCGTGGGGCCGAGCGCACCCAGCAGCAGCCCGCCGGCGCCGATGGTCTCGTCGGAGAAGCCGCGCTTGAGCAGCGCGACGCCCGCGGGATTGGGCGCGTTGGCAATCACCGTCAGGCCGCCGCCGGCCACCGCGCCGGCCACGAGCATGTATTTCGATTCGTCCGAAATGTTCGAGATCAGCGAGCCCAGGTAGGTGAGCGCCGCGTTGTCGGTGATGGCCGTGAGGCCCAGCGCGCCGAAGAACAAGGCCAGCGGCTGCAGGCTGGAGACGACCGACTCCAGCCACCACTGCTGCATGCCGCCAAGCACCACCAGCCCGGCCAGGAAGAAGCCGACGAGCAGCGCCTCCTTGATGATCAGCGGGCTCTGGTGGCGCTCATAGGCCTGCGTGAATCCGAGGAACATCAGGAAGAGCCCGAGGAACGCCACCGGGTGGTGCGCGAACAGCACGATGCCGGCCAGCAGCACCAGGTGCGCCACGGCCACGGCGGGCGGCACGGGCGCTTCGGCGAGCGCCGCGTCCCCGGCCGATGCGGCGGGCAGGTGCCTGCGCAGCACGAAGGCGGCCACGGTGGCGTTGACGAGCACGGCGATGGCGGCCTTCCAGCCGAAGGTGGCGAGCATGAAGGTGCTGTCCCATTGCCAGGTCGAGGCCACCATCAGCACCGGCGGCGCGGCGTACGACGTGAGCGTGCCGCCGATCGATACGTTGACGAACAGCACGCCCAGCGCGAGGTACTTCACCGCTTCGGGCACCTGCGGCCTGAAGATCTGCGGCGCGAGCATGAGCGCCGCAATGGTCATGGCCGCGGGCTCGGTGACGAGCGAGCCCAAGAGCGGAACGGCCGCCAGCCCGAGCCATGCTGCCGCGACAGGCGTGGGCAGCGGCAGCACCCGCGCCACGAGGCTCACGCCCGACATGACGGTGCGCAGCACGGGCCGCGAGGCGGCCACCACCATCACGACGAAGACGAACAGCGGCTCGGTGTAGTTGCGCGACTCCGCATAGCCGAGCGCCGGCCCGCCCCCGACGACCAGGGCCATTGCAAGCACGAGCACGATGGCCCAGAAGCCGAACACGACTTCCACCTCGCCCAGCAGGTGGAACAGGCCGGCGTGCCGGGGAAAGCGGTGCGACAGCCGCTCGAACTGCTTGACGGCAAAGGTGTGGACAAGCGCCACGGCGAAGATCGCTGCGGCAAGGTACTGGATGGTGGGCTCTTGCATGGGAGGGATGGCGTGGCTGATCCGCGTGGCGGCCCGACCATCGCATGAACCTGCGGTGCCGCAAAGAAAAACACAAGCGGCCTCGCACCCGGCCCCAGTTTAACGGGGCCGCCAGCTAAGGCCGCTGCAGCCGCTGCAGCAGCTCCACGCTCGGATAGCCGTCCGCTGGCAGGCCGACGCTGCGCTGGTAGCGGCGCAGCCCTTCGCGCGTGGCCGGACCCATGACGCCGTCGGCCGCGCCGGTGGCAAAGCCGCGCTGGCTGAGCGCAGTCTGCAGCTCGACCATCTGGCTGCGCGAGAGCGCCGCCAGGCTTCTCGGCCATGGCGCCTGCACGTCGGGGCCGCCGCCGAGGCACTGCGCGAGCAGGCCCACGGCGAGCGCGTAGTTGGTCGAGTTGTTGTAGCGCAGCACGGCGCGAAAGTTCGGCCCGACAAGGAAGGCCGGCCCCTGCGCGCCCGCCGGCAGCAGCACCGCGCCATCGGCGAACTCCGGCAGCGGCCGATCGTCTATGGCTCTGAGCCCCTCGGCCGCCCATTGCGCGCTCGGCTGCCGCACGGCCATGTCGGCGCGGCCGTAGTCGAAGCCCGCCGGCAGCCTGACCTCCACGCCCCAGGGCATGCCGGCCTGCCAGCCCGAGCGCGAGAGAAAGTTCGCCGTCGAGGCCACCACATCGGGCATGCTGCCCCAGATGTCGCGCCGTCCGTCGCCGTCGGCATCCACCGCGTAGGCCAGAAAGTTCGACGGCAGGAACTGGGTCTGGCCCATGGCGCCCGCCCAGGAGCCGATCATGCGGTCGCGCGCGATGTCGCCGCTGTCGAGGATCTTCAGCGCGGCCAGCAGTTCGCGGCGCGCCCAGTCTTCGCGCCGGCCCTCGAAGCCGAGCGTCGCGAGCGCATCGATGACCGGGGTGCTGCCGTAGTTGCCGCCGTAGTTGCTTTCCATGCCCCAGATGGCGACCACGATGGTGCCCGGCACGCCGTAGCGCGCGGCGGCCGCATCGGCTTCGGCGCGCACCTGCAGCAGCTTGTCCTGGCCGGTTGCAATGCGCTGGGGCGAGACGGTGTTGTCGAGGTAGTCCCAGGCGGTGCGCGTGAACTCGGGCTGGGCACGGTCCAGTTCGATCACCCGCGGGAGAAACTGCACCTGGTCGAAGGCGCTTCGCAAGGTGGCCTCGCTGATGCCGGATGCGCGTGCGGTGGCGCGGAAGTCGGCAACCCACTTGGCGAAGCGCTGCTGTTCGAGCGCGGCGGCGTCCGGGCCCGCGGGCGTGGTGGGCGCGGGCGTGAGCGTGGTTGCGGGCCGCGCACCCGCTGTCGAGCCGGGCGACTGCGTTGTCGATCCCGATGGCGCGGAAGCGCAGCTTGCGACAAGCGCCGCGATGGCCGCAGCCGCGATGGCGCGCCGGGTGGACTGCAGGAATGAGGTGCTGCTGGCTTGATGCATTTTTGGATTTTCACCCGTGCTGCACGGCGGCAAGCCGTTCTCACGCGCCAACGCGCCCCTTTCCTACACCTGCGATGGGCCGGCCAGCGAGCATGAACCACCAGCAGCGGCCCTTCGCGGCTCGAAGAATCTCAAGGGGACAGCCATGCCACACCAAACCTACGCCGCATGCATCGAGGCATGCAACGGCTGCGCCACCGCGTGCAACCACTGCGCCGCGGCCTGCCTGAAGGAGCCCGACGTCCAGATGATGGCCAGGTGCATCGCGCTCGACATGGATTGCGCGGCCGCCTGCCAGTTTGCCGCGGCCGCCATGGCGCGCGGCAGCGAACATGCCAAAGCCATCTGCGCGCTGTGCGCCGGCATCTGCGAAGCCTGCGGCGAGGAATGCGCCAAACACAAGCACGACCACTGCCAGGCCTGCGCCAAGGCATGCCGGGACTGCGCGGCCGCATGCCGCGCCATGGCGCGCTGAACTGCTGCGGCACGGCGAGCGTCCCGGCTATGCCTTGCCGGATGCCGCCTGCTGCGTGAATGAAAGCGCCAGGAAGTCGACGAAGGCCCGCACGCGCGCGGCCAGCTGGTGCCGCTGCGGATACACCGCGTAGATGTCCGCATCGGGCGTGAAGTACTGCGGCAGCACCTGCACCAGGCGGCCGTTGCGCAGGTAGCGGTTGATGTCCCACTCGGCCCGCATCAGGATGCCGTGGCCTTCGAGCGCCCAGTTCACGGCGATCTCGCCGTCGTTGGTCGCGAGGCTGCCGCGCGTCTTGATGGACTCGGTGCGCGCATGGCGGCCTCGTCCGCTCGTCAGGCGCCAAACGCCGTAGGCCTCCTCGCCCTGGCGGATGCCGATGCAGTTGTGCCTGGCCAGGTCGTTCGGAACCTTGGGCGTGCCGCGCGCTGCCAGGTAGGCGGGCGATGCGCACAGCAGCCGGCGGTTGGACGCGATGTGCCTCGCGACCACCCGGCTGTCCGGCGGCGCGCCAAAGCGCACGCAGACATCGAACAGGTCTTCGCTCGGCGCCGGCGGATTGACCGACAGCTGCAGCTGCACCTCCACGGCCGGATGCTTGCGCACGAAGCGCGAGATCAGCGGCGCCACATGGCTGCGCCCGAAGCCCAGCGTGGCATTCACGCGCAGCAGGCCGCGGGGCGTTGCGCGGGACACGCCCAGCAGTTCCTCCATGCCGTCGATCTCGCCGAGGATCCGGCGTGCATGCTCCAGGTAGAGCTCGCCCTCGGGCGTGAGGCTCATGCGGCGCGTCGAGCGGTTGACCAGCAGCACGCCGGCGCGCGATTCCATCAGCGCCAGGTGCTTGCTGACCGCGGGTGTGGTGATGCCCAGCTCCCGCGCGGCTGCGCTCAGGCTGCCGGCGCTGGCCAGGGTGGAGAAAAAGCCGAGATCGGCCGGAAGGATGGCGCTGCTCATCGTGGCCTCACTGTTGAATCCAGGTTAACGATGGCTTCACTTTAGCGCCGATTCCGCAGGCTCCTGATTCTTACAGTGGGCACTTCTTCCCAACCTTTCGCGGACATCGCCATGAAGACGTACAAGATCGCAACCATCCCCGGAGACGGCATCGGCAAGGAAGTCGTGCCCGCGGGCCAGCAAGTGCTGGAAGCGCTGGCTTCGGCCAGCAGCAGCTTCAGTTTCGAGTTCGAGAATTTCGGCTGGGGCGGCGACTGGTTCCGCGCGCACGGCGTCATGATGCCGGACGACGGCCTCGACGCGCTGCGCGGCAAGGACGCGATCCTGTTCGGCTCGGCCGGCGATCCGCACATTCCCGACCACATCACGCTATGGGGCCTGCGCCTGAAGATCTGCCAGGGCTTCGACCAGTACGCCAACGTGCGCCCGACACGCATCCTGCCCGGCATCGACGGCCCGCTCAAGCGCTGCGGCCCGGACGACCTCAACTGGGTCATCGTGCGCGAGAACTCCGAAGGCGAGTACGCCGGCGTCGGCGGCCGCGTGCACCAGGGCCACCCGATCGAAGCCGCGACCGACGTGTCGATGATGACCCGCGCGGGCGTCGAACGCATCATGCGCTTCGCCTTCAGGCTGGCGCAGTCGCGGCCGCGCAGGCTGCTTACCGTGGTCACCAAGAGCAACGCGCAGCGCCATGCGATGGTGATGTGGGACGAAATCGCGCTGCAGATCTCCAAGGAATTCCCCGACGTGACCTGGGACAAGGAGCTGGTCGACGCCTGCACTGCGCGCATGGTCAACCGGCCGGCCTCGCTCGACACCATCGTCGCGACCAACCTGCATGCCGACATCCTCAGCGACCTGGCCGCCGCACTCGCGGGCAGCCTGGGCATCGCACCCACCGGCAACATCGATCCCGAGCGGCGCTACCCGTCGATGTTCGAACCGATCCACGGCTCCGCCTTCGACATCATGGGCAAGGGCCTGGCCAATCCGGTCGGCACCTTCTGGTCGGTCGTGATGATGCTGGAACACCTCGGCGAAGCCGAGGCCGCCAGGCGCGTCATGCAGGCGGTCGAAGCCGTGACGGCCGACCCCGCGCTGCACACACGCGATCTCGGCGGCACGGCCACCACGGCGCAAGTCACGCAGGCCGTGTGCGCGCGGCTCGCATAGAGAGCATCCCTTTCATACCGCAACCGCAAGAAGAACGGCGCAGACCGTCAGCCTGGAGACAAGACATGATGTTGAAGCAACGATTCGCCATCGGGCGCCGCGCCCTCACGGGAACCACCCTGGCGGCCCTCGGCCTTGCCATCGCGCCCTGGGCCGCCGCCCAGGAGCCGTGGCCGGCCAAGCCGATCAGCCTGATCGTGCCCTTCCCTTCCGGCGGCACCACCGACGTGCTGGCCCGCGCGCTCGCCGATGCGCTCTCCAAGAGCCTGGGCCAGCCGGTGATCGTCGAAAGCAAGCCGGGCGCCGGCGCCACGCTGGGCGCCGACTATGTCGCGAAGGCCAGGCCCGATGGCTACACGCTGCTGATGGGCGCGGTGCACCACACCATCGCCACCAGCGTCTACAAGAAACTGCCCTACGACTTCCAGAAAGACTTCGCGCCCATCACCACGGTGGCGATGGTGCCGAACGTGCTCGTGGTCAATGCTGTGCTCACGCCGGCCAAGTCGGTCGCCGAGCTGGTCGCGCTCGCCAAGTCGTCGTCCAAGGAACTGGCCTACGGCTCCAACGGCAACGGCACCGCGCAGCACCTGATCGGCACCCAATTCCAGGCCAGCACCGGCGTCAAGCTGCTGCACGTGCCGTACAAGGGCAGCGGTCCGCTCACCACCGACCTGCTGGGCGGGCAGGTGGACATGTCCTTCGACACCATCACGCCCGTGTTGCAGCACATCAAGGGCGGAAAGCTGCGCGCGCTGGCCGTCACCACCGCGAAGCGCTCCGCCGTGCTGCCCGAGGTGCCGACACTCGAGGAGGCCGGGCTCAAGGGCTTCGACATCGGAACCTGGTTCGGCGTGCTGGCGCCGGCGGGAACGCCGAAGGACATCACCTCGAAGCTCCACACCGAGATGACGAGGATCATCAGGTCGCCGGAGTTCGCCGAGCGGATGCGCGCGATCGGCGCCGACCCCATCGGCGACAGCTCCGCCGAGATGGCGGCCCGCATCCGCGAGGAGACGGCGAAGTTCGCGAGGCTGGTCAAGGAAGGCAAGGTCGCGGTCGAGTAGGCGCGGCCCCGTCGATGCGGCGGCAGCAGAACGGACCATGGCTGGCTTATCGCTTCCTGTGCAACAGCTCCAGGAAATGTTTTGCGGGAAGGCTCAGCGGCCGGTCGCTGCGAACAATGCTGCCGTAGGTGGAGAGCTTGTGCCGGATCGAGTACTGCACGATGCTCAGCACCCCGTGCTCGGCGTCGCGCTGCGCGACCGTTGCCGGAATCACGCCGACCATCCGCGACTTGCGGATCAGGTTGATGGTCGTGAGTATCGAGCCGGTTTCGATCAGGCCGGGCGGCATCACCGCGTGGTGAACCTGGAACTCGCGTTCGATCACGTCGCGCATGGGGCTGTGCGCAGGCTGCAGGATCCATGTGTATTCCAGCAGGTCGGCAAAGGCCACGCGTGACTGCCCGGCCAGCGGATGGTCGTTGCCGACGACCACCGCCAAGGACTCGTCGCCAATGGCGCTGAAGGTGCAGGCCGCCGCCTGGGGGCCGACGGGGCGTCCCACCACCACCTCGAGCACGCCTTCGTGCAGTTGGGCGAGCAGCTTGTCGCTGGTGTCCACCGCAATCTCGATGGCCAGCAAGGGATGCGCTGCCTTGAGCTCGGTGAGCGCATCGGTCAGCCGGCCGGGCGAGGCCGCCATGATGCTGCCGAGCGAGAACTTGCCCACGCTGCCGAGCTGGAACTCGTGCAGCTCGCGGTTGAGCGCCTCCATGCTGCCGCGGATACCCCTGAAGTAACCCATCACGCGCTCGCCCGCGGCATTGAGCTGCAGTCCGCGGCCGACGCGCTCGAACATCGGCTGGCCCAGCGCGCTCTCGAGCTCATGGAGCATCTTGGTGGCGGCCGGCTGCGTCAGGCCGAGCTGGTCGGCCGCGGCGCGCAGGGTGCGCCGTTCTTCCACCGCCAGCATCAGCGCCACCTGCCTCATGCGAACGCGGTTGAGCAGCTGCGGGGTCGAATCCTGCCTGTCGATGGAGCCCACGATTGATTACCTCAGGATATTGATCGATCAAGTTCTTTCAGTTTACGGGAATCAATCGCCTGCCTACGATCGGCGCCAACGATTCCTCGAAACAGACCGGAGACAAGCAGATGAAGAAACTCATGGCGGCCGCGGCCGCCGGGATGCTGGCGCTCGCCGCGAGCGCCGCGCAGGCCCAGGATTGGCCCACCCGCCCGATCAGGATCATGGTCGGCTCCGCGCCCGGCGGCGGGACCGACGCGATGGCCCGCGCGGTGGCCGACCGGCTCGGCCCCTTGCTCAAGCAGCCGGTGGTGGTCGAGAACCGGCCCGGCGCTTCCAACACCCTGGCGGCCGATGCCACGGCCAAGTCGACAGACGGCCACACCATGGTGATGGGCGTGGTCACGGCCCATGCGATTGCGCCGCACCTGCTCAAGCTCAACTACGACGGCAACCGCGACCTGGTGCCGGTGGCCTTCGTCGGCGCCGTACCCAACGTGCTGGTGGTGAGCAACAGCGTGCCGGCCGACTCGGTGCAGGCGCTGGTCAAGCTCGCCAAGCAGGAGCCGGGCAAGCTCAACTACGCCACCAGCGGCTCAGGCAGCACGCAGCACATCGCGGCCGAGATGTTCAAGGACGCGGCGGGCGTCGACATCGCGCACGTGCCCTACAAGGGCAGCGGTCCGGCGCTGGTCGACCTGATCGGCGGCCAGGTGCAGTTGAGCTTCGACACCCTGCCCTCGGTGATCGGCCAGATCAGGAACGGCAAGGTCCGCGCACTCGCGGTGACCACTGCGAAGCGCAACGTGCAACTGCCCAACGTGCCGACCTTGGCCGAGGCCGGCGTGCCCGGCGTCGAGATGAGCGCCTGGTACGGCATCTACATGCCGGCCGGAGCGCCCAGGGCGGTGCAGGACAAGGTGCACGACGCGGTCAATCGGGTGCTCGCGATGCCTGAAACCCAAACCCGACTGCAGGCCATCGGCGCCGAGACCACGCCCATGACCCAGGCGCAGTTCGCGCAGTTCCACGCCGCCGAATACAAGCGTTTCGGCGAGGTCATCAAGAAAAACCATATCCGCCTGGATTGACATGACGAAAACACCTTCTCTTCCCGTTGTCGCGCTCACGCTGGGCGACCCCGCCGGCATCGGCGCCGAACTGATCGCCAGGCTGCTGGCCAAACCCGAGGCCGCCGCGCTGGCCAACATCGTGCTGATCGGCGACCGCTGGCTCTGGGACGAAGGTCAGCGCATCGCCGGCACCTCTGTCGCCACCGACGAGGTGCGCTCGCTGGCCGAAGTGCGCGGCCGCGCCAGCACGGCGCGACCTGCATTCCTCGCCGTGCACAGCATCGATCCCGCGCTGGTGCAGCGCGGCCAGGCCGCAGCACCAGGCGGGCGCTCGGTGCTGCAGGTGCTCGACCGCTGCATGGACGCGACGCTGGCCGGCCAGGTCGACGCGATCTGCTTCGCGCCGCTGAACAAGCACGCCATGAAGATCGGCGGCCTGCAGCACGAGGACGAGCTGCACCATTTCGCGCAGCACCTGGGCGTGAGCGGCTATTTCTGCGAGTTCAATACCCTCGGCGAACTCTGGACCTCGCGCATCTCTTCGCATGTGCCGCTGAAGGACGTGGCCAGCTACCTGAGCGTCGAGCGCATCGAGCAAGCGGCTGAACTGATCTACCGCTCGCTGCTGGCCAACGGCGTGGCGCAGCCGAAGATTGCCGTCGCGGCCTTCAATCCGCACGGCGGCGACGGAGGCCTGTGCGGGCGCGAGGAGATCGACATCGTCATCCCGGCCGTGCAGGGACTGCAGGCGCGTGACTGGCCGACCGAGTCGCCCTTCCACGGCCCCTTCCCCGCCGACACCATCTTCCTGAAGGCGCAGGCGGGCGAGTACCAGGCCATCGTGACCATGTACCACGACCAGGGCCAGATCGCCATCAAGCTGATGGGATTCAGCCGCGGCGTCACGGTGCAGGGCGGGCTGCCAATTCCCATCACCACGCCGGCGCACGGCACGGCCTACGACATCGCGGGCCAGGGCAAGGCCAGTGTCGAAGCCATGTGGCAGGCCTTCCGCATCGCGAGCCGCATGGGGGTTGCGCACCGCCTCGCCAACCACGCATCCGCTTGAACCCCGCCAACTCCAGAGAGACACCATGAAGATCAAATCCGTCCGCGCCCGCGTTTTCGAGTGGAAGGGCAAGACCGTTCCGCCGCAGGGCAATTTCTGCTCCAACGCGATGGACCTGCTGTACGCGCCGCAGGAAACCATGAGCACCTTCCGCTTCCATTCATGGACCGTGGTTGAGATCGAGACCGACGACGGCATCGTGGGCCTGGGCAACGTGGCGCTCGCGCCGACCATCGCCAAGGCGATCATCGACCAGTACCTCGCACCGCTGGTGATCGGCCACGACCCGTGGGACTACGAGTACCTGTGGCAGCGCATGTACCGCGCCACGCACGCCTGGGGCCGCAAGGGCGTAACCATGGCCGCGATCTCGGCGGTCGACCTCGCGATCTGGGACATCCTGGGCAAGTCGGTGAACAAGCCGGTGTTCAAGCTGCTCGGCGGCCGCACCAAGGAAAAGATTCCCTGCTACTACTCCAAGCTCTATCGCACCAACCTGAATGAAATGCAGGCCGAGGCGCAGAAGTTCCTGGACCAGGGTTTCACCGCGTTCAAGATGCGCTTCGGCTACGGCCCGGCGCACCTGCAGAAGGGCGTGGCGGAGAACCTGAAGTCGGTCGAGGCCGTGCGCGAAGTCATCGGCTACGACAACGACCTGATGCTCGAGTGCTACATGGGCTGGAACGTCGAGTACGCCAAGCGCATGCTGCCCAAACTCGAGAAGTTCGAGCCGCGCTGGCTCGAGGAACCGGTGATCGCCGACGACATCGACGGCTATGCCGAGCTGAACCAGCTGACCAGCATTCCGATCTCGGGCGGCGAGCACGAGTTCTCCCTCTACGGCTTCAAGCAGCTGCTGGACCGCAAGGCGGTCTCGGTGGTGCAGTACGACACCAACCGCGTCGGCGGCATCACGGCCGCGCACAAGATCAACGCGCTGTGCGAGGCCTACAGCGTGCCGGTCATTCCGCACGCGGGCCAGATGCACAACTACCACCTGACCATGAGCACGCTGGCCTCGCCGATGGCTGAGTACTTCCCGATGCACGATGTGGAAGTGGGCAACGAGCTGTTCTATTACATCTTCGACGGCGAGCCTGTGGCCGAGAACGGCTTCCTGCAGCTCGACGACAACAAGCCGGGCCTCGGCCTCACGCTCAAGACCGAGCACCTCGAGGACTTCAACATCGTCGAATGACGCTGGCTGCCATGCTGTCCTCGATGTTCCAGCCGAACGCACGCGTGATACGCCTGCATGCCGAAGACGATGTCGTGATCTCGCTCGACCAGCTGGTCTCGGGCACGCACATCGAAAGCGAAGGCATCGCCGTGGCAGGTCTGATACCGCCGGGCCACAAGATGGCCACGCGTGCGATCGAGCCGGGCGCGGCCGTGCGCCGCTACGGGCAGATCATTGGCTTTGCGAGCCAGCCGATCCGTGCGGGACAGCATGTGCATACGCACAACCTCGCGATGGGCGACTTCACGCGCGACCATGCGCATGCGGCCGATGCGCGCCCGACGGCGCGCGCCGCCGAGCCTGCGACCTTCGAAGGCATCGTGCGCGAAGACGGCCGCGTCGCCACGCGCAACTACATCGGCATATTGACCTCGGTGAACTGCTCGGCCACAGTGGCGCGCGCCATTGCCGACCGCTTCCGGCGCGACATCCATCCCGAGATGCTGGCGCCGTTCCCGAACATCGACGGCGTGGTGGCGCTCACGCACGGCGCCGGCTGCGCGGTTGACCCGCAAGGCGAAGGCCTCGCGATCCTGCAGCGCACGCTGGGCGGCTACGCCTGCCATCCCAACTTTGCGGGCGTGCTGGTCATCGGCCTGGGCTGCGAGACCAACCAGGTTTCCACCCTGCTCGCCACGCAAGGCCTGACCGACAGCACCCGCCTGCACAGCTTCACGATCCAGGACACGGGCGGCACCACGCGCACCGTCGCCCGCGGCATCGAGCTGGTCCGGGAGATGCTGCCGCAGGCCAACGCCGTGAAGCGGCAGACTGTGCCCGCGAGCCACCTGGTGGTCGGCCTGCAGTGCGGAGGATCCGACGGCTACTCGGGCATATCGGCCAACCCGGTGCTCGGCGCGGCGGTAGATTTGCTGGTGCAGCATGGCGGCACGGCGATCCTGTCGGAAACGCCGGAAATCTATGGCGCAGAGCACCTGCTGACGCGACGGGCACAAACGCCCGAGATCGGTCGCAAGCTGGTCGAGCGCATCCGCTGGTGGGAAGCCTACTGCGCGCGCAACGGCGCGGCGATGGACAACAACCCTTCGGCCGGCAACAAGGCGGGCGGCCTCACCACCGTGCTCGAGAAGTCGCTGGGCGGCATCGCCAAGGCCGGCTCGACCAACCTGGTGGACGTCTATGAGTATGCGCAGCCGGTGAAGGCCCGCGGCCTGGTGTTCATGGACACGCCCGGCTACGACCCGATCTCCGCCACCGGCCAGGTCGCGGGCGGCGCCAACCTGATCTGCTTCACCACCGGACGCGGCTCGGCCTATGGCTGCGCGCCGTCGCCTTCCTTCAAGCTCGCCACCAACACCGCACTGTGGCAACGGCAATCCGACGACATGGACCTCAACTGCGGCGAGGTGCTCGACGGCACGCAGGGCATCGAGGAACTCGGCGCCCGCCTGTTCCGCATGCTCCTGGCCACCGCCTCGGGCCAACCTTCGCGCAGCGAACTCCATGGCTATGGACAGCAGGAGTTCGTGCCCTGGCAAATCAGCGTGGTCACCTGACGCGCAACTTCTTTCACGACACCATGACAACCACTCGCCCCACCCGCTTTCGCGGCATCTTCCCCGTCGTTCCGACGCCCTTCACCGAAAACGGCGAACTCGATCTCGAAAGCCAGAAGCGCTGCGTCGATTTCATGATCGACGCGGGCTCCGACGGTCTGTGCATTCTGGCCAACTTCTCCGAGCAGTTCCTGCTGTCGGACGAGGAGCGCGAGGTGCTCACGCGCACGGTGCTCGAGCACGTCGCGGGCCGCGTGCCGGTGATCGTCACCACCACGCACTTCAGCACCGCGGTGTGCGCCGAGCGCAGCCGCCGCGCGCAGGCCATGGGCGCCGCCATGCTGATGGTGATGCCGCCCTATCACGGCGCCACCTTCCGCGTGCCCGAGCCGCAGATCCACGATTTCTATGCGCGCCTGTCCGACGCGGTGGACATTCCCATCATGGTTCAGGACGCACCGGCCGCCGGCACTCCGCTCTCGGCCGCGTTCCTCGCAAAGATGGCGCGCGAGATCGAGCATGTCGCGTACTTCAAGATCGAGACGGCCGGTGCCGCATCGAAGCTGCGCGAACTGATCCGCCTGGGCGGCGATGCGGTCGAAGGCCCGTGGGACGGCGAGGAAGCGATCACGCTGATGCCCGACCTCGATGCCGGCGCCACCGGTTCGATGACTGGCGGCGGCTATCCCGACGGCATCCGCCCGATCATCGAGGCGCACCGCGCGGGCGACCGCGACAAGGCCTTTGCGCTCTACCAGCGCTGGCTGCCGCTCATCAACCACGAGAACCGCCAGTCCGGCTTCCTCGCGGCCAAGGCGCTGATGAAGGAAGGCGGCGTGATCGCCTGCGAAGCGCCCCGCCACCCCTGGCCCGCGATGCACCCGGAAACCCGCAAGGGCCTGATCGAGACCGCGCGGCGGCTCGATCCGCTGGTACTGCGCTGGGCACGCTGAACAAAAGACCCTCATGCAAAACTTCGACAACCTGATCGGCGGCGAATGGCGTGCCGGCGCAAGCTACAGCCCCAACGTCAATCCCAGCAACCTGTCCGACGTGCTGGGCCAATACGCGCAGGGCAGCGCCGCCGATGTCGAGGCCGCCGTGGCCGCCGCCACCGCTGCCTTCCCGGCCTGGGCCACCGGCAGCATCCAGGCGCGCTCCGACGCGCTCGACAAGATCGGCACCGAGATCCTCGCGCGCAAGGAAGAGCTCGGCACCCTGCTCGCGCGTGAAGAAGGCAAGACAAAAGCCGAAGGCATCGGCGAGGCCACCCGCTCCGGCCAGATATTCAAGTTCTTCGCCGGCGAATGCCTGCGCCTGGCGGGCGAGCTGCTGCCCTCGGTGCGCCCGAACATCGGCGTGGAAATCACGCGCGAGCCGGTCGGCGTGGTCGGCCTCATCACGCCCTGGAACTTTCCCATCGCGATTCCCGCCTGGAAGATCGCGCCGGCGCTGGCCTTCGGCAACTGCGTGGTCCTCAAGCCCGCCGACCTCGTGCCGGGCTGCGCCTGGGCGCTGTCCGAAATCATCAGCCGCTCGGGCATCCCGGCGGGCGTGTTCAACCTGGTGATGGGCCGCGGCAGTGTGATCGGCGAGGCGCTGGTCAACCACCCCGGCATCCATGCGATCAGCTTCACCGGCTCGGTCGGCGTGGGCCGCAACATCGCGGTGCAGTGCGTCACCAAGCACAAGAAGGTGCAGCTCGAAATGGGCGGCAAGAACCCGCAGGTGATCCTGGACGACGCCGACCTGGCGCAGGCCGTGGAGCTCAGCGTGCAGAGCGCGTTCTACTCCACCGGCCAGCGCTGCACGGCCTCCAGCCGGCTCATCGTGACCGAAGGCATCTACCCGAAGTTCATCGAGGCCATGAAGGCGCGCATGGCCAAGATCAAGGTCGGCGATGCGCTGGCGCAGGGCACAGACGTGGGCCCGGTCTCGTCCAAGTCGCAGCTGGACCAGGACATGGAATACATCGCCATCGGCAAGGGCGAGGGCGCCACGCTGGCGGCCGGCGGCGAGCTGCTGAAGCTGGAGACCGACGGCTACTACATGTCGCCGGCGCTCTTCAGCGAATCGGCGGCGGCCATGCGCATCAACAAGGAAGAGATCTTCGGCCCGGTTGCGAGCGTGATCCGCGTGAAGAACTACGAAGAGGCGCTGGCCACGGCCAACGACACGGAATTCGGCCTCTCGGCCGGCATTGCGACCACGAGCCTGAAGTACGCCACGCACTTCAAGCGCCACAGCCAGGCCGGCATGGTGATGGTGAACCTGCCGACCGCGGGCGTGGACTACCACGTGCCGTTCGGCGGGCGCAAGGGCAGCAGCTACGGGCCGCGCGAGCAGGGCAAGTATGCGCAGGAGTTCTTCACCACGGTGAAGACGGCGTACACCGCTAGGGGCTGAAAGACATGACGCAGCGTTCTGCATGCTTCGTCGCGCTCACGGGCTTGCTGGTCATGCCGGCAGTCGCTCATGCGGCACCGGCGCAGCCATGGGACTGGCTGTTGACGCCGCTCTCCGGTGCCAGCGAACACCACATAGCCGGGCGAATGGTCTGGCATGCACGGCTGATGGTGCTCGGCTGGGGCACTCTCCTGCCACTCGGCGCATTGGCGGCGCGCTTCTTCAAGATCGTGCCCGGGCAGGACTGGCCGCAGCAGCTCGATCACAAGGCGTGGTGGCATGCCCATCGTGTGTTGCAGTACGCCGGCGTGCTGGCCATGACCGCCGGCCTCGTACTCGCGTGGGGGCTCGGCAATAGGCACGGTATCGCGGCACAGGTGCATGCGTGGCTCGGCTGGAGCCTGTGCCTCGCGGGATGGATACAGGTCGCTGGCGGCCTGCTGCGCGGCGGCAAGGGCGGCCCTACCGATGACCAGCTTCGCGGTGACCACTACGACATGACTCGCCGGCGCATCGGCTTCGAGCGCCTGCACAAATCGCTGGGCTGGCTGGCGATCGCCCTGGCGGTGATGACCATTGCTCTCGGGCTCATCGCAGCCGATGCACCGCGCTGGATGGCCGTTGTTCTGGCCCTCTGGTGGAGTGCCTTCGTTGCGGTATTCGTCTGGTTGCAACGCCAGGGCCGCTGTATCGACACCTACCAGGCCATCTGGGGACCGAGCGCCATGCACCCGGGAAACCGGCAGCCCGTCGTGGGCTGGGGCGTGCGCCGCTACACGGCGGCGGCCTGGCGCGCACGCTTCGGCCCGCCCTGACCCTTCCGCCACCAAAAAAACGAACTTCAAGGAGACACGATGTCAGGACTGGAATTGAACAACGTGGTCAAGCGCTTCGGCGAGGTGACCGTAGTGCAGCAGATGGACCTCAGCATCGACGATGGCGAGTTCGTCGTGCTGCTGGGTGAATCGGGCTGCGGGAAGAGCACCACGCTGCGCATGATCGCCGGGCTCGAAGAGGTCAGCGAAGGACACATCACCATCGGCGGGCGCGACGTCACACGCGTGGCGCCGATGGCACGCGACATCGCGATGGTGTTTCAGAACTACGCGCTGTACCCGCACATGGATGTCGGCACGAACATGTCGTTCGCGTTGCGCCTGGCGGGCCGGCCCAAGGCGGAGATCGACGACAAGGTGACGGCAGCCGCCAAGGTGCTGAACATCGGGCACCTGCTCGCGCGCAAGCCCAAGGAACTCTCGGGCGGGCAGCGCCAGCGCGTGGCGATCGGCCGCGCGATCGTGCGGGAGCCCAAGGTCTTCCTGTTCGATGAACCGCTGTCGAACCTGGACGCCAAGCTGCGCGGCCACATGCGCGCCGAGCTCGCGCTACTGCACGAGCGGCTGGGCAAGACCACGGTCTATGTGACGCACGACCAGATCGAGGCGATGACCTTGGCCTCGCGCATCGTGATCTTCGACAAGGGCCGCATCCAGCAGGTGGGCCCGCCGTCGGAAGTGTTCACTCGGCCGGCGAGCCTGTTCGTGGCGGGCTTCATCGGCACGCCGACCATGAATTTCTTCAAGGCCCGCTATGTCGAGGAAGGCGGCCGGCGCCTGTTGCGCGGCGAAGGCTTCGCCTGGCAGCCGCCCGCATGGCTGGCGGCCAATCCGCCCGGCCCCGAGCAGGGCCTGACGCTGGGCCTGCGCCCCGCAGGCGCTGCGCGCCAGCCCGGACGCGGCATGGCTGACCGTCAAGGTGGACGTAGTGGAGTACCTGGGCACCGAAAGCCAGGTCGTCGGCCACATGGCCACGCCGTCGGGCCAGCGCGTGGCAGCAATGCTTCCCGGCGATGCCCACGCGCTGCTGCACCACGACGTGGCCCTCGGCTTCGACAGCGAAGACCTGCACGTTTTCGACAGCGGCAGCGGGCGCTCCTTGCGCCGCTGATTTCGCCCCACCCATCGACAAACAGGGAGACAGTCATGAAGAGAAGAGATTTCGTCAAGAGCAGTGCGGCAACGGTGTTCGGCGCCGGCCTGCCTTTGCGCGGGGCGCTCGCGCAGAGCCGCTATGCCAAATACGCGGGCCAGACCGTGACCTTCGGCATCCCGGCGCATCCGCACTACGACGCGATGCTGAAGGTCCTGCCTGAATTCACCAAGGAGACCGGCATCAAGGTCGACGTGGACAAGCTGGCCATGGGCCGCATGAAGGAAAAGCACCTGCTCGAAATGGCCAAGCCGCAGGGCGACTACGACCTGGTGAGCTACGTGGTGATGTGGAAGGGCGAGTACGTCGCCAAGAACCTCATCCATCCACTGGAGCGCTTCTTCAAGAATCCTGCGCTGGCCGATCCCGCCTACGACCTGAACGACATCGTCCCGATCTACCTGGAAAACCTGGGCATGGTCGGCGGCCCCAAAGGCTACCTCGCAGGTCCCGGCGCCCAGCTCTACGGCCTGCCCTATGGCGCCGAGACCTCGGTGCTGGCCTACCGCCGCGACATCTTTGCCAAGCACAACCTGCAGCCACCGACCAACTACGACGATTTCGCCAGGCTTCTGCGCCTGCTGAAGGACAAGGAAGGCATCGGCGCATTGGCATCGCGCGGACAGGCTGGTCACCAGTGCGTGCATGCCTGGCTGCTGCACCTGAACCCGCTTGGGGGCAGCGTCTTCGACGACGGTTGGAAGGTGCGCTTCAACGACGAAGCGGGCGTCAAGGCACTCAAGTTCCTGCAGGAGGTGGTGGCCACCGGGCCGGCCGGCATCCCGGCCTATGGGCAGGGCGAGAGCAACACGGCCTTCCTGCAAGGCCAGGCCGCGATGTACCTCGATTCCACCTCGCTCGCCGGCCTGGTCAACGACCCGGCCAAATCGAGGATCGCCGGCAAGGTGAGCTGGGCCTTGCACCCGATGGGCGCGAAGCGCGCGTCGCAGTCGGGCGGCCTGGGCCTGGCGATTCCGAGGAACGCGAAGAACGCCGAGGCCGGCTTCCTGCTGATGCAGTGGCTCACCTCCAAGGCGCAGGACAAGGCCTGCACCCGGGCCGGCGGCACTCCGGTGCGCAACTCGACAATGGTCGATGCCGAACTGGTGCGCCAGTACCCGGAGTTCATCACCTTCAGGGAGGCATTGAAGTACTCCAACCCCGACTGGCGGCCGATCATCCCGGTGTGGGACAAGATCAACGTGCAGGCGCTGGGCGTGGGCATCTCCGAGGCGTTGACGGGCAAGAAAACGGCTGAAGCCGCGCTCAATGATCTGGTGGCGCCGGTCACGCAGATCATGCGCGAGGGCGGCTACAAGGTCTGACCGCGATGCGTACATCTCCCTGGATTCCGGCCTTCTACGTCGGCCCGGCCGTGCTCATCATGGCGGCGGCCTGCCTCTACCCGGTGCTGTCGGCCTTTCAGCTCGGCTTCTTCGACTGGAGCATGGGTACGCCGTGGAGCGACGCGCGCTGGGTCGGCCTGGACAGCTTCGTGTCGGCATTCTCCAATCCACGCGTGTGGTCGTCGCTCTGGACCACCCTGCTCTTCGCCGCTGTTTGCGTGAGCGCGGAGATGGTGCTGGGCGTCGCTCTCGCATTGGCACTCGAAAAGCCGGTGCGCGGCACGGCCTTCTTCCGCACGCTGTTCATTCTGCCGATGATGATCGCGCCCATTGCGGTCGGCCTGGCCTGGCGCTATTTGTTCGACGCGCAGTTCGGCCTCGTCAATGCGGTCCTGGGCCTGTTCGGCATTGCCGCGCGCGGCTGGCTGGCCGACCCGACCCTGGCCTTCGCTGCCATCGTCATCGCCGACATCTGGCAGTGGACGCCCTTCGTCTTCATCATGATGGTGGCAGCCTTGGCCAATGTGGACGGAGCCGTGATCGAGGCCTCGCGCATCGACGGCGCAAAGTGGTGGCAGATGACCTTCCTGGTCAAGCTGCCGATGGTGATGCATGTGATTGCCATCACGCTGATGATGCGGCTGATCGACGCCTTCCGCGTGCTGGAAGTGATCTACGTGCTGACCTTCGGCGGACCGGGCGACTCGACCGAGATCCTCGCGCTGCACATCTACAAGACCGCCTTCGTCGGCCAGCAGCTCGGCGCGGCCGCCGCGATCTCGGTGCTCCTGCTGCTGGTGGTGGCACTGCTGTCGTGGGGCGCGCTGCGGCTGTCGAATCCACTCAAGAACGACAGGTAAGGCGGCCCCATGAAACGCTCTCCCCTCATCGTGGCGTTGCACTACGCGATGCTGATCGCGCTGGCCTTGCTGTGCATCGCACCGATCGCCGTGATCTTCACCACCAGCCTGCGCCAGCAGGTGCATATCTTCGCCGAGCCGCTGAACTTCATCTTCACGCCCACGCTGGAGAACTACCGCGCCGTGCTGGAAGAAGACAAGTTCAGCAGCTACCTGATGAACAGCCTGTTCGTCGGCATCGTCTCGACGGCCGTCACGCTGGTGCTGGGCTGCATGGCGGCCTATGGCCTGGCGCGCTTCCGGTTCCCGGGGCGCAACACGGTGGCCTACGCCACGCTGCTGCTGCGCACCGTGCCGCTGGCCGTGCTGGCCATCCCGGTCTTCATGATCTGGAACCAGTGGCACCTGGTCAACAGCCTCTGGGGCCTCGTGCTGCTGTACGTGGCCGTGAACCTGCCATTCACCATCTGGCTGCTCTACGGCTTCGTGCTGCAGGTGCCCATCGAACTGGAAGAAGCCGCGGCCATCGACGGCTGCGGGCCGATCCAGGTGTTCGTCAAGGTGCTGCTGCCGCTCATGGCACCGGGCCTGGCGGCGGCCTCGATCTTCACTTTCCGCATCGCGTGGAACGAGTTCATTCTGGCGCTGGTGCTGACCGACCGGCACACGCGCACGCTACCGGTGGCGGCGTCGCTGTTCATCACCGACATGGGCGTCGACTGGGGCAAAGTGATGGCGATGGGCAGCCTGATCGCGATCCCGCCGCTGATCTTCACCTTCGTCGCTGCACGCCAGATCATCACCGGGCTCACGGCCGGTGCCGTGAAGGGATGACGCGCATGAACGCCTCCATCGAAATTCTCGATGCGCGCCTGCGCCCTATCGTCGAGGGCGCGCAGTTGGAAAAACTCTGCACCGGCGCCCAGTGGAGCGAAGGCCCGGTCTGGATGCACGAGGACGAAGCCGTGCTGTGGAGCGACATTCCGAACAACCGCATGCTGCGCTGGAGCGAGCGCGAGGGCATGACGGTATGGCGCACCGCCGTCGAGTTCACCAACGGCCACGCGCGCGATCTCAACGGCGATCTTCTGCACTGCTCACATGGCCTGCGCGCGATCGTGCGCACACGCCTCTTGCCCAGTGGCCTGCGCGCCGACACGCCTGACGAGATCGTGGTCGATCGCTACCTCGGCAAGCGCCTCAACTCGCCCAACGACATCGTGGTGAAGCGAGACGGCACGATCTGGTTCACCGACCCGCCCTACGGCATTGCCAGCGACCGCGAAGGCCACCGGGCGGAGCGCGAACAGCCGGCCAACTTCGTGTTCCGCTTCGAGCTGGCGAGCGGTCGCCTCGACGCCATGACCGATGCGGTGCAGGAGCCCAACGGACTCGCCTTCTCGCCCGATGAATCGCTGCTCTACGTGAGCGATACCTCGGCGGCGATGCGCAGCGACGGCAGCGGCCGCCACCACCTCATGGTGTTCGACGTGCGCGCCAACGCCCTCGCGAACCCCCGCGTGTTCGCCGAGGTGAATCCCGGCCTGCCGGATGGCATTCGGCTCGACGTGCAGGGCTGGCTCTACACCAGCAGCCTCGACAGCGTGCAGGTCTACCACCCCGACGGCAGCCTTCTTGGCAAGATCCACGTGCCGGAGAAGGTGGGCAACCTTTGCTTCGGCGGCGTGCGGCGCAACCAGCTCTACATCGCGGCGAGCACGTCGCTCTACCGCATCACTCTTCGTACCGAGGGAATCCAGCGCCCATGACACAAGAAATCCTGCTCCTGGTGGAAAAGTGCAGCCACTGCTTCAGCTACTACGACATCGAAAGCGGTGAACGGCTGCACAGCATCGCCCTCGAGGAGTTCCCGCACGAGTTCGTGGTGGACGCGGCGAAGCGTTTCGCCTACGTGGGCCACTATGGCGTCGAGACCTCGGGCCATTCGGGCCACGGCGGCACCAGCATCTTCCAGATCGACATCGCGGCGCGCAAGCTCTCTCGAACCATCGACATCGCGCCCTTCAACCGGCTGCACGGCATGCAGATGGACGAACAGGGCCGTCTCTACGTGCTGAGCGAGGACCGCGCGCAGTTGGTGGTGCTCGACCACCCGGAGACCGACACCGCGCCGCGCCGCGCAGTGCCCGCCGGCGGCATCAAGAGCCACCTGTTTGCGCTCACCCGCGACGGACAGACGGCCTACGTGATGAACCTGCTCTCGCACACAGTGACCAAGGTCCGGCCGCACGACGCCACAGTGGCGCCGGTGCCCTGCTCGCCCGGGGAGAAGCCCGAGGGCTACGCGCTCTCGGTCGACGAGAAGACGCTCTACGTCAGCAACCGGTGGAGCAACACGCTCGCGGCCATCGACACCGCCACCATGAAGGTCCTGCGCGATGCCCCCTCGCGCGAAGACGCGACACGCCTCTACCTGTACCGCGACGGGCGGCTGGTGGTCACCAACTACGGGGAGCGTAGCCTGTCGGTGGTCGATCCGGCGAGCCTGAGGGAACTGGCCTGCATCCCGATGGAGGCGCGCGCCATTGCGCTGAGCTTCCATCCGACCCGGCCGCTCGCCTTCGTGAGCCAGGACAACGACCGGCTCGGCTACTTCAACATGGAGACGCTGGCCTTCGAGCGCTTCATCGACACGCAGCGCGAACCGGACGTGTCATGCACCGTGCTGCTGTGAACGGTCCCGGCAAGTCGGATCGAGTTCGCACGCAGCCTACCGCAGCGGCCGGATTCACGACGATCTTGTTACTCCCCGCTGCGCTCGCCAGTCCATAGAGTTGCCTTGCGGCGCCATCCACGGCGCACCACAAGGAGCCGGCGATGAGCATCAAGATCAGCAACGACAGCAGCACGAACACCCGTATCGCGCAGGCGCTCGGCATCTGTCGAAGCATCGCTGCGTGCAATGAGCGCCTTGCACGCAGCAACGATGT
Organism: Variovorax paradoxus; assembly: GCF_030815975.1. Lineage (NCBI taxonomy): Bacteria > Pseudomonadati > Pseudomonadota > Betaproteobacteria > Burkholderiales > Comamonadaceae > Variovorax > Variovorax paradoxus. Next base: position 927,387 of record NZ_JAUSXL010000002.1, read on the forward strand.
CCACGCGCTCACGGCGGCGCTGATGCTGCCCTGCTACCAGGCCGATCTCAGGCGCCTGGCGCGGGAGCTGACGAATGCGGAGCAGGACGAGCTGAGGTCTGTGCTGCGGCGGTTGGAGAACGTTGAGCCGCCGCTTCCCCGGCGACAGGCCCTCTCGGCCGTTCACTGAGCCCAGACCGCCTGCATCACCGAGGACATCGCCACGATCAACGGATCGCTGGCACGCTCGGCCCGGCACCGCAACGGCCTTCGCCCTCAGCGCCGCTTGGGTGCCTGCGTGCCCGCCGGAGCGGTCGGTGGCGCAGGGAGCGCGCTCGCGGCCGCCGGGTCTCGCCAACCGTACTCGACATAGCGGCGGATGATCAGGCAGCCTGGCGGTGAATCGATCAGCGAAACCGACGAGGTCGGCTCCTTGTCATCGGTGTAGACCGCGTAGTTAGGCAGTAGCCGCGTCATTCTGTAGCTCGCCAGCTCCTGCTGACCGACGCTCGCGCACGTGAAGGGCGCGACCGAGATGCGCTCGGCGGACACGGTGCAGGCGCCGCTGTCGTCGGGAATGGCAGTGATCGAGCCGACCACCCCGGCGTTCTGGAACTCCATGCCTATCAGCGAGAACATCGGCCCGGCATCGGGGCGCTTGCGGTCCCAGTCGAGCAGCACGTCGTGGCTGCGGCTGCCCTGCACGGTGAGTGTCGAAAGCCGCGTGATGGCCGGCAGGCAGCGCTTGATGCCCACGCTGGCGGCGGCGCGCGTGAGCGTGTCCAGCGGCGGCGCAGGTGGCACCTGAAGCACCAGCACGCCTTGGGCGAGCGCGGTGCCGGCAGTTGCCCATGCAAGGGCTGCCAGCAGCAGACAGGGCGGCCGTCGGGTGGGCTTCATCGCGGGCCTCATGCGTAAAGGTTTTCGATGGCGGCGGTGTAGCTGCGCACGTTGTCCTCGCCCTCGGGGTCGAGCGTGGCGATGAAACGGCGTGCGCGCTCGCGGTAGGCCGGCAAGTCGGCATCGTGCTCGGTGAATGCACGCTGCAGGGCGCGCCCGCCCTCCTCGCAATCGAAGTCGTCATAGCGATAGCCGCAGTCGCCGACGAGGTGCGAGTTGTGGATCAGCGGATAGCCGCCGTACAGGGCCTCGTAATAGAGGTAGTTCTGCGCGTTTTCCCAGTGGTGCGCAAACACGGCGTCAATCTTGCCCGGCACCACCTGGTACACCGGAAAGCGGCCCTCGAAGCTGGCCAACCCATGCTGCACGATGTCCAGGCTCTGCGCGAAGCCGACGAACAGCGGCTTGTCCTTCAGATGGAAACTGTTGTAGACCCACATCTTCTCGATCAGCCTCGGCTGCGCGCGATGCGCCGCCTCGCAGCCGAGCATCGGGATGAAGCTTGTCTTCACCATGCAGATGTTGGGTTCGAAGATGGCCACGCGCCACTGCTTGCGGCCGGGCTCGTAGGCAAACGGCGAACTTTGCGGCGTCCGTGCCATGGCACGCTCCAGCACCATCGGACTCCAGAGATGCGGCATGAGCCGCACCGGCGCGCGGAAGGTGCTCTGGAAGTAGGGCTTGCACGACCTCTCGTACTCGGGGATGGTCCAGACCTCGTCGTAGGGCGCGCCCGAGATCAGCAGGCCGTGCGGCTTGTCGAAAATCATGCGCTCGATGTCGATCACGTAATCGTTGCCCACGCGCATCGAGACGATCTTGCCGCCCCGCTCGCGGAACGCCACGGACCACGGCATGGCCAGTTGGGCGCTCATCTCGATCATGAGGTCGAGCTCCTGCCCGGCCGTGGCCATGTCGATGATGGGCACCGGCGAATCGGCGAGAAAGTTGGTGGCATCCGCCGGTCCGCCGTCGCCACCACCGGCCACCAGCACGGCGCTTTCCACGCGCGGCGAACGCAACAGCAGCATCACCAGGAACAGGCAGTTCTGGTAGACGCCGTTTTCCCACAGGCTCTGCTCGCCCTTGCGGATAAAAATGGAAACGCCGACCTTCAACTTCGCCGGCATGGCGGTCTTTGGTTGCGCTTCGCTCATCTGGCGACCCTCGCGCTTTCGGCACGGAATGCGGCGTTGCCGCCCACCAGGTGCAGCAAGCGCTGCGCATAACCATCGATGTTCGCGAGGTTCAGCGGATCGACCGCATCAAAGACCCGCTGCGAGCGGGCACGGTAGTCGCCGAACTGCCGGTCATGGCCGCGCACGGCCTGCAGCAGCTGCGCCGCGCCCGCGGCGATGTCGAAGTCGGGGTAGTAGTAGCCCGCATCGCGCAGCCAGGGCGAGTTGTGCACCAGCGGGTAATTGCCGTAGAGTCCATCGAGGTAGCAATAGTTCTGGTCGTTCTGCCATTGATGTGAAACCACGGCGTCGGCGAACTGCGCCATGAAGCCCGCGAAGTCATGCCGGCCATGGAAGATCGCCTTGTGCTGGCGCACGATGTCGAGCGAGTTCGCCAGGTACAGCATGGTCGGGTGATCCTTGAGGTGCAGGGTGTTGAGCACCTGCATCGAGGTCACCGAGGCCCGATCTGCGCGGTAGGCTTCGTCGCAGATCAGCATGGGCACGCTGCTGGACTTCACCACCGAGATGTTGGGCTCGAAGATCGCCACGCGAAATCCCGGCTGCTGCACCGTACGCGGCGCGTAGCCGAAACGAAGGCCCGATGCCTCGACCTGCGCGACGCGCTGGGCGAGGAACTGCGGCGACCAGAGATAAGGCACCTCGAACACCGGGCAGCGATGCATGGTGCGCATCATGGGCGTGAACACTGCGTCCTTGGGCAGCAGCCACACCTCGTCGCAGCGGTCGGGCCTGCTGAAGTGGCCCTTGTCGGTGAACACGATCGGCTCCACCAGCCCCACGAAAGGCTGCCCCACGCAATGGAACACCACGCGGCCGCCGCAGGCGCGGAAATAGGAGAGCCATTGCACATCGAGCGCACCGGCCATCTCGATGACCACGTCCAGCGCGCCGGTCAGATCCCGTGCCCGCCCGAAGCCCAGGCCCATGGCGGCAACGTCGACCTGGGGCGGCATGCTCGGTTGGTCGCCGACATCGACCAGGGTCACGGATTCGACGAACTCGATGCGTTGGAGCAGCCGGGCGAGAAACAGGACGTTCTGCCCCATCCCGTTTTCCCAGATGTTCTGGCCAGCGTGAGTCAGGACTGAAATACCAACGCGCATACCGATTCAGCGGCTTGTTACTTCCACTTCCAGCCGATGCCAGCGTTGATGCCCCATTCCTTGCCCGTGGTCGTCAGACCCGCGCCCCAGGACATCTTGCCGTCGTCGGACAGCGCCTTGAAGTTCAGTGCCACGGCGCCGTAGCCCTTGTAATTGCCAAGACCCACGCCCACGGTCTTCTCGCCGGGATACAGTGTCGGCAGATACGTTCCCGACATGGCAAAGGCCATGGCCGTGCCCGAGTAGGCGATGCGGGCCACGCTGCCGACCTGACTCTGCACCTGGTTCAATTGGCCGAGGTTGACGGCGTCCGTCGGCAGGATGCCCGGCGCCACATTGCTGATGCGCGTACCGCCCGGTGCCTGGCCATTGCCCAGCGTGACCTGGTTGTAGTTGACTGAGCCATCCGGGTTGGTCGCGTACTGCACGCTGCCGGCGGCCACCGTGTTGGAGGCCGCGCGCAGTTGCGCCACGTTGGTCGCATCGCTGTCGGCCGTACCGGCAGCCACGCCGGTGATCTGGCGGTACTGGCCGTGGGCCGCGTCGCCCACCGACACCGCCGCCTGCGTGCTGGTGGTTGCCTGGATGGCTGCCGCCTGCTGCGCCGTCGCACCCACCGGCACGTAACCGGCCACGCCCGCCACAGTGGAGGCCACCGAACCCGAGCCCAGCGCAACGCCGCCGCTCTGCTGCACCACCGCGCCAAAGCCGATGGCCGTTCCGCGAGAGATGTTCTGCGCTTGGCTCAGTGGCGTGCCGCCGGCATCCGCGCCGTCGCCCACGGCCACACCACCACCACCTGCGCGGGCATTGGCACCGATGGCCTGCGAGCCTGTGGCCAGCGCACCAGTTCCCATGGCGATCGCATTCACACCCGTGGCCTGTGCGCCGAAACCCACCGCCACCGCATTGTCGGCCGTGGCCCGTGCACCGTTGCCAGCCGCAAAGGAGTTGGCGCCGCTGGCCACCGACTGCGGTCCGATCGCCACGGCCTCCTGGCCGGTGGCCTGAGCGTCCGCAGCCGTCGAGTTGGCGTGGAAGTATTTGGCGCCCTTGTCGTTGATGGTGTTGACGGTCGTGCTCAGGTTGCTGACGTTGACATTCGTCGTGCTCAGGCCGGTCGACAGGCTGCCGATGCCGGTCGAAGTGGACGTCGACAGACTGCTGATACCGCTCGTCGCGGTGCTCAGGCCCGTTGAGGTCGAAGTCGACAAGCTGGCCACGTTGCTGTCTGTTGTGCTCAGGCCCGTCGACAGGCTGCTGATGCCGGTCGAAGCGGACGTCGACAGACTGCTGATGCTGCTGGTCGCGGTGCTCAGACCGGTGGACGTCGAGGTCGACAGGCTGGCCACGTTGCTGTCGGTCGTGCTCAAGCTCGTGGACAGACTGCTGATACCACTGGTCGCGGTGCTCAAGCCAGACGAGGTCGACGTGGACAGGCTGCCGATGCTGCTCGTGGCCGTGCTCAGACCCGTAGAGGTCGAGGTCGACAAGCTGGCCACGTTGCTGTCGGTGGTGCTCAGGCTCGTCGACAGGCTGCTGATGCCGCTGGTCGCGGTGCTCAGGCCCGACAAGGTCGATGTGGACAAGCTGTCGATGCTGCTGGTGGCGGTGCTCAGGCCAGTAGACGTCGAGGTCGACAGGTTGGCCAGATTACTGTCGGTCGTGCTTAGACCGGTGGACAGGCTGCTGATGCCGGTCGAAGCCGACGTCGACAGACTGCCGATGCTGCTGGTCGCGGTGCTCAGGCCCGACGAGGTCGAAGTGGACAAACTGGCCACATTGCTGTCTGTCGTGCTCAGCCCCGCCGAAAGGCTGCTAATGCCGGTCGAAGCCGATGTCGACAAACTTCCGATGCTGCTGGTGGCTGTGCTCAGTCCCGTAGAGGTCGAGGTCGACAAGCTGGCCACATTGCTGTCCGCCGTGCTCAGAACGGTGGACAGGCTGCTGATGCCGCTGGTGGCGGTGCTCAAGCCAGACGAGGTCGAGGTAGACAAGCTGGCCACGTTGCTGTCTGTCGTGCTTAGACCGGTGGACAGGCTGTCGATGTTGCTGGTGGCGGTGCTCAGGCCCGTTGACAGGCTGCTGATGCCAGTCGAAGCGGACGTCGACAGACTGCTGATGCCGCTGGTCGCGGTGCTCAGGCCCGTAGACGTTGATGCGGACAAGATGGCGAGATTGCTGTCGGTCGTGCTCAGGCTGGTCGAAACGCTGCTAATGCCGGTCGAAGCAGATGTCGACAAACTGCCGATGCTGCTGGTCGCAGTGCTCAGGCCGGTGGACAGGCTGCTGACACCACTGGTCGCAGTGCTCAAGCCAGACGAGGTCGATGTGGACAAGCTGTCGATGCTGCTGGTGGCGGTGCTCAGGCCTGTGGAGGTCGAGGTCGACAAGCTCGCTACGTTGCTGTCTGTCGTGCTCAGACCGGTGGACAAGCTGCTGATACCGCTGGTCGCGGTGCTCAAGCCAGACGAGGTCGACGTGGACAAGCTGTCGATGCTGCTCGTCGCAGTGCTCAGGCCCGACGAGGTCGACGTGGACAGGCTGTCAATGCTGCTCGTGGCTGTGCTCAGACCCGTAGAGGTCGAGGTCGACAAGCTGGCCACGTTGCTGTCCGTCGTGCTCAGGCCCGTCGACAGACTGCTGATACCACTGGTCGCGGTGCTCAGGCCCGTTGAAGTCGAAGTGGACAAGCTGGAGACGTTGCTGTCTGTCGTGCTCAGCCCCGTCGAAAGGCTGTTGATGCCGCTGGTCGCGGTGCTCAGGCCCGACGAGGTCGACGTGGACAAACTGGCCACGTTGCTGTCGGTCGTGCTCAGGCTCGTCGACAGACTGCTGATGCCACTGGTCGCAGTGCTCAAGCCCGTAGACGTCGAAGTAGACAAACTGGCGACGTTGCCGTCGGTCGTGCTCAGGCCGGTGGACAGGCTGCTGATACCACTCGTCGCAGTGCTCAGGCCCGACGAGGTCGACGTGGACAAGCTGGCCACATTGCTGTCTGTCGTGCTCAGGCCTGTGGACAGGCTGCTTATACCGCTGGTCGCAGTGCTGAGTCCCGATGAGGTTGAGGTGGACAGGCTGTCGATGCTGCTCGTCGCAGTGCTCAGACCCGACGAGGTTGACGTGGACAAGCTGTCGATGCTGCTCGTGGCGGTGCTCAGGCCGGTGGACGTCGAGGTCGACAGGCTGGCAACGTTACTGTCGGTCGTGCTCAGACCCGTCGACAGGCTGTTAATGCCGGTCGAAGTCGACGTCGACAGACTGCTGATACCGCTGGTCGCGGTGCTCAGGCCCGTTGACGTCGAAGTGGACAAGCTGGCAACGTTGCTGTCCGTCGTGCTCAGGCCCGTCGACAGGCTGCTGATGCCACTGGTCGCAGTGCTTAAGCCAGACGAGGTGGAAGTCGACAAGCTGTCGATGTTGCTCGTCGCAGTGCTCAGGCCGGTAGACGTCGAGGTCGACAGGCTGGCCACGTTACTGTCGGTCGTGCTCAGGCTCGTCGACAAACTGCTGATGCCACTCGTCGCAGTGCTCAGGCCCGACGAGGTCGACGTGGACAGGCTGTCGATGCTGCTCGTCGCAGTGCTCAGACCTGTGGAGGTCGAGGTTGACAAGCTGGCCACATTGCTGTCTGTAGTGCTCAGTCCGGTGGACAGGCTGCTGATACCGCTGGTCGCAGTGCTCAAGCCAGACGAGGTAGAGGTCGACAAGCTATCGATGCTGCTGGTGGCCGTGCTCAGACCCATGGAGGTCGAGGTAGACAAGCTGGCCAGGTTGCTGTCCGTTGTGCTCAGACCGGTGGACAGGCTGCTGATACCGCTGGTCGCAGTGCTCAAGCCAGACGAGGTCGACGTGGACAAGCTGTCAATGCTGCTCGTGGCCGTGCTCAGACCCGTAGAGGTTGAGGTGGATAAGCTGGCCGCGTTGCTGTCCGTCGTGCTCAGTCCTGTCGACAGACTACTGATGCCGCTGGTGGCGGTGCTCAAGCCAGACGAGGTGGAGGTCGACAAGCTGTCGATGCTGCTCGTGGCCGTGCTCAGACCCGTGGAGGTCGAGGTAGACAAGCTGGCAACGTTACTGTCCGTCGTGCTCAGGCCCGTCGACAGGCTGCTGATACCGCTGGTCGCGGTGCTCAGGCCCGTTGACGTCGAAGTGGACAAGCTGGCCACGTTACTGTCCGTCGTGCTCAGACCCGTCGACAAACTGCTGATGCCGCTCGTCGCGGTGCTCAGACCGGTGGACAGGCTACTGATACCACTCGTCGCAGTGCTCAAGCCAGACGAGGTAGAGGTCGACAAGCTGTCAATGCCGCTCGTGGCCGTGCTCAGACCCGTGGAGGTCGAGGTCGACAAGCTGGCCACATTGCTGTCGGTCGTGCTTAGACCGGTGGACAGACTGCTGATACCGCTGGTCGCGGTGCTCAAGCCCGTTGACGTCGAAGTGGACAAGCTGGCAACGTTGCTGTCTGTCGTGCTAAGACCGGTCGACAGGCTGCTGATACTACTGGTCGCGGTGCTCAGGCCCGACGAGGTCGACGTGGACAAGCTGGCAACGTTGCTGTCGGTCGTGCTCAAGCCCGTCGATAAGCTGCTGATGCCGCTGGTCGCGGTGCTCAGGCCCGATGAGGTCGACGTGGACAAGCTGCCGATGCCCGTCGAAGCCGACGTGCTCAGACTGCTCACACCCGTGGACAGCGAGTTGATGCCGGTCGACGTCGAAGTCGACAGCGAACTCACGCCAGTGGACAGGCTGCTGATGCCGGTCGAGGTCGACGTGCTCAGGCTGTCGATGCCGGTGGACAGCGAGCTCACACCGGTGGACAAGCTGCCGATGCCCGTCGAGGTCGACGTGCTCAGGCTGCTGATACCAGTCGACGTCGAAGTCGACAACGAACTCACACCCGTGGACAGGCTGCTGATGCCCGTCGAGGTCGACGTACTCAGGCTATCAATGCCGGTGGACAACGAACTCACACCCGTGGATAAGCTGCCGATGCCCGTCGAAGTCGACGTGCTCAGGCTGCTCACGCCAGTGGACAGCGAGTTGATGCCGGTCGACGTCGAAGTCGACAGCGAACTCACGCCAGTGGATAAGCTGCCGATGCCCGTCGAGGTCGATGTGCTCAGGCTATCGATGCCGGTGGACAACGAGCTCACACCAGTGGACAAGCTGCTGATGCCGGTGGAAGTCGATGTGCTCAGGCTGCTCACGCCCGTGGATAGCGAGTTGATGCCGGTCGACGTCGAAGTCGACAGCGAACTCACACCCGTGGACAAGCTGCCGATGCCCGTCGAAGTCGACATACTCAGGCTGCTCACGCCGGTGGACAGCGAGCTGATGCCGGTCGACGTCGAAGTTGACAGCGAACCCACACCGGTGGACAAGCTGCTGATACCCGTCGAGGTGGACGTGCTCAGGCTGCTGATACCAGTCGACGTGGAAGTCGACAACGAACTCACACCGGTGGACAGACTGCTGATGCCTGTCGAAGCCGACGTGCTCAGGCTATCGATGCCCGTGGACAACGAACTCACGCCGGTGGACAAGCTGCCGATGCCAGTCGAGGTCGACGTGCTCAGGCTGCTGATACCAGTCGACGTCGAAGTCGACAGCGAACTCACGCCCGTGGACAACGAACTCACACCGGTGGACAGGCTGCTGATGCCGGTGGAGGTCGACGTGCTCAAGCTGCTGATACCCGTCGAGGTCGAAGTCGACAGCGAACTCACGCCGCTGGACAAGCTGCTGATGCCGGTCGACAACGAACTCACACCCGAGGACAGGCTGCCGATGCCGGTGGAGGTCGACGTGCTCAGGCTATCGATGCCGGTGGACAGCGAGCTCACGCCCGTGGACAGCGAACTCACGCCGCTGGACAAGCTGCTGATGCCCGTCGAGGTCGACGTACTCAGGCTGCTCACGCCCGTGGACAGCGAGTTAATACCAGTCGACGTCGAAGTCGACAGCGAACTCACGCCAGTGGACAGGCTGCCGATGCCGGTCGAGGTCGATGTGCTCAGGCTATCCATGCCGGTGGACAGCGAGCTCACGCCCGTGGACAAGCTGCTGATGCCGGTGGAGGTCGAAGTGCTCAGGCTGCTCACGCCTGTGGACAGCGAGTTGATGCCGGTCGACGTCGAAGTCGACAACGAACTCACACCGGTGGACAGGCTGCTGATGCCCGTCGAGGTCGACGTGCTCAGGCTGCTCACGCCCGTGGACAGCGAGTTAATACCAGTCGAGGTCGAAGTCGACAGCGAACTCACACCGCTAGACAGGCTGCTGATGCCGGTGGAGGTCGATGTGCTCAGGCTGCTCACGCCCGTGGATAGCGAGTTGATGCCGGTCGACGTCGAAGTCGACAGCGAACTTACGCCGCTGGACAAGCTGCTGATGCCAGTCGAGGTCGACGTGCTCAGGCTATCGATGCCGGTGGACAGCGAGCTCACACCCGTGGACAAGCTGCCGATGCCCGTCGAAGTCGACGTACTCAGGCTGCTCACGCCTGTGGACAGCGAGTTGATACCCGTCGACGTCGAAGTCGACAGCGAACTCACACCGCTGGACAAGCTGCTGATGCCGGTCGAAGCCGACGTGCTCAGGCTATCGATGCCGGTAGACAGCGAACTCACGCCCGTGGACAAGCTGCCGATGCCAGTCGAGGTCGACGTGCTCAAGCTGCTCACGCCTGTGGACAGCGAGTTGATGCCGGTCGACGTCGAAGTTGACAGCGAACTCACCCCCGTGGACAGGCTACCAATGCCCGTCGAAGCCGACGTGCTCAGGCTGCTCACGCCTGTGGACAGCGAGTTGATGCCCGTCGACGTCGAAGTCGACAGCGAACTCACGCCAGTGGACAGGCTGCCGATGCCGGAGGAAGTCGACGTGCTCAGGCTATCGATGCCGGTGGACAGCGAGTTCACACCGCTGGACAAGCTGCTGATCCCCGTCGAAGTCGACGTGCTCAAACTGCTCACACCTGTGGACAGCGAGTTGATACCCGTCGACGTCGAAGTCGACAGCGAACCCACACCCGTGGACAAGCTGCCGATGCCCGTCGAAGTCGACGTACTCAGGCTGCTCACGCCAGTGGACAGCGAGCTGATACCCGTCGACGTCGAAGTCGACAACGAACTCACACCGGTGGACAAGCTGCTGATGCCCGTCGAGGTCGACGTACTTAGGCTGCTCACGCCCGTGGACAGCGAGCTGATACCAGTCGACGCCGAAGTCGACAACGAGCTCACACCCGTGGACAAACTGCTGACGCTCGTCGAAGCCGAGGTGGACAGGCTGGAAATGCTGCTGGTCGCAGTGCTCAGGCCCGTGGAGCTCGAGGTCGAAAGCGAGTAGAGCTGAGAGCCGTTGATGGCATCGGTGCTCGTGGCACTGATCGTGCCGGGGGCGACATTGGTGATCTTGGTGTTGTTGACACTCAGATTGTTGATTTGCGCGCTGGTATTGACGAAGAGCTCGCCTCCCAGCGAGAGCGACGTTGCACCGGCACTGCCCGAAGAACCATAGAACAGCACGCGATTGATCTGGGTGGCTTTGTCGGTCGTCAGACAGTTCGACGATACGATTGCGCTGGTACCGCCCGGGTCCGAGATGGCTTGGCATCCACTGTCGGTCCCGTCGTTGAAGTACCCCGCGTTGCCCGCACGAACCGGAAATGGCACCCCCAATCCGAACAGCAGAGCGATGGACACGCCGACCATTCCCAAGCGGAAAACCGATGTGGCAGTCCCTCCTGACTTGCCGCCTTTTCTTCTCGTCTTTGTCAGCTCAGACGCCGCCACCCACGCGCCGAGCGATTCATTCCAGATTGACCGATATGACTTGTTCATGAAAAGAGGACTTAAGAGATCGCTTTTTGAAGACGCGGAAGACCAGAAGCCTTACGCCCGCGTTGGACAAACGCTGCGATGAGGCCTCGCGGATTGATATGAATGAATGAACGAAGGAAGTGGCGCGAATCGCACCGAAGAAGAACGGTTGCGCGCGCGGTCACATGAACTACCCTTATCGCGACGCGACTACACGACGAAGCGGGTTTTCCAAGAGCTCATTGGCCGGCTTTGCCAACCCCCTCTTCCTGCATAGGTATGAATCTTGTAACGATAGTATTCAGATGCTTGAGGTGTTCAAAGACGACCGATGCCTGACAGCGCAGCAGTAATGACAAGCAGTGCAAGCGCGTCGTTGCAATCCGGAATCGACAACAGCCCCTTCCCCTTGCTCATGGTGGGATGTGCACTAATTCACAAATCTTCTCGACCGTCCGGAAAACTACATGCGCATCGGCATCACCATCGGCCTGCACCACCAGGCTGAAACTCTTTGGAACAACGGGATCAAGCAGAACGCGGTGTTTCTGGCCGAAGCGCTGAAGCACTGCCCGTCGGTGGACTCGGTGGTGCTGGTCAACACGACAGCCGTGCCAATCACATCCGCCCTGCCCTGGGACCAGCGACGCTGGCCCACGCGGACGTTCGACGACGCCAAGGATTCGGTGGACGTGCTGATTGAACTGGGCGGCCAGATCGATCCGGACCAGACCGACTACCTCAAGCAACGCGGAGCGAGACTGGTCTCGTACTGCTGCGGCTTCGAGTACGTGCACGCGATGGAGTCGATGCTCTTCAACAAGCCGCTGTGGGGCCAGAACCTGTTTGTCAACCAGCGCTACGACGACATCTGGATGGTTCCGCAGGTGGCCAACATCAGCCAGCCCTATTTCGAGGTATTGCGTCGCAGCGATGCCCGGCCGGTGCCTTTCGTCTGGAGCCCCGTTTTCCTCGATGAGCGCACGCGAACGCTACCTGAGGCGGGCATCTACCGGCCGCGCGGCGGGGCGCGCCGGCTCACAGTGATGGAGCCGAACATCAACGTGGTGAAGTTCTGCCTCTATCCGATACTGATCGCGGAACTCGCCTACCGCGCCCGCCCGGAGGCTGTCGCGCTGCTGCAAGTGACGAACACCGAGCGGCTGGCCACGCAGAATACGGAGTTCATCACGCTGATGAACCAGCTCGACATCGTGCGCCAGCACAAGGCCGTGTTCCTGGGACGGCATGAAACGCCGGTCTTTCTGGCACAGAACACGGACATCGTGATCTCGCACCAGTGGGAAAACCCGCTCAACTACTTTTATCTGGAGACCTGCTGGCAGGGTTATCCGCTGGTGCACAACGCGCACCTGTGCCCGGATCTCGGCTACTACTACGAAGGCAACGATGTGAGGGGCGGCGGCGCCCGCGTGCTGGAGGCATTGGAGACACACGACGAACAGGCCGACTCCTACCGTTCGCACCAGCGTGCCCTGATTCACCGCTACCTGCCTGGAAACGCCGCCGCTACCGCGTCTTACAACGAACTCCTGGTTGGCCTGCGGCTGCGTCCGGCCCGCTGATCTACCAGCAGGGACCTGGGAGCAGCCACCAGCAGAGGTGATTAGAACGAGGCCACCCGCTCTGCTACCTTGGCGCCCCAACGAACGGAGACTCTCGATGCGCATCCCCCGCAAGCTCTGCTGGCTGTCCCTTGCCGCCTTTTTGTTCACCGCCTGCACGACGCAGCCGCCGCTGCCGACCGCGGTGCCGCGGGCCGACGAAACAACCATCGCCTCGGCGGCCGGGGACACCACCTACCTCGATCCAGCGCAGATCGACACCACGCGCTTCCTGGCACCGCCGCCCGACGAGGCGGCCACGCGGCGCGAGGTCGAGCAGATGCTCGTGCTGCAGCGGCAGCGCACGCCCGCGCAGGCCGAGCGCTCCATTGCCGACCTGGAGCAGAGCGTCTTCCGCTTTTCCGACGTGATGGGCGACGGGTTCAGGAAGGAAGACCTGCCGCGCACCGCCAGGCTGTTCGAGACCCTGTACAGGACCGAGAGCATCCTCAACAAGCAGGGAAAGGAAAAGTGGCAGCGCATGCGCCCGCCGCTGTTCGACAAGCGCATCGAGCCGGTGGCGCGGTATTCGTCGAGCGGCTCCTATCCGAGCGGCCACTCGGCCTTCGCCTATCTGTCGGGCATCGTGCTGGCCGAGATGGTTCCCGAAAAGCGCGCGCAGATCTTCGCGCGCGCCAGCGAGTTCGGCGACAACCGCGTGCTCGGCGGCGTTCACTACCCGAGCGACATCGAGGCCGGCCGGCGCCTGGCGACGATGATCGCCGTGCTGATCCAGGGCAACCCGGCGTACCGGGGCGATTTCGCCGCGGCCCGGAAGGAACTGCGCGGGTCGCTCGGCCTGGACAGGTGATCGCCCGCTGCCCGGCGCAAGCGGCTGATACACTTTGCGCGCGTTGTCAGGTGTCCTGGCGCCCCGTGTAAACGGCGGGGTGGCCAGGGTGAAACGGGAAGTCGGTGCGCGGCGGTGGAGAGAACACCGCGCAATGCCGACGCTGCCCCCGCAACGGTAAACGAGTCAAAAAGCAAGACCCCGGGATTCGGTCCCGCGCCACTGTGCCGCGAACGGCATGGGAAGGTGGTCTTTGCTGGAGAGCCGATGGCCCTCCGCTCGTGAGCCCGGAGACCGGCCTGACGACCAGCGCATGACCTTGCGGTGGGCGAGGATCGGCGGGCGGCGCATGGCGTCCGGCTCGATGCAGGTGTGCATCCGCCGGAACCGCATCTACTGGCGCCCCTCCGATTTCTTCCCTCCGCCCGGTCCTACCGACCATCTATCGCGCGGCGGGCGCGGAGGAATCATCATCATGAACGAGCGAGCCATCGCTCCAGGCAGTGCGCCACGCGGCGCGCCGGCACCAGGAACCGTGTGGTTCGTCGGTGCGGGTCCGGGCGACCCTGATCTCATCACCGTCAAGGGCCGCGGCCTCGTCGAGCGCGCCGGGGCGATCCTGTTCGCGGGCTCGCTCGTGAGCGAAACCGCGATGCGCTGGGCGCCGCCGGACTGCGCCGTTGCCGACAGCAAGGACATGACGCTCGAGCAGATGTCGGCCTGGCTGATCGCGCAGGCCGCGCGCTGCGAGACGGTGGTGCGCCTGCAGACCGGCGACCCGGGCCTTTACGGCGCGCTGATCGAGCTGGTGCAGCCGCTGGATGCGGCGGGCGTGCCGATCGGCGTGGTGCCGGGCGTGTCTTCGGCCATGGCATCGGCGGCCGCGGCGGTGGAAAGCCTCACGCTCCCCGAGGTCACGCAGACGGTGATCTTCACGCGCGTCGAAGGCCGCACGCCCATGCCGGAGGGCGAGTCGCTCGAGGCGCTGGCCGCGCATCACAGCACGCTGTGCATCTTCCTGAGCATCACGCTGATGGGCAAGCTCACGGCCGCGCTCGCGGCTGCCGGCTGGTCGCCCGATGCGCCCGTGGTGGTGGTTCACAAGGCGAGCTGGCCCGGCGAAGAGAAGATCGTGCGCGGCACGGTCGCGACCATCCAGGCGCTGTGCCGCGAGGCCCGCATCGCGACCCAATCGATGATCATCGCCAGCCCCACGCTGGGTGCGCGGCAGTGGACCACGCTCGCCAAATCCAAGCTCTACGACGCGAGCTTCACGCATCGCTTCCGGCGCGCGAGCGTTCCCGTCGAAACCCTGCGCCAGGAACTTCCATGAACTCCGAAACCATTCTCCTGGTGGGCCACGGCTCGCGCGAAAAATCCGGCAACGACGAGATCGAGGCCTTCGCCGCGCAATGGCGCGAGCGGCAACCGGGCTGGCGCATCGAGGTCTGCTTCATCGAGTTCTCAGAGATCACGATGAGCGAGGGCCTGCGCCGCGCCGCAGAGAGCGCGCGGCGCGTGATCGTGGTGCCGCTCATCCTCAATGCCGCGGGCCATGTGAAGATGGACGTCCCGCAGGCCATCGACGGCGCCCGGCTCAAGTACCCGATGGTGCAGTTCCTCTATGCGCCGCACCTCACGGCCTGCGACCCGATCCTCGCGGTCCTGCAGCGCCGCCTCAAGGATGCGATGCAGGCGCTCGACATGCCCGACCCGACCACCACCGGCGTGGTGATCCTGGGCCGGGGTTCGTCGGACCGCCAGGCCAACGGCGACATGGCCAAGATGGCGCGCTGGCTGATGGAAGAGACCGACCACGAATTGGTGGATCTTGCCTTCACGGGCATCACCTACCCGCGCCTGGAGCGGGCCGTGCAGCGCCAGAGCCTGCTGGGCATGAAGCAGGTGGTGGTGCTGCCGTACTACCTGTTCAACGGCACGCTGGTCGAACGGATCGCGCGCCAGGTCGAGCACCTGAAGGCGCAGTACCCGACGATCCGTTTTGTTTCCACGCGCTACTTCGGCTTCGAGCCCGAGATCTTCGCGCTGCTCGAACAGCGCGTGGACGACCTGCGGCGCGGCGCGCCGGCCGCGCTCATGCCCTGCGACGGCTGCAAGTTCCGCGACTTTGCGGTGGACCACGGGCTGGGCGGCCATCACCATGGCGATGCGGTGCCGCATGGCCACGAACATGGCCACGATCACGATCACGATCACGATCACGATCACGATCATGCACATGGCCACGCCCATGCGCACGACGATCCGGCACCGGTGCTGCGATGAAGCCGGCGCCCTCCACGGCGGCCAACGTCGTCACCGAGCAGCTCACCGCGGCGGGCCGCGCCATCGAGCACGATTCCTTCGCGGTGATCGACCGCGAAGTGGCTTCGCATGCCTACACGGCCGACCAGTGGCCCGTGGTGCGCCGCATGATCCATGCAAACGCCGACTTCGACTTCAACGGCCTGACCGACTTCCACCCGGACGCGGTCGACGCCGCCATCGCCGCCATCCGCTCGCGCGCCAGCCGCGTGCTGGCCGATGTCGAGATGATCTGCGTGGGCCTCTCGGCCCCGCGCCTGGCTCATTTCGGCATGGGCACGCACCAGTTCATCAGCGACCCGGACGTGATCTCGCAGGCGATGGCCGAAGGCACCACGCGCGCGGTGCAGGCCATGCGCAAGGCGCATCGCCTGGGGCTGGTCGACGGCACGATCGTCGGCATCGGCAATGCGCCCACCGCGCTGATCGAGATCGTGCGGCTGATCCACGAGGAGGGTGCGCGTCCCGCGCTGGTGGTGGGCATGCCAGTGGGCTTCGTGTCAGCGGCCGAGTCGAAGGACCTGATGGCGCTCGAAAACGATGTGCCCTGGATCGTGATCCGCGGGCGCAAGGGCGGCTCCACGCTGGTGGTGGCCGCGATCCACGCGCTGCTGGGCCTGGCCGAGGCGCGCGAACGCATTGCATGATGGACAAGGGCGCACCCCGCGGCACCCGCACCGGTTTCACGACCGGCGCGTGTTCAGCCGCGGCGGCGCGCGCGGCGGTGATCGGCCTGGTCACGGGCCAGGTGCCCGGCGAGGTCGAATGCCTCCTGCCCAATGGCGACTTGGTGCGCTTCGCGGTGCACGACGGCCGGGTCGACGGCGCGAGCGCGCATGCGATGGTCATCAAGGACGCCGGCGACGACCCCGACTGCACCGACAAGGCCCATCTCACGGCCGACGTGCGCCTGCTGCCCGAACGGGCGGGGCAGGTGGTGCTGGCCGGCGGCACCGGCGTGGGCACCGTCACGATGCCGGGCCTCGGGCTCGCGGTGGGCGGGCCCGCCATCAACCCGGTGCCGCGCCGCAACATCGAGGCGAACGTGCGCGCGGTGGGCGCGGCGCTGCTCGACGAGGTCGGCCTCGAAGTTGCCATCTCGGTGCCGCGGGGCGAAGAGATGGCCAAAAAGACGCTCAACGCGCGCCTGGGCATCCTCGGCGGCATTTCGATCCTGGGAACGACCGGCATCGTCAAGCCGTACTCCACCGCCGCCTACCGCGCGAGCGTGGTGCAGGGCGTGCAGGTGGCGGGCACGCTGGGGCACGGCGTGGTCGTGCTCACCACCGGCGGGCGCACCGAGAAATTCGTGATGGCCGAAATGCCGGAACTTCCCGAGCCGGCCTTCGTGCAGATGGGCGACTTCCTGCGCTATGCGATGGGTGCCGCGGTCAAGGCCGGGCTCAGGAAGGTGGTGATCGGCGGCATGGTCGGCAAGCTCACCAAGATCGCGCAAGGCGAGACCATCACCCACGCCGGCCGGGCCGAGGTCGACACCGGCCTGCTGGCCGAGCTGGCGGCCGGACTCGGCGCGCCGACCGACGTGTGCGACGCCATCCGCGGCAACGAGACCGCGCGCTATGCCGGCGAGCGCATGGACGCGCTCGGGCTCGGCACCGCGTTTCACACCGCGCTGGCGCAGCGCGTCATCCAGACGCTGCGCACGCGCTACCCCGACCAATTCGAACTGAAAGTGCTGGTCTGCGACTTCGAAGGCCGAAAAATCGCGGAGGCCCCGTGAACACCGACAACAACATGACCAACAAATGCCGCATCCTCGGCGTGCTGGACGACGGCGATGCGAGCCTCGGGCGCGGCGCGATGGCCCATCTGCAGCAGGCGCAACTGGTGATCGGCGCCGCACGCACGCTGGCCCTGTTCGCATCGCACATCGCGCCCGGCGCGGTGCAGCGCGACCTCACCGGCGCACTGTCGCAGGTGCCCGAATGGATCCGCGCCGCGCAGGCCGAGGATCGGCGCGTGGTCGTGCTGGCCACCGGCGACCCGCTGTGCCATGGCATCGCGGCCTTCTTGGCCGCGCGGCTGTGCCTGGAGGCGATCGAGGTCATTCCCAACGTGTCGACGCTGCAGCTGGCCTGCGCGCGGCTCGGCCTGCCATGGCAGGAGATGAAGTTCGCCTCCGTGCACGCCAAGGACGCGGGCGACTGGCTGCCGGGTTCGCCGCCCGCGCACGGCCTCTATGCACTGCTGCGCGACATCCGCCAGCACGACCGCCTGGCCGTGCTCACCAGCCCCGACAACACGCCCGACCGCATCGCGCGCATGCTGGTGGCCGAAAGCCTGGCCGACGACTTCGAAATGGCCGTCGCGGAGCGCCTCTGCCAGCCCGAGGAGCGCGTGGTCAGCGGCATGCGCATCACGGCCGCGGCGCAGATGCGTTTTGCCGACCCGAACGTGGTGCTGCTCTGGCGCACCCGGCTGCGCGCGCCGCAGGTGCTGTTCGGCCTGCCGGACGCCAGCTTCGAGCAGCGCCATCCCGAGAAGGGCCTGATCACCAAGAACGAGGTGCGCGCGGTCTCGCTCGCGCGCATGCAGTTGCGCGCCGACAGCGTGGTGTGGGACATCGGCGCGGGCTCCGGCTCGGTCGGGCTGGAGGCTGCGCGGCTGTGCTGGCGCGGCCATGTCTACGCGATCGAGAAGAACGCGGACGACAGCGCCATCGTCGCGCGCAACCGGCAGGCCATGGGCATCAGCAACCACAGCCTGGTGCACGGCAAGGCACCCGAGGGCCTGGCGGCGTGGGCCGACCCGGATGCGGTGTTCATCGGCGGCTCCGGCGGCGAGCTGGCCGAGCTCATTGCGCTGGTGCTGCGGCGGCTGCGGCCGGGCGGCTGGCTGGTGATGAACTTCGTCACCATCGAGAACCTCGCAGGCGCGGTCGAGGCGCTCAAGGCGCAAGGTGCGGCCTGGGACGTGCTGCAGCTGCAGGCCTCGCGCAGCAAGCCGATCCTGCACATGCACCGGCTCGCGGCGGAGAACCCGGTGTGGCTGGTCTGCGCACAAAGGAGTGAGGTCTGCGCGCAAGGGAATGAGGTCCGCGCGCAGACGGGCGGTGCGGCATGACGGCACCCGGCATGCTCCACGGCGTATCGCTCGGCCCCGGCGATCCGGACCTGATCACGCGCCGCGCGTGGTCCTTGCTAACGCGCGCCGATGCGATCTGGACCTACCCGGTGCGCAGCCTGCGCAAGGAAAGCTACGCGCTGGACATCGCGCTGCGCGCCGGGCTTTCTGCGCCCGCGCAGCACCAGGCACTGCTGTTCCCGATGACGCACGACGCCGAGAAGCTCGCGCGCCACTGGCTCAAGGCCGCCGAGACCGTGCAGGCACTGCTGGCGACCGGGCAGGACGTGCTGTTCCTGGTCGAGGGCGATGCCTCCACCTACGCAAGCTTCTGCTACCTGGCGCGCGTGCTGCGCGAGCTCGACCCGGCCGCGCGCATCGATGTGGTGCCCGGCGTCACGTCCTTCAACGCGGCCTGCGCACGGCTGCAGCTGCCGCTCTCGGAGCAGGACGACACCGTGGCCATCGTGCCGGCGGCCTACGGCATTGCCGCGGTCGAGAAGATGCTGGACGACTTCGACACGCTGGTGCTCATGAAGGTCAAGCCGCTGCTCGACGACCTGATCGACCTGCTGGCGCGGCGCGGCCTGCTCGAACACAGCCGCTTCATCGAGAAGGCCGGCTCGCCGGTCGAACGCATCGTGCACGACGTGGCCAGCCTGAAGGGCAGCAAGGTCAACTACCTGTCGCTGCTGCTGGTGAAGAACCCCGGCCGCGAACGCGGCGAACTGGTGCGCGGCTGCCGCAAGAAGACCAGCACTGAAATCGAAGAGGAATCCCCGAATGACGAATGAAGCCGCACCCCGCGTGGTGCTCGTTGCCATCACCAGGCATGGCGCACAGCAGGCCGCCGGGCTGGCCCGCCTGCTGCCCGAGGCCAGCGTGTGCGTGGCCGAGAAGTTCGCGCCGCTCATGGCCGGCCTGCCCAACCCGGTGCGCGCCTACGCGGGCGCCTTCCGCGACGAGATCGCGGCGCTGTTCGCGGACTTCGACCAGGTCGTGTTCTTCGTCTCGCTCGGCGCCGTGGTGCGCCTGATCGCGCCGCACCTCAAGAGCAAGGACGAGGACCCGGGCGTGCTGGTGGTGGACGATACCGCGCAGTTCGTGATTCCGGTGCTCTCGGGCCACGTGGGCGGCGCCAACGCGATGGCCGAGCAGGTCGCGGCGCTGCTGGGCGCCACACCCGTGCTGACCACCGCGTCGGACGTGGGCAAGACCATCCCGGTCGACATCTTCGGCCGCGAACTCGGCTGGAAGGTGGAGGCGCCCAAGATCAACATCACGCGCGTCTCGGCCCATGTCGTGAACGGCGAGCCGATCGCGGTGGTGCAGGAAGCGGGCAGCACCGATTGGTGGACCCGCACTACGCCCCTGCCCGCCAACATCCACCGGTTCGCGCGCTTCGACGAGGTCGACCTCGCGCGCTTCAAGGCCGTGCTGTGGATCACGCAGGCCGAAGTGAGCGCCGAACGCTGGAGCACGCTGGCCGAGCGGCTCGTCGTCTACCGGCCGCCGCAATGAGCAACGTGCGCTATGCCATCGGCCTGGGCTGCGACCGCGGCACGCCCCAGGCCACGCTGCAAGAGGCGGTCGACGAGGCGCTGGCCGGCATCGGTGCGCAACTGGCGCAGGTGGCGGCGGCGGCCAGCATCGACCTCAAGGCCGACGAGCCGGGCCTGCTGGCACTGGCCGCGGCCCATGGCTGGACGCTGCGCTTCTATCCCGCCGCGCAATTGGCAGAGGTGCCCGTGCCGCATCCGTCGGAGACGGTGCGCCGGCACACCGGCACGCCTTCGGTCAGCGAGGCGGCCGCGCTGCTGGCCGGCGGCGGCCTGCCGATGACGGCGCTGGCCGCACCCAAGCACAAGCACCGCGGCGCCGACGGGCGCCACGCGACGGTCTCGATCGCGCGCATGTCCTGATGAATCTCAACCCTCACCCTCGAATGGAACCCGCAATGAACGCCTCCTCCACGCACACCGCATCCCACACTGGCAGCTTCGCCCATGCCGGCACGCCGCGCAGCCTGCTGCTGCAACTGGCCGGCGCCGCGGCGCTGGGCCTGTTCGTTTTGTATGGCGTCGCCTTCGCCGAAAGCCCGCTCGCGCACAACGCCGCGCACGACGTGCGCCACGTCACGGTCAAGCCCTGCCACTGAGCACGGAACATTCCATGATCTTCCAACGATTGATCTGGTGCGCACTGGCGGTGGCCGTGCTGGTGGGCAGCGTGCAGACCGGTGTGCAGCACTGGCAGGCCACGCCGATCATCCTTGCAGCCGAGAGCTACGAGTCGCAGAAGGCCGCGCCCGCGGCCCACGACCATGACGCGGCCCATGCCCATGGCGATGCGGCGGATGGTGCGCCATGGCAGCCCGAAGACGGCGCCGAGCGCAGCTTCTGGAGCTGGATCTCCAACATGCTGCATGCCTTCAGCATGGCGCTGCTGGTCCTGGCGGCGATGGGCGTCTGCCTCTGGCGCGGCGCGAAGATGCGCTCGCTGCCGCTGGCGCTGCTGGGGTCTGCGGCCGGCTGGCTGAGCTTTCACTTCTTGCCGTCGCTGGGCCTGCCGGCCGAGATCCCCGGCATGGACGCGGCCCGGCTGGGTACGCGCCAGGGCTGGTGGGTGCTGGCCGCGGCCAGTGCGGTGCTGGCCTGCACTTCGCTCGCGGGCCTGCGCAGCGCCTTGCGCTGGCCCGCGGCCGCGGCCTGGCTGGCGCTGCCCTTCGTGGTGGGCGCGCCGCAGGCCGCGGGCGATCCTTTCGCGGGCTTCGGTGCCGAGGCACAGGCCGCGCTGCGGGCACTCGATGCCCGCTTCATCTGGGCGACCACCTGGATCTCGTTGAGCTTTTGGGCCTCGACCGGCGTGGCCTGCGGCCTGGCTTTCGAGCGCTGGCTGCGGCCCGCGCTGGCCAGTGCATTCGGCCCTGCGCGCACGGCATCGGCGCTGGAGGTGAACCCATGAGCGGCAAGATTTCGCTCGTGGGCATCGGCCCCGGCCACCACGACCACATGACGCGGCGCGCACTGGCCGCGATCGCCGAAGCCGACGTGGTGGTCGGCTACAGCACCTACATCAAGCTGGTGGCCGACCTGCTCGAGGGCAAGGAAGTGATCCGCAAGGGCATGACCGAGGAGCTCGACCGCGCGGTCAATGCGCTCGAGCGTGCCCGCGAGGGCAAGAAGGTGGCGCTGATCTCCAGCGGCGATGCCGGTATCTACGGCATGGCCGGGCCAACCTACGAGGTGCTGTTCCAGGCCGGCTGGACGCCGGACTCCGACATCGCCGTCGAGGTGGTGCCCGGCGCGTCGGCCATCAACGCTTGCGCGGCGCTGGTGGGCGCGCCGCTCACGCACGACTTCTGCTCGATCTCGCTGAGCGACCTGCTCACGCCCTGGCCCGTGATTGCGCGGCGGCTCGACGCGGCGGCGGCGGCCGACTTCGTGGTGGCCCTCTACAACCCGAAGAGCGGACGGCGCACCCAGCAGATCGTGCAGGCGCAGCAGCTCTTTTTGCGGCACCGGCGGCCGGACACGCCGGTGGCCGTGGTCAAGTCGGCCTACCGCCGGCGCGAGCGCATCGAATTCACCACGCTCGCCCACATGAGCGAGTGCGACATCGGCATGCTGACGACCGTGCTCATCGGCAACAGCCACACCTTCGTGCAGCACGGCCTCATGGTCACGCCGCGCGGCTATGCCAACAAGTACGACCTGGACGACGGCGGCAACACGCGCAGCGGCGAGAAGCCCGGCCGCTCGCTGTCGACCGGCCTGCTGGGCTGGATGGCCAACCTGCGCGCCGACCATGC
Source organism: Variovorax paradoxus (assembly GCF_030815975.1). Classification (NCBI taxonomy): domain Bacteria; kingdom Pseudomonadati; phylum Pseudomonadota; class Betaproteobacteria; order Burkholderiales; family Comamonadaceae; genus Variovorax; species Variovorax paradoxus. The sequence continues at coordinate 950,032 of NZ_JAUSXL010000002.1, forward strand.
CGAAGGCGCGAGCGCCGCCGCGCTGGCGGCGCAGCACCGCTTGCCCGTCGACTACATCGAGGCCGTGCTTGCCGCACCGGCCGAGGAAGAAAGCGCCGCGGCCGCGCCGCTCGAGGAGGTGCAGGAATGACCGAAGTGGTCAAGCCGAAGATCGGCGCCTACAAGCGCCACCTGCTGGTCTGCACCGGGCCGCGCTGCAGCCCCGACGGCGCCTCGCAGGACCTGTTCGACAGCCTGGGCGACAAGTTCAAGGCCGCGGGCCTCAATGAAGGCACGCTGCGCGTCAAGCGCAGCCGTGTCGGCTGCTTCGCGGCCTGCAAGGGCGGACCGGTGATGTGCGTGCAGCCCGATGGCACCTGGTACTACAACGTCACGCCGGAGAACATGGACCGCATCCTGTCGCAGCACCTGGTGGGCGGGGTGGTGGTGGAAGACCTCGTGTTCCACCAGGGACCGGGCCTCGCGCCGGACGAAGACACCTGAGACGCCGCGAGCACCGGCTACTCGACAAAAAGCAGCGCCGGGCATTCGAGCGAAGCGCGCAAGGCCTGCACGAACTCGGCCGCCAGCTGGCCATCGACCACGCGGTGGTCGAAGGAGGACGACAGGTTCATCATGCGGCGCGCGACCACCGCGCCATCCTTCATCACCGGGCGCTGCGCGATGCGGTTGACGCCGACGATCGCCACTTCGGGCGCGTTGATGATCGGCGTGGACGCGATGCCGCCCAGCGCGCCGAGGCTGGTGACGGTGAGGGTCGAGCCGCTCAGCTCGTCGCGCGTGGCCCTGCCCGCGCGCGCGGCCTCGGCCAGGCGCGCGATCTCGGTTGCGCTGGACCAGGGATCGCGTGCTTCCGCGTGGCGCAGCACCGGCACCATGAGGCCGACCGCGGTCTGCGTCGCGATGCCGACATGCACCGCGCCATGGCGCGTGAGCACGCCCGTCTCGTCATCGAAGCGGGCATTGATCTGCGGGAAATGCGGCACGGCCAGCACGATGGCGCGCACCAGCAGCGGCAGCAGCGTCAGGTGCGCCCGCTCGCTGCCCCAGCGTTCGTTGAGCCGCGCGCGCAGCAGCTCGAGCTCGGTCACGTCGACTTCCTCGACGTAAGTGAAGTGCGGAATGCGGCGCATCGCATCCTGCATGCGCTGTGCGATGCGGCGGCGCACGCCGGTCACGGGCACGGCTTCTTCGTCGTGGCGCTCCGCGTAGCGCGGCGGGCCCGGCGCCTGCGCGCCCTGCTTGCGCAGCAGCCAGGCGTCGAGGTCCTCGTGCAGGATGCGGCCCTCCGCGGCGCTGCCCGGCACCTGCTGCAGATCGATGCCGAGCACCGCGGCCCGGTGGCGCACCGCGGGCGCGGCGAGCGGCTTGCCGGACGGTGGGAGGGTGCGCTCGGCCGGTGCTGATTTCGCCGATGCCGATGCCGATGCCGATGCCGGTGTCGATGCCCGTGCAGATGCAGGTGCAGGCACGAGTGCGCGTGCGGGCGCGACCGGCATCGCCGCCGCCTCGCCGCCCGCCCCCACATCGATCCGGATCAGCTCCGCGCCCACCGCGAGCTGCTGCCCCACTTCGCCGCCGAGCGCGAGCACCCGGCCCGCGACCGGCGAGGGAATCTCGACGGTGGCCTTGTCGGTCATCACGTCGGCCAGCGCCTGGTCTTCGGCCACCGTGTCGCCGGGCTGCACGCGCCACGCGACCAGCTCCACCTCGGCAATGCCTTCGCCAAGGTCCGGCACCTTGATCGCATGCGTTGCCATTCAGTTCTCCATGACGCGGCGCAAGGCCGCGCCGACGCGCGCCGGGCCCGGAAAGTAGGCCCACTCCTGCGCATGCGGATAGGGCGTGTCCCAGCCGGCCACGCGCTCGATCGGCGCCTCCAGGTGGTGAAAGCAATGCTCCTGCACCAGCGCCGTCAGCTCGGCGCCGAAGCCGTTGGTTCGCGTGGCCTCGTGCACGATCACGCAGCGGCCGGTCTTCTTGACCGAGGCGACCAGCGTCTCCAGGTCCAGCGGCCACAGGCTGCGCAGGTCGATGATCTCGGCATCGATGCCGGTCTCCCGCGCGGCCGCTTCCGAGACGAACACCATGGTGCCGTAGCTGATCACCGTCAGGTCGGCGCCGGGGCGGAACACAGTGGCCGATTCGAGCGGCACCGTGTAGTAGCCCTCGGGCACCTCGCCCAGTGGATGCGCCGACCAGGACACCAGCGGCCGGTCGTGGTGGCCGTCGAAGGGGCCGTTGTAGAGGCGCTTGGGCTCCAGAAAGATGACCGGATCGTCGTTCTCGATCGAGGCGATCAAGAGGCCCTTGGCATCGCGCGGATTCGACGGCATCACCGTGCGCAGCCCGCAGACGTGCGTGAACAGCGCCTCCGGGCTCTGGCTGTGCGTCTGGCCGCCGTAGATGCCGCCGCCGCAAGGCATGCGGATGGTGATCGGCGCGGTGAAGTCGCCCGCCGAGCGGTAGCGCAGGCGCGCCGCCTCGGACACGATCTGGTCGTAGGCCGGATAGACGTAGTCGGCAAACTGCACTTCCACCACCGGGCGCAGGCCGTAGGCGCCCATGCCGATGGCCGAGCCGACGATGCCGCCCTCGTTGATCGGCGCGTCGAACACGCGCGAGCGGCCGTACTTGGCCTGCAGGCCTTCGGTGCAGCGGAACACGCCGCCGAAGTAGCCCACGTCCTGGCCGTAGATGATCACGTTGTCGTCGCGCTCGAGCATCACGTCCATGGCGGAGCGCAGGGCCTGGATCATGGTCATCGAAGCCATGGCGTCATCCCTCGGACGACAGCTGTTCACGCTGCCGCTTCAGGTGTTCGGGCATCTCCCTGTAGACGTCCTCGAACATGGTCGCGGCGCCGGCGACGTGGCCGTCGGCCATGGAGCCGAAGCGCTCCGCCTCCTTCAGCGCGGCGTTCACCTGCGCCTCCAGCTCGGCCTGCGTCTGGTCGTGCTCCTGCTGCGACCAGGCGCCGATGGCCCTCAGGTGCTGCGCCAGGCGCGGGATCGGGTCGCCCAGCGGAAAATGCGCCCAGTCGTCGGCCGGCCGGTAGCGCGAGGGATCGTCCGAGGTCGAATGGGCGCCGGCGCGGTAGGTGACCCATTCGATCAGCGTCGGCCCGAGGTTGCTGCGGGCGCGCTCCGCGGCCCAGCGCGAGGCCGCCAGCACCGCGAGAAAGTCGTTGCCGTCCACGCGCAGCGACGCGATGCCGCAGCCCACGCCGCGCGCCGCGAAGGTGGTGGCCTCGCCGCCGGCAATGGCCTGGAAGGTCGAGATCGCCCACTGGTTGTTGACCACATTGAGGATCACCGGCGCGCGGTACACATGCGCGAAGGTCAGCGCCGTGTGGAAGTCCGACTCGGCGGTGGCGCCGTCGCCGATCCAGCCCGAGGCGATGCGCGTGTCGCCCTTGATCGCCGAGGCCATGGCCCAGCCCACTGCCTGGATGAACTGCGTGGCCAGGTTGCCCGAGATCGAGAAGAAGCCGGCGCGCTTCATCGAATAGCACACCGGCAGCTGCCGCCCCTTGAGCGGATCGCGCTCGTTGGACATCAGCTCGCAGATCAGTTCGAGCAGCGTCACGTCCTCGCGCGCCAGCAGCAGGCCCTGCTGGCGGTAGGTGGGAAAGCACATGTCGCCCTGCTGCAGCACCAGCGCGTGGCCGGTGGCGATGGCCTCCTCGCCGAGGCACTGGATGTAGAACGAGATCTTCTTCTGCCGCTGCGCGATCAGCATGCGGGCGTCGAAGGCGCGCGTCTTCATCATCGCGCGCAGGCCGCGGCGCAGCAGCTCGGGGTCGGCCTCGGGCGCCCATGGGCCGACCGCGCGGCCCTCGTCGTCGAGCACGCGCACCAGCGTGTAGGCCAGATCGCTGGTGTCGGCCGGCGATGCGTCGATCGGTGGTTTTCGCACCTCGCCGGCACGCGACAGGTGGAGATACGAAAAGTCGGTCTCATGTCCCGGCCGCCCCGTGGGCTCCGGCACATGCAGACGAAGAGATGCGCCCTGGCTCATCGCGTTGTCTCCGCGCTCGATGGGGATCGCTCGCCAGCAAAGCCTAGCGAATTTCAGGCGGGAGCGCAGTCGGTCAATCGCGTATTTTTTCTTGCCGGCGCCTCATCAGGCCCCGGCTTCGAAGAAGGCCAGCTTGCGCGCGCGAGGCAGCGCCTTGACCCTGATTTCCGCCCGCAGCGCGGCGCCCTTGTCAGGGTATGCGCGGGCCGCAAGCACGCGCAGCGGAGGACGCGCGCGGGTGAACTTGGCGCCGAGTCCGAAGACGTGCTGAAAGAAACGCTGCTCCACGTCGAGCGCGATCCCCGCGTAGTACACGCCGCCTTCGCATTCCAGGAGGTAGAGCCAGTAGGGCACGGGCGCGGGGTCGGGCAAGGTTCGAGGCACGGCCGGATTGTGCAGCGTCCGCCGCGAGCCGCCCTTCACCGGCGTCGGCTTTGCGGAACCATCGATCGAACGCGCTGCTGCAGGCGTACAGTCGAGAAACGGGCCCGCTGGCGCCGGCAGCCGCCGCAGCCATGTCCGGGCTTTCCACGAATGGAGGTCGAAGATGGCCCAGCATGCGATTACCGCTGTTCACTTCAGGGACGGCAAGATGGATCTCGTCGCCATTCACCAGGTTGCGGAGAAGGAGTTCGGTTCGACGGAATTTTCGCTCGGCACGGCACAGCGGATCAGCGTCGGCGAATGCGCCGATCTCATCGCCGCCGGCGAGGAGGTGTGCCTTGCGCGGCGCACCGAAAGCCACGCCTGGGAAGTCATTTGCGACGTCCAGCTCCTGCCGGGCGGAGCCGGCATCACTGGCGTCGACATCGTGGGTCGTCCCAATGATGCTTTGCACGAGCTTCCTGTGTGGGACTGAGGGTGTAGCCCGGTTGCCAGGTTTATTGCAAATCCATTGCTAGATTATTTTGCAAATCGAGTAACGGCCGCAGCCCCCGCCCTCACTCCACCGTCACGCTCTTGGCCAGATTGCGCGGCTTGTCGACATCGGTCCCTCGCGCGCAAGCCGTGTGGTAGGCCAGCAATTGCAGCGGCACCACATGCAGCAGCGGCGACAGTGCGCCGTAGTGCTCGGGCATGCGGATCACGTGCAGGCCTTCGCTGCCCTTGATCTTGGTGTCTCCGTCGGCCAGCACGTAGAGCACGCCGCCGCGCGCACGCACTTCCTGCAGGTTGCTCTTGAGCTTTTCGAGCAGGGTGTCGTTGGGTGCCACGGCCACCACCGGCATTTCACTCGTCACCAGCGCGAGCGGGCCGTGCTTGAGCTCGCCGGCGGCATAGGCCTCGGCGTGGATGTAGGTCACTTCCTTGAGCTTGAGCGCGCCTTCGAGCGCAATCGGATAGTGCAGCCCGCGGCCGAGGAAAAGCGCGTTGTCCTTGCGCGCGAAGTCCTCGGCCCAGCCGATGATCTGCGGCTCGAGCGCGAGCACCGATTGCAGCGCGACGGGCAGATGGCGCATCTCCTTCAGGTAGCGGGCCTCATCGGCCTCGCTCAGGCGCCCCTTGGTCTGCGCGATGGCGAGCGTCAGCAAGAAGAGCCCGGCCAGCTGCGTGGTGAAGGCCTTGGTCGAGGCCACGCCAATTTCCACCCCGGCGCGCGTGATGTAGGCCAGCTTGCATTCGCGCACCATCGCGCTGGTGGCCACGTTGCAGATGGTGAGCGTCTGTTCCATGCCCAGCGAGCGCGCATGCTTGAGCGCGGCCAGCGTGTCGGCGGTTTCGCCCGACTGGCTGATGGTGACGACCAGCGTCTTGGGGTCGGGCACCGAATCGCGGTAGCGGTATTCGCTCGCGATCTCGACCTGCGTCGAGATCTTCGCGATGCCCTCGAGCCAGTACTTGGCGGTGCAGCCGCTGTAGTAGCTGGTGCCGCAGGCCAGGATGAGGATCTTGTCGATGTCCTTGAACACGCGGTGCGCGCTCGCCCCGGTGGCGCCGTCCTGCCCCACGCCGTCGAACAGCTCGGGCACGATGCCGGCCACGCCTTCGAGCGTGTCGCCGATGGCGCGCGGCTGCTCGAAGATCTCCTTCTGCATGTAGTGGCGGTACGGGCCGAGTTCGGCCGCGCCGCTGTGCGCCTGCACGGTGCGCACCTGGCGCTGCACGGGCTTGTGGTTGCGGTCGACGATCCAGTACTTGCCGGGCTGCACGTCGACCACGTCGCCTTCTTCGAGGTAGACGATCTGGTCGGTCACGCCGGCCAGGGCCATGGCATCGCTCGCAAGGAAGTTCTCGCCGCCTTCCTTGCCCGCGCCAAGGATCAGCGGCGAGCCCGCGCGCGCGCCCACCACGCGCTGCGGCTCGTCGCGGCACATCACGGCAATGGCATAGGCGCCGTGCAGCTGCAGCACCGCGGCCTTCACGGCCTCGAACAGGTCGCCGTCGTAGAGGCTGTCGACGAGGTGGGCGATGACCTCGGTGTCGGTCTGGCTCTCGAACACGTAGCCCTTGGCTTCGAGCGCCGCGCGCAGGGGTTCGTGGTTCTCGATGATGCCGTTGTGCACCAGCGCAATGCGGCCCGGCCGCGCGCCTTGCGCATCGGCGCCGGGGCCGTGGCTGAAGTGCGGATGGGCGTTGTGCACGGCCGGTGCGCCGTGCGTGGCCCAGCGCGTGTGGGCAATGCCGGTCAGGCCTTCCACATGGTCTTCGCGCACCTGCGTGACGAGATCCGCCACGCGCGAGGTGGTGCGCGCCCGCGAGAGCCCGCCCGCATGGACCGCCACGCCGCAGGAGTCGTACCCGCGGTATTCGAGCCTCTGGAGGCCCTGGACCAGGACCGGAACGATGTTGCGATGGGACGCTGCGCCGACGATGCCGCACATGGTGAGCTGCCTTTGAATGGAGGAGAGAGGCCTGATGGTAGGAAGCAGTTGAAAAAATATGTGTTCGAAATACCGTTGATTTCGAACTTTTCTTCCAACTTCTCCTGTGATTGGATTTTTATTCCATAATTTATACAAATATGGAACCAATCTCCCTGGATGCAATAGACCTCCGCCTGCTCGATGCGCTCCAGCGCGATGCTTCGCAGACCAACCAGCGGCTGGCCGCCGATGTGGGCATCTCGCCGCCCACCTGCCTGCGCCGCGTTCAGCGCCTGCGGCAGGAGGGACTCATCGAGCGCCAGGTCGCGCTGCTCTCGCCCGATCGGCTCGCCACGGTGCTCGGCCACGGCTTGCAGGCGGTGGTCGAGATCTCGCTGGACCGGCAGGATGCCGTGGCCCTCGACGCCTTCGAAGCCCGCGTGATCGCCGACGACGCCGTGCAGCAATGCTGGCGCGTGTCGCCGGGACCGGACTTCGTGCTGGTGGTGGCGGCGCGCGACATGCCGGACTACGGCGTGCTCACGCAGCGCCTGTTCACGGCCGACGCCAATGTGCGCAACGTGAAGGCCTTCTTCAGCCTGAATCGCGCCAAGTTCGAGCCCAGGGTACCGTTGGGGTGAGACCCCGGCTTGACGTGTTGTGCTTTGTTCAGGGCGCTGCTGTTCGGGCGCTGCTGTTCAGGGCGCGCTCCCGCCGACGGGGTACCTTGCTCCGCGAATGTCCCCCGCCCTTCGGGCTCCTCCTTTATTTCGCTGCGCAAGGCACCCCATCAGCGTGATCGTTGTTCAGCGCGGTGGTTGATCAGCGGTACACCACGAGCGTGCCCAGGTGCACAGGGCATCGGGTGCTCCCCGCAGCGAAATCAAGGAGGAGGCCGAAGGCCGGGGGACATTCGCGGAGGGGAGTACCCGGTGGCCTGTGCACGCGCCCTGAACAACAGCGAACAACAGCGAACAAGAGGCCCCGGTCCCCGCGGCTTTCAGGCCTTGGGGTTTTTCTGCGGCCGCTTCCAATTGGAAAAGCTGACCTGCTTGCCGCGCGCCACGGTCAGCGCGCCGGCCTCGGTGGATTTGTTGATGGTCGAGCCGCCGCCGATGGTGCCGCCCGCGCCGATGGTGACCGGCGCCACCAGCACGCAATTGCTGCCCACGTGCACGTCGTCCTCGATGATGGTGCGGTGCTTGTTGGCGCCGTCGTAGTTGGCCGTGATGCTGCCCGCGCCGTAGTTGACTCGCTCGCCCACCGTCGCATCGCCCAGGTACGCCAGGTGGTTGGCCTTGGCGCCGGCGGCCAGCGTCGAGTTCTTGACCTCGACGAAGTTGCCGATGTGCACCTCGGCGCCCAGTTGCGCGCCGGGCCGCAGCCGCGCGAACGGGCCGACGAGCGCGCCCGTGCCCACCATCACGCCGGCCTTCTCGCCGTCGATGTGCGTGAACGGGTGGATCACCGCGCCCGCCTCGATGCGCGCATTGGCAACCACGCAGTTGGCGCCGATGCGAACGCCCTCGCCCAGCGACACGCGGCCTTCGAACACACAGTTGACGTCGATCTCCACGTCGCCTCCGCAATCCAGCGTGCCGCGCAGGTCGAAGCGCGCCGGATCGGCCAGTCGCACGCCCTGCGCCATCAGCGCATCGGCCTGCCGCAGTTGCCAGGCCCGCTCCAGCGCCGCCAGTTGCGCGGGGCTGTTGATGCCGGCCACCTGCAGCGCGTCGGCGATGACATGCGCGACAACCGGCACATCATCGGCCGCGGCCAGCTTGACGATGTCGGTGAGGTAGTACTCGCCCTGGGCATTGCGGTTGTCCAGCCGCGCGAGCCAGCCCTTGAGCAGCGCGGCGGGCACGGCCATCACGCCGCTGTATATCTCGCGGATTTCGCGCTGCGCCTCGGTGGCGTCCTTCTGCTCGACGATGGCCGTGACCTCGCCGGCCTCCTGCCCCGCGGCGCGAACGATGCGCCCATAGCCCGCGGGATCGTCGAACTCGATGGTCAGCAGCGCGAGCCGCCGGCCCGCGCTGGCGGCGATCAGCGCGCGCAACGTGTCCTCGCCGATCAACGGCACGTCGCCCGACAGCACCAGCACCGTGCCGTCATCGGGCAACAGCGGAATCGCCTGCTGCACCGCATGGCCGGTGCCCAGCTGCGGCTCCTGCCGCGCGAACTGCAGCGCGGCGCCGACGGCGCTGCCGGACATGGCCGCCTCGACTTCGGCCGCGCCGTGGCCAGTGACCACCACCACATGGCGCGCACCGATGCGCGCGGCGGTGTCGGTCACGTGGGCGAGCAATGCGCGCCCGGCCAAACGATGCAACACTTTGGGCAGCCTGCTTTTCATGCGCGTGCCCTTGCCGGCCGCCATGATGACGACGTCGACCGGTCCCTGGTTGTCCTGCGGAATCTGATTCATGCTTCTTTCTACCCGAATGCGTTGCGCCAAGTTGGCGCGGATTATCGGCGTGCTGCTGGTGGCCGCCGCGCTCGCGGCCTGCAGCACGGTCAGGCTGGCCTACAACAACCTGCCCGAAGTGAGCTACTGGTGGCTCGACACCTACCTCGATTTCGACGGCTCGCAAACGCCCAGGGTGCGCGACGAGCTCGCGCAATTGCTGAGCTGGCACCGCCAGAACGAGCTGCCCCGGATCGCCGGCCTGCTGCAGGAAGCCCAGGCCCTGGCGCCTCGCGATGTGACCGCGACCCAGGCCTGCCGCATGGCGGACCAGATCCGCGAGCGGCTGCTGGCGGTCGCCGAGCGCGCGGAGCCGGCGGGCACCGAACTGGCATTGAGCCTGACCGAGGCGCAGCTGCAGCAGCTCGAGCGCAAATACGCGAAGAACAATGCCGACTACCGCAAGGAATGGCTCGACCGCAGCATCGCGGATGTGCAGGAAAAGCGCTACGACCGCTTCCTCGACCGCCTGGAAGATTTCTATGGCCGGCTGGGTCCGGAGCAGCGCGACCTGCTGCGCCGGCAGGTCGCGCAGTCGGTGTTCGATCCGCGGCTGGCCGATGCCGAGCGCCGCCAGCGCCAGCAGGAGGCGCTGCAACTGCTGCGCGGCTTCAATGCCGCCAAGCCCGCCGCGGCCGAAGCGCGCGCGGCCATCCATGCCTACGTGATGCGCATCGCGGATCCGCCGCCCGGCCCCTGGCGCGATCATCAGCAAGCCCTGCTGCAGGAAGGCTGCCGCAATCTGGCCGCGCTGCACAACACCACCAGCGCCGGCCAGCGGGAGCAGGCAGTGCGCCGGCTGCAGGCTTACCAGGACGACCTGCGGCAGCTGGTGGCCGCGCGTTAGTTAGTTAGCTAGATCAGCGGTGTCGGCCGTATCGGCCGCTCGAAATAATCCCCCAGGGTCTCGAGCGCGCGGGGTTCGAGAATGCGCAGCCACCCCGCCTCGAGCTTGTAGAGCCCCAGGCTCTGCAGCCGGCGCAGCGTCTTGTTGGTATGCACCAGCGACAGCCCCAGCGCATCGGCCAGGTGCTGCTGGCTGAATGGAAACTCGACCCAGCCGTCGCGCACCATGCCCACGCGCTGCGCCCGGCGGTACAGGTGCATCAGCAGCATGGCCACGCGCTCGGCCGCATTGCGGCGGCCCGTGCTCACCAGGTTGTCGTCGACCAGTTTTTCCTCGCGCGCGGCCAGCCAGGTGATGTGGTAGCCGAGCTTCGGCTGGGCATGGAACAGCGCCCAGAGCCTGCCGCGCGGAAACACGCACAGCGTGGCGTCGCTCGCGGCCTCCACGCCATGCGTGTGGCCGTCGGCAAACTCGTCCTGCAGGCCGATGAAGTCGCCGGGCAGCAGAAAGCTCAGGATCTGGCGCCGGCCGTCGCTCAGCGTCTTGTAGCGAAAGGCCCATCCAGCATAGAGCGTGAACAGTTCGGCGCTCGGCCGGTGCTCGTCGATGATCGTGGCGCCGGCGGCGACGCGGCGGGAGCCGGCCCTGAAGGATGCGATGGCTTCGAGCTCTTCGGGCGCCACGCCCTGGAAGGCCTCCATCTTCCGCAGCGCGCAGCGCTCGCAGGGATGGGGTCCCACAGGGGGTGACGCGGGGGGTGCATGGTCCTCGAATTTCACGCGCCACTATAGGCTTTGGGCCTGTGTCTTTTGACATTTCGCAGGGCCAGCGAGCTTCCTACACTTCGGCTGTCTTTCGCTCCCCTCCCGCATGACAGAAGAACAAGTTCTCCACGAAGTCTTTTATTGCAGCATGCTCACGCCGGACCTGCCGCCGGCCACCGTCGGCTCGATCGTGACCCTGGCGCGCGCACGCAATGCCCAGTACGGCATCACCGGCCTTCTGGTCTTCGACGGCATGCGTTTCTGCCAGCACCTCGAAGGCCCGCAGTGGACGGTGGACACACTGATGCGCCGCATCGAACGGGATCCCCGGCACACTGCCGTCAAGGTGTTCCACCGCGGGCCGCTGCCGGCACGCCGCTACAGCGGCTTTGGCATGGGCCTGGCCGAAAGCGAAGGCCCCGACCTCATGGCCGGCATCCAGGCGCTGGACGGCGAAGCCGCGCTGCGGCATTTCCTGGCCCTGCGCCCCAGCTTCGACATCAACGGCTGAAAAAAGAAAAAGGCGGCCGAAGCCGCCCTTGCGTCCATGGAAGGTCGAGCGGCGCTCAGGCCTGGTCCCACGAGTAGGTGGCACCGTAGCCATCCCACGCTTCCATGACGATGCGCTGGCCGGCGGCCACGTTCAGCGATTCGCCCGGGGCCAGCACCAGGTCTTCGCTGGCGTTGGCGGCGGTCGCATCCGGCGTGACCCAGACCCGGCCCTGCTTGACGCGCAGCACGCTGGCCGACCGCGCCTTCAGGCTCATCGCCTCGCCGGGCGCGATCTGCCAGGCACCGCGGCGCACGGCCGGCGGAACGGCGGAAGCGGTACGGGCAGAAGACGGCAGGGAAGCAAGCGATTCGGTGGTGCAGACGGCGGTGGACATGATGAAAACTCCTTGGGCGTTCTCCGAAGTGCGATGACAAGACAGAGGCAATGGCGCAGTTCGGGAATGAATGATCGTTTGCGCGGCGTTGGCAGTCCAATGAAAACGAGGTAGCCTACTGATTCCGAAACCGCATCAATCGATCGATGCCGCCCACGCCCCCATCCATGCAGCATTCGCAAACCCACCTGCGCTCCCGCCCCATCTCCGCGGGGCACCTGCGCGCCTTCGAGGCGGTGGCGCGCCATCTCAACTTCCGCGCCGCCGCCGAAGAAATGGCGCTCACCCAGTCCGCGGTGAGCCGCCAGATCCAGTCTCTGGAGGAAGAAGTGGGCGTGGCGCTGTTCCTGCGCCACACGCGTGCGGTGGAGCTCACGAGCGCCGGGGCGCAGCTGCTGCTTGCGGTGCAGCAGTCGCTGCCGCGCATCGACACGGCCGTACGCCAGATCCGCCAGAGCGCGGGGCGCAAGAGCGTGTCGCTCACCACTTTTGCGTCTTTTGCGTCGATGTGGCTGATCCCGCGGCTCGAGGCCTTCCAGCGCGACAACCCCGAGATCGACATCCGCATCGACGCCAGCGACGTGGCGGTCGACCTGGAGGTGGCGGACGTCGACATCGCGCTGCGCTACGGCACGCGCGAAGTGATGCCGCCCACCGCCGTGCGGCTGTTCGGCGAAACCCTCACGCCGGTGGCGAGCCCCTGGCTGCTGAAGAGCAGCCCGCCCATCAGGACGCCCGCCGACATCGCCGGCTTCACGCTGATCGAGGCCGGCGACGCGCACCGCACGCACCTCGAATGGCTGACCTGGCGGCGCTGGTTCGAAGTGAACGGCCTGGAACGCGCGCAGCCCAAGCGCTGGCTCTACTTCAACTACGCCTACCAGATGGTGCAGGCGGCGCTCACCGGCCAGGGCGTGACGCTGGCGCGCAGCTCGCTCATCGCCGAAAGCCTGGCCAACGGCGACCTGGTGGAGGTGCTGCCGCAGCACCGCATGGATTCGCCGATGGGCTACTGGCTCATCGCCGGGCCGCGCAATGCGCTGCGGCCCGAGATCAAGGCCTTCTGGGACTGGCTGCAGGTGCAGGCGATCACCACGCGCGAGACCATCGGCGAGGTGCCCGATCCGGACACCGTGGACAACATCGACTGAAACGAGCCCACCCCCGTCCCTCGCTCACTCCGTGTAGCTCGACTCCCCCCTCGAGGGGGCAACACCAGCGGCCCGGCAAAGCCGGTTCCGCGGTGTCACTTGGCTCACCCCCAGTCTTCGCGCACTTCGTGTCGCTACGCCAACCCCCTACCGGGGGCAACACCAGCGGCCCGGCAAAGCCGGTTCCGCGGTGTTCCTGGCCTGGGCCGCGCCCGTTTCGTGACGGGCTCAGCCGGCAGGCCAGACGACGCCGTTGTCGTTCAGGATGGCGTCCAGCGGCAGGTCGTGCGCCTCGGGCTCGAAATCTTCGAGGAAGCCGTTGGTGAAGCCCAGCCCCACCGTGAACGGCCGCGGCTCCAGCGCGGCCAGCGTGCGGTCGTAGAAGCCGCCGCCGTAGCCCAGCCGGTAGCCACCGGCGCTGTAGCCCACGCAGGGCACGAACAGCAGCGTGGGCACGATCAGCTCGGTGTCCTTGGGCTTGGGAATGCCGTAGGCGTCTTCCTCCATCTGGCAGCCCGGATACCAGGCGTGGAAGGTCAGCGTCTTGTGCACCTTGTTCATCACCGGCAGCCCGATGCGGCGGCGCTGCGGCTCGTCGATCAGTTCGCCGTCCTCCTTCCAGCGGTGCAGCGCGGGCAGCGGATCGAACTCGCCCTTGATCGGCCAGTAGGCGCCGATCACGGTGTCGGGCCGGCCGACCAGCCAGATGCGCATCACGCGCTGCAGCAGGTCGGCCTTGGCGAGCCGGTCGGGCATGGCCAGGCGCTGCTCGATCAGTGCTTTTCTCACCTGATCCTTGAGAAAACTCGTGGTCGCCGAGGTGTCGGCATCCTTTGACTTGTCCATAATCCCCCGATGCAGTTCCCAAGCATTTTGGCACCCATGCGCCATCGCCCGCGCAATGCAGCGTCCGCGCTGGTTTTTTCCGCCGTTGTGGGGGCCGCCGCACTGCTTTCGCAGCAGCCCGCCGCCGCACAGGCCAACAGCAACGACGACGTGCTGGTCCAGATGAAGCAGGCCTTCCAGCGCGGCGACAAGGGCCGGCTCGCGGCGCTGCTGCCGCAGGCGCGCGGCCATGCGCTCGAACCCTGGGCCGCCTACTGGGAACTCAAGGCCCGCCTGCAGGAAGCCGCGCCCAATGAGGTGCAGGACTTCTTCGCGCGCTATCCCGGCACCTACCAGGAAGACCGGCTGCGCAACGACTGGCTGCTGCTGCTGGGCCAGCGCCGCGATTGGGACGGCTTTTCCGCCGCGCTGGACGGCTTCCGCATGGGCGACGACGCGCAGGTGCGCTGCTATGCGATCCTGGTCGAGGCCCTGCGTTCCGGCAGTGCCACGCAGGCCCAGGCCGACGAGGTGCGCCGCAGCTGGTTCGGCCAGAAGGAAGCGGACGACGGCTGCCTCACCGCGGCCGACCGCATGGTTGCGGCCCGCCTGATGTCGCCCAACGACGCCTGGAAGAAGGCGCGCCTGGCCATGGAGGCCAACCGCCCGCAGGCCGCGCGCGGGGCCGTGATCATCGCCGCGCCCGATGCGCTGCCGCTGTTCGAAGAGCTCAACGCCAGCGCGGCCAAGTTTCTGACCGGCCGCGCCTTCGTGGCCGCCAAGTCGCGCAAGGAACTGGTGGTGCTGGCGCTCATCAAGATCGCCATGGCCGACCCGGAGCAGGCCGCCACCCAGCTCGACAGCAAGTGGGGCCCGATGCTTTCCGCGGAAGAGCGCAACTGGCTCTGGGGCACCATCGGCCGCCAGGCCGCCAGCAAGCTCTCGCCGCTGGCCGGCAGCTACTTCGCCAACGTCACGAAGAACGGCGACCTGACCGACGACATGCTGGGCTGGCGCGTGCGCGCCGCGCTGCGCAACGGCCAGTGGAAGGAGGTGGCGCCCGCCATCAACGCGATGAGCGAAACCGCCCAGCTGGAGCCGACCTGGATCTACTGGAAGGCACGCGCGCTCGGCGCTGCGGGTGGCGACGAGCGCCGCGCGCAGGCGCGCGAGCTCTACCAGAGCATTGCGGGCACGCGCGGCTTCTACGAGATGCTGGCGCTGGAGGAACTCGGCCAGCGCACCGTGGTGCCCACGCGCCCCGCGCCGCTCACGCCCGAGGAGAAGAACGCCGCGCGCAGCAACATCGCGCTCAACCGCGCGCTCTACGCGATTGCCATCGGCCTGCGCTCCGAAGGCACGCGCGAATGGAACTACGCCACCAACATGCACGACAAGGGCGGCATGGACGACCGCGCGCTGCTGGCCGCGGCCGACTTCGCCTGCCAGCGCGAGGTGTGGGACCGCTGCATCAACACCAGCGAGCGCACCAAGGGCGTGATCGACGTCGAGCAGCGCTTTCCCATGCCCTTCCACGACACGGTGCTGCGCAAGAGCCAGGACATCGGGCTCGACCCGGCCTACGTCTACGGGCTGATCCGCCAGGAAAGCCGCTTCATCATGGACGCGCGCTCGGGCGTCGGCGCCTCGGGCCTGATGCAGGTCATGCCCGCCACCGCGCGCTGGACCGCGCGCAAGATCGGCATGGCCGACTTCACGCCGGGGCAGATCAACGACCGCGAGACCAACATCACCATCGGCACCAACTACCTGAAGCTCGCGCTCGACGACTTCGACGGCTCCATGGCGCTGGCCGCGGCCGCCTACAACGCCGGCCCCGGCCGGCCGCGCAGCTGGCGCAACGGCCCGGTGGTGGAAGCGGCCATCTGGGCCGAGAACGTGCCCTTCAACGAAACGCGCGACTATGTGAAGAAGGTGCTCGCCAACACCACCAACTACGCCGCGCTGATCAGCGGACGCCCGCAGTCGCTGAAGGAGCGCCTGGGCCGCGTGGGGCCGCGCGACGCGGCGGAGCCCGAACCCAACAAGGATCTCCCCTGACATGAGCTGGGGCGGCCAGGTGCTCGACACCGTCGCGGCCGAATTCTCGGACGTGGGCGATGCCGCGCAGCTCACGCGCATCGTCGTTCGCCTGATGCTCGCGTCGGTGCTCGGATTCATGCTCGGCTTCGAGCGCGAGCAGCATGGCAAGGCGGCTGGCGTGCGCACCCACATGCTGGTGGCCATCGGCTCGGCGCTGTTCGTGCTGATTCCGCAGCAGACCGGCATCGTGCCGGGCGACATGAGCCGGGTGATCCAGGGCCTGGTGGCGGGCGTGGGCTTTCTCTGCGCCGGCACCATCCTCAAGCAAGGCCGGAAAGAGCACCAGGTGCAGGGCCTCACCACCGCCGCCGGGCTGTGGATGACAGCGGCCATCGGCATGGCCTGCGGGCTCGGCCGCGAAGTCACCGCCATCTTGAGCGCGCTGCTGGCGCTGGCCGTGCTCGCACTGGTGCCGCGCCTGGTCGAACTGGTCGAGCGCATGGCCGGGCCGCCGCGCGCCGAGGACCAGGCCGGCGAGGCGCCGCGCGTGATCGCCTCGCCTGAAGACCAGCCACCGCCGCCCCCGCGCTGAAGAAGAAAGCGGCGCCGCGGCGCATCAATTCGGCCGCGTTTCGGCATCAATTGGCGGGTGCGGCCCCGCTAGCATCGAAGGTTTTTCTCTCTCGTCCCAACCGCAGGATCGCACCATGCGCAAGCTCTACATCGGCAACAAGAATTACTCGTCCTGGTCCATGCGGCCCTGGGTGCTCATGAAGCAGGCCGGCATCCCGTTCGAAGAGGTGATGGTGCGCTTCGATTCGTTCGACGCCAATTCGCAGTTCAAGAACACCATCGGCGCGCTCAACCCGGTGGCCAAGGTGCCGGTGCTGGTCGATGGCGACCTGGTGGTGTGGGACACGCTCGCCATTGCCGAATACCTGGCCGAGACCTTTCCCGAGAAGCAACTCTGGCCCCGCGCCGCGGCCGACCGGGCCCGCGCGCGCAGCATCTGCGCCGAAATGCACGCGGGCTTCAGCAGCCTGCGCAATATTTGCGGCATGAACATCGAGGCATCGCTGGCCGACGTCGGCACACGGCTCCTGAAAGACGATCCCGGCCTGCAAGGCGAGATCGACCGCATCGTGCAGATGTGGAGCGGCCTGCTCGATGCCCATGGTGGCCCCCTGCTGTTCGGCGAATTCAGCATTGCCGACAGCTACTTTGCACCGGTGGGCACGCGCATCAAGACCTATGGACTGCCGGTGCCGCCGGCCATCACCGCCTACATCGAACGCGTGCAGGCCCTGCCCGGCGTCAAGGCATGGATCGACGATGCCCTGGCCGAGAAGGACTTCCTGGCGTTCGAAGAGCCCTACCGCACGGGGCGCTGAGGCTCTTCGGGTCCAGGCGCCTCTTTTAGAAGCGGTAGGTCGCCGAAAGATAGGTCACGATCGGATTCAGCTTGAGCCGGGCCTCGCTGGTGGCAACCGGCAGGCCGGTGATCGTGGTGGTCGTGAGCTTGGCCTTGGTCTTGAGCGGAATGTAGGAGACCGAGAACGACACGCCCCAGTGCTTGTCGATCTGGTAGGCCACGCCGGCGTTGAGCACGGGCGCGAACGAGCTGTCGAGCTTGGCGGTGGTCGAGGTGGAAAGCGGCCGCTGGCGCAGCTGGCTGCCCAGCGCGCCCTGGAGCCCCGGCGTCAGCTGGATGTCGCTGTACCAGACATAGGTCGCTCCCAGGCCCACGAACGGACGCAGTGCGGCATTGCCCTCGTTGAAGTAATACTTGCCGAGGATGGTGGGGCTCCATTGGCGCGCTTCACCGAGTTCGCCCACGCGCGCCAGCGTGCCGGTGCCGTTGAGCTTGAACTTCGGCGGAATGCCGAACACGCCCTCGACAGCCCAGTGGCTGTCGACAAAATAAACGGCACTCAGGCCCAGCGTGTCTGAATCCTTGATCGACGCGCCGGAACCGGCCAGCACGCTGCGCACCGGTGCCGTCAGCGTGAGCGGCTTGCTCGAATCCTGCGGCGCGAAATGAAGCCAACCCGCGCCGACAACCCAGTCTCCAGCGTTTTGCGCCCATGCGCTCCCGGATGCCAGCGCGCCCATTGCCGTCAGCGCGAGCATTGTTTTCTTCATGACGTGATTACTCCTTTTGGTTTAAAAATCTGCAGCGCGTGGCCTCCACTGCAACAGCGGCTGCTTTTCGGGCAAATCCGCGAACGATCATTCGATTTGCCAGGAAATTATCGAACGGTCGTTCTATTTTTTCCAACTGGAGTAATCCCTACACTGGTGCCATGAAAACCTATCTCGTCGGCGGCGCGCTACGCGACCGGCTGCTCGGGCGGCCGGTGTCGGACCACGACTGGCTCGTGGTGGGCGCCACGCCCGAGGAAATGGCGGCGCGCGGCTACCTGCCCGTGGGGCGCGACTTTCCGGTGTTCCTGCACCCGCAGACCCGCGAGGAATACGCGCTGGCCCGCACCGAACGCAAGAGCGCGCCGGGCTACCGCGGCTTCACCGTGCACGCCTCGCCCGACGTCACGCTCGAGCAGGACCTGGCGCGACGCGACCTCACGGTCAACGCCATCGCGCTGCCGGCGGAGTTCGTGGATGCCGACGGCCGCTTCGAGCCCGACGCCGACAAGCTCGCCGACCCCTTCCACGGCCGGCGCGACCTTCAGCAACGGCTGCTGCGCCATGTCACCGATGCCTTTCGCGAAGACCCGGTGCGCATCCTGCGGGTGGCGCGCTTCGCGGCGCGCTTCGACGATTTTTCCGTCGCGCCCGAAACCATGGCCCTGATGCGCGAGATGGTCGAAGCCGGCGAAGCCGATGCGCTGGTGCCCGAGCGCGTCTGGCAGGAGCTGGCGCGCGGGCTCATGGAAACCCGCCCGTCGCGCATGTTCGAGGTGCTGCGCGCCTGCGGGGCGCTGGCGGTGCTGCTGCCCGAGGTCGACCGGCTCTGGGGCGTGCCGCAGCCCGAGGCCCATCATCCCGAAGTGGACAGCGGCGTGCACCTGATGATGGTCATCGACACCAGCGCCAGGCTGCAGGCTTCGCTGCCGGTGCGCTTCGCCTGCCTGATGCACGACCTCGGCAAGGGCACGACCGAGCCCGAGCTGCTGCCGCGCCACATCGGCCACGAGAAGCGCAGCGCCGAACTGCTGCGCGCGGTGTGCGATCGCTGGCGCGTGCCGGTCGAGATCCGCGAACTGGCCGAGGTGGTGGCACGCGAGCACGGCAACATCCACCGCAGCGGCGAGCTCGCGCCGGCGGCGCTGGTGCGCCTGCTGGAGCGCTGCGATGCGTTTCGCAAGCCGGCGCGCTTTGCCGACGTGCTGCTGGCGTGCGAGTGCGATGCCCGCGGCCGGCTCGGCTTCGAAGACCGGCCCTACCCGCAGCGCGAACGGCTGCTCGGGGTGCTGGCCACGGCGGCCGGCGTGCCCACCGATGCCGTGGCAAGCGCGGCGCAGCAATCCGGTGCCGCGGGACCGCAGATCGGCGAGGCGATCCATCGCGCACGCATCGAGGCCGTGGCGGCATCGCTGGGCTGAAGCCCCGCCGCAGACGTCCGACTTTGGCCGACACGGGAAATGCCAGGCCCGTGTTATGGTTTTCACCGATGCCAATGTCTTCCCAGTTGCCTCCTCCGTTGGGCCGAGATACCGCCCTCTTTCTCGACTTCGACGGCACGCTGGTCGCGCTCGCACCCACTCCCGAGGCGATCGAGATTCCTTCTGCCCTGGTGGCACTGCTCGAAGACCTGCGCGAACAGCTCGGCGGCGCGCTGGCCGTGGTGTCGGGCCGCCAGATCGATGCCATCGACCGCTTCCTTGCGCCGCTGCGCCTGCCTGCCGCCGGCGAGCACGGCGTGCAGCGGCGCGACTCGCAGGGCCGCATGCAGGAGCAGCACGCGCCCGACCTCGTGCCCATCCTGGACGTTGCCAACGAACTGGCCCGGGTGCATGAAGGCCTGCTGGTGGAGCGCAAGCATGCGGCCATCGCGCTGCACTATCGGCTCGCACCGCAGCTGGAAGCCGTGTGCCGCGATGCCATGTCGCGCGCCATCACGGGCCGGCCGCTGCTCGAACTCCTGCACGGCAAGTTCGTGTTCGAGGTCAAGCCCGTCGGAGTCAACAAGGGTCTTGCCATCGAGGCCTTCATGAACGAGGCTCCGTTCGCGGGGCGCCTGCCGGTCTTTGCCGGCGACGACACCACCGACGAGAGCGGCTTCGCGGTGGTGCAGCCGCGCGGCGGCGTCGGCATCAAGGTCGGCTCGGGCCCGAGCCTGGCGCTGCACCGGCTCGAATCGCCGCGCGCGGTCTACGAATGGCTGGTGCAGCTGCGCGACCAGCTGGCCGCGCCGGCCCACAAGAAAAACGGCGAATCCCCGAGGAGCGACGGATGAGCGAGCTGCAACTGTCGAAGGCACCCGAGGACCGCGCGGGCATCTCCCTTTCCGGCGCGGCCGGGCCGGCCGACCAGGCGCCGGTCGATCCGCACGCTGCGGCATCGGCCGTGCCGCGCGGCTTCGGGGCGCCGGCCGAGCCTTCGCTCAACGTCGGCGTGATCGGCAACTGCGCCTACAGCGCGCTCATCGATGCACGCGGGCGCGCCGTGTGGTGCTGCCTGCCGCGCTTCGACGGCGATCCAGTCTTCAATGCGCTGCTGCACCCGGGCGAGGATGCCGGCGCCTGGGCCATCGAGATCGAGGACTTCGCCTCCAGCAAGCAGTGGTACGAACCCAATACCGCGGTGCTGCGCACGCAGCTGTTCGACAGCGCCGGCCAGGGCATCGAGATCACCGACTTTGCGCCGCGCTTCTACAGCCGCTCGCGCTACTTCCGACCGCTGATGATGGTGCGCCGCGTGCGCCCGATTGCCGGCGCGCCGCGCATCCGCGTGGCGCTCGATCCACGCTTCCAGTGGGGCGCCTCGGCGCCGCTGGAGGTCACGCGCGGCAGCAACCACATCCGCTACGTGGGGCCGGACGTGACGCTGCGGCTCAACACCGACGCATCGATCTCGCACATTCTTTCGCGCCAGCCTTTCGTGCTTTCGCGCGAATACAACTTCATGTTCGGCGTCGACGAAACCCTGCTCGAGGGCATTGCCGACACCGCGCGCAGCTTCGAGCAGGAAACCATCTCCTACTGGCGCACCTGGAGCAAGCGGCTCGCGATTCCGTTCGAATACCAGGACGCGGTGATCCGCGCGGCCATCACGCTCAAGCTCTCGCTCTACGAAGATACCGGCGCCATCGTCGCCGCCATGACCACGAGCATTCCCGAGGCGCCGGGCAGCCAGCGCAACTGGGACTACCGCTACTGCTGGCTGCGCGATGCCTTCTTCGTGGTGCGCGCGCTCAACTCGCTGAGCGAGGTCGGCACCATGGAAGACTATCTGCGCTGGCTCGGCAACGTGGTGATCGGCTCGCACGGCGAGCACATCCAGCCGCTCTACGGCATCGGGCTGGAACGCGAACTGCCCGAATCGATGGTCGACAACCTGCAGGGCTACCGCGGCATGGGGCCGGTGCGCGTGGGCAACCAGGCGCAGGAGCACTTCCAGCACGACGTCTACGGCAACATCGTGCTCGGCGCGGCGCAGGCCTTCCATGACCACCGGCTGCTCGCCCGTGCGGGCGTGGCCGAGTTTCCGCACCTCGAGGCGGTGGGCGAGCAGGCCGTCCGCGTGTACGGCACGCCCGACGCCGGCATGTGGGAGCTGCGCACCCGCGCCCGTGTGCACACCAGCTCGGCGCTCATGAGCTGGGCCGCCTGCGACCGGCTCGCCAAGATCGCGCGCGCGCTGGCGCTGCCCGAACGCGCCGCCTACTGGCACGGCCACGCCGCGCGCATGAAGGAAGAAATTTTGGCCAAGTCGTGGTGCGAGGAGCGCCAGGCCTTTGCCGAAAGCTTCGGCGGCCATGAGCTCGACGCCAGCATCCTGCTGATGGTGGAGGTGGGACTGATCGACGCGCGCGACCCGCGCTTCATCTCCACCGTCGACGCCATGGAAAAGTCGCTCTGCGACGGCCCCTACATGCGCCGCTACGAAGCGGCCGACGATTTCGGCAAACCCGAGACCGCCTTCAACATCTGCACCTTCTGGCGCATCGACGCGCTCGCCAAGATCGGCCGCAAGGCCGAGGCGCGCCAGATCTTCGAGACCATGCTGGCGGCGCGCAACCCGCTCGGCCTGCTCTCGGAAGACACGCACCCCGTCACGGGCGAGATGTGGGGCAACTTTCCGCAGACGTACTCGATGGTCGGCATCATCAATGCGGCGGTGCGGCTGTCGGCGCCTTGGGATTCGTGCATATGAGCGCCGCGCCGGGCCGCCCCAAGCAAGCTCGCCCCCGCTCGGCGGGGAGGCGCGCAGCGCCAGGGGTGCACCAATGAGCCGGCTTGTCGTTGTCTCCAACCGCGTGGCCGACCCGCGCAAGCCTGCGGCCGGCGGCCTGGCCGTGGCGCTCGGCGAGAGCCTGCAGCAAAGCGGCGGCCTGTGGTTCGGCTGGAGCGGCCAGATCGTCGAGAACGGCCCCACGGGCGAAGGCGAGCTGCACATGCAGCAGGCCGGGAAGGTCACGCTCGCCACCATCGACCTGAGCCGCGAGGATCACGACAGCTACTACCTGGGCTACAGCAACGACGTGCTGTGGCCGGTGTTCCACAACCGCCTCGACCTCGCCCACTTCGACGCCGGCTTCATCGGCGGCTACCGGCGCGTGAACCAGCTGTTCGCACGCAAGCTCAAGCCGATGCTGAAGGACGACGACGTCATCTGGATCCACGACTACCACCTGATGCCGCTGGCGGCCGAGCTGCGCGGCATGGGCTGCAGGCAGCGCATCGGCTTCTTCCTGCACATTCCGCTGCCGCCACAGATCATCATCGCGGCCGTTCCGCAGCACGAATGGCTCATGCGCTCGCTGTTCGCCTACGACCTGATCGGCTTCCAGGCGCAGCAGGACGTGCAGCATTTCGAGCACTACGTGCGCAACGAGGCGCATGGCGAATACCTCGGCGACGAGATGTACCGCGCCTACGGCCAGACGGTGCGTTGCAGCGCCTTTCCGATCGGCATCGACGTCGACGAGTTCGCGGCGCTCACGCATGCGAAGGAGTCGCGCGACATGTTCGAGACCATGAAGCGCGAGTACTCGCAGCGCCGGCTGCTGCTGGGCATCGACCGGCTCGACTACTCCAAGGGCATTCCCCAGCGCGTGCGTGCCTTTCGCGAGCTGCTCGCCAACTATCCGGAGAACCGCCGCAGCGCCACGCTGATCCAGATCGCCTCGCCCACGCGCGAAACCGTCGATGCCTATGGCGACATCCGGCGCGAGCTCGAATCGCTGTGCGGCGCCATCAACGGCGATTACGGCGAACTCGACTGGATGCCGGTGCGCTACATCCACCGCATGGTGGCGCGCAAGCGCGTGCCGGGGCTGTGCCGCGCGGCCGCGGTCGGGCTGGTGACGCCGCTGCGCGACGGCATGAACCTGGTCGCCAAGGAGTACATCGCGGCGCAGGACCCGGCCGACCCGGGCGTGCTGGTGCTGTCGCGCTTCGCCGGCGCGGCCGAGCAGCTGAAGGAAGCGCTGCTGGTGAATCCGTACGACACGCACGGCACGGCCGAGACCGTGCAGCAGGCGCTGCAGATGCCACTCGAGGAGCGGCGCGAGCGGCACCAGAAGCTGCTGTCGCGCATCCGCGAGCAGGACATCCATTGGTGGCGGCGCGGCTTTCTCGAGGCGCTGCGCCATGCCGCGAGCCAGCGCTAGCCAGGCCGCCGCCCGCTCAGCTTCCGGTCAACAGCCGCACCAGCCGCATCACCGGCCGGGGCTCGGCGGGCCGTGCCGCCGGTGACTGCTGCGGCGCGTGCACGCGCAGCCGCACCGGCGCCAGCGCCGACAGTTCGATCCAGCCGCCGCGTTCCAGGCGATGCACGTCGCCCTCGTTCAGCACGGTCTTCGCGGTGAACACCGTGTCGCCGAACCATGAGGGCGGCGACGCGAGCAGCGCCCGGCCTTCCAGCATCTCGAGCCAGGTGGCGGGATCGAGTGCTGCGCGCAGGGCCTCGCCCGGTTGCAGGACGACGGTATCGGGCAGTCGGTCGAGAGTGAGGGGGGACATGGGCGCCTTCGGGAGTTGGTGCACTCATCGTAGGAATTCGCGCGCCCGGAAAACAGGCACACGCCCAAGCGATTCGCACCGGAACAGCGGTGATCGCGGCGCATCTGTTATGGTCGTTTTCCTTCGCAACTGCATCTGTTTTTGGATGCGCGACAGGGAGAGCATTGAGGCCATGGATTCGCTACCGCTCTATCGCCAGCTTGCCGCGCACTACGTGGACGCGATTCACACCGGCTCGCTCAAGCAGGGCGACAAGCTGCCTTCGCTGCGCAGCCTCATGCGCCTGCACGGCATCAGCCTGTCGACCGCGCTGCAGCTGTGCCGCACGATGGAAAGCGACGGCTGGGTCGAGGCGCGTGACCGCTCGGGCTACTTCGTGCGCCGGCCACGGCGGCTGGCGATTGCGCCGATCGAAGAGCCCGCGGCCGGCGTGCCACCCGACCCGGCGCAGTACGTGGGCATCCATGCCAAGGTGTCGGACTTCGTGGCGCGCCGGCGGCAGCTCTCCGAGAAGCTCAACCTTTCGATCGCGCGCGGCGCACCGGAGCTGTATCCGGCCGAGGCGCTGCGCAATGCGATGACGCGCATGCTGCGCCAGCAGCCGGACATGCTGACGGTCGCGGCGCCGCTCAAGGGCCATCGCCAGTTCCGCGAGGTGCTCGCGCAGCGCAGCCTGCGCGTGGGCATGGCGATCTCGCCGGAAGACATCCTGGTCACCAACGGCTGCATCGAGGCGCTCAACCTCGCGCTGCGCGCCGTGGCGCAGCCAGGCGACACGGTGGCGGTGGAGTCGCCCACCTTCTACGGCCTGCTGCAGGTGCTCGAGAGCCTGGGCATGCGCGCGCTGGAGATCCCGACCAGCCCGCAGACCGGCCTCTCCATCGAGGCGCTGGAGCTCGCGATCCGCACCTACGACAACATCAAGGCCGTGGTGGTGGTGCCGCACCTGCAGAACCCGCTGGGCAGCGTGATGCCCGATGCCCACAAGGCGCGGCTTGCGCAGCTGTGCGAGCGGCATGAGATTCCGCTGATCGAGGACGACACCTACAGCGAGCTCGTCGATGCCCCGACGCCGCCGCGCGCCCTCAAGTCCTGGGATGCCAGCGGCAATGTGATCCATTGCGCCTCGCTGCACAAGATCCTTGCGCCCGGCCTGCGGCTGGGCTGGATCACGGCCGGCCGCTGGCACGCGCGGGTGGAGATGCTCAAGTACGCGCAGACCCGCAACAACGAGGGCCTGTCGCAAAGCGGGGCCGGCCTGTTCATGGCCACCGGCGCCTACGACCGCCATCTGCGCCACTTGCGCAGCTGCCTGAAGACGCAGCGCGAGCAGACCGCCGATGCGATCGCCGGCTACTTTCCAACGGGCACGCGCATCAACCTGCCGC
Source organism: Variovorax paradoxus (assembly GCF_030815975.1). Taxonomy (NCBI): domain Bacteria; kingdom Pseudomonadati; phylum Pseudomonadota; class Betaproteobacteria; order Burkholderiales; family Comamonadaceae; genus Variovorax; species Variovorax paradoxus. The sequence goes on from NZ_JAUSXL010000002.1 coordinate 975,378, forward strand.
CCGGCGGGCTGCAGCTGTGGGTCGAGCTGCCCGAGCGCCTGTCGTCATCGCGGGTCTTCGATGCGGCGCTCGCGGAGCGGATCGTGGTGGCGCCCGGCACGCTGTTCTCCAACTCCTCGCGCTTCGATCACTACCTGCGCATCAACTGCGGCTGGCCCTATGGCGAGGAGGTCGACACGGGCCTGCGCCGGCTGGGCCAGATCGTCGAGGCACTGATGAGCCGCGGCGCCGGAGCGGCTGCGGCGCAGCCCATGCGGCCGGCATCGCCCCCGGCTCCCGCCCGGCCGCCCGAGGCGCGCCGGAGTCAGTCCAGCAGTGCCAGAGCGGCGTAGTCGCCGACCTTTTCGCCGAGCCCCGCGGGCACCAGCAGCACGCCGCGCGTGAGCGGCTTGAGCTTGCCGTCGACCTGCGCCTGCAGCCGCGGCAGCAGAAAATCGCGGTGGTGCCAGAACACGCTGCCGCCCAGGCTGATGCGCTGGAGGTCGAGCGTGGCAATCAGGTTGTAGATCATCCGGCCCATCACGCGGCACAGCGCATCGACGATCTCGATGGCGTGCGGCTCACCGCCCGAGGCGGCCGAGAACAGGTCGGGCGCGGGCTGCCCGAAGCGGCGCGCGATCGAGTTGCCCGCCACCAGCGCCTCCACGTCGCCGAGGTTGCCGCAGCCGCAGAGCGCGCCGCTGGCGTCGTCCACCACAAAGCTGTGGCCCGCATGGCCGGCATTGCCGTTCTTGCCGCGCAGCGCACGGCCGTCCACGCACAGGCCCACGCCCACGCCGGTGCTCCAGGTGACGTAGGCGCAGTGGTCCAGGCCCTGCAGCGCGCCCCAGTGGCGCTCGGCCTCGAGCGCGGCCACGGCGTCGTTCTCGACCCGCACGCGGCCGAAGCGCCGGGCCAGCGGGGCTTCGATGATCGCCGTCATCCAGCTGTTGGGCAGGCCGCGCGCCGGTCCGGCAATGCCGCCGCAGATATTGGGCGTGGCCAGTTCCACCATGCCGTCGCGCAGTTCGAAGGGGCCGGTGGACGAGACGCCCACGCGGTCGATGTCGGCGGGAGCGATGCCCTGCTCGGCGCAGACCTCGTCGATCATGCGCATGATCTGCACCGCCACGGCGTCGTTGTCGCCGGTCTTGGCGGTCGGCTCGCTGCGGCGGCCGGCCAGCGGCGCATCGCTCGAAGGGGAAAGGCTCACGGCCACCTTGGTGCCGCCGATGTCAACGCAGGCTCTCATCGCGTGGTTCTTCTCTGTTGGTTCTCTTGGCTCGTCATCGATGGCGCTAGACGAAGCGCGCCACCAGCGCCGCGATCATGCTGAGCACCAGGGTGCTCGAGATCGGCAGCTGCCAGTCGCGGCCGAAAGCGCGGAATTCGAAATCGCCAGGCAGCCGCCCGAAGCCGAACCGGCGCAGCCAGGCCGTGAGGCCGCTCATGAGCACCAGGGCAAGGACGACGACGATCAGCCAGCGGATCATGGGAACAGTCTAGGCCGCAAGGATGGCCATGGCTTGTCGGTGAAGTTCGGGCGTTGCGGCCGCAATCACCCGGCCATCGGACTCGAGCCCCAGCGGCTGGCCCTGCCAGTCGGTGATAACGCCGCCCGCGGCCTCGATCACGCCCGCCGGGCCCAGGTAGTCGTAGGGCTGCAGCCCGGTTTCCACCACCAGGTCGATGGTGCCGCCTGCCAGCTGGGCGTAGCCGTAGCAGTCGCCGCCGAAGCGCCGCATCGCGCACTGCCGGCTGAGGCGGTCGAAAGCCTGCCAGTCGGCCGGCGCGAAGATGTCGGGCGAGGTGGTGACGATGCGCGCCCTGGCCATTTCGGTGCAGCCGCTCGCGTGCACCGGCTGGCCGTCGCGCGTGGCGCCCTGGCCGGCCTGGCCGATCCAGCGCTCCTTGAGCACCGGCATGTCGATCATGCCCAGCACCACGCGCGAGCCCTGCAGCAGGCCGATCAGCGTGCCCCAGAGCGGCGATCCGGTGATGAAGCTGCGCGTGCCGTCGATCGGGTCGAGCACCCAGACGCGCTCGGCGTCGAGCCGTTCGAGGCCGTGCTCCTCGCCGAAGATGCCGTCCGCCGCAGCGCGCACGGCCAGGATCTCGCGCATGGCCGTCTCGGCGGCGCGGTCCGCCAGCGTGACGGGGCTCTCGTCGGCCTTGGTGATGATGTCGAGCGGCGTGCGGAAATGGCGCATCGAATGCGCGGCGGCCGCATCGGCCAGCGCATTGGCAATCGACAGGAGATCGGAGGCTGGGGAGCTCATGAAGAAATGGACAGGTGCCAAAACCTGCAATTAGACCCGAGCCGGCTCCGGTTTGACATGCGCGGGGCCATCGCTCTAGCATGGTCCGGAAACTGCCCGCTCGACCGAATGGCTCCATTCCGATTTCTGCGTACCGCGCTGCTGGCGCTTGTGCTCGGCCTTGCGGCCGCAATGGCCCAGGCCACCCCTTCCGCGTCGGAGCAAAAGCTCATCGACACGCTGATCCTGCGCGTCTCGAAGATGTCGTCGATGACCTTCATGCGCAACGGCAAGGAACACGACGCAGCCGAGGCCGCCAAGCACATGCAAGCCAAGTTCGATCACTTCAAGGACGAGATCGCCACGGCGGAAGACTTCATCGACCGCTGCGCCTCCCGTTCGGAAGTGACGGGCAAGGCCTACAAGGTCAAGATGTCGAACGGCTCGATGCGAGATGCCAACGAATTCCTCAATGCCGAACTGCGCGCGCTGCGCCGGGGCGGCGGCAGGGCCGGAGCCGGTTGAACCGGGCTGCCCTCGGGGAAGCAAGCAATCAGAAGGGCGTGTCACCCACGATGGTGGTGCGGTTCAAGCGGCGCCGCAGGTGATCGGGCGTGCCGGCCGCCAGGTGCATCAGCGAGCGGTTGTCCCAGAACACCAGGTCGTGCGGCGCCCACTGATGGCGGTACACGAACCCGGGCTTCACGCTGTGAGCGAACAGTTCGGCCAGCAGCGCGTCGCTTTCCTGCTGCGGCAGGCCGACGATGCGCGTCGTGAAATGCTCGCTGACGAACAGCGCCTTGCGGCCGGTTTCGGGATGCGTGCGCACCACCGGCTGCACGGCGGGCGTGACCTGGTCGATCTGCTCCTGCGAGAGCTTCGGCCGCCACGGGTTCTTCGCGCGCAGCTCTTCGTACTTGGCGAGGTAGCTGTGCTCGGCCTTGAGCGGCAGGATGCGCTGCTGCAGTTCAGGGCGGAGCGACTCCCAGGCGAGGTGCTGGTCTGCGAACAGCGTGTCGCCGCCTTCGCTCGGCAGCTCCTGCGCGTGGAGCAGCGAGCCCAGGCTGGGCTTGGGCTTGTACGAGATATCGGAGTGCCAGTAGACGCCCGCATCGCCCAGGCCGATGGGCTCGCCGTTCTCCTTGATGTTGGAGACGATCAGGATCTCGGGATGGTTCTTCAGGTGGAACTGGTGCAGCACATGGATTTCGAGCGGGCCGAAGCGGCGGCTGAAATCGATGTGTTCTTGCGGACTGATCTGCTGGTCGCGGAACACCAGCACGTGGTGGTCGAGATGCGCGCGGTGGATGCGTGCGAAATCTTCGTCGTTGATGGGCTTGGAGATGTCGAGGCCGACGATCTCGGCGCCTACGGGGGCGTCGAAGGGGCGCACTTCGAAGTGCTGCTGCGCGGCGGGCCTGGCCACGCGGGGAAGAACGGCTGTCATGCCGCGAATGTAGGTTCAGGGGTGCCGTTTCCCAACGAACTCTTTGTTGCTAGCTTATGACTCTGTCAAAGCGTATGACTCCGATCCCCCTCCGCAAACCCCATCGCCTCCCACCCTTCTCCCACCGCAAACCCCACCACCTTGAACAGCTCCCCCATTTCATGCTCGTGAATGAGCCGGGCTGCCATTCCCCTCTCGGCAGTGCTGCCCTGCCCCATCCTCTCCAGCAGCCCGCAGTTCAGCAGAAAGCGCGCCTGGCTGGTGTAGCCCAGCACCTCGAGCCCGGCTTCCTGCCCCGCGAGCGCGATGCCGGTGAAATTGACGTGCGCCGTGATGTCCTTGTAGCCCACGTCGGACAGCGGATCGCCGTCGGCCTGGTGTGCGCGGTGGCACATCACGGTGCCCATGTGGCGCTGCGGGTGGTAGTACTCGCGCTCCGGAAAACCATAGTCGATGAAGAAGGCCGCGCCTTTCTTCAGGCGGTCCGCCAGGGTCGCGACAAAGGCCTCGGCCTGCGGATGGATTTCGGTCAGGTAGTCGTGCTCGCCGGGCACCTCGAACGGCGGCCGCAGCGCGGTCTCGCGGTCGGCCCAGGTCCAGCCGTCGGCGCGTGCATTGCGCACCACGCCGCGCTCGAACCATCGGCCGCCCACGCGTGCCAGCAGCTGCACCGGCATCGCGTCGAGCACCTCGTTGCCGATCACCACGCCGTGCATCGCCTCGGGAAGTTCGCCAAGCCATTCGACGCGCCCTGCGTAGCGCACCAGCGCCTGCTGCTGCCGCTCGCGCAAGGTACCGGACAGGTCGACGATGCGGTAGCGCACGTCGCCGCGGCCCATCTCGTCGAGCGCGTGCAGCAGCTGCACCGCGAGCGCGCCGGTGCCGGCGCCGAACTCCCAGACCGTGTCGGTGCCGGTCTTCGCGAGCGCCTCGGCCACCTGCGCTGCGAGCGCCTGCCCGAACATGGGCGTGAGCTCCGGCGCCGTCACGAAGTCGCTGCCCGAAGAGGGCATGTGGCCGAACTTGGCCGAGCTGTTGGCGTAATAGCCCAGCCCCGGCGCATACAGGGCCAGCGCCATGAAGCGGTCGAAGCCGATCCATCCGCCCGCGCGTTCCACCGAACGGGCAATCAGGATATCGAGGGCGATGGGTAAACTGTTCGTGGTCGTTTTTGTCGTCACCCGCCGATTCTCCCTTCTCTGCCCGCATGAGCACAGTGCCCCTTCCTCCTGTTACGCCGGCCCGCCGCACCGTCCTGGTCACGGGTGCCGGCCGGCGCCTGGGCCGCGAAATTGCGCTGGCGCTGGCCGCGGGAGGCTGGCAGGTGGCAGTGCACTACCGCAGCTCGCGCGCCGAGGCCGAGCAAACGGCGGCCGATTGCGCAGGCCTCGCGGGCAGCTCGGCAGTCTTCGAGGCCGACCTGCTCGACGAAGGCGCCACCCGCGCCCTGCTGCCGCGCGTGGCGGCGCACTTCGGCGGGGTCGATGCCGTGGTCCACAGTGCGGCTCTCTTCGAGCACGACGACGCCGCGAGCTTCAGCTACGCGCTCATGGAGCGCCATGCGCGCAGCAACACCGGCGCGGCCATCCTGCTGGCGCAGGCGCTGCGCGACCACCTGGCGCTGCGCGATGCGCAGGGCGCGGTGGTGCACCTGCTCGACCAGAAGCTCTGGAACCCCAACCCCGACTTCCTGAGCTACACGCTGTCGAAGGCCGCGCTCGAGGCCGCCACGCCCATGCTGGCGCTGGCGCTGGCGCCGCGCGTGCGGGTGGTGGGCGTGGCGCCCGGCCTCACGCTGCCCAGCCACATGCTGGACGAAGACAGGTTCTCGAAGCTGCACACGCTCTCGCCGCTGGGCCGCTCTTCCACGCCGGCCGACGTGGCGGCCACGGTGAAGTTCGCGCTGGAGAACCAATCGATCACCGGCACCACGCTCGTGGTGGACGGCGGCCAGCACCTCATGAAATTCGACCGCGACTTCTCGCTGATGTGAGCCCCACCATGCCTTCCAACCCGATCGGCCGCCAGACACTCACCCTGCAGGGGCTGCGCTTCGACGCCAACCTGGGCATCCTCGACCAGGAAAAGACGGCGCCGCAGCCGATCCAGGTCGATGCCGAGCTGCACCTGGGCGCGCAGCCGCTGCTGCCGAAGGACGACGACATCTACCACGTGCTGGACTACCGCAAGGTGCGCCGCATCATCATCGACGAGTGCACGGCCGAGCATGTGAACCTGCTCGAAACCCTCATCGGCAAGCTCGCGCAGCGCTTGCTGCAGCTGCCCGGCGTGGTCGGCGTGCGGGTGAAGATCGCCAAGCTCGAGATCTTCGACGACTGCGAGGTGGCTATCCGCATGGAAGCCGGGGAATGGTGAACCAAGGCAAAATCGGGCCCTCCTCCCCCGATTTGCCTGACCGAAGCAGCCCACCCATGAACGCCGTCTGGATCGACGAGGCGCCCGTCGCCGGCGCCACCACCCCCGCCAATTCCCTGAAGATCGAGCGCGAGACGCACAAGCTCGAAAAGCGCCTGTGCCGCGAGGTCGGCCGCGCCATCGTCGACTACAACATGATCGAAGAAGGCGACAAGGTCATGGTGTGCGTCTCGGGCGGGAAGGACAGCTACGCGATGCTGGACATCCTGCTCAAGCTCAAGGCCCGCGCACCCATTCATTTCGACATCGTCGCGGTCAACCTCGACCAGAAGCAGCCCGGCTTTCCCGAAGAGGTGCTGCCCAGGTACCTGAGCGAACTGGGCGTGGACTTCCACATCGAGAACCAGGACACCTACAGCATCGTCAAGCGCGTGATTCCCGAGGGCAAGACCACCTGCGGCCTGTGCAGCCGGCTGCGCCGCGGCATCCTGTACCGCGTGGCGGACGAGCTGGGCGCCACCAAGGTCGCGCTCGGCCACCACCGCGACGACATGCTGCAGACTTTCTTCCTCAACATGTTCTTCGCGGGCAAGCTCAAGAGCATGCCGCCCAAGCTGGTGAGCGACGACGGCAGGCACATCGTGATCCGCCCGCTGGCCTACGTGGCCGAGAAAGACCTGGTGCGCTGGGCGCAGCACCGCGAATTCCCGATCATTCCGTGCACGCTCTGCGGCAGCCAGGAAAACCTGCAGCGCAAGCAGGTCGGCGAGATGCTGCGCGAGTGGGACAGGAAGCACCCCGGCCGCGTGGAGAACATGTTCACCGCGCTGCAGAACGTGGTGCCTTCGCATCTGCTCGACGGAACGCGGCACGACTTCAAGGGTCTGAAGGCGACCGGCGTGGCCGACGAAGACGGCGACAAGGCCTTCGACACGCCCTCTTTCGACCTGCTCTCCCAGGCACCTGCAGCCCTGCGCATCCTTCAGGGCTGAGCGGGCAACCCAGGGGAATTTTGGGCCGATTAGGGCCTGTTCACACTGCTAACGGAGTCGCGAAGGCATGCCAAAGCGGACAAGTCAAGGCGCGCGACGCCGCGTGTGCGTCGGCACACGCAAGGAGTGCAACGCGGAGTTGGCCGCTTTGGCATGCCTTCCCTCCGGGTTGTTCGGCAAAGGGGCCGTCTGCGGCGTTGCCCGCGCTTGCAAGGCGCAAGCCTTGCTGCGCACGGGCGCCTTGCAGCCAGCCCCTTTGCCGAACAACGCGATCTCCGTTAGCAGTGTGAACAGGCCCTAGCCCGGAGATCCTCATGAAACGTGCGTTTTCAGCTCTTCTTCTGATAGCAACACTGAGCGGCTGCGCCACCTCCTGGGTGGTCGACAGCGATGTGAAAAGCTTTTCGTCGCTTGGCACGGTGCCGCCCGGCGCCACCTACCGCTTCGAGCGCCTGCCATCGCAGCAGGCCGACCCCGCGCGGCAGGAATCGCTCGAAGCCATGGCCGCCGCCGCACTCGACAAGGTCGGCCTGCGCCGCGACGATGCCAGGCCGCAGTACAGCGCGCAGATCGGCGCCCGCGTCACGGCGGGCCTCTCGCCCTGGGCCGATCCGTGGCTCTTCGATGGTCCCTGGGGCTATGGCTACGGCTATCCCGGCTATCCACGCCGCTGGTATGGCGGCGGCTGGTACGGCGGCCCGGCCTTCATGCCGCCCGCGGCCAACCCCTGGTACGAGCGCGAAGTGAGCATCGTGCTGCGGGAGACCGGCTCGAACCGCGTGGTCTACGAAACACGGGCCCGCAACGACGGCCCGTACAACCTCAGCGCGACCATCCTGCCGGTGATGTTCCAGGCCGCGCTGCAGGGCTTTCCGAATCCGCCCCAGGGCGAGCGCCGGGTGAACATCGAGCTGTCCGCGGCCAAGAAATGACGCGCTTCTAGAATCCAGCCAGATGGAAGAAATCACACGCCTGATTGCCGTTCGCCATGGCGAAACCGCCTGGAACGTCGACACGCGCATCCAGGGCCAGCTCGACATCGGCCTCAACGACACGGGGCTCTGGCAAGCCCGGCGCGTCGGCCAGGCGCTGGCGCACGAAGATATCGGCGCCATTTATGCCAGCGACCTGTCGCGCGCCTGGCAGACCGCACAGGAGATCGCCAGGCCCCATGGCCTGGCGGTGCAGCCCGAGCCCGGCCTGCGCGAACGCGCCTTCGGCCACTTCGAGGGCATGAGCTTTGCCGAGATCGAGTCCACCCTGCCCGAGCAGGCCCGGCGCTGGCGCGAGCGCGACCCCGAGTTCCAGCCCGAGGGCGGCGAGAGCCTGCTGGTCTTCCGCGAGCGCGTGACGCGCATCGCAGCCCGCATCGCCGCGCGCCATCCGGGCCAGCTGGTGGCGCTGGTGGCGCACGGCGGCGTGATGGACGTGCTCTACCGCGCCGCCACGCGCCAGGAGCTGCAGGCGCCGCGCACCTGGCAGCTCGGCAATGCGGCCATCAACCGCATGCTGTGGACGCCCGAGGGCTTCAGCCTGGTCGGCTGGAGCGACACCGCCCACCTGGCGGCGGACGACGACATCCTCGACGAATCGACGACCTAGGCGTGCGAAGCCGCGTGCTCCGCGGCACCAGCGGCCTCGGCCTTCGCCTCGCCCGGCAGGTCGACCATCGGCCCCGTGCCGCTGTAGCGGTCGAGCGCCAGGTAGATCGCGGGCGTGATGTAGAGCGTGATCACCTGCGAGAAGATCAGCCCGCCCACCACCGCCACACCCAGCGGCTGGCGCAGTTCGGCGCCGGCGCCCAGCCCCAATGCGAGCGGCAGCGCGCCCATCAGCGCGGCCAGCGTGGTCATGAGGATCGGGCGGAAGCGCAGCCGGCAGGCCTCGCGGATCGCATCGACCGGCTTCATGCCTTCGGTGCGCTGCGCGTCGAGCGCGAAGTCGATCATCATGATCGCGTTCTTCTTCACGATGCCGATCAACAGCAGAATGCCGATGGTCGCGATCAGCGTCAGGTCGAAGCCGAAGAGCTTGAGCGAGAGCAAGGCGCCCACGGCCGCCGACGGCAGCCCGGCCAGGATGGTCAGTGGGTGGATGTAGCTTTCGTACAGCACACCCAGCAGCACATAGATCACGAGCACGGCCAGCACCAGCAGCACGGCCTGGCTGGCCTGCGAACTCTGGAACACCGCCGCATCGCCGCCGTAGGTGGTGATGATCGACTGCGGCATCTTCAGCTCTTCCTTGAACTGGTCGATCTTCGCGGTCGCGTTGCCCAGCGGCACGTCGGGCGCGAGGTTGAACGACACGGTCACTGCCTGCAGCTGCCCCTGGTGGTTGACCGAGGTCGGCCCCACGGTGCGCTTGACGGTCGAGAAGGCCGACAGCGGCACCAGCTTGCCGCTGGTGCTGCGCACCGACAGGCGTGAGACGTCGTCCTCGAACTGCCGGTCGCTGTCTGCGGCCGAGAGAATCACCTGGTAGGTGTTGCTCGCGCCGTAGATGCTGCCGATCTGCCGGTCGCCGTACGCGTTGTAGAGCGCGGTGCGCAGGTCGCCCACGGCCACGCCGAGCACGCCGGCCTTGTCGCGGTCGATCTCCAGCGTGGCCTGCAGGCCGCGGTTCTGCGAATCGCTGGTGACGTCGCGGAAGGCCGGATCGGCGCGCATGCGCTCCATGAGCCGCGTGGCCCAGGGCACCATCTCGCCCGCGTTGACGCTCTGCAGCGTGTACTGGAAGCGCGCCTTGCTCTGGCGGCCGCCCAGGCGCAGGTTCTGCACCGGCTGCATGTAGACCGCCATGCCCGGAATCTCGCGGAAGCGCTGGCGCAATGACTCGAGCACCGCGGCCATCTTGGGACGCTCGCTGCGCGGCTTGAGCACCGCGAACAGCCGGCCGGAATTCTGCGTGGCGGTCGGCCCGCCCACGCCCACGAACGAGCTCACGTAGGCCACGCTCGGATCGGCCTGCAGCGCAGCGGCCACGCGTTCCTGCAGCGCATTCATGGCGGTGAAGGAGATGTCTTCGGCCGCTTCGGTGGTGATCTGGATCTGCCCGATGTCTTCCTCGGGAAAGAAGCCCTTCGGAATGGAGACGAACAGCCAGGCCGTGACGACGAAGGTGGCGCCCGCCAGCAGCAGCATGAGCGTGCGGTGCGCGAGCGTCCAGTCGAGCGTGCGCATGTAGCTTGCATGCACCCAGCGGTAGCCGCGCTCGAAGGTGCGGCCGATGGCGGTGCCGGGCTCGGGGTGCTCTTCCTCGTGGTCGAGCATGCCTTCCTTGCGCGGCACGTGCTTGAGCAGCCGGCTCGCGAGCATCGGCACCAGCGTGAGCGACACGATGGCCGACACCAGCACGGCGAGTGCCACCACCACCGCGAATTCATGGAACAGGAGGCCGATCACGCCCGGCATGAAGAAGATGGGAATGAACACCGCCACCAGCGAGATCGAGATCGAAATGATGGTGAAGCCCACCTCGCGTGCCCCGCGCAGCGCCGCGGCCATCGGCTCCATGCCTTTCTCGACGTAGCGCATGATGTTCTCGAGCACCACGATCGCGTCGTCCACCACCAGCCCCACGGCCAGCGTGATGCCCAGCAGCGAGACGTTGTCCAGGCTGTAGCCGAAGGCGTAGAGCAGCGCCACCGCGCCGATCAGCGAGATGGGAATGGTCGCGGCCGGAATCAGCGTGGCCACCAGCCGGTGCAGGAACAGGAAGATCACCAGCACCACCAGCGCAATGGTGCCCAGCAGCGTGAGCTGCACGTCGTGCACGGCCTCGCGGATGGACAGCGAGCGGTCGTTCACCATGTGGATCTCGACCGATTGCGGCAGCTCGGCCTTGAATCGGGGAATGAGCGCGCGCACCGCGTCCACCACCTGCACGGTGTTGGCATTGGGCTGGCGCTGCACGGCCAGCGAGATGGAGCTCTGGCCGTTGAAGCTGCTGGCGGTCTTGACCGACTCGAAGCTGTCCTCGATGGTGGCCACTTCGTCGAGCCGCACCGGCGCGCCGTTGCGCTGCCCGACGATCAGCTTGGCGAAATCTTCCGCCTTGGTGAGCTGCCGGTTGGCCTGGATGGTGAGCGTCTGGCGCGGCCCGTCGAGCACGCCGACGGGCGTGTTGGCGTTGGCCGAGTTCACCGCCTTGGCCAGTTCGTCGAGCGTGATGTTGCGCGCGTTGAGCAGATCGGCATTGGCCTTGATGCGCACCGCGAAGGCCTTGCGGCCGTACACGCCCACCTGCGCCACGCCGTCGATGGTGGAGAGCGTGGGCGAGATCAGGTTCTCGGCATAGTCGTTGAGCTCGGCCGGGTTCATCGACGGCGAGATCAGCGCGATGAACAGCACCGGCGCATCGGCCGGATTCACCTTGCGGTACGAAGGCAGCTGCGTCAGCTCCTGCGGCAGCTGGCGCTGGGCGCGCAGCAGCGCGGCCTGCACGTCGACGGCGGCGGCATCGATGTCGCGGCTGCTCACGAATTCCAGCGTGATCGAGCTCACGCCCTGGGTGTTGACCGAACTGATGGTCTGCAGGCCCGGAATGGTCGAGAACTGCTTCTCGAGCGGCAGCGCGACCGACGAAGCCATGGTGTCCGGGCTCGCCCCCGGCAGCTGGGCATTCACGTTGATGACCGGCGTGTTGTAGCTCGGCAGCGCGGCAACCGGAATGCTGAAATAGGCAAAGATGCCGGCCACCACCACCGCGGCGGACAACAGCACCGTCATCGCGGGACGACGGATGCACAGCTCGGAGATGTTCATGCGCGTTCCCGCGGCGCCTGGCTGTCGGAGGAGGCCGCGCTCCCCGGCGTGACGCCGGTGGTGCCGGCCGGCGCGGCCTTCTTGTCGACGCGGACCTTGCCGCCCGGGCGCACGTTCTGGCTGCCCTCGATGACCACCTGCTCGCCCGGCTCGACGCCGCTCAGCGCCACCTTGGTGCCGAAAGTGTGGAGCACCTGCACCTTGCGGCGCTTGGCATTCATGGCCTCATCGACCACATAGAGCGAAGCGCCGTCGGACAGCATCATGAGCGCCGCGGCCGGCACCACCGTGGCGCCGGACAGCGTGCGAACCGTGATCCGCGTGCCGACGAACTGGCCCGGCCAGAGGCTCTGGTCGGCGTTGTCGAACACCGCCTTGGCGCGCACGGTGCCGATCTGCGGATCGACCGTGTTGTCGACGAAATTCAGCACGCCGGCCAGCGGCTCCTTGCGTCCGGCGACCAGCGCCTCGACCCTGGCCTTGCTGCGCGCCGCCGCCAGCAGGTCCTGCAGGTTGGCCTCCGGCACCGGGAAGCTCACCGCAATGGGGTCGAGCTGCGTGATGGTGACCAGCGACAGCGTGGGCTGCACCAGCGTGCCGGGGTAGATGTTGACGGCACCGATCCGCCCTGCAATGGGAGCGCGCAGCGTGGCATAGCCGAGCGCCACCTGCGCCGACTGCACCGCGGCGCGGTCGGCCGCCACCGCGGCGCGCTGCGCCTCGAGCTGCGACAGCGTCGCGTCCGTGGCGCTCCTGGAAATGAAGTTCTGCGCCAGCAGCTCCTGGCTGCGCTTGTACTGGCGTTCGAGGTCGGCCATGGTGGCCTCGTCGCGCTTCTGCTGGGCGCGGGCGCGGGCCAGGTTGGCCTGGTCGTTGCGGTCGTCGAGCGTGAAGAGCAGTTGGCCCGCCTTGACGAACTGTCCTTCCTTCACGTGCACGGCCTCGACCGTGTTGGTCACCTGCGGCCGCAGGTCCACGCTGTTGAGCGACACCACGCTGCCGTTCACCTGCACCGTGACCGGCACGTCCTGCCGCTCAGCGGTGGCGAGCGTGACGAGCGCAGCCGGTGCACCGCCCGCAGGCGCTCCGCCGGCCGCGGTGGCCGGCCTGGCGTTCTTTGCCGCCATGCGGTCGCCAGCCCCGCTCCACCACCATCCGGCGACGGCTACGATCAGCACACCTGCTAGGGCGAGGACGAGTTTTTTCTTCATGGGTTTATGTGCACTTTGGGCTGACAGCGGCTATTGGAGCAGCGGTCGACTCGCAGTGTCCATGAGTGCCGTAAAGATAAGTAAAGCCGCAATGCCAAGGCCCATGTACAACCCGCTGTGGCGGCGCCAGGGATGATTTCACCCCGCCGCTAAAATCGCCGCTCCACAGCCTCTGGATATACCCCATGAACCGCTGCAAGAAACCCACGAATGCTCTCACTTTCATAGCGCTTTGCACAGTGGCTGCAAGCCTTTTTTCCATCGGCGCCGCAGCCCAGTCCGATGTGCCCCGGCCGCAGAGCCAGAACGAGTCCCTGGTGGGCGGGCGCACGTTCCCGGTCGGCACGCTGCGCGGCAAGTTCATGGTGATCAATGCGCCCGACGTCGACCTCGACGGCCGGGCCGACCGCCTCGCGCCCGGCGCCCGCATCCGCAGCGAGCAGAACATGCTGGTGATGGCAGGCAGCATCGTCGGCCAGAAGTACCTGGTGAACTACACGCGGGATTCCGCCGGCCTGCTGCGCGAGGTGTGGATCCTCACGCCGGGCGAGGCCACGGCCAGCCGCGAGTCGCTGAACAAGCCGTTCCTGAACATCTGGCCGTTCACTTCGAACGACACCGTCAACACGCAATAAAAGATGCCGGCGGGCCGCCGCCCGCCGCGCCGCAGGACGCAACCGCCCTGCATGGGCCCTTCCGGCGAGGAGGGCCAGGAAAGCACCCCATGAGCAAAAAAGTATTTATCAAGACCTTCGGCTGCCAAATGAACGAGTACGACTCGGACAAGATGGCCGATGTGCTTAACGCCGCAGAGGGCTACGAGCCGACGCAGAACGTCGAAGAAGCCGACCTCATCCTCTTCAACACCTGCTCGGTGCGCGAGAAGGCGCAGGAAAAAGTGTTCTCCGACCTCGGCCGCGTGAAGCACCTGAAGGCCAAGGGCGTGAAGATCGGCGTGGGCGGCTGCGTGGCGAGCCAGGAGGGCGCGGCCATCATCGCGCGCGCGCCCTACGTCGACATCGTGTTCGGCCCGCAGACGCTGCACCGCCTGCCCCAGATGCTGAACGACCGCGAGCGCCTGGACCGTCCGCAAGTGGACATCAGCTTTCCCGAGATCGAGAAGTTCGACCACCTGCCGCCCGCGCGCGTCGAAGGCGCGACCGCATTCGTCTCGATCATGGAAGGCTGCTCCAAGTACTGCAGCTACTGCGTGGTGCCCTACACCCGCGGCGAGGAAGTGAACCGCCCGCTGGACGACGTGCTGGTCGAAATTGCCGGCCTGGCCGACCAGGGCGTGCGCGAAGTCACCCTGCTGGGGCAGAACGTGAACGCCTATCGCGGAAAGATGGGAGACACGGCCGAGATCGCCGACTTCGCGCTCCTGATCGAATACGTCGCCGAGATTCCCGGCATCGAGCGCATCCGCTACACCACCAGCCACCCCAACGAGTTCACGCCGCGGCTCATCGAGGCCTACGCCAAGGTGCCGCAGCTGGTGAGCCACCTGCACCTGCCGGTGCAGCACGGCAGCGACCGCATCCTGATGGCCATGAAGCGCGGCTACACCGCCATGGAATACAAGAGCACGGTGCGCAAGCTGCGCGCCATCCGGCCCGAACTTGCCCTCTCCAGCGACTTCATCGTCGGCTTCCCGGGCGAGACCGACGAAGATTTCGCCAAGATGATGAAGCTGATCGACGACTGCCAGTTCGACAACAGCTTCAGCTTCATCTTCAGCCCGCGCCCCGGCACGCCGGCCGCCGCGCTGCACGACGACACGCCCCATGCGGTGAAGCTGGCGCGCCTGCAGACGCTGCAGCGCGTGATCGACGGCAACGTGCGCCGCTTCGGCGATGCGCTGGTCGGCACCACGCAGCGCGTGCTGGTCGAAGGAGCTTCCCGCAAGGACGCGAACGAGCTGATGGGCCGCACCGCCTGCAACCGCGTCGTCAACTTCGAAGGCGACGCGCGCCTCGTCGGGCAGATGGCCGACCTGCGCATCACGCGCTCGCTCGCCTACACGCTGCGCGGCGAAGTGGCCACGCGCGAATCGTCGACGACGGTGCCGGTTCCCGCCGCGCTCGCCGCCTGATGGCGAAGCGGCCGTCCAGACGGGGCTCGTTCCAGCAGCTCCTGCTTTTCGCGTTCCTGCTGATCACCGCACTGCTGGTGGGCGTGGCGCTGCGCTCGGTATTCCAGTACGACGCGCTCATGACCCAGAGCCGCGACGCGGCGGCGCGTGCGCTGCGGCTCTCGGGCGCGGCCCAGTCGCTGGCCGAGCGCAGCGCCGCCATGGAGCGCGCCGGGCGCCAGTCGCTGGTGCTGAACGACGCCGTGCTGCGCCGCCGCTTCGACGACGCCGCGCGCGAGGCGCACCAGGTGCTCGAACGGCTCGAGCGCAACGGCCTCGCACCCGAGGGCATCCAGCTGTGGCGCACCCAGCTCGGCGTGATCGAGGGGCTGATGAGCGGCAGCGCCGACAGCGCGCTCTCGCGCGAAAGCGGCATGGCCATGCAGTTCCGCGAACTCGATTCGCTGAACACCAATCTTGCGCAGCAGGCCCAGTTCCTGATCGAGCTGCAGAACGATGCGCTGGCCAAGCGCATCGAGAATGCGCGCCGCCGCCTGATGCGCGAAGTGGTGGCGGCCAGCATCCTGGCGGTGTCACTGGCGCTGGCTTTCGGCATCTGGCTCGCGCGCCCTTTCAAGCGGCTCGAGCACGCCATCGTCGGGCTGGGCCAGAACCGGCTCGACGAGCCGATCGACATCCGCGGCCCGGCCGACGTGCGGCGCCTGTCGCAACAGCTCGAATGGCTGCGCCTGCGCCTGACCGAGCTCGATGCCGACAAGGCACGCTTCCTGCGCCATGTCTCGCACGAGCTCAAGACGCCGCTGGCGGCTCTGCGCGAAGGCGTTTCGCTGCTGGAAGACGGCGTGACGGGGCCGCTGAATCCGGCCCAGCTCGAAGTGGCGCAGATCCTGAACCAGAACACCGTGTCCCTGCAGGGCCAGATCGAGGCCCTGCTGCGCTTCAATGCCGCCGCCTTCGAGGCCCGCGAGCTGCGCCGCGAGCGCACCGACCTGCTGCCGCTGGTCGAAGAGCAGATCGAAGCGCAGCGCCTGCAATGGCAGGCCCACGGCCTGCGCGTTCATGCCGAGGGCGAGTCGATCACGCTCGCGGTGGACCGCACCAAGCTCGGCACGGCGGTGGCCAACCTGCTGTCCAACGCGATCCGCTACTCGGCGCGCGGCGGCGTGATCACGATCGTGGTATCCGGTACGCCAACCACGGCGTGCATCGATGTCAACGATGCCGGCCCGGGTATTGCCGAGGGCGACCGGGACCGGATCTTCGAGCCCTTCTACAGGGGCGAGCGCCAGCCCGAGCATGCCGTCAAGGGCACGGGCATCGGCCTTTCGATCGTGCAGGAGTACATTGCTGCCCATGGGGGCCGCATCGCCCTGCTGCCAGAGGGGCCCGGCGCGCGCTTTCGCATCGAACTGCCGCGCACGGCCTGAACCCACCGTGAAGCCCCCGGGCACCCACCTGAAAACAAACACCGCCTTTTGCCTTTTCTTCAATCCATGCTTTTTCCGTTCGTCCGCAGTTCGACCCTGTCCGGGGCGGTGGCCATGCCTTTCGTCCTGCTGCTGGCCGCCTGCGCGACGCAGCCCGCGCCACCCGCCGAGGCCGAGGCCCTGCCGCCGCCGCCCGCCGTGCCGCGCGTGATGCCGGTCGAGGCCGAGCCCAAGGCGCCGGCCACGCAGCCCGCATCGCTCTTCACGCTGATGACCCAGGGTCCGGTCGCGGCCATGCTGGCCTATGCCGACAAGATCCGCCCGCTCGGCGGCGCCGAACTGGCCGCCGAAATCACCCGCGCCGGCGATCCGGGCGATTCGCCCACCGCCCAGATGCAGCTCGCGCTGCTGCTCGCGCAGACCCGCGTGCCGGCCGACCTGGCGCGCGCGCTGGGCCTGCTGCAGCGCGTGATGTCCAACCCCTCGCCCGAGGCGCAGCCCCTGCAGCCGCTGGCGCGCGCGCTGGCCGCGCGCTACGTGGAGCAGCGCCGCGTCGAGGAAGACCGCGACAAACAGGCGCAGCAGGTGCGGGAAAGCCAGCGCCGCATCGACCAGCTGAACGACCGCATCGAAGCACTGCGCGCCATCGAACGCAGCTTCGCGCGTCCCAACAACGTACCGGCGCCGACCCTGCCCGCGCCGGGCAGCACCAGGCCGAATCCATGAACCCCCGGCAATTGCGGAAAGAGCCCCTTCGATGAGCACGACCGGCGCGCGCCTGCTGGTGGTCGACGACGACCCGGACATGCTGCGGCTGCTCTCGATGCGGCTGAGTTCGGTGGGCTACCAGGTCACGGCCGTGACCTCGGCCGAAACCGCGCTCACGCAGCTCGAGATCGAGCATCCGCAGCTGGTGCTCAGCGACGTGCGGCTGCCCGGCCGCGACGGGCTCCAGCTGTTCGACGAGATCCGCAAGCGCCACCCCTCGCTGCCGGTGATCCTGCTCACCGCCCACGGCACCATTCCCGATGCGGTCGAGGCCACGGCGCGCGGCGTGTTCACCTACCTCACCAAGCCCTACGACGGCCGTGAGCTGCTCGACAAGATCGCGCAGGCGCTGGCGCTCGGCGCACCCGCCAGCACGCCCGCCAAGGCCGGCGACGAAAGCTGGCGCGCCGAGATCGTGAGCCGCAGCAACCGCATGTCCGAGCTGCTGGCCGAGGCCCGCATGGTCGCCAAGTCGGACGCCTCGGTGCTGCTGCGCGGCGACAGCGGCGCCGGCAAGGAACTGCTGGCGCGCGCCATCCACCGCGCCAGTGCCCGCGCCGACAAGCCCTTCGTGGCCGTCAATTGCGGCGCCATCCCCGAGGCGCTGCTCGAATCGGAACTCTTCGGCCACATGAAGGGCGCCTTCACCGACGCCCACGCCAACCACAAGGGCCTGTTCCAGCAGGCCGACGGCGGCACGCTGCTGCTCGACGAAATCGGGGACATGCCGCCCGCCCTGCAGGTCAAGCTGCTGCGCGTGCTGCAGGAGCGCGCGGTGCGTCCGCTGGGCGCCAGCCAGTCGATCGAGGTCGACGTGCGCATCATCTCGGCCACCCACCGCGACCTGGACGTGGCGATGGAAGCAGGCCAGTTCCGCGAAGACCTTTATTACCGGCTCAACGTGGTCACGCTCACGCTGCCGCCGCTGTCGGCGCGGCGCGAGGACATTCCGCTCCTGGCCAACCACTTCCTGCAGAAGCTCTCGACCAAGTACGGCAAGCGCCTGTCCGGCTTCGCACCCGAGGCGCTCAAGGCGCTGGCCACCGCGGCCTGGCCCGGCAACGTGCGCCAGCTCTACAACGTGGTGGAGCAGGTCTGCGCGCTGTCGAGCTCGCCGCTGATCCCGCTGGCGCTGGTGCAGCGGGCGCTGCGCGTGCCCACGGTCGAGGTCCAGACCTATGCCGAGGCCAAGCAGCGCTTCGAGCGCGACTACCTCGTCGGGCTGCTCAAGCTCACCGACGGCAACGTGGCCGACGCCGCCCGGCTGGCCGACCGCAACCGCACCGAGTTCTACCGCCTGCTGCAGAAGCACGAACTCACGCCCGGCCACTTCAAGGCCGACGCTGTCGCTCCCGGCAGCGAGCCTGTCGCTGACTAGCGACGCCCCTAAGTCGTTGATTTAAAAGGCCATTCTCCGCCAGCCTCCAGGGCTTGTCGGGATTCGGCGACAAAAACCGAGGTTTCGGGGCCCTTCAGGCGACTCCAACCCCGAAAACTGCATCCAGATCACCATAAGTCATTGATCTGAAAGCGTTTTTCCAGCCTGGCACAGGGTTTGCCCCTGTACAGGCATGACAGCACTCAACAGCCCATCTTTCGCACTGCGCCAGCAGCGCGACGGCCTGCGTCAAAAGCAGTTTTCCCCCGTGCGGCCCCGTGCCGCCGGTCATTCGCTGGCCGCGCTCGCAAGCGCGGGCGGCGCCGAACCGGATTGCGTGGTCAAGCGCTTTCCTGCCATTGGCGACACCCCTTCCCTCGACAAGCAACGTTGGTAAATCACACATGAAGCCAAACGACTTCTCCCAACTGAACGTGCTGACCGAAGCCGACTTTTCGCACCGCAGCCCGGTGCGCGAAGAACGCCATCCCAATGCCGTGACCGCTCCGCCGGTCAACCGCGGCTCCATGGCGCCCCGCCCCTGGCGCGGCTTCTGGAACAGCCTCGGCACGGCCCTCCTGGTCAAGCTCGGCGCCGGCGGCAAGCCGGAAAGCCAGACCGCCGAAGCCGGCGCCCAGGTCAAGCAGCCCTGGCAGCGCGCCGCGGCGCAGCGCCGCTTCGCCTTCATGGCGCTCACGCTGCTGAGCACCGTGGTCGCATCCGTGCTGTTCGCCGGCGTGCAACCGGACTACGACAACGTCTGGCTCGAATACGGCCAGATCGGCCTGTACGGCCTGCTCTCGGGCTGGGTCGTCACCGGCTTCGTCACGGCACTCATGGGCTTCTATGTCTCCGTGCGCGGTGACAAGCACGCGCTCTCGGTCAAGCAGGTGGCCCACCACCCGATGAACCCCGAGGCACGCACCGCGATCATCATGCCGATCTGCAACGAAGACGTTGCCACGGTGTTCGCCGGCCTGCGCGCCACCTGCGAATCGGTCGCGGCCACCGGCCACGCCAAGCAGTTCGACGTGTTCGTGCTGTCCGACAGCTATGCGCCCGAAACCGCCGCCGCCGAGCGCGCCGCCTGGGAAGACCTGCGCGCCGCGCTGGCCGACAGCCCGAACCAGCCGCAGGTCGAGGTGTACTACCGCCTGCGCACCCGCCGCACGCACCGCAAGGCCGGCAACGTGGCCGACTTCTGCCGCCGCTGGGGCAAAGACTACCGCTACATGGTCGTGCTCGACGCCGACTCCGTGATGAGCGGCGACTGCCTGGCCTCGATGGTCAAGCTGATGGAAGCCAATCCGACCGCCGGCATCATCCAGACCGCCACGCAGGCCATCGGCCACGTGACGCTGCATGCCCGCGCACAGCAATTCGCTTCCCGCGTGACGGGCCGCCTGTTCACGCTGGGCATGCAGTTCTGGCAACTGGGCGAATCGCACTACTGGGGCCACAACGCGATCATCCGCGTCGAGCCCTTCATGAAGCATTGCGCACTGGCGCCCATCAAGGGCACCGGCGGCATGTCGGGCGGCATCATGTCGCACGACTTCGTCGAAGCCGCACTGATGCGCCGCGCCGGCTACAACGTGTGGCTCTGCGCCGACCTGGTCGGCAGCTACGAGCAGCAACCGCCGGACCTGCTGGCCGAACTCCAGCGCGACCGCCGCTGGTGCCAGGGCAACCTGCAGAACGCCCGCCTGATGGCCGAGCCCGGCATCCACCCGGTGCACCGCGCGATGTTCGTGACCGGCACCATGGCGTACGCCTCGGCACCGCTGTGGCTCGCGTTCCTGACGCTCGGCACCGCGCTGTGGCTGAGCGGCTCGAGCCTGATCTCCAGCTGGAGCGTGCTGCCGGCGGAACTGGCGGGCCTGTGGGTCTGGACCCTGTGCCTC
Source organism: Variovorax paradoxus (assembly GCF_030815975.1). NCBI lineage: Bacteria > Pseudomonadati > Pseudomonadota > Betaproteobacteria > Burkholderiales > Comamonadaceae > Variovorax > Variovorax paradoxus. The sequence goes on from NZ_JAUSXL010000002.1 coordinate 995,976, forward strand.
CTGTTCCTGCCCCGCCTGCTCGGCATCGCTGCCGTGCTGATGCGCGGCGAGCAGCGCCAGTACGGCGGCCTCTGGGGCCTGGTGAAGAGCTCGGTGCTCGAAAGCGGCCTGGCCATCGTGCAGGCGCCGGTTCGCATGCTGGCCCACTCGCTGTTCGTGCTGGTCGCCCTCACCGGCATCAAGCTCGACTGGAAGTCGCCCCCGCGCGAAGCCGCTGCCGTGCCGTGGAAGGTCGCCGTGTCGCAGCTCGCTCCCATGAGCCTGGTGGTCGGCGCGCTGGCCCTCGGCGTCGCCATGATCGACCCGAGCGCGCTGATCTGGCTCATGCCGGTCGGCCTGCCGCTGCTGCTGGCCATTCCGCTGACGGTGCTGACCAGCCAGATCGCGCTGGGCACCTCGCTGCGCGACCGCGGCTTCCTGCTGATTCCCGAGGAATCGCGTTCGCCGGCCGTGCTGCGCCGCGCCTGGATGCATGCGCTGCGCCTGGCGCGCCCTGCGGCACTGGCGACTGCCTGATGCACTGAAGCTCAGCGCAAACAAGAAAGCCGGCCACGTGGCCGGCTTTTTTCATGGCGCGGCTGCCGAGAAGCAGCAGCTATCTCTCTATCTGATCAGAACGGCAGCTTGGGACCGCCAGGACCGCCCATGCCGCCCATGCCCTTCATGCCGCCCATGCGCTTCATCATCTTCATGAGGCCGCCGCCCTTCATCTTCTTCATCATCCCCTGCATCTGCTCGAACTCGTTGAGCAGGCGGTTCACTTCCTGAACCTGCACGCCCGCGCCGGCCGCGATGCGGCGCTTGCGCGTGGCCTTGAGCAGCTCGGGCTTGCGGCGCTCGAGCGGCGTCATGCTCTGGATGATCCCTTCCTTGCGGCGGATGTCGCGCTCGGCGCGGGTCATGTCGGCCTCGGTGGCCTTGGCGGCCATCTGCTGCGGCAGCTTGTCCATCAGGCTGGAGAGGCCGCCCATCTGCTTCATCTGCTGCAGCTGGCCGAGGAAATCGTTCAGGTCGAAGCCGGCGCCGCTCTTGACCTTGGCCGCGAGCTTCTGCGCCGCCGCCACGTCGACACCGGCCGTGACCTGCTCGACCAGCGCGACGATGTCGCCCATGCCCAGGATGCGGCCGGCATGGCGCTCGGCGTCGAACACCTCGAGGCCGTCGATCTTTTCGCTGGTACCCGCGAACTTGATCGGCACGCCCGTCACCTGCCGCACCGACAGCGCCGCACCGCCGCGCGAATCGCCGTCGGTCTTGGTCAGGATGATGCCGGTGAGCGGCAGCGCTTCCTTGAAGGCCTTGGCGGTGTTGATCGCATCCTGGCCCTGCATCGCATCGACCACGAACAAGGTCTCGACCGGATCGAGCGCGCCGTGCAGCTGCTTGATCTCGGTCATCAGCACTTCGTCGATGGCCAGGCGGCCGGCCGTGTCGACCAGCAGCACGTCGAAGAAATGGCGCTTGGCGTGGTCGAGCGCGGCGCGTGCGATGTCGAGTGGCTTCTGGTCGGGCGTGCTCGGGAACCATTCGGCGCCGGCCTGCTTGGTGACCATCTTGAGCTGCTCGATGGCGGCGGGCCGGTAGACGTCGCCCGACACGGTGAGCACCTTCTTCTTGCGCTTCTCGATCAGGTGCTTGGCCAGCTTGGCGGTGGTGGTGGTCTTGCCCGCGCCCTGCAGGCCGGCCATCAGGATCACCGCGGGCGGCTGCGCCGCAAGGTTGATGTCGGAAATGCCCTCGCCCATGGTGGCGGCGAGCTCGCGGTTCACGATGCCGACCAGCGCCTGGCCCGGCTTGAGCGAGCCCAGCACTTCCTGGCCGAGCGACTTTTCCTTCACCCGGGCCACGAAGTCGCGCACCACGGGCAGCGCCACGTCGGCTTCGAGCAAGGCCATGCGCACTTCGCGCAGCATGTCCTGCACGTTGCTTTCGGTGATGCGCGCCTGGCCGCTCATCGTCTTGACGAGGCGGGAAAACTTTTCTGTGAGGGCGGTGGCCATGAAGGAGATGCCTTGCTGCCCGCCGTGGCGCGGGTCATTGGGAAGTCGTAACTGATGGGAGTGTCGGCCGCTTGCTCCCCATTCGAGAAACGCCGCGGAACCGGCTTTGCCGGGCCGCTGGTGTTGCCCCCGGTAGGGGGCTGGCGTAGCGACACGAAGTGCGCGAAGCCTGGGGGCGAGCCATTACACTCCACCGATGATTTTAGCGATCCCCTCCCCACTTGCCGTGGCGCTGGGCATCGCCACCGCGGCTGCCTACGGATTTGCCGCTGCCGCGGGTGCCCGGCTGAGCCGCAAAGCCACCCAGTGGGCCCTCGGGCTGGCATGGCTTCTGCATGCCGCGGTGCTGGGCCATGGCCTGGTCGGCAGCCAGCCGAAATTCGGCTTCGCGCCGGCGCTTTCGGTCACGGCCTGGCTGGTGCTCACGGTCTACGCGGTCGAAAGCCGCATGTACCCGCAACTCAAGGTGCGCCGTGCGCTGGCCTGGCTGGGTGCGGCTGCCGTTCTGCTGGCCATCCTGTTTCCCGGTACGCCGCTGCATGTGTCGGCTTCCCCCTGGCTGCCGCTGCACCTTGCGCTGGGCATCGCCTCGTACGGCCTGTTCGGCGCCGCGGTGGTCCATGCCTGGCTGATCACGCGGGCCGAAAAGCAGATCCGCCTTGCCACCGAGCCGCAGGGCGGCGTGCCGCTGCTCACGCTCGAGCGGCTCACCTTCCGCTTCGTGATGGCCGGCTTCGTGTTGCTTTCCGCCACGCTGCTCGCGGGCCTGCTGTTCAGCGAAACGCTGTACGGCGCGAGCGTGCGCGGCTGGAAGTGGGACCACAAGACGGTGTTCTCGGTGCTCGCCTGGATCAGTTTCGCGGTGCTGCTGGTCGGCCGGGTCCGCTTCGGATGGCGCGGCCGCACGGCGCGGCGCGTGCTGTATGCCGGCTCCGCGCTGCTGCTGCTGGCCTATGTGGGCTCGCGCTTCGTGCTCGAAGTGGTGCTGGCGCGCGGTACGGCATGAAGTACCTGCTCGTTCTCGCGGTGCTCTGGGTGGCGATCTGGCTCTGGCGCAAGAACCGCCGGGAGGAAATGCGCGACGCCCAGCGCGAAGAGGCGGCCCGCGCCGCCAAGCGCCCGCCTGCCGCGCCGGCTTCGCCGCAGGCCATGCTGCGCTGCGCCCATTGCGGCTTGCACCTGCCTGCGAGCGATGCGCTCGCGGGCCCGGGCGACGCGGTCTACTGCAGTGCTGCGCACCGCCAGGCCGCCGAGCGCGGCTGAGCGGGCGCTGCACCAATGAGCGCAGCGCCGGGCCGCCCCAAGCAAGCTCGCTCCCGCTTGGCGGGAAGGCGCGCAGCGCCAAGGGTGCACCAATGAACTCCTCCCTCTGGTCGCGCGGCGAGCCCGTCACCGACTGGAATGCGCTCGAGCCGGGGCACGGCGAGAGCGCCGCGCTGCTGCGGCTGTGGCGCGGCTTCATGGCGGCGCGCTGCTTCGTTGCGCTGGTGCTGGTGCTGCTGCAGGGCGTGGCCATGGCGCTCGGCCAGACGATGCAGCCGCTGGCCTTGGCGCTTTCGGCCGGCTACCTGGCCGTCACCTGGCTGGGCGCGCGCTATGCGCATTTCACGCCGCCGATCCGGGCCTTCGGCATGCTGTGGTTGCTCACCATCGGCATCGACCTGGGCACCTTCACCGCGCTCCAAGTGCTCCAGGGCGGCAGCATCAACTACACGCCGCTGTTCGCGCTGCCGGTGCTCATGAGCGCGGTGCTGGGCACGGTGACCGTGGGCCTGGGCACCACGGCCACCGTCACGCTGCTGCTGCTCGCCGATGCCGGCTGGCACTGGCTGCAGCAGCAGCCCGGCGATTCCTCCACCCGCTTCGTGCAGGCGGCGCTCACCGGCACCGGGCTCTTCGTGGTGGCCCTGCTGGCGCACGAGCTGGCGCGCCGGCTGGCCCGCGAAGAAGAAACCGCGCTGCGCAACCGCAGCAGCGCGCAGATGCAGGCGCAGGTCAACGACCTGGTGATCGAGACGCTGAGCGAAGGCGTGCTGGTGATCGACGCCGAAGGCATGGTGCATGCGGCCAATCCGGCGGCCGACGCAATCCTCGGACAAGGCTTGGCCCGGCTCGCCCTGCCGTTCGCATTGCATGCGCAGCCCGCCTGGCATGCACTGGCCGCGCTGGCGCGCCAGACCTTTGCGCGCCGCGCGCCGCAAAGCGAGGAAATTCCCGTGGCGCAGGCGCGCGGCGCCGCGCGCGAGGTGCGCGTGCGCACGCGGCTCACGCCCACCAGCGACCGGCGCGTCGACAGCCTTTGCGTGATGTTCCTGCAGGACCTGCGCGAACTCGAGGCCCGCATCCGCACCGAGAAACTGGCCGCGATGGGCCGCATGTCGGCCGCGGTGGCGCATGAGATCCGCAATCCGCTCGCGGCCATCACGCAGGCCAGCGCGCTGCTCAACGAAGACCTCACCGACCCCGCGCACCGCAAGCTGACCAGCATGGTGCAGCACAACGCGCAGCGGCTCGCGCGCATCGTGGACGACGTGCTCGACGTTTCGCGCGCGCGCCAGCAGCGCGTGCTCTCGCTCGGCGAGCAGGTCGTGCTCGATCCCGCCGTGCAGGTGCTGGCCGAAGAGTGGGTGCGCCAGACGCAGCGCCAGGGCGTGCGGATTGCGCTGGACGCCGCCGAGATCGAGGTCCGCTTCGACGTCGAGCACTTGCGCCGCCTGCTCGTGAACCTGCTCGACAACGCGGCGCGCTACGCCAGCAGCCGCGCGGGGGCGATCCAGGTCGTCACCACGACGCAGCGCGGCAGTTCCGGCCGCCCCAGCCTGCAGGTGTGGAGCGACGGCGCGCCGCTGGAGCCGGCGGTGCAGCGCCACCTGTTCGAACCTTTTTTCTCATCCGAGAGCCGCTCCAGCGGGCTCGGCCTCTTCCTGTGCCGCGAGCTGTGCCGGCGCCACGGCGCCACCATCGGCTACGAGCGGCGCGCGCTGGTCGCGGGCGGTCCCGAAGGCAATGAATTCTTCGTCAGCTTCGCGCCAAGCGAAAACCGGCTGACACAATAGCGTTGTGAGCACTCCCCATCCTTCCATGCAGCGCCCGGCCAACATCCTGGTCATCGATGACGAGCCCGACCTGCGCACGCTGTACGAACTGACCCTGCTGCGCGAAGGCTATCGCGTCGAGGCCGCCGGCAGCGTCTCGGAAGCCTGGCAGCACCTGGAGGCCGGGCAGTTCGATGCGGTGATCACCGACATGCGGCTGCCCGATGGACAGGGCATGGAAATCATCCACCGCATCCAGAAGAACCAGCGCAGCGAGCGCTGCGTGGTGATGACGGCCTACGGCTCGGCCGAGAACGCGGTCGAGGCGCTGAAGGCCGGTGCCTTCGACTACCTGACCAAGCCGGTCGACCTGAAGCAGTTCCGCGCCGTGGTCGCTTCCGCGGTTCAGGCGCAGCAGGCCCTGCCGGCCAAGGCCTGGCAGGCGGCGCCCGCGGGCCAGCCGCGCGCCGACACGCCCGCCGTTCCGGGCAGCGGCGTCGCTGCGCTCGAGCGGCTGGTGGGCGACTCGGAGCCGATGCGCCTGGTCAAGTCGCGCATCGCCAAGGTGGCGCGCGGCATGGCGCCGGTGCTGGTGCGCGGCGAATCGGGCACCGGCAAGGAACTGGTGGCGCGCGCCGTGCATGCCTGCAGCCAGCGCAGCGAGGGCCCGTTCGTCGCAGTCAACTGCGGCGCCATTCCCGAGAACCTGCTCGAGGCGGAGTTCTTCGGCGCCCGCAAGGGCTCCTACACCGGCTCCTCGCAAGACCGCGACGGCTACTTCCAGGCCGCGCGCGGCGGCACGCTCTTTCTCGACGAAATCGGCGACCTGCCGCTGGCGATGCAGTCCAAGCTGCTGCGCGCGATCCAGGAGCGCAGCGTGCGTTCCATCGGCTCGACGCAGGAAGACGCCGTCGACGTGCGCATCGTGAGCGCCACCCACAAGGATCTTCACGCCGAAGTCCAGGCCGGCCGCTTCCGGCAGGACCTGTTCTATCGGCTCAACGTGATCGAGATCGCGGTGCCTGCGCTGCGCGACCGGCGCGAGGACCTGCCCGCTCTTTGCGCTGCGCTGCTCGCGCGCATTGCGCAGGACGGCGGGCTGCCGGTGCCGCATCTTTCCGCCGAACTGCTGCGCCGCCTTGCCCAGCACCGGCTCGACGGCAACGTGCGGGAGCTCGAGAACCTGTTGCACCGCGCCGTGGCGCTCAACGACGGGGACGAACTGCACCTGGACCTGATGGCGCCGCGGCCGGGCGCAGCCGCGGCACCTGCCGAGACGGCCGTTGCCACAGCCGCGCCTTCTGCTTCAGCGCCCGGCAGCGAAGCGCCTCCGGCGCCCGCCCCGGTCGCCGCGGAACCCAAGCCTCCGGCGCCCGCCCTTCCCTCGGACCTGCAGGCCCACCTCGATCAGCAGGAGCGCGAGATCCTCGTGCGCGCGCTGCACGAAAGCGGCTTCAATCGAACGGCGGCCGCCGCGCGGCTCGGCATGAGCCTGCGCCAGATCCGCTACCGCATCGCGCGGCTGGGTATCACCACGCCCGGCGGCGACGAAGGTGCCAGCATCAGCAGCCATGCCGACGACTGAGATCCCCGCGGCGAATCCGGGCAACGACGACGGGCTCTGGCACGCCGGCTGGTACCGCTTCGCCAAGGCGCTGCGCTCGCCGAACTTCGGACCCCGGCCCGCGGGTGTGCAAACCGACCTGATCGTGCTGCACTCCATCAGCCTGCCGCCCGGCGAATACGGCGGCGACGCGGTGCAGCAGCTCTTCGCCAACCAGCTCGACTGGGACGCGCATCCCTACTTCCAGTCGATTCGTGGCCTCGAGGTTTCCTCGCATTTCTATGTGCGGCGCAACGGCGAGCTGTGGCAGTTCGTGAGCTGCGACGACCGTGCCTGGCATGCCGGCGTGTCGTCATGGCGCGGCCGCGAGAACTGCAACGACGACTCCATCGGCATCGAGCTCGAAGGCCTCGAAGGCCTGCCGTTCGAGGAGGCGCAGTACGAGACGCTGGCCAGCCTCTGCCCCGCCATCGCGCAGCACTACGCCATCGCGTACATCGCCGGCCACGAACACATCGCGCCGGGCCGAAAACAGGACCCCGGCGCCGGCTTCGATTGGCAATTGCTGCGCGGGCACCTGGGCTGGAGCCCACAAATGTTTCCCCAGCAGGTGGTGCAGCGCTAATTTTTTCAATCGCGCCGCGCCTCGTGATGCGATGCTCTTGCGCCGCAGCAAACCCGAAACGGGAAACGCGCAGCGCAGCAACCATGCGCCTTGCAAGCCCAAATCGTCTTGCAAGCCAAGCCTCATGCGGCTTGCGCGACCATAGGCCAGTATTCACGCGGTATCGCTGGCCGTGCCCTATGTCCAAAGACGTATCGGCGGGGCTTGTATCCGAAGGAAAACACTACATCTAGTGGGTTGTAGACCTCTCAGACCCCAGATATAGTGTCTTCCGTCCGGTCAACAACGCCGGCGCAACGCCCAACCAAGGTGTTGCCATCCAACAAGAATTGCCAACCGAGAGGAAGCGAATGCAAACAGCCCTGAACACCCCATCGACCTCGCGTGCCGTTCCCTCCACGCCGTCGCAGCAGCAGCGGGACACCGCTGGCTCGCCCACCGGCCAGAACCTCGCGCACTACCAGATCATCCGCCGCAACGGCGCCGTGGTTCCCTTCGAACCCAACAAGATCGCCATCGCGATGATGAAAGCCTTCCTGGCCGTGCACGGCACCCAGGGCGCGGCTTCGGCCAGCGTGCGCGAAACAGTCGACGCGCTCACGCAAGGCGTGATCCGCGCCATGGTGCGTTCGCGTCCGGGCGGCGGCACCTTCCACATCGAAGACGTGCAGGACCAGGTCGAGCTCGGCCTGATGCGCGGCGGCCACCACGAAATCGCGCGCGCCTATGTGCTCTACCGCGAGCGCCGCACGCAGGAGCGTTCCAAGCAGGGCGAACACGACATGCCCGCCGTGCAAACGCTGCACGTGTTGGACAACGGCGAACGCGTCGAGCTCGACCTGAACCAGCTCAAGGGCCTGATCGAATCGGCCTGCGAAAACCTGGGCGACAGCATCACCGCCCAGCCGATCGTCGCCGAGACCATGCGCAACCTGTACGACGGCGTGCCGCTCGACGAGGTCTACAAGGCCTCGATCCTGGCGGCCCGCACGCTGATCGAGAAAGACCCCGACTACACCTTCGCCACCGCGCGCCTGCTGCTGCACACGATCTTCAAGGAGATCATCGGCCGCGAAGTGATGCCGGTCGACCGCGCCACGGCCTACGCCGACTACTTCCCGCAGTTCATCAAGAAGGGCGTCGAGAACGAGCTGCTCGACGAGAAGCTGCTGCAGTACGACCTGCCCCGCCTGGGCGCCGCGCTCAAGGCCGAGCGCGACCTGCAGTTCGACTACCTCGGCCTGCAAACCTTGTACGACCGCTACTTCCTGCACGTGCGCAAGTCGCGCATCGAACTGCCGCAGGCGTTCTTCATGCGCGTGGCCATGGGCCTGTCGCTCGGTGAAATCGACCGCGAAGCCCGCGCCATCGAGTTCTACGAAGTGCTGTCGTCCTTCGACTTCATGTCGAGCACGCCCACGCTGTTCAACGCCGGCACGCTGCGCTCGCAGCTCTCCAGCTGCTATCTGACCACGGTGCCCGACGACCTCGACGGCATCTACGAGTCGATCAAGGAAAACGCCCTGCTCTCGAAATTCGCGGGCGGCCTGGGCAACGACTGGACCCGCGTGCGCGCGCTCGGCAGCCACATCAAGGGCACCAACGGCGAATCGCAGGGCGTGGTGCCGTTCCTCAAGGTGGTCAACGACACGGCCGTGGCGGTGAACCAGGGCGGCAAGCGCAAGGGCGCCGTCTGCACCTACCTCGAAACCTGGCACCTCGACATCGAGGAGTTCCTGGAACTGCGCAAGAACACCGGCGACGACCGCCGCCGCACGCACGACATGAACACCGCCAACTGGATTCCCGACCTGTTCATGCGCCGCGTGATGGAAAAGGGCACCTGGACGCTGTTCTCGCCCTCCAACGTGCCCGACCTGCACGACCTGTTCGGCGCCGACTTCGAGAAGGCCTACACCGCCTACGAAGAAAAGGCCGCCCGCGGCGAGATCAAGCCCGCGCGCACCATCCAGGCCTCGGACCTGTGGCGCAAGATGCTCACGATGCTGTTCGAGACCGGCCATCCGTGGATCACGTTCAAGGACGCCTGCAACGTGCGCTCGCCGCAGCAGCACGCCGGCGTCGTGCACTCGTCGAACCTATGCACCGAGATCACGCTCAACACCAGCGACACCGAAACCGCGGTCTGCAACCTCGGTTCGGTGAACCTGCTGCAGCACCTGAAGGACGGCAAGGTCGACCAGGAAAAGCTCAAGAAGACGATCGCGACCGCGATGCGCATGCTCGACAACGTGATCGACATCAACTATTACGCGGTGAAGAAGGCGCGCGATTCCAACCTGCGCCACCGTCCGGTCGGCCTGGGCCTGATGGGCTTCCAGGATGCGCTGTACGAGCTGCGCATTCCCTACGCCTCGCAGGAAGCCGTGCAGTTTGCCGACGAGTCGATGGAAGCCATCTGCTACCACGCCTACTGGGCATCGACCGAGCTGGCCCGCGAACGCGGCAAGTATTCGAGCTACAAGGGCTCGCTCTGGGACAAGGGGATCCTCCCGATCGACACGCTCGACCTGCTCGAGCAGGCGCGCGGCGGCTACGTCGAGGTCGACCGCTCGGCCACGCTCGACTGGGACGCGCTGCGCCAGAAGATCAAGGCCGACGGCATGCGCAATTCCAACTGCGTGGCCATCGCTCCGACCGCGACCATCTCGAACATCATCGGCGTCGACGCTTCCATCGAGCCCTGCTTCGGCAACCTCTCGGTCAAGTCGAACCTGTCGGGCGAGTTCACCGTGATCAACCACTACCTGGTGCGCGACCTGAAGCGCCTGGGCCTGTGGGACGACGTCATGGTCATGGACCTGAAACACTTCGACGGTTCGCTGCGCCCGATCGACCGCGTGCCGCAGGATGTGAAGGCGCTCTACGCCACCGCGTTCGAAGTCGAAACCACCTGGCTGGTCGAAGCCGCCTCGCGTCGCCAGAAGTGGATCGACCAGGCGCAGTCGCTCAACATCTACATGGCCGGCGCATCGGGCAAGAAGCTCGACGACACCTACAAGCTCGCATGGCTGCGCGGCCTGAAGACCACCTACTACCTGCGCACGCAGAGCGCGACGCACGCCGAGAAATCCACCGTGCAATCGGGCCGCCTCAACGCGGTGTCTTCGGGCAGCGAAGCCTCTTCGGGCATGAGCGCGCTCGAGGCCGCGGCCACCGCAGCAAAGGCGCAGATGAGTGCGATGCCTGCCACCGACATCGCGTTCTGCGGCGTCGACGATCCGACCTGCGAAGCATGCCAATGACGCGCGGGTGAAGTCAGAGAGGTGCATGCACGACGCGCGAAACTCTCAGTCGATCACGGCATCGACTGACATCGCGCGATGCATGAGAGCAACATAACAACCACATAAATGGAGCGCGACGTGAACGAGCACTTTGCAACTCACATCGTTGCTCCGATAATCGAGCATTGGATTTTTCTATGTTGACCTGGGACGAAGAAGTCAAGCCCTCCTTACCAAAGGATATGCAACAAGGATTGCAGCAACACCACGCATCGACCAGCGGCTTGCCCGCAGGCCGATCGGTGGACGCTCCGACTTCGTCGATTGCACAACCCATGGCCCCCGTCGCAGCGCAGCGCGTCAAGGCTTCCGACAAGCGCATCATCAACGGCCAGACCGACGTCAACCAGCTGGTGCCGTTCAAGTACAAGTGGGCCTGGGAAAAATACCTCGCCACCTGCGCCAACCACTGGATGCCGCAGGAAGTGAACATGACGCGCGACATCGCGCTCTGGAAAGACCCGAACGGCCTGACCGAAGACGAGCGCCGCATCGTCAAGCGCAACCTCGGCTTCTTCGTGACCGCCGACTCGCTGGCCGCCAACAACATCGTGCTGGGCACCTACCGCCACATCACGGCGCCCGAATGCCGCCAGTTCCTGCTGCGCCAGGCTTTCGAGGAAGCGATCCACACGCACGCCTACCAGTACATCGTCGAGTCGCTCGGCCTGGACGAGAGCGAGATCTTCAACGCCTACAACGAAGTGCCCTCGATCCGCGAGAAGGACCAGTTCCTGATCCCGTTCATCGACGCCATCAGCGACCCGCTCTTCAAGACCGGCACGCACGAAACCGACCAGACGCTGCTCAAGTCGCTGATCGTGTTCGCCTGCCTGATGGAAGGCCTGTTCTTCTACGTCGGCTTCACGCAGATCCTCGCGCTCGGCCGCCAGAACAAGATGACCGGCGCCGCCGAGCAGTACCAGTACATCCTGCGCGACGAGTCGATGCACTGCAATTTCGGCATCGACCTGATCAACCAGCTCAAGCTCGAGAACCCCCGGCCTCTGGACCAACGAGTTCAAGGCCGAGATCAAGGCCCTCTTCATGAAGGCCGTCGAGCTCGAATACAAATACGCCGAAGACACCATGCCGCGCGGCGTGCTCGGCATGAACGCCTCCATGTTCAAGGGCTACCTGCGCTACATCGCCAACCGGCGTGCACAGCAGATCGGCCTCGAAACGCTCTTCCCGAACGAGGAAAACCCGTTCCCCTGGATGAGCGAAATGATTGACCTGAAGAAAGAGCGCAATTTCTTCGAAACCCGCGTGATCGAATACCAGTCGGGTGGTGCGCTCTCCTGGGATTGAATCCGACAAGAATTAATGAATTCAAGAATTGCCCTTGCCACCGATCGCGCCGAAGAGCGCGGCATGGATGAGGGCTCAGGTGTTCATGGTGCTGGAGCTCAGATTCCAACGCCATGAATCGCTTCACGCTACCAACGTGCGTGGAGTGCTTCAATAGGTTGATTTTTTCAACTTGATCAAGGAGAAATAGAAATGGCAACTGCAAAGAAAGCGCCGGCTAAGAAAGCCGCTGCAAAGAAGGCTCCGGCAAAGAAGGTCGCGGCCGCTAAGAAGGCTCCCGCCAAGAAGGTAGCTGCGAAGAAGGCTCCGGCCAAGAAGGTCGCAGCGAAGAAGGTAGCCGCCAAGAAGGCGCCTGCGAAGAAGGTAGCCGCCAAGAAGGCAGCTCCGGCAAAGAAGGCCGCTGCCAAGAAGGCTCCGGCGAAGAAGGCCGCAGCAAAGAAGGCTCCTGCCAAGAAGGCGGCGGCGAAGAAGGCTCCGGCAAAGAAGGCCGCTGCCAAGAAGGCCCCTGCGAAGAAGGCTGCCGCCAAGAAGGCTCCTGCCAAAAAGGCTGCGGCCAAGAAAGCCGCGAAAAAGCCCGCTGCCAAGCCTGCCGCTGCTGCCAAGAAGCCTGCTGCGAAGAAGGCTGCGAAGGCTCCCGCCAAGGCTGCCGTAGCGCCTGCTCCTGCTGCGCAAACGACGCTGAACCCCCAGGCAGCCTGGCCGTTTCCGACGGCCAGCAAGCCCTGAGTTTCTCAGCGGCCTTGACGGCAAAAAACCCGGTACCTCACGGTGCCGGGTTTTTTTTATGGGCGCCTACAAGCGGCGGCTCAGAGGCCCAGCGCCTTCAGGTCGATCTGGTAGTTCTGCGGTCCGCGCTGCGCGATCTTGAGCGCCCCGATGCGGTTGCCGAGTGCCGCGCATTGCGCGAGCGGCCAATCCTTTTCCAGACCGAACAGCAGCGCGCCGCGCCAGGCATCGCCGCAGCCCGTGGGCTCGACCACCGCGGCCGGCGTCACGCCCGGTACATGCTCGCGCTCCCCGTCGATCCAGACCTCGCAGCCTTCGGCGGCCAACGTGACGACCAGGCCGCGCACGCGCCTGGAGATCTCGGCCAGGCTCCAGCCGGTGCGCTGCGACAGCATCTTTCCTTCGTAGTCGTTGACAACGACCCAGCTCGCCAGGTCGACGAAGTGCCTGAGCGCCTCGCCGTCGAACATCGGCAGGCCCTGGCCCGGATCGAACACGAACGGAATGCCGGCCGCAGCGAACTGCTCCGCATGCTGCAGCATCGCCTCGCGGCCGTCGGGCGCGATGATGCCGATCTTGATGTCGTCGCGCGCAGCCACCTTGGTGATGTGCGCCTGCTGCATCGCGCCGGGGTGGAACGCGGTGATCTGGTTGTTGTCGACGTCGTTCATGATCATCGCCTGCGCGGTGAAGGTGTCGCCGAGCTGGCGCACGAACTCGGTGCTGATGCCCAGCGTGCGCATGCGTTCCAGGTAGTCGGCGCCGTCGCTGCCGAGGGTGGCCATCGGCAAGGCGGCACCGCCCAGCGCATTGAGGCTGTAGGCGATGTTGCCGGCACAGCCGCCGAAGTCGCGCCGCAGGCCCGGCACCAGGAACGACACATTGAGGATGTGCAGCTGGTCCGGAAGGATCTGGTCGGCGAACCGGCCCTCGAAGGTCATGATGGTGTCGAACGCGAGGGAACCGCAAATCACTGCTGCCATGGGTGAGCCGTTGGGTAGGAATGGATGAATGAAATGAAAAGGCGGGCGCGAGCCAGGCCTAAGGATAGAACGCTTCGACGCGGTAGCCGGCAATGGGCGGCAGCGTGGCCGCTTCGGTCGCGGACAGGCTCAGCGGCAATGAGGCCGCCTGGTCCGAGCGCGCCGCCAGCACCGCCGGCGCGCCATAGTCCGCAGCCATCAACACGCGGCGCACCACGGCGCGCTCCTGCGTGTCGAGCAGCGAAAGCTCGACGGCCGGCATGGCCAGGGGAACGGCCGCGCCATTGCGCAGCGTGAAGCTGAGCCGGTAGTCGCTGTTGCCGGTTTTCTCGCGCGCGAAGGCCGCGCCCTCGATCACGATGTCGCCGATCTGCCGCAGCGCCGTGAGCTCGCAGCCAGCCACACGGCACAGCGTCGTGAATGCGGGACGCAGGTTCGGCTGGCGCGCGACGATGCCGTCGCGCTCGTGGCGCAGGACCTGCACAACCAGCAGCAGAACGGCCAGCACGGCCAGCAGCCAGAGCCAGCGCCGCGACCCAGGCCGCTGCCAGAAACCCGCAGTGCCGCGGCGTGCGCTTTCGCTGTTATCGGAGAAGGGAAGCCGCTCCGAATCTTCCGCATCGTCGCGGTTCGACGACAGGGGCGAAGGACGCAGGCCCGGCTCGGGCTCGCTCGCCTCCCGCACCATCGAAGCCGGCATCTTTGCGGCGGTGCGCTCGTCGCGCGCTTTGGCGCTCGCGATCTTGGCCGACTTGATGCGGGCCCGGCGCAGCGCCTTTTGCATCTGCACCTGATCGCGGTCTTGCACGGGCTCGTGTTTTTCGTCTTCTTCGCTGGCCGATGCCGTCATTTCCCGCGCCTTGAGGCGCAGGGCCGGCAATGGAGGCGGCGGGGGCGGCGGCGGCGAAGGCGGCGCCGCCAGATTCAGGTCGATGTTCGGAAACGGCGGCAGCGTACTTGCCGGCGGGCGCCATTCGGGCTCGCTGGCCTCGAAGTCGGTCCACAGATCGTCGGCGACGATGCCGTGCGCCGGCAAGGCGAAGGCAGGCGCCGATGCGGGTGTTGGTGCGGGCGTGGGTTCGGCCTCGGGAAGCGGCGCGGCCTCGCTCTTCTCCTCAGGCTCGTCGTCGAAGAAATCCGCGTCCTCGACGGCCTCCGGCGACGGTCCGATCGATGCGGCGGGCGGCGGTGCCGGCGGCGCGATCGTGGCCGCGGCGCCGTCGGGCGCCTCGTGCAGATCGAGCGTGGCGTCGAACACGTGGCTGCAGCGCCCGCAGCGCACCCAGCCATCCGAAATGCGAAGCTGGTCGCGCACCACCTTGAAGGTGGTGGCGCAGGCGGGGCAACGCGTGACGAGGCTCATGACGGGGCGATTGTAGGGTTGGGCCCTCGCCGGGCGCGCGCCCTCAGCAGCGCGCCGTCATGAGGATCCAGCCGTCCTCGCTGTCGCTGACTTCGAGCGCGGCATAGGGCGCATAGGCCTGCTTCAGCTCGTCGGCCTGGCGCTCGAGGATGCCGGCCAGCACCAGCGAGCCGCCGGGCGCCACGTGGCTGCGCAACAGCGGCGCAAGCACCTTGAGCGGCGAGGCCAGGATGTTGGCCAGCACGGTGCCGTAGCGGCCCTTGGCCGCTTCCGGCAGGCCGGCGTTCAGGCGCACGCCGTTGGCCTCGGCATTGAGGCGGGTCGACGAAACAGCCGCCTCGTCGATGTCGACGGCATCGATGTCGAGCGCGCCGAACTTCGCCGCGCCAATGGCCAGGATGCCGGAGCCGCAGCCATAGTCGAGCACGCGCTGGTCGGCGAACGAACCCTGCCTTGCGATCCAGCGCAGGCACATGCGCGTGGTGGGATGGGTGCCGGTGCCGAAGGCAAGCCCGGGGTCGAGCCGGATCACCTGCTTCGCCTGCGCGGGCGGCTCGTGCCAGGTGGGCACGATCCAGAATTCGGGCGTGATCTCGACCGGCGCGAACTGCGATTGGGTGAGCCGCACCCAGTCCTGCTCGGGCACCGGTGCCACGCCGAGCACCGCGCAGCCTTCGAAGAAGTCCTGCAGCGCAAGCACCGATGCGGCCTCGTTCGCAAGGGCCTCGTCGGCGAACAGCGCAATCACGCGCGACCGCTGCCAGCCCTCCTTGGGCGGCGGCATGCCGGGTTCGCCGAACAGCGCCTGCTCGGCATCGGTCTGTGCATCGGCGTCTTCCACCGACACGCTCAGCGCATCGAGCGCGTCGAGCGCATCGCCGAGCATTTCGACCCGGTCTTCCGGCGCCATGAGGCGAAGTTCAAACATGGCGGGTGCGCGGGCTCAGCGCTTGTGGGCTGCGAGCCATTCTTCGAGGTAGTGGATGTTGGTGCCGCCGCTCATGAACTTGGCGTCGACCATCAGCTCGCGGTGCAGCGGGATGTTGGTCTGGATGCCTTCGATCACGGTTTCGTTCAGCGCCGTGCGCATGCGCGCCATGGCCTGCTCGCGCGTGTCGCCGTAGACGATGATCTTGCCGATCATCGAGTCGTAGTTCGGCGGCACGAAGTAGTTGGTGTATGCATGCGAATCGACGCGCACGCCCGGGCCGCCCGGCGGATGCCACATGGTGATGCGGCCCGGCGACGGCGTGAACTTCCAGGCGTCTTCGGCGTTGATGCGGCATTCGATGGCGTGGCCGCGCATCTCGATCTGGCGCTGCGTGAACGGCAACTTCTCGCCGGCCGCCACCATGATCTGCGTCTTCACGATGTCGATGCCGGTGGTGAACTCGGTCACCGGGTGCTCCACCTGCACACGGGTGTTCATCTCGATGAAATAGAACTCGCCGTTTTCGTAGAGGAACTCGAAGGTGCCGGCGCCGCGGTAGCCAATTTTCTTGCAGGCCGCGGCGCAACGCTCGCCGATCTTCTCGATCAGCTTGCGCGGAACTCCGGGGGCCGGCGATTCCTCGATGACCTTCTGGTGGCGGCGCTGCATGGAGCAGTCGCGTTCGCCCAGGTAGACCGCATTCTTGTGCTTGTCCGCGAGGATCTGGATCTCGATGTGACGTGGGTTCTGGAGGAACTTCTCCATGTACACGGCCGGATTGCTGAATGCAGCGCCGGCTTCCGCCTTGGTCATCTGGATCGCATTGATCAGCGCGGCCTCGGTGTGCACCACGCGCATGCCGCGGCCGCCGCCGCCGCCTGCCGCCTTGATGATGACCGGATAGCCGATGGCGCGGGCAATGCGCTTGTTGGTGGCGGCGTCATCCGAGAGCTCGCCCTCGGAGCCTGGCACGCACGGCACGCCGGCCTTGATCATGGCCTGCTTGGCCGAGACCTTGTCGCCCATGACACGGATGTTTTCGGGCGTCGGGCCGATGAACTGGAAACCGCTCTGCTCCACGCGCTCGGCGAAATTGGCGTTCTCGCTCAGGAAGCCGTAGCCGGGGTGAATGGCCTCGGCGTCGGTGACCTCGGCCGCCGAGATGATGGCCGGCATGTTGAGATAGCTCAGCGACGACGGCGCCGGGCCGATGCACACGGCTTCTTGCGCGAGCTTGACGTACTTCGCGTCGCGGTCGGCTTCGGAATAGACCATCACGGCCTTGATGCCGAGTTCGCTGCAGGCGCGCTGGATCCGCAGGGCGATTTCGCCGCGATTGGCAACCAGGATCTTCTTAAACATGTGCGCCCCCGCGGCTGCATCGCCCGCACGCTGCGCGCGCCAGGGCAATCTGACGGCCTTCGCCCGTCCGCGCCGAGGCGCGAGCCCCCCGGTTCGCAACCAGAATCTTCTTGAACATGGTCACTCGATGATGAACAGCGGCTGACCGTATTCGACCGCCTGGCCGTTTTCGCCGAGGATCTGGGTGATCGTGCCGGACTTGTCGGCTTCGATTTCGTTGAGGATCTTCATCGCTTCGATGATGCAGACCGTGTCGCCCTCATTGACCTTGCTGCCGATTTCGACAAAAGCCGCGGCGCCGGGGCTGGAAGAGCGGTAGAAAGTACCTACCATCGGCGACTTGATGGCGTGGCCGGCCGGTGCGGCTTCGGGTGCTGGCGCACTGGCGAGCGCGGGTGCCGCCGGCGCGCCGCCAGCGGGAGCAGCAGCAGGTGCCGCCACGGTCTGTACATATTGCACCGGGGCAGCGCCGCCGCCCTTGACGATGCGAACCTTGCCTTCGGTTTCGGTGATTTCCAGTTCGGAAATATTGGATTCCGACACCAAATCGATCAGTGTCTTGAGTTTGCGCAGATCCATGGAGCTCCAGTGCCGACTTTGCCGGTCAATAGGATGTAACTTGGCTAAAAATCGGTGATTTATAGCGATTGGCGGCTAAATGCCGATTGTGTATCTGATTCTAACCGTGAACCAGTTCACGCCGCCAAGCGTCCAGGTCGGCCGCTTCAAGCTTGCCCATTTTACGAGCCGCCACCGCACCTGCGCCATTGAGGACCAGCGTGAAAGGCAATCCGCCACCGGTGTTGCCCAGGCTCTTGACCAGTTCCGTTCCCTGCAGGCCGGCCAAGCCCGTGGGATAACTGACCGGCGTCTTTTGCAGGAATTTACGGACCGCACTGGGCTGATCGATCGCCAAGCCAACCACTTGCCAGCCGTTCGCGCCATGTTCGCGAAAGAAGCGATCGATCATCGGCATTTCTTCCACGCAGGGCGGACACCACGTGGCCCAGAAGTTGAGCAGCAGCGGTTTGCCACGCAAATCGGAAAGAAGCAGTTCGCCGCCCTCCGGCCGCTCGAAACGCTGGCTCCAGAAGCTCGCCTCCAGCACTTCGCCCTGGGGGCCGCTGCCGCGCTCACGCCACCATGCGCCGCCCAGGCCGGCCGCAGCGGCCGCGACTGCCACGCCGCCATAGAGGAGGCCTCGCCGTGTGGGCGAAGAAGTCATTCACTTGTCCTTTTCACTTTCGATCAGCCGGCGCAGCGCCGCGAGGTCGCCGCGCGGCGCCCGCCCCTGAGCGTCGGACCGGAGTGCCCCGCGCAGGTCGTCAAGGTCGTACACCAGCAGGTGCACCCCGATTTCCTCGCCCAATGCACGGCTTGCGGCATGAACGCTCAGGGCTTCCACCTGCTCGCCATGAAAGCCCGTGACCATCCGCGGCTCGTAGTCCACGTGGTGATCGATCAGGGCAATCTCGGCCGACTTGGAATCATCGCAGAACAACTGAATATAAATGTCTGACAGCCGCGTGGCGGTGCCGTGCCAGACCGCGCCTCCCACGTGCGGACGGAACGCCGCCATGCGCTCCATCCATTCGAGCGCGAGCTGCCGCAGCGCACGCAACTCCTGCGGCTGGGTGTCGGCGCAATAGAGCGCGATGTAGTCGCGGACTTCGGCCTCCACCTCGTCGTTGTTCGGCAGCGCCGTGCGCGACGACAGGCCCAGGTCGCGCAGCGCCCGGCGCTTGGCCGGACCGTACTCCAGCCCCTCCTCGACGACGAGGCGGGCTGCGGCGGCGGCAATCTCGCGCTTGGTGGACGTGTCCATCGATACATTTTGCCCGCAGTACGGCGCCCCTCGCACAAACATCGGTACAAAGGACGAGGACCGGGGGGCGCGGGCACCGCTCGCCGCGTCCCTAGAATCGGCCGATGCACATTCATATTCTTGGCATCTGCGGCACGTTCATGGGCGGATTGGCCGCCCTGGCGCGCGAGGCAGGCCACCGGGTCACGGGCTGCGATGCCGGCGTGTACCCGCCCATGAGCGACCAGCTTCGATCGCTGGGCATCGAGCTGATCGAGGGCTTCGGCGCGGACCAGCTCGCGCTTTCGCCCGACGTTTTCGTGGTCGGCAACGTGGTTTCGAGGGCCCGGCTGCCCGACGGCACGCCCAAGTTTCCGCTGATGGAGGCCATCCTGGACGCCGGCAAGCCCTACACCAGCGGCCCGCAGTGGCTGGCCGAGCATGTGCTGCTCGGACGCCACGTGCTGGCGGTCGCCGGCACCCACGGCAAGACAACCACCACGTCGATGCTGGCATGGGTGCTCGAGCAAGGCGGCAAGGCACCGGGCTTCCTGGTGGGCGGCGTCCCGCTGGACTTCGGCGTCTCCGCACGGCTCGGCGAGAGTTCGGCCTTCGTCATCGAGGCCGACGAGTACGACACGGCCTTCTTCGACAAGCGCAGCAAGTTCGTGCACTACCGCCCGCGCACGGCGATCCTCAACAACCTGGAGTTCGACCACGCCGACATCTTCGATGACCTCGCCGCCATCGAACGGCAGTTCCATCACCTCGTGCGCACCGTCCCCGGCACGGGTCGGCTGGTGGTGAACGCCACGGAAGAAAGCCTGCAGCGCGTGCTGGCCCAGGGCTGCTGGAGCGAGGTCGCGCGCTTCGGCGCCGGCGGCCCGAACAGCGAATGGCAAGCTCGCGGCACGCACGATGCCTTCGATGTGCTGCGCCAGGGCGAAGCGCTCGGCCGGGTCGAGTGGGAACTCTCGGGCCTGCACAACCAGATGAACGCGCTGGCCGCCATCGCGGCGGCAGAGCATGTGGGCGTGGCCCCGGCCGATGCGGCCCGCGCGCTCGGCAGCTTCAGGAATGTGCGCCGCCGGATGGAATTGCGCGGCGCGGTCGAGCGCAGCGGCGGCGCGATCACCGTCTACGACGATTTCGCCCATCACCCCACGGCCATCCGCACCACGCTCGATGGCTTGCGCAGGAAGCTCGATGACGCGGGCAAGCAAAACGAGCGCATCCTCGCGGCCTTCGAGCCGCGCAGCAACACGATGAAGCTGGGCGTCATGGCGGCACAGCTGCCATGGAGCCTGGAAGCGGCCGACCTGTCGTTCTGCCACACAGCCGGGCTCGACTGGGACGCCGCCGCGGCCCTGGCCCCGATGGGCGGCCGCGCGCAGGTGGCCGGGGCCGTCGAACCGCTGGTGGCGCAGATCGTCGCGGCGGCCCGGCCCGGCGACCACATCGTCTGCATGAGCAACGGCGGCTTCGGCGGCGTGCACGACAAGCTGCTTGCGGCACTCCGCGCCACCGCTGCACCATGACCGCCATGCGGGCCCGCGAACTGATCGAGAGCCTGAAGCTCCAGCCTCACCCCGAGGGTGGCTGGTACAGCGAGGTCTTCCGCTCGGCGGCGAGCGTCGTTCCTACCGACGGCCGCGCGCCGCGCAGCGCGCTCACCAGCATCTACTTCCTGCTCGAGGCGAGCCAGCATTCGCGCTGGCACCGTGTGCTCTCGGATGAAGTGTGGGTGCATCTCGAAGGCGTGCCGCTGGCGCTCTGGACCTGCGATGCCGCACTGCGCACGGCGCCGGCGCATGTGCGGCTGGGCCCGGTCGACGCGCATGGCACGCGCCCCCAGCACGTGGTGCCGGCCGGCCAGTGGCAGGCCGCCAGGCCCATCCAGGGCCACACGAGCGGCGACTACACGCTGGTCGCCTGCATGGTCGGTCCGGGCTTCGACTTCGCCGACTTCTCCCTGGTGCCGCCGGACAGCGACGAGGCCGCAGCGATGCGGCACCACTGGCCCGAACTGGCCGGGATGCTCTAGGGGCCGTTAACCCCGGCGCTGCTTGATCGCCTGCGACAGCGTGTCGAGCACCTGCACCGAATCGTCCCAGCCCAGGCAGGCGTCGGTGATGCTCTTGCCGTATTCGAGCCCCGAGAGCTGGTCCTTGCCCGGCGTGAACTTCTGCGCGCCGGCCTGCAGATGGCTCTCGACCATCACGCCGAACACGCGGTTCGAGCCCGCGGCGATCTGGTTGGCGATGTCCTTCGCCACATCGATCTGCTTCTGGTGCTGCTTGGAGCTGTTGGCGTGGCTGCAGTCGACCATCAGCGTGGGCGGCAGCTTGGCCGCTTCGAGGTCCTTGCAGGCCGCCTCGACGCTGGCGGCGTCGTAGTTCGGCGCCTTGCCGCCGCGCAGGATGACGTGGCAGTCGCGGTTGCCGTTGGTCTGCACGATCGCGACCTGGCCGTTCTTGTGCACCGACAGAAAGTGGTGGCCGCGCGCCGCCGCCTGGATGGCATCGGTGGCGATGCGGATGTTGCCGTCGGTGCCGTTCTTGAAGCCGATGGGCGCCGAAAGGCCGGAGGCCAGTTCGCGGTGCACCTGGCTTTCGGTGGTGCGCGCGCCGATGGCGCCCCAGGCGATCAGGTCGCCGATGTACTGCGGCGAGATCACGTCGAGGAACTCGCTGCCCGCCGGCAGGCCGAGCCGGTTGATGTCGATCAGCAGCTGGCGCGCCATGCGCAGGCCCTCGTCGATGCGGAAGCTCTCGTCCAGGTACGGATCGTTGATCAGGCCCTTCCAGCCGACCGTGGTGCGCGGCTTCTCGAAGTACACGCGCATCACGATCTCGAGCGTGCCGGCGTATTTTTCGCGCTCCACTTTCAGGCGGCGGGCGTATTCGAGCGCCGCGGCCGGGTCGTGGATCGAGCAGGGGCCCATGACCACCAGCAGCCGATCGTCCTTGCCCGCCATGATGTTGTGGATGCTGCGCCGGGTGCCCTCAATCAGCGTTTCGACCGGCGTGCCGCGAATCGGGAAGAAGCGGATCAGATGTTCGGGAGGGGGCAGCACGTTGATGTCCTTGATGCGTTCGTCGTCGGTCTTGCTGGTTTTTTCGACGCTCGCATACCAGTTGTCGCTGGCGGGGGCAGTGTTCGTGCTCATGGTGCTTTCCTTGTTTGAATGAATATCGTCAGGGCATAAAAAAACCGCCGGGGCTTGAGGCGCCGGCGGTTTTGGGAGGGTGTTCGTTTGCTTTACGCGCTCGCCTCTCGTCCGCCGGAAACCGGGAACCAAAAGTAGGCAAAGAAATAAGCGCGGAGGGCGGACATGTGGGCGGAATGTAGCACGGAAAACAAAAAGCCAGGCATAGGCCCGGCTACGAACGGCTCATCGATAGCCGGATTCGCTGGGGTTGTGAATGATCCAGATCAGGTTGCCGCTGGAGTAGTCGCCCATGCCGCCGCCCGCGAAGACCAAGCGGCCCTGGCCCTTGTAGGTCATCTCGTAGCGGTGGCGGTCGCTGCCGAAATAGAACGGGATGAAGGCCTTGCCCGTCACGTAGGCGCCCTGGTCGGTCGGCGGGCCGGCCAGGTCGGTGACCTGCCTGGCGCTCATGCCGATCTGCAGCCGGGTGAACCTGCTGTTGCGCGCCGGGTTGCCGGTGATCTCGCCTTCGTAGCCATTGAGGCCCTTGACGGTGCGGCCGCTGCCGGCTTCGACCTTGGAGGAATCGACCACGTTGCCCTGGGCATCTATACCCGCCCTGGCGCCGCCGCGGGCCGGTGCCGCCGGCGCGGCAGCAGGCGCCGCCGCGGGCTGGCTGCCGCCCGAACCGCCGCGGGATGCGCAGCCCGCCGTCGCCAACAATGCCACCGCGGCAGTCACGGCCCACAGGGCCGCAGACGAATTGATCCTGATCCTCGTCATCGAATGCTCCTCTTTGTAAAAATCGAGGAGCGCAGCTTAGCAAGCCCTCAGGCCGTTCCGCCTACGGTCAAACCATCGATTCGCAAGGTGGGCTGGCCGACGCCGACCGGCACGCTCTGGCCTTCCTTGCCGCAGGTGCCCACGCCCGAGTCGAGCGCCATGTCGTTGCCGATCATGGTCACGCGGGTGAGTGCATCGGGGCCGTTGCCCACGATGGTCGCGCCCTTGACCGGGTACTGGATCTTGCCGTTCTCGACCCAGAAGGCCTCGCTGGCCGAGAACACGAACTTGCCGCTCGTGATGTCGACCTGCCCGCCGCCGAAGTTGGTGGCGTAGAGGCCCTTCTTGATGCTGGCCACGATTTCCTTCGGGTCCTTGTCGCCGCCGAGCATGTAGGTGTTGGTCATGCGCGGCATCGGCACGTGGGCATAGCTCTCGCGGCGGCCGTTGCCCGTGGGCTTGACCTTCATGAGGCGCGCGTTGAGCGAATCCTGGATGTAGCCCTTGAGGATGCCGTCCTCGATGAGCACGTTGCGCTGGCTGGCGTTGCCCTCGTCGTCGACGTTGAGCGAGCCGCGGCGGTCGGCAATGGTGCCGTCGTCGAGCACCGTCACGCCCTTGGCGGCCACGCGCTGGCCAATGCGGCCCGAGAAGGCGCTCGAGCCCTTGCGGTTGAAGTCGCCTTCCAGGCCGTGGCCGATGGCTTCGTGCAGCAGGATGCCGGGCCAGCCGGAGCCGAGCACCACGGTCATCTCGCCAGCCGGGGCCGGGCGGGCATCGAGGTTGGTCAGTGCGGCCTTCACGGCCTGGTCGACGTATTCGGCGATCTGCGCGTCGTTGAAATAGGCGAGGCCGAAGCGCCCGCCGCCGCCGCCCGAGCCGACCTCGCGCCGGCCGTTCTGCTCGGCGATCACGGTGACCGACAGGCGCACCAGCGGGCGCACATCGGCCGCCAGCGTGCCGTCGGCGCGCGCCACCAGCACCACATCGTACTCGCTCGCCAGGCCCGCCATGACCTGCGCCACGCGCGGATCGCGCGAACGCGCCAGCTTCTCGACCTTTTCGAGCAGCTTGACCTTGGCCGTGCTGTCGAGGGTGGAGATGGGGTCGACGCCGTTGTAGAGCGAACGGCTCGAGGCGATCTTGCGGGCTGGCGTCTTCACGCGGCCGGTGCGGCCGGCGGAAGAAATCGAACGCACCGTGCGGGCCGCGTCGAGCAGCGAGGCCTCGGAAATGTCGTCCGAATAGGCGAAGGCGGTTTTCTCGCCGCTGACCGCGCGCACGCCGACGCCCTGGTCGATGCTGAAGCTGCCGGTCTTGACGATGCCCTCTTCGAGGCTCCAGCCTTCGCTGCGCGTGTACTGGAAGTACAGGTCGGCGTCGTCCACCCGGTGGGAGGTGATCTCGGCCAGGGCCTTGCTCAAATGCGATTCGTCGAGGCCGAAGGGCGTGAGCAGGAGCTGTTGCGCCGTGGCGAGGCGCTCGATGGTGGGTTCGCGAGAGATCATGCCTGATTATTGCTCGCCCCCAGGCTTCGCGCACTTCGTGTCGCTTTCGCCCACCCCCTACCGGGGGCAACACCAGAGGCCCGGCAAAGCCGGTTCCTCGGTGTTTCTGGAATTAGCTCTGGGCCAGCTTCCGGGCCCGGGCGATCGACATCAGGATGCCCAGCCCCAGCCCCAGCGTGACCATGGCGGTGCCGCCATAGCTGATGAACGGCAGCGGCACGCCCACCACCGGCAGGATGCCGCTCACCATGCCCATGTTGACGAAGGCATAGGTGAAGAAAATCATCGTGACCGCGCCCGCGAGCAGGCGCGAGAACAGGGTCTGCGCCGTGGCGGCGATGGCCAGCCCGCGGAAGATCAGCAGGATGAAGGCCGCGATCAGCGTGAGGTTGCCCACCAGACCGAATTCCTCGGAATAGGCGGCAAAGATGAAGTCGGTGGTGCGCTCGGGAATGAATTCGAGGTGCGTCTGCGTGCCCTGCATGAAGCCCTTGCCGCCGACCCCGCCCGAGCCGATGGCGATCATGCCCTGGATGATGTGGAAGCCCTTGCCCAGCGGGTCCTTGCTGGGGTCGAGCAGCGTGCACACGCGCTGCTTCTGGTAGTCATGCAGCACGCGCCAGTCGACGCCGTCGGCGCACAGCTGCGACTCGAAGCCCACGATCAGCGTGACCGCCACGGCACCGAGCACCACCGGCGGCACGATCAGCTTCCACGGCAGCCCGGCAAAGAAGATCACCGCCATGCCGGCCGCCAGCACCAGCAGCGAGGTGCCCAGGTCGGGCTGCTTCATGATGAGCCCGACCGGCACCGCCAGCAGCACCGTGGCCACCACGAAGTCGAGCGGCCGCAGTTGGCCTTCGCGGCGCTGGAACCACCAGGCCAGCATCAGCGGCATCGCGATCTTGAGGATTTCGCTCGGCTGGATCACCACGCCCACGTTGATCCAGCGCTGCGCGCCCTTCTTGGTGATGCCGAACAGCGCCACCGCCACCAGCAGCGCCACGCCCATCGTATAGAGCGGCACGGCGGCCAGCATCAGCCGCTGCGGCGGCACCTGGGCCACCACGAACATGATGAAGCCCGCCAGCAGCATGTTGCGGCCGTGGTCGGCGAAGCGCGAGCCATGGTCGTAGCCCGACGAATACATGGTCAGCAGCCCGGCAAAGGCCAGCAGCAGCACGGCGAAGGCCAGAAAGCCGTCGAAGCCCTGGAAGATGGGCGCGACCCGGCGCGCCAGGGAGGGCTGGTTGAACACTGCGGACATGGGGGCGGATTATCCGCGCCCCGCGGCGCACCTCAGCCGAAGCCGAGCTGAACGACCGTGCGCCCCGGTCGGCTTTCGAGCGCCAGCCGGGCGCCGATGGCGGCGGCGCGCTCCGCAAGCGCCCGGGGCATCTGCAGCGCGTCGAAGCCCCGGCCGTCGTCGATCACGCGCAGCTGCACGGTGCCGGCCACCGCTTCGGCTTCGATCCGGAGGGTCTTCGCCTGGGCATGCTGCAGCACGTTGGAAATCGCCTCGAACAGCAGGAACTGCAATTGCCGCATGGCCTGCGCGTCGAGCCGCTTCACCTCGGGCACTTCCTCTACCGCCCATTCGAACTGAATGCCCGCGGCCGCCAGGCGCGGCTCCAGCCGGTAGCGCAGCGCCGCCAGTAGCGCACCGACGTCGCCCGGCGGCAGATGAATGGAGTCGATGGCCAGCTTGAGCTGGTCGAGCGAGTCGCGCAGCGTCCGCAGCAATTCCTCCGGACTGGCCTGGCCCGATTGCAGCTGCCGGATGGCCGAGCTGATGTGCGAGCCCACGCCGTCGTGCATGTCGCGCAGGATGCGTTCGCGCTCGTGGGTGCGCGCCTGGTCGCGCGCCACCTGTTCCAGCGCGGCGAAGGTGGATGCGAGTTCGCGCTCGCGCTGCGCGACGCGTTCGGCCAGGGCGGCGACTGAGCCGCGCGCCTGGACGCTCGCGGCGTGGAAGCGCCGCAAGACGATCAGCAGCAGCGCGATGCCGAAGAACACGGAGGAATAGCGCACCCAGGTGGTCTCGCCGTAGGCGTCGCTCAGGCGGATCACGAGCCAGTCGCGGGTGCCGAAGCCCAGCGTCACCAGCGCGGCCGCGGCCACGAGCAGGCGTCCCGCGTTCGGCCGCCGGATGGTGGCCACGGCAAAGGCGCCGACGAACAGCGCAACGAACCCGATCTCCAGCGCGAGCCAGCCGGTCAGCCAGTAGGGCTCTTCGCGGTGCAGCGCGATGGCACTCGCCGCGAAGGTTCCAGCCACCATGCCTGCCGTCGGCCAGCGCAGCCAGCGCATGCGCGGGTTGCCGTCCCAGCCCGCGAGGTGATAGCAGAACATCATGGCCGACGCGGCCCAGCTCGCATAGCAGGTGGCCATGAGCACGCCCCAGGCACCCCAGGGAAGCGGCGGTTCGGCAATCACGCCGTCGGCCACCCGGATCGCCCAGCAGAACTCGGCCAGCGCGGCCCAGAAATAGAGGCTGTCGCGCCGGCGCCATCCGGTGGCGGCGGCGTCCACCTGCGTGAGCCACAGCGCCAGTGCGATGCTGCCGACGATCAGGCTGAAGGCGGTCAGGAGCACCGAGCCGGTGAAGCGCCAGGCATAGGCGCTCTCGAAGAGATCGGTGCGCACCGGCGTCGCGGCTCCGATGGTCACGCGCGAAAGCCCGGCCCTGCGGGCGCTGTCGGCGCGTATGCGAACCTGCAGGCGGTTCTCGCCGGCCTTCAGCAAGTGCCCCGGCACCGGCACGTAGAGCGGCGCCTTGGCGTAGTCCGCCCCGTTGCCGCTGGCCGGGTCGCCGTAGACCTGCAGCAGCGCGTCGTTGAGCCAGACCTCCAGCACATTGCCGGCGCGCGGAATGAAGATGCCCCAGGGCACCTCGGGCTCGGCGTCGAGGGCGAACGGCAGCTCGAAGGTCGCGTAGCCGGGGCGTCCGCCGTGCTGGCGGTCCCAGTGGTAGGAGAGTTCGACGGCCGCCTTGTGCGTGGCGCCGTCGATGGTGGTCCACACGGTGCCGCGGCGCAGTTCGATCGCGCCCTCGGCCGGCGCGGCCCCGGCCGGTTGCGCCGCCAGCATCAGTGCTGCCACGAGCCACAGCGCAGCAAGAGCCTTGCCCGCCCGCCCGAACATGCGTCCGGCCACGCGGCTCACCCCGGGTGGGACAACAGGCCGAGGCGTGTGGCCTCGAACACGGCCTCGCTCTTGGAGTGCACGGCCAGCTTGCCGTAGAGATTCTTGATGTGCGTCTGCACGGTGTGCACGCTCAGGCCCTTGAGGCGTGCAATCTCGGCGTAGGAAAAACCGCGCGCTATCAAGGTCAGCACCTCGTGCTCGCGAGCGGACAGCAGGCTGGGCGCGGTGTTGCCGAGGGCGGCCTCCGGCGGGGCGGCGGCGAGCGTTCCCGCCAGCTGCAGGCTGCGGTACTTGGCCAGCACCCGCCGCGCGATCATGGGCGAGATCGGCGAGGCACCGGCCTTCATCTCCACGATGGTCTGGGCAATGTCTTCCGGCGCGGCGTCCTTGTGGATGTAGCCGACGGCGCCCGCCTCGATGCTGGCAAGCACGTTTTCCTCATCGCCGAAGACCGAGATCACCAGCGGCTCGCAGCCGGGAAAGCGCGCCACCGCCTCGCGGATCACGTCGAGCCCGCTGCCGTCGGGCATGCCGAGATCGACGAGCAGCACGTCGGGAATGATGGTGGTCTGGGCCATCCACGCCAGCGCTTCGTGCACCGTGCCGGCGCTTCCGAGCCAGTAAAGGCTGGCGCTGCGCTGCACGCTCGCCTCGAAGAAGGCGCGCGCGCGGCTGTCGTCCTCGACCACGAGCACGCCCCAGCGGTGCATTTTCCCGGGATGCATGGCCTCGATATTCATGGGTTCGAGCATAAGCTTCGGCGCATGGCAAAAGGGCCGCCGGACCTCCCGTTTTCATGGGATGCGGACACCGGCGCAGGCCATTGAAACTCGCCCTGAGTTGCGAGTTCGGTCGCACGTGTCAGTTGAATACTTTTGACCTCCGGGCATCGCCCATAGACCCGTGGCAAACCAACATATCCGTGCAGGAAGCCCTCATATCGAAGCCTGGTGCGCCGGGGACCGCGTCGAGCGCACGGTCCTCATGCAAAATCAACCGGCTCCTTCGATGGAGCTGTGTCGACCGCACCACTTCCAGTCTCCGCCCCGCATGGACCCGCAAGCCACTCATCTGTTGTACCTGCACGGATTCCGCTCTTCGCCCCGCTCCACCAAGGCGCGGCTGATGGCAGCGCGCGTGGCCCGCGAGCACCCCGACCTGCAGTGGTGGTGTCCGCAATTGCCGCCCTCGCCGCGCGAAGCCATCGACATGGTGATGAAGGGCATCGCGGACTGGCCGCGCAAGTCGATGGCCGTGGTCGGCTCCTCGCTGGGCGGCTTCTATGCCACCTACGTGGCCGGCATGACGCGCTGCCGCACTGTGCTGCTCAATCCCGCGGTACACCCGGCGCGCGACCTCGCGCGCCACATCGGCGACCAGACCGCCTGGCACGACCTGGCCGAGCACTTCTATTTCAGGCCCGAGTACATCCAGGAACTGCGCACCATGGAGGTCGGCGCACTCACCCGTCCCGAGCGCGTGCTGGCCATCATTGCCAAGGGCGACGAAGCGCTCGACTGGCACGAAACCTCGGCGCGCTACCCCGACAGCAACATCAAGCTGATCGAGGGCGGCGACCATGCGCTGTCCGATTTCGAGGAAAACCACCTCGACGACGTGATCGCGTTCATCAATCCCGTCTGAAGCCCGGCAAACATCGCGCGGGGGCCAAGGCCGGGCGTGCCCCCAAGTCTGGGACAATCCGGGCATGTTTGTATTGTTTGAAGAAGCCGGCAAGTACCTCGGCGGCCGCGTGCTGTCGGAGGCCGAAGCATCGGCGCAGGTCGAGCTCGACACCGGCAAGCGCGTCAAGGTCAAGGGCGCCAACATCGTTCTGCGTTTCGAGAAGCCGGCCCCGGCCGAACTGATCGGCGAGGCGCGCGGGCTCGCGGCCACGATGGACCTCGACCTGGCCTGGGAATTCGCCTCGGAGGGCGAGTTCGGTTTTGCCGATCTCGCATCCGACTATTTCAGCGACAAGCCCACGCTCGTGCAGCAGGCCGCGGCGCTGTTCGCGCTGTTCGAGGCGCCGCACTACTTCCGCCGCGCGGGCAAGGGGCGCTTCAAGAAGGCGCCGGCCGAAATCCTGCAGCAGGCGCTGGCCGCCATCGAGAAGAAGAAAGTGGTCCAGGCGCAGATCGTCGAATGGGCCGGCCAGCTGGCCGAAGGCGTCTGCCCGCAGCCGATCCGCGAGCAGCTCTACAAGATCCTGTTCAAGCCCGACAAGAACGCGCCCGAATACAAGGCCGTGGTCGACGCCGCGCGCGCCACCCAGCGTCCGCCGCTCGAGCTGCTGGAGCGCGCCGGCGCCATCGACTCGCCCTACCAGTTCCACTGGCGGCGCTTTCTGTTCGAGAACTTTCCCAAGGGCACGGGTTTTCCGGCGCTCACCGCGCCGGCCATCGTGGACGACCTGCCGCTGGCCGCCGGCGTGCAGGCGTTCTCGATCGATGACTCGCAGACCACCGAAATCGACGACGCGCTGTCGGTGCAGGGCTTGGGGAGCGGCACCGTCACGGTCGGCATCCACATTGCCGCGCCCGGCCTTGCGCTGACGCCGGGCAGCGCCATTGACCAGGTGGCGCGCGCGCGCATGTCCACGGTCTACATGCCGGGCCACAAGATCACCATGCTGCCCGACGATGTCGTGAGCACCTACACGCTGCTCGAAGGCGGCGACCGGCCCGCGGTGTCGCTCTATGCGCGCTTCGACGAAGCCACGCTCGAACTGCAATCGACCGAAACCAAGCTCGAACGCGTGCCGATCGTGGCCAACCTGCGGCACGACCAGCTCGACAGTGTCGTCACGCAGCCTTGGCTCGAAGATGCCTCGTTCGCGGGCGAGAACACGCCCGAAGCCGCTGCGAAGCTGCGCGCGCCGCTCTCGTTCCTGTTCCGCCTCGCGAAGCAGCTGAAGGCCCAGCGCGAGGTGGTGCGCGGCAAGCCCGAGAACTTCAACCGGCCCGACTACAACTTCCGCCTCGTCGGCAGCGACGGCGAACCGAACGGCAGCGAACAGGTGCAGATCAGCACGCGCCAGCGCGGCGCGCCGCTCGACCTGATCGTGTCCGAAGCCATGATCCTGGCCAACAGCAGCTGGGGCGGCTGGCTCGGCGAACTCGGCGTGCCCGGGCTGTACCGCAGCCAGGCCAGCCTGGCGCCCGGCATCAAGGTGCGCATGGGCACGCGGGCCTTGCCGCATGCGGGCCTGGGCGTGAAGAGCTATGCCTGGAGCACCTCGCCGCTGCGCCGCTACACCGACCTGGTGAACCAGTGGCAGATCATTGCCGCCGCGCGCCACGGCAAGACCGCCGCGCTGGCCGCGCCGTTCAAGCCCAAGGATGCGGACCTGTTCTCCATTCTCTCGGGCTTCGACGCCGCCTACGCCACGTACAACGCCTACCAGGGCGGCATGGAACGCTTCTGGACGCTCAAGTACCTGGAGCAGCAAGGCATCACCGAACTCGAAGCCACTGTCATCAAGGACATCCCCAACGGCGCGCTGGTGCGCGCGGACACCCTGCCGCTGGTGTTCCCGGTGGCAGGCCAGCAGGAGCGCGGCGCACGCCTGCGCGTGAAGCTCGGCGAGATCGACGAAATCGCGCTCGACGTGCACGGCACGGTGCTCGAGCGCCTCGACGCGCCCAAGGCGGATGTGGCGGCCGAGGAGGAAGGCGGCGACGAGGAAGCGGAAGAAGTCGCCGGCCCCATCGCCATTGCGGTCGACCTCAGCGACAGCGAGGCGGCCCCGGAAAACACGCCGGCATGAGCACGATGAGCCGCGAGGAGCTTCCATGAACTTCAGGGATCTGAGCACGCTGCAGATCGCACTCGGCCTGTCGGTCATTGCGCACGCCGCGCTGCTTGCGGTGCGTTTCGTCGATCCCGAATCGTTCAACCGGGTCTTCAGCGAAACGCCGCTCGAGGTGATCCTGGTCAACAGCAAGACCCACGACAAGCCCGACGCCAGGACCCGCGTGATGGCGCAGACCTCGCTCGCGGGCGGCGGCGACCTCGAACGCGGCCGCGCCACCAGCCCCTTGCCGCCGTCGAGCTTCACCGCCGTCGGCGACTCGATCGAGGAGGCGCGGCGCCAGGTCGAGGCCATGCAGGCCCAGCAGATGCAGCTGCTCGCGCAGCTCAAGCGCGACCTGGCCGCCATGCCCGCGCCGGACCCGCGCGCCTCGGGCGATCCGAAGGAGGCCGTCGCCCGCGAGGAAAAGCGGCGCCAGATGGTGGAACTGCTGGCCGAGATCGAACGGCGCGTGAACGAAGAAAACGCGCGCCCCAAGAAGCGCTACCTGAGCCCTGCCACGCGCGAGGCGGCCTATGCCATCTACGTGGACACGCTGCGCCGCCGCATCGAGCTGCGGGGCACCGAGAACTTCCCCACGGCCGCCGGCAAGAAGCTCTACGGCGAACTCAAGATGACGATCACCATCAACCACGACGGCAAGATCCTCGACACCGTGGTCGACGAAAGCTCGGGCGACACCATGCTCGACCGCCGCGCCAAGGCCATCGTCCACAGCATCGGCAGCTTCGGAAAATTCACCGACGCAATGCGAAAAGAGACCGACCAGATCGTGCTGCAGTCGCGCTTCAAGTTCACGCGCGACGAGACCATCGAGCTCTCCTCCCAATAGCCAACAGCGAATCCACGCGCCATGGACCTGTACTGCGTAATGGGCAACCCGGTCGAGCACAGCCGCTCGCCGCGCATCCATGCGCGGTTTGCCGAACTCTGCGGCCAGCAGATGGACTACAGCCGGCGGCTCGTTCCGGTCGGCGCCTTTGCCGAAGGCGTGGCCGCCTTCCGCCGGGAAGCCGCCGAGCGCGGCGACACGGCACGCGGCTGCAACGTGACCGTGCCCTTCAAGTTCGACGCCGCCGCGCTCGCGCAGCACACCAGCGAGCGCGCGGTGCTGGCGCAGGCGGTGAACACGCTGCGCTTCGAAGCCGACGGCAGCATCCATGCCGACAACACCGACGGCATCGGGCTGGTCAACGACATCGTGCGCAATGCGGCCGTGCCGCTGGCGGGCCGCGAGCTGCTGCTGATCGGCGCCGGCGGTGCCGCGGCGGGCGTGCTCGGGCCGCTGCTCGACGCCGGCGCCTCGCGCATCGTGGTGGCCAACCGCACGGCCGGCAAGGCCATGGCGCTGGTGCAGCGTCATGCGGCACTGGCATTGCGCCATGGCGCAACCCTCGAAGCCTGGGCGCTCGACGAGGTGCCCGGCAATTTCGACGTGGTGGTCAATGCCACGGCTTCCAGCCTCGCGGGCGACGCGGTGCCGGTGCGCGCACAGGTGCTGCGCCCTGGCGCACTCGCGATCGACCTGATGTACGGACCCGCGGCCGCCGGCTTCATGGCCTGGGCCGAAGCACATGGCGCCGTGCCGCGCGACGGGCTCGGCATGCTGGTCGAGCAGGCGGCCGAGGCCTTCGAGATCTGGCGCGGCGTGCGGCCGCCCGCCGCGCAGGTGCTGGCCGAATTGCGCGCCTCGCTCGCCACCGGCCAATGAAGCGGCTGCTGCGGCTGATAGCCTGCCTGCTGGTGGCGGGCGTGGCAATGGAGCTTTTCTTCGTGGGGCGCATTGCGGCCATGGCGGTGATCGATCCGCAAAGCACCGCGTTCCAGCGCAGCGAGGCCTGGCAGATCGCCATCCACCAGGGCCGCAAGGGTGCCTGGCGCCAGGAATGGGTGCCCTACGCGCAGATCAGCGACAACCTCAAGCGCGCCGTCATCGCGAGCGAAGACGCCGACTTCATCGACCACAACGGCGTGGAATGGGAAGCCATCGAGCGTGCGCGCCAGCGCAACGCCAAGGCCGAGGAGCTCGCGGCCAAGCGGGCGGCGCGTGCGATCGCACGCGGCAAGCCGGTGCGGCCGGTGCAGCTGCGCGGCGGCTCCACCATCACGCAGCAGCTTGCCAAGAACCTGCTGCTCTCGGGCGAGCGCACGCTGCTGCGCAAGGGCCAGGAACTGGCGCTCGCGATGGCGCTCGAGGTGCTGCTCGACAAGCGGCGCATCCTCGAGATCTACCTCAACAATGTCGAATGGGGCGAAGGCGTGTTCGGCGCCGAGGCGGCGGCCCAGTACTACTTCAGGAAGCCCGCCTCGCGCCTGAGCGCAGCCGAGGCCGCGCGCCTTGCCGTGATGCTGCCGAGCCCCAAGTTCTTCGAGCGCCGCATCGGTTCGTCCTACCTCAGCGGGCGGGCATCGACCATCGTGGCGAGGATGCCCGCGGCCGAACTGCCCTGAAAGCACGCCGGCCGCCGCCTGGCCCGTATCATCGCGCCCATGCTGGCAAAGCTCACGGGTTGGTTGTTATTGGGGATCGTCCGGTTGCTCACGGGCGCCCAGGCGCGCTGGTACGGCTGTCCGCCGAAGGCCGAGCAGCGCATCTACTTCGCCAACCACCAGAGCCACGCCGACCTGGTGATGATCTGGGCCGCGCTGCCCGAGGAACTGCGCAGCATCACGCGGCCCATTGCGGCGCGCGACTACTGGGCCAATACGCCGGTCAAGCGCTGGATCACGACCGAGGTTTTCAACGCGGTGTACGTGGAGCGTGCGGCCGCGGCGCCGGCCGCAGCCGTGCAACCGGCAGCACCGGCAGAACCCGAGGCACCCCCACCGCCGCCCGTACGCGCCGCCGCTGCGCCGCAAGCCGAGCGCATCGAGCCTTCGATGGAGCCCTTGCTGCCGATGACGCCGATGGCACCGCCTATCGTCGATGTCACACCCGAAGCGTTCGACGAAGTGCAAGGGCGGCTCGACCTTCCCGCTCCGCCGCCTCTGCCGCTTCTGCCGCCGGTTTCACCGCCCATTGCGCCGCCAGTCATGGAACCGGAGCCGCCCTCACCCGCTGCCGCCCCCGCTTCCGACCCGCTGGCGCCGCTGGTGGAAGCGCTGCGCAGTGGCGACTCGATCATCATCTTTCCCGAAGGCACGCGCGGCCACACGGGAGAGCCGCAGAAGTTCAAGTCGGGCCTCTACACGCTTGCGACGATGTTCCCCGAGGTGGTGCTGGTGCCGGCCTGGATCGACAACGTGCAGCGCGTGATGCCCAAGGGCGAGATCGTGCCGGTGCCCATTCTTTGCTCCGTGACCTTCGGTGCGCCGATCCGCGTCGAAGAAGACGAAGAGCGCCGCCCTTTCCTCGATCGCGCACGTGCCGCGGTGATCGCATTGCGCGACGTCTGAAATGAAGCCCTGTTTTTTCATTCGTCGCATTGGGGGTCATTCGGGGCGCGATCACGTTGATGGTGTGCTCTGCTCCGCGAATGTCCCCCGCCCTTCGGGCTCCTCCTTGATTTCGCTGCGCAGAGCACACCATCAACGTGATCGTCATGCGCAGCGGTCGTTGATCGGCCGCACACCAGCAGCGTGCCCAGGTGCACAGGGCATCGGGTGCTCCCCGCAGCGAAATAAAGGAGGAGGCGAAGCCGGGGGACATTCGCGGAGGGGAGCACCCGGTGGCCTGTGCACGCGCCCTGAACAACAGCGCCTGCACTGCAAACACCCAACAACAAACACAACGCGCGGAGGAAAACTGACATGAACCAGTTCCTGCGCAGCCTCACCCCGACCCAGCAGGTCGCGGCCCTGTTCCTCATCGTCTTCGGCCTGCTCATGATCGCGAGCACCACGGCCTTGTTCCTGAGCTTCAAGGAACGCCGCAACCCCGTGCACGACGCCACCTGGCAGGCCGAGCTGGCGCACTACCGCAAGCTGCTGGGCACCACCTGGTTCATGGTGATCGTGTTCTGGGTCGGCTGGGCCCTTGGCGAGACGGTGGCCACCGTGCTCTTCGCGCTGATTGCCTTCTTCGCGCTGCGCGAGTTCATCACGCTCTCGCCCACGCGGCGCGGCGACCATCGCAGCCTGATTCTCGCGTTCTTCGTGGTGCTGCCGATCCAGTTCTGGCTCGTGGCCACCGCGCGCTTCGACCTGTTCACCGTGTTCATTCCGGTCTACGTGTTCCTCGCGATCCCGGTCGCAAGTGCACTGGCCGACGACCCGAGCCATTTTCTCGAACGCAACGCCAAGCTGCAGTGGGGCATCATGGTCTGCGTCTACGGCATGAGCCATGTGCCGGCGCTGCTGCTCCTGAGCTTTC
Source organism: Variovorax paradoxus (assembly GCF_030815975.1). Taxonomy (NCBI): domain Bacteria; kingdom Pseudomonadati; phylum Pseudomonadota; class Betaproteobacteria; order Burkholderiales; family Comamonadaceae; genus Variovorax; species Variovorax paradoxus. The sequence continues at coordinate 1,031,703 of NZ_JAUSXL010000002.1, forward strand.
CGGGCTACGAGGGCAAGAGCGCCTTTCTCGTGTTCTTCCTGGTGTTCGTGGTGCAGACCTCGGTGCTGGTGCAGCACGTGATCTCGCGCCGCACGCAGCGCAAGCCCTTCGCGCCCAACGTGAGCCGCAGCTTCAACTGGACCAGCTGGGGCATCGGCATCGTGGTGGCCAGCCTGGTGGGCGCGCTGTTCTCGTTCATCACGCCCTTCAGGTTCGGCCAGGCCCTCGCGGTGTCCGTCATCGCCTGCATCGCGGGCTCCATGGGCCACCTGGTGATGAAGGCACTCAAGCGCGATCGCGGCATTCCCAACTGGGGCAAGAAGGGTGCGGGCGTGACCGGTGCCAACGGCCTGCTCGACCGCGTCGATGCGCTGTGCTTCGCCGCCCCGATCTTCTTTCACTCGATCCGCTGGTACTTCAACCTCTGACATGCGCATTCTCGGCATCGACCCCGGCCTCCTGACCACCGGCTTCGGCGTGGTGGATTCGGACGGCCATGCACTGCGCTACGTGGCCAGCGGCACCATCAGCACGCGCCACCTGGGCAGCGGCAACCTGCCGGCGCGGCTCAAGGTGCTGTTCGACGGCATTGCGGAAATTGCCGCACGCTACCAGCCCGATGCCTCGGCGGTCGAGATCATCTTCGTCAACGTCAATCCGCAGTCGACGCTGCTGCTGGGCCAGGCGCGCGGCGCCTGCGTGACCTCGCTGGTCAACAGCAAGCTCACGGTGGCCGAATACACCGCTCTGCAGATGAAGAAGGCGGTGGCCGGCCACGGCCAGGCCGCCAAGGCGCAGGTGCAGGAAATGGTGAAGCGCCTGCTCGACCTGCCGGGCCTGCCGGGCGCCGATGCGGCCGACGCGCTGGGCATTGCCATCACGCATGCGCAGGTGGGCCGCTCGATGGCGCGGCTGGCCGAGGCGGCCGAGCTGTCGAAGACGCACGCCGGCACCTACCGGCAGGGACGCTCGCGCTGATGACTCAGCGCACGATGTAGCGCAGCAGGCCGCCCAGCCGCGTGCGGCGCTCGCGCACCTCGGCCGCCACGGACGCCTCATCGCCATCCAGCGCACGCGCGATCCACGACGCGAGCTGCGGCATGTCGTCGGGCGTGAAGCCCAGCCGCACGATCTCCGGCACGCCCAGCCGCAGGCCGTTGATGTCTCCATCGACCGGTGCGATCGGAAGGCCGATGCCGCAGGCCAGCAAGCCACCTTGCGCCAGTTTCTTTGCGGCACGCTGCCCGCCACCCCAGCGCGCGGCCTCCACCGCGAACTGGTGCGATTGCGTGAAGCCGCGTGCCTTGGCGAACACCGGCAAGCCCTCTGCGTCGAGCGCGCGTGCCAGCGCCTGCGCGGTGTCGCGCATCGCCGCGGCGTAGGCCATGCCGTGCACCTTCCAGTCGAGCAGCCCGCGCGCCAGCGCCGCGGTGCGACCCGCATCGGAGTTGGCCGTGAGGCCGGGGTAGGCGATGGCGTCGATGCGTTCCATCAGCGCCGCATCGTTCGACACGATCAATCCACCCGCCGGCCCGCCGAGGCTCTTGTAGGTGCTCATGGTGATCGCATGCGCGCCCTGCTCGAGCGGCTGCGGCCAGGCCTTGCCGGCCACCATGCCCGAGAGGTGCGCAGCATCGAACAGCAGCCTGGCGCCCACGCTGTCCGCGATCTCGCGGATCGCCGGCACCGGGTGCGGAAAGAGATTCAGGCTGCCGCCGATGGTGATGAGCTTCGGCCTCACTTCGCGTGCCAGCCTTGCCAGCGCAGCCACGTCGACCGTGTAGCCATCGGCATCGACCGGCGCGGACACCGTCTTCAACCCATAGAGCCCGGCCGCGCCGGCCGCATGGTGCGTGACGTGGCCGCCGATGGCCGGCGGCGGCGCAATGATCGTGTCGCCGGGCTGGCAGGTCGCCATGAACACATAGAGGTTCGACAGCGCACCGGAACTCACGCGCACTTCGGCAAACTTCGAGCCGAACACCTCGGCGGCCAGCTCGGCCGCAATGACCTCGATGCGCTCGATGGCCTCCAGCCCCACTTCGTACTTGTCGCCCGGGTAGCCCAGCGAGGCACGCGAGCCGAGGCCGCGCGCGAGCAGCGCCTCGGCGGCCGGGTTCATCACGTTGGTGGCGGGGTTGAGGTTCAGGCCCTCGCGGTCATGGATGCGGTGGTTGTCGTCCGCGAGCCTTTCGATCTCGGCGGCGATGCCCGCTGCATCGCGCGCGGCGGCATCGGCAGCGATGGCGAGCACATGGTCTTCGCTGGCGGCGGGAACCCAGGAGCGGCGTTGAAGGGCGGCGGGCATGCGGCGTATCTCGTTGGAAGTGGCAGGTGGCCGCATGGTCGCTTGCGCCATCACTGCGGGCAACACGGATAATCTGGGCCCGAGCCATAGAAAAACTTGGGGTCCACATCGCATGCCGCTTGCACCACCCCGCCCTCGCCTGCCTCCGCACACGGCCGTTCGCGCCTTCGAGGCTGCCGCACGCCACTGCAGCTTCGCGCGCGCGGCCGAAGAGCTGTTCGTCACGCCGGCTGCCGTCGCGCACCAGATCAAGGCGCTGGAGACCTGGGCCGGCGGCGCGCTGTTCGAGCGCCACAGCCAGGGCATCCGCCTCAGCGCGCATGGACGGCGCGCGCTGCCCGCGCTCAGCGCCGCGGTCGACCAGTTCGGCCTCGCGGTGCAGGCACTGCGGCACGAGACGCAGACCGCCGCGCGCCGCAGCACGCTGCAGGTCGCGGCCCTGCCGGCGATGGCCCAGCTGTGGCTGTCGCCGCGGCTTTCGCGGCTGAAGGCGGCGCTGCCCGGCGTGCAGGTGTCCGTGACGGCGCTCGAGCAGCCGCCGAACTTCCGCCGCGAACCCTTCGACCTCGGCCTGTTCTATGCACGCGCCGGCGATCGCATCGAAACGGCCGTCGGCGCGCAGGGCATGGTGCTCGCACGCGACCGGCTCGTGCCGGTGTGCAGCCCGCGCATCCAGCAGCCGCTGCCAAGCGGCCGTCCGCGCCCGCTCGACGACCTGTTCGATGTGCTGGCCCGCTGCGGCGGACTGCACGACACCGTGTGGCACGACGACTGGGCGCGCTGGCTGCAGGCCGTGCGTCCCGGCACCACCGCGGCAGAGGCCGACACACTGGCCGCCGGCCCGGACTTCTCGCTCTATGGCCTCGCGCTGCAGGCGGCGCTCGACGGTGAAGGCGTGCTCATGGGCCGCGAACGTCTGGTGGCGCCGCTGCTCGCGCAGGGCAGGCTGCATGCGCCCTGGGGGCGGCCGAAGGTATTGGGGGACACGCTCGTTCTGCTGGTGCCCGCGCACCGCAAGGGACCGCTGCTGGCGCAGCAGGTGCAGGCGTTGCAGGCGCTGGCTGCGGGCTGAGGCCGCGGACTGCTACCTTCGAAAGTTCAGCCGCCCGTTCGTCCAGCATCCGTCGATCCGCCGATCGTCGACGATCAGGCCGACCCAGGGCCGCGTGATGTCCGGGCTGCCCAGGTTGATGTAGCGGCCGACCAGCCTGTCGGGCGCGATGTACCGGACGTCGAGCAGGGCCTGCCGTTTGCCGCCGTCCCAGTCGAACAGCAGGTAGAAGCGGCTGCCGGCCGCCTTGACGACCGCCTTGCCTTCCTTCCAGGCCTGCGCGGTGTCGCCCGGAATGGTCGGGTCCGCGCCGCCATTCCATCGACTGGACCACGCGCCTGCAATCGAATCCGGAACCTCTTCGATGATCGAACCCCAGCGTTGCGCATTCGGGTCGTCGGCGCCGCCGCCCAGCTCGACGCCGTCGGCGAATTCGTCCACGTCGAGGCCGTCCGGGTCCGGGGCATCCTGGACGCCGAACGGATTCCTCGTGGGTTGTTCAGGGTGTGTGTTCATGGCGCCATCGTGCGCCTGCACCTTTCGCCTGGCATGCCGTTTCCGGACATGCGAACGCAGGAGAAAGCTACGCCACCCGTTCAGCGATCAGCACGGCGAAGAAGCCGAACGCCGCAAGCAGCGTCCACTTGAGCACGATCCACCCGATGCGCCGGTACTTGACCTGGCCCGTTCCCGCATAGAACGCGAACAACACGCCCGCCACCAGCAGAAGCAGCAGGATGGCCCAGCGGAAGAGAAGCATCGCCCGAACGCTGCCTACCAGGCCCGCGCCACTTCGCCGAAACCGCGCGGTGCGCGCTTTTCGTCTTCGAAGGTGACGACCTCGTAGGCATCGCTGTGGGCCAGCAGTTCGCGCAGCAGCTTGTTGTTGAGCGCGTGGCCCGAGCGGAACGCGGTGTACGCCGCGAGCAGCGGCTTGCCGATGATGTACAGGTCGCCCATGGCGTCGAGGATCTTGTGCTTCACGAACTCGTCGTCGTAGCGCAGGCCTCCGGCATTGAGCACCTTGGTGTCGTCCATCACGATGGCGTTGTCCAGGCCGCCGCCGAGCGCCAGGCCCTTGCTGCGCATGTATTCCACTTCCTTGGTGAAGCCGAAGGTGCGGGCACGTGCGATGTCGCGGCTGTAGGAACCGGTGCCCAGATCGAACTCCACGCGCTGGCCGGTGGAGTTGACCACGCGGTGGTCGAAGTCGATCTCGAAGCTGAGCTTGTAGCCGTGGTAGGGCTCCAGGCTGGCCCACTTCTCGTTGGCGCCCTCGCCTTCGCGCACCTCGACCTTGCGCGTCACGCGGATGAAGCGGCGCGGCGCCTTCTGCAGCTCGATGCCCGCGCTTTGCAGCAGGAACACGAAGGACGAGGCCGACCCGTCGAGGATCGGCACTTCGTCGGCCGTGATGTCGATGTAGAGGTTGTCGATGCCCAGGCCCGCGCAGGCCGACATCAGGTGCTCGACCGTCTGCACCTTGGCGCCGCCGGTCGAGACGGTGGAGGCCAGGCGCGTGTCGGTCACCGCTTCGGCGGTCATGCGGATGTCGACCGGCTCGGGCAGGTCGACGCGCCGGAACACGATGCCGGTGTCCACCGGAGCGGGGCGCAGCGTGAGTTCCACGCGCTGGCCGCTGTGTAGCCCCACGCCCACGGCGCGGCTGATCGACTTGAGGGTTCGTTGTTGCAGCACGCCGAAGATTTTAGGCGCGCGGCGGCCATGCCGCCCTATTCCCCTCGCTATGGCAGCGATAGACATGGGTTCTATGCCAGGCGACCGGCGATGGACGCAAAGGGCACGAAGCGGACGCAGCGCCTAGAGTCGGCGGAAGTCCCTTTCAGGTCTTCCCCGTACCCCTTGCGAACCTTCGTGCCCTCTGCGTTCGGTTGCCTTGCCGTCAATCCGCTTGACGGCGCAGGAATGCCGGGATCTCGAAGTCGTCCATGCCGCCCGACGACAGCGCATCCACCTTGGCCGCGGCCATGGTGCGGTTGGTGCGCCACACGCTGGGAACGGCCATGCCGTCGTAGTTCGGCTGGTGGTTGCCGCCGCCGTGGCCGGCGTGGCCCGCATGGCCAGCGCCGAGCGTGGGCACGTTGAACGGGATGTTGTCGGTGCCGGTGCGGATCACTTCGAGCGTCGGGGCCTGGCGGCGCGCATCGGCGCGCGACAGGCCGGTGGCCACCACGGTCACGCGCATCTGGTCGCCCAGGCTTTCGTCGTAGGCCGCGCCGTAGATCACGTGCGCATCGGGCGAGGCGTAGGCGCGGATGGTGTTCATCGCGAGCTTCGACTCGTTGAGCTTGAGCGAACCCTTCGATGCGGTCACCAGCACCAGCACGCCCTTGGCGCCCGAGAGGTCGATGCCTTCGAGCAGCGGGCAGGCCACGGCCTGTTCGGCGGCGATGCGCGCGCGGTCCGGGCCGGCGGCGGCGGCCGTGCCCATCATGGCCTTGCCGGGCTCGCCCATCACGGTGCGCACGTCTTCGAAGTCGACATTCACGCCGCCGTACTCGTTGATGATTTCCGAGATGCCGCCCACGGCGTTCTTGAGCACGTCGTTGGCATGCGCGAAGGCTTCGTCCTGCGTGATGTCCTCGCCCAGCACGTCGAGCAGCTTCTCGTTGAGCACCACGATCAGCGAGTCGACGTTGGCCTCGAGCTCGGCCAGGCCAGCATCGGCGTTGGTCATGCGGCGCCCGCCCTCCCAGTCGAAGGGCTTGGTCACCACGCCCACGGTGAGGATGCCCATCTCCTTGGCCACGCGCGCGATCACGGGTGCGGCGCCAGTGCCGGTGCCGCCACCCATGCCGGCCGTGATGAAGAGCATGTGCGCGCCGTCGATGGCCGCGCGGATGTCGTCCACCGCGGCTTCGGCCGCGTCACGGCCCTTGTCGGGCTTGCTGCCCGCGCCCAGGCCGCTGGTGCCCAGCTGGATGATCTTGTGCGCGTTGCTGCGCTGGAGCGCCTGCGCGTCGGTGTTGGCGCAAACGAACTGCACGCCCTGCACGCCACGCTCCATCATGTGCGCGACAGCATTGCCGCCGCCGCCGCCGACGCCGATCACCTTGATCTGGGTGCCTTGGTTGAATTCTTCGACTTCGATCATTTCGATGGTCATTTCTTACTCCTTGAATTTGCAGTTGCCGTTGTGTATCTATGAATTTTTCTGGTGTCTTGACGAGTTCAACGAAGCTGTCGTCGCGGCGGTGGACCTGTGCGCCGCCATCGCTCGTTGAAATGCAAGGGCGGACCGCCGCGCGCAAGCCAGAGTGGGGAGTGGTTCATGGTCAGAAGTTCCCCACGATGAAGTCCTTGAAACGTCCGAACGCAGTCTTTACGGATCCGTTCTTCTGCGCGACCTTGAAGCCGCGCATGCGTGCGAAGCGTGCTTCCTCGAGCAAGCCCATCACGGTGGCCGCGCGCGGCTGCGCCACCATGTCGGAGAGCGCGCTCGAATACTTCGGAATGCCGCGCCGCACCGGCTTCAGGAAGATGTCCTCGCCGAGCTCGACCATGCCTGGCATCACCGCGCTGCCGCCCGTGAGCACCACGCCCGAGGACAGCACTTCTTCGTAGCCCGACTCGCGCACCACCTGCTGCACCAGCGAGAAAATCTCCTCGATGCGCGGCTCGATCACGCCGGCCAGCGCCTGCTTGCTCAGCATGCGCGGGCCGCGGTCGCCCAGGCCCGGCACTTCGACCTGCTGGTCGGGGTCGGCCAGCAGTTGCTTGGCATAGCCGCTCTCGACCTTGATGTCTTCCGCGTCCTTGGTGGGCGTGCGCAGCGCCATCGCGATGTCGCTCGTGATGAGGTCGCCCGCGATCGGGATCACGGCCGTGTGGCGGATCGCGCCGTTGGTGAAGATGGCCACGTCGGTGGTGCCCGCGCCAATGTCGACCAGCACCACGCCGAGCTCGCGCTCGTCTTCGGTCAGCACCGCCTGGCTCGAGGCCAGCGGGTTGAGCATCAGCTGGTCGACCTCGAGGCCGCAGCGGCGCACGCACTTGATGATGTTCTCGGCCGCGCTCTGCGCGCCGGTCACGATGTGCACCTTGGCCTCCAGGCGCATGCCGCTCATGCCGATCGGCTCCTTCACGTCCTGGCCGTCGATCACGAACTCCTGCGGCTCCACCAGCAAGAGGCGCTGGTCGCTCGAGATGTTGATGGCGCGCGCGGTTTCCACCACGCGGGCCACGTCGGCGGGCGTGACTTCCTTGTCCTTCACCGCCACCATGCCGCTCGAATTGATGCCGCGGATGTGGCTGCCGGTGATGCCGGTGTAGACGCGGCTGATCTTGCAGTCGGCCATCAGCTCGGCCTCCTTCAAGGCCTGCTGGATGCTCTGCACGGTGGCGTCGATGTTCACCACCACGCCTCGCTTCAGGCCATTGCTCGGCGCAATGCCGAGCCCCGCGAGCTTGAGTTCGCCGCCGGGCAGCACCTCGGCCACCACCACCATCACCTTGGCGGTTCCGATGTCGAGTCCGACAACCAGGTCTTTGTATTCTTTGGGCATTGAATGTCCTCGGTATTCGCTATCTATTTCTTCTTGGTCTTGGGGTCGGCAACGACGACCGTGGTGACGCCGCGAAGACGCAGCGCATAGGCGTCGTTGTGCCGCAGGTCGGCCCCCTCGACGTCCGCCGCGGTGCGGCGGTACTGGCCCGCGACCTGGGTCACGGTCTTCAGGAAACGCTGCGTGCGGGCCGTCACTTCCTCGGGCTGGCCGCGGCCCAGTTCGATCTCGGCGCCGGTGTCCAGCACCACCTTCCAGCTGCCCCGGCTCGACAGCGTGAGTTCTTCCACGCTGAAGTCATAGGGCTGGAACAGCGGCGCAATCACGCGGTACATGCCAAGCACCTGCCCGGCCTGCTCGATGGGACCGTCGAGCCGCGGCAGCCGGTCGTCCACCTCGGCCACGTTGGCTTCGAACACCTCGCCAAAGCCGTTGATCAGCTTCGATCCGGCATCGTCGCCCCAGTTGGCCACCGGCACCTGCTCGGTCAGCGTCACGCGCAGCTTGTTCGGGAACTCGCGCCGCACCACCGCCTTGCGCACCCATGGCACCGACTCGAAAGCGCTTCTCGCACGCGCCAGGTCGACGGTGAAGAAGTTGCCTGCGAGCTGCGGCGCGACGTTCGCGCGCAGCGTCACCGTGTTGTTGTGCGTCACGTCGCCGTCGACCTTGATGCCGCCGATGGGAAAGAACGGCTGGCGCAGCACCCACCATGCGCCCGCCGCCAGCAGCATGAGCGCCACCACCACGAACGCCAGGTTCGAGACGATGTTCATGAGCTTGACGTCAAACGGAACAGGGATGCTGTCGGCCATGGCTATTGCGCTCCCCCCGCGGCATCCAGCGAAGCCGAGGCCAGCACGCGCAGGCACAGGTCTTCGTAGGCAATGCCCGATGCGCGCGCCGACATGGGCACCAGCGAATGGCTGGTCATGCCGGGCGAGGTGTTCATCTCCAGCAGGAAAGGCTTGCGGTCGCTCGCGCGGATCATCACGTCGGCGCGGCCCCAGCCGCGGCAGCCGAGCGTGTGGTACGCGGCCAGCGTGATGCGCTGGATCTCGTGCTCCTCGGCTTCGGGCAGGCCGCTCGGGCAGTGGTACTTCACGTCGTCGGTGAAGTATTTGTTCTGGTAGTCGTAGGCGCCTTCGGGTGCGGCAATGCGCACCACCGGCAGCGCAAGGGCTTCGAGGCCGCTGCCGAGCACGGCGCAGGTCACTTCCTCGCCTTCGATGAATTCCTCGCACAGCACGTCGGCGTCGTACTTCGCCGACAGCGCCACGGCGTCCTGCATCTGCGAATAGCCCTCGACCTTGGTCACGCCGATCGACGAGCCCTCGCGCGGCGGCTTCACGATCAGCGGCAGCCCGAGCACGTCGGGCACGGCGCGGATCTGCTCGCGGCTTTGCTGGTCGAAGGCCAGGCGCACGTACCTGGGCGTCGGCAGGCCGTCGGCCTGCCAGATGCGCTTGGTCATGACCTTGTCCATGGCCACGCTCGAAGCCATCACGCCCGAACCGGTGTAGGGAATGCCGAGCAGTTCGAGCGCGCCCTGCACCGTGCCGTCCTCGCCATGGCGGCCATGCAGTGCGATGAAGCAACGCGCGAAACCCTCGCGCCGCAGCTCGACCAGGTCGCGCTCGGCAGGATCGAAGGCATGCGCATCGACGCCGCGCGAGCGCAGCGCCTCGAGCACGCCGTTGCCGGACAAGAGCGAGATTTCGCGCTCGGCGGAGCTGCCGCCGAACAGCACGGCCACCTTGCCGAATTGTTTTGGATCCTGAAGGCTCACGATGCCTCCCCTTTGCGCTTGGTGCGCGTTGTCTGCGGCGGCAACGCCGCGGCTGCTGCAATTTCAACCACCTTGCCCGGCACGGCGCCAATGGAGCCCGCACCCATGCAAAGCACCACGTCGCCGGCGCGCGCGTTGTCCAGGATGGCCTGCGGCATCGCGCCGATGTCGTCGACGAAGACCGGCTCCACCTTGCCCGCCACCCGCAATGCACGCGCCAGCGTGCGGCCGTCGGCCGCCACGATGGGTGGCTCGCCCGCGGCGTAGACCTCGCCCAGCAGCACCGCGTCGGCGTTGCCGATGACCTTGACGAAATCCTCGAAGCAGTCGCGCGTGCGGGTGTAGCGGTGCGGCTGGAAAGCCAGCACCAACCGGCGTCCCGGGAACGCGCCGCGGGCGGCGGCAATGGTTGCGGCCATCTCGACCGGGTGATGGCCGTAGTCGTCGATCACGGTGAAGCTGCCCGCCGGCTGCCCCTGCGCGGCCACGTCGCCATAGCTCTGGAAGCGGCGGCCCACGCCCTTGAAGCCGGCCAGGCCGCGCTGCACCGCTTCGTCGGCAATGCCGAGCTCCACCGCCACCGCGATCACCGAGAGCGCGTTGCGCACGTTGTGCTCGCCCGGCAGGTTCAGCACGATGGGCAGGTCGGGCAGCGTGACGCCGTTGCGCCGTTGCGCCGTGAAATGCATCTGGCCGCCCACCGCGCGCACGTCGATCGCGCGCACCTGGGCGCCCTCGTCGAAGCCGTAGCTCGTGACCGGGCAGGTGACTTCGGCCACGATGTCGCGCACCGCCGGATCGTCGGTGCACAGGATGGCCACGCCATAGAAGGGCATGCGGTGCAGGAAGTCGACGAAAGCCTTCTTGAGCTTCGCGAAGTCGTGCCCGTAGGTTTCCATGTGGTCGGCATCGATGTTCGTGACCACCGCCATGACGGGCAGCAGGTTCAGGAACGAGGCGTCCGACTCGTCGGCTTCCACCACGATGTAGTCGCCGCTGCCGAGCTGCGCATTGGCGCCGGCGCTGTTGAGGCGCCCGCCGATCACGAAGGTCGGGTCGAGCCCGGCGGCTTCGAGCACGCTCGCCACCAGGCTGGTGGTGGTGGTCTTGCCGTGCGTACCCGCAATCGCGATGCCCTGCTTGAGCCGCATCAGCTCGGCCAGCATCAGCGCGCGCGGCACCACCGGAATGCGCTTCTCGCGCGCGGCAAGCACCTCGGGGTTGTCCGACTGCACCGCAGTGGAAGTGACGACCGCATCCGCACCGTCGATGTGCGCGGCGGCGTGGCCCACGAAGGTACCGATGCCCAGGCTCGCGAGCCGGCGCAAGGTGGCGCTGTCGGCCAGGTCGGAGCCGGTGATGCGGTAGCCCAGGTTCAACAGCACCTCGGCGATGCCGCTCATGCCCGAGCCGCCGACGCCCACGAAATGGATGTGATGAATCGCATGCTTCATCTGGTGAGCTCCTCGCAGGCGCGGACGACGGCCTCGACGGCTTCGGTCTTCTGCATGGTCTTGGCCTTGGCGGCCCGTTCGATCAGCGCGTTGCGCCCGGTTTTCTGTAGCAAATCAGCCAGCAATTCAGGAGTGAGGTCGGCCTGCTGCACCAGCCAGCCGCCGCCCGCGTCAACGAGGAAGCGCGCGTTGGTGGTCTGGTGGTCGTCGACCGCCGAGGGAAAAGGCACGAACAGCGCTGCTGCGCCGACGGCCGCGATTTCTGTGACGGTGCTGGCACCGGCGCGCGCGACGATGATGTCGGCGTCGGCGTACGCCTGCGCGGTGTCCTCGATGAACGGCGTGAGTTCGCCTTCGACACCGGCTGCCGCGTAGTTGGCGCGCAGCTCGTCGATCTGTTTGGCGCCGCTCTGGTGCAGCACTTGCGGGCGCGTGGCCGGTTCGATGCGCGCCAGCGCCTGCGGCACCACGGCGTTGAGCGCCTTGGCACCCAGGCTGCCGCCAACCACCAGCAGCTTGAGCGGGCCGCTGCGGCCCGCGAAGCGCACGGCCGGCTCGGGCTGCGAGGTGAACGCCGCGCGCAGCGGATTGCCCACCCATTGCGCCTTCTTCAGCACATGGGGGAAAGCCGTGAACACGCGGTCGGCCACGCCCGCCAGCACCTTGTTGGAGAGGCCGGCCACCGAGTTCTGTTCATGCAGCACCAGCGGCTTGTTGAGCAGCACGCTCATCATTCCGCCCGGAAAGGTGATGTAGCCGCCCAGGCCGACGACCACGTCGGGCTTGACGCGGCGCACCACGCCGATGCTCTGCCAGAACGCGCGCAAGAGCCGCAGCGGGAGCAGGAACAGCGTGAGCGGCCCCTTGCCGCGCACGCCGCCGAACTGCACCGGCTCGAAGGCGAAGCCGCGCGGCGGCACGAGCTTTTCTTCCATGCTGCCGGGCACGCCCAGCCAGTGCACGCGCCAACCGCGCTCGCGCAGGGCCTCGGCGACCGCGAGTCCCGGGAAGATGTGGCCGCCGGTGCCACCGGCCATGACGAGTGCGGTGCGCGCCGTCATACGCGACCCCCCCGCATGAGCGGCGCATCCGCGCCGCAGCGCTGCGCGCTGACCCGGTTTTGGCGAAACAGAGTTCTCATACGCGGCCTCCGCGCATGAGAACTCTGTTTTCGTAATCGATGCGCAAAACCACCGCCAGCGCCACCAGGTTCATCAGGATGGCCGAACCGCCGAAACTCATCAGCGGCAAGGTCAGCCCCTTGGTCGGCAGCGCGCCAAGGTTCACGCCCATGTTGATGAAGGCCTGGAAGCCGATCCACACGCCCACGCCCTGGGCCACGAGGCCCGAGAACACGCGGTCGAGCGCAATCGCCTGGCGGCCGATGTGCATGATGCGGCGCGTGAGCCAGAGGAACATGCCGATGATCAGCAGCACGCCGACCAGGCCGAACTCCTCGCCGATCACCGCGAGCAGAAAGTCGGTGTGCGCCTCGGGCAGCCAGTGCAGCTTCTCGACGCTGCCGCCCAGGCCCACGCCGAAGATCTCGCCGCGGCCGATGGCGATCAGCGAATGCGACAGCTGGTAGCCCTTGCCCAGCGCATGCTCCTCGCTCCATGGATCGAGGTACGCAAAAATGCGCTCGCGGCGCCACGAACTGGAGGCGACGATGGTGCCGAAGGCCACCACCACCAGCGCCGCAATCACGAAGAACATGCGCGCGTTCACGCCACCCAGGAACAGAATGCCCATGGCAATCACGGCAATCACCATGAACGCGCCCATGTCGGGCTCGGCCATCACCAGCATGCCGACCACCACCACCGCAATGCCCATCGGCAGCACGGCGCGGAAGAAGCGCTCCTTGATCTCCATCTTGCGCACCATGTAGCTGGCGGCGTAGAGCACCATCGCCAGCTTGGCGAGCTCGGACGGCTGGAAGCGCATGAAGCCCAGCGGCAGCCAGCGCCGCGCGCCGTTGACGTTGATGCCGATGTGCGGAATGAGCACCGCCACCAGCAGCAGCAGCGAGGCCACGAAGAGCCAAGGCGCGGCGCGTTCCCAAGTCTTCATGGGAATCTGGAAGGCCAGCAGCGCCGCGATGAACGCGAACGCCACCGAGGCCGCGTGCCGCGTGAGGAAGAACGACGCGCTGTAGCCCGCACGGGCGAAGCGCGGGTTGTCCGGCAGCGCGATGGAGGCCGAATACACCATCACCAGGCCCCAGGTGAGCAACGCGACGGTGACCCAGACCAGCGCCTGGTCGAAGCCCAGCACGCGCATCGGCGCGGCCTTGGTCTGCGTGACGCCGGCGCCGCCCAGCCGCACCGGCAGGTGCACGGGCAGCGAATCGATGCCGGTGCGCGCGCGCCTGAACCAGCCGCCGAAACGGCTGGTCTTTGCGTTGGGCGTGGCGCCGGCAGCTGTGGTGCTCACACCGGGTCTCCTGAAGAAAAATCGGCATCGTTCGACGAAGCCGCTTCGCGCGGGTTGTCCGCCAGCGCCTGCACGGCCTCGCGGAACACGGCCGCGCGGTGCTCGTAGTCCTTGAACATGTCGAAGCTCGCACAGGCCGGGGACAGCAGCACGGCATCGCCGGGATTGGCGCGTGCGGCGGCCAGTTGGACGGCCTCTTCCATCGAGCCCGCATGCATCAGCGAAGCGCCGGTGGCGGCCAGCGCCTGTTCGATCAATGGTGCATCGCGGCCGATGAGCACCACGGCACGCGCGTACTGCGCCACGGGCGCGGCCAGCGGTTCGAAGTCCTGGCCCTTGCCCTCGCCACCGAGGATCACGACCACGCGGCGGTCCTCGCCGAGGCCGTTGAGCGCCGCGACCGTGGCGCCGACATTGGTGCCCTTGCTGTCGTCGAAGTACTCGACCTCGTCGACGATGGCAATCGGCTCCACGCGGTGCGGCTCGCCGCGGTACTCGCGCAGGCCGTAGAGCATGGGGCCGAGCGGGCAGCCGGCGGCGCTGGCCAGCGCGAGTGCCGCCAGCGCGTTCATGGCGTTGTGGCGGCCGCGGATGCGCAGCACGTCGGCCGGCAGCAGGCGCTGCAGGAAGATTTCTTCCTCGACCACGGCGCCGCGCTTGCGCTTCTGCGTTTCGTCGGCTTCGAGCGCGCGCACCAGCCAGGCCATGCCGTTGACGCGCTCGATGCCGTAGTCACTGGGACGCAGCGGCATCGCGGCGCCGAAGGTGACATGGGCGCGGACCTGCGGGCGCTGCAGCTTCACCCTGACGGGCGGCGGCAGCATGGCCATCACGCCCGGGTCGTCGCGGTTGAGCACCATGAGGCCTTTGGAGCCGAAGATGCGCGCCTTGGCCGCGGCGTAGGCCGGCATGTCGCCATGCCAGTCGAGATGGTCCTGCGTGAGGTTGAGCACAGTGGCGGCAGTCGGCTCGAAACCCTGCACGCCGTCGAGCTGGAAGCTCGAGAGTTCGAGCACCCAGACCTCGGGCAGCGTTTCGGCGTCGATGTGCGCGGCCAGGGTGTCGAGCAGCGTCGGGCCGATGTTGCCGGCCACGGCCACGCTCTTGCCCGCGCGCTCGACCAGCTGGCCGGTGAGCGCGGTGACGGTGGTCTTGCCGTTGGTGCCGGTGACGGCGAGCACGGCGGGGGTGTAGCCCTTGGGCGCCGGCGGCTCCTCGATCGGCACGAGCTTGAGCTGCGGGCGTGTCCTCTTCCTCGACCGCGGCGGACGCCGGGTTGGTGGCGGAGAGTTCGGCGATCTTGGCGACGAATTCGGCAGCCTCCCTGGCGGCCGTGGGGACGTAGGGCTGGCCAGGGGTCGGCAGACGCGACACGGTGGCGGAGGCCGGCGCTGGCGCGGGGGCGCCCTGCGTCTCGGCCGCGGGCGCCTCTTCCTGCGCTGGCTGTTGCTCTTCTTCGGGCGGCGGCGCGGCGGGAACGCTCAGCGACGGGTCACGCGGCATGGCTTCGGCCTGCGCGGGGAGCACGGGTTCGGTTTCTGGCACGTCGACAGCGACAGCGCTATCGGTATCGGCAGCGGTATCGGCGACGGGCTCGGCCGCTTCCGGCGTCTCGGGCGTTGCCGGCTCGTGCGACGCGTCGGCGGCCGCGCCGTCCACCACTTCCGCCGTTCCACCACCGAGCGGCAATTCGCCTTGCGCTTCGGGCTCCGCCGGCAGCTCCACCGCAGGCTCTTCCTCCTGCAGTTCAGG
Organism: Variovorax paradoxus; assembly: GCF_030815975.1. Taxonomy (NCBI): domain Bacteria; kingdom Pseudomonadati; phylum Pseudomonadota; class Betaproteobacteria; order Burkholderiales; family Comamonadaceae; genus Variovorax; species Variovorax paradoxus. The sequence continues at coordinate 1,047,019 of NZ_JAUSXL010000002.1, forward strand.
CGCCGCTTCCACCACCGGCACTTCGACGGTCCGCAGGTCCAGCAGCGCGCGCGCGAACAGATCCAGTTCGCCGCCGACCGCCAGCCCCACGGCCCGCGCCGCATCGACGACCGGCGCGATGGTGGCGGGCGACAGCCCCGGCGAGCGGTACACGGCGCGGATCGGCGTGCCCTCGACCAGCGCGGCCGAGAACGGCCCTCCGACGAACGCCGCGCCGGGCCACTCCGCGCGCAGCGTCGCAAGCAGCGCCGGCGCTTCGCGCGTGTCGGCCACCGTGACGACCGCGCCGTGGCGCGCGCACCAGCGCGCCATCGCCAGCCCGGACGCACCGAGGCCGAGGATCAGGACGGGGAGGTCTTTCAGATGCCGCATGTGCTTTTGCTTTTTCTTCTCACCGCAGCTTCAGCGTCGAAAGGCCCACGAGGCACAGCAGCATCGTGATGATCCAGAAGCGCACCACGACCTGCGTCTCGCGCCAACCGCTCTTCTCGAAGTGATGGTGCAGCGGCGCCATCTTGAGCACGCGGCGGCCTTCGCCGTAGCGCTTCTTGGTGTACTTGAAGTACATGACCTGCGCCATCACCGAGATCGCCTCGACCACGAAGATGCCGCCCATGATGAAGAACACGATCTCCTGGCGCACGATGACCGCGATGGTGCCCAGCGCGCCGCCGAGCGCGAGCGCGCCCACATCGCCCATGAAGACCTGCGCCGGATGGGTGTTGAACCAGAGGAACGCGAGGCCCGCGCCGGCCATGGCCGAGCAGAACACCAGCAGTTCGCCCGAGCCAGGAATGTTGGGGAACAGCAGGTACTTGGAATACACCGCGCTGCCCGTGACGTAGGCGAACACCCCCAGCGCCGAACCCACCATCACCACCGGCATGATCGCCAGGCCGTCGAGGCCATCGGTCAGGTTGACCGCGTTGCTCGCGCCCACGATCACCAGGTAGGTGAGGATCACGAAGCCGATGCCGCCGAGCGGATAGCTCACTTCCTTGAAGAAGGGCACCAGGAGGTTGATCTTGGGCGGAAAGTCGAGGTCGAAGCCCGACTGCACCCAGGCGAAGAACAGCTGCAGCACGCGCCAGTTCGAGCTTTCCGAGATGCTGAAGAGCAGGTAGAAGCCGGCGATCAGGCCGACCACCGACTGCCAGAAATACTTCTCGCGCGAGCGCATGCCCTCCGGGTCCTTGCGCACCACCTTGCGCCAGTCGTCGACCCAGCCGATGGCGCCGAAGCCCAGCGTGACCCACAGCACGATCCAGACGAAGCGGTTGGAGGGATCGAACCACATCAGCGTGGCGAAGGCGATCGCGAACAGCACCAGCACGCCGCCCATGGTGGGCGTGCCGCTCTTGGTCAGGTGCGTTTCCATGCCGTAGCCGCGCACCGGCTGGCCGATCTTGAGCGCGGCCAGGCGGCGGATCACGTAGGGGCCGGCCACCAGGCCGACCACCAGCGCCGTCAGCGCAGCCATCAGCGCACGGAACGTGAGGTACTGGAAAACGCGCAAGAACCCGAACTCGGGCGAAAGTGTCTGCAGCCATTGGGCCAGGCTCATCAGCATGTGGTGTCGCGCGGCTCATGCGTCATGACCGGCCTCCTTTTGTTGTTGTTGTGATTGCTCGATCGCTCGCACCACGCGCTCCATCTTCATGAAGCGCGAGCCCTTGACGAGCACGCTGCCCACCCGGGGCAGCCGCGCCAGCACCGCGGCGCCGAGCGCCTCGATGTCCGGGAAATGGCGGCCGTCGTCACCGCCGTTGTTGCCACCATTGAAGGCGGCCACGCTGTGCGCGGTTTCGGCGCCCAGCGCGTACACCGCCTCGATGCCGCGCTGCCGCGCCCAGTCGCCGACCTCGGCATGGAATTCGGGTGCGCGGTTGCCGACCTCGCCCATGTCGCCGAGCACCAAGAGGCGCGGGCCGGGCAAGGCCGCGAGCACGTCGATGGCGGCGCGCACGGAATCGGGATTGGCGTTGTAGCTGTCGTCCACCAGCGTGAGCGAATGCCCGCCGGGCAGGACGACCTCGCTCGCCTTGGAGCGGCCCTTCACCGGCTCGAAGGCCGTGAGGCCGCGGGCAATGGCCTCGGGCGGAATGCCGGCGGCGAGCGCGCAGGCGGTGGCCGCCAGCGCATTGACCACGTTGTGCCGGCCCGCGATGTGCAGCTGCGCATCGAAATCGCCCAGCGGCGTGCGGATGCGCGCTTGCCATGCGCCCTGCTGCCACTCGGCGCCAACCAGCGAGATGTCGGCATCTTCATGCTCGCCGAAGGTCATGCAGCGGCGCGTGGCGCCTTCGCGCGCCATGTCGTTCCACAGCGGCGTGAACTCGTCGGCGTGCGGGAACACCGCGGTGCCGCCCTCGGGCACGAAGGAAAACACCGCGCCGTTCTCGAGCGCCACTGCCTCGACGGTGGCCATGAACTCCAGGTGTTCGCGCTGCGCGTTGTTGACCAGCGCGATGGTCGGACGCGCAATGGCCGCCAGCCGCGCGATCTCGCCCGGATGGTTCATGCCCAGCTCGACCACCGCATGCTGGTGCCTGGCACGCAGGCGCAGCAGCGTCAGCGGCACGCCGATCTCGTTGTTGAAATTGCCGGCCGTCGCGAGTGCGCGGTCGCCCCTGAAGGCAACCAGCACGGCCGCGATCATCTGCGTGACTGTCGTCTTGCCGTTGCTGCCGGTCACGGCGATCAGCGGCAGATCGAACTGGGCGCGCCAGCCCGCGGCGAGCGCGCCGAGCGCGGCCAGCGAATCGGGCACCTCGAGGCCTGCCAGGCCGGCCGCTTCGAGGCTGCCGTGCGCAATGGCAGCGGCGGCGCCACGCGCCTTGGCATCGGCCAGGAATTCGTTGGCATCGAAGCGTTCGCCCTTGAGCGCCACGAACAGGTCGCCCTCGGCGAGCGTGCGGGTGTCGGTGTGGACGCGGGCAATGGCAGTGGCGCCGTCGCCCACCAGGCGCGCGCCGGGAATCCATTGCTGCGCCTGGGCCAGCGTGAACATCAGCGGCGAATTGCTCATGCGCCACCCCGCTTGGCAAGCGCATCGAGCGCATGGACCCGGTCGGAGAACGGAATGCGCTGGCCGGCAATTTCCTGCCAGGCTTCATGGCCCTTGCCGGCGAGCAGCACCACGTCCTGCGGCGCGGCCTGCGCAATGGCGTCGGCAATGGCGGCCGCGCGGTCGGGCTGCACCTGGGCCGCTTCGGGGCGCGAGAGGCCGAGCAGCACCTGGCTGATGATCGCGTCGGGGTTCTCGCTGCGCGGGTTGTCGCTCGTCACGATCACGCGGTCGGCCCGGCGCTCGACCACCGCGGCCATCATCGGGCGCTTGATCGGATCGCGATCGCCGCCGCAGCCGAACACGCACCAGAGCGCGCCGCCGCGCTGCTGCGCGAGCGGACGCAGGCCGGCCAGCGCCTTGTCGAGCGCATCGGGCGTGTGGGCGTAGTCGACCACCGCCAGCGGCGCACCCGCGCCCGCATCGGCGGCGCCCACGCGCTCCATGCGGCCCGGCACGCTGGTGAGGTTGGCGCAGGCCGCCACGGCCTGCGACAGCGAAAGCCCCAGCGCCCGCAGCGCGCCGAGCACGCCCAGCAGGTTGGCCACGTTGTACTGGCCGATCAAGCCGGTCGACATGCGCTCCACGGCGCCGCCATCGTGTTCGGCCACCGAGAACTGCAGGCCCTGCGCGTCATAGCCGACGTCGCGCGCCATGAGCCGCGCCGGCGCGCCGGCGGCCGACACGGTCCAGACGTCGAGCGCACCGATGCCGGCTTCGAGCAGGTTCGCGCACAGGCTGGCGCCGTGCACGTCGTCGATGTTGATCACCGCGGCGCGCAGGCCGGGCCAGCGGAACAGTTCGGCCTTGGCCTGCCAGTAGGCCTCCATGCTGCCGTGGTAGTCGAGATGGTCCTGCGTGAAATTGGTGAACACCGCCAACGCGATGCGCGCACCGTCGAGCCGGCGTTCGGCGATGCCGATCGACGAGGCCTCGATGGCGCAGGCGCCGAAGCCGCGCTCGACGAGCGAGCGCAATTCGCGCTGCATCATCACCGGATCGGGCGTGGTGAGGCCGGTGTAAGTGAGCTCCGGCGGCACGCCGATGCCCAGCGTGCCCATGACTGCGCACGGCGAAGGCGCGCCGCGTTCGTTGCTGCCGTCGAGCCGCGGTGCGCGAACGCCGCCGGGCACGGCCAGCGTGGAGAGCGATTCGGCGAGCCACCATGCGGTGGAGGTCTTGCCGTTGGTGCCGGTCACGGCCAGCAGTTCGAGCGCGGCCGAGGGGTTGTCGTAGAAGGCCGAAGCGATCGGGCCGGTGGCGGCCTTGAGCCCGGGGTAGCTTGCAATGCGGTCGCTGAAATCGCCCTTGTCGAAGCCGAAGGCGTCGACGCCCTCGTGTTCGACCAGGCAGGCCGCCGCCCCCTGCGCCAGCGCGGAGGCCACGTGCCTGCGTCCGTCGGTGGCGGCACCGGGCCAGGCGATGAAGCCGTCGCCCGCGCCGAGCGGCCGGCTGTCCGCATGCAGCGCGCCGCCTTGCACGCGCTCCTTGAGCCAGAGCGCGGCGAGTGAGGGGGAGGTGAATGTGAGCATGTTCAGAAGCTCTCGTCGACGCCTTGCGTCACCACCAGCGGTTTGACCGCGAGGTCGGGCGGAACGTTCATCATGCGCAGGGTCTGCTGCACGACCTCGCTGAAAACGGGCGCGGCGGCCACGCCGCCGAAATACTGGCCATCGCTCGGCTCGTCGATCATCACGCCGACGATGATCCGCGGCTTTTCGATCGGTGCCATGCCGGTGAACCAAGCGCGATATTTGTTGCTCGCGTAACCTTTACCAACCTGCTTGTGCGCGGTGCCCGACTTGCCGCCGACCGAATAGCCGATGGTCTGCGCGCGCGTGCCGGTGCCGCCCGGACCCGCCGCCATCTGCAGCATCTTGCGAACCGCCAGCGCATTCGTCGGCGAGAACACCCGCACGCCCACGGGCGACTCGGTGTTCTTGAGGATGGTGACGGGAATGATCGCGCCGTCGTGCGCAAAGGCGGTGTACGAATGCGCCATCTGGAACAGCGACGCCGACAGGCCGTAGCCATAGGCCATGGTGGCCTGCTCGACCGGCTTCCAGGTCTTCCAGGGACGCAGCCGCCCCGTGACGGCGCCGGGGAACTGGATCTGCGGCTTCTGGCCGTAGCCCAGCGCGGTGTAGGTGTCCCACATCTCGTGCGGGGTCATCTTCTGCGCGATCTTGAGCGCGCCCACGTTGCTCGACTTCTGGATCACGCCCTCGACCGTGAGCGTGCCGTAGTTGTGCGTGTCGCTGATGGTGAAGCCGCCCAGCTGGAAGCGGCCCGGCGAGGTCTCGATCAGCGTCGAGGGCTTCACGCGGCCGGCCTCCAGCGCCATGGCCACGGTGATCGGCTTCATGGTCGAGCCGGGCTCGAAGGTGTCGGTGAGCGCGCGGTTGCGCAGCTGTTCGCCGGTGAGGTTCTGGCGCTTGTCGGGCACGTAGCTCGGGTAGTTGGCCAGCGCCAGCACCTCGCCGGTCACCGCGTCGAGCACCACCACGCTGCCGGCCTTGGCACGGCGCGCGGTCACGGCGTCGCGCAGCTTCTGGTAGGCGAAGAACTGCACTTTGCTGTCGACGCTGAGCTGGATGTCCTTGCCGTCGACCGGCGGCACCTGCTCGCCCACGCCCTCGACCACGCGGCCCAGGCGGTCCTTGATGACGCGGCGCGAGCCGGCCTTGCCGGCCAGTTCCTTATTGAACGAGAGCTCGATGCCCTCCTGGCCGTTGTCCTCCACGTTGGTGAAGCCCACCACGTGCGCCGCGGCCTCGCCCTCGGGGTACTGGCGCTTGTATTCCTTGCGCTGGTAGATGCCCTTGAGGTTGAGCGCGGCAATCTGCTTGGCAATGGGCTCGTCCACCTGGCGCTTGATCCAGACAAAGGTCTTGTCCTCGTCCTCGAGCTTCTTGTCGAAGTCCTTCTGCGGCATCTCGAGCAGCTTGGCCACCTGCTTGAGCTTGGCCCGCACCTCGGGGTCGTCGCGCTCGACGTCTTCCGGAATGGCCCAGATGCTCGGCGCCACCACGCTGGAGGCCAGGATGAGGCCGTTGCGGTCGAGGATGCGCCCGCGGTTGGCCGGCAGCTCGAGCGTGCGCGCAAAGCGCACTTCGCCCTGCCGCTGGAAGAAGCTGTTGTTGAACACCTGCACATAGGCAGCCCGGCCCGCCAGCACCACGAAGCCGAAGGCGATGCCGGCGACGATGAACTTGCTGCGCCAGACCGGTGTCTTGCTCGCGAGCAAGGGACTGGTGGTGTAGCGGACGCTGCGGCGGCTCATTGGTGCATCCTTGGCGCGGCGCTCATCGCTGGGCCCTCGCGACAGGCTTGGGCGCCGGACCCGCGGGCGGCGCGGGCGGCGGCGCCACCACGGCCGGAATCACCGTGCCGTCGGGCCGCACGTACTGCGTAATGGCCGGCGTGGTGGTGCGCATCTGCAGCTGCTCCTTGGCCAGCTTCTCCACGCGCAGCGGCGTGGCCTGCGCGCGCTTTTCCACCTGCAGCCGGTCGTGGTCGAGCTCGAGCCGCCGGGCTTCCTGCTGGGTGCGGTCGAGCTCGGTGTAGAGCTGTCGCGACAGGTACTGCGTGTGCACGAGGTAGAGCGCGGAGGCGACCACCGCGAGCAACAGGAGCAGGTTCAGCCGTGCCACGTCAACGGACTCCGGTGCGCTCGGCCACGCGCAGGATCGCGCTGCGCGAGCGCGGATTGCCGCTCACCTCTGCGGCCGAGGGCTTGATGCGCTCGAGCGCACGCAGCTTCATGGCCTTCGGGGCGGCGAACGGCGCGCGGCGGTCGTACACCTCCTTCGAGTGCCTGGCGATGAACTGCTTCACGATGCGGTCTTCCAGCGAGTGGAAGCTGATCACCGCGAGCCGGCCCCCGGGCTGCAGCACCGAGAGGCTCGCCTCTAGCGCCTGTTGCAGCTCTTCAAGCTCGGCGTTGATGAAAATCCGAAAAGCCTGAAATGTGCGCGTTGCAGGGTTCTGGCCCGGCTCGCGGGTTTTGACCGCGCCAGCCACGAGCTCGGCCAGTTCGGTGGTGGTTGAAATTGCGCCCCGTTCTTGTCTGCGAGCAACAATCGCCTTTGCAATCTGAACAGCAAACCGTTCTTCGCCATAGTCACGGATCACCTCTGCAATCTGCTGAAGTTCGGCCGTTGCCAGCCAATCGGCCACGCTCTCGCCGCGCGTGGTGTCCATGCGCATGTCGAGCGGACCGTCGAAACGAAAACTGAAGCCGCGCATCGGGTTGTCGATTTGCGGCGAACTCACGCCCAGGTCCATCAGCACACCCGCCACGCTGGCATCGGGCAATTCGCCCAGCGAACGGAATCCCTGGTGCCGGATGGAAAAACGCGCATCCGAGATGCGCGCTGCTTCGGCCACCGCTTCCGCATCCTTGTCGAATGCGATCAGCCTGCCTTCCGGTGCCAGCCGCGCGAGGATCGCGCGCGCATGCCCTCCGCGCCCGAAGGTCGCATCCACGTAGGTGCCGGCCGCCGCCGTGCTGCCTGAAAGAAGGGCTTCCACCGCTTCGTTCAGCAAGACGGTGGTATGAATCCATGGAGTGTTCACGTGGGTCCTCAGAACGCGAAGTCCTGAAACACATCCGGCATCTCGCCCTGGGTGGCCTCGGCCTCCTTGGCCTCGTAGCTGGCCTTGTCCCAGAGTTCGAAGTGGTTGCCCATGCCCAGGAGCAGCGTGTCGCGCACGATGCCCGTGGCGGCACGCAGTTCGGGCGACACCAGGATGCGCCCGGTGCCGTCCATCTCCACGTCCATGGCGTTGCCCAGGAAGACTCGCTTCCACCACTGTGCCGACATCGGCAGCGCGGCGATGCGCTCGCGGAATTTCTCCCACTCGGGACGCGGGAACACCATGAGGCAGCCGTGCGGATGCTTGGTGATCGTGAGCTGGCCGCCCGCCGTGGCGCTCAGGACGTCGCGATGCCGGGTCGGCACGGAGAGCCGCCCCTTGGCATCCAGACTGAGCGATGAAGCGCCTTGAAACACGACCAGAACCCCTGTATTGGGAATGCCGCGGCACCCGAAAGAGGCACCATCCGCACTTTTTCCCACTTAACTGCACTTTTTTGCACTGTAGCAGGAAACACTTGGGACGCAACTGGCCGTTGGTGGTATTTTTTGTAATGGAATCAACGACTTAGCGCCGATTTCCAAAGCTGAAAATCGGCGAATTCCGTTGAGAATTAAGCACTTAGCTCACGCAATGAATGTGATGCGTGAAGCGCGGCCGCCGTTACAGGGGCCGCAAGGCAGCTTCAGAGAATGAAGCGCGAAAGGTCTTCGTCGTGACTTAGTGCCGCAAGGCGCTCGTCGACATAAGCGGCATCGATGTGGATGGTCTGCCCCTCGATACGGGTCGCGTCGAAGCTTACCTCATCCAGCAAACGCTCCATCACGGTCGACAAGCGGCGGGCGCCGATGTTCTCCGTGCGCTCGTTGACCTCGTAGGCGATGGTGGCCAGGCGATTCACGCCCTCGGGTGTGAATTCGAGCGTGACGCCCTCGGTGGCGAGCAGCGCCTGGTACTGCTTCACGAGCGAGGCGCGGGTCTGCGTGAGGATGCTCTCGAAATCGGACACCGAGAGCGACTGCAGCTCGACGCGGATCGGAAAGCGCCCCTGCAGTTCGGGAATGAGGTCGCTCGGCTTGCTCAGGTGGAAGGCGCCGCTCGCGATGAACAGCATGTGGTCGGTGCGCACCACGCCGTACTTGGTGCTCACGGCCGTGCCCTCGACCAGCGGCAGCAGGTCGCGCTGCACGCCCTGGCGCGACACGTCGGAGCCCTGGGCCTCGCTGCGCGTGGCGACCTTGTCGATCTCGTCGATGAAGACGATGCCGTTCTGCTCGGCATTGGTGATGGCCTGCGCGCGGATCTCGTCCTCGTTGACCAGCTTGGCCGCTTCCTCGTCGATCAGGAGGCGCAGCGCCTCGGCGATCTTGAGCTTGCGCGTCTTGCGCTTGCCGCCGCCCAACTGGCCGAACATGCCGCGCAGCTGCTCGGTCATTTCCTCCATGCCGGCCGGCCCCATGATCTCGAGCGGCGCGCGGGCTTCGGCCAGGTCGAGCTCGATTTCCTTGTCGTCGAGCTGGTGCTCGCGCAACTTCTTGCGAAAGGCCTGCCGGGTGGGATTGGGGCCGTCCAGCGCGGGGGTTGCGCCGTCGGCGCCGCGCGCGGGCGGCAGCAGCACGTCGAGGATGCGGTCCTCGGCGGCATCCTCGGCACGCGCGCGCACCTTGGCGCTTTCGGCCTCACGCGTCTGCTTGACGGCGATTTCGGCCAGGTCGCGGATGATCGAGTCGACATCCTTGCCAACGTAGCCCACCTCGGTGAACTTGGTCGCCTCGACCTTGATGAACGGTGCATCCGCCAGCCGCGCCAGGCGGCGCGCGATCTCGGTCTTGCCCACGCCCGTGGGGCCGATCATGAGGATGTTCTTGGGCGTGATCTCGGCGCGCAGCTTCTCCTCGACCTGCTGGCGGCGCCAGCGGTTGCGCAACGCAATGGCCACGGCGCGCTTGGCTCCCGGTTGGCCGACGATGTGGTTGTCGAGCTCGGAGACGATTTCCTGCGGGGTCATGGACATGGTCAGAGCGCTTCCACCGTGTGGTTCATGTTCGTGTAAATGCAGATTTCGCCCGCTATCGCCAGCGATTTGCGCACGATCTGCTCGGCCGTGAGGTCGGTGTTGTCGATCAGCGCCTTGGCCGCCGACTGCGCATAGGCGCCGCCCGAGCCGATGGCGATCACGCCGTCTTCGGGCTCCAGCACGTCGCCGTTGCCGGTGATGATGAGCGAGGTGGTGGCGTCGGCCACGGCCAGCATGGCTTCGAGCTTGCGCAGCACGCGGTCGGTGCGCCAGTCTTTCGTGAGTTCGACGGCGGCGCGGGTCAGGTGCCCCTGGTGCTTTTCGAGCTTGGCCTCGAAGCGCTCGAAGAGCGTGAAGGCGTCGGCCGTGGCGCCGGCAAAGCCCGCGAGCACCTTGCCGTGATAGAGCCGCCGCACCTTGCGCGCGGTGCCCTTGATGACGATGTTGCCGAGAGTGACCTGCCCGTCCCCGCCAATGGCGACTTGGTCGCCCTGGGGGGTCTTGCGGCGCACGCTCACGATGGTGGTGCCGTGAAACTGTTCCATCGAAGCCATCTGGGGATGCCGCAAGGCAATGCAACCCCGCGCCTGCTACCGAATGTGGCCAGGGCCTGTTGACAGGCCTAGTTCTTCCGGACGGCCACTGTCGCATGGTCGGCAATGCCGACCAGATCGAACAGCGCCGCGATCAGGCGGTGGGCGTCCACGAACTGGACCCGCTCGCCCTGGGCGTCGCGCGCCCGCACCCAGCCGAGCAGCGTGCCGGCGGCGGCCAGGTCCATGCGCAGCAGTGCGGCGCACGAAATGACGGGCGCCGTGGTGTTGCGCAGGTCGGTATCCAGCCGTTGCAGGCTCGAATGCGCCTCGCCGCGCAGATCGCCGGCCAGCGCGGCAAAGCCGGTGTCGGTGGAGGGAAAGCTCTCCGATTCGCCATGGACCGAGAGCAGCGACCACACGGAGCCCGAGTGGCTTGCCGCCGGTGCGGCCACCGAAGCGCAGGCGCCCTTCGGGTCTTGCCAGGCCGGCGGCGAGACCTCGTAGGTGATGCAGTAGTTGAGCGCCACCAGTTCGAAGTCGTCGGGCATGTTCATCATGCGCAGCGCAGCCAGGTGCAGCTGCCACCAGACGTCCTGCGTGCCGCGCTCGTTGTTGGGCGTTGCCTCGGCCAGCACGGCCAGCAATTTCGCGGCCCCGATGAAGCGCAGCTGAACTGGCGAGTCGGCCCAATGGGCGAACAGCACGCGCAGGGGCGCGGCGGCAGCGGCCTCGACGGCGGCCAGCGCGCGCCAGTCGAGGGTCCAGACCGAGCCGGCCTGCGACAGCGCCCGCGTGAGCTGGATCAATCCGTCGCGCGCCAGGCGTGCCGGACTGGCCCAGTCGGCGCCGGCCGGCGCCAGGTCGGCGAGTTCGCTGGCGGCCACCGCCTTCACGTTGCGCGCCAGTTCGTCGAGCGAGACCCAGTCGGGCCCCATGCGCTTCATGCGCTGCGCATAGCGCATGCGGGCGGCGGCAAACCTGGCGGCGTCGCCGGTGGCGCGGTAGAGGTCGAACAACGCACGCCAGCGCGCGTCGTCGCGCTCGGCGGTGGCGTGGTCGCCCTCGGCCGCTACGCTCTCGGAGGCCAGGGCCTGAAGAAGGATCGCCTCGGCCCCGGCATCGTCGCCATGCGCGAAGCGGATCACGGCTTCCTCGAGCGCGCCGTCGCGCGCGAGCCGTGCCGACAGCAGCGAGGCGCCGCTGACCGCCGCCGGGCTGCCCGCAGCGGGCGCAGCGGCGGCAACCACTGCCGGCGCCGGGACGACGGCAGGCGCGGGCGCAGGTCCGTAGGCCGGCGCGGCAAGCAGGCTGGCGAGCTCGTCCGCATCCACGGGCGGCGGCAGGGTTTCGGCGCCAGCGTCGGGCGGCGCATTGGACAGCACCTCGCCATTGGGGCCGCGGCCCTTCCACCACTGCTGCGACATCTGCTCCTCGATCTCGTCGATCTTCTTGAGCGTGAGCGCGCGCCCCTCGGATTTTTCCGTGGTGCTGTTCAGGTTGAAGGAAGACGGCGTGACCGTTCCTTCGAAGGCGTGGGCCGCGGCTTCGCGCTGGCGAAGCTTGCGCAGCATGTCGAACTCGCGCCGGCGAACGAAGTCGTTGCGCTGGCGCCGCTCGATCATCTCCTTGAGCATTTCACGGCTGTAGGCCTGCTCGGGCAGCGTGGAATCCGCAGTCGCATTCAGCTCGGACCAATCCTTGAGCGGATTGCGGACGAACTTTGCCACCTTGGAAAAAAGGCGGCCCGACTCTTCCTTTGGCATCGACGAGGATTTCGAGGCGAACAGGTTCTTTCTCTTCGGCCGATCAGTCCCCGAACATCTTCTGCTTGAGCTCGCGGCGCTGCTGCGCTTCGAGCGACAGCGTGGCGGTGGGGCGCGCCAGCAGGCGGCCGACGCCGATGGGTTCGCCGGTTTCGTCGCAGTAGCCGTAGTCGCCGGCATCGATGCGCTGGATCGATTGCTCGATCTTCTTGAGCAGCTTGCGCTCGCGGTCGCGCGTGCGCAGTTCGAGCGCGTGCTCTTCCTCGATGGTCGCGCGGTCGGCCGGATCGGGCACCACCACGGTGTCTTCACGCAGGTGCTCGGTGGTTTCGCCGGCGTTTTCGAGAATGCCTCGCTTGAGTTCCACGAGCTTCAGGCGGAAGAACGCCATCTGCTTTTCGTTCATGTACTCGGTGTCGGGCATGGCGATCACCTCGGCATCGGTCAGCTCGGCAGCCGACTTGGCTTTCCAGTTGTTGGCGAGCTTCGGGTCTTTCTTCACCGCCACGGGCGGCGGCGGCACCAGCGCATTGGAAGGCGCCTGCGAGAAGGAAGACTTGGCAGCGGTGGAAGCCACCGATTGCGGCATGGAAGGCACGGTCAGCTGCGACAGCCGGGACACGCGGCCGCCTCGCGCGGGGGCGGGTGCAGCGGTCTGAGCGGGCATCGAAGGTGTCGCCGTGGCGGAAGAAGAGGCGGCAGCCGTTTTTTTCATTGGGATCGGAGGGGCAGAAGGAACGGCAGCAGTGCGGCCGACGGTTTTGGATGGCGGTTGACCCGCAACTGCAGTTTTGGTTGCACTCCTGGCCGGGGCGGATGCCACCGGCGGCGCAGCAGACTTTGCAGGCTTGACGGGCTTCTTTGCAACGGTCGCGGCCTTGGCCGATGGCGTTGCTGGCTTCTTTGGAGCGCTTTTTGGTTTCGTGGCCGGGGCCTTTGCAGCGGAAGAACTCTTTTTTGCCGCGGGTACAGCCGGCTTGGCAGCCGCTGCTTTCTTTGCAGCGGGCTTGGTTGCTGGCGTGGCCTTGGCGGCGGGTTTCTTCACGGTGACTGGCTCCTTGAACGAACTGGAACGCGCTTTCACTGGGTGTCTCCTCCCAAGGGAACCACGGCGGGTTTCAAGCCGCGCGGACTCCACTCGTCGGAGTGCTCGCAGTGACGAACCCCGGGGTTATACCCCCGAAAGCCCGCCAGAAACCTGCGGCGCCCCATGCCGTAAGCCACATCCCGTCCATCGGACGAAGGCATGGCTGCCGGAACAGGCGCGCGATTGTATAGAGAACTCGAAATGAAGGGTGATGTGCCTGCAACCCCCTTGCCTCCGGTAGCATCGCCGGCGTTGCCGGAGGGGGCAGCAAGACTTGCCGAAATCGCCGAGGGAGCGGTGCGGGTCGATCCCATTCATACAAAAGAGAAATCAATCTTGAGCAAAAAAGCAGTTTTGGGCACGCTGGCTGCGGCCATCGCACTTGCCTATGGAGGCGGCACGTGGTTGGCCGGCTCGAAGGTCAAATCCAGCTACGAGGCCGCGCTGGACGAGGTGCCGAAGCAGACCGCGCTGGTGCGCGTGGTCGAACGCAGCTACGAACGCGGCTTCTTCGGCGCCGTCAGCACAGTGACGCTCGAGCTCGGCTGCGCAGCCGATGCCGCGCTCCAGGTGCCTGCCGTCAAGCCCGCCGCGGAGAAGGACCAAGAAGAAGAGGAAGAAACCGCCACGCCGTTCAAGGCGGTGCGCATCACCTTCCGCGACACCATCCGCCACGGCCCGTTCGCCGGCGGCACGCTGGCGGCAGCCACCATCGACAGCGAACTGGTGTTCGACGTGAAGGGCCAGGCCAAGGCCGAACAGATCTTCGGCAAGGCCAAGCCCCTGACGGCGCATACCAAGATGGCATTCGACGGCGCCTACACCACCGACCTGGCGGTGGCGCCCGCCGGGCTGGCCGAGGAAGGCAAGGCCCGGTTCGCCTGGCAAGGCGCGCAACTGCGCATCGAGACGAACGGCGCCCGGACCCATGTGCGCTACGACCTGACGATGCCGGGGCTGGATGTCGGCGACGCGCGCACCGGCGCCACGCTGAAGATGGGCAAGCTGACCAGCAAGGCCGACATGGACAAGAGCGCGGGCTGGATCCTGGCCACGGGCAAGACCGAAGCCCGGCTCGACAGCCTCGAGTTCGCGGCCCCCAAGGGCCTGGGCGGCGCCGCGGGCGGCGAAGGCAAGGCCGTGCCGGCGGTGCTGCTGCAGGACATCGACATAGTCGCCGAAGCCACCATCGCGGACGGGCTCTACGCATCGACCGGCACCTTCAAGGGCACCGGCAAGATCGGCGACACGAAGATCGACAAGTTCGAGATGAGCAGCGGCGGGCGCCGCATCCACGCCGCCGGCTACAAGAAGCTGGCCGATGCCTGGATGCAGTCGAGTGCCGCCAACGGCTGCGGCAAGGGCGGCGGCAAGGCCTCGCAGGCCGCAATGAAGGTGCTGTTCGACCAACTGGCGCCCGACCTCAAGGCCATGGCCAAGTACAGCCCCGAAATCGGGCTCGACAGGATGCTGGTCGAAATTGGCGGCAAGCGCGGCGAGATCAGCTACACGGCCGGCATGGCCGGCGTGACCGACGAAGACCTGCAGGCTCCCGGCATGGCGCTGCTCATGAAGCGCGGCGTGCTCAAGGCCAGCGCGCGGCTGCCGATGCAATGGCTGGAGCAGATTGCTGCCACCGGCGCCGAGAGCGGCCAGACGCCGCCGCCCGAAATGATGGCGGGGCTGGTCGCACAAGGCGAGGAAAAGGGCTTCGTCAAGCGCGAGGGCGACGACGTCACCGCGCAGATCGAATATGCCGAGGGCAGCCTGAAGCTCAACGGCAAGCCGCTGGGCGCACCGGGCCAGTAAGACCGCATAGGAAAAAAGGCGCTGCCCTTTCGGGGGCAGCGCCTTTTTTCCTATGCGGTCGGTGCTTTGTCAGACCAGGCACTGCTCGAGCCCCTGCTCGAGAATTTCGCGCGGCAGCTCGATGCCGATGAACACCATGCGGCTCTGGCGGACTTCGTCCTTGCCCCACTCCGGGCCCAGGTCGCTGCCCATCAGCTGGTGCACGCCCTGGAAGATCACCTTGCGCTCGGTGCCCTTCATGCTCAGCACACCCTTGTAGCGCAGCATGCGCGGGCCGTAGATGTTGACGATGGCGCCCAGGAAGTCTTCCAGCCTGGCCGGATCGAAGGGACGGTCGGCCTTGTAGACGAAGCTCTTGACGTCGTCGTCGGTGTGGTGATGGTGGCCGTGGCCCTCATCCTTGTGCGAGGGGTGGTCGCAATGCTCGCCATGCGCGTGGTCATGGTCGTGCGCCTCTTCTTCCTTGAGGAAGTCGGGGTCGATGTCGAGCTTGGCGTTCAGGTTGAAGCCGCGCAGGTCGAAGATGTCCTTGAGCGGCACGTCGCCGAAATGCGCCTTCTGCTGCGGCGCGCGCGGGTTCATGTGCTTCAGGCGATGAATCAGCGCCTCGGTCTCCTCGGCCGACACCAGCTCGCTCTTGCTGATGAAGATCTGGTCGGCAAAGCCCACCTGGCGGCGCGCTTCCTGGCGGTCGTTGAGTTGCTGCGGCGCGTGCTTGGCATCGACCAGCGTGAGGATGGAGTCGAGCAGGTAGCTCTCGGCGATCTCGTCGTCCATGAAGAAGGTCTGCGCCACGGGGCCGGGGTCGGCCAAGCCGGTGGTCTCGATCACCACGCGGTCGAAGTCGAGCAGGCCCTGGCGCTTCTTGGCGGCCAGAAGCTGCAGCGCCTCGCGCAGGTCTTCGCGGATGGTGCAGCAGACGCAGCCGTTGCTCATCTGGATGATCTGCTCCTTCGACTCGGTCACGAGGATGTCGCTGTCGATGTTCTCTTCGCCGAACTCGTTTTCGATCACCGCGATCTTCTGGCCATGGGCCTCGGTCAGGATGCGCTTGAGCAGCGTGGTCTTGCCCGAGCCCAGGAAGCCGGTGAGGATGGTGGCGGGAATGAGGGCCATGGGTGTGCTCCGGAAACGGAAAACAGGAAGAAAAGGGAAGGGGCCGGCAGTTTAGCCAATGCCACTCAGTTGCGTTGGTACGGGGTCAAGCCTGCACCGGGAACAGGGTTCAGGCCGGCTTTCTCACCACCACCAGGCCCTTGAGGTATTCGCCCTCGGGAAACTCGATGGTCATCGGGTGGTCGGGCGCCGCGCCCAGCCGTTCGCTGATGTAGCCGTCCACTTGCGCATCGATGCCGGCCGAAGCGATGATCTTGTGAAAAAGATCGGCGCTGATGCCGCCCGAGCACGAAAAGGTCAGCAGCACGCCGCCGGGCTCCAGCAGCTTGAGCGCGAGGCGGTTGATGTCCTTGTAGGCGCGGGCGGCGCGCTCGGCGTGGGCCGCGGTGGGCGCAAACTTGGGCGGATCGAGCACGATGGCATCGAAGCTTCGGCCCTGCTCGATGAATTCGCGCAGCACGGCGTTGACATTGGCGTCCAGGAATTCCGTCTTCAGGCCCGAACCCTCGCCGCCGAAGCCGTTCAACGCCAGGTTCGCCCGCGCCCGCTCGAGCGCCGGCTGCGACGAATCGACCGACACCAGTTCCGCGCCCTCCTCCGCCCCGGCTGCACGCAGGCCCGCAAGCGCGGCCACCGTGAAGCCGCCGGTGTAGCAGAAGCAATTGAGCACGCGCCGAAAGCGCCGATGCTGCGCCAGCTCGGCAAAGCGCTGGCGGCTGTCGCGCTGGTCGAGGTAGAAGCCGGTCTTGTGGCCGGTCGCAATGTCGAGCGAGAGCTGCCAGCCGTGCTCGCGGATCGTGATCTCGGTGGCGCCCTCCCCGCGCAGCCAGCCCGTGACCGGCTTCAGGCCTTCGCGCTCGCGGCCGCTGGCGTCGGAGCGCTCGTAGAGCTTGTGCAGGGCGGTCGCCGCGAGCAACGCATCGGCAATCGCGGCCTTCCAGCGCTCGACGCCGGCCGACAGGAACTGCGCGACCAGCGTGTCGCCGTAGCGGTCGACGATCAGGCCCGGCAGCCCGTCGGCCTCGCCGTGGACCAGCCGGACACCGTCGCTCTGCAGGTCGAACAGCGCCCGGCCCGCCACCGCGCGGGCGCATACCGAGGCCAGGAAGGCGGCATCGATGCGCTGCGTTTCGACAAAGCTCCAGGCCCGCGCGCGGATCTTGGACACCGGGCTGAAGGCGGCCCAGGCCAGGAAAACGCCGTCGTGGGATTCGATGCGCACCGTCTCGCCCGAATCGGCACCGCCGCGCGCGATGGCGGATTCGAAGATCCAGGGATGGCGGCGCTGCAGCGAGCGCTCCTTGCCGGGCTTGAGGCGGAGGGTTTTCATTTTGTTGGCTTGTTGTTGTCGTTCTTCGGCTTGGCCCGCGCACCCTCGGGGCGCGTCTGCGCACGCGAGCCTTCGGGGCGCGCCTGCGCGCGCGGGTGTGCCGCGTCGTAGACCTTGGCCAGATGCTGGAAGTCCAGCCGCGTATAGACCTGCGTGGTGGAAATGTTGGCGTGGCCCAGCAGTTCCTGCACCGCGCGCAGGTCGCTGCTCGACTGGAGCACATGGCTCGCGAACGAATGCCGCAGCATGTGCGGATGCACCGGCGCCGCAAGGCCGGCCTTGAGGCTGCGCTCGCGCAGCAGCTTCCACACCGCCTGCGAGGACATGCGCACGCCCTTGCCGCTGATGAAGAGCGCCGCCGCGCCTGCCGGGTCGCGCAGCGCGGCCGTGGCCAGCGCCGCGCAGTCGCCGCGCACCGCGAACCAGTCGCGCAGCGCCTCGGCCGCCTTGCTGCCGATCGGCACGATGCGCCGCTTGCTGCCCTTGCCGAGCACGTTGGCTTCGAGCGCATCGAGATCGACCCAGCCGCGGGCCGTGTGGCTGGCGCGCGCATCGAGGCCGGTGAGCTCGCTCACGCGCAGGCCGCAGCCGTAGAGCACCTCGACGATGGCGCTGTCGCGCGCCTCGGTCCAGGGGTCGGCCTCGGGGTCGTACATTTCGGCGAGCCGCACCGCATCGTCGACCGCCAGCGCCTTGGGCAGCGGCCGTGCGGCCTTGGGCGCATGCACGTCCTTCACGGGGTTGAAGCCCACCAGCCCTTCGTTGCCGAGCCAGCGGTAGAAACTGCGCCAGCACGAGAGCACCAGCGCAATGCCGCGCGGCTCGCGCCCCGCGCCGTGCAGCTGGGCCATCCAGCGCCGGATGTGCGCGGTCTGCACGCGGTCGAGCGCAAGCCCGGCCTCGGCGGCATTGGCCGCGAGCGCCTGCAGATGGATGGCGTAGAGCTCGACCGTGCGCGCCGCCAGCCGGCGCTCGACGCGCACGTGCTGCAGGTACCTGTCGACCCAGCCGGTCCCCGCCGTCTCAGTGGAGATAGCCATTGAACGCATTGTTCACGACAGCCAGAGGCTCGCGCAACGCACCCTTGAAAACCATGCCCCAGCGGCGCCAGCAGCGCGTGCTTGCGGCGGCGTACTGAACGTCGAAGTCCTTGTCGAAACCGCTGGCCCGCACCAGGCGCTCCACGCGCCAGAGGTGGTAGGGCTCCGACACCACGATCACGCCGTGGATGCCCGCCGCCTGCAGCATCGGACGCGACATCGCGAGATTCAGGCGGGTCGAAGTCGATGCCGGCTCCAGCAGCAGCGGCCCGGCGTAGCCCTGGGCCCGCGCATGCCGCTGCATCACCTCGGCCTCGATGCGGCCGTCCTCCTTGTCGACGCCACCCGACAGCACAAGCTGCTTCGCAAGGCCCGCATCGGCCAGCGCAATGGCGGTGTCGACCCGGCCCGTCAGGCAGGGATTGGGCTTGCCATCGAGAAATGCGCGGTTGCCCAGGACCAGCGCGGCGTCGGCCGGCCGTTGCGGGGGATTGGCAAGCGCCTCGACCGCGCGCCGCCAGATGACCGCGGCGATAGCGAGGTAGGCCAGCAGCGCGGCCAGCAGCACCGTCCACAGCACGGGCCGGGCGGCGGCCCGCCAGGACCGGCGCTGCCCGCTCAAGGCCGCAGCCGCGACAGCGCGCCCGAAGCCAGTTCGGCGATGCGTTCGAGAAAGTCGGTGCCCATTTCGGCGTTGAAGCGCTGCGCGTCCGGCGAGGCCAGCACCAAGAGGCCGAAGGCCGGCGACTCGGCATCGGGCCGCAGCGGGATCAGCGCGATCGACATCGCACCGGCCGGCTCGGGCAGCCAGTTGGCCGCCTCGAAGCCCGAATTGAGCCCGCAGTAGGGCGAGGTCAGCGAGGTGGCCAGCGCCTTCACGTCGTCGCTCACCCACTGCGCATAGGCCTCGTTGAGGTAGTCGGCGCCGCAGTCCCACACCTTGATGGCGGTCTGCGGCACCAGGAACAGCGACTGCAGGTCGACCGCGATGCGGTACGGCAGGCTGCGCGGATCGCGCGTGGTCAGCAGGCCGCTGGTCCAGCGCTGCAGGCGGTCGGCGATGACCACGTTCTCGGTGCCGTGGCGCACCATGTCCATCAGGCGATGCTCCAGCGCCTTGATCTTCTCGCGCAGCATCTCGGCCTGGCGCTCCTGCAGGCTCACGGCGCGGTTGCCGTGCGGGCTGGTGAGCTGCACCTGCGCCAGCAACTGGGCGTGCCGCTCGAAGAAGTCGGGCGTGTTCGCCAGGTAGTTGGCGATGTCGTCTTCGGTGATCGGGTTCATGGCGTCGTCTTTGTTGTTTCTGAAGTTGGTCATGGCAGCTCGGGCACCTCGATGTCCCCCTCGAAAACCGTGGTGGCCGGGCCGGTCATGAGCACGGGGTTCCCCTCGCCCTCCCAGCCGATCGTGAGCACGCCGCCATGCGTCTGCACGTCGACCCGGTGCTCCAGCAGCCCGAGCCGGATGCCCGCCACCACCGCCGCGCAGGCGCCGGTGCCGCAGGCCAGCGTTTCGCCGGCGCCGCGCTCGAACACGCGCAGCTTGATGTGCGAGCGGTCGACCACCTGCATGAAGCCGGCATTCACCCGCTGCGGAAAACGCGGATGGTGCTCGATCTGCGGGCCCTGCCGGGCCACGGGCGCGGTGTCGACGTTGTCGACCACCTGCACCGCATGCGGGTTGCCCATCGACAGCACCGCGAGCGAAACAATGGCCGATTCGGCATGCGTGCCGAGGGCCAGGTGCCAGCTGTGCCAGGCGCCGTCGGGCTGCGAATCGAGGCCGGCGGTGTCGAAGGGCACGCGCGCGGGTTCGAAGATGGGCGGCCCCATGTCGACCGTGACCCGGCCGTCCTCGCTCATGCGCGGCTCGATGATGCCGGCCAGCGTTTCGACGCGCACCGTGTCCTTGTCGGTCAGGTGGTGCTCGCGCACGAAGCGCATGAAGCAGCGCGCGCCGTTGCCGCACTGCTCCACCTCGCCGCCGTCGGCGTTGTGGATCACGTACTGGAAATCGACCCCCTCGGCCGCGCCCTTGGAGGGAGGCCGCACCGTGAGGATCTGGTCGGCGCCGACGCCGAAATGGCGGTCGGCCAGGAAGCGGTACTGCGCGGCCGTGAGGCCCAGCGTGCCGCGCGTTTCGTCCAGCACGACGAAATCGTTGCCGGCACCCTGCATCTTGGTAAAGCGGATTCGCATTGGGCGATTATCCGCCCCTGGAATGGTGGCGTTCGACTTCAGCCGCAGCGCGCGCCGCTGATGCGGCCCTGCGGATCGACGTCCACATTGAGCCGCCCCGGATCGGCCGGAGACGGCAGCGGCGCGCCGACGGCCGAAGTGCGTGCGGACTTGGAACCGGTGCGCGTGCGCATCTGCTCCAGCAGCAGCGGATCGAGGGCCTGGCCGAGCGCATAGCGCGCCTCCACGGCCTGGCAGGTTTCTTCGCTCGGCACGGTCACGAAAGTGGGCGGCGGCGGCACCTCGGAGGTGAGCGGGCGGAATTCGGGTTTTGTTTCGCAGCCCGCCATGAAGAGCGATGCCGCGCAAAGGGCGGCCGCCATGGTGCCGCGCGCACGCGGAGAAAAGATGAAACCGGGTCGATGGAGGATAGGCATGGTGTCTTGCGTCTTTCAATGGATCGTAGCGCCGGCGATGGTCAAATCCACCCGCCATGATCAATCTGAATCGTTTCGATCTCACCTCGCTGCGACTTTTTGTCGCGGTTGTCGATGGTGGAAGCCTGACCGCGGGTGCAGACCGATTCGGCGTATCGCTTCCGGCGGCCAGCAAGCGCATCACCGATCTCGAACGGCATTGCGGCATGGCGCTGCTCCAGCGCGGCCAGCGCGGCGTGACCGCCACGCCCGAGGGACAGACCCTGCACCGGCACGCGATCGAGGTGATCGCGCGCCTGGAACAGCTCGTGCAGGCCGTCGACGACCTGCACTCGGGCGCCACCGGCCATCTGCGGCTGTGTGCCAATCCTTCCGCTTTCGGCGGCTTCCTGCCCAGCGTGCTGGCCGAGTACGCCCGCCGCTATCCGCACGTGGTGATCGACATGGAAGATGCCCTGAGCGAAGACGGCATCCGCGCCGTGCAGAAGGGCACGGCGGAGCTGGCCGTCATCGGCGACAACGTGCCGCACGAAGGCCTGGAGACCCTTGTCTGCAATGTCGACCAGCTGGTGCTGCTGGTGCCGGCGGGCCACCTGCTGGACGGCCGGCAGAACGCCTGCCTCGCGGACGTGCTCGAGCACGACCTGGTCACGCTGGCACGGAGCGCATCGCTCACGCGCAAGGTGATGGCGGCGGCCGACGCGGCCAAGCGCACGCCCCGCATCCGGGTGCAGGTGCGCAGCTTCGATTCGATGTGCCGCATGGTCTCGTTCGGGCTCGGCCTGGCGATCCTGCCGCGCGCGGCGGCCGCGCTCTATGCCCAGGCGCTCGGCCTCGTGCAGATCGGCCTCGAAGGCATCGAGATGGAACGCGTGCTGCTGCTGGCCATGCGCAGCCGATCGGAACTCTCGGGACCAGCGGCCGCCCTGGTGGAAATGATCGAGGAAAGTGCGGCGCCGTTCAGCGCAGCACGGCACTCTCCGAAGCCTGCCGGATGAGGCGGTCGCGGTCCGCGGGCAAAAGAAAGCCTTCGGCGAAGGCCTTCCCGGCGGCGGCCTGCACCGCGGCGACGTAGCCCTCGTGGCTGCCGTAGCGCTCCTCGAGCGACAGGCGCGGATCGCCGCTCGCGGTACGCTCGGCACGCGTTCGCGCAAACGGCACGTAGCCGCCCACGTAGTTGCACACCTGGCCTCGATGGAAGCCCTCGGCAGTGACGTTGAAGCCCAGGTAGGTGCCCAGCGGCGCCATCACCAGCACCGTGGGAACCCCGTCGATCTCGTTGCCGTCGGCATCGACCTTCGGCACTTTCATCGGGATCACCTTCCTGATGATCGGCGGCACCTTGGTGGGTACGCCGGAGGCTTCCGCATGGTTGAATTGCGGGCCCCAGTCGTAGTCGAGCACCGGAAACGCAAAGTTCTGCGGCAGGAAGATCGAGTCTGGAACGCCGGGCACGCCGCTCGGAAATCCCATCGCCTCCTTGTTCGCGTCGACCAGCGTCTTGCCCGCGAGCGTGGGCCACCGGCTCGGTGGCGGCGGCGTGCCGTTCAGCACCCATTCGCGCAGGCCCAAGCGCAGCACGTTGGTGATTTCCGTGTGCGGCACCGGGTTGGCCGCCAGCGTGCCGCGGCCGAAGCTGTTGCCGGGACAGGTGGGTCCGGCGGTGGCCGCGGGCATGTGCGTGAAGCCGCCCGCGCCGCCGCCGTGGTGGCTGCCCGGCACGTAGTAGCGCCGGACGTTGCGCGGCAGCGGAATGTCCGCGTCGCCGGCCGTGCCGATCCACTCGGGCGTCAGCTTCAGTGCGTACACCTCGGCCGATCCGAAATGCTCGATCACTTTCGGGCAGGTGTCGTTCGCGCCGCAGCGCGAGAAGATGCTGCCGGTGGGCTGCTTGCGCACCGGGTCTGGCCAGTCGACCCACCACTGCGGGCCTTCGCTGCCCTGCTGGTAGAGCTCCAGCACGCCGTCCGGCTGGGCCCAGCGCGAGTTGGCGGCCACCCGGCGGCCCGCGATGATCGGCCACGCCCCGTCGTAGACCTTGCGGTTGCGCTCGTCCTGGTTCAGCCCCATGAAGATGAACTGCCGCACCATGTTTCCGGACTGCGACACACCCCGCACGGCCGTGCCCTTGACCACGCCGGCAAGCGGATTGCGCATGCCGAAATCGTCCGCCGCCTCGTAGCGGAAGAAGGCCCCGACGTCGCGGAACGCCGCCATGCCCACGCCCAGGATGTAGGCGTTGTGTGCCGGGTACACCACCTGGTACAGCAGCGTGGGATCGAAGCTGTTGCGCAGGCAGATGTGCACGGGCAGGTTGCCGGGCGCGTTGGCGGGGTTGTTGTCGATCGGCGTGCCGGGAAACGGATGGCCGGCATCGCATTTCGCAAACGCCCAGTCGCCCGCGGCGATGGCTGGTCCCTCGGTGACGACGCCATCGACGGTTTCCCTGGTGTGCGTCTTCAGCGTCGCCTTGGTCGTGTCCAGCGTGGCGGGGAGGTAGGGCACAGGGTTCGTCTGCACCATCAACGGCTTGGAATCCGCGCCGCTCTGGTTGACGATTCGCGCGAACACCTTGCCTGTGACGGCCACGCCGTCGACCTTGGCGATGGGCGCCGCCACCCAGTGATTGGTACCCGAAGCACGGTTGACGGGAACGCCCGTGTTGCCGGCGTTGTCTGCCTGCCAGCCGCTGCGCAGGCCGATGTCGCCCAGCTCGCGCTCTTCCACGGCGATGGTGCCGGCGCCGCCGCGGTTGGGCACGTCGTGCCACAGGAAGCCGCTCGCGCGGTTCATGTCGACCGGCTTCACCAGATTGAAGGTGGTTTCGTACCGCACCTTGCCATCGGCGTCCGCTCCCAGCCTGATGTCGGTGATGACGCTGTTGTGCGGATCGTCCGGATCGAGTTCGCCGAAAGCGCGGCCGCGGATCTGCTCGTACGGCATCGGCTGCCCCGCGAGCGGCGCAATACTGTCGATCACGATGCGGGTGACGCGGGCCTCGGCCGGCGCGGCAGCGACGACGATCGCCGCCGCGGACATCGCCGCCGCGAGCCCGGGCAGGTGCGACTGGCGCCCGGTCGGGCTTCTGGGGTGCATGCTGTCTCCTGTCTTATGTGTGCGGATCCGACGGCGTCGGCGCTCTGCATCCTCACGATTCGAAGGTGTGCCGGCAATTCGCGTCTTGTTTAGCTGGTCTTAACCGATGGTTAAGTTGCAGCCCCGCAAGGTGGCGGAGTTCGAACCTGCAGAGCAACCTGAAGGCGCGGCAGCTGAAGCTGGCGGATGCGGAGATGGCGCGGATCGCGGCGCTCGACCGAGGCGCGGCGATGCGACGGCGCGGGCTCGCATCGCGTGCCGGCGGCGAACTCAGGGGTCGTTGTCGTTGGTGTCTGATGCGGCGGTACCAGCCGCAGCGGCCCCCGCTGCCGCTTCGCAAGCTGCCTTCAATGCGGCCGCAACCTCTTGCGGCTCACGGCGCAATTCGACGACGTCACGCTCCCCGACGCAGTAGCCGTCGAGACGCACGTAGATGCGCTTGAAATCGCCACCGAGGGCGCGCGCCACGTCGAGCAGGCAATCGGCGAGCGTCGCGAAGCCGCCGTTGCTGTAGGAGCTGGGCGGGATCACGCCTTTGGAACGCGGCGCGCGAACGGAGTAAGCGTACGACGCAGCCTCTTTCCGCAACTCCACCACGGGCTGCAGGCCGCATTGAACTTCCCCGGTTCTTCTCATGGCCGCAGTGTAAGTGCCTCCAAAACGAGAAAACGGCGCGCGTTGTGTGCGCGGGATCGGCAGGAGCTTGGCTGATACGACTTTTTCGTTTTTGTTCTACCCTGAACGGCACCTGAACCACGGCTTTCCGTGGCATTCTGAAAAGGGCCATATCTGCCCGGCGCGCGCGCTTCCAACGAGCGCCCGATGCGCCTCTTCAACCCCAACGTTCGAGGAACTCCGATGCAGCTTGGGCAAAGGATGCGCGCGTTCGTAGTCGTCGGTAGCTGGGCGCTCGTGCTCGGCATGTGGAGTTGCGGCGGAGGTGGTGGCGGAGGTGGTAGCGGCGCTTTCCTGCCGGTTGTGCCGGTGGCCACCGTTGCACCGCCGGCCGATGCGCCGGCCACGCCGCCCGCACCCGATGCGCCGGCCACGCCAGCCGAGCCCGCGCCACCCGCCGAACCAGCTCCTGCCGCGAGCCGCGTCGTCTCCGACACCATCACCTCGGCCAAGACGGGCGCAAGCTACGCGCTCGAGATCTACCTGCCGGCCTCCTACGACGGCGGTTCGACGGCTTATCCGGTCATCTATGCGATGGACGGCGACGGCATCTTCAATCCGCCCGGCACTCGGTTCTCGAATCTCAAGGACATCCTCGAGCAGCGCCGCACCGAGGCAATCCTGGTCGGCATCGGCGGCACGGCCCGCCGCGAGCAGGACTACACGATGCCGGGCGCCGTGCCGTACCACGACTTCCTTGTGCTCGAACTGGTGCCGTTCATCGAGGCGAAGTACCGCGCCGATGCGAAAAGGCGCCTGTTGGCCGGCCTGTCGCTGAGCGGGAGTATGGCCGGCATTGCGCTGTTCCTCGAAGGCGCGGCGGGCAGCCTGGCGTTCTCGCACTTCCTGGCGTTCGAAGCCGCGTTCGCCTTCCAGACGGCCGAGTACGAAGACCTCGAGCAGCGAATGCACGATGCGCTGGGCGACCGGCCCCTGCCTGCAACGCTGGTTCTCACGCGCTGCGACAACCCGAACGAGTGCAACTTCGATCCGGTGGGCCGGATGCACGCGCGGCTTGTGGCTCGCGGCTACCCGGGCCTGTCGATCACCGAAACCACCTACTCGACGACGCACACCCAGACCGACATTCCGTCGTTCGCCGATGCGGTCGCCAGGCTGCTGCCGTAGCAGCGGCCCCTTGCCAGCTCAGAAGCGGTCCTGCAGCCCCATGGCCGGATCGCTCACCGAGTGCCGGCCGGTCTCGATACGGCCGGCAAGGCGCCGGTAGAACGAAGGGTCGGCATCGCAGGTGACCACGAAGTCGTACCACTGGCCGCTCGCGTCCAGGTTCCAGCGCATGCCGGTTTCGCCGCCGCCCTTGACGCGGATGCTCCATGAGCCGTCGGGGTTGTGGCCATAGGTGCCGTTGTCGTCGTTGCCATTGCGGTCCCGGCCGCCGGCCTGGTAGGCGTCGGGGCGCGGATAGGCCTTGTTGGGCTGCACGGTGAAGCGGCAATCGCGCCGGCCGTCGTTGCGCATCTGCAGGTAGAGGTCGCCGCGGCGCGCGTCGTAGCCCACGCGGATCTCGGGCGCGGGCGCGCTGCCGGCGCGCAGCCGGTTCAGGTCGCCCTTGAACTGGCGATGAAAGCCGTTGGGGCCGAGCACCCACAGGTCGTACAGGCCGGCATCGTCGCTCATGGCGTTCCAGTGGCCGTCGAGCTGCTTGCCGGGCTCCACCACGTAGCGGCGCGGCAGGCGGTCGGGCAGGTGCAGCTTGTCGTAGACGTGGAACACGGCAGCGGCCTGGCCGCTGTTGGCGAACAGCAGCTGGACGCGGCCGTTGAGCGCGTCGCTGCGCGCGCTGGTGTGCAGCTCGTAGGGCAGCGCGCGCGAAGGGCGCACGCCGGTGGCCTGCACGGGCAGGTCAGCGTCGGCCGACGGAACGATCTTCGGCAGCGTCTCCTGCGCGGCGGTCAGCGCATCGGCCTCGGCCTTGGTCTTGCGCCCGGGCAGCGTGGGCAGCGGCTCGTCGTTGGGGCGCTCGAAGTTGAAGGCGCTGGTGAGGTCGCCGCAGACGGCGCGGCGGTGCTTTCCGATCTGCGGCTCGGCCACGCCGAAGCACTTCTCCAGGAACATGAGCGTCGAGGTGTGGTCGCAGACCTGCGAGTTGACCCAGCCGCCGCGGCTCCAGGGCGAGACCACCCACATCGGCACGCGCGGGCCGGGGCCGTAGGGGCGGCCGTCCGTGGCGGGCTGCTTGGGGGTGGCCGGCGTGTAGTTGTGATATTCGACGGCCACGTCGGCCTCGGCCATCGTGGTGGCGCCGGCCAGTGAGCCGTCGGGGTTGCGCGACGGCACGGCGGGCGACGGCAGGTGGTCGAAGAAGCCGTCGTTCTCGTCGAAGTTGATGATCAGCACGGTCTTGCTCCAGACCTCCGGGTTGGCAGTGAGCGCGTCCAGCACTTCCTGCACGTACCAGCCGCCCTTGGCCGGGCTCGAAGGTCCAGGGTGCTCGCTATAGGCCGAGGGCGAGATGATCCACGACACCGCGGGCAGGGTGCCGTTGCGGATGTCCTCGCGGAAGGTTTCGAGAAAGCCCTGCGGCATGGTGTTGCCGAAGCCCTTGGCCAGCGGGCTGAGCGCATCGTCGATGGCCGGGTCGTAGAACGGCCCGGCGGCGGTCACCGGCTGCGTGATGTCGGTCGCGGGGACGTAGACGGGGCGGCGCGCCGCCGGCATCTGCTCGACGGCGCTGCGCCAGTGGCGAAAGCTCATCATCTCGTTGCAGCCGAAGTTGTCGATCAGGCTCTGGTAGACCTTCCACTTCACGCCGGCCTTCTCGAGCCGGTCGGCATAGGTGGTCCAGGTCCAGCCTTCGGTGGAGGCGCCGATGTCGTTGCCGGCGTTGAACTGGTTGTTGAGCACCGCGAGCTGCACCTTGCTGCCATCGGCGGGGCTGATGCCGTTGGGCCCATTGGTGCCGCTCCAGTAGAACAGGCGGTTCGCGATGGTGCCGGTGTGCATGCCGCAGTGGTAGTGGTCGCACAGCGTGAAGGCCTCGGCCAGCGCGCGCTGGAACGGCACTTCGGCGGTGTCGTAGTAGCCCATCGACAGCAGGTTCTTGACGTCCGGCCACTTGAACATGCGGCCGTGGTCCCATGCGGCCTGCGAGTCGGACCAGCCGTGCGGCGTGCTGCCTGCGCGCTGCGCGTTGCCCTTGCTCTCGTCGAGGCGGTAGGGCGTGTAGCTGCTGGGCGGCGCGGTCTTGGTGTAGGTCTGGTGGAAGATGGTCTTGCCGTTGGGCGCCGGTACGGCAAAGCGGTCGCCGTAGCCGCGCACGCCCTTGAAGGTGCCGAAATAGCTGTCGAAGGAGCGGTTCTCCTGCATCAGCAGCACCACGTGCTTGACGTCCTTGATGGTGCCGGTCTCACGGTGCGCGGGAATGGCCAGCGCGCGGCGGATGCTGGGCGGAAAGGTGGCCAGCGTGGCGGCGGCAATGCCGGAGCCGGTGGCGGTCTGGAGAAACTTGCGGCGTGTGGTCATGGGGGTTTGTTCTTGATCTTGAGAATGTTGGGACGCGATGGCGCGTCAGGGCGCGTAGCTCACGCTGGGCTCGCTGCCCGCGCCGGACGAGGCCGCATCGGCCTTGCCGGCCGTGTTCGCATTGGCCGGGTCCGAGCCGAGTGCGTTGCCCGAAGTGGCGGCAGCGCCGCTGAAGCCGCTGCCGCCCCCGCCGTCACCGCCGCCGCAGGCGGTCAATGCAAAGGCCAGTACCGACAGCGCGAGCGGCGCGCGCAGGATGAATCGTGGATGCATGGATGGAGACACTCCTTTTTTCTCGAGGCGGTTGAATGGCCTCCAGCGTAAGAAAGAGCTGTGACATCGCGATGTAGCGGCGATGACGGCGTGCAGGCCTGCCCTTCGTACGTGCGGGCGCAGTCTCTTCGCTCGGCGCCTGCATCGTCTACAAGGAAAACCCGCCGAGTCCAAACGTTCTAAAGCTCGCGTGGAATGACTACGAAAAGCTGCAGTCGAACTCGCGCTGGCAAGGCGCTTGGTGGCCTGATGCTCAACCGGCCCGGCGCCACTCGCCCGAGGCCGGGCACACGCTGGCCCGTTCGCCGTTCATGCGAACCTGCTCTTCATCCACTTGCGATGCGGTCGGCGCGTCGATGTCGAAGGCGATACGAAGTGCGCGCGCCACATGCGCATCTTCAATGGGGAGTTCCCAGGTCAGGAACACCTGGGTGCAATCCTGGCCGGGCGCGAAGTCGGCCGCATCGAAGCCGCTGCTGCGGCGCCGGATCACGGCGTGCGGCTGGCCCGTATCGAATATCAGGATCGTGCCGCGGGCAAGGGGGATGCGATGGCCCGTAGAGGGAAAGTGCACGTCCAGTTCCTTGTCTTCGCAGAGGAACAGATTGCAGAATGCCGCGCCGCCATACTGCGCGCCATCGTGGTGGTATCTCGCGCCGCGGCAGGCCATGAGGGCAACCTCGCTCGACGCAAGCACCTCGGGCAATCCAAGCGTGCGCGTCCAGTCGGACACCTCCTGCACGCAGCGCCTGTAGTCCGGCCAGCGCGCACGCGCCCGCGCCAAGGGCAAGGGCTCGACGTCACCGGGTTCGAGCGCCAGGCGCGAAGAAACCTCGCGTTCCCAATCTGCAATCAGGCGTGCGGGAGGCACAGGCATATCGACCGCGCCTGAGAGCACGACATCGCTCACGCTGCGGCTGCGCATGGCATCGTCGCTTCGGAAATAGGAAACAAGGCGGTCTTCTCGCGCGCGATGCGGTCGAGGGGAAAGGCTCATCCGCAGCAGTGTAGTGAGGCGGGTTCCGCATGCCCGCCTTCGCCGCCGGCGGCCTCAGGGCCTGAGCGTGGGCTCCCGCTTCGCATAGGCCAGCGCCGCGAGCAGGCCCAGGCCCGTCACGGCCGCGGCACCCCAGGCCACCGCGGGGCTGCACAGGATGCGGCCCAGCGATGAACGCTGTCCGGTGTCCGATCCCATGCCCGTGGCGGCCTGCTCGAGCGGCGTGAGCGGCCGCGCGATGTTCGGGTTTTCTTCGCCCTGGAGGACGGCCTGGGAAATTTCCAGCGGCGTCAGTTCATCGGCGACGGGTCCGGACAGCGATTTGTCGTGGGCGCGCATGGAAAGCCTTTCGTTCGAAGATTGAATCTGCGGCGAAGCCTCTCCTGGCTGCGGGCCCGCGCTCTACAGCCGGCAGCGGGCTTTCGCGTAGGCCGAGGGCGCACACGGCGGCGCCCTGCTTCGTTGTTGCTGAAGGCGCGGGCTACAACGACGCCACGTCGGCCTGCAGCACGCCGTTGCGCGCCACGACACGGCCGCCCGCCACCACCAGCTTGCGCACCGGCCGCGAGACCACGGCCTGCGCCGGCGTCTCTGCATCGACCAGCACCAGGTCGGCGCGGCAGCCCGCTTCCAGGCCATAGGCCTCGAAGCCGCAGCCGCGCGCGCCGGCGTGGGTGACGGTGTCGAGCGCCAGGTCGATCTCGTCGTCGCGGCGCAGGTTGTAGCGCATACCGATCAGCATCGCGCGTTCCAGCATGTCTGGGTTGCCGTAGGGCGACCAGGTGTCGCGGATGCCGTCGTTGCCGCCGAGCACCGTCACGCCGGCCTTGCGGCAGGCCATGAGCGGCGGCACGCTGCGCGATGGCGGCGCGCTGGTGATCAGCACCACGCCGAGCCTGGCCATGCGCGCGAGCAGTGCGTCGCGCTCGCGTTCGCTCACGTCGCCAAGGCAGAAGCCGTGGCTTACAGCGACCTTGCCCTGCATGCCCAGCGCTTCGGTGCGCTGCAGGATCAGATCGAGCGAGAACGCGCCCATGGCGCCGGGCTCGTGCAGGTGGATGTCGAGCGGGCGCTGGTGCCTGTCGGCAATGCCGAAGAGCAGGTCGAGCGAGCGCACCGGGTCGCCGTCGATGGCGCAGGGGTCGAGGCCGCTAAGCACATCGGCGCCCTGCGCGAGCGCCTGCCCGAGCAACTCGGCCGTCCCCGGCCGGCCCAGCAGGCCCGACTGCGGGAACGCGACCACCTGGATCTGCTGCACGTCGCGCAGGGTTTCCCGCGTGCGCAAGGTGCCTTCGAGATGGCGCAGCCCGGCCTGCGTATCGATGTCGACATGGGTGCGCAGCCGCGTGGTGCCGAGCGCGAGAAAGGCCTTGGCCAGCACCAGCGACTGCGCGGCCGCGTCGTGTCCGCTCGCATGCCGGAAGGCGCGTTCGTTCTCGATCTTGTCGACGAGGCTGGCGCCGACCTCGTTGCGGTACCAGTCCATGCCCCACAGCGTCTTGTCCAGGTGGGTGTGGCCTTCGACCAGGCCGGGCAGCAGCAAGGCGCCGGCGCCCTCCTCGACCGCGGCATCGGCGGGCGCGGACAGCGCAGCGCCGGTTTGCGCGATGCGGCCATCGCGCACCAGCACATCGACAGCGGGAGCGCCCAGCGGGCGCACGTTGCGGATCAGGAGCGAGGGCATGGAAGTTCGATCGATCTTTGAATGCGTCGGGAGCAGGGCCGTGTGCAGCGTACCCAGATTCGGACCTCTGGTCATCACGCGCACGTTTCGTTGCCGGCCGAAGTGTCCGCCCCGCGAACTCTCGATGATCGGCGCACCATGCACACGACCCCACTCGCCACGGCCGGCAAGCCCGCTCCCCACGTTTCCTTCGAATGGGCATTGCTCGCACTGCTCGCCACCTGCTGGGGCGCCTCGTACACCTTCATCAAGATCGGCGTCCAGACGCTGCCGCCCGTGACGCTGATCGCGGCGCGCACGCTGATTGCCGGCCTGCTGCTGCTCGCGCTGCTGCGCCTGCGCGGCGTGCGGCTGCCCAGAGAACCCGCGATGTGGGGGCGTTTCGCGCTGCAGGCCTGCCTCAACAGCGTGCTGCCGTTCACGCTCATCGCGTGGGCGGAACGCAGCGTGGATGCCGGGCTCGCCACCATCCTCAACTCGACCTCGCCGATCTTCATCTTCCTGCTTGGCCTCGGCATGGGCGGCGCGGAGAAGCCGACGCTGCGCCGGCTCTTCGGCGTGGGCGCGGGGCTGGCGGGCATCTGCCTGATCGTCGGCTTCGAGGCGCTGCACGGGCTCGGGCATTCGCTGCTCGCGCAGATCGGGCTGGTGGCGGCGGCCGTCTGCTATGGCTGCGCCGCGATGTTCGGCCGCGTGTTCAAGGGGCTGGACCCGATGGTGCCCGCTGCGGGTTCGCTGCTCTGCGGCGCGGCGATGCTGCTGCCCGCGAGCCTCGCGTTCGACAGGCCGTGGACGCTCGCTCCTTCGGCCGCGTCGATGATGGCCGTGCTGGCGCTCGCGGTGCTCTCCACGGCCCTTGCCTTCACGATCTACTTCCGGCTGATCAAGACGCTCGGGCCGATGTCGACCGCCGCGCAGGCCTACCTGCGCGTGCCCGTCGGCGTGATGATTGGCGTGGTGTTCCTCGGCGAGGCGCTTTCGCCCACCGCGTGGGCCGGGCTCGCGTGCATCATGGCGGGCGTGGTCGCGATGACAGTGCCCGCGCGCCGCGGCCCTTCGAGTCCGCAGCCGAAACGGCCCCTCAGTCGATGCTGATGTTCGCGGCCTTGGCCACCTCGGCCCACTTCACGCGGTTGTCATGCACCGTCTTCCTGAACTGCGCGGGCGATTCGATGCGCACGGTGTTGCCCTGGCTTTCGAAGCGCTCGCGGATCTCGGGTTGCTCGAGCACCGCCTTCACCGCAGCGTTGAGCTTGTCGACGATCTGCGCATCGGTGCCCTTGGGCGCGAAGATGCCGAACCAGATCGAGCTGTCGAAGCCCTTGGTGCCGGGCAGGCCGCTGGAGGCGATGGTGGGCACCTCCTTGACCGCGGCCACCGGCGCCGCGGTGGTCAAGCCCAGCAGGCGCACCTTGCCGGCCTTGTAGTGCGGCAGCACCGTCTGCACCTGGTTCATGATGCAGCAGGTTTCGCCGCGCACCACGGAAGTGATGGCCTCGGGCCCGCCCTTGTAGGGCACGTGCACCATATTCAGGCCGAGGCGCGAATTGAATTCGGCAAAGGCCATGTGCGTGCCGGCGCCGTTGCCTGTAGACGCATAGTTGTACTTTTCGGGGTTGGCCTTGACGAGTTCGACGAACTCCTTCAAGGTCCTGGCGTTGATCACGTCCGGGTTGATGGTGAGCACGTTCGAGACGTCGAGCACCGGCGCCACAGGCACGAAGTCGGCCTCCACGTCGAACGGCAGCTTCTTGTAGAGCGCGGCGTTGCTGCCATGCGTGGCGGCGGTGCCGAACGAAAGCGTGTAACCGTCGGGCTTGGCATGGGCCACGTACTCGCTCGCGATGTTGCCGGCCGCGCCCGACTTGTAGTCGATGATCACGGGCTTTCCGAGTTGCCGGGCGAGCGGCTCCTGGATGGCACGGGCCACCACGTCGACGCCCGAGCCGGCCGGAAAACCCATGATCAGCGTGACCGGCTGTTGCGGCCAGTCGCCCTGCGCAAAGGCAGCGGACGATGCGGCCGCACCGAGGGCGGCGCCCGCCAGCAGCAGCATCGGGCGGAAGCGCCGCGCGAAGAACGACGACGAGAACCTCAGGTGGTGCGAAAAGGGAGAATGGATCATGACTGTCTTTCCTCGATGCGGGCGGTGCAGCCCGGGATTGTGGCGCGCGGTTCATGCCCGATCCGGTATGAGCTTATGCGGCGCGCAACCGCATCGAACGATCTCTCCATAATCGCCGCATGGTCCGCCCCACCCAACAACTCCACCCCGCACGCGAGCCCGCGCCCGTGCGCGCGGCAGCCACCGTGCTGCTGCTGCGCGATTCCGAGGCCGGCATCGAAGTGCTGATGACGCGCCGCTCCGGCACTGCAAGCTTCGCGCCAGGCGCCTATGTGTTCCCCGGCGGGCTGATCGACGCAGCCGACGAAGCCGCCAGCCGCATTGCCGCACGCCGGCCCACCCAAAGCAGCCTGCAGCTGACGCAGGCCATTGCCGCGATCCGCGAAGGCTTCGAGGAGCTTGGCGTGCTGCTCGCGCGCCATGCCGACGGCCGGCCCGTGACTGCGGAGGACATCGCATCGATGGACCGCAGCACCACGTCGCCCGTTTCCTTTGCCGAACAATGTGCCGCGCGCGGGCTGGTGCTTGCCT
This sequence comes from Variovorax paradoxus, assembly GCF_030815975.1. Taxonomy (NCBI): domain Bacteria; kingdom Pseudomonadati; phylum Pseudomonadota; class Betaproteobacteria; order Burkholderiales; family Comamonadaceae; genus Variovorax; species Variovorax paradoxus. Next base: position 1,080,861 of record NZ_JAUSXL010000002.1, read on the forward strand.
GCGACCAGGTGTTCAGCCTCGCGCACTGGATCACCGACCGCGACCTGCCCAAGCGCTTCGACGTGCCCTTTCTGGTGGCGCGCATGCCCGAGGGCCAGACGCCCACGGCCGACGAGAGCGAGCAGTTCGAGCCCTGCTGGGTGCGGCCGGCCGATGCGCTGGCACGCCATGCGGCGGGCAGCTTCTTCATGATCTTTCCGACGGTGCGCACGCTGCAGCGGCTCGCGGCCTATGCCAGCGTGGACGCGGTGCTGCAGGCCTGCGCTCCCCAGGGCGGCACTGAACAGCCGCTGTGGACCAGCTGCCCGCGCGCAGGCCTGCTCGGCGGCCAGGACGCGCGCTACATGGAAAGCGATTCGCCCTACGGCGAACTCGCGCTGGTCTGCCCCGACGGGCAGCTGCTGCATGCGCTCGACTGGCAGAGCGAGCGCGCCGTGCCGTTGCTCAAAAACGTGCAGCGCCTGACCGCGCCCAACCCCGGCGCCATGACCGGCCCGGGCACCAACAGCTACATCGTGGGCGACCCGGCCACGGGCTACCTCGTGATCGACCCGGGCCCGAACGACGCGGGCCACATCGCCCGGCTCCGGCGCGCCACCGAAGGAAACATCCGCATGATCGTGTGCACCCATTCGCATGCCGACCATTCGCCCGGCGCGGCACCGCTGCAGGCGCTGTGCAAGACGAAGCCGCCGATCCTCGGGCTCTCTTCGGCGCCCACCGCGCGTTCATCGGCGCGCTTTGCCGCGGAGCGCGAACTGCGCGACGGCGAACGCCTGGTGCTCTCGGGCACCACGGCCGAAGGAACGCCCATCACCCACACGCTGCGCGCCATCCACACGCCGGGCCATGCGGCCAACCACCTTTGCCTGGTGCTCGAGGAAGACGGGCTCTTGTTCTCCGGCGACCACATCCTGAACGGCAGCACCACGGTGGTCGACCCGCCCGACGGCAACATGAACGCGTATCTCGATTCGCTCGACAAGCTCGATGCGGCCTGCGCGGCCGGCGGCATCGACTTCATCCTGCCCGCGCACGGCCATGTCATCGGCAGCGCGCGCAGCGCCATCGCGCAACTGAAGGCGCACCGCCTGAAGCGCGAAGCCAAGATCGCCGCGGCCATGCAGAGGCTCCCCCAGGGCACGCCGGAAGACTGGCTGCCGCTGGCCTACGACGACGTGCCCGAGCGCATGTGGCCGGTGGCGGCCCGGTCGCTGGCCGCGCACGTGGCGCGCATCCGGCAACTGGAATCTGCGCCATGAGCGGCGCTTCCGACGAAGGCATCCGCCTGGCCAAGCGCGTGGCCGCGCTCGCGGGCTGCTCGCGGCGCGAGGCCGAACTGCTGATCGAGAACGGCGCGGTGCGCGTCGACGGCGTGCCGGCGCTGCTGCCGCAGTCGCGCGTGCACGACCAGCAGAAGGTCGAGATCGAGGCCGGCGCCAAGCCCGAGCCGGTGGTGCCCGTCACCCTGCTGCTGCACAAGCCCGCCGGCATGGCCACCGACACCGCGCACCGGCTGCTGGTGGCCGCCAACCACCACGAACCCGAGCGCGCGGGCATGCGCTTCCTGCCGGTGCACGCCAAGGCGCAGCGCTGCATGACGCCGCTGGAAACCGGCGCCAGCGGGCTCGTGGTCTACACGCAGGAATGGCGCATCGAGCGCAAGCTGCAAGAGGACGCGGGCGTGCTCGAGCACGAGGTGATGGTCGACGTGGCCGGCAAGGTCAGCCCCGAGCAGCTCGTGCGCTTCGAGCGTTCGCCCGCGCGCGTGAGCATCGGCCGCCAGGCCGACGAGCAGACCGGCCTGCGCTTTGCGCTCAAGGGCGCGCGGCCCGGGCAGATCGCGCACCTGTGCGACGAAGCCGGCCTGCGCATCCTGGCCATGCGGCGCATCCGCATCGGCCGCGTGCCGCTGGCGGGGCTGGAGCCCGGCCAGTGGCGCTATCTTTCGCCGCACGAACGCTTTTGACATCGAAGAAGAGGCACGAAAGAGGCCCGAAGAGGAATCGACGACAGGAGACACAACCATGAAGTTCGGAACCAGGATTGCCGCACTCGCCTGCATCGCCCCTCTGGCGCTGGCGGGCTGCAGCTATCTGGCACCCCTGCTGCCCTCTTACACGCCGCCGCCGCCCGCGGCTGCGCCGCCGATCGTGTCGCCCAGCGGGCTCGCGCCGATCACCGAGGAGCAGGTGGAGCGCATCCGCGAGGCCATCGTCACCAAGCCGCCTTCGCCGGCCGTGGCCAAGGTGGTGCGAAGCGCCGCGCCCACCATCGAATCCTTCGTGCGCACCGAAGCCTGCATCACCGCGCGCAACGGCGCCGTGCTCAACCCATTCGCGGCGCCGGGGCGGCTGTTCGACGGCACCGGCTTCCAGGGCGGGCCGATGGCGGAGATGCAGTACCACGACAAGACCGCCTGCGTGACCGTCAAGCGCATCCAGAACTGGAAGATGGTCTCGCCGAAGCTGCTGCGCTTCGACGTGGTGTACGTGGGCGACGACGGCGAGGAACGCTCGGTCCGGCGGCATGAACTGATGCGCCAGCCCAGGGGCGGCTGGCTCTTCACGCGCTGAGCCCGCTGGCGGCCCGCGGCCGCCAGGGAAAGAAAAAAGTGTGAAGCCCGCCGATAAGCCGGATTCTGTGCGTTGGAGTTGCCCCCAACGTGACCGCCATTACTCTGGGCCGCTTGTCGCCAAACGGCTCGATGCCACCTACCCGCCAGCTCAGCGGAACCACCTCGATACTGGCCTACTTGGTGTTGCTGCGCGCAGAGATTGCCCGTTTCACCCGAACTCAATCGGCTCGTCTCTGTTGCTCTGATCCTCACCTCACGGTGGAGAGTCGTTAACTCCTGCGCTGTCCTGTGCAGTCCGGACGTTCCTCCAGTGCGGTCTTTCGACGCGGCGCCTTGCGGCGTCGCCCCTTGCGGGCTTGCACCAGCGGCGGTCTGGCGTGCTTCACGCAGGGGATTATCGCTCGATACCCTCGCGAGCGCCGGCCGTCCGCTCCACAATGGCGCTTCGACCGACCCGCCCTGCCCCGATAAAAGCCCAAGGAGATCCCATGAAGGCCCAGAACATCCTCCAGACCATCGGCAACACGCCGCACATCCGCATCAACCGCCTGTTCGGCAATGCGAAGCAGCAGGTGTGGATCAAGTCCGAGCGCGCGAACCCCGGCGGCTCCATCAAGGACCGCATCGCGCTGTCGATGGTGGAAGACGCCGAGAAATCCGGCGCGCTGAAGCCCGGCGGCACCATCGTCGAGCCCACCTCGGGCAACACCGGCATCGGCCTGGCGATGGTCGCGGCCGTCAAGGGCTACAAACTGATCCTCGTGATGCCCGACAGCATGTCGGTGGAGCGCCGCCGCCTCATGCTGGCCTACGGCGCCACCTTCGACCTGACGCCGCGCGCGGGCGGCATGAAGGCCTCCATTGCGCGCGCCGAGGAAATCGTGGCCGGCACGCCGGGCGCGTGGATGCCGCAGCAGTTCAACAACCCCGCCAACATCGACGTGCACATGCGCACCACGGCCGAGGAAATCGCGGCCGACTTTCCCGAAGGCATCGACGTGCTGATCACCGGCGTGGGCACCGGCGGCCACATCACGGGCGTGGCGCGGGTGCTCAAGAAGAAATGGCCGAAGCTGCAGGTGTTCGCGGTGGAGCCGGTGGCCTCGCCCGTCATCTCCGGCGGCCAGCCCTCGCCGCACCCGATCCAGGGCATTGGGGCGGGCTTCATCCCGAAGAACCTCGACACCTCGCTGCTGGACGGCGTGCTGCAGGTCGACGCCGAACCGGCGCGCGAGATGGCCCGCCGCTGCGCGGTCGAGGAAGGCATGCTCGTGGGCATTTCCTCCGGCGCCACGCTCGCGGCCATCGCGCAGAAGCTGCCCACGCTGGCGGCCGATGCGGTGGTGCTGGGGTTCAACTACGACACCGGCGAGCGCTACCTCTCGGTTGAAGGCTTCCTCCCGAACTGACAGCTATCTCTTTCATAGCGCCCTGGGCGCGTAAAATCTGCGGTCTGCTTGATAACCACAAGCCACACCGACATGCTGAGAATTTCCGAAATCAAACTGCCGCTCGACCACGACGACGCGGCGCTCCCCCAAGCCATTGCCACCGCCCTCGACACGCCGGTTTCCAGCGTGCGCGAGTTCAAGGTGTTCAAGCGCAGCTTCGACGCGCGCAAGCCGCAGCTGCTGCAGGTCTACATCGTCGACGTGCAACTGGCCGACGCCGGGCTCGAAGCCGCCCTGCTCGCCAGGCATGCCGGCCATCCGCACATGCAGCTCGCGCCCGACATGCGCTACACGCCGCCCGCGCATGCGCCCGAAGGCGCGCCCCGGCCGGTGGTGATCGGCTTCGGCCCCTGCGGCATCTTCGCGGCGCTGATGCTCGCGAAGATGGGCTTCAGGCCCATCGTGCTCGAACGCGGCAAGACCGTGCGCCAGCGTACGCGCGACACCTGGGGCCTGTGGCGCAAGAGCGTGCTCAACCCCGAGTCGAATGTGCAGTTCGGCGAAGGCGGCGCCGGCACGTTTTCGGACGGCAAGCTCTACAGCCAGATCAAGGACCCGCGCTTCCTCGGCCGCAAGGTGATGGAAGAGTTCGTGAAGGCCGGGGCGCCGCCTGAAATCCTCTACGTCGCGCATCCGCACATCGGCACCTTCAAGCTGGTGAAAGTGGTGGAGAACATCCGCGAGCAGATCGTCGCGCTGGGCGGCGAGATCCGCTTCGAGCAGCGCGTGACCGATGTGCAGATCGAAGACGGCCCCCACGGCAAACATCTTCGCGGCCTCACCGTGCTCGACCAGGCCACCGGCACGAGCAGCGAACTGCGCGCCGACCACGTGGTGATGGCGCTCGGCCACAGCTCGCGCGACACCTTCACGATGCTGCACGCGCGCGGCGTGCACATCGAGGCCAAGCCTTTTTCCATCGGCTTTCGCGTGGAGCATCCGCAGGGCCTGATCGACCGCGCGCGCTGGGGCCGCCATGCGGGCCATCCGCTGCTCGGCGCGGCCGACTACAAGCTGGTGCACCACGCGAGCAACGGCCGCTCGGTCTACAGCTTCTGCATGTGCCCGGGCGGCACCGTGGTCGCGGCCACCAGCGAGCCGGGCCGCGTGGTCACCAACGGCATGAGCCAGTATTCGCGCAACGAGCGCAACGCCAACGCGGGCATCGTGGTGGGCATCGATCCGCGCGACTTTCCCGGATGGACGCCCGAGACGCCGGGCGATGCGCTCGCTGGCATTGCGCTGCAGCGCGAGCTCGAATCCAACGCCTTCGTGCTCGGCGGCGGCGACTACCGCGCGCCGGGCCAGCTGGTGGGCGACTTCATCGCGGGCAAGCCCTCGACCGCGCTCGGCAGCGTGGTGCCGTCGTACAAGCCCGGCGTCACGCCGACCGACCTGCACCAGGCGCTGCCGGCCTACGCCATCGAGGCGATGCGCGAAGCCTTTCCCGCCTTCGGTCGCAAGATCAAGGACTTCGACCTGCACGATGCGGTGCTCACGGGCGTGGAAACGCGCACCTCCTCGCCGATCCGCATCACGCGCGGCGATGACTTCCAGAGCCTCAACGTGCGCGGCCTCTACCCCGCCGGCGAAGGCGCGAGCTATGCGGGCGGCATCCTGTCGGCCGGCGTCGACGGCATCAAGGTGGCCGAAGCGGTGGCGCGCAGCGTCACCGGGACATAAACAAGGAGCCACGACCCGTGCCGAACGACGATTTCCACTTCTACGAGCCCGCCAAGGGCCACGGCCTGCCGCACGATCCGTTCAATGCGATGGTCGGTCCGCGGCCGATCGGATGGATTTCGTCGCAGGACGAGAACGGCGCGCTCAACCTTGCGCCCTACAGCTTCTTCAACGCCTTCAACTACACGCCGCCCATCGTGGGCTTTGCGAGCATCGGCGCCAAGGACAGCCTGCACAACATCCGCCAGACGCGCGAGTTCGGCTGGAACCTGGCCACCCGGCCGCTGGCCGAGCAGATGAACCGGTCGTGCGCGGCCGTGCCGCCCGAGGTGAACGAGTTCGAGCTTGCCGGCCTCACGCCCGCGGCGTCGCGCCACATCGCGGTGCCGCGCGTGGCCGAGAGCCCGGTGTCCTTCGAATGCCGGCTCACGCAGCTGCTGCAGCTCGAAGGCGTGGACGGCGTGCCGGTACCCACCTGGCTGATCCTCGGCGAAGTGGTGGGCGTGCACATCGCGCGGCACCTGCTGAAGAACGGCATCTACGACACCGCCGCGGCGCAGCCCATCCTGCGCGGCGGCGGCCCGGCCGACTATTTCGAGATCAGCCCCGACAATCTGTTCAAGATGTTCCGCCCGCGCTGAACGCGCGGAATCTTTTTTTCCCGCCGCTGCCAGCCAACCTGACAAGAACCGACCGATGACCGACACCGCCACGCCCCAAGAAGAAATCCAGGAAGTCCAGCCGGCGGAAGCCGAGGGCGCCGCCCCGCAGCAGCAGCAGCCGAACGCCGATGGGCGACCGCCCCGGTCGCCGCGCGCGCCGCGCCAGCCACGGCAGCAGCAGCAAAAGCAGCAGAAGCCGAAGCAGGCGGCGCAGCAGCAACAGCCGCAGCGCGCGCGCAAGGTGCACCCCGCGCTGGAAAAACTGTTCGAGCTGTATCCGAACATGTTCGGCGCGCGCTTTCTGCCGCTGAAGCTCGGCGTGTTCCAGGACCTGCTCGAAAAGCACCCGGACGATTTCAAGAAGGACGACCTGAAGGTCGCCCTGGGCCTGCACGCACGCTCCACGCGCTACCTCGAAGCAGTGGCGGCGGGCCTTGCGCGCCACGATCTCGACGGCAACGTGGTCGAGCCGGTTGCGCCCGAGCATGTGCACCACGCCATCCTCGAGCTGCACCGCCGCCGCGCCCAGCGCAGCGGCGAAGACCTGCGCCCGCAGCTGGTGGCGCGCATCGCCCGCGCCGTCGAAGCCTCGGGCCTCGACCGCGAGGCCTATGCGGTGCTGGTGCGCTCGCGCGACGAAGAAACCAACGCCGTGCTCGACGAGGCGCTGGCCGAACTGGCCCGGCAGGCCGCCAAGCGCGAAGCGCTGCTGCGCGCCTTCGAGGCCAGCGGCCGCAGCAGCGAGCACGAGTTCGCCGAGATGTACGGCATGGATGCCGACGAAGTGGGCCGCACGCTCGCACGCGCACGGGCCGACCGGCAGCCGGCGCCTCCGGCGGCCTGATCGCCCGGCCGTCGCGCCCGCGCCCGCGCCGGCCCAAAGAAAAAGCCGCCACGGCGAACCGTGGCGGCTTTTTTTGCCGTTGCAGCGCGGATCGATCGATCAGCCGCGTGCGTTCTGCAGCGCCGCAATGCGCTCTTCGATCGGCGGGTGCGTGGCAAAGAGCTTGCCGATGCTGCCCGTGATGCCCATGGCTTCCACCGCCTTGGGCAACTCGCCGGCCGGCAGGCCGCCGAGGCGGGCCAGCGCGTTCATCATCGGCTGCTTCTGGCCCATGAGCGCGGCCGCGCCGGCATCGGCGCGGAATTCGCGCTGGCGCGAGAACCACGCCACCACGATGGCGGCGGCAAAGCCCAGCACGATGTCCAGCACGATGGTGCTCACGTAGTAGCCGATGCCCGGGCCCGACGAACGGTCGTCGCCGCGGCGCAGGAAGCTGTCGACCGCATAGCCGATCACGCGCGACAGGAACACGACGAAGGTGTTCATCACGCCCTGGATCAGCGTCATGGTGACCATGTCGCCGTTGGCGATGTGTGCCACCTCGTGGCCGATGACGGCCTCGACTTCTTCGCGCGTCATGCCCTGCAGCAGGCCGGTGGACACCGCCACCAGCGACGAGTTCTTGAAGGCGCCGGTCGCGAAGGCATTGGGCTCGCCCTCGAAGATGCCGACCTCGGGCATGCCGATGCCGGCCTTGTCGGCGAACTTGCGCACGGTGCCGACGATCCAGGCCTCATCGGGCGACTGGGGGTTGTCGATCATGTGCAGCTTGGTCGTCCACTTGGCCATGGGCTTGCTGATCAAGAGCGAAATGATCGCGCCGCCGAAACCCATGATGAGCGCGAAGCCGAGCAGTGCCGTGAGGTTCAGCCCGTTGGCCGTCAGGAAGCGGTTGACGCCGAGCAGGCTGGCGACGATGCCGAGCACTGCAACGACCATCACATTGGTCAAAACGAACAGAAGGATACGTTTCAAGTTGAATTCTCCGTGGGGAATGCTGCCGCATAGATGAGGACCGGATGGCCCCCTTCAAGCCGTGCAGAAAATGGTGCTCTTCCTGTGTCGTTCGGGTTCTGGAGGAGCCGCACCGCGGCTCGCGGGTAGAGCGATGATAGGAGCAAAAGTTCTACGGGCCGGGCCTGAAGACCTTGGAATCGTCGTAGAAATTCGCCGCCGCGTTGCCGGCCCACCAGCCCGGCACGCCGAGCACCGGCAGCGGAACAAAGGGTTTTTGCGCCAGGTATTCCGGCACGAGGCTGCGCGCCAGCGCCCGGTCGTCGAACGCCGCCGATCCACCGGCAGCCGGCGGCGGAAGCAGCAGCACATGCGCGGTGAGCGCCTTGCGCGGGGTCGCGAGTTTCTTGAGCAGCGCATGGCCGAACACCCACAGGCGCGCCTCGGGCCACAACGTGCGCTGCGCCACGAAAAGGGTGTGCCAGTCGCGCGCGGCCAGCGCCCGCCACAGCGGCTCAGGCGCGTCGAGCACGGCGCCGTTCTCGTCGAACAGCGTGAGCGCGTCGCGCAGCGGGCCGCGCGTGGCGCCGACGCCCGCGCGGGCGATCTCGGCGGCCTGCAGTTCGTTGAGGCGGCGCTTGGCCTCCGGAAAAGCGAGCCAGACGAGGCCGTTGAAGAAGTCGTGCAGGTTGTCGCGCGTCGGCACGGTGCCGGTCTGGAAGATGTGGGCCTCATAGGCCTGTCCCGCGGGCAGCTCCGACTGGGGCACAAAGGCGGGCCTGAAACCTGGCGCCGCTTCCTGCTGCAGCGCGGCTGCGACCGAGGTGTGGAGCGCCGCCTGCGCCGCCGCCTGGCCGATGGCGCGATAAGGCGCGAACCAGGGCTGCGCCCAGTCGATCGCCGCCAGGCTCAAGGCGCGGCGGCTCCGGTCCAGCGGATGCGGTCGGGGTGCTGCAGCACGGCGAACTCCGCCGGGAGCTTGTCGAACAGCTTGAGCGAACTGCCGTGCTTGCCGAGCAGCCCGGCCGCGCGCAGGGCCTGGGCCACGTCGTTGAGCGGCACGTCGGCACCGCTGCGCAGCGCAGGCGCCGCCCGCAGGATGAACTCGGCGGCCTCGGAAGGCGGCTGCGCCTGTGGCGGCTTCGCTGCCTTGGCGGTCTTTCGGGCCGGGGCCCTGGCGGGCGTCTTGGCAGCGGTCTTGCGGGCCGGGGTGGCCGCGCTCTCGTCGGTCTTCTGCGTCTTGGCCGGCGCACGCTTCGCGGCCACCTTGGCCGCGGCCTTCCTTGCCGGCGCGGTGCGGGGCGCGATCGGCGCGCCGTGATGCTGCAGGTCGGTGAACTCGTCGTAGACCGCCACGGTCTCTTCGCCGGTCTTGCCCTGCTGGCCCAGGCCGCAGACGCGGCAGCCCTTTTCGCGCAGGCGGATCACGAGCGGCGCAAAGTCGGAATCGGAAGACACCAGCACCACCACGTCGGGGCGCTCGGCAATCACGAGGTCGAGCGCATCGACCGCCAGCGCGATGTCGGTGCTGTTCTTGCCGGCCGAGAGATTGACCATCGGCCGCACCGACAGCCGCTTGAAAAGCGCCTGCTGCTTGAGCGCCGTTTCGGCGTTGCAGTAGGCGCGGCGCACATGGACCGCGCCGTGCTCGGCCAGGGTCCGCTGCACGGCCTGCTCGATCACGTCGGCCGAGACGTTGTCGGCATCGATCAGCAGCATCACACGCGGGGTGGGTGTCATGCGAGTCTCCAGGCGATGGTTTCACCACCGCGCAACGGCTTGAGCGTGGCGTCGCCGTAGGGCACGGTCTCGGGCAGGGTCCAGCTTTCGCGCTTCAGCGTGATAGTGCCGCTGTTGCGCGGCAGGCCGTAGAAGTCGGGGCCGTGGAAGCTCGCAAAGCCTTCGAGCTTGTCGAGCGCGTCCACGTTGTCGAAGGCCTCGGCATAGAGCTCGATGGCGGTCAGCGCGGTGTAGCAGCCGGCGCAGCCGAGCGCATGCTCCTTCAGGTGGGCCGGGTGCGGCGCGCTGTCGGTGCCCAGGAAGAAGCGGTCGCTGCCGCTGGTGGCCGCCTGGACCAGCGCCACGCGGTGCGTCTCGCGCTTGAGCACGGGCAGGCAGTAGTAGTGCGGGCGGATGCCGCCGGTGAAGATGGCGTTGCGGTTGTAGAGCAGGTGGTGCGCGGTGATGGTGGCTGCGGTGAAGCGGCCGGCATCGCGCACGTAGTGGGCGCCCTCCTGGGTGGTGAGGTGCTCGAACACCACCTTGAGCTCGGGGAAATCGCGGCGCAGCGGAATCATCACGCGATCGATGAAGACAGCCTCGCGGTCGAACAGGTCGACGGCCGGGTCGGTGACCTCGCCATGCACCAGCAGCAGCAGGCCGTGCTTCTGCATGGCTTCGAGCGTCTTGTAGGTGTGGCGGATGTCGGTCACGCCGGCATCGCTGTTGGTGGTGGCACCGGCCGGGTAGAGCTTGAGCGCGCGCACGCCGGCAGCGGCGGCCAGCGCGACTTCCTCGGGCGGGAGCCTGTCGGTCAGGTAGAGCGACATCACGGGCTCGAAGGCCGTCTCCTGCGGCACCGCCGCGCGGATGCGGTCGCGGTAGGCCATGGCCTGCGCCGCGGTGGTCACGGGCGGGCGCAGGTTGGGCATGACCAGCGCGCGGCCGAACTGGCGCGCGCTGTGGGGCACGACGGCTTCGAGGGCGGCGCCATCGCGCACGTGCAGGTGCCAGTCGTCGGGGCGGGTGATCGTGAGGGTGTCTGTCATGGCATGGGAATTGTCGCATCGCTGCTTTGGGCGCTGGTTGGCACATGTCGTGCTTGAGCGTTTCTTTCGCTCTTTTGCCATCTACACCGGAGTTCCATGTGAAGCGTGCTGCCCCTGCCCTGTCCCTGAAACCCCTGGCCGCCTGCGCGGCGCTCGCCGCCCTGGCCTTCGCGACGCCGGCCCTGGCCCAGGAGAAGACGCTGCGCATCGCCATGACCGCGGCCGACATTCCGCGCACGCTGGGCCAGCCCGACCAGGGCTTCGAGGGCAACCGCTTCACCGGCATCCCGATCTACGACTCGCTCACGCAATGGGACCTCTCCAAGGCCGATGCGCCGAGCGTGCTGATTGCCGGCCTCGCCACCTCGTGGGCGGTGGATGCCAAGGACAAGACGAAGTGGGTCTTCAAGCTGCGCCCCGGCGTCAAGTTCCACGACGGCTCGGCCTTCAATGCCGATGCCGTCATCTGGAACGTGCAGAAGGTGCTCGACAAGGACGCCCCGCAGTTCGACCCGAGCCAGGTCGGCGTGACCGCCTCGCGCATGCCCACGCTGCGCACCGCGCGCAAGATCGACGACCTGACAGTCGAGCTCAGCACCAGCGAGCCCGACGCCTTCCTGCCGATCAATCTGACCAATCTGTTCATGGCCTCGCCCGCGCAGTGGCAGAAGAAGTTCGACGCCGCGGCCGGCGCCACGCCCGCCGACAAGTCCAAGGCCGCCTGGACCGCCTTCGCGGCCGACCCCGCGGGCTCGGGCCCGTTCAAGGTCACGCGCTTCGTGGCGCGCGAGCGCCTGGAGCTGGCCGCCAACAAGGCCTACTGGGACGCGAAGCGCGTGCCGAAGATCGACAAGGTCGTGATGCTGCCGATGCCCGAGGCCAACGCGCGCACCGCCGCGCTGCTGGGCGGCCAGGTCGACTGGATCGAGGCCCCCGCGCCCGACGCCATGCCGCAAATCACGCAGCGCGGCTTCAAGATCTATTCCAACGCGCAGCCGCATGTGTGGCCGTGGCAGCTGTCGTTCGCCGAAGGCTCGCCCTGGCTCGACAAGCGCGTGCGCCAGGCCGCCAACCTGTGCATCGACCGCGGCGGCATGAAGCAGCTGCTCGGCGGCATGATGGCCGAGCCCAAGGGCACGGTGCCGCCCGGCCATCCGTGGTGGGGCAACCCCAAGTTCGACATCAGGTACGACGTGAAGGCCGCGCAGGCGCTGATGACGCAGGCCGGCTACTCGGCCGCCAAGCCGATCAAGGTGAAGGTGCAGATCTCGGCCTCGGGCTCGGGCCAGATGCAGCCGCTGCCGATGAACGAGTTCGCGCAGCAGTCGCTCAAGCAGTGCTTCTTCGACGTCGAGTTCGACGTGATCGAATGGAACACCCTCTTCACCAACTGGCGCAAGGGCGTGAAGGACCCGTCGGCCAACGGCGCCAACGCAACCAACGTGAGCTTCGCGGCGATGGACCCCTTCTTCGCGATGGTGCGCTTCGTGAGCACCAAGACCTTCCCGCCCGTGTCCAACAACTGGGGCTACTACGGCAACGCCGAGGTCGACAAGCTGGTGGCCGATGCGCGCACCAGCTTCGACGACAAGGCGCGCGACGCCGCGCTCGCCAGGCTGCATGCGCACATCGTGGACGACGCGCCGTTCGTGTGGATCGCGCACGACGTGGGTCCGCGCGCGCTGTCGGCCAAGGTCAAGAACGTGGTGCAGCCGAAAAGCTGGTTCATCGACATCGCAACCATGACGATGGACTGATGCTCGCCTATCTGCTGCGCCGCGTGGTCTACGCCGTGCCGATCATGATCGGCGTGGCGCTCGTGTGCTTCCTGCTCGTGCACATCGCGCCCGGCGATCCGCTGGTGTCGATCCTGCCGCCCGACGCCTCGGCCGACCTGCAGGCACAGCTGCGGGAGCTCTACGGCTTCAACCGCTCGCTGCCCGAGCAGTTCGCGATGTGGGTCTGGCGCGCGCTGCATGGCGACCTGGGCGTTTCGATCGCGAGCAACCGCGCGGTCGCAGGCGAGGTGCTCACGGCTGTGGGCAACACGCTGCGGCTCGCTGTGGTGGCGACCTTTATCGGCTTCGTGCTGGGCTGCCTGTTCGGCTTCGTGGCGGGCTACTTCCGCAATTCGTGGCTCGACCGCTTCGCCTCGATGCTGTCGGTGCTGGGCGTGAGCGTGCCGCACTACTGGCTGGGCATGGTGATGGTGATCGTGTTCTCGTCGCAGCTCATGTGGCTGCCGGCCACCGGCGCGGGCCCGGGCGGCTCGAGCGACTGGGACTGGGACTGGGAGCACCTGCAGTTCCTGATCCTGCCGGCCCTCACGATGTCGGTGATCCCGATGGGCATCATCGCGCGCACCGTGCGTGCGTTGGTGGCCGACATCCTCGACCAGGAATTCATCGTCGGGCTGCGCGCCAAGGGCCTCACGCATGTCGGCGTGTTCCGCCACATGGTGAAGAACGCGGCGCCTACGGCACTCGCGGTGATGGGCCTGCAGCTGGGCTACCTGCTCGGCGGCTCGATCCTGATCGAGACGGTGTTCTCGTGGCCCGGCACCGGCTTTCTGCTGAACTCCGCGATCTTCCAGCGCGACCTGCCGCTGCTGCAGGGGACGATCCTGGTGCTGGCGCTGTTCTTCGTGTTGCTCAACCTGCTGGTCGATGTGCTGCAGACGCTGCTCGACCCGCGGATCGCGCGGGCCTGACGACCATGAGCGCACTGCCCATCTCCTCTGCTGCCGGCGCTGCCGACCTGAAGCCGCTGCTGCCGATGCAGCGCTCGCGCGGCTACTGGACCTCGGCGCTGCTGCGCTTCACGCGCGATCCGGTCGCGATGGGTGCCGCATTCGTGGTGCTGCTGCTGATCGGCCTCGCCGTGTTCGGCCCCTGGCTCGCGCCGGCCGATCCTTATGCCTCCTCGATGCTCAAGCGGCTCAAGCCGATCGGCACCGCAGGCCTGCCGCTGGGCAGCGACGAGCTGGGCCGCGACATGCTGTCGCGCCTGATCGTCGGCGCGCGGCTGTCGCTGTTCATCGGCATCACGCCGGTGGTCTGCGCCTTCGTGCTCGGCACGGTGATCGGCATCGTCGCGGGCTACGCGGGCGGCTTCACCAACACGCTGATCATGCGCACCATCGACGTGTTCTACGCGTTTCCGTCGGTGCTGTTGGCGATCGCGCTGTCGGGCACGCTCGGCGCGGGCGTGGTCAATTCGCTGATCTCGCTGACCATCGTGTTCATTCCGCAGATCGCGCGCGTGGCCGAGAGCGTGACCACGCAGGTGCGCACGCGCGACTACGTGGAGGCGGCGCGCGCCTCGGGCGCGAACCCGTTCACGATCGTGCGGGTGCATGTGCTGGGCAATGTGCTCGGTCCGATCTTCGTCTACGCCACGAGCCTGATCGCGGTGTCGATGATCCTGGCCTCGGGCCTCTCGTTCCTGGGCCTGGGCGTGAAGCCACCGGAGCCGGAGTGGGGCCTGATGCTCAACACGCTGCGCACAGCGATCTATGTGCAGCCGTGGGTGGCTGCGTTGCCGGGGGCGATGATCTTCATTACGTCGATCTCTTTCAATCTTCTGTCCGATGGGTTGCGGTCGGCGATGGACAACAAGGGATAGGGATGGCGTCTCTTTTTGTTCGCCGCGTTGTGTTTGAGGCTTTTCGTTCGGGGCGCGCTCCCGCCGACGGGGTACCTTGCTCCGCGAATGTCCTCCGGCCTCCGGCCTCCCCCTTGATTTCGCTGCGCAAGGCACCCCATCGACGGGAGCGTTATGCGCAGCGGTCGTTGATCAGCCGTTTACCAGCAGCGTGCCCAGGTGCACAGGGCATCGGGTGCTCCCCGCAGCGAAATCAAGGAGGAGGCCGCAGGCCGGGGGACATTCGCGGAGGGGAGTACCCGGTGGCCTGTGCACGCGCCCTGAAAAAAAAGCGCCCCGAACAAAAGCGCCAAGAACATCAGCGCCAAGAACAAAAGCAACAAAGGAGCATGACCCCATGGACGCAATGAAAGACATCGGCGGCCCCGCACAACCGCTTCTCACCATCACAGGACTCGTCAAGCACTTCCCGCTCAAGAAGGACCCTCTGGGCCGCGGCGGCGGCGTGGTGCGCGCGGTCGACGGGGTCGATTTCGAAGTGCTCAAGGGCGAGACGCTCGGCGTGGTCGGCGAATCGGGCTGCGGCAAGTCGACCACCGCGCGGCTGCTGATGCAGCTGATCGCACCAACCCGGGGCGAAGTGATTTTCGACGGCCGCGAGGTCGGCGGGCGCGAGCTGCCGCTCAAAGAATTTCGGCGCCAGGTGCAGATGGTGTTCCAGGACAGCTACGCCTCGCTGAATCCGCGCCTGACCATCGAGGACTCCGTCGCCTTCGGCCCGCAGGTGCACGGCGTCGGCCGGCGCGAGGCCGTGGCGCGTGCGCGCGACCTGCTCGCGCGCGTCGGGCTCGAACCGCAGCGCTTTGCCGAACGCTATCCGCACGAACTGTCGGGCGGACAGCGCCAGCGCGTCAACATCGCGCGCGCGCTCGCATTGCAGCCACGCATGGTGATCCTCGACGAGGCCGTGTCGGCGCTCGACAAGTCGGTGGAGGCGCAGGTCATCAACCTGCTGCTCGATCTCAAGGCCGAGTTCGGCCTGACCTATCTCTTCATCAGCCACGACCTCAACGTGGTGCGCTACATGAGCGACCGCGTGATGGTCATGTACCTGGGCCAGGTGGCCGAGATCGGGCCGGCCGACGCGCTCTACGATGCGCCCGCGCATCCCTACACGCGCGCGCTGCTCTCGTCGATGCCCTCGATGGACCCCGACCACCGCACCGAGGAAGCGCCGCTCGCGGGCGACCCGCCGAACCCGATCAACCCGCCCACGGGCTGCCGCTTCCATCCGCGCTGCGCGCTGGCCGCGCCGGTCTGCAGCCAGGTCGCGCCCGAGCCCATCGCCACCGGCGAGCGGCATGCGGCAAGCTGCCTGGTCCACGAGCCCGGCAGCGGACATCCGATGGCCGTGCCGCTGGCCAGGGCGGCATGAACGCATGATGACCACGACGACGATGAACAACCCACCCCCTTCTTCCGAGCCGATGGTCCGCCTGCGCGACCTCAGCGTCAGCTTCAGCGGCGGCCGCAAGCCCGTGCATGCGGTCAGCGGCGTGAGCCTGGAGGTGCAGCGCGGCGAGGTGGTGGCGCTGATCGGCGAATCGGGCTCCGGCAAGAGCGTGACCATGCGCACGCTGCTGCGCCTGCATCCCGAACGCCGAACGCGCATCGGCGGGCAGGTGCAGGTGGCGGGGCGCGACGTGCTCGCGATGCCCGCGCGCGAACTCGACGACTTCCGCGGCAAGGTCGCCTCGATGATTTTCCAGGAGCCGCTGCTCGCGCTCGATCCGGTGTATTCGGTGGGCGCGCAGATCGTCGAGTCGATCCGCCGCCACGAGTCGATGAGCAAGGCCGAGGCGCAGCAGCGTGCGCTCGCGCTGTTCGAGCGCGTGCGCATCCCGAGCCCCGAGCGGCGCCTTTCGGCCTACCCTCACGAGATGTCGGGCGGCATGCGCCAGCGCGCGATGATCGCGCTCGCACTCGCCTGCAAGCCGCAGCTGCTGCTGGCCGACGAGCCGACCACCGCGCTCGACGCCACGGTGCAGATCCAGATCCTGCTGCTGCTGCGCGAACTGCAGCGCGACCTCGGGCTGTCGGTGATCTTCGTCACGCACGACATCGGCGCGGCCGTGGAGGTGGCCGACCGCATCGCCGTGATGTATGCCGGCCGCATCGTCGAGGAAGGCACCGCGCGCGAGCTGATCCGCTCGCCGCGCCACCCCTACACCATCGCGCTGCTCAAGAGCCGCGCGCATGGCGCACTGGCGCGCGGCGCACGGCTGGAGACCATCGGCGGCGCGCCGCCCGATCTCTCGGCGATGCCGCCCGGCTGCGCCTTTGCCGAACGCTGCGCGCTCGCGAGCGATGCCTGCCGCGCCGCGCAGCCGCCGGTGGTGGAGCTCGCGCCGAACCATCGCGCGCGCTGCATCCATACCGAAGCCGCCGCCGCCATCGCACCCACGCTGGTCGCCTGATCCGCACCTGCAGCACACACAACGACAGCACGCCATGCCCCTGCACGACCCCGCCCATGCCTTCGTTCCGTACCCCGACGCGCCGGTGCCGCATGCGCCCACCGGTCCGCTGGCCGACCTGAGCTTTGCAGCCAAGGACCTGTTCGACGTGGCCGGCTATCCCACCGGCGGCGGCAGCCCGATCGTGCTGGCGATGTCGGGCATCAAGACCCGCACCGCGCCCACCGTGCAGAAGCTGCTCGATGCGGGCGCGCGCTTCGTGGGCAAGACCGTGACCGACGAACTCGCGTTCTCGATGAACGGCAACAACGCGCACTTCGGCGCACCGATCAACGGTGCCGCGAAGGACCGCATCACCGGGGGATCGTCCTCCGGCTCGGCCTCGGCCGTGTCGTCGGGCCTGTGCGACTTCGCGCTCGGCACCGACACCGGCGGCTCGGTGCGCGCACCGGCCAACCACTGCGGGCTGTACGGCCTGCGCCCCACGCATGGCCGTGTGAGCCTCGAAGGCGCACTGGACCTCGCGCCCAGCCTCGACACCTGCGGCTGGTTCGCACGCGACATCGGCACCTTCGCGCGCGTCGCCGACGTGCTGCTGGGCGCCGACACGGCCGCGCTGCCCGCGCGCGTGCGGCTGCTGCGCGCCGAGGATGTGTGGTCGCTCGCAGTGCCGGCCGCGGCGGACGCGCTCGCGGATGCCGCCGCGCGCGTGCAGGATGTGCTCGGCGAAGCGAAAGGCATCACCGTCGCGCTCGACTCCTTCGATGCGATGTACTGGAACTTCCGCTACGTGCAGGCGCACGAGGCCTGGCTCACGGACGGTCCGCTGATCGAGCGCTACGCACCGCCGCTGGGCCCGGGCGTGGCCGAGCGCTTTGCCTGGTCGCGCGGCGTGACCGATGCGCAGATCGTCGCGGGCCGCGCCTTCCGCACCGCCTTCCGCAGCCACCTTGCCAAGCTGCTCGGCAGCGACGGCGTGCTGCTGATGCCGACCATGCCCGACATCGCGCCGCTGCGCAGCGAGGGCGAGGCTGGCCTCGAGGACTACCGCAACCGCGCGATCCAGATGCTGTGCATCGCGGGCCTTGCAGGCTTTCCGCAGCTGTCGATACCGCTCGCGCAGCGCCACGGTGCGCCGCTCGGCATGTCGCTGCTCGGGCCGGCGGGGTCGGACCGGTCGCTGATTGCGCTGGCGCAGCGCATGGCCGGGAGCTGACGCGGCATGGCTGGACTCGGCGACACTGCACGCTTTCCATCCAGCGCCCGGCGCCAGCAGCATCATGTCGGAAGCATCGTCGCAGTTCGTCGATTTCATCATTGACCGGCTCTCCGGAATCCCGCGCATCGCGAGGACCCGTTTCTTTGGCGGCACGGGCCTCTCGGCCGACGCCACGCAGTTCGCGATGATCATGGGCAGCACGGTGTACTTCGTCGTGGACAAGGACACGCGGCCGAAATACGAGAAGCTGGGCAGCAAATGCTTTGCCTACGACACGAAGGCCCGGCGCGTCCAGGTCAGGAAGTACTTCGAGGTCCCCATCGAGATCATCGAAGACCACGAGGCGCTGGCGGCCTTGGCAAGGGAATCCGTTCTGGTCGCGCAAAACCTGAAGAGGAAGCCGGCCGGCAAGCGCGCCTAGCCTTGCCAGTCGACGACCACCGGCGCCGCCAGCGCGCAGGTATCGCAATCGACATTCGCCGCCGCCCGCTCCACCACCACGAAGTCGCCCGCATCCACCGCGAGCAGCGCGTGGTGCCAGGTGCCGGGCGCGAGCGTCACGCCCTGCAGCCCGTCGGTGGCGAACGCAGCGAGCGCCTCGGCCTCGGGCGCATTGCCGGCCGGCGCCACGACGATGACGAAGCGCCGCGCTCCCAGCGGCACGAAGCTCTGGCTGCCGAGCGCGTGGCGCTCCATCTCCGTGACCTCGTGCGGGAAGCGCCTGGCCTGCGCGCGGAACAGCGCGAGCATCGGCCAGCCGCCTTCCGCGCCGAGCTGCAGGTCGCCGACGAGGTCGAAGCGCTCGGCATTGCCGCCATTGATCGACCGCCCTGCGGCCCCGGGAAAGGCCAGCACCGTGCCGTAGGGCGCGAAGGCTTGCGGTGTCAGCGGCTGGGGCACAAGGACGTGGGGAGCGGCATCGGTCATGCGGCGAGTACAGCAGAAAACATGCCGGTGGCCATGCAATGCTGCATTGCGGAGCGCCTGAACCTTGGCTACGCTCTGCCGCGACGACAACCACCCCTGGAGAACACATGCGCACCCTTCGCCTCGGCCCCCTCTCGATCCCGGCCGTCGCCTTCGCGGCCCTCATGTCGGGCTGCACCGCCATGCAGCCCGCCACCGGCGGCAAGGCCGCGACGGGGATGAAAGTCACGTCCAGCGCCTTTGCCGACAACACCACCATTCCGGCCGAGCACGGCGGCGTCGGCGACTGCGGCGGCAAGAACGTGTCCGTGCCGGTGGCGTGGACCCAGTTGCCCGCCAGGGCAAAGTCGGTCGCCGTGCTGCTGTCGGACCCGGACGGCGCCCTGGGCCTCGGCGTTTCGCACTGGGTGGCCTACAACATCCCTGCCGAGCGCGGCCAGCTCAAGGCGGGCGAGACGGCCGGCTTCACCATGGGGCCGAACGTGGCAGGCGCCGCGGCCTACCGCGGCATGTGCCCGCCGGTCGGCGACTGGCCGCACCACTACACGCTGACCGTGGTCGCGTCCGATCTGGCGCCGGACGCGCTGCCGGCCGGCCTGGCGCGCGACGCCCTACTCGCCGCACTCAAGGGCCATGCGCTGGGCGGGCAGAGCGTGGTCGGGCTCTACGGCCGCTGAAGTTGCGGGTTCTCCCTTCACCTCGTGCGCAGCGATGCGCCTCTGCGATGCGCCGCTCCGCCGCCCTTCTCCTTCTCATTGCCACCGCGCTGGCCGCAGGCTGCGCGTCGCGGCCCGCGCCCCGCATCACATTTCTGAACGACGGCGTGCTCAAGTCGCCCACCGCGCAGGACGCGGAAAACTACTGCCGCAACTTCGGTGCACCCATGCGCTTCCTGAGCGCCGAAGGGTCGGAGGTTCCGGCCGCGCAAGTCCCGGCAGGCGAAGTCATCTACCGCTGCGATTGATCGTCCAGCTTCGCTTCGGGCACCCGCACCCGCTCCAGGATGAAATCGATGAAGGTGCGGATCGCGCGCGTGTGCTGCCGGTTCGGCATGTAGAGCATGAACATCTGCGTGCCGAAGATGGAAAGTCGCCAGTCGTCGAGCGTGGTCACCACGTCGCCCTTGCGCACATCCTCCTGCACCACATAGTCGGGCACGAGGCCGATGCCCAGGCCCGCGAGGATGGCCTGGCGCAGGAACAGGAAGTTCTCCGAGATCAGCGTGGGCTCCAGGATCACCTCGCGCCGCACCTCTCCCAGATTCTGGCCCTGATAGGCCGACACGCGCAGCTGCCGGCCGATGACGGCGGCCGTGACCACCGGTGCGCCCTGCAGTTCGTCGAGCTGCACCGGCAGCGGGTGCTTCCTGGCGTAGTCGCTTGATGCGCAGGCCACGTAGCGCACCGGTCCCATCTCGCGCGCCACCAGGTTCTGCGGCGGCTCGGGGATCACGCGGATCGCAATGTCGACCTCGTCGCGCAGCAAATCCTCGATGCGGTTCTCGAACACCACGTCGAGCACGATGCCGGGGTACTGCCGCTTGAAGTCGATCAGCCAGCCGGCCATCACCAGCTGGCCGTAGCCGCTGGGCACGCTCAGGCGCACGCGGCCCTGCAGGCCCTGGCCCAGCGTGGTGACCGATTCCTTCGCGGCCAGCAGCTCGGTCTGGATCGCCACGCCGTGCTGGTACAGGCGCAGGCCGATCTCGGTCGGTTCGGCGCGGCGGGTGGTGCGGCGCACCAGTTGCACGCCGACCGAGCGCTCCAGCTGGTTCAGGTGGTAGCTGACGTTGGCGCGGCTCATCTTGAGCCGGCGCGCCGCCGCGCTCAGGTTGCCGGCGTCGAGGATTTCCACCAGCAGGGTGAGCGATTGGAGGTCCATGCAGGGGATTGTGTCAAAAAATCTTTGACAGTCTGTCAACGGTCTATGCAATTGTCAAAGCACCGGCGCGGGCCAAGAATGCGGGGTTCACCCCAGAGCCTCGGGCCCCTCGCGTTTGCAGGGCCCGCCACGCAAGAGACAAGACAAGCACATGGCCACCACAACCTCCAGCCCTTCCACGCCTTCCGGTCCCGTCACCTTCGAGCGTCTTGGCGACGTGTTCGTGGTGACCATCGACAACCCGCCCGTCAACGCCCTGGGCGTGGATGTGCGCCGCGGCCTCGTGGCCGCCATCGAGGCGGCCGAGGCCGACAGCGCCGCTGCCGCGGTGCTGATCGTCGGCGCGGGCCGCAACTTCATCGCCGGAGCCGACATCCGCGAATTCGGCAAGACGCCGCAGCCGCCCTCGCTGCCCGAGGTGTGCCTGAAGATCGAGAACTGCACGAAGCCGGTGGTCGCCGCAATTCATGGCGCCGCGCTCGGCGGCGGGCTCGAAGTGGCGCTGTCGGCGCATTACCGCCTGGCCGCACCGTCGGCCAAGCTGGGCCTGCCCGAAGTGCAGCTCGGCCTCCTGCCCGGCTCGGGCGGCACGCAGCGTGCGCCGCGCCTGATCGGCGTGAAGCCCGCGCTCGAACTGATGCTGAGCGGCCGCCATGCAGGCGCGAAGGAAGCGCTGTCGCTCGGCCTGGTGGACCGGCTCGGCCACGACGCCGACGCGCGCGCCGAAGGCCTGGCCTACACGCAGGAACTGGTCGCCGCCAAGGCGCCGGTGCGCCGCACGCGTGAAGCTGCCGGCCTGGCCGACAAGGAAGCCAGCCGCGCCGCCCTCGAAGCCGCGCGCGCCGACACCGCAAAAAAGAGCCGCGGCCTGTTCTCGCCGATGAAGATCATCGAAGCCGTCGAGGCCGCGCTCAAGCTGCCTTTCGATGAAGGCATGGCGCTGGAGCGCAAGCTGTTTTTGCAATGCATCGACAGCCCGCAGCGCGCCGGCCTGATCCACGCCTTCTTCGCCGAGCGCGAAGTGCTGAAGGCGCCCGAGACCCGATCCGCCGCGCCGCGCGCACTCGAATCGGCCGGCATCGTCGGCGGCGGCACCATGGGCGCGGGCATCGCGGTGGCCATGCTCGACGCGGGCCTGCCTGTGACCATGATCGAGCGCGACGAGCCCAGCCTCGCGCGCGGCCGCCAGCATGTCGAGAAGGTGTACGACGGGCTGATCAAGAAGGGCCGCATGACGCCCGAGGCCAAGGCCGCAGTGATGGCGCGCTTCTCGGGCTCCACGAGCTACGACGCGCTCGCGCGGGTCGACATCGTGGTCGAAGCCGTGTTCGAGGACATGGGCGTGAAGAAGGCCGTATTCGCCGAACTCGACCGCGTGTGCAAGCGCGGTGCGGTGCTGGCCACCAACACCTCGTACCTCGACATCGACGAGATCGCGGCCAGCATCTCGCGTCCGCAGGACGTGGTGGGCCTGCACTTCTTCTCGCCCGCCAACATCATGAAGCTGCTCGAGATCGTGGTGCCCGACAAGGTCAGCGCCGACGTGGTTGCCACCGGCTTCGAGCTCGCGAAGAAATTGAAGAAGGTGCCGGTGCGCGCGGGCGTGTGCGACGGCTTCATCGGCAACCGCATCCTCGCGGTGTACCGCCAGGCCGCCGACCACATGATGGAAGACGGCGCGTCGCCCTACCAGATCGATGAAGCGGTGCACAACTTCGGCTACCCGATGGGGCCGTTCCAGGTGTCGGACCTCGCGGGCGGCGACATCGGCTGGGCCACGCGCAAGCGCAAGGCCGCCACGCGCGACCCGCAGGCGCGCTACGTGCAGGTGGCCGACCGCATCTGCGAGCGCGGCTGGTTCGGCCAGAAGACGCAGCGCGGCTACTACCTGTACCCCGAAGGCGCACGCACCGGCCAGCCCGACCCCGAGGTGCTGGCCATCATCGACGCCGAGCGCGAGCGCGCGGGCATCGCGCCGCGGGCCTTCACCGAAGAAGAAATCATGCGCCGCTACATGGCCGCGATGATCAACGAAGGCGCCAACGTGGTGCTCCAGCGCATCGCGCTGCGGCCGCTCGACGTGGACGTGACCTTTCTCTACGGCTACGGCTTTCCGCGGCACCGCGGCGGCCCAATGAAGTACGCCGACACCGTGGGCCTGCCGAAGGTGCTGGCCGACATCCGCGAGTTCGCGAAGGAAGACCCGATCTTCTGGAAGCCTTCGCCGCTGCTGGTCGAACTGGTCGCACAAGGCGCCGATTTCGCGAGCCTCAATCAATCCGAGTAATCAGAGCCAGCCGTCCAGGAGCCAATCCCATGCGCGAAGCCGTCATCGTTTCCACCGCCCGCACCCCGCTCACCAAGGCGCACCGCGGTGAATTCAACATCACCCCGGGCCCCACGCTCGCGGCCTTCGCGGTGAAGGCGGCGGTCGAGCGCTCGGGCCTGGACCCCGCGCTGATCGAGGACGCGATCCTCGGCTGTGGCTACCCCGAAGGCACGACCGGGCGCAACATCGCGCGCCAGGCCATCATCCGCGCAGGCCTGCCGATCTCGATCGCCGGCACCACCGTCAACCGCTTCTGCGCCTCGGGCCTGCAGGCGATCGCCATGGCCGCGGGCCGCATCGTGGTGGACGGCGCGCCGGCCATGATCGCGGGCGGCGTCGAGAGCATCTCCCAGATCCGCGGCCGCAGCCCTGGCGACGGCGGCGACCTCACCATGGACCCGTGGATCGTCGAGCACAAGCCCGCGCTCTACATGGCCATGATCGAAACGGCCGACATCGTCGCCCAGCGCTACGGCATCAGCCGCGAGACGCAGGACCGCTTCTCGGCCGAGAGCCAGCGCAAGACCGAAGAGGCTCAACTGGCCGGACGCTACAGGGACGAGATCGTCGCCTGCACCACCACCATGGCCGTGACCGACAAGGACACCAAGGAAGTCAGCTACCGTGAGGTCACCGCCACCGAAGACAACTGCAACCGCCGCGGCACCACCTACGAGGCGCTCGCCAAGCTGAAGCCGGTGATGGGCGAAGACAAGTTCATCACCGCCGGCAACGCCTCGCAGCTGTCCGATGGCGCCTCGGCCTGCGTGCTGATGGAAGCGAAGGATGCCGAACGCGCCAACCTCAAGCCGCTGGGCGCATTCCGCGGCCTTGCGGTGGCCGGCTGCGAGCCCGACGAGATGGGCATCGGCCCGGTCTTCGCCGTGCCCAAGCTGCTCGCGCGCCACGGCCTCAAGGTCGAGGACATCGGCCTGTGGGAACTCAACGAAGCCTTCGCCTCGCAGTCGATCTACTGCCAGGAGAAGCTGGGCATCCCGTCGGAGCTGCTCAACGTGAACGGCGGCGCGATCTCCATCGGCCACCCCTTCGGCATGACCGGCGCGCGCCTCACGGGCCACGTGCTGATCGAGGGCAAGCGCCGCGGTGCGAAGTACGCGGTCGTCACGATGTGCATTGCCGGCGGCATGGGCGCGGCCGGCCTGTTTGAAATTTACTGAGGAGCGCGCGATGGACCTGAACTTCACCCCCGAAGAAGAAGCCTTCCGCGCAGAAGTGCGCGCCTTCCTCGCCGACAAGCTGCCCGCGCGGCTCTCGGCAAAAGTCAGCAGCGGCAAGATCCTCGCCAAGGCCGACATGGAGGAATGGCACGCCATCCTCAACGAGCGCGGCTGGCTCGCCAATCACTGGCCCGAGCAGTACGGCGGCCCGGGCTGGACGGCGGTGGAGAAGTTCATCTTCGAACACGAATGCGCGCTGGCCTTCGCGCCGCGCATCGTGCCCTTCGGCGTGAACATGCTCGGACCGGTGCTCATCAAGTACGGCAACGAGGCGCAGAAGAAGCACTGGCTGCCGCGCATCCTGAACGGCGACGACTGGTGGTGCCAGGGCTATTCGGAACCGGGCGCGGGCTCCGACCTGGCTGCCGTGAAGACCTCGGCCGTGCGCGGCATCGACGCCGAGGGCGACCACTACATCGTGAACGGCCAGAAGACCTGGACCACGCTGGGCCAGCACGCCAACATGATCTTCTGCCTGGTGCGCACCAACCGCGAGGCGAAGAAGCAGGAAGGCATCAGCTTTTTGCTGATCGACATGACGTCGCCCGGCGTCGAAGTGCGGCCGATCATCACGCTCGACGGCGAGCACGAGGTGAACGAAGTGTTCTTCTCCGACGTGCGCGTGCCGGCCGAAAACCTCGTCGGCGAAGAGAACAAGGGCTGGACCTGTGCCAAGTACCTCTTGACCTACGAGCGCACCAACATCGCGGGCGTGGGCTTCTCGGTGGCGGCGCTCGAACAGCTCAAGGGCATTGCCGCGACGCAGACGAAGAATGGCAAGCCGCTGGCCGAAGATCCGGCGTTTGCCGCACGCATGGCGCGTGTCGAGATCGATCTCGAGAACATGAAGACGACGAACCTGCGCGTGATTGCGGCCGTGGCCGGCGGCGGCGTGCCGGGTGCGGAGAGCTCGATGCTCAAGATCCGCGGCACCGAGATTCGCCAGGAGATCTCGTCGCTGGCACGCCGCGCGATGGGCGTCTATGGACGGCCTTTCGTGGAGGAAGCGCTGCACGACGGCTTCGACGGCGAGACCTTCGGTCCGGCCTACGCATCGGCTGCCGCCGCGCGCTACTTCAACAACCGCAAGCTGTCGATCTTCGGCGGCTCCAATGAAATCCAGAAGAACATCATTTCAAAAATGATTCTGGGTCTGTAAGGGGAACGGAATGAACTTCGCACACACCGAAGACCGGCGCATGCTCGCCGACAGCCTGAACCGTTTCATCGCCGAGCAGTACGCCTTCGATGCGCGTGACCGCATCGCAAAGTCCGCGCACGGTTTCAGCAAGGAAATCTTCCAGAATTTCGCCGAACTGGGCGTGATCGGCGCGCTGTTCAGCGAAGCCGATGGCGGCTTCGGCGGGGGTGGCTTCGACATCGCCGTGGTCTTCGAGGCGCTGGGCCGCGGGCTCGTGGTCGAGCCGCTGCTGGGCGCGGTGATGGTCGGCGAGGCGCTCAGCGCTGCCGGCAGCGATGCGCAGAAGGAAAAGATCGGCGACATCATCAACGGCGTGACCGTCGCGGCCTTTGCGCACGACGAGGCCGATACGCACTACGAACGCACGCGTGTGCAGACCCGCGCCGAACGCACTGGCGATGGCTGGGTGCTGAACGGCGCCAAGGCTGTCGTGCCGCAGGGCGAGCAGGCCGACCTGTTCCTGGTTTCGGCCCGCACCTCGGGCAGCTTCGACGACGAAGCCGGCATCTCGCTGTTCCTCGTGCCCGCGAAGACGGCAGGCCTCACGGTGCGCGGCTGCCCCGCCATCGACGGCGGCCGCGTCGCCGAACTCACGCTCGACGGCGTGAAGCTCGGCGCCGACGCGCTGCTCGGCACCGAAGGCCAGGGACACGCCACACTGGAACGCGCCATCGGCCGCGGCGTGCTCGCGCTGTGCGCCGAAGCGCTCGGCGCGATGGAAGCCGCCAAGACCGCCACGCTCGACTACCTGCGCACGCGCAAGCAGTTCGGCACGCTGATCGGCAGCTTCCAGGCGCTGCAGCACCGCATGGCCGACCTGCTGCTCGAGATCGAACAGGCCCGCTCGGCCGTGATCAATGCCGCAGCCGCCATCGACGGCACGGACCGCGTGGCGCGCGAGCGCGCGCTGTCGGCGGCCAAGTTCAGCATCGGGCGCATCGGCGCGCTGGTGGCCGAAGAGAGCATCCAGATGCACGGCGGCATCGGCATGACGTGGGAGCTGCCGCTGCCGCACTACGCCAAGCGGCTCGTGATGATCGACCACCAGTTCGGCGACGAAGACCACCACCTGCAGCGCTACATCGCGCTGGGCCAGGAGGCTGTTCAATGAGCGACGACAAGACCGTCCTGATCTCGCAGCAAGGCGCCGTGCGCATCCTGACCAACAGCAACCCCGGCGCACGCAACGCGATCACGCCGACGCTCTACGCGGAGCTGCGCGCCGCGCTCGCCGATGCGGCGAACGACCCCGAAGTCGGCGCCGTCGTGTTCACCGGTGCGGGCGATTTCTTCTGCTCCGGCGGCGACCTCAACCTTTTGGCCAGGCGCCGCGAACTGCCCGCCTCGGAGCGGCGCGAAAAGCTCGAAGGCCTGCACGACCTGATCCGCGACATCCGCGATTTCGGCAAGCCGGTCATCGCGGCCGTCGAAGGCGGTGCAGCGGGCGCGGGCCTCTCGATGGCGCTGGCCTGCGACATGCTGGTGTCGGCGCGCGATGCGCTCTACACGGTGGCCTATGTCAAGGTCGGCCTCACGCCCGACGGCGGCGCCACGGCCTTCCTTGCGGAATTCGTCTCGCGCCAGGTGCTGACCGAGATGTGCCTGACCGGCGACCGCATGCCGGCCGAGCGCCTGCATGCGCTGGGCGCGGTCAACCGGCTGACCGACAAGGGCGCCGCACTGGCCGAGGCCATCGCGCTCGCGGCCAAGGTGGCCGACGGCCCGCAGCGCGCAAGCGCACGCATCAAAACGCTGTGCCGCCAGGCGCACCGCGCCACGCTCGAGCAGCAGCTCGAGGCCGAGGCCGTGTACATGGTCGAGTCGCAGGCCGACGCCGAAGCGGCCGAAGGCATCGGCGCCTTCCTCGGCAAGCGCAAGGCCGATTTCGCCGCGCTGCACCGCAAGAAGCAGGACGCGCCCTGACGCCGCCCGCACTCACCCATCTTCACGCCTCGCGCACGCTGCGGGGCTTTCTCGTTTCAAGGGAGCTGCTCTCATGCCCATGCTGAATTCCTCGCTGCCGCTCGCCGGCGTGCGCGTCCTCGATTTGTCCCGCATCCTCGCGGGCCCCTGGTGCGGCATGGTGCTGGCCGACATGGGCGCCGAGGTCATCAAGGTCGAGCACCCGGGCCGCGGCGACGACACGCGCGACTGGGGCCTGCGCGTCGGCAAGACCGAGACCGCCTACTTCAACAGCGTGAACCGCAACAAGCGCTCGGTCACGCTCGACCTGCAGACGCCCGAAGGCCAGCAGATCGCGCGCGACCTCGCAAAGCAGTGCGACGTGGTGATCCAGAACTTCAAGTTCGGCGGCATCGACAAGCTGGGCCTGGGCTACGAACAGCTCAGCAAGGAGCAGCCGGGCCTCATCTACTGCTCGATCTCGGGCTATGACCGCACCGGCCCCGAGGCCGCGCGCCCGGGCTACGACCTCGTGGTGCAGGGCGAGGCCGGCCTGATGGCGCTCAACGGCGAGGCCAGCCAGCCGCCGCTGAAGTTCGGCGTGGCCATGGTCGACCTGTTCACCGGCATGTATTCGGCGCAGGCCGTGCTCGCGGCGCTCTACCAGCGCGAGAAGACCGGCAAGGGCCGCCATGTGGAAATGGCCCTCTTCGACTGCGGCCTGATGATCACGGCCTACTACGGCCTCGAAGCGCTCCTGATGAGCGAAGACCCGCCGCGCTACGGCAACTCGCATCCGTCGATCGTGCCCTATGGCGTGTTCGACGCGGCCGACGGCCCGCTCGTGATCACCGTGGGCAACAACGCGCAGTTCGCGCGCTTCTGCACCGAGGTGATCGAGCGGCCCGACCTCGCGGCCGACGAGCGCTTCAAGACCAACATCCTGCGTTCGGCGAACCGCGCGGTGTTGCTGCCCGAGCTGCACGCGGAACTCGCCAGGCGCCAGCGCGCCGACCTGCTGGCCAGGCTCAGCGCCTCGGGCATTCCCTGCGGCGAAGTGCTCGGCCTGCTCGAGGCGCTCAACTCCAAGCGCGCGACCGACGCGGGCCTGGTCACGACGCAGCCGCATCCGGTCGCCGGCAAGGTCAACGTGCTGGCGCCGCCCTACCGCTTCGACGGCGAGCGCCTGCCCGTGCGCAGCGCACCGCCGCAACTGGGCGAAGGCACGCACGAGGTGCTGCAGTCCCTGCTCGGCCTGTCGGACGACAGGCTCGCGCAACTGAAAACGAACGGCGTCGTCTGAAGGCGCCCATCTTCCGATCTCTCGAACAAGTCCATGGCATTTCCTTCTTCCCGCTCCCTTCGCAATCCCGCACGCCGCGCACTCCTTGCCCTGGCCCTTCCGCTCCTGGCCGGTGCCGCCTTCGCGCAGGCCTGGCCGTCCAAGCCGATCACATTCGTCGTGCCCTTTCCGCCCGGCGGCCCGACCGACGTCGCCACGCGCATCGTGGCGCAGAAGATGTCGCAGGGCCTGAAGCAGAACATCCTCGTCGACAACCGCAGCGGCGCCTCGGGCACCATCGGCGCGGCGGTGGCCGCCAAGGCTGCGCCCGACGGCTACACCTTCGTGATGCTGGCCACGCCCACGCTGCTGGCCGCGCACCTCTACGGCCAGACGCCCTACGACATCTTCAAGAGCTTCACGCCCGTGGGCACGGTGTACGACCTGCCGATCGTGATGGTGGTGAACCCGAAGGTGCTGCCCGGCGTGAACGGCCTGCAGGACCTGATCGCCAAGGCCAGGGCCGAGGGCGGCAAGCTCAACTACACGACCGCCGGCGCCGGCAGCTTCGGCCACCTGACGACCGAGCAGCTCAAGAACATCGGCAAGTTCGAGATGCAGCATGTGCCCTACCGCGGCAGCGCGCCGGCCGTGACCGACCTGATCGGCGGGCAGGTGCCTGCGATGTTCTCGGACCTGGTGGCGGTGATGCCGCACATTCGCTCGGGCACGCTGCGCGCCATCGCGGTCGGCTCGGGCAAGCGCGTGAGCCTGCTGCCGGATGTGAAGACGGTCTCCGAGCAGGGCTTCCCGGGCTTCGATGCCACTTCCTGGGGCGGCCTGCTGGCGCCGGCGGGCACACCCAGGGACGTGGTCGATCGCATGAGCGCCGAGCTGAAGACCGCGCTGGCCGACAAGGAAGTGCAGGACAAGCTCGAGGGCGTCGGCTCCTTCGCGGCCTACCGCACGGCCGAGCAGACCGGCGTGCGCATGCGCCAGGACTTCGAGCGTTGGGGCAAGGTCATTCGCGACAACAAGATCACGAACCAGTAAAACAGCGCTTCGCGCGCGGCCGGCAAGACAATATCCAGGAGACGACATGACAGGCAACGACAAGAAGATCAATACGGGCGGCGCGCCGTTCCGCCCGCTGTTGCCGGTCCGCAGCCTTGCCGACATCCGCAAGCTCGAAGAGACGCCGCTCGACGAAGCGCTGACGGTTCGCAGCACCTACGAGATCTTCCGCAACGCGGGCGCGGCCTTCGGCGGCAAGACCGCGCTGACCTTTCTTCGCACCGGCAACCCGGCCGACGCGCCGATCCGCTGGTCGTACGCCGAGCTGCTCGCGCGCATCCACCAGACCGCGAACATGCTGCACACCCTGGGCGTGGGCCCGCAGGACGCGGTGGCGGTGCTGCTGCCGGGCTGCCTCGAATACCACCTCGCGCTCTGGGGCGGCGAGGCGGCCGGCATCGTGCAGCCGCTGAACCCGCTCTTGACCGACGAGAAGCTGGTGGCGCTGATGACCGCCGGCCGCGCCAAGGTGCTGATCGCCTACGGCTCGGACAGCGAATCGGGCATGTGGTCGAAGGCGATGCGCCTGCGCGGCCAGGTGCCGACACTGACCACGGTGCTGCGCGTGGCGCCGCACGACGAAGCGCCCGGCGCGGCCGGCACGCTGCCCGAAGCAGGATCGGGCAGCACTGGCGCGCTGCCGGGCGTGGCCGACTTCGACGCGCTGCGCGCCGCCCAGCCGGCCGACCGGCTCGTGAGCGGCCGCGACATCGCGCCCACCGACATCGCCGCCTACTTCCACACCGGCGGCACCACCGGCGCGCCAAAGCTCGCGCGCCACAGCCACGGCGCGCAGGTGTTCACGGCCTGGGCCAGCGTGCAGGTCGCGGGCATGAACGAAGAGGGCATCTCGATCAACGGCTATCCGCTGTTTCACGTGGCGGGCGTGCTGCCGGCCTCGCTGGCATCGCTCTCGGCGGGCATGGAAGTGATCATTCCGACGACCTCGCTGCTGCGCAACAAGGAGGTGCTCGCCAACTACTGGAAGCTGGTCGAAAAGTACCGGCCGACCTCGCTCTCGGCCGTGCCCACCGTGCTTGCCGCACTGGCGAACGTGCCGCTGAATGGCGCCGACATCTCGTCGATCGGCTACTGCCGCACCGGCGCCGCCGTGCTCTCGCCCGAGCTGGCCGCGCGCTTCGAGCGCCTGTTCGGCCTGCATGTGCACGAGAGCCTGGGCATGACCGAGATGGCCGGCATCTCGACCATCACGCCGCCGGGCGTGGACGGGCCCGCGGGCTGCGTCGGCTTTGCGCTGCCCTACATGCAGATGCGCATCGTCGCGCTCGACGAGAACGGCAACGCCAGCGAGCGCGAGCTGCCGCCCGGCGAGCAGGGCATGGTGCTGTTCAAGTCGCCCAACCTGTTCTCGGGCTTCGTCGATCCGGCCGACAACGCCAAGGCCTTCACCGCCGACGGCTGGCTCGCGACCGGCGACCTGGGCTGGATCGACAGCGACGGCAGGCTCAACCTCAGCGGCCGCTCGAAGGACCTGATCATCCGCAGCGGCCACAACATCGACCCGAAGGTGATCGAGGACGCGCTGGGCGCGCATCCCGCGGTGCAGCTGTGCGCCGCAGTGGGCGCGCCCGATGCGTATGCGGGCGAGCTGCCGGTGGTCTTCGCAACGCTGGTGCCGGGCGCCTCGGCCACCGAAGACGAACTGCTGGCCTTCACCGCCGCGCGCGTCGACGAGGCGCCGGCCAAGCCCAAGTCCGTGATCGTCATCGAGCACATGCCGATGACCAACGTCGGCAAGATCTACAAGCCCGAGCTTCGCGCGATGGCGGCGAGCCGTGTGGTGGCCGCGGCCGTCGAGCAGGTCTGCGGCGAGCTTGGCGTCAACGCAGGAGCCATGCCGCGTGTCGCCCATCAGGGAGAGCGCCTGGTGCAGGTTCGCATCGATGCCGCCGCCGTGGGCGCGCTTGCAGCCCCGCTGCGGCAGCAGATCGAAACGGCGCTGGCGCCACTGCCATTCAAGACCCAGGTGCTGACCGAATAGTCCGGCACCATCAGGCTGGCGGCACGCACACAAAAAAAGATCAACCATCGGAGACATCGAGACATGAACAACGCCGCATTCACCACCCGCCGAGCCTTGCACGGCCTGGCCATTGCATCGCTCGCGCTCACGACCACCACGACCGGCTGGGCGCAAACCTACCCGACCAAGCCGATCCGCATGGTGGTGCCCTTTGCCGCGGGCGGCGCCACCGACGTGCTGGCCCGCGTGGTGGGCGAGAAGATGGCGGCGGGCCTGGGCCAGCCCGTGATCATCGACAACAAGCCCGGCGCCGCCGGCATCATCGGCACCGATGCGGTGGCCAAGGCGCCGGCCGACGGCTACACCCTGGTGCTGGCGCTGAGCAATTCGCTTCTCACCAACCAGTTCCTCTATCAGAAGCTGCCCTACGACACGCAGCGCGACCTCACGCTGGTCTACCAGATCGCCACTGCGCCGCTGGTGCTGGTGGTGCACCCCAGCGTGCCAGTGAAGAGCGGGCCCGAGCTTTTGAAGTACGTGGCCGCCAACAAGGGCAGGGTGGCCTACGGCTCATACGGCGTGGGCGCCTACCCGCACCTGGCCGGCGCGCACATGAGCCTCACGCAGAAGGCCGAGATGAACCACGTCGCCTACAAGGGCGAGTCGCCGATGCTGCAGGACCTGATCGGCGGCCAGATCCAGATGGCCTTTGCGAGCGCGCTGGTGGCCAAGCCCCACATCGAAGCCGGCAAGCTCCGGGCCATCGGCGTGAGCGGCGAGCGCCGCATGGCCACGCTCGCCAACGTGCCCACGCTGGCCGAGCAGGGCCTGGACGACGAGGCCTACCGCGTGACGGGCTGGCTCGCCATTGCCATGCCGGCCGGCACGCCCAAGCCAATCGTGCAGCGCATTGCCGAGGAAGTGGGCAAGGCCACCCGCCAGCCTGACGTGCAGGCGCGCGTGGCGGCGATGGGCTTCGACCTGAAGGAGAGCTCGCCCGAGGCCTTTGCCGCCGTCTACAAGAAGGAAAGCCCGGTCTGGGAGCGGCTGATCAAGGATTCGGGCGCCAAGCTCGAATAGCTGCCCGGGCCTCGGAGAGGGCGGGGAACGGGGCCGCAGTTTAGGAAAACCCCGATGAACGGGCCGGACATGAATCGTTACCATCCTTGGCTGCTTCCCTTCCCCTCTCGATGACCACTCCCAACGAGTCCGGCCCCCTGCTGGACGCCGCCAGCCCCCTTCCCCCAGATATCGAAGCCGCCGACGAGCCCACCCGGGTGCCGCTCGCCATCGAAGACTGGCTCACCGTCATCATCATGGGCGCGCTGGCGCTCATCACCTTTGCCAACGTGCTGGTGCGCTACTTCACCGACTCTTCGTTCGCGTGGACCGAAGAGTTCTCGGTCTTCCTGATGATCATGCTGGCGCTGGTGGCCGGCTCGGCCGCGGTGGCGCGCGACCGGCACATCCGCATCGAATATTTTTCCGAGAGCGGCTCCATGGCGCGGCGCAGGCGGCTCGCGCAGTTCGGCGCGCTCATGATCGCCATCCTGTTCACGCTGATCGGCGCGCTCAGCATCCGCATGGTGTGGGACGACTACCGCTTCGACGAGACCACGCCGGGCATCGGCCTGCCGGCCTGGTGGTATTCGATCTGGCTGCCGATCGTGTCCTTCGCCATCGCGCTGCGCGCGGTGGGCCTGATGGTCCGCCGCGGCCGCAAGGCATACCGCAACGACACGAAGAACCTCGGCGACAAGGGCGACGCATCGTGATCCCCACCCTGCTCTTCGTCGCCTTCGTTGCGATGATGCTGGTGGGCGTGCCCATCGGCGCCGCGCTGGGCCTGGCCGGCGCCGCCTGCATCGCGCTGGCCAACAGCGACGCCCAGTGGTTCGGCCTGCTGGCCGTGCCGCAGAACTTCTATGCCGGGCTCGGCAAGTACCCGCTGCTGGCCATTCCGATGTTCGTGCTGGTGGGCTCCATCTTCGATCGATCGGGCGTGGCGCTGCGGCTCGTGAACTTTGCGGTCGCCATCGTCGGGCGCGGGCCCGGCATGCTGCCGCTGGTGGCCATTGCAGTGGCGATGTTCCTCGGCGGCATCTCGGGCTCGGGCCCGGCCAATGCCGCGGCCGTGGGCGCGGTGATGATCGCGGCCATGTCGCGCGCGGGCTACCCGGCCGCGTTCTCGGCCAGCGTGGTGGGCGCCGCGGCGGCCACCGACATCCTGATTCCGCCGTCGGTCGCGTTCATCGTGTACTCGGTGCTGGTGCCCGGCGCCTCGGTGCCGGCGCTGTTCGCGGCCGGCATGATCCCGGGCGTGATGGCCGGCCTGGCGCTGATGATCCCGGCCGTGCTGCTGGCCCGCCAGCACAAGATGGGCGCGCTCGAAGCGACGCTGCCGCGCCCGCCGTTCTGGAAGAGTTTTCGCGAAGCGATCTGGGGCCTGGCCGCGCCGGTGCTGATCCTGGGCGGCATGCGCGCGGGCTGGTTCACGCCCACCGAAGCCGCGGTGGTGGCGGTGTTCTACGGCCTGTTCGTGGGCATGTGCATTCACCGGACCATCAAGGTGCGCGACCTGTTCGTCATATTGCGGGAATCGGGCGAACTCTCGGCCGTGATCCTGCTGGTGGTGTCGCTCGCGGGCATCTTCGCGTACTCGCTCTCGACGCTGGGCATCATCGACCCGGTGACGCGCGCCATCGTGAATTCGGGCCTGGGCGAATACGGCATCCTGGCGCTCTTGATCCTGCTGCTGATCACGGTGGGCATGTTCCTGGACGGCGTGTCGATCTTCCTGATCTTCGTGCCGCTCTTGCTGCCGATCGTGCAGTACTACAAGTGGGACCCGGTGTGGTTCGGCGTGATCCTCACGCTCAAGGTCGCATTGGGCCAGTTCACGCCACCGCTCGCGGTCAACCTGATGGTCTCTTGCCGCATCGCCAAGGTGCGCATGGAAGAGACGGTGCGCTGGGTCGGCTGGATGCTGTTCTCGATGTTCGTGGTGATGGTGCTGGTGATCGCGTTTCCGGAACTTGCTTTGTGGCTGCCGAGGAAGCTGGGGTACTGAAATGCGACGCTGCATTGCTTTGCGTTGCGTCGGCCGCCATTCAGGGCGCGCTCCCGCCGACGGGGTACCTTGCTCCGCGAATGTCCTCCGGCCTGCGGCCTCCCCCTTAATTTCGCTGCGCAAGGCACCCCATCGACGGGAGCGTGATTCAGAGCAGTCGTTGATCAGCGATACACCCAGAGCGTGCCCTGGTGCACAGGGCATCGGGTACTCCCCGCAGCGAAATCAAGGAGGAGGCCGAAGGCCGGGGGACATTCGCGGAGGGGAGTACCCGGTGGCCTGTGCACGCGCCCCGAACAACAGCGCCCCGAACAAGAGCACCTCGAACACCTCCAGCTCAGTACCGTTCCTGAAAATATCCCATCGCTTAGTTGTGTTCAGAAAACAAGGAGACCTCTCATGAAATTCCGCCGCACCCTGCTGGGCCTTGCCGCCGCAGCCACCGCCCTGGGCATGTTCTCGACAGGCGCCATGGCGCAGGCTGCCTACAAGCCCGAATACAAGATGTCGCTGGTGCTCGGCCCGCCGACACCCTGGGGCCAGGCCGGAAAGCTCTGGGCCGACCTCGTGAAGGAGCGCACCCAGGGCCGCATCAACATCAAGCTGTACCCCGGCGTGTCGCTCATCCAGGGCGACCAGACGCGCGAGTTCAGCGCGCTGCGCCAGGGCGTGATCGACATGGCCGTGGGCTCGACCATCAACTGGTCGCCGCAAGTCAAGCAGCTCAACCTGTTCTCCATGCCCTTCCTGATGCCCGACTACGCGGCCATCGACGCGCTCACCCAGGGCGACGTGGGCAAGGAAATGTTCAAGACCCTCGACAAGGCCGGCGTCGTGCCGCTCGCCTGGGGCGAGAACGGCTACCGCGAGATCACCAACTCGAAGAAGCCGATCAAGTCGCCCGCCGACCTCAAGGGCATGAAGATCCGCGTGGTCGGCTCGCCGATCTATTCCGACATGTTCACCGCGCTCGGCGCCAACCCCACGCAGATGAGCTGGGCCGATGCGCAGCCCGCGCTCGCCAGCGGCGCGGTCGACGGCCAGGAGAACCCGCTGTTCCTGTTCACCGTGCTCAAGATGCACACCGTGGGCCAGAAGTTCGTGACCACCTGGGGCTACGTGGCCGACCCGCTGGTGTTCGTGGTCAACAAGGAAATTTGGGCTTCGTGGACGCCGGCCGACCAGGCCATCGTGCGCCAGGCCGCCGTCGATGCCGGCAAGCAGGAAATCGAGATCGCGCGCAAGGGCCTGGTGGAAGCCGACAAGCCGGTGCTCAAGGACATTGCCGGCATGGGCGTGACCGTGACCCAGCTCACGCCCGCCGAGCGCGAAGCCTTCGTGAAGGCCACGCGGCCGGTGTACGACAAGTGGAAGACCACGGTGGGCGCGGACCTGGTGGCCACCGCCGAAAAGGCGATCGCGGCGCGCAAGAAGTAAACAGGCAGGGTCGGCGCCGGATCGGGGTGGGACGCGACAATGTCGCGATGCACACCCTGATCATCGACACGGACCCGGGCGCGGACGATGTGATCGCGCTGCTGTTTGCCATGGCGGCGCCCGAAGCGCTGAAGCTTCAGGCGCTGACCACGGTGGCCGGCAATGTTCCGCTGGCCAAGACCTCGCGCAACGCGCGCCTCGCCTGCGAATGGGCCGGGCGGCCGGACATTCCGGTGTACGCGGGCGCCGAACAGCCGCTGCAGCGCGCGCCGATTTACGCGGCCAACATCCACGGCCGCGAAGGCATTACCGGCGTGACGGTGCACGAACCCGCCGCGCCGCTGGCCGAAGGCCATGCGGTCGACTACCTGGTCCGCACGCTGCGCGCTGTGCCCGAAAAAAGCCTGACGCTCGCGATGCTCGGCCCGCAAACCAACCTGGCGCTCGCCCTTGAACAAGCGCCCGACATCGTGCGCGGCCTGCGCGAACTGGTGCTCATGGCCGGCGCGCATTTCAACGGCGGCAACATCACGCCGACCGCGGAGTTCAACGTGTTCGCCGATCCGCATGCGGCCGAGGCCGTGCTGAAGTGCGGCGTGCCGATCACCATGCTGCCGCTGGACGTGACGCACAAGATCCTCACGAGCGACGAGCGCATCGCGCGGCTGCGCGCCATCGGCAACCAGGCCGGCCAGATCGTCGCAGACATCCTGGGCGCCTATGCCCCGCAGGAAATGCGGCACTACGACATGCCCGGCGGCCCGGTGCACGATGCCACGGTCATCGCCTACCTGCTGCAGCCCTCGCTCTTCAGAGGCAAGCTGATCAACGTCGAAGTCGACAGCCGCGAAGGCATGGGCTTCGGGCAGACGGTGGCCGACTGGTACGGCAGCCTGCATCGCACACCCAACGTGAACTGGATCGTTGAGGGCGATGCACAGGGCTTCTTCGACCTGCTGACCGAACACATCGCGCGGCTGCCATAAAGCCCCCACGGGCAAATAAAAAAGCCACGCTGTGAACAGCGTGGCTTTTGCTTTTTGTGCCGCAGCGAATCGATCAGTGCTGCAGGATCTTGTTGAGGAAATCCTTCGTGCGCGGCTGGCGGTTTTCAGGGTGGCTGAAGAACTCGTCCTTCGGGCAGTCTTCCAGGATCTTGCCGCCCACGTCGATGAAAATCACGCGGCTCGCCACCTTGCGGGCAAAGGCCATTTCGTGGGTGACCACCATCATGGTCATGCCGTCCTTGGCCAGGGCCACCATCACGTCGAGCACTTCGCCGACCATTTCGGGGTCGAGCGCCGAGGTTGGCTCGTCGAACAGCATCACGATCGGGTCCATGCTGAGCGCGCGGGCAATGGCCACGCGCTGCTGCTGGCCGCCCGAGAGCTGGCCAGGGAACTTGTCCTTGTGCGCCATCAGGCCCACGCGGTCGAGCATCTTGAGGCCGCGGGTCTTGGCTTCGTCGGGGCTGCGGCCCAGCACCTTGATCTGGGCGATCGTGAGGTTCTCGGTGACCGACAGGTGCGGAAACAGCTCGAAGTGCTGGAACACCATGCCGACCTTGGAGCGCAGCTTGGGCAGGTTGGTCTTGGGGTCGTGCAGCGGAATGCCGTTGACGGTGATCTCGCCCTTCTGGAAGGGCTCGAGCGCGTTCACGGTCTTGATGAGGGTGGACTTGCCCGAGCCCGAGGGCCCGCACACCACCACCACGTCGCCCTTGGCGATGCTCACCGAACACTCGTTGAGCACCTGCACCGGGCCATACCACTTCGAGACGTTCTTGATTTCAATCATTTTTTCGGACATTTCTTTCTCCGGTTCAGCCAATCAGCTAGCGAATGATGGCGATCTTCTTGTGGAGGCGCTTGACGAGCCACGACAAGGCATAGCACATGATGAAGTAAACCACGGCCGCGAGCAGGTAGGCCTCGATCGGGCGGCCGAAGTTCTTGCCCGCGGTCTCGAAGCCCTTGAGCATGTCGTAGGCGCCAATGGCATAGACCAGCGAGGTGTCCTGGAACAGGATGATGGTCTGCGTGAGCAGCACCGGCAGCATGTTGCGGAAGGCCTGCGGCAGCACCACGAGACGCATGTTCTGGCCATAGGTCATGCCGACCGCCTGGCCCGCATTCACCTGGCCGCGCGGAATCGACTGGATGCCCGCGCGCATGATCTCGCTGAAGTAGGCCGCCTCGAACGCGATGAAGGTGATCACGGCCGAGATTTCCGAACGGTAGTTCGAGCCGATGGAGCCGAAGGCCGCGTAGAACGAGGCCGGCACCAAGAGGAAGAACCACAGGATCACCATCACCAGCGGAATGCTGCGCATGCCGTTGACATAAATGGCGGCGGGCGCATCGAGCCACTTCTTGCCCGACAGGCGCATGAGCGCCAGCACGGTGCCGAAGAGCACGCCGCCGATGGTGGCCACGATCGTCAGCATGATGCTGAAGTAGAAGCCCTTGACGACGAAGTTGCTGATGACGTCCCAGTTGTAGAACGACAGGTCGAGATTCATCATGTCAGTGCCCCCCGCCGCCAGCGCTGGCCGAGACGATGAAGCCCGGCACGCGGGTCTTCTTCTCGATGAACGCCATGAGGCGGTTGATCGCAAAGGCCGAGATCACGTAGAGCCCCGTCACCGCCAGGTACACCTCGATGCCGCGCGAGGTTTCTTCCTGCGCCTGCATGGCGAACATCGTGAGTTCGGTCACCGACACGGCAAATGCCACCGACGAGTTCTTGAAGATGTTCATCGTCTCGCTGGTGAGCGGCGGAATGATGATGCGGTAGGCCATCGGCAAGATGACGTAGCGGTAGTACTGCGGCGTGGTGAAACCCACTGCCATGCCCGCATAGCGCTGGCCCTTGGGCAGCGCCTGGATGCCCGAGCGCACCTGTTCGGCAATGCGCGCCGAGGTGAAGAAGCCCAGCGCCAGCACCACCAGCACGAAGCTCGGCACGCCCTTCATAACCGGCACCAGCGCCGGAATCACGTGGTACCAGAGGAAGATCTGCACCAGCAGGGGGATGTTGCGGAACAATTCGACCCAGGCATTGCCCAGGCGTATGAGCCATGGACTGTCGGGCAAGGTGCGGATGATGCCGACGAGCGAACCCAGCACCAGCGCGACGATCAGCGCCAGCAGGGCCACGGACACGGTCCAGCCCCATGCGGACAGCATCCATTGCCAGTAGGTCGGGTACTTCCCGCCCGGGTCTTGCAAGAAGACCTGCCAATCCCAGTTTGATCCCATCGGGGACTCTCCTTCTTTCAGATTTCCAGACTGCTATCTAGCTAGCTTG
The DNA here is from genome assembly GCF_030815975.1 of Variovorax paradoxus. Classification (NCBI taxonomy): domain Bacteria; kingdom Pseudomonadati; phylum Pseudomonadota; class Betaproteobacteria; order Burkholderiales; family Comamonadaceae; genus Variovorax; species Variovorax paradoxus. Next base: position 1,120,734 of record NZ_JAUSXL010000002.1, read on the forward strand.
CAGAGGCCGTGCCCGCGCGCCGCGTTTGCGAAAACAAACGCCCGCCGGGGGCGGCGGGCGTTGCGCAGATGACCTTGCGGTGTTTACTTCTTGGCGGCGTAGTCTTCCATCGGCTTGTCGTTCGGGTTGGCCCAGGCCGCCTTGGTGGCTTCGGACAGCGGCAGGTTCACCGTGACGTTTGCTGGCGGGATCGGCTTCAGGAACCACTTGTCCCAGAGCTTGGCGAGGTCGCCGTTCTTGATCTGCGCCTTGATGCTGTCGTCCACCACCTTCTTGAAGGCGGCGTCGTCCTTGCGGATCATGATGGCGATGGGCTCGACGCTGAGCACTTCGCCCACGATCTTGTAGTCGGCAGGCGACTTGGACTTGGCGATGTTCGAGGCCAGGATGGAAGCGTCCATCACGAAGGCGTCGGCGCGGCCCGATTCGAGCAGCAGGAAGCTGTCGGAGTGGTCCTTGCCATAGAGCTCCTTGAAGTCGATGCCGCCGGCGCGCTCGTTCTTGCGCAGGTGCTGGACCGACGTGGTGCCGGTGGTGGTGGCCACGGTCTTGCCGTTGAGGTCCTTGATCGAAGTGATGCCCGAGTTGGCCTTGACCGCGATGCGCACTTCCTCGACGTAGGTGGTCACCGCGAAGGCAACGTCCTTCTGGCGCGTGGCGTTGTTGGTGGTGGAGCCGCACTCGATGTCGACGGTGCCGTTCTGCACCAGCGGCACGCGGTTCTGCGAGGTCACGGGCTGGTACTTGGTTTCGAGCTTGGCAAGGCCCAGGTTCTTCTGGATGTCCTTGATGATGTTGGCGCAGATGTCGTAGTGGAAACCGGTGTACTGGCCGTTGCCCAGCGTGTACGACAGGCCGGAAGATTCCCGCACGCCTTCGGTGATGGCGCCCGAGGCCTTGATCTTGGCCAGGGTGTCATTGGCCTGTGCAAATGCGCCGCCGGCAGCCAGGGCTGCAATTGCCAATGCCAATACTTGCTTGTTCATACGGAAAACTCCTGAGGTGACTGGAAGATACAGATACAACGAAATTCTAGACATTCACGTCATGGGGAATACCCGGGCCAACCCGGTGCATTCCCAATGACGACCGCACCGGCCGCGCGCATTCGAGCGCTGTCGTGGTGCAGGCGAACCCATTGGCATTGTCCGACTTTCACTAAGCAGCCTTTGTGCCCGAGGGCTCGGCAGCCGGCGGCACCGGCGCGGACAGGCGCACGGGCTGGGTCAGGTTCTCGGGCACGAGCAGCGCCTCCATCTCGGCGCGCGTCATGATGCCGAGCGATTCGGCCACCAGGTCGATGGGCCCGCCGGTGGCCAGCGCGGTCTTGGCGATCAGCGCCGCCTTTTCATAGCCGATCAGCGGATTGAGCGCGGTGACCAGCGTGACCGATTCGCGCACCCGCTTGGCCAGGAACTCGCGGTTGGCTTCGATGCCATCGACGCAGTTCTGCCGCAGCGTGTCGCAGGCATTGCCCAGGTGCTTGATGCTCTTGAACAGGCTCCATCCCATGATCGGCTCGAAGGCGTTGAGCTGCAGCTGGCCGGCCTCCGAGGCCATCGTGACCGTGATGTCGTTGCCGATGACCTCGAAAGCCACCTGGTTCATGACTTCCGGGATCACCGGGTTGACCTTGCCCGGCATGATCGACGAGCCCGCCTGGCGCGCCGGCAGGCGGATCTCGCCGAAGCCCGCCTGCGGCCCGCTCGACAGCAGGCGCAGGTCGTTGCAGGTCTTGCTGAGCTTGGTGGCCACGCGCTTGAGCACGCCCGACAGCTGCACGAAGGCGCCGGTGTCCTGCGTGGCCTCGATGAGGTTGGCGGACTGCTTGAGCGGCACGCCGGTCTGCTCGGCCAGGTACTGGCAGGCCAGGTTGGCATAGCCGTGCGGCGCGTTGATGCCGGTGCCGATGGCGGTGGCGCCCAGGTTGATTTCCTCGATGAGTGCGCGCGCCTCGCCCAGCCGGGCCTCGTCTTCGCCAATCATGATGGCGTAGGTCAGGAACTCCTGGCCCAGCGTCATGGGCACGGCGTCCTGCAGCTGGGTGCGGCCGATCTTCAGGATGTCCTTGAACTCGAGCGCCTTGGCCTCGAAGCTGCGCCGCAGCGCGGCCATGGATTCGAGCAGCTTGCCGATGGCGAACCACAGCGCCAGCCGCACCGCCGTGGGGTACACGTCGTTGGTGCTTTGCGAGGCGTTGACGTGGTCGTTGGGGTGCAGCACGTCGTAGCGGCCCTTTTCATGGCCGAGCTTCTCGAGCGCGAGGTTGCAGATCACCTCGTTGGCGTTCATGTTGGTGGAGGTGCCGGCGCCACCCTGGATCACGTCGACCACGAATTCATCGAGCAATTTGCCCTCGATGAGGTCCTCGCAGGCCAGGATGATGGCGGCCGCGCGGTCCCGGTCGATGGCGCCGAGGTCGGCATTGGCCCGGGTGGCGGCTTTCTTCACATAGGCCAGCGCGCGCACCAGATCGGGCATGGCCGAAATGCGGGTGCCGGAGATGGCGAAATTCTCGACCGCGCGCGCCGTGTGCACGCCCCAGTAGGCAAAGGCAGGAATCTGCTTCTCGCCGAGAAAGTCGTGTTCGGTCCTGAAATTGGGGCTCATGCAGGTTCCTCGGCTAAAAAAAAGCACGCGGAGGGCGCGTGCCTGAAAGATTGCTGTGTGACAGCGGCAAAAACTGCCGCGACTGTAGTGGCGCCGGGCTCGCGGCGCCAATGCCGTTTGCGGGGAGCCTTATGCGCGGCATTTATAGATTGTGCAGCGCACAAATTCGCCGCGTCAATCGATCGATCCATGCCCACCGCCAGGCTGGGCGCCGACCAGATACGACCACAGCGCATCGGCCGTGCGCTTGGGCTGAAGGCCTTCAGAGCCCGCGGCCGCCTTGGCGGCGCGGCTGCCGCCCGTCTTCACGGGTGCCGGCGCGCTCGGCCGCTCGCGGTAGGCGCGGATCTCCATGGTCGCCTCCAGGCTGTCGATCTCGGGCGGCAGCGCGCTCACCAGCTTGCGCGCCTTGATCTCGTTGCGCACCGCGCTCTGCGGCAGAAACGCGATGCCATGGCCTTCGAGCGCCATGACCTTCAGGCCTTCGGCCATGTCGGTTTCATAGACCCGGTCGAGGTGGATGGCGGTGCCCGACTCCTTCAGCAGCTGGTCGACCACGCGTCCCAGGTAGGCGCCGGGTGCGTAGCCCAGGTAGGGCAGCGGCTGGCCCGGCCGGCCGGGCAGCCGGAAGCGCGGCGCGCCGTCGGCATCGGCCTTGACCCAGGGCGCCACGGTTTCCTCGCCCAGGCTGACCATCTCGTACTTGTTGGCGTCCAGCTGCAGCGGCTGGGAAGGATGGTGGTAGGCGATCAGCAGGTCGCAGCTGCCCTCGACCAGGCGCAGCACGGCGTCGTGCACGTTGAGCGCGATGAGCCGGCTCTTGATGGGGCCGAAGTGCTCGCGCAGGCTGGTCACCCAGGAGGGAAAGAAAGTGAAGGCCAGCGTATGCGGCACCGCGATCTCGATCACATCCTGCCCGGCGGCCGAATGGCCGCGCAGCATGGCGCGGGTGCTCTGCAGCGACTGCAGCATCTCGATCGCCTGACTGTAGAGCGTCTGGCCCGCGGGCGTGAGGCGCGTGGGGTAGGAACTGCGGTCGACCAGGTCGGTGCCGGCCCAGCCTTCGAGCGCCTGGATGCGGCGCGAGAACGCGGGCTGGGTCACGTGCCTCAACTGGGCCGAGCGGCTGAAGCTGCGCGTTTCCGCCAAACTGATGAAGTCTTCGAGCCACTTTGTTTCCATACGCGGCGATTATGCGAGCGCCGCGCCATACTGGGCGCCCCCTCTTTTCCCGCATTCGCCATGCCTTCAGCCGATCTGCTCGACTTGAGCGCCACCGAACTCTCGCGCCGCATCGCCTCGCGCAGCGTGTCCTGCCATGAGCTGATGCAGGCTTCGCTGGCGCGCATCGAGGCGCTCAACCCGCGCTTCAATGCCATCGTTTCGCTGCGCGAGCCAGCGCAGCTGCTGGCCGAAGCGGGCGAGCGCGATGCCGAGCTGGCGCACGGCGAGCGGCGCGGCTGGATGCACGGCTTTCCGCTCGCGGTGAAGGACCTGAGCCACGCCGCCGGCCTGCCGACCTCGATGGGCTCGCCGCTGTCGCCGCGCTCGCCGGCGCGCACCGACAGCCTCCATGTCGCCCGAATGCGCGCGGCCGGCGCCATCGTGATCGGCAAGACCAACACGCCCGAATTCGGCCTGGGCTCGCACACCTACAACACGGTGTTCGGCATCACGCGCAACGCCTATGCGCCCGAGCGCAGCGCCGGCGGCAGCAGCGGCGGCGCCGCTGTGGCGCTGGCCCTGGGCATGCTGCCGGTGGCCGACGGCAGCGACATGATGGGTTCGCTGCGCAACCCGGCCGCGTTCAACAACGTGATCGGCATGCGGCCTTCGCGCGGACGCGTGCCCGGCGATCCGGAGCAGGAGCTCTTCTTCCAGCAACTGGGCACCGAAGGCCCGATGGCCCGCACAGTGGAAGACGCGGCGCGGCTGCTCGCGGTGCAGGCGGGCTTCGACACGCGCGTGCCGCTGTCGTCGCCGCAGGCATTGCCTTCGCCCGATGCGCTGCAGCTCGACGGCGATGTGCAGGGCCTGCGCGTCGGCTGGCTCGGCAGCATCTGGCCGGATCTGCCGCTGGCGCCGGGTATTCGCGAATTGGGCGAACGCGCGCTGGGCACCTTCCGCGCCATCGGCTGCGAGGTCGAGCCCTGCACGCTCGACATGCCGCGCGAGCACAACTGGAGCGCCTGGCTGCGGCTGCGCCAATTGCTGGTGGGCGGCAAGCTCGGCGCCTACCTGAGCGACCCGAAGCTGTTCGCGCAGCTCAAGCCCGAAGCGCGGTGGGAAATCGAGCAGAGCCGGCATCTGGATGCGGCCTCGCTCTACCAGGCTTCGCTCTACCGATCGAACGTGTACCGTGCGTTCCTCAGACTGTTCGAGCGCTTCGATTTCGTGCTGGCGCCGACCGCGCAGGTGTTCCCGTTCGATGCCGAACTGCACTGGCCCGCCGAAGTGGCCGGCGTGCCAAGCGACACCTACCACCGGTGGATGGAGATCGTGACGCCGTTCACGCTGGCGGGATTGCCGACGCTCAATGTGCGCGCGGGTTTCGGCGAAGGCGGCTTGCCGATGGGCCTGCAGCTGGCCGGGCCGATCCATGCGGACCTCGACGTGCTGCGGCTCGGGCATGCCTATGACCAGGCCTGCGGATGGGCCTCTCGTCGCCCCCCGGCCCTGGCTTGACTTGCTCCCTCCCCTTCCGGGGGAGGGCTGGGGTGGGGGCATGCGGCGCATCCATTGGACGCCCTGCCCGCCCCCATCCCGGCCTTCCCCCAGCGGGGGAAGGAGCAACACATCAGATGGGCGAGATAACGCCGCGCCCCGCAAAGTGGCCCTCGGCATTCGCGAGAAAGCGGTCCACCGAAGCCTGCGTGGCCTCGGGCGACCAGCCCGCCATGTGCGGCGTCAGCAGCACGTTGTCGAGGCCGACCAGCGGTTCGGGACGATTCGGCTCGCTTTCGTACACGTCGAGCCCCGCGCCCGCGATGCGGTTCCCGCGCAGCGCAGCAGCGAGCGCCTCGGTATCGACCACGCTGCCGCGCCCGATGCTGACCAGATAGCCCTGCGGCCCGAGCGCATCGAGCACCTCGGCATTCACGAGGTGCCGCGTGGCCGGTCCGCCCGGCGCGGCCAGCACCAGGAAATCGGCCCAGGCGGCGAGCGACTTCAGGTCGCCGAAGTAGCGGTGCGCCGCGCCTTCGCGCGGCTTGCGGTTGTGATAGCCGATCTCCATGTCGAACGCGGCCGCGCGCTTGGCGATCTTCTGGCCAATGGTGCCGAGCCCCAGGATGCCGAGCTTCTTGCCCGAGACGTTGGCCGGCTGCGGAATGGCTTCGCGCCACACGCCCTCGCGGCACAGCCGGTCGAGCTTGCGAAGCTCGCGCACGATGCCGATCAGGAGGCCGAAGGCATGGTCGGCCACGCAGTCGTCGTTGGTGCCCGCGCCATTGGCCGTGGCGATGCCGCGGGCGCGCGTCACTTCGAGCGGCACGCCTTCGTAGCCCGCGCCCATGCAGCAGATCAGTTCGACGGCCGGCATGGCCGCGATTTCTTCGGGCGTGATGCCGATCACGCCGATGGTCAGCACCGCGCGAAATTTCTTGCCATGTTCGGCAATCGCGGCGGCGCGCGCGGCGGGGTCGAAGGCATAGGTCACGTCGTAGACCTCGGCAATCTGGGCCTGGTGGGCGCTCGAGAGGCTGTTGAGCACCAGCAGGGGAATCTTGGTCGGCACGTCTGAACTCCTGGATCGATTTGAAAAAATGAATGATCGGGCTACATCAGCGGTGTGGCTTCGCTTTTCTGCAAAGCCCACATCTGCGCATAGCGGCTCTGCTTCGCAAGCAGCTCGGCATGGGTGCCGCGCTCGACGATCACGCCCGCTTCGAGCACCAGGATCTCGTGCGCATCGACCACGGTCGACAGGCGGTGGGCGATGACCAGCGTGGTCTTGTCCTGCGCGGCGCTCCTGAGTTCCGATTGAATGGCGCGTTCGTTGGCCGAATCGAGCGCCGAGGTGGCCTCGTCGAAGATCACGATCGGCGGGTTCTTGAGCAGCGTGCGCGCAATGGCCACGCGCTGCTTCTCCCCGCCCGAGAGCTTGAGGCCGCGCTCGCCCACGGTGGTTTCATAGCCCCTGGGCGTGGCCGAGATGAAGTCGTGGATGCGCGCCGCGCGGGCCGCGCCTTCCACCTCTTCGCGCGTGGCACCGGGGCGGCCGTAGGCGATGTTGTATTCGACCGTGTCGTTGAACAGCACCGTGTCCTGCGGCACGATGCCGATCGCGCGCCGCACGCTCGACTGCTGCACCTCGCGGATGTCCTGGCCGCCGATGGTGATGCGGCCCTGCTGAACATCGTAGAAGCGGTACAGCAGCCGCGCGAGCGTCGACTTGCCCGAGCCCGAGGGGCCGACCACGGCCACCGTCTTGCCGGCGGGAATCTCGAAGCTCACGTGCTTGAGGATGGGGCGGTCGGGCTCGTAGGCGAAGCTGACGTCCTCGAAGCGGATGGTGGAGTCGACGCCGCTGCCCTCACCCCCGCCCTCTCCCGGGGGGAGAGGGAGCAAAGACAAGGGCTGCGCGCCGGGCGCATCGCGCACTTCGCGCTCCTTTTCCATCAGCACGAACATCTTGTCGAGGTCGGTCAGGCTCTGCTTGATCTCGCGGTAGATCACGCCCAGGAAGTTGAGCGGAATGTAGAGCTGGATCATGAAGGCGTTGACCATCACCAGGTCGCCCAGCGTCATGCGCCCTTCGACCACGCCCGAGGTGGCGCGCCACAGCATCAGCACCAGGCTCACGGCAATCAGCAGCTGCTGCCCGGTGTTGAGCATGCTCAGCGTGCGCTGGCTCTTGATGGCCGCCTTGCGGTAGCGGTCCAGGCTGGCGTCGTAGCGCTTCGCCTCGAACTCCTCGTTGTTGAAGTACTTGACGGTTTCGTAGTTCAGCAGCGAATCGACGGCGCGGCTCTGGGCCATCGAGTCGAGCTCGTTCATGGTCTTGCGGAACTGCGTGCGCCACTCGGTCACCGTGACCGTGAAGGTGATGTAGAGCACCAGCGCCACGCCCGTGATCCAGACGAACAGCGAATCGAACTTCACGCCCAGGATGGTGAGCACCAGCGCCAGTTCGATGATGGTCGGCACGATGCTGTAGAGCGACATCGAAATGAGCGAATGCACGCCGCGCGTGCCGCGCTCGATGTCGCGCGTCATGCCGCCGGTCTGGCGCTCCAGGTGGAAGCGCAGGCTCAGCGAATGCAGATGGCCGAACACCTCCAGCGCGATCTGCCGCGCCGTGCCCTCGGTGGCCTTGGCGAAGATCAGCTCGCGCAGCTCGCCGAAGAGCGCGGTCGAAAAGCGCAGCAGCCCGTAGGCCAGCAAAAGTCCGATCGGCACGATCAGCAGCGCCTGCGCCATGTCCGGCTTGGGCGTCATGGTGTCGATCAGGTTCTTGAGCAGCACCGGCACGCCCACGTTGGCCACCTTGGCGCCCACCATGAAGCCGAGCGCGGCGATCACCCGCCACTTGTACTGCCAGAGGTAGGGGAAAAGGCGGCGCAGCGTCGCCCAATCGGAACGGTCGCTGCGCGCCGGCGCATGGCCGGTGGCGGTGTGGGAGGGAGGAGGTAGGGCTTCGCCGCTGCGGCGCATGAGGGACAATCGTGGTTGCTTGTTTGTTCCAGATTGTGCCCATGTCCGATATTTCCAGCACCGCTGCCGCCGCAACCCTCAAGAGCCTGCCCACCGACATGGAGCTGGTGCTCAAGGTCATTCCAATGCCGGCCGACGTCAATGCCAACGGCGACATCTTCGGCGGCTGGGTCATGGCGCAGTGCGACCTGGCCGGCTCGGTCATTCCGGCACGCTACGCCAAGGGGCGCATGGCCACCGTCGCGGTGAATGAATTCATCTTCAAGCAGCCGGTGCGGCTGGGCGACATCCTGTCCTTCTATTCGAAGCTGGTGCGCATCGGGCGCACCTCGATCACCGTCACGGTCGAGGTCTTCGCCGAGCGCTTCAAGGCGCAGGGCGAATACGTCAAGGTCACCCAAGCCACCTTCACCTACGTGGCCATCGACGACAACGGCCGGCCCCGGCCGATCGAGCAGCAGCAGCCCTGAGCGCGCTCACAGCGCCGGATCGCGCACCCGCTCGAAGCGTTCGAACTCGCGGTTGATCCAGCGCCCGTCGAGCCTTTCGGTGCGGCGGATGTAGACGGCCTGCACGATGTCCCGGGTGTGGGCGTCGATCTCGATCGGGCCGCGCGGGCTCTCGAGCTGGAGGCCCCGGAAAGCATCCACCAGCTGCTCCGCGCCCGCGCCGCCGCGCATGGCCGGCGAACTCATCGCAGCGTCGGCGGCCGCGAGCGCATCGTGCGCCGCCACCGCGAAATAGCCCGGCCGCAGATGGCTGCCGTACTCGGTCTCGAAGACGCCGGTGAAGCGGCGATTGGCCGCCGACTCATGGGCGAACGAATAGTGGTGGCTGGTCACCAGGCCATCGGCCAGCTCGCCGATGCCTTCGAGGTAGTGGTCGTCGGTGGCGTCGCCGGTCGCGAGCAGGCGGATGCCGGTGTCGGCCATGCCGCGGTCGCGCCAGAACTTGAGGAAGGTCGCCGGCATCTGGCCCGAAGGCAGGAAGAAGAACACCGCCTGCGGCCTGAGTTCGCGCAGCCGCAGCATGTAGGCTGAATAGTCGAACGTGCTGAGCGGCACGCGCAGCATCGCGCCGACGCGCCCACCGCCGGCGGTGATGGCCGAGACGAAGGCGCTTTCGGCATCGACCCCCGAGGCGTAGTCGGCCACCACGGTGCAGACATCGCGCAGCCCCTGCTGGAGCGCCCAGCGCGCCAGCGGCATCGCGACCTGCGCAATGGTGAAGGACACCCGCACCGCGAACGGGCAGCGCGCCGTGATGCCCGAGGAAGCCGCGTTCATCACCAGGAGGGGCACCTTGGCCTGCGTGGCCACGGCGCCGACCGCATAGGCGTTGGAACTGAAGTCCAGCCCCGCCAGCAGGTCGACGCGCTCGCTCTCCACCAGGTCCTGCGCATGGCGGCGCGCCTGCTCGGGCGCGCTGCCGGGCACATCGCGGCGCAGCAGTTCGACCGGGCGCCCCGCGATGCGCTGGTTGTGGGCGGCGAGCCAGACCGACATGCCGGCATCGAACTGGCGCCCGCCGGCGGCATAGGGGCCGGACCAGGAACCGATGAGGCCGATGCGCAGCGGCCGCACGCGGGCAAAAGCCAGCGAAGGCGCGGCCAGGGTGCCCGCGAGCAGGCCGAAAGTACGCCTGCGCGCCGCGTCGATTGCTACTTTTTCAGTAGCACCGATCTTGCGCCGGCCGGGCATTGCCGTCGATCTTGTCTCTAAAAGTTGCACGGCAGCAGTGTACGCATGCACCGTCTGCGGGCAAGCGTGAAACGCGCCTCAGACCTTCGAGAAATCGGGCTTGCGTTTCTCCATGAAGGCGCCGAAAGCCTCGCGCGCCGCGGGTTCGCGCAGCATGCGGCCGAAGCTCGCGCCTTCTTCGTCCATGCGCTCGAGCACGGCCGGCATCTGCGCCTTCTTCAGCAGCCGCTTGGTCTCGACCAGCGCGCTCAACGGCTTGGCCGCGAGCTTGCGGGCCTGCACCTGCGCGATGGCATTGGCTTCGGTGGGCGGCACGATGCGGTTGACCAGCCCCACTTCGAGCGCGGCCTCGGCCATGAAGGGCTCGCCCAGCAACAGCGCCTCGGCCGCGCGGTGGTAGCCCAGCATCTGCGGCACCAGCAGGCTCGACGCCGCTTCGGGGCACAGGCCCAGGTTCACGAAAGGCATCGAGAACGCCGCGTTGTCGCCCGCGTAGACCAGGTCGCAATGGAACAGCATCGTGGTGCCGATGCCCACGGCCGGGCCGCACACCGACGCGACGACAGGCTTCGGAAAGGCCGCGATGCCGCGCAGGAAGCGAAACACCGGCGAGTCCTTGCCGGCCGGCGGCGCGTTGAGGAAGTCGCCGATGTCGTTGCCGGCGCTGAAGATGGTGGGGTCGCCCTGGATCAGCACGCAGCGCACGGCCGCATCGCCCTCGGCCGCAGCCAGTGCATCGGCGAGCTCGCCGTACATGCTGCTGGTGATGGAGTTCTTCTTGTCGACGCGGTTGAAGGTGAGGGTCATCACACCGGCTTCGGTGTGGACGAGGATGTCGCTCATGGGAATGGTCCTTGGATGAAAACGGTTTATCTGCTTGTTTGGATGGCGGCGCGATCAGGCGTCGAGGGCTTCGCGTACGAAATCCAGGCGGTCCTGGCCCCAGAACATCTGGTCGCCGACGAACATGGTGGGCGCGCCGAACACGCCGCGCGCCACCGCTTCCTGCGTGACGGCCTTCAGGCGGTCCTTCACGTCCTGCGTGCCGGCCAGCGCGAGCAGGGCGGCCGCATCGAAGCCCGCATTCTGCAAGACGCCGGCCACGGTGGCGGGGTCGTTCATGTTCTTCGGCTCGACCCACATCGCATGGAAGACGGCATCGACATACGCGCCGAAGCGCGCCGGCTCCTTCATCTGGAGGCCGGTGGCGCCGCGCATCAGCAGCAGCGTGTTGATGGGGAAGTGCGGGTTGTGCACGAAGGGCACGCCGTAGCGCCTGGCGAAGCGCTGCAGGTCGATGGTCATGTACGGCGCCTTGGGCACCACCTCGGCCGGCGAACGGTTGCCGGTGGCCTGGAACACGCCGCCCAGCAGCATGGGCTTCCACATCAACTCTGCGCCGGTGTCGGCGCACACGTGCGGCAGCTGTGTGGCGGCCAGGTAGGCGGCGGGGCTGCCGAAGTCGAAATAGAAGTCGACTGTCTTTGTCATTGGGGTCTCCTTAGGGGGTGCTCTTGATCTTGGCGCTGTTGTTCAGGGCGCTGTTGTTCAGGGCGCGTGCACAGGACACCGGGTACTCCCCTCCGCGAATGTCCTCCGGCCTGCGGCCTCCCCCTTGATTTCGCTGCGGGGAGCATCCGATGCCCTGTGCACCTGGGCACGCCGCTGGTGCACCGCTGATCAACGACCGCTGCGCATAACGATCACGTCGATGGGGTGCCTTGCGCAGCGAAATAAAGGGGGAGGCCGCAGGCCGGAGGACATTCGCGGAGCAAGGTACCCCGTCGGCGGGAGCGCGCCCTGAACAGCCGGACGTCATCTCAGAACTTCTCCGACCAAGGCCGCAGATCGAGTTCGTGCGTCCAAGCGTCGCGCGGCTGCGAGTGCAGCATCCAGTAGCTGTCGGCGATGTGCTCGGGGTTCAGGATGCCGTCGCTGTCCTTCAGCGCATAGCGCTCGGGGAAATTGCTGCGGATGAACTCGGTGTCGATGGCGCCGTCGACCACCACATGCGCGACGTGAATGCCCTGCGGCCCGAGCTCTCGTGCCATCGATTGGGCCAACGCCCGCAGCGCCATCTTCGCGCCCGAGAAGGCGCCGAAGTTCGCCGCGCCGCGCAGCGACGCCGTGGCGCCCGTGAAGATGATCGTGCCGCGATGCCCGCCCTTCGGCATCTCGCGCGCCACCATTCGCTTGGCCACTTCGCGCCCATTGAGAAAGCCCGAGAAGCAGGCCATCTCCCACACCTTGAAATACTTGCGCGCCGTCTCGTTCAGGATGCTCTCGGGCACGTTGGCGCCGATGTTGAACACCATCACCTCGATCGGCCCGATGGTCGATTCGATCTGCTCGACGAGCGCCACCACTTCCTCTTCCTTGCGCGCGTCGCAGCCGAAGGCGTGGGCGCGCCCGCCGTCGGCCTCGATCTGCGCGACCAGCGGCTGCAGCTTGTCGAGGCTGCGCCGCGTGACGCAGGTGGCAAAGCCTTCGCGTGCGAAGCGGCGGGCAATGGCGCCGCCGGTGGCGTCGCCGGCACCGACGATGAGTGCGGTTTTTTGCATGGAAGTCATCGCTATTCTTTGTAGTAGACGATCTGGTTCGAGGTGGAAAGCAGCACGCCCTGCTCGCTCCACAGATGCGCTGTCTGGTCGAAGAATCCGTTGAAGAACTGCTGCCCCGCCGCGCGGCCCAGCAGGTAGCCCGTGCCGACCTCGGCCAGCTGCGCCGGTCCGGCGTGGAAATACGTCGTGATCGACACTGTGCCCGCCGGCACATGCCTGGCGCGGCGCAGCCAGACGCGCGGATAGAACATGTCGCTCATCGCGGCCAGCGAGGCAAAGTCGAGCGGCCGCGCCTGCGCGTCGCGCAGCCAGATCCGGCTTTCGCTGTGCTGCAGGCTGTCGTCCCACTTCGCGGGAATGCCGCCGCTGAACGGGCGCATCTCGTACTGGTGGATCCACGCCACGCCGGACGGGCCGATGCTCAGGCGCTCGACCGTCTCGGGCCTTGGCGCCTCGGGCATCGGCATGTCGCTCTGGCCCCAGGTCTCGCGGCGCGCGGCCGTGACCACCGTCGCCGTGGTGGTCATGTGGGGCGCGCCGCTGGCGCCGGCCTGCGTGATCTGCACCGTCCAGTGCTGCGTCGAGCGATTGGTGCGCACCGCGGTGGCCTGGATGTCGAAGGCGCCGGCTTCGAGTGCCGCTGCGTAGTTGACGGTCAGCGCGATCGGCGTGCCCAGCACATCCGGATGCTGCATCACCGACTGCAGCGCAAGGGCTGCGGTGGTGCCGCCGAAGGGACCGACCATGTTCCAGTAGTCGGGGCTGGTCATGCCCGTGAAGTGGCCCACGCGGATGTCGCTGTGGTGCAGGGCCAGGGCCTTGTCGAAGGGGTGTTGCGTGCTCATGATGAACTGCAGTGTGCCTCCGATGGATGGCGTCACGCAGTCGTGTGCGGGACGCCGGCTTGCTGCACTGCGGTAAGCGCGGCCAGCCGGTGCAGCTTGTCGACCATGCTCGGCCACAGGCTCTGGCTGAATTGTTCGCGGAAGAAACCGAAGTGCCCGATGCGCCGCGCCTGCACGTCGGCCGGCGCAATGCGCTCCATGGCGCGCGGCGCGCCGGCATAGAAGCTCAGCAGGCTTTCGGTGCCGGCAAGCGTCATGAGTTCGTCGTCGGTGATCGACAGCGCAAGCACCGGGAAGCGCACGCGCCCGTAACTCTGCAGGGCGAGTTCGCCTTCGGCACCCACGCTGTAGCGCGGATGGAGGCACCAGCGCCGCCACTGCAGGATCACGCCGCGCGGCAGGTCGCCCACCTTCTTGAGCCGGCGCCCCGGAAAGTAGCCGCACAGCCGCGTGGCCAGCGGCACGAGCACGAACCAGAAGTAGAGGATGCTGCGCTTGAGCTTCGGCGCGTTCTCGCGCCAGTAGCCGCTGCCGGCCGCAATGCTGACGAGGCCATCGACCTGCCCGGGCCGCTGCAGGAAACCCGGCAGCTGCGCGCCCAGGCTGTGGCCGACGAGGTAGAGCGGCTGTTCGGGCAGCGCGGCCTTGGCGGCGTCGATCACCGCTTCGTAGTCGCGCGCCCAGTCGAACAGGTCGGCCTCGAAGCCGCGCAGCGAGGCGCCGTTGCGCGAATCGCCCGAGCCGCGGTAGTCGAAGGTCCAGACGCGCAGGCCCTGCTGCGCGAGCCACTGCGCGAAGGGTTCGTAGAACGATTGGCGCACGCCCATCGCGCCGCCGATCACGATGCTGGCACGGGCTTCGCCGGCCGGCTCGTAGCGACGCACGGCCACTTGCACGCCGTCGTCGACCGGGAGCTGTTGCGTCTGCATGAAGTTGTCTCCTTCGCTTTTATGAACCATCGGCCGCAATCTTCCCGGCGTAGCGAGCGGGATGAGATGCAAGGCGCGGGTGGCGGGAAACCGGAGCGACCTTCAGGGTCGTGAGGATTTCCCGACGGGCCCCGCAACGCCGCAGATCGCCCGCGCAGTAGCCGCCCTACACGCGCTCGAAGATGCCTGCGGCGCCCTGTCCCATCCCCACGCACATCGTGACCATGCCGTACTTCAGGTTCTCGCGGCGCAGCGCATGCACCACCGTCGCCGCGCGGATCGCGCCCGTCGCGCCGAGCGGATGGCCCAGTGCAATGGCGCCGCCCATCGGATTGACCTTGCTCGGATCGAGGCCCAGCGTGTTGATCACCGCGAGCGATTGCGCCGCGAAGGCCTCGTTGAGCTCGAACCAGTCGATGTCCTCGTGCTTGAGGCCCGCATAGCGCAGCGCGGCCGGAATGGCCTCGATCGGGCCGATGCCCATGATGTGCGGCGGCACGCCCTTGCTGGCAAAGCTCACGAAGCGCGCGAGCGGCGTGAGGCCGTACTGCTTCACGGCCTTTTCGCTCGCGAGGATCAGCGCGCCCGCGCCGTCGGAAGTCTGCGAGCTGTTGCCGGCCGTCACGGTGCCGCGCGCGGCGAACACGGTGCGCAGCTTGGCCAGGCCTTCGAGGCTGGTGTCGGGGCGCGCGCCTTCGTCGAGGTTCACGGTGCGAGTCTTCGCGATCGACTCGCCGGTGGCAAGGTCCGGCGTGCGGTCGGTCACTTCGATGGGCGTGATCTCGCCCGTGAACTTGCCGGCCTTCTGCGCGGCCAGTGCCTTCTGGTGCGAGGCGAGTGCAAATTCATCCTGCGCCTCGCGGCTCACCTTCCACTGCTGCGCCACTTTTTCGGCCGTGAGGCCCATGCCGTAGGCAATGCCCACGTCGCCCTCGCGTTCGAAGATCGAAGGCGACAGCGACGGCGAGTTGCCCATCATCGGCACCATGCTCATGCTCTCGACGCCGGCCGCGATCATCACGTCGGCCTCGCCCACGCGAATGCGGTCCGCAGCCATCTGCACGGCCGACAGGCCCGATGCGCAGAAGCGGTTCACGGTGATGCCGCCGATGCTGGTCGGCAAACCGGCGAGCACCGCGCCGATGCGCGCCACGTTCAGGCCCTGCTGCGATTCGGGAATCGCACAGCCGCAGATGATGTCCTCGATGGCCTTGGGGTCGAGGCCAGGCACGGCGGCGAGCGCCGCCTTGAGCGTGGTCGCGAGCAGGTCGTCGGGCCGGTAGTTACGCAAGTAGCCGCGATGCGACTTGCCGATGGGGGTGCGGGTGGCGGAGACGATGTAGGCGTCTTGAATCTGTTTCATGGCTTCTCTTCAGTCCTTGTATCTTGTCTTGCCCCCTCTCCCGCTTGCGGGAGAGGGCTGGGGTGAGGGTTGTCTTCCTGCAGCGCCTGCAGGATCCGTTCGCGAACGGCATCCGTCTGCGTCAGCACTTCGTTGTTCCAGAACCGGAGGACGCGATAGCCCTGCGCCTCCATGAAGCGTGTCCGGTTCTCGTCATATGCCGCAGCTTCCACATGCTGCCCACCATCCAGTTCGACGATCAGCTTCGCTTCGAGGCATGCAAAGTCTGCGAAATACGGACCGATCGGACGTTGACGACGAAACTTGAAATTGGCAAGGCGGCGGTCGCGCAGGTGGTACCAGAGGAGGGACTCGGCGTCCGTGGGGGCTTCGCGCAATGCTCTTGCCCTCACCCTAGCCCTCTCCCGCTCGCGGGAGAGGGGACCAGACATGCCAGCGTCCTCTTTCATGGTCTGGGCCTGGTCAGTTGCGCACCGGCTTCCCCGTGCTCAGCATCCCCATGATCCGCTCCTGCGTCTTCGGATGCACGATCAGCGAGCAGAACGCCTTGCGTTCCAGCGTCATCAGGTATTCCTCCGTCACTAGCGAGCCCGCATCCACGTCGCCGCCGGTCACCACGTTCGCGATCAGGCTCGCGATGTGGAAGTCGTGCGCGCTGATGAAGCCGCCGTCGCGCATGTTCACGAGCTGCCCCTTGATCGTCGCGGCGCCGCTGCGGCCGGCCACGCGGAATGTGCGTCGCAGCGGCGGGCGGTAGCCCGCGTCGGCCATGGCCTTGGCCTGCTGCAGCGCCACGTAGAGCAGTTCGTCCTTGTTCGGCACGATCACGTCGCTGTCGAGCAGGTAGCCGAGCTTCTTCGAATCGAGCGCGCCGGTGCCGACCTTGGCCATCGCCGCTGCGGTGAAGCCTTCAGTCAGGAACGGCAGCAGGTCGGTGCCTGTGGAGGCCGCTGCGTTCTCCGCGGCGCGGCGAGCGATGTACGTCAGGCCGCCGGCGCCGGGAATCAGGCCCACGCCGACTTCGACCAGGCCGATGTAGCTTTCCATCGCCGCCACACGCTTCGACGAATACACGGCCAGCTCGCAGCCGCCGCCCAGCGCCATGCCGCGCATGGCGGAGACCACCGGCACGCTCGCATAGCGGATCTTGAGCATCACGTTCTGCAGTTCTTCTTCCGCGCCTTCGACGGCGCCGATGCCCGCGACCACAAAGGCCGGCAGCATCGCCTGCAGGTCGGCGCCGACCGAGAACACCTCGTCGGGCGACCAGATCACCAGGCCCTTGTATTCGGCTTCGGCAAGGTCGACCGCAGCGCCAAGCGCTTCGGCCACATCGGGGCTGATGGCGTGCATCTTCGAGTGGATGCTGGCAATCAGCACCTCGCCATCGAGCGTCCACACGCGCACGTCGCCTTCGTCGCTGATCGTCTTGCCCGCGGTGTTGGCGTCGGCCGCATTCGCGCCGAGCACGCTCTCGGGGAACAACTGGCGCTCATGCACCGGCAGCTTGCGCTGCGGAACGAACTGGCCCTGCGACGCGCTCCACGAACCTTCCGGCGTGTGCACGCCGCCGGCCTTGGCCACGGCGCCTTCGAACACCCATTTGGGCAGCGGCACCGTGCTCAGCGCCTTGCCGGCGTCGATGTCTTCCTGCACCCATTGGGCGACCTGCGCCCAGCCGGCTTCCTGCCAGAGCTCGAACGGGCCCTGCTTCATGCCGAAGCCCCAGCGCATCGCAAAATCCACGTCGCGCGCGCTTTCGGCAATGGTCGCCAGGTGCACGGCCGCGTAGTGGAAGCTGTCACGCAAAATCGCCCAGAGGAACTGGCCCTGCGGCCCTTCGCTTTCGCGCAAGAGCTTCAGGCGCTCGCCCGCTGGCTTCTTGAGCATGCGGCCGTACACCTCGTCGGCTTTCGCGCCGGCGGGTACGTATTCGCCGCTTTGCAGATCGAAGCGCAGGATGTCGCGGCCCACCTTCTTGAAGAAGCCGGCCTTGGTCTTCTGGCCCAGGTTGCCCATCTCGAGCAGCTTGGCAAGCACCGGCGGCGTCGAAAAGTTGGCGTAGAACGGGTCGGTCTCTGCATCGAGGTTGTCCTGCAGCGTCTTCACGACGTGGGCCATGGTGTCCAGGCCCACCACGTCGGCCGTGCGGAAGGTGCCCGAGCTCGCGCGGCCCAGCTTCTTGCCGGTGAGGTCGTCCACCACGTCGGGCGTCAAGCCGAACTTCTCGACCTCTTTCAGCGTGGCCAGCATGCCGGCGATGCCCACGCGGTTGGCGATGAAGTTGGGCGTGTCGTGCGCGCGCACCACGCCCTTGCCGAGCGTGCGGGTGACGAAGGCCTCGAGATCGTCGAGCACCTGCGGCTCGGTGGTCGGCGTGTTGATCAGCTCCACCAGGAACATGTAGCGCGGCGGGTTGAAGAAGTGAATGCCGCAGAAGCGCGGCTTCAGCGCTTCGGGCAATGCCTCGCTCAACTTGGTGATCGACAGGCCCGAGGTGTTCGAGGCCAGGATCGAATGCCTGGCGACGTGCGGCGCGATCTTCCTGTAGAGATCGAGCTTCCAGTCCATGCGCTCGGCAATGGCTTCGATGATGAGGTCGCACTCGCCGAGCTTGGCGAGGTCGTCGTCGTAGTTGGCCTGCTCGATGAGCACCGCATCGGCCACGTCGCCGAGCGGCGCGGGCTTGAGTTTCTTGAGGTTGTCGATGGCGCGCGCGACGATGCCGTTCTTCGCCGCACCTTGAGCGACAGCTCCGGTCGCGTCCTTGGCGGCCAGGTCGAACAGCACCACAGGCACGCGCACGTTGACGAGGTGGGCCGCAATCTGCGCACCCATCACGCCGGCGCCGAGCACGGCGACTTTCTTCACTTGGAATCGAGACATAACTGGGCTTTGAAGTGTTGTGTTAATTCGGGGAACACCGTGGAACCGGCTTTGCCGGGCCACCGGTGTTGCCCCCTTGAGGGGGAGGCGGCTACACGAAGTGAGCAGCTACGGGGGTGGGTCAAGGAATGCGGTTCCAGGTTTGAGTGCGCCAGAAAGGCCCTAGGTAGCCACGCACCTCTAGCTTCTTCCCGCCCTCGATCGGCGTGAAGCTCGCGCGGTATTCCTTGCCGTTCTCGGGGTCGAGGATCTTTCCGCCTTCCCAGACGTCCTTGCCCTCGGCCTTCTTGCCGCCGCGGATGATGTCGAGCCCGGTGATGGGCTTTCCCTTGCGGTCGTCGCTGCATTCATCGCAGATCGCGTCGGGCTTGGCGTCCTTCCTCAGCGACTTCTCGATGCGGCCGATGAGCGCGCCATTCGCCTCGCCGATGCGGATCTCGGCCTTGGCCTCGCCGGTCTTGTCGTCGACGTTGCGCCACAGCCCCACGGGCGTGGTCTGGGCGGCGGCGATGACGCAGGTGGCGGCAAGAACAATGGCTGCAAGCGTCGATTTCATGAACGGCTCCCGTTTGGACGATGAGAAAGGACGAAGGCCTCAGGCCAGCGCCGCATCGGTATCCATCAGCACCTTGCTGCCGGCGCGTGCGGTGCGCATCAGCGTTGCGGTCTCGGGGAACAGCTTGGCGAAGTAGAAGCGCGCGGTCTGCAGCTTGGCGACGTAGAACGGGTCGGTGTTGCCGCTCGCGATCTGGCGCAGCGCGACCTGCGCCATGCGGGCGAACAGATAGCCGAACACGAAGTGGCCGGCCACGCGCAGGTAGTCGACCGCGGCGGCGCCCACTTCGTCGGGGTTCTGGAAACCCTTGAAGCCGATCTCGGTCGTGAACTTGGTGAGCTGGTCGCCCAGGCCCGCGATCGGGTTGATGAACTCGGCCATCTTCTCGTTCACGCCCTCTTCTTCCACCAGCCTGGCCACGAGCTTGCCGAACTTCTTGAGCGAGGCGCCGTTGTTGCCCAGCACCTTGCGGCCCAGCAGGTCCAGCGACTGGATGGTGTTGGTGCCCTCGTAGATCATGTTGATGCGGTTGTCGCGCACGAACTGCTCCATGCCCCATTCCTTGATGAAGCCGTGGCCGCCGAACACCTGCATGCAGGCGTTGGTTGCGATGTGGCCGTTGTCGGTGATGAAGGCCTTGACGATGGGCGTGAGCAGCGCCACCAGTTCGCCCGAGTCCTTGCGCACCTTCTCGTCGGGGTGGTGGTGCTCCTTGTCGAGCAGCATCGTGCAGAAGATCTGCAGCGCGCGGCCGCCTTCGGCATACGCCTTGGCGGTGAGCAGCATCTTGCGCACGTCGGGGTGCACGATGATCGGGTCGGCTTCCTTGTCCTTGGCCTTCACGCCGGAGAGCGAGCGCATCTGCGTGCGGTCTTTCGCGTAGGCCAGCGCATTCTGGTAGGCCACTTCGGTCAGGCCGAGCGACTGGTTGCCCACGCCCAGGCGCGCGGCGTTCATCATCACGAACATGGCCTGCAGGCCCTTGTTGGGCTCGCCCACCAGCGTGCCGGTGGCGCCTTCGATC
Source organism: Variovorax paradoxus (assembly GCF_030815975.1). Lineage (NCBI taxonomy): Bacteria > Pseudomonadati > Pseudomonadota > Betaproteobacteria > Burkholderiales > Comamonadaceae > Variovorax > Variovorax paradoxus. Next base: position 1,140,863 of record NZ_JAUSXL010000002.1, read on the forward strand.
ACGATCTGCGCGGTGGCGTTGCCGTGGATGCCCATCTTGTGCTCCAGGCCGGCGCAGAAGATCGGGTTGCGTTCACCCAGCGAGCCGTCGGCCTTGACCTTGTACTTGGGCACCACGAACAGGCTGATGCCCTTGCTGCCCTTGGGCGCATCGGGCAGGCGGGCCAGCACCAGGTGAATGATGTTGTCCGCCATGTCGTGCTCGCCGGCCGAGATGAAGATCTTGCTGCCGGTGATGCGGTAGCTGCCGTCGGGCTGAGGTTCGGCCTTGGTGCGCAAGAGGCCCAGGTCGGTGCCGCAGTGCGGCTCGGTCAGGCACATGGTGCCGGTCCATTCGCCGCTCGTGAGCTTGGGCAGGTAGGTCTTCTTCTGTTCTTCGGTGCCGTGGGCCACCAGCGCCTCATAGGCGCCGTGCGAGAGGCCGGGATACATGGTCCAGGCCTGGTTGGCGCTGTTGAGCATCTCGAACAGGCACTGGTTCACCACGAAGGGCAGGCCCTGGCCACCGAAGGCCGGGTCGCATGACAGCGCGGGCCAGCCGCCTTCGACGTACCTGGCGTAGGCGTCCTTGAAGCCCTTGGGCGTCTTGACTTCGTGCGTGGTCTTGTCGAGCGTGCAGCCCTCTTCGTCGCCGCTGATGTTGAGCGGAAAGGTCACCTCGGCGGCAAACTTGCCGGCTTCCTCGATCACCGCGTTGACGGTGTCGGCATCGGTCTCGGCATGGGCCGGAAGCGCCTTGAGTTCGTCGGCGACGTTGAGCACTTCGTGCAGCACGAACTGCATGTCGCGTACGGGTGGGTTGTAGGTAGGCATCCGGGACTCTCCTGGTCGAAAACTGAAGGGAAAAAGAAAAAGGGGAAAAAGGGCCGGTCAGCGCACCGGCTTGAGCCGGCGGGAGGCGGCGGGCTTGGCCGGCGCCGCGGCTTCGGCGGGCGGCGCATCGGGCGTGGCGCTGCGCGCAAGGATGTTGTCGAAGCCGACGTTCGCGCGGCCGATGGAGCCCGGCACCTGCAGGAAGCGCGCTTCGTAGTGCAGCGCGAGGATCAGGCCGTGGATCTCGAAGGCGAGCTGCCGCTCGTCGGCATCGGCACGCAAGTGGCCCTCGCTCTTGGACTGCACGATGGCGCGCAGCACGGCCGCCTGCCAGATGCTGACCGACTCCACCAGCGCATCGCGCACCGGGCCGGGACGGTCGTCGAATTCGGAAGCGCCGCTGATGTAGATGCAGCCCGAGTCGATCTCGGCCGAGGTGCGCTTCATCCAGTTGGCGAACATGGCGCGCAGGCGCGGCAGGCCGCGCGGCGCCTCGAGCGCGGGAAAGAACACCTCCTGCTCGAAACGTGCGTGATACTCGCGCACCACGGAGATCTGCAGTTCCTCGCGCGAGCCGAAGTGGGCGAAGACGCCCGACTTGCTCATCTTGGTGAGCTCGGCCACCGCGCCGATCGACAGGCCCTCGAGCCCGATCTGCGCCGCCAGCGCCAGCGCGGCGTCGACGATCACGGCCTTGGTCTGCTGGCCCTTCTGGGCGGCGCGGACCGGCTTGGCGGGAACGGCATTGACAGACATCGTGGAAGCTCCGGAATAAAACGAACGGTCGTTCTATTTTGCAGGGCTTTGCACTTTGGGCTGTCAATGACCTTCTGCGATTGAAGGTTAATGGAAGCGCGGCGGGGCCGCCATGCCCCGCTCTGCCGGATCAGAACTCCTGCGACACCGGCCGCAGCACCACCTCGTTGATGTCCACGTCCGCGGGCTGCTCCACGGCATAGACCACGGCGCGCGCCACCGAATCGGCGGGAATCTGGTTGGCTTCGTAGAACGCCTTCACGCCGGCCGCGCTCTCGGCGTCGGTGCTGCCGAACTTCAGCTCCGACTCCACCGCGCCGGGCGAGACGATGGTCACGCGCACGCCGCTGTTGCCCATTTCCACGCGCAGCCCTTCGGAGATGGCGCGCACCGCATGCTTGGTCGCGCTGTAGACGGTGCCGATCGGCGTGAACACCTTGAGCCCCGCGATCGACGCCACGTTGACGATGTGGCCGCTGCCCTGCGCCTGCATGCGCGGCAGCACCGCGGCAATGCCGTAGAGCACGCCCTTGATGTTGACGTCGATGGTGCGATCCCACTCGTCGACCTTGAGCTTGTCGAGCGGCGACAGCGGCATCACGCCCGCGTTGTTGACCAGCACGTCGATGCGGCCGAAGGCCTCGACGGTGGCGGCGGCGAGCTTTTCCAGATCGGCGCGGCGGGCCACGTCGGTGGCCACGGCGATGGCCTCGCCGCCGGCCTCGCGGATGTCGGCGACGACCTTGTCCAGGCGGTCGGTGCGCCGCGCCGCGAGCACCACCTTGGCGCCCCGCGCGGCCAGGTGGCGCGCGGTCGATTCGCCCAGCCCGCTGCTCGCGCCGGTGACGATGGCGACCTTGCCGCGGATGTTGTCTTGAACGGATGTCATGGAAATTCCTTTGGCGTGTGTTGAAGAAGAAGTGCACACAGTGTGGAAAATCCACGCATTCCCGTAAATGAAACTCTGGCGACTTCAGAATTCCCCAATCTGGAACGCACCTCCTCTTGAAAGCATCACCGTGGCCAACCGTCTCGAAGCCCTGCGCGTGTTCTGCACCGCCGCCGCTGCCGCCAACTTCCGCGAGGCCGCCGCGCGCCTGTCCGTCTCGCCGCAGGTGGTGACGCGCGCGGTGCGCGAACTCGAGGAAGAACTGGGCGAGCCGCTGTTCCACCGCAGCACGCGCGGCGTGCGGCTCACCGACTTCGGCCGGCAGCTCGCCGAGCGCGCCCGCGTGGCGGTGGGCAGCGTCGACGAACTGTTCCATCAGATCGACCGGCGCACGCTGTCGCAGCATGCGGGCACGGTGCGGGTCGCGGCGCCGCATGTGTATGCCCGGCTCATTCCGCAGGCGCTGGCGCCACTGCTGGCGGCGCACCCCGGGCTGGTGCTCGACCTGCGCCTGTCGGAGCAGCATGCCGACGTGGTCGACGAGCAGATCGACATCGGCGTGCGCGTCGGGCCGATGCGCGATGCGCGCTTCGTGGCGCGCGCCGTCGGCAGGATGGCGCTGCATGTGGTGGCGGCGCCGGCGCTGATCGACAGAGTGGGCCGGCCGCAGGGCCTCGACGCGCTTTCGGCGCTGCCGCTCACCGCGCTGATCGACCGCGGCTCGGGCCGCCCCTGGCCGTGGGCGTTCAGCAGGCGGCGGGTGGTGACGGTGTCCTCGCCCGCCTTCGTGACCGACAGCATCGATGCCGAATGCGCCGCCGTGCTCGCGGGCGTCGGCTTCGGGCAACTGATCGGGCCGCTGGCCGAACCGTGGCTGCGCACAGGCGCGATGCTGCCCGTGCTGGAGGCCGAGGCGCCCGAGCCCTGGCCGATCCACGTCTACCGCCCGCAGCGCGCGCCGGTGCCGGCACGGGTGCGGCTGGTGTACGACGAGCTGGTGCGGGTGCTGCGCTGAGCGCGCCGTGTCCGCGGCTCGTCAGTCGTACTTCTGGCCGGTGCGCATCAGCTCCGGCGTGCCGATCACCTCGTTGAGCGCGTCGAAGTCCAGCATCCGCGGCCGCCACGGCTGCGTGGTGCGGTGCTGGTGCAGGCTCGCGTAGTAGCCCTGCAGCGTGTGCGCCACCGCGCGCGCCGTGCCGCCCGGAAAGATCGCGATGCGAAAGCCATGCTGCTGCAGCGCATCGGCGTCCTGGATCGGCGTCTTGCCGCCTTCGACCATGTTGGCCAGCAGCGGCACGCGCTCGCCGAAGCGCTGGCAGGCGGCATCCATCTGCGCGGGCGAGCGCAGCGCCTCGATGAAGAGCGCATCCACGCCGCAGGCCAGGTACGCCTCGGCACGGTCGAGCGCGGCCTCCAGCCCTTCGACGGCCACGGCATCGGTGCGCGCGAGGATCAGCGTATTGCTCGACACGCGCGCATCGAGCGCGGCCTTGAGCTTGCCGATCATCTCGCGCTCGGGCACCACGGCCTTGCCGTCGAGGTGGCCGCAGCGCTTGGGAAAGGTCTGGTCCTCGATCTGCACCATCGCCGCACCCGCGCGCTCGAAGCCGCGCACGGTGCGCTGCGTGTTGAGCGCGTTGCCGAAGCCGGTGTCGGCATCGACGATCACCGGCAGGCTCACGCGCTCGGTGATGCGCCCGAGCGTGTCGGCCACCTCGGTGAAGGTGGTGAGGCCGATGTCGGAGCGGCCCAGGCGCGTGTAGGCAATGGAGGCGCCCGAGAGGTACAGCGCCTCGAAGCCGGCCTGCTCGGCCACCAGTGCGCTGAGCGCGTCGTACACGCCGGGCGCGAGCACGATGTCCTTGCGCGCGAGCCGGGTCTTGAGGGAGGGGTTCGTCATTTGGACGCTTTCGTCGATTGGATCAGTGCGGCAGCGGTGCGTGCCGCGATGTAGCCGCCGGCCACCGCGCTCAGCAGGCCGTTGCCGGAGAGATAGCCCCAGACCGCATCGCCCGAGACGCCGCCAGCCGCGCCGCCGGCGGCAAGCAGATTCGGAAAGGGCGTGCCGTCGTGCCGCAGTACGCGCATGTCGGGCGCGGTGTCGAGGCCGCCTTGGGTGTGGAACAACGCGCCCGTGACCTTCACTGCGAAGTACGGCGCTTCGAGTGCGCGCGCGAACACGCGGCCATCGGGTGCCGGCGTGCCGGCGCGCATGGCATCGAGCGTGGCTTGCAGCATCGAAGGCTCGCAGCCGATGCAGTCCGCCAGCGCGGCCACCGTTTCGCAGCGGCGCAGCGCGCCCGCCGCTTCGGCCTCGCAGAAATCAGGAAAGCCCCGCGCCAGTGCAAGCAGCGGCGCGTCGAACACGTTCCACGCAATGCCGCCCGGCTGCGCGAGCACATGCACGGCGGCTTCCGAGTAGCCCTCTGTCTCGTCGTGAAAGCGCCGGCCTTCGCGGTTGATCTGCACGCCGCCTTCCATCATCACGGCCCAGGACATCAGCGCGCCCTGCGGCGTGACCCACGAGCCATGGCCCTGGTAGCCGCCAAGATCACGCAAGCGCGCGCCCAGCGCTTCGCCCCAGAGGATGGCGCTGCCGTCGTTGCCGGCGTGGCCGCCGAAGCTGGCCTCGGCCATCTCGGGCAGCAGCGCGCGCACCATTTCCGCATTGCCGCCGAAGCCGTTGCAGGCGAGCAGCAGCGCGTCGCACGCCAAGGTCTCGCGGCCGCCGTCGGGGCGCACATACTCGATGCCGATCACGCAGTCTTCGCCGTCGAGCACCAGCGTGTCGACCAGCGCCTCTGCCAGCACCGGAATGCCCGCCGCCTCGGCGGCCGCCTGCAGCGCCGCCATCAGCGATGCGCCGGTCTTCTGCGGCAGCGCATGCATCCGATGAACGCTGTGGCCCGGGTAGAGAAAGCCGTCGAGCAGCATCCACTGCAGGCCGTGCCGCTCCTGCAGCGCATCGAGCGCCGGGCCGATGGAGGCTGCGTAGGCCTCGACCAGCGCAGGCGCCGCGCGGCCGTGGGCCTTGGCCTGGATGTCGGTGGCAAAGCGCTCGGCGCTGTCGCCCTGCACGCCGTGCGCCCGCTGCGTGCGCGTGCCGGGCGCGGGAATGAAGCCCGAGGACAGCGCGGTCGAGCCGCTCGGCAGCGCGTCGCGCTCGAGCACCACGCAGTCCACGCCCGCATCGGCCAGCATCAGCGCGGCCGTGAGCCCGCAGGCGCCGCCCCCGACGATGGCCACCGGCACATGCACGTCGGCCTCGGCCTGCGCCGCGCGGCGGATGAGGCGCGAGGGGCTTCCAGTCATGCGAGCGATGCAGTGAACGCCGCGCAGTCGGTCACCTCGGCCACGTTGCGCATGTCGGCCAGCGAGGTCTGGTGGCGCTCTTCGCCGAAGGCCGCGCAGCCGTCGGCCAGCACCAGCGTGCGGTAGTCGCGCATGTGGGCGTCGCGCACGGTGCTGGCCACGCCGCCATTGGTCACGATGCCGCACACGGCCACGGTGTCGATGCCCGCGCGGCGCAGCACCCAGTCGAGCTGGGTGTTGAAGAAGGCCGAGTACGCGACTTTGCTGACCGCCACGTCGACGAGCCCGGCCAGCGCATCGACGTTCGCCTGGCCCCAGCTGCCGGGCGCGAAGTCGCCCTTCTTCAGATAGGGGCGCAGCGCCTTCAGGTGCGGCGACACCATCGGCTCGCCGGCTGCATCAGGCCACAGCGTGAACTGGCTCGCGGCCACCAGGCCGCCGGCCGCCTTGAGCGCACGCGCCACCGCGGCCACGCGCACCGGCAGCAGCAGTGCGGGCAGGTTGGTGTCGCCGCCGCGCGCGTAGGCGCCCTTGGCATCGAGAAAATCGTTCTGCAGGTCGATGACGACCAGCGCCGTCTTCGCCGCGATCGGTTTCGTCGTTGCGCTCATGACCGCCTCACCAGCAGGTTGCCGTGCGCGTCGACCTCGGCATGGAAGCCGGGCTCGAGCCACACGGTGGTGTCGGCCTGCTCGAGGATCGCAGGCCCTTCGATGCGCGCAGCCACCGGCAGTTCGAGCCGCGCGTAGCGCACGGCCTCGTGCCATTGGCCGTGGTGGAACACGCGCTGCATGCCCAGCGGCGCGGTGCTGCCCTGCCCTTCGGGCGCCAGCACCTTCAGGTCGAACTTGGGCCGCACGCCAATGCGCGCGTAGCGCAGGTTCATCACGCGGATCGGGATGCCGTCGAGCACCCGGCCGAAGGCGGCGCTGTAGCTGGCCTCGAATGCGGCACGGATGGATGGCGCGGTGATCGGCGTGCTGCTTGCATCGGCCAGCACCACGGGCAGCGTGTGCGTCTGGCCCGCATAGAGCATATCGAGCGCGATCACCTCGCGCACTTCGTCGAAGCGCACGCCCGAGGAGTCGAGCCGCTGCTGGCACGCCGCCGAGAGTTCGTCGATGCGACGCTGCAAGTCGGCCACGTCGAGTTCGGCGAGCGGCTTGTTGAGGGTCTGCACCGCGTCGTGGCGCATATCGGCGATCACGCAACCGAGGGCCGAAGTCACGCCGGGATAGCGCGGCACGATGCCCGTGGCCACGCCCACCTCGCGCATCATCGCGCACACATGCAACGCGCCGCCACCGCCAAAGGGCATGTAGGCGAAGCGGCGCGGATCGTGCCCGCGCTCGATCGACACGAGGCGGATTGCGCCCGCCATGCGCGCATTGGCCACGGTCAGGATCGCCTCGGCCGCGGCGTGCACGTCGAGGCCCAGCGGGCGCGCGACGTGCACCTCGATTGCCTGGCGCGACTTCTGCGCATCGAGCGCCGCGAGCAGCCCGCCACCCAGCGGCCGGTCGGCGGCGATGCGGCCGAGCAGCACGTTCGCATCCGTCACGGTCGGGCGCATGTTGCCGCGCCCGTAGCATGCCGGCCCCGGCACGCTGCCGGCGGACTCGGGGCCGACCTGCAGCATGCCGCTCGCATCCACGGAAGCGATGGAGCCGCCGCCGGCGCCGATGGTCTCGATCTGGATCATCGGCGAGCGGATCACCATGCCGAACTCGATGGCGGTCTGCGCGGCCAGCGCGGCCTCGCCGTTGGCCACCAGCGACACGTCGAACGAAGTGCCGCCCATGTCGCCCGTGATCGCGTTGGGAAAACCCGCCGCGCGCGCGATGGCCGCGCAGGCGATCACGCCGGCCGCCGGGCCCGAGAGCGCGGTGCGCACCGGCAGGTCGCTCGCGGTCTGGCGCGACATCACGCCGCCGTTGCTCTGCACCACCAGCAGCTCGCCCGCGAAGCCCTGCGCGCGCAGGTCGGCTTCGAGGCGGCCGAGGTAGCTGCCGACCACCGGCTGCAGCGCCGCATTGAGCGTCGCGGTCGAGCAGCGTTCGAACTCGCGGATCTCGGGCAGCACTTCGCTGGCCGAGGTGACGTGCGGGTTGGGCCACAACTCGCGCACGGCCGCCACGGCAAGCCGTTCGTTCTCGGCGTTGGCGTAGGTGTTGATGAAGAACACGCAGACCGCCTCGCAGCCCGCTTCGAGCAGCGAGCGTGCTTCGGCGCGCACCTGGTCCAGGTCGACCGGCGTGTGCAGCGTGCCGTCGGCCAGCACGCGCTCGTCGACTTCGCGGCGCAGGTCGCGCGGCACCACCGGCACGAAGCTGCCGCGCAGGCCCCAGGTCTCGGGCCGGTCGCGGCGGCGCATCTCGAGCACGTCGCGAAAGCCGCGCGTGGTGATGATGCCGGTGCGAGCCACCTTGCGTTCGAGCAGCGCGTTGGTGCCGACGGTGGTGCCGTGCACGATGGTGGCGATGGCCGCCGCCGAGTCGGCCACGCGCGCCACGCCGTTCATGAAGCCGCGCGCTTCCTCGCCGCGCGTGGAGGGCACCTTGACGATGCGCGCGCTGCCGTTGGCTTCGTCGAGCACGAACAGGTCGGTGAAGGTGCCGCCGACATCAACGCCGACGACGAGAGAATTGCCTGTGGGAGTCATTCGGGTGCTTTCTGCTTGCTGTCGGTGACGTAGCCCATCGCGGCATCGGCGGCGCGTTGCGACGAGAGACGCTCGCTGGCACGGCCCCAGCCGCCGCCGCCGGGCGTTTCGAGCCGCACGCGCTCGCCGCGCGCGAGCTGAATGCCGCGCATCTTCGACACCATGGGCGGCGTGTGCCACGCGCCCGCGTTCTCGTAGCGGAACACGTTGAGGGCGCCCGAGCCGCCGCCCGCGATGCCCTTGGGCGGCGAGGTGCCGCGCTCGCCGAAGACGAACACCTCGGCGTCCTTTTCGAGCAGCTCGATCTCGTAGACGGCGCCGAGGCCGCCGCGATGTCTGCCATCGCCGCCCGAGTCGGCGCGCAGCGACCACTCGGTGAAGCGCACGGGGTAGGCGGCCTCGAGGATTTCGAGCGGCGGGATCGTCGCGGTCGAGATCGGCGCGTTGCCGTGCGAGAGGCCGTCGCCGCCCGAATGGCCGCCGTGCCCGCCGCCGAAGAAGCTGAACATCACCCAGCGCTGGCCTTCGCGGCCCTTGTCGCTGCGGTGGCCTGCGATCGACAGCGCGTTGATGGTGCCGTAGGCCTGCGCCACGGCGCGCGTGGGGTCGGCCCGCGCGGCGGCGCTGAAGATCACGTCGATCATGCGCAAGATGGTCTCGGTGTAGCCGCCGACCGGGCGCGGGCGCTCGGCGCTGATCACCAGCTTGTCGGGAATCACGAAGTCGACCGCGTCGAGCACGCCGGCGTTCGCGGGCACGTCGGGGAACAGGTGCTTGAGCGCGACGTAGCAGGCCGCGACCGCCGTGGCGCGCGAGATGTTCACCGGCCCCGCGCATTGCGGCGAGGTGCGCGAGAAGTCGAGCGTGAGCCGGTCGCCGGCCACCGTCATGTCGAGCGCGATGGTCAGCGGCTGGTTGACGATGCCGTCGTTGTCGAGCACGTCCTCGAAGCTGTAGCGGCCGTCGGGCAGCGAGGCGATGTGCGAGCGCATGAGGCGCAGCGCGCGTCCGCGCAGCTCGCCGAGCGCATTCAGCACCAGGTCGTCGCCGTATTCGTCGAGCAGGCCGTGCAGCCGCTTGGCACCGAGCTCCAGCGCGGCGAGCTGGCCGTTGAGGTCGCCCCAGAGGCTGTCGGGCAGGCGCGTGTTGGCCTGCAGGATGGCGAGCACGTCGGCATCGAGCACACCGCCCTGCACGATGCGCACGGGCGGAATCTGCACCGCCTCCTGCCAGCATTCGGTGGCCGCGGGGTTGTAGTTGCCGGGCACCGCACCGCCCACGTCGTGCCAGTGCGCGGCCGAGGCCATGTAGCAATACAGCTTGCCGTTGCGGAAGAAGGGCTTGACCAGCTTGAAGTCGTTGGCGTGCGTGCCGCCGTCGTAGGCGTCGTTGCTGATCCAGATGTCGCCCTCCTTCATGCCGCCGCGTGGCGTGGCCGCCTTGGCGGTGGCGCGCACCGCGAAGGCCATGGCGCCCACGAACACCGGCAGGCCCGACTTGCCCTGCACCAGCGTGTCGCCGGTCGTGGCGTCGTACAGGCCGTGGCAGGCGTCGTGCGCCTCGGCAATGATGGGGTTGAACGCGCTGCGGTAGAGCGTGGCGTCCATCTCGTCGGCCACCTGTTCGAGGCGGCCGCGCAGCACGGCGAGCGTGACGGGGTCGATCGTCGCAGCGGAAGAAGGGTCAGACATTGCTTGCTTTCTGAGGGTCCGGGGAGCCGCCACGCTGGCGTAACTGGTTCATCAATCCGCCGGCGCGGACCATGTCCATGAGGAATCCGGGCACGGACTCGCAGGCCAGCCGCGCGCCGCCAGGCGAGACGACGGCGGGCACCGTGGTGTCCAGGGCGATGCGCTCGCCATCGTTCAGCGACTCGGCTTCGGCGCAGGTCAAGAGCAGCAGGCCCACGTTGAAGGCATTGCGGAAATACAGGCCGCTGTAGGAGGGGGCAATCACCGCGGCCACGCCCAATTGCACGAGCACGGCCGCAGCCTGCTCGCGCGACGAGCCAATGCCGAAGTTGGGACCGGCCACGATCACATCGCCGGGGCGCACCCCGCGCGCAAAATCGGGGCGCACGGCTTCGAGGCAATGCTTCGCGATCACATCGATGCCGTGCTTCATCGCATGGCCGGGCGCGAGCGCATCGGTGTCGATATCGGCGCCCAGGCGCCAGACGCGGTGCAGGCGGTGCAGGCTTTCCGCGGTCATGCGAGCACCTCGCGCGGGTCGGTCACGCAGCCGCGCAGTGCGGCCGCCGCCACCGTGTAGGGCGAGCCCAGGTACACCTGCGCGGTCGGCGAGCCCATGCGGCCCTTGAAGTTGCGTGCCGTGGTCGAGATCACCGTGATGCCGTCGCCCATCGGATCGCCGTAGCCCGAGCAGGCGCCGCAGGCGGTCGGGAAGAGTTCGGCACCGGCGTCCATCAGCACCTGCAGCACGCCCTCTTCGCGCGCCCGCTCCTGGTCGTGCAGGCTGGCCGGCGCCACGATCAGGCGGATGCCCGCCGCCACCTTGTGGCCGCGCAGCACCTGGGCCGCGGCGCGCAGGTCGTCGAGCTTGGCGCCGGTGCAGGCGCCGATGTAGGCCACGTCGACATGCGTGCCCAGGTAGCGGCTCACGCCGTGCGCGTTGGCCGGGCTGTGCGGCGCGGCGACGTAGGGCTCGAGCGTGGCGGCGTCGAAGCGGTGGTGCGTGAGCGCGGCGCCTTCGTCGGTAAACCAGGGTGCCATGTCGACTGGCGGGGCGCCGGCTTGCGCGAGGAACGCGGCGGTGGTGGCATCGGGCGCGATCAGGCCGGCCTGCGCGCCCAGCTCGGCGCTCATGTTGGAGAGCGTCATGCGCTCCTGCATCGACAGCGCGGCGACGGCCGGGCCGGCGAACTCCACCGCCTGGTAGCGCCCGCCGTTCATGCCGAAGCGGCCGATCATGTGCAGCATCATGTCCTTGGCGGTCACGCCGGCAGAAAGCGCGCCGTCCCACCACATGCGGATGGTTTCGGGCACGCGCAGCCAGATCTCGCCGGTGACCATCACGCCCAGCATCTCGGTGCTGCCGATGCCGAACATGTAGGCGCCGAATGCGCCGCCCGTGGGCGAATGCGAATCGCCGCCCACGCACAGCATGCCGGGGCGGATGTGGCCGTGCTGCGGCACCACCACGTGGCAGATGCCCTGGCTGTCGTAGACGTGCGGCAGCTGCTGCTCGCGCGCCCAGTCGCGCGCAATGCGCACGATGCGGCGCGAGTCGTCGTCGCGCTCGGGCACGTAGTGGTCCATGACAAGCACCACGCGGGAGCGGTCCCAGATCTGCGCGCCGAGCTCCTCGAGCATCGGCTGCAGCCGGCGCGGGCCGGAGGAGTCATGGAACATGGCCATGTCGACGCCGCAGGTCACGATCTCGCCCACCGCCACCTGCGCGCGGCCGCTGGCGCGCGCGATGAGCTTCTGCGCCAGCGTCTGTGCCGGCGCGCGGTCTGGAGCATTGAAGGTCATTCCGGCTTGGCTCCCGAGAACTTGACGACCTGGGCCCAGCGCACGATCTCGCTCTGCACGAAGGCGGAGAACTGCTCGGACGAGTTGCCCACCGGGATCGCGCCCTCGGTGTCGAGGCGCTGGCGCATGTCGGCCTGCTGCAGCGCATGGCGCGCGGCATCGCCGATCTGCTTTATGCGGTCCGCCGGCATGCGGGCCGGGCCGAAGAGGCCGAACCACGCGCTCGACTCGTAGCCCGGCAGCGCCTCGGCAATGGCGGGCACGTCGGGAAAGGCCGCAAGCCGCCTGGCCGTGGTCACGCCCAGTGCCCTGAGCTTGCCGGCCTGGATGTGCGCCTTGACGTTGCCCACGGCTGCGAACATCAGCTGCACCTGGCCGGCGAGCACATCTTGCACGGCGGGCGAGGTGCCCTTGTAGGGAATGTTCACGATGTCGACGCCCGACTGCATCTTGAAGGCCTCGCCCGCCATGTGCAGCGACGAGCCCACCGCGCCGATCGCAAAGTTGAGCTGGCCCGGCTTCGCCTTGGCGAGTGCGATGAGTTCGCGCACGTCCTTTGCGGGCACCGACGGGTGCGCGACCAGGATCGAGGGCGAGGTCGCCACGCACGTGAGCGCGGTGAAGTCCTTCACCGGGTCGAACGGCAGCGCCGGGTAGAGCGTGGCGTTGATCGCGTGGCTGGTGAAGCTCATCAGCAGCGTGTTGCCGTCGGGCGCGGCCTTGGCCACGGCATCGGCCGCGATGTTGCCGCCCGCGCCGGGCCTGTTCTCGACGATCACCGTGCGGCCCAGCGCCGGGCCCATGCTGACGGCCAGCGAACGCGCCAGCGTGTCGGTCGAGCCGCCCGCCGGCGCACCGACGAGGATGCGCACCGGCGCGTTGCCGATCTGCGCGAAGGCGCTGCCGGCCCATGCGGCGGCCAGTGGAAAAAGAAGGGTGTCGCGTCTCTTCATGTGTCTTGTCTCCGGGAATCGGCGGTATCTCGATGGGTAGCGGGCTTCAGAGCCCCAGGTAGGCGCGCCGCAGTTCGTCGCTGCCGAGCAGCTCGGCGGGCAGGCCCGAAAAGCGCACGCTGCCGTTCTCCAGCACATAGGCGCGGTCCGCGATCTCGAGCGACTGGCCCACGTTCTGCTCCACCAGCAGCACCGCGAGGCCGCCGTCGCGCAGTTCGCGGATCAGCGTGAACATCTCTTCCACCAGCCGCGGCGAGAGACCGAGCGAGGGCTCGTCGAGGATCAGCAACACGGGCTCGGCCATGAGCCCGCGCGCGATGGCCAGCATCTGCTGCTCGCCGCCGCTCATGGTGCCAGCGGGCTGCGCCATGCGTTCCCGCAGCCGCGGGAAGATGTGGAACATCTTCTCGATGTTGGCCGCACGGCGCTCGCGCGCCCGCGTGAAGGAGCCGAGCTCCAGGTTCTCCAGCACGCTGAGGTTGGGAAACACCTTGCGGCCCTCGGGCACCTGGATCAGGCCGGCCTTGACCACGTCGCGGTAGTGCGCGCCGCTGAGGTCCTTGCCGTCGAAGCGCACATTGCCGCTCCATGCGGGGCACAGGCCGCAGACCATCTTGTTGAGCGTGGACTTGCCCGCGCCGTTGCTGCCGAGCAGCGCGACCATTTCGCCGGCGTTCACCTGCAGGTCGACGCCGCGCAGCACCTCGACGCGGCCGTAGCCGCCGCGCAGGCCTTGAATCTCCAGCAACGCGGTCATTCGACAGCTCCCGAAGCAGCCTTGCGCAGCCGCGCCGCCGTGCCGTGGCCCAGGTAGGCTTCGACGACCTTGTCGTCGGAGGTCACCTGCGCCGGGCTGCCTTCGGCAATCAGCTGGCCCTGCGCCAGCACCCACACATGCTCGGCCAGGTGCATCACGGCCTGCATCACGTGCTCGATCATCAGCACGGTCACGCCGCTGTCGGCAATGCCGCGCACCACCGGCATCATCTCGGCGATCTCCTGCGGGTTGAGGCCGGCGAGCACCTCGTCGAGCAGCAGCAGGCGCGGGCGCGTGGCCAGCGCGCGCGCCAGTTCGAGCCGCTTGCGGCCGGCCACCGTGAGGTCCGAGGCGGGCTTGCCGAGCTGCGGCGCAAGGCCCACGCGCAGCGCCACCGCCTCGGCATGCGCCAGCGCCTCGCGGCGGCCGCGCAGGTGCAGGTGCGCACCGACCGCGATGTTCTCGCGCACCGTCTGCGCCGCAAAGGGCTTCACGATCTGGAAGGTGCGCGTCATGCCGAGCAGCGCATTGCGGTGAGGCTCGCGGCCCGCGATGTCCTGGCCCGCGAAGCGCACGGTGCCACTGTCGGGCTTGAGGAAGCCCGACATCAGCGCGAACAGCGTGGTCTTGCCGGCACCGTTGGGGCCGATCAGCGCGCTCAGGCTGCCCTCCTTCACCGACAGGCTGACGTCCTGCACGGCCTTGAGTCCGCCGAAGGAACGCGAGAGCCCGCGCACGGCCAGCAGCGCCTCAGCCATGGCGACCTCCTCGCTTCGCATTCCACAGCTGCCGCACCGACAGCCCGAGCCCGGCGACGCCGCGGGGCAGGAAGATCACGATCACGACCAGCACCGTGCCGTAGATCACCATGTTGATGCCCGGCAGCTCGCCGAACAGGTTGCGCGTGAGGTCCGACAGCAGGTGCAGCACGACCGCGCCCAGCACCGGGCCCCACAGCGTGCCCATGCCGCCCACGATGGCCGCCACCAGCGCTTCGACCGACACCGCCGGGCCGTAGGCGATGCCGGCATCGATGTACTGGAACACCTGCACGTAGAAGGCGCCGGCCGCCCCCATGAAGGCGGCCGAGAGGCCGATGGCCGCGAGCTTGACGCGAAACGGGTTCACGCCCACGGCGCGCGCTGCGTCCTCGTTGTCGCGCACGGCCTGCAGGTAGGCGCCGAAGCGGCCGTTGCGCAGCCACCAGGTGACGAGCAGCGCCAGCACCACCATGGCCAGCACCACCCACAGGTAGCCGGCGCGCGAGGCGAACTGCAGGTTGGCCGCCGATTCGCGTAGCGGCACCATCAGGCCCACGCCGCCGCCCGTGAAGTCGACCGACAGCGCGAGGATGCGGAACACCTCCGCGAAGGCCAGCGTGACGAGCGCGAAGTAGGAGCCCTTGAGGCCGTAGCGAAAGCTGAGCGCGCCGACGAAGAGCCCGACCAGCGCGGCGCCTGCCACCGCCAGCGGCAGCGCGACCCAGGCGTTGATGCCGCCTTGCAGCTGCGCGATGGCCTGGACGTACGCGCCCGTGCCGAAGAACAGCGCATGCCCGAACGAGAACTGGCCGCCGAAGCCGCCGAGGATGTTCCAGGCCTGCGCGATGAGCGTGGCGTAGAGCGCCATCATCACGAAGTTCAGCGTCACGCCCGACTTCGTGACGAGCGGCACGCAGCCGGCCAGCACCGCGAAGAGCGCGATGCCCGCGAGTTGTCTGTGCGCGCTGCTCATGCCCTGGCTCCGAACATGCCCTGGGGCCTGAACAGCACCACGCCGATGAAGATCGCAAAGATGCCGATCTGCCCCAGCGATTCGCCAAGGTACAGCCCGCCGAGCGACTCGACCACGCCGACCAGGAAGCCGCCGACGAGCGCACCGACGAAGCTGCCCATGCCGCCGAGCACGACGATGGTGAAGGCCACGAGCACGAAGCCGCCGCCCACCTGCGGGTTGACGTAATAGGCCGGCAGCAGGAAGCAGGCCGCCGCGCCGAGGCAGGCCAGGCCGATGCCGAAGCTCATGGCATAGACATGGTCGACGTCGATGCCCATGAGCTTGGCGCCTTCCTTCTCCTTGGCGACGGCGCGGATGGCGCGGCCGAGGTCGGTGCGGCCCATGATCCAGAACAGGATGCCGGAGACGGCGAGCGCCCCCGCGAAGGCCACGAGCTTGGGCACGGCGATCATCGCGGGGCCGATGGCGACGGTGCTGAGCGAATAGGCGGTGTCGATGCTGCGCGTGTCCGACTTGAAGAACAGCAGCGCGAGGTTTTCCATGACGATGGCGATGCCGAGCGTGGCGAGCAGGATGTTCTCGTCCTTGCCGTGGCCCGCGCGGTTGATGACGATGCGCTGCAACGCGTAGCCGAGCGCGAACATGCCCATGACGGCAATGGGCAGCGCCATGTAGGGGTCGATGCCCCAGCGCTCCTTGAGGAAGTAGACGGCGTACAGCGCCAGCATCAGGCTCGCACCGTGTGCGAAGTTGATGATGTGGAGCACGCCGTAGATCAGGGTGAGTCCCAGCGCGATCAGGGCATAGACGGCGCCTGTCGTGAGGCCGTTCAGGATCGAGGGGAAGAGGATGCTTAGATCGAACATTTGTTTCGTGCGCCTTGTGAGGTCCGCCCGGCATGCGGTGCGGGCCGTGCGACCCCACTGCGCCGGCCCTTCGGGCTGCCCTGCGGTGCTCGCGTTTCGCGGGGTCTCGCAGAACTCGCTTCGCTCAAACAGCTGCGAGCCCTGATCCGCGAAACGCTGCGCTCCTCGGCGGCGCAGAGGGGTTCGCCCGACCCGCACCGCATACCGGGCTCCATGCTTGATCGGCGAGCGGCGGAATACGGGGGCTTATCGTCACCGCCCCCGACACTCAAGCACAAGGAGTTCATGCCCTGAGCGGAAACACAGGTTCCACCTCGCGGTAGTCGCGCGGAATGATCACCTTGATGTCGTTCTTCACCACCTGCGTCATCAACGGCTGCGCGCCCTCGTTCTGTCCGTTGACGAACTTCGTGGGGCCGTACGGCATGATGTGATTCGAGAAGGTGCTCTTCTCCAGCGCGTCGACGATGGCCGCGCGTTCGGCCGACTTCGCGCGCTCCAGCGCATCGGCCAGCAGCCACATCGAGGTGTAGGTCATGAAGACCTCGTAGCTGAAGAACTGACCCTTGGCCTCCACGCGCTTGCGCAGCTCCTGCGAGCGCTTGTCCTTCGGGTTGAACAGTGGTTGCAGTCGATGATGCCGTTGGCCGCGTCCGGAAACTCCTTCACGAACTTGTAGCTCGATGCGGCACCGCCCAGCACCGAGAAGATCGCCTTGGGCACCACCTTCTGCTGCTGCATGGTGCGCACCAGCAGCGCGTACTCGTTGTAGTAGTTGGCCGGGATCACGATGTCCGGGTTGATCGACTTCATGCGCAGCACGATGTTGTTGAAATCGCGCGTGGGGTTGGCGTGCTTCACCACCTCCTTCACCTCGAAGCCGTAGCCCGGCAGTTCGCGCGAGAGCAGCTGCGCGGTGCCGGCGCCGAACAGCGACTCCTCGTGAATGATCATCACCGTCTTGGCCGGGTTGCCCGCGGCCTTGTTGAGCACCAGCAGGTTGGCCATGGCCACCTCGGTCGACTTCTTGTAGCCGGGGCCGAAGCGGAAGGTGTTCTTCAGTCCGCGCTCGACGATCTGGTCGGCCACGCCCACGTCGACCACGTGCGGCAGGTTGTACTTGGCCGCCGCCTGCGTGGTCGCCAGGCAGATGGCCGAGGCGTAGGCGCCCACGATGGCCGAGACGCCAGCCTCGTTCATCTTCTCGACCTCGGCCGCGCCGGCCTGCGGCTGCGATTGCGCATCGCCCAGCAGGGCCTCGAGCTTCGCGCCGCCGAGCGACTTGATGCCGCCGGCAGCGTTGATGTCCTCGATGGCCATCAGCGCGCCGAGCCGGCACTGCTGGCCCGAGTAGGCCAGCGCCCCGGTGACCGGATGCAGCACGCCGACCTTGACGGCCTTGGGCTGCGCGCCGGCCACGAGCGGGAAGGCGACGGCGGTCGCCAGGGCGGCGGACTGCGACACGAAACTGCGGCGGTTCTGCATGGGGCTTTCCTTTTTCTCTTCAGTTGAACTGGGCTGACACGTCTTTGCTGACCCACACCTTCGCGTCGATGCCGCCCACGCGGGAGAGCTGCATTTCGTAGGTGTAGCGATCGGGGCGATAGAGGCCATGCAGCCACTGCACGGGCCGTTCGTCCTCGTCGTAGATCAGGCGGCGCACCGCGAGCAGCGCGGAGCCGACCGACACGTCGAGGTGCTGCGCGATCAGGCTGTCGGCCAGGCGAGCTGAAATGGTCTGGTGCGCGCGCCCCACCTTGACGCCCGACTCCTCGAGCAGCACGAGGATGGGTTTCTTCGACAACTCGCGGCGGCCGAAGCGGCGCGCGATCGTGTCGGGCACGTAGGTGGTGATGTGCGAGAGCGGGCCTTCCTTGGTGGAACGCACGCGCACCGCCTTCTGCACCGGGTCGCCCAACTGCAGCTGCAGCGCCTCGGCCACCTGGGTGGAAGCCGTGATGGTGGCCACCTCGATCACTTTCACCGAGGTGTGCAGGCCCATCGCCACCAGGTTCTCGAGCAGGCCGCGCAGATTGGCGCGCTCCATGCTCTTGGTGCCCTGCGATTCACCGGCTGCCGCGGGCGGCGGCAGCGCGCGCGTGCGGCGCCCCGGGTTGCGCGCGATCAGGCCTTCGGAAGACAGCTGCTCGAGTGCGCGCCGCACCGTGACGCGCG
Source organism: Variovorax paradoxus (assembly GCF_030815975.1). Taxonomy (NCBI): domain Bacteria; kingdom Pseudomonadati; phylum Pseudomonadota; class Betaproteobacteria; order Burkholderiales; family Comamonadaceae; genus Variovorax; species Variovorax paradoxus. Next base: position 1,159,276 of record NZ_JAUSXL010000002.1, read on the forward strand.
CCACGTTGAACTGCGCCATGAGCGCAAGCTCGCCGGGCAGCCCCTCCGCGAAACGGCCTTCGTGCAACTGCTCACGCAGAACCAGGTAGATCTGGTGGTACTTCGGCAAAGGCATCTGCGACATGCCTTTGATGTTTTTGCAGTTTCAATGTTCTGTCAATGGGACATTTAAAACCGCAGCGGCACAAAAAAGAAACGGCGCGCCGGGACATCGCCCGCCGCGCCGTTGGTGGCTGCTCGCTTGCCGCTTACAGCTTGAACGGAACCACTTCCTGGCGCTGTTCGCCCAGCCCCTCGATGCCCAGCGTCATCACGTCGCCCTTCTTCAGGTAGAGCGGCGGCTTCATGCCCAGGCCCACGCCGGGCGGCGTGCCGGTGGTGATGACGTCGCCGGGCAAGAGCGTCATGAACTGGCTCAGGTAGCTCACGATCTTGGCGATGCTGAAGATCATCGTCTTGGTACTGCCGGTCTGCATGCGCTTGCCGTTGAGGTCGAGCCACATCGACAGCTTCTGCGGATTGGGCACTTCGTCGCGCGTCACGAGCCACGGGCCGAGGGGGCCGAAGGTGTCGCAGCCCTTGCCCTTGTCCCAGGTGCCGCCGCGCTCGATCTGGAACTCGCGCTCGCTCACGTCGTTGATGGCGCAGTAGCCGGCCACGAAGTTGAGCGCGTCCTTCTGCGAGACATAGCGCGCGCGCGCGCCGATGACCACGCCGAGCTCGACTTCCCAGTCGCTCTTGACCGAGTTCTTCGGCAGCATGACCGGATCGTTCGGGCCCTGGATGCAGCTGGTGGCCTTCATGAAGACCACCGGCTCCTTCGGAATCGGCAGGCCGGATTCGGCCGCATGGTCGGCGTAATTCAGGCCGATGGCAATGAACTTGCCGACGTTGGCCACCGGGCTGCCGAAGCGCGGCTTGCCCCTGACCAGCGGCAGCTTGTCGACCTTGTGCTTGCGCAGCTTGGCAAGCGCGGCGTCGCCGAGCTGCTCGGGCCCGATGTCCTTGACCAGCGCGCTCAGGTCGCGCAGCTGGCCGTTGTCGTCGATGAGGCCGGGCTTTTCCTTGCCGGGGTTGCCATAGCGAACGAGTTTCATGTTGTCCTTTCCTTGGGAGACTGATTAGTAAGTGGAGCGGCCGCCGGACAGGTCGAACACGGCGCCGGTGGAAAACGAGCAATCCTCGGTGCAGAGCCAGCCGACCATCGCGGCCACCTCCTCCACCGTGCCGAAGCGGCCCATCGGTATTTTCGAGAGCATGAACGCGATGTGCTCCGGTGTCATCTGGTCGAAGATGGCGGTCTTCACCGCCGCGGGCGTCACGCAGTTGACGCGGATGCCGGTGTCGGCCAGCTCCTTGCCAAGCGACTTGGTGAGCGCGATCACCGCGGCCTTGCTCGCGCTGTAGGCGCTGGCGTTGGGGTTGCCTTCCTTGCCCGCGACCGAGGCGATGTTGACGATGCGGCCGTAGCCTTGCCTTCGCATCTGCGCCACCACTTCGCGGCAGCACAGGAACACGCCGTTGATGTTGACCTCCATGACCTGGCGCCAGTCGTCCACCGGGTAGTCCCAGAGCCTGGTGTTGGGGCCGGTGATGCCGGCGCTGTTGACCAGCGCATCGATGCGCGGCGAATGCGCCAGCGTGGCCGCCATGGCGCTGGCCACGGAAGACTGCTGCGCCACGTCGACCTTCACCGCGAAGGCCTTGGGGCCCAGTGCCGCTGCGGCCTTGGCGGCCGCGGCCTCGTCGCGGTCCCAGAGCGTGACGCTGCCGCCCGATGCGATCAGCCGCTCGGCAATGCCGTAGCCCAGTCCCGCCGCGCCGCCGGTCACCACCGCGTGGCGGCCGGCGAAATCGAGCTGGTTCATATGGTGAGGCCGCCGTCCACCGTGAAGGCCTGGCCGGTGGCGAACACCGATTCGTCGCTGGCCAGGAACACCACCACGGGCGCGATTTCCTCGGCTTGCGCGAGCCGCCCCATGGGCTGGCGCGCGATGAAGGCCTTGCGTGCCGCCTCGGGGTCCTCGTTGGCGTTGATGCGCTCGCCGAGCGAAGGCGTGTCGACCGTGCCGGGGCAGACGGCATTGCAGCGGATGCCGCGCGCCACGAAGTCGGCCGCCACGCTCTTGGTGAGGCCGAGCACCGCGGCCTTGGTGGTGCCGTAGACGAAGCGGTTGGGCAGGCCCTTCATGCTGGAGCACACGCTCGCCATGTTGATGATGCTGCCGCTTCCTGCGGCCAGCATGCCGGGCAGCGCGGCCTGGATGGTCCAGAACTGCGCGCGCACATTGAGCGCGAATGCGAATTCGAGGTCCTTGTCGGTGGCCTCGAGCACGGTGCCGTTGTGCACCACGCCGGCGCAGTTGAACAGCACGTCGAGCGCGGGAAGACTCTTGAAGAAGACGCCGATCGCGTCCTTGTCGAGCACGTCGAGCCTGGCCGTGCGCACGTTGGCGACACCGGCGTAGCGCTCGAGCAGCTTCTCGTTGACGTCGGTCGCCCACACCTGCGCGCCTTCGGCAGCCATGGCGAGCACGCTCGCGTGGCCGATGCCTTGTCCGGCCGCCGTGACGAGCGCGGTCTTGCCCTTGAGTCTCATGCATGTCTCCTTGGAAAGTGGAGCACCGGCTGTTCAGCGTTCAGGGTTTGGCCCGATGGCGACGGCGCGGTACGGATCGTATTCTGAATTGGCCTTACCACTTGTCCAATTCAGGACAACCCTTAAACCCGCCGCCGTGCCGCTCCAGACCGTCGAACCCCAGCGCCTCTATCGCCAGATTGCCGACCAGCTCCGCGGGCTGATCGGCAAGGGCGAGTTCGCGGCCGGCGCGCGGCTGCCGGCCGAGCGCGACCTGGCCAAGCAGTTCGGCGTGAGCCGGCCCTCGGTGCGCGAGGCGCTGATCGCGCTCGAGGTCGAGGGCTGGGTCGAGGTCCGCACCGGTTCTGGCGTGTATGTGCTGGACCGCTCGCACCGCGCGAGCAAGCCGGTGGCACCCACCGAATGGGGTCCGCTGGAGCTGATTCGCGCGCGCCGCGTGATCGAGGGCGAAACCGCGGCCATCGCGGCCACCGTCGGCAAGCGCAAGGACATCGACGCCATGAGCCGCGCCATCGAAACGATGCGCGGGCTCGCCGACCGCGAAATATTGCCGCTCGAAGGCGACCGCGCATTCCACGTGGCCATCGTCAATGCCAGCGGCAACGCCGTGCTGGTGGAAACGGTGCAGAGCTTCTGGGATTCGCGCAACGGCCCGATCTTCACGCGCCTGGGCGGCTACTTCGAAACGGTGGCCTCCTGGCGCTCGGCCATCGCCGAGCACGAGGCCATCCGCGACGCCGTGGCCGCGCGCGAGGCCGAGGCCGCGCGCGCCGCCATGCACGCCCACATGGACAACTCGCACCAGCGATTCAGCGCGAGCTGGCGCCGCGCAAAAAAAGCCTCGTCCTGAACCGCCAGCGACTTCTTCACCGCATCACCAAAACGGAGACCCACCGATGAACAGCAAACGCAACACCCTCAAAGCCATCGCCGCCTGTGCCCTGGCGGCCATCGCGCTGGGCACGGCCGGCATTGCCGGTGCGCAGACCAAGCTCAAGTGGGCGCACGTCTACGAAACCTCCGAGCCATTCCACAAGTACTCCGTGTGGGCCGCGGAAGAAATCAAGAAGCGCACCAACGGCAAGTACGACATCCAGGTGTTTCCGGCTTCCAGCCTGGGCAAGGAGTCGGACATCAACCAGGGCCTGACGCTCGGCACTGTCGACATCGTGCTGACCGGCGCCAGCTTTGCGGGCAACACCTACAAGCCGCTGGCCGTGACCTACTTTCCGTTCATCTTCCGCGATGCGGAGCATCTGCTGAAGTACGCCAAGAGCGATGTGTTCCAGGAGCTTGCCAAGGGCTACGACGAAAAGAGCGGCAACCACATCACCGCGCTCAACTACTACGGCGCGCGCCATGTCACATCGAGCGCCGCCAGGCCGGTGACCAAGCCCGAAGACATGAAGGGCCTGAAGATCCGCGTGCCCGACGCACCCGCCTACCTGGCCTTCCCGAAGGCGCTGGGCGCCAATGCCACGCCCATCGCTTTTGCCGAGGTCTATCTGGCGCTGCAGAACAACACGGTCGATGCGCAGGAGAACCCACTGCCCACCATCGAGGCCAAGAAGTTCTTCGAGGTGCAGAAGAACATCTCGCTCACGGGCCACATCATCGACTCGCTGCTGACCGTGGTTTCCGGCCCGCTGTGGGGCAAGCTCTCGGCCGACGAGAAGAAGATCTTCACCGAGGTGATGCAGGAAGCCGCCGAGAAAACCGGCCGCGACATCATCGCCTCGGAAGCCCGCTTGACCGAAGAGTTCAAGAAGCGGGGCAACAACGTGATCACGGTGGACAAAGCCGCATTCCGCGAAGCGGTGCTGAAGAACACCAAGCCGACCGACCACGGCTACCGCCAGCAGGACTACGACCGGATTACCGCGATCAAGTAAGCACTCTCTTTCTCCCTCTCCCTCCGGGAGAGGGGACAACACCATGCACGACGAAAAGATCATCGACGACGAAGGCCACTTCCACGCGGAAGACGAGGCCGTCGACCTTTCCCACACCATTGCCGAAGGCTGGATCTCGCTCGCGATCTTCTGGATGCTCGCGCTCACGGTGTTCTACCAGTTCGTCACGCGCTATGTGATGAACGACTCGGCCGCATGGACCGAGGAGGTGGCGCGCTACATGCTGATCGCCGTGGTCTTCATCGGCGCGGCCGTCGGCGTGGCGAAGAACAGCCAGATCCAGGTCGACTTCTTCTACCGCCACATGCCGGCGGCCATCGGCCGCTGGGTGTCGCGCGCGGTCGACGTGCTGCGCACCGCCTTCTTTGCCGCGGCCGTGGTCATGACGGTGCAGATGATGCTGAAGATCGGCAACACCACGCGCATGACCATCGTCGATGCCCCCATGAACATCGTCTACGGCCTGTGCCTGTTCGGCTTCGCCGCGATGACCTGGCGCTCGGTCCAGGTGGCGCGCGTTCACTGGAAGCGCGGCTACAGCGTGCTCGAGCGCCCCGAATCCACTCTCGCCGACCGCTGAGCCTCCGAGAACATCTGCATGCTGAAAATATTCTTCCTGATCTTCATGGCGGGCGGCATTCCGGTGGCCGTGGCCATGGCCGGCGCCTCGCTGGCCTACATCGTGGTGAGCGGCAGCCTGCCGCCCTTCGTCGTCATCCACCGCATGGTGAGCGGCATCGACAGCTTTCCGCTGCTCGCGGTGCCCTTCTTCATCCTGGCCGGCAACCTGATGAACAACGCGGGCATCACCACCCGCATCTACAACTTCGCGCTCGCGCTGGTGGGCTGGCTCAAGGGCGGGCTGGGCCATGTGAACGTGCTCGGATCGGTGATCTTCGCGGGCATGAGCGGCACCGCCATTGCCGATGCCGCGGGCCTGGGCACCATCGAGATCAAGGCGATGAAGGAGCATGGCTACTCGACCGAATTCGCGGTGGGCGTGACCGCCGCCTCGGCCACGCTGGGCCCGATCATTCCGCCCAGCCTGCCGTTCGTGATCTACGGGATGATGGCCAACGTCTCGGTGGGGGCGCTGTTCCTCGCGGGCATCTTGCCCGGAGCGCTGCTGGCCATTCTGATGATGCTCACGGTGGCCTACTTCGCGCACCGCAACGGCTGGGGCGGCGACGTCAAGTTCTCGAGCACGCGCTTCGTCAAGGCCATGTGCGAGCTCGCCGTGGTGATCGCCTGGCCGCTGCTGATGTGGCTGCTGGTGGCCAGGCTGGGCACGCCGCCGCAGCTCACGGTGTTTGCGGGGCTGGCGTCGCTGTTCGTGCTGGACCGCATCTTCCGCTTCGAGGCGCTGCTGCCCATCATGACGCCGGTGCTGCTGATCGGCGGCATGAGCACGGGCCTGTTCACGCCCACCGAGGGCGCGATTGCCGCCTGCGTGTGGGCAATGATCCTGGGCTTCGGCTGGTACAAGACCTTGTCGTGGAAGATGTTCGTCAAGGTCTGCCTCGACACCATCGAGACCACCTCCACCGTGCTGTTCATCGTGGCGGCCGCGTCGATCTTCGGCTGGATGCTCACCGCCACCGGCGTGACCACCGACATCGCAAGCTGGGTGCTGGGCTTCACCAAGGAAGCCTGGGTGTTCCTGCTGCTGGCCAACCTGCTGATGCTGTTCGTGGGCTGCTTCCTGGAGCCCACGGCCGCCATCACCATCCTGGTTCCGATCCTGCTGCCGATTGCCACGCAGCTGGGCGTGGACCCGATCCACTTCGGCCTGGTGATGGTGCTGAACCTGATGATCGGCCTGCTGCATCCGCCGATGGGCATGGTGCTGTTCGTGCTGGCGCGCGTGGCGGGCCTGAGCTTCGAGCGCACGACCATGGCGATCCTGCCGTGGCTCATTCCGCTGCTGCTGGCGCTGGTGGTGATCACCTATGTACCTTCATTGGTACTCTGGCTCCCGAAAATGTTCTTCTGATTCCCAACACAACACGAGTTCCACGATGAATCCTTTCATTCGCCTGCATCCGGCCGACGATGTCGTGATCGCGCGCAGCCAGCTGGTCGGCGGCGCCAAGGTCGAAGACTTTGCCGTGCGCGGCCTGATTCCCGCCGGGCACAAGGTGGCGACGCACGCCATTGCCGTTGGCGAGCCGGTGCGCCGCTACAACCAGATCATCGGCTTCGCGAGCAAGCCGATTGCGGCCGGCGAGCATGTGCACACGCACAACCTCGACATGGGCCCCGACAAGGGAGATTTCGAACGCGACTACGCCTTCGGCGCCGATGTGAAGCCCGCGCCCGCGAAGCGCGAGGCCACCTTCATGGGCATCAAGCGGGCCGACGGCCGCGTGGCCACGCGCAACTACATCGGCGTGCTCACGAGCGTGAACTGCTCGGCCACCGCGGCGCGCGCCATTGCGGACCACTTCTCGCGCAAGACCAACCCGCCGGCGCTGGCCGGCTACCCGAACGTCGACGGCATCGTGGCCCTCACGCACGGCACGGGTTGCGGCATGGACACGCAAGGCATGGGCATGCAGATCCTGGAGCGCACGCTCACGGGCTATGCCACGCACCCGAACTTCGCGGGCGTGCTGGTGGTGGGCCTCGGGTGCGAGGCGAACCAGATCAATGCCTGGCTCGCGACCGGCCACCTGGCCGAAGGCGAGAACTTCCGCACCTTCAACATCCAGGACACCGGCGGCACGCGCAAGACGGTCGAGAAGGGCATTGCGCTGATCAACGAGATGCTGCCGCGCGCCAATGCGGTCAAGCGCGAACCCTGCAGCGCGGCGCACATCACGATCGGGCTGCAGTGCGGCGGCTCGGACGGGTACTCCGGCATCAGCGCCAACCCTGCCCTCGGTGCGGCGGTCGACCTGCTGGTGGCGCATGGCGGCACGGCCATCCTCAGCGAAACGCCCGAGGTCTATGGCGCCGAGCACCTGCTCACGCGCCGCGCCGTCAAGCGCGAGGTCGGCCAGAAGCTGGTGGACCGCATCAAATGGTGGGAGCACTACACCGAGATCAACGAAGGCGAGATGAACAACAACCCCTCGCCGGGCAACAAGGCGGGCGGCCTCACGACCATTCTCGAGAAGTCGCTCGGTGCCGTGGCCAAGGGCGGCACGAGCAACCTCGAGGCGGTGTACGAATACGCCGAACCGGTCACGGCGCACGGCTTCGTCTACATGGACACGCCGGGCTACGACCCCGTGAGCGCCACCGGACAGGTCGCGGGCGGCGCCAATGTCATCTGCTTCACGACCGGCCGCGGCTCGGCCTACGGCTGCGCGCCCTCTCCTTCGCTCAAGCTCGCGACCAACTCGGCGCTGTGGCAGCGGCAGGAAGAGGACATGGACATCAACTGCGGCGAGATCGTGGATGGCACGTCGTCGATCCAGGAGATGGGCCAGCGGATCTTCGAACTGGTCTTGGCCACTGCATCTGGCGAACCCTCGAAGAGCGAGAAACATGGCTACGGCCAGAACGAATTCGTGCCGTGGCAAGTCGGCGCAGTCATGTAAGGAACCTATGCCTCAAACCCTTTCCTCCTCTGTTCTGCGGTCGCAATGCGCCAATATCCTCGAAGCCGCCGGCAGCACGCCGGCCGAAGCCGCGCAGGTGGCCGCCAACCTGGTGCTGGCCAACCTGAGCGGCCATGATTCGCACGGCGTGGGCATGCTGCCGCGCTATGTGGACGCGGTGGCCGAAGGCGGGCTCGTGCCCAATGCCGCGGTCAAGATCAATGCCGACATCGGCACGCTGCTCGCGCTCGACGGCCAGCATGGCTACGGCCAGATCGTCGGCGTGCAGGCGATGGCGCTCGGCATCGAGCGGGCGAAGCAGCACGGCAGCTGCATCTTCACGCTCGCGAATGCGCACCACCTGGGCCGCATTGGCCATTTCGCCGAAATGGCGACGGCCGAGGGCCTGGTCTCGATGCACTTCGTCAACGTGCTGACGCGGCCCGTGGTGGCGCCGTGGGGCGGGGGCGACGGGCGCTTCGGCACCAACCCGTGCTGCATCGGCATTCCGCTGGCGGGCGCCGAGCCCTTCCTGCTCGACTTTGCGACCAGCCGCGTGGCCCAGGGAAAGATGCGCGTCGCCCACAACAAGGGCGAACGCGTGCCCGACGGCTACCTGATCGACGAGCGCGGCGCGCCCACCAACGACCCCGGCGTGGTGGTGGTGCCGCAGGCCAACGGCCTGTTCGGCGCGCTCATGACCTTCGGCGAGCACAAGGGCTACGGCATGGCGATGGCTTGCGAGCTGCTGGGCGGCGCGCTCACCGGCGGCGGCACCTGGCACCGCCCGGCCGACACGGCGCGCACGGTGCTCAACGGCATGCTGACGATCCTGATCGACCCTGCCAAGCTTGGAACCCAGGCCAGCTTCGCGCAGGAAGCGACGGCCTTCGTCGACTGGCTGCGCCAGAGCCCGCCGGGCGCCGGCTTCGACCAGGTGCAGATCGCCGGCGAACCGGAGCGCGCCGCACGCGTGGCGCGCGAGCGCGACGGCATCTGGCTGGACGATGCGACGTGGGGCGAGATCGTTGCGGCCGGAGCCAAGGTGGGCGTGGCGATTGCCGCCGCCTAGCAGCTCAGGCGCTCAGCGGCGCGCCTTGCGCGACTTCTGGCTCAGCACGATCGCAATGCCGCCCAGAATGGCCACCGACGCGGCGGCCAGCCGCGGCGTGATCGCCTCCGACAGCAGCAGCACGCCGCCGAACGCCGCCAGCAGCGGCACCGACAGCTGCACGGTGGCCGCCTGCATGGCCGAAAGACGCGCCAGCGCCGCATACCAGACGACATAGCCAAGACCCGAGGTCAATGCGCCGGAGGCCACGGCCAGCGCGACGCCGGTCGCGTCCGCATGCGCGCGCATCACGAAGGCGAGGCTGAGGACCAGGGCCAGCGGTACGGCCCGCATGAAGTTGCGGCCCGTGGCGGCCAGCGGATCGGGCACGCCGCGGCCGCGCAGCGAATACACGCCCCAGGCCACGCCGGCGATGGCCATCAGCACGGCGCCCAGGAGCGGCGGCGCGGCGACGCCCGGCAGCACCAGGTAGACGAGCCCGCCCGCCGCCAGCACGAAGCCGATCCCTGCCACGGGCCCGAAGCGCTCGCCCGAGCCCAGCCCTGCGCCCAGCATCGTGAGCTGAACCGCACCGAACAGGATCAGCGCTCCCGTGCCCGCAGACAGGCTGAGGTAAGCGAAAGAAAAGAACGCCACATAGGCGAACAGCATGGCGGCGGCGAGCCAGTCGGCATGGCCGGACGAAGAAGAAGGCTGCGCCCTGAACCGCAGCACGAGTGCGAGCGTGATCGCACCGGAAACCAGCCGGATGCTGCCGAAACTGGCCGGATCGATGCCCCGTTGCTGCAACGCCAGCCTGCACAGGAGCGAATTGGCCGCGAACGCGACCATGGCCACCGCGGTGAGGGCGACGGTCTGCAGGATGGACGGCGCGCGGCGCGCTTCGGACACGGCTTCAGACATGCGCCGCCACCATGAAGACGGCCCAGCCCAGGAGCGCGAACCCGAGCGGCGCGCTCAGCCGATGGCCCCAGGGCACGTTCTTTTCCAGCGCCATGACGGCGGCCAACAGCAGCATCCAGCCCAGGCTGCCGGTGCCGAGCGCGAACATCAGCAGCATCAGCGCCCAGCAGCAGCCGACGCAGAACAGGCCATGGTGCATGCCCAGCGCCAAGGCCTGGCGGGCCTGCGCGTGGCCGCGCCAGTGCTCGATGACGAAGCTGAGCGGCGTGCGGCACTTTTCCAGACAGCGGTGCTTGAGGCTGCTGAACTGGAAGGCGCCCGCCAGCGCGATGGTCGCGGCGCCGATCACCCAGCCGTGCCAGGCCAGCGTGGGCGCACTGGCGAGCAGCGCCAGCACCGCGCTGTGGAGCCCGTGCGCCAGCAGCCCGAAGGCTCCCCACACGGCCATGTAGCCGAGCCCCAGCAGCACGAGCAGGCGTGCGTGGTCCGCTCGCCCGGCGGTCAATCGGTCGAAGGCGTTGAACAGCGGCAGCGTGGTGGGCAGCATCATGGCCGCCGTCATGAGGATCCACGAAGAGGCGTAGAGCACCGCAGGCACGATCACGTCGCCGGCGGGAATGGCCTGGCACAGGAACGCGGCCGGCCCCGAGGCGGTCCAGTCGCCGTGTTCGAGATAGCGCCCGTAAGGGCTGCGCGCCCAGGCCCACAACGCCACCCACGCGAGCGCGGCCAGCGCGGCAAGAACCGGCACGAACACGCGGCGGTGACGCACGGCGTTGCGCGGCAGCGAGCCGGCCGTCGGGTTCATTGGGCAACCTCCGTGCTTCGCACTGCGGTGCGAGCTTGCATGGGGCGGCCCGGCGCGGCGCTCATGAATCGAAGACGAAGGTGCTCTGCAGGGCGTTGTGGTTCTTGATGTCGAGATCGATACCGAGCGCGGCGTTCTTCGAGCGGTAGGTGGGGGCCTTGCCGACGAACACCGGCGCGCCCGGCACCGTGGAGAACACGGTATCCGAAAGCGTGGTCTGGCCGCCGGTGGCGCCGCGGTAGGGCTCGAGTTCGGCGTAGTAGTTGGTGCCGATCTCCAGTTCGCCCTTGCCTTCGTTCACGGTGAAGCGGATGGGCGCCCGCTCGACCGACACCACCTGGCCGATGAGAGCGGCCAGATCGGCGATCGGCCCGCCGGCCTGTCCGGTGTAGACCTTGAGCAGCGCCTCTTCCTGTTCCTTGGAGGCGTTGTCGTCGACGAAGATCGCCGCCGTCCAGTTGCCTTCGAGGATGTTTCCGGGCACGTGCGCCACGGCCGCGATGGTGTTGCCACCCACGTCGATGCCGTCGATCGTTCCCTTGTCGATGCGCCACGCGACGATGGTGTCGCATGTGCCGTTGTCCGGGTCCTCGCCGATCCAGCAGGGACACAGGACATTGCAGTTGCAAACTTCGAGCAGGCGACCTTCCAGGTGATAGCTCATACGAACCTCCGTTCAGAAGCTACACGAACACAGGCTTGTCGCCGCGACTCAGCGGCAAGGGGGCGCTGATCCTACGCTTCGCCATGAAGCAAGTCGAGCGCGGCGCCTACCCTGGATACCCCATCGCCACCGCGGATCCTCAGCTGCGGCTCGCGTCGTGCGCCGGCTTGCCGACCTGCACGCTCACTTCCTCGTCCATCAGGCGATAGAGGTCGCCGGCCTGCACGAGGTGTCCTCGGGGTGCTCAATGGATGCAGCCTTGCCGCATCGCATTGAGCTATCGCCTCGATAGGAGGCGGCCGACCTAGACGATCAGCGCGATCGTGGCTTCGAGGTGTTCCGAAGGCGCGCGGCGGAAGCCCGAGCGCGTGAAGCGCTGCAGCTGGCCGACCACGAAGGCCGTGAGCGCGGCGGCGCGCACCTGCGCATCCACGCTCGGGGTGGCCGAGCCGTCTGCGGCGGCCGCTCCGCGCAGCACCTGGCGCAGGGTGGCTTCGATCTTGTCGAAGAACTGGTTCATGCGCTGCTGGAGCCGCTCGTTCTCGAACACCAGCGCGTCGCCCACCATGACGCGCGTCATGCCGGGGTTGCGCTCGGCAAACTGCACCAGCAGCGTGAGAATTTTTGCGGCCTGCTGGGCCCCCGTCGCACCTTCGCGCTCGAGGATCTGGTTCACCAGCGTGAAGACGCTCTGCTCGATGAAGTCGATCAGGCCCTCGAACATCTGCGCCTTGCTCGCAAAGTGGCGGTAGAGCGCGGCCTCGCTGACGTCGAGCCGCGCAGCCAATGCCGCGGTCGTTACCCGCTCGGCGCCGGGTTGTTCGAGCATGGCGGCCAGCGCCTGCAGGATCTGCACGCGCCGCTCCCCGGGCTTGGGGCGTTTTCGGACCGGCGCGACGGGCGTCAACGTTTCGGTCTGGGTTTCTATGCCGGGATAGCTTGTCTCTTCGTTCTGCATGGCAGCGCGTGCAAAGATGTAATCAATTGATTCTCGCACAGGGCCGCGCAGTGAGCGCGCGCAAACCAGCCCCGGGAAAGCTCGTACAGAATCAGCCCATTCAACCAAGCAAAAGTTCTCATGGCCTCAACAAGCGTTCTGGTGACGGGTGGCGCAGGTTTCATTGGCAGCCACACCTGCGTCGCGCTGGCCACCGCCGGATACACACCGGTGATTCTCGACAATCTGGGCAACAGCGACATCCGGGTATTGGAGCGGTTGCGGCAGATCACCGGCAGCGCTCCGCGGCTGATCGAAGGCGACGTGCGCGACCGGGCCCTGCTCGACCGCGTGCTGGGCGAAGAGAACTTTTCCGCCGTGATTCATTTCGCGGGCCTCAAGGCGGTGGGCGATTCGGTGGCCGACCCGCTCACCTACTACGACAACAACGTGCACGGCAGCCTCGTGCTCGCCTCGGCCATGCAGCAGGCGGGCGTGCGGACACTGATCTTCTCGTCGTCCGCCACCGTGTACGGCGAGCCCGACCACTCGCCCATTCCGGAGGACGCGCCCTGCAGGCCGGCCAACCCCTATGGCCGCTCCAAGCGCATGGTGGAAGAAGCGCTGGCCGACCTGCAGCACGCCCAGCCCGGCTGGCGCATTGCGCTGCTGCGCTACTTCAACCCCGTGGGCGCCCATGAAAGCGGGCTCATCGGCGAACACCCGCAGGGCAAGCCGAACAACCTGATGCCCTTCGTGTGCCAGGTGGCCGTGGGCCAGCGCGACAAGCTGCTGATCCACGGCAACGACTATCCCACGCCCGACGGCACCGGCGTGCGCGACTACGTGCATGTGATGGACCTGGCCGAAGGGCACGTGGCGGCCCTGCGGCATGCGCAGGGCCATGCGGGCCTGGTCACGCTGAACCTCGGCACGGGCCGCGGCGCCTCCGTGCTCGACGTGGTGCGTGCGTTCGAGCGCGCGAGCGGGCGGGCGCTGCCTTGCGAGATCGGCCCGCGCCGGCCCGGCGATGTGCCCGCGTACTGGGGCGACCCGTCGCTGGCAGAGGCCACGCTGGGCTGGCGCGCGCACCGCGGGCTCGACCAGATGTGCGCCGACAGCTGGCGCTGGCAGCAGGGCAATCCGAACGGATACGAAAGGTCACTGACCACTTGCTGACCGCTCCCGGCTGCGCCTCCGGAAAGAAGCTCCCAGATGCTTTCTGGGGCATGTAACGAATGCACACGCTGGAACCTGTCGGCAACAAATGTTAAGCCGATTGTTACCCAACCGATCTTTCGCGTCGCTATTCTGAATTGATGGGGGGCTCTGCATGCCGGCAAGCCCCAGGGGTTGTGCCATCTCTTGCAGAGTAGGGGGAATGATTTGCCTATCGATCAAGCGCGATACGCCCAATGGGCCGCGGCGTGCCGGTTCTCGCCGTTCACCGATGCCGCCTACCGTGCGTGGACACACGCAGAAGCATCCCGCCACGAGGCAGAACAGCCAGCGCTTCAACTGGCGCTGAAGAATCTTCCGTACCGCGACGGCTTGACCTTCGCGATCGCGGACAGCGGCAGCGACGAGGCATTGCGCAACACGCTGGCTTCGCTCTGCGCACAGCTGTGCCAGCGCTTCGACGTGGTGGTGACATGCAGCCCTTCACGCGCCGAAGCGGTCGGCCAGTTGCTCCTGTTCGTCCGCGATTCGATTCACGTGCGGCTGGTGGCCGCGAGCGCGCCGGCGAGCCGGCTCGAACTGCAGCAGCTCGCGCTCGAACACACGGCCGAGCCCTGGTTCGGCGTGATCCTCGCGGGCGACCGGCTCGCCGCGCAGGCCGTTTCGTCGATCCAGCTCACGCTCGCGAAGTGGCCCGATGCGGCCGTCGTCTATGCGGACGAAGACTGGATCGCCCAGGACGGGACACGATGCAAGCCGCGCTTCAAGTCGGCATGGGATCCGGAGGCGCAGCTCGGCTTCGACCTGCTCGACGGCCTGTGCGTGATGAAGCGCGCCAACGTGCTGGCGGCCGGAGGCTTTCGCGCCGAATTCGAGCCGGCCGCCGGCTACGACCTGCACTGCAGGGTGGCCATGCCGCTGCCCTGCAGCCAGGTGCGCCATATTCCCTCGGTGCTGTATCACCGGCAGGTCCCGCCGGTGATGGATGCGGGAGACACCCGGCAAGCCGTCGAGGCCTATGCGGCGGTGGCCCGGCGGGTGGCGGCTGAAGCGGCGTTCCGGCAGACGGGCGTGGCGGCCGAGGTGCTGCCCTCGCCGATCGCGGAGTTCGTCAACCATGTGCGCCGCCCGCTGCCCAGCCCCGCGCCACGGGTCAGCGTGCTCGTGCCGACGCGCGACCGCGCCAATCTGGTGAGGACCTGCCTGGACGGCCTGCTGCGCAAGACCGACTACCCGGATTTCGAAGTCCTCGTCCTCGACAACGACAGCGTCGAGCCGGCAACCCTGTCGCTGTTCGCCGAGCTGCGTGCGGACCCTCGCGTCAGCGTGCTGCGCGTTCCCGGCCCGTTCAATTTCTCGGCCATCAACAACGTGGGCGTGCAAGCCTCGACCGGCGAGGTGCTGCTCTTCCTGAACAACGACATCGAGATCCTCGATGGCGGATGGCTCAGGGAGATGGTCGGCGAAGCCATGCGGCCGGACATCGGCTGCGTGGGCGCCAAGCTCCTGTACGGCGACGGCACGGTCCAGCACGCCGGCGTCATGCTGCAGCGCGGCCCGCTGGCGATGCATGTCTGCCGCACCGACGGCGCCACCGACACCGGCCTGGACGGGCGGCTCGCCGGCACGCGCGACTACCTGGCGGTCACGGGCGCCTGCCTGGCGGTTCGGCGCTCGGTGTTCGAGCAGGTGGGCGGCTTCGACGGCGAGCACCTGCCGGTGGCCTACAACGACATCGACCTGTGCCTGAAGGTGAACGATGCGGGCTACCGCAACATCTGCACGCCGTTCGCGTCCCTGCTGCACCTCGAGAGCGCCTCGCGCGGGCACGACCATGTGTCCGAAGAAAAGCAGCGGCGGGCAGAGCGCGAGCAGGCGCACGCCAGCACCAAGTGGATCGATCGCTTCGAGCACGACCCCTATCACAACCCGAATGTCCAGCTGGACTGGCTCACCGGCGCGCACCTGGCCCACAACGCCGGCCAGCCCTGGCAGCTCGCGCGCTGAACCGGGCGCCGCGGTTTCATCGACTTTCTAGCGGAGGCCCGGACTCGTCCGGGCAGGAATACAAATGAAAGAACCCACACTTATCCTTCCGACGGTCGACAAATCGCTCGACGTGCTGACGCACCCGGTGCTCGATCCGATCTTCTGGACGCCGCACCTGCTCGGCAAGGCGAGCGCCTGGTGGACGCACACGCCATTCGCGTTCTGGATCGTGGCCGCCTGCAAGCCAGGCCTGCTGGTGGAACTGGGCACGCACAACGGCGTGTCGTATGCGGCGTTCTGCGAGGCCGTCGCGCGGCTCAAGTCGGCCACGCGCTGCTACGCCGTGGACACCTGGGCCGGAGACGAGCATGCGGGGCATTTCGATTCCCAGGTCTATTACGAGCTTCGCGACTTCCACGACAAGCACTTCAGCGCCTTCTCCGAGCTGCTGAAGTCCACCTTCGACGATGCCTTGCCGTACTTCGCCGACGGCTCCATCGATCTGCTGCACATCGACGGCTTCCATACCTACGAGGCGGTCAAGCACGACTTCGAAACCTGGCTTCCCAAGCTGTCGGACAAGGCCGTGGTGCTGTTCCACGACACCAATGTGCGAAGCGGCAATTTCGGCGTGTTCCGGTTCTTTGCCGAACAGGCGCGGCACTATCCCTCCTTCGAGTTCCTGCACGGCCATGGGCTCGGCGTGCTGGCCGTGGGGGACCGCGCGCCGGCCGCCGCCATGGCGCTGTGCAACCTCGAACCCGAGCGCGCGGATGCCGCCAGGGCGCGCTTCTCGCACCTGGGAACGCGCTGGTTCGTCACCACGCGCGAACAACTCGGTTCGGCCGACCTGCATCAGCGCATCCACGAGGCCCATGCCCAGCGCGCGCCGGTGGAAGCCGAGCTGGCCCAGGTGGCGGCCGCCCGCGCGGCCGAGGCCGAGGCCCGCGCCAGCGCCGAAGGCCAGGTGAACGCCCTGTCCCAGGAGGTGGCCCAGAAGGCCGCCCAGCTGGCAGACCTGAACAGGCAGGCCAGCGATGCGCAGGCGAAGGCCGCCCAGGCCGAAGCTGCCGCCCGCGCAACCGGCTTCGCCCACGAGCAGGCGAACCGGCGCGTGGCCGAGCTTCGGAACGTCGTGGCGCAGTTGGCCACCGACCTGAACAAGGCCCGAGACGACCTGAAGGAGACCAGCGAAGCCAAGAGCCTGCAGCAGCGCACCGCGCTGGCATGGAAAGGCCATGCCGACGACCGGGTCGAATCGCTGATGGAGCGCTTCACGCGTCTGCGGGTCGACCCCTCCCTGAGCGTCAAGGCCAAGCTGCGCAGGCGCCTGCGGCTGCTTGCCCGGCGCCTTGCCGGCAAGCCCGTGGACCTGGGCGCGGTGGAGACCGTGCGTTTCTCGCCCTACTTCGACCGGGAGTGGTACCTGAAGACCTACCCGGACGTCGCATCGGCCGGCACGGACCCCGCGGAGCACTACGTCACCCACGGCGCGGCCGAAGGGCGCCAGCCCGGCCCCTGGTTCAGCGGCGCTGAATATGCGGCGCGCTACGCCGATGCGGCGGGCTTCAACCCGCTGCTTCACTACATGCTGGTCGGCGCGCGGGAGGGCCGGCGCGCCGGCCTGCTCGGCAGCGACGACACGGAGCCGCCACCCATTCCCCCGCTGCCGAGCCGGGTCTTCTCGATCTTCTACGTGTCCGGCGAGGCCGATACGCCCGGCCATCTGTACCGGGTTGCGCGCTACATCGAAGCGGCACGGATGAACGGCGTTCCGGCGGAGTGGGTCCCGCAGGACCAGCTCGAAGCGCGGCTCGACCTGACCTCGCGGAACGACGTGATGATTCTCTGGCGCACCCAGTGGAGCCCGGTGCTCGAAAAAGCCATCGCGCTGATGCATGCGCAAGGCAAGAAGGTGGTGTTCGACATCGACGACCTGATGATCGAGCCCGACCTGGCCGACACCAAGGTGATCGACGGCATCCGGTCCAACGCCCATCCGGAAGAAGGGGTGCGAGCGCTTTTTGCAAGCGTGCGCAGGGCGATGCTCGCGGCCGACGTGTGCATTGCCAGCACGCAGGAGCTGGCCTACCACATGCGCTGGGCGGGCAAGGCCACCCATGTGCTGTTCAACGGCTTCGACGACCAGACCTTCGAGCTCTCCAGGCAGAGCGCAACGCAATGGCGCAGCGCGCGGCCCGACAACCTGGTGCGCATCGGCTATGCCGGCGGATCGCGCACGCACCAGCGCGACCTGGGCCTGGCCATCGAGGCGATTGCGCGCGTGCTGCGCGAAAACGAACTGTGCCGCCTCGTGCTTTTCCAGACCGAATCGGGCATGCGCCTGGTCGACGTGGAGGAATACCCCGCGATGGCCGGCCTGGAGCACCGCATCGAATGGCGGCCCTTCCAGACCCTGGAAACCCTGCCGCGCGAAATTGCGCGCTTCGACATCAACATCGCGCCGCTGGAGTTCGGCAACCCGTTCTGCGAGGCCAAGAGCGAGCTGAAGTTCTTCGAAGCCGCGCTGGTCGACGTTCCCACCATCGCTTCGCCGACCGGCCCGTTCAGGCGGACGATCGAGCACGGCGTCTCGGGCTTCCTGGCCACCACCGCCGACGACTGGTACCACTACCTTTCGACGCTTGCGGCGGACCCCGCGCTCAGGGCCCGCATCGGCTCGGCCGCGTTTCTGCATGCCATGGCCTCATACGGCCCGCTGCAGCGCGCCGCGCAGTTCGGCCGCGTGCTCGATCAGCTGCAGGGCGACGCACTGGCCGCGCGCGGCTTTGCGCTCGATGCGCGCATTCGCTCGGCGCCGATCCGCCGCCCCAGCCTGATGCCGTTGCAAGTGCTGTTCGAACACAGGGCCGACGAGGGCGAGATCGCCGAAGTCTCGGTCGTCATTCCGCTTTACAACTACGAGCAGTTCATCGTCGAGGCGCTGGAATCCGTGCGCGCCCAGACGCTCGCGGTGCTGGACCTGGTGGTGGTGGACGACTGCTCGACCGACGATTCGCTGAACACCGCACTGGCATGGGCTCGGCAGCACGCCAGGCGCTTCAACCGCGTGGTGGTCGCCCAGCATGCGTCGAACTGCGGCCTGGGGCTGACTCGCAATGCCGGCTTCAACCTTGCGGACAGTCCGTACGTGCTGCCGCTGGATGCGGACAACCGGCTGCGGCCGAAATGCTGCGAGGAGCTGCGCCGCGCCATCCGCACCGAACGCGTGGCCTTCGCCTACCCGACCATCCAGCATTTCGGCGCGTCCAGCGCGATGCTCGGCGACGCCCGCTACGAGCCGCAGCGCTTCGTGGCCGGCAACTACATCGATGCGATGGCGCTGGTCTCGAAGGAGGCGTGGGCGATCGTCGGCGGCTACAACCATGTTCGCCACGGCTGGGAGGACTTCGACTTCTGGTGCCGGCTCGCAGAGCAGGGCCAGCGCGGCGTGCGGGAGCCGCAAACGCTCGCGGACTACCGCGTGCATGCGGGCTCGATGATCAAGGCCGAGACCACGGTTCCAGAGAACTACCGCCGGCTGATCGAGAACTTCAAGGCCCAGCACCCCTGGGTTTCGCTGATCGACGAGCGGCTTGCGCGCAAGCCGCCGGCCCTGCAGGTGGCTCTCGGCGACGACGGCGCGAAGTCGCGGCTCCAGACGCTGCTGCCGATACTTCGCTGTCCGAAGACGGGACTCAAGCTCACGGCCGACGCGGCAAGCGGCGCACTGGTGACCGTGGACGGCTGGAGGAGCTGGCCCGTCGTCCAGGGCCGGCCGGTTCTTTGCGAGGACATCGGCGAGCCCGAGGTGAAGCCCGCCGAGCACGTCAGCAACGCGCTGCCGCCCGAAGCCCTGAAGCTCGCGAGGAGCACCAAGGGATGGGTGCTGAATCTCAGTGGCGGCGGCTCGCAGGAAAAGCTCGACAACGTGGTCGAGGTCGAATACAGCCTGTTCAGGCACACGGACGTGGTCGCGGACGCCCACGTGCTGCCGTTCGACGACGAGGTCTTCGACGCCGCGATCGTCATGAACGCCTTCGAGCACTATCGCGAACCACAGAAGGTGGCGGCGGAACTGCTGCGGGTGCTCAAGCCCGGCGGCCGCATCCTGGTTCGCACCGCCTTCATGCAGCCGCTGCACGAGCGGCCGTGGCACTTCTTCAACTGCACCCGCTACGGGCTGGAGCAGTGGTTCCGCGAGTTCGAAGCCGAGCGCGTGCGGGTGTCGGAGAATTTCGCGCCCAGCCATGCCGTCAGCTGGCTCGCGTCGGAGTGCGAGCAGGCGCTGCGCGCCAACGTGTCCGACGAAGCCGCGGAGCGCTTCCGCGATGCCCCCACGGGCGAGCTGGTGGACCTGTGGCGCGATCCGTCGCTGCGCGGCACGCCGCTGTGGACCGATTTCGAGAAGCTGCCCCAGTCGGTGCAGGAGGTGGGCGCCGCGGGCTTCGAGTTCCTCGGCCGGAAACCCGCGGTTGCCAGGGTGGGCGCGAACGGCGGCTGAGGCTGCTGCGGCCTCAGCGCGCGCGGATCATCGTGCCGTAGGCCTGGTCGGTCAGGATCTCGAGCAGCATGGCGTGCGGCACGCGGCCATCGATGATGTGCACCGCGTTCACGCCGCTCTTGGCCGCATCGAGCGCGCCCTCGATCTTGGGCAGCATGCCGCCCGAGATGGTGCCGTCGGCAAACAGCTCGTCGATCTCGCGCGCGCTCAGGTTGGTGAGCAGCTTGCCGTCCTTGTCGAGCACGCCGGGCGTGTTGGTCAGGAGCATGAGCTTCTCGGCCTTGAGCACGGTGGCGAGCTTGCCGGCGACGACGTCGGCGTTGATGTTGTAGCTCTCGTTCTCCTCGCCGAAGCCGATCGGGCTGACCACCGGAATGAAGGCGTCGTCCTGCAGCGCCTTCACCACGCTGGGGTCGATGGAGACGATGTCGCCGACCTGGCCCACGTCGTGGTGCAGGTTCGGATCGGTGCGGTCCGCCATCTTGAGCTTCTGCGCGCGGATCATGCCGCCGTCGCGCCCGGTCAGGCCCACGGCCTTGCCGCCGGCCTGGTTGATCAGGCCCACGATGTCCTGCTGCACCTCGCCGGCCAGCACCCATTCGACCACCTCCATGGTTTCGGCGTCGGTCACGCGCATGCCCTGGATGAAGCTGCCCTTCTTGCCCAGGCGGTTGAGCGCCGCCTCGATCTGCGGGCCGCCGCCATGCACCACGACCGGGTTCATGCCGACCAGCTTCAGCAGCACCACGTCTTCGGCGAAGTCGGCCTGCAGCGCCGGATCGGTCATGGCATTGCCGCCGTACTTGATGACGATGGTCTTGCCGTGGAACTTGCGGATGTACGGCAGCGCCTGGGCCAGGATCTCGGCCTTGTCGCGCGGGGGAATGTTGAGGACGGGATCGGTCATGGGCGGGCGGGCTCCAGAACGTTGAGGACGATGGAAGGAAAAAATTCTTGCGGCAAGGACGCCGTCACGGGCGCAGCCAGCGCGGCACCTTGAAGCGCACGATCATCAGGTAGGCGCCCACATAGGTCGTGACGAACAGCAGGCAGAACAGCATCAGCACGATGGTGTTGTTCCAGAACAGCACGGCCGGCACCACCGACAGCGCGGCAAACATCCAGAGGTATGGAGAGGTCCGGTTGTTGCGGGCGAGCAATTGGCGCGCCTCGTCGTCCGCGAACGCCACGCGCACGATG
Organism: Variovorax paradoxus; assembly: GCF_030815975.1. Taxonomy (NCBI): domain Bacteria; kingdom Pseudomonadati; phylum Pseudomonadota; class Betaproteobacteria; order Burkholderiales; family Comamonadaceae; genus Variovorax; species Variovorax paradoxus. Next base: position 1,180,589 of record NZ_JAUSXL010000002.1, read on the forward strand.
CGCCGGAAGATCAGCTGGTGGAAGTGCAGCGCGTCGGCAGTGCCGGGCGACTGCCCCCGCGCGAGCTTGCGGTAGATGGAGAACAGCGTCTCCCACACCGGGTAGATCAGCAGCAGCATCGGGAACCACGGCGAAACCACGCGGTGCCGCTGGACCAGCGTCACGCAGGCCACGGCAATCACCATGCCCCACACGTAGGCGCCGCCGTCGCCCGCAAAGATCTTGCCGCGCGGATAGTTCCAGATCAGAAAACCGATGGTGGCGCCGACCAGGCACACCATCATGGCCGCGAGTTGGCGATCGCCCACCTGCAGGGCCACGTGCGAGATGGCAAGGCAGACCAGCACCGCCACCGTGCCGGCCAGCCCGTTGTAGCCGTCGATGATGTTGAAGGCATGGGGCAGCCCGCCGATGGCCAGGGCCGCGAACAGCACGGCGCCGTACGGCACCATGGCCAGCCAGCCGTCGACCGCCTCGATGCCGGTGCGCGACAGGCCCAGGCCCAGCACCCAGCACGCCAGCAGGGCGGAGCCGATGGTCAGCGCCAGCCGCCAGCGCACCTTGACGTTCTGCGTCACGTCTTCGACGATGCCGCCGAGGACCGCCGGCGCAATGCACAGCAGCGTGAGCGCCGACGTCTTGATCGGCCACGACACGTTGAACGGGTCGGTGCCGGTGATGCCGGAGGCCAGCCATGCCACCCCCATGCCGAGCATGATGCCCGCCCCTCCGAGCCGCGGCACGTGGCCCTTGTGGAAGCGCTGGGGCATGTCCGCGCCATAGAGCCGGGCGTGCCTGCGCGCGCGGCGCATGAACAGCTGGACCCCGAAGGCGGAGACGAAGAAACTGATGACGATCAGAGCAATCATGTGTGGGTGTTGGGGAACCCTAGAATTCCCGAGCGAAATTAGACCATGCCAGCGCCCCCTTCCCCTTCTACCCCCCCGATCACCATTTCGATCGTCAGCCACGGCCAGCTCGCGCTGGTGCGCCCGCTGCTCGATCAACTGGACCGTTTCTGCCGCAATTCGACCGCCAAGGTCGTGCTCACGCTGAACATCCCCGAACCCGACGTGCTGGCCGGCCTGGAATGGGGGTTTGCGGTCGAGCGGATCGAAAACGCCAGCCCCAAGGGCTTTGGCGCCAACCACAACCAGGCCTTCGGGCGCTGCGATACGCCGTGGTTCCTGGTGCTCAACCCCGACATCCGCCTCGACGGCGACGTGCTGGCGCCGCTGATGGCCCAGGCCGCGCCCGACGCCGGCCTGCTGACGCCGCGCATCCTCGAACCGGGCCAAAGCACCCCCGAGCAGCACCGCGCCATCATCACGCCGCTCGAGATCCTCACACGCCGCAAGCCGGGGTATGTGCGCCCGACGGTGCCGGACTGGATTCCGGGCCTGTTCATGCTGTTTCGCAGCCAGGCCTACCGCCAGATCGGGGGCTTCGACGAGCGCTTCTTCATGTACGGCGAAGACTTCGACATCTGCGCCCGGACCCGGCTCGCGGGCTGGAAGCTGCAGGTGGGGGAAGACCTGCTCGCGCGCCACGAGGCCCAGCGCGCCAGCCGCAGCAGCAGGAAGCACCTCTACTGGCACGTGACCAGCCTGCTCAAGGTGTGGAGCTCGGGCGCTTTCTGGCGCTATCTGCGAGCCCGATCCGGCGGGGCCTGAAAAAGGACGCGCTTGCGTTTGCGAAGACAATCCGGGGCCGGAAAGCCAGACACCCGCAGGCGCTTCCCCTCCCCTACGACGACGATGACGACCACGAGCAGCCCGACAGCCCCGCAGGAACACGCCCACCTGCTCCATCCCAAGTACCGACCCGACATCGACGGCCTGCGCGCCGTCGCCGTGCTTTCGGTGCTCGGCTACCACGCGTTTCCGCAGTGGATCAAGGGCGGCTTCATCGGGGTCGACATCTTCTTCGTCATCTCGGGCTTCCTGATCACCACCATCATCCTGGGCAGCTTCGAGGGCGACGGGTTCAGCTACCGCGAGTTCTACGCCCGGCGCGTGAAGCGCATCTTTCCGGCGCTGGCGCTGGTGCTGGCGGCCACCTTTGCCTTCGGCTGGTATGCGCTGCTGCCGCACGAATGGGAGCAGCTCGGCAAGCACGTGGCCGCGGGTGCGGGCTTCGTCTCGAACTTCGCCTTCTGGAGCGAGGCCGGCTACTTCGACAACGCGGCCGAGACCAAGCCGCTGCTGCACCTGTGGTCGCTGGGCATCGAGGAGCAGTTCTACATCTTCTGGCCCGTGCTGATCGGCCTGGCCTGGAAGCGCAAGTGGCGCGTGCTCGCGGTGGTGGGCACGGTGGCGGCCATGTCGTTCCTGCTCAATGTCACGACCATCCACAGCCACCGCACGGCGGCGTTCTATTCGCCGCTTTCGCGCTTCTGGGAGCTGATGATCGGCGGCATGCTGGCGTACATGCGGCTGCACCGGCCGCTGCCCAAGCCGGGCTGGGGGCGCCATGCGCAGTCGATCGCCGGGCTGGCGCTGATCGGCCTCGGCCTCGCATTCATCCGCAGCGACAAGGCGTTTCCGGGGTTCTGGGCCATCCTGCCCACGCTGGGCGCGTTCTATTGCATTGCGGCCGGCCCGACCGGCGTGCTCAACCGCTACGTGCTCGCCTCGAAGCCGATGGTGTGGGTCGGCCTGATCAGCTATCCGCTCTATCTCTGGCACTGGCCGCTGCTGGTGTTCGCGCGCATCGTGGAAGGCGGCCTGCCATCCGAAGGCCTGCGTGCCCTTCTGCTGGCGACAGCGGTTCTGCTGGCCTGGATCACCTACCGATTTGTCGAACGCCCGGCACGAGTCTCGTCGGCGCCGCGCATGGCGCGCACGCTCGGCGCAGCCGTGGCCTGCTTGGCTGTGCTCGGTGTCTTCGCCCTGACGAGCCGGCTCACAGGCCGCCTGGATGACACTTACTTCGACACGGTCGAGGCGGCACGGAAGAACTGGGTGTACGGGGACGGCCTCACCCCGGCAAAACTGAAAAGCGGACAGACCGTCTTTCGGGTCGGCTCCGGCAAGGAGCGTGTCTTGATCATGGGCGACAGCCACGTCGAGCAATATGGGATCCGTGCCGCACAACTGGCGAAGGATCCAGCGCAGCAGATGAACTCGATCACGTTCGCAACCGCACCCGGATGTCCGTTCGTTCCGGGGATTTTTCGCGACGCCACGCCGGGCTGCGACGAGTTGCGAACGGCCTTCATCGACTACGCCTTGACCGACGATGTCGACACCATCGTCATCGGGGGATGCTGGAACTGCTATTTCATCGATCAGGCCCAGCCGGCCACGGGCCCCCTCAGCGAGGAAGGGTTCTACTTCCGCGCAGGCCCACAAAAACTTCTCTTCCGCGAAGGCAGCGGGGTGGACGCATCGCTGGCCTCGTTGGAGATTCTGCTGAAACGCATCGCTTCCAGGAAGAAGGTCTACCTGCTGCTGGACAACCCGATCGGGCTGGAATACAGCCCCGAGCATCTGATCAGCGGCCACCGGCTCGGCACCATGCACGTCGGGCGGATGACACCTCGCATTGCGCTTCGCACAACGCAGAACGACCTCAACCGGCGCATGGCCGAGATCGCCGTCCGCAGCGGTGCAGCGACTGTTGATCCGCTGCCTTTCCTGTGCCCCGAGAATCAATGCGTCCGGGCACTGCCCGACGGGACGCCGGTGTACAAAGATCGTGACCATTTTCGATCGGACTACGCTCGGACAGTGCCCTACCTCGACGACATCCTGCTCGAGGGCCACGGCCTATGAAGGCCAGGCCGGCCGCTCAGCTCGCCCCGACGACGCCAGGCGCCATCAGTCGAGCAGGCGCCTGACCGCGCGAAGCCCTGGCAGCTTGGTCAGGGAGCCGATCCCTGCGACCATGGAAGGCGATACGTGGCGCAGCAGGAAGATGGTGATGCGCAGCTTGAGCTTCGACTTGGTTTGCACCGACGGACTCGCGAAGATCACCGCGGCGTACTGGATCAGGATGTCGAGCATCTCGGCGCGATACTGGCTGTCGTGCTTGGCCGAATCAATTGCATGATCCACGAAGTACGACTGGAATCTCGGCACCAGGTAGTCACGCAGGTAGAACAGCGACCGCCGCGGTTCATCCGGAAAGGCCGCAACCAACTTCATGAAATACCTGAAGCGGCTGCGAACCATGCGGATGCCGAACGAGGTGCTCGCGGTGTGGATGCACCAGACCGTCACGGCCCGATCGACGAAATGGTTGGTGTAGCCTTTCCTGAAGATCCTCAGAAAAAGATCATCGTCTTCATACCCCGTGAACTGCGGATCGAACCCCCCGACAGCATCGAAGGCGGTTCGGCTGATCAGGCTGGCCGATGGCAGGACGAACATGTCGTGGCGCAGCAGGTCGAAGAGATCCGTTTTGGGGTGCGACTTGGCGCCCAGCTTGACCACGCCGGTCCGGATCACATTGGCGTCCGCATCGGCCTCGTAGAGATCCGCATAGACAAAGCCGAACCGCGCCTCGTTAGCGGGAATCGCTTCGACCAGGATCTCGATGTGGTTAGGCAGATAAAAATCATCCTGATCCAGAAAGCAGATGTAGTTCGCGCTCGATGCCTTCACGCCCGCGTTTCTGGCCGACCCTTGTCCGCCGTTCTCCTTGTCGACGATGCGAAACGGATAGCGCTCAGCCAAGAGGCCCAGCGCCAATCGCTCTTCGGGCGACGAGCCGTCGTTGACGACAACGACTTCGTCCGCCGCAACGGTCTGCTCGAACACGCTCCGCACGGCCCTTTCGATGAAGCTCGCACCGTCGTAGAAAGGAATGATCACGACGACGGTTGGGTCCGGAGGATTGAAGCGACGGGTAACAGGGTTCATGCAGGTCTTTTTTTTGGGAAGGCACGGACAGGGGTGCGACGAACCCCGGGGCTACACTGCCTCGAACAGGTCGCGCACGACGCCGCGGACGCCACGGCCGAACTTTTGGTAGCGGCCGGGCACCGCCTCGCGCAATACCGGCACGCAGCGCGCCAGGCGCGATTGCGGTAGCGCGGCCCGGAAGCGCTGATACACCAGCTTGTCGCGCGCCTTGTGTATGGTATCCGGTGCAACACGGTCGGACTTGCGGGCAGATGCTGCGCACCTGCTCGCGCACGAAGCGCACGCCGTTCCAGGTGCACAGCGCGACGGAAACAAAGGGGGCGTTGGCGCGGCGGCGGCGTTCGGGCCTGCTGTCATGTCGAAGGGGGGAGCCAAGGGTTTCGAGGCGGCCAAGCGTAGCTGAAATCCTCGGCGGCGAGGCTCAGGTTGGGGTTGTAGGCGGGGTCGGCCGTCAGCAGCGCGCCCCAGCGCCGGCGCATAAACTGCTCTTCACGAAGAAAGCGCTGCAGCGCCGGCCCGGCGAAATCCGAGACACGCGTCGCTGATTCGTGATGGAACAGTTCGGCCTCGGGCGTCCAGACATTGCGGTAACCGGCTTCGCGAAGGCGCAGGCAGAAGTCGATATCGTTGAAGGCCACCGTGAGGTGTTCCTCGTCGAGTCCCCCCAGTTCGTCGTAGAGGCGCTTGCGCACGACGAGGCACGCGGCCGTCACGGCGGAAAAGCTTTGCGTCAGCGCCGCGCGGCCGAAGTAGCCCGGCTCGCCCTGCCGTAGCCCGCGGTGCGCATGGTTGGCCACGCCGCCGCGGTAGCCCAGCACCACGCCGCCATGCTGCAGCGTGCGGTCGGGATACCAAAGGCGCGCGCCAACTGCTCCGACGCCGGGCTGAAGCGCGATGCCGACCATGTCGACCAGCCATTCTGGCGCGATGACCTCGATGTCATTGTTGACGAGCCCGAGGAACTCGCCCCGCGCGATCGCGGCGGCCCGGTTGTTGAGCGCGGAGTAGTTGAATGGGCCGTCGTCGCGCAGCACGCGCACGTCGGGACGCCGCGCAAGTGCGTCGAAGTAGCGCAGCGCCTCGGGGTCGTCGGATCCGTTGTCGACCAGGATGATCTCGAATCGCGGATACGCCGTCTTCGCCAGGATGCTTTCGATGCATTGCCGCACCAGCGCCAACGCATTGCGGGTGGGAATGATCAACGACACCAACGGCGCGTCGGCCGGCAGCGCGTAACGCACCTTGAAGCCGAAGGAAACGCGCTGCACCGCGCCGGCCACGCCGCAGCGTGCCAGGTGGGCCTGCAGCGCCTGCTCGCCGCCTGCCGGTGCACCATCGGACAGATCGGCATGCCCGTTGTCCGCCGCCGCCACGTGCCGGTGATAGAGCACCTGCGGCACGTGCGCGATCTGCGCCGGCGCGAGCCGTTCGACGCAGCGCAGCACGAGGTCATAGGGTGCCGCTTCGCCACAGGCCGCGTCCAGTCCACCCACCTCTCGCACCAGCCGCGCGTCATGGACCGCCAGCCGCGACATGAAGTCTTGCGAGCGCAGCAGATCGAGGTTCCAGTCGGGCTTGAACCAACCCGCGGATCGCTGTCCGTGGGCGTCGACGCGGTCTTCGTCGGAATAGACCAGACGCACCTGCGGCTCAGAAACCAGCGCCTCGGCGACACGCAAGAGCGCATCGGGTGCGAGGGCATCGCGCGCGTCCAGCAGCGCCAGCCAAGGGGTTGCGACGCTCGCGATCGCCTGCGGCAACGGCGCTTCACAATATGCGATGCGCGCGTCTTCAGCGGCAAGTCGCATCGCCGACCCGTGGAGACCGGTACGCTGGCCTGGCGCGGCCACGAGGTGCAGCGTCCAGTTCGGATGCACCTGCTGGCGAACCGACGCGACGGCGCGGGCGAACTGCTCGCCTGTGCCAGCATCGAGCGGCATGAGGACGGTGAACGTCATGGCTTCGGCGCGTACGCGGGCCGCCGCATCGGTCAGGCGCCACCAGCCGGTCGCGGCAGGCTGGCCGTAGCGCCGGATCCATTCGCGATACCGGAAGCGATCGGGGCCTTGCGGATCGGTCAGCAACGGAGGCCCCTCGCCCCGCTGCAGGGCGCGTGCCGCGCGCACGAAACCGCCAAGCCCCGATTCGCGCAGAACCGGGAATGCGCCCCGCACCAAGGTGGCGCCGATGCCACGGCCCCGGGCGATGGCGCCGCGCACCTTGCCCAGGATGCTGGCGATCCGGCGCCGCATGGCCAGACCAGTTGTCATGCGGTGGCTCGGACGGTGGCCCCGACGGCGCGGACATGGGCAGCGGGGGATGGCGCGGACAGCGAAGGCCTCATGGATGGGTCAATTATTCGGAAAGTAAAGGCCGAAGTGCGGGTGGAGCCGGCAAGTACCGCAGCCAAGAGAGCCGGGAGCAACGACATGCGACCCTACGGCGAACCGCGATCGGCAGGTAGGCTGTCCACGAAGTGATGCTGTAGCCCTTGCGAAGGATCGCAGGAAGGTGATGGGCCTGAGGCGCCGGCGATGGCTGCTGAAAAGGGATTCGTGGTGGTCATTGTTTTTCTGGAGTGACGCAATTCGCTTTGGCGCAACCTACACAGATTCGAAGAGGTCGCGGACCACGCCCCGGAAGCCACGGCCGAACTTGTCGTAGCGGCCGGACATGGCTTCGCGCAGGATGGGCACACAGCGCGCCAATCGAGACTCGGGCAAGGCCGCGCGAAAGCGCTGGTGCTCTATCTTGCTACGCACCTTGTCGAGAATCTCGGGCGACACCCTGTCTCCGATCTTCTGCAGCCGTCCAAAGAGCAACTCAGCCTTGATGGCCCGCTCGACATGCGTGTTACCCCTGGAAGCCAGTGCCTTGCGCACCTTGGCTGCGAAGGTGTCGCGTCGCGCCCCGATCTGGTTCGACGCGTGCTGGCGGTAGTCGATCAGCGGCTGCTCCAAAAGATCGACCCGGCCGATGGCCGACGCGATGATGCCCAGCCACTCGTCATGCACCCATTCGACGGGCAGAGGCAGCGCGTGCTCAAGCAGCGATCGGCGAAAAACCGTGGTCGCGCCGGTCACGAGGTTGCGCCGCAGGAACACGTCGAAGGCTTTGCCGCCATGGATGCGTTCGATTTCCGAGGGGGTGACTTCGAGCGCATGGAACAGCGTATCGCCGATGTCGCGCCGCTCGGCGTCGACAAGGCGCGCATCGGTGTGCAAAAGCAGAAGATTCGGATCACTCTCGAAAAGCGGCACCATCTGGGCGAGGCGCTCGGGGAGCCAGACGTCGTCCTGGTCGCTGAGCGCAACCAGTTCGCTGGTGCAGGCTCCAATGGCCTGCTCGAAGTTCTTGACGACGCGCAGCGCGGGCCTGTTCTCGAAAATGCGCAGGGCCACGGGGTGCGCCGGCCGTTCGGCCGCGCACTCGGCCACTGCAGCGCGCACCACGTCCACCGAGCCGTCGGTCGACGCGTCGTCGGACAGCACGATTTCCACGGGCGGCAAGGTTTGGAGGCAGATGCTGCGCACCTGCTCGCGCAGGAAATGCGCGCCGTTGTGGGTGCAGAGAGCAACGGAGACCTCAAGGGGGCGAGCGGTGCTCATGAAAAATAGCGGGTTCCAATAGTTACGAGCCTCCCAAGACGAGGGCCGGTAAAATTATCCACTTCTTCACATTCGAACAAGAAAATGCGCGTGCTGTCAGCCGTCCTCCCGAGAGGCGCAGAATCCCGGGTCGGCCTGGCATTGCCACAGGAAAACTCGTCGAATACGAGCTCCCTCCTCGGCGAATACCGCGATATCCATTGAAAGAGAACCATCGATTGACGAACATCGGCAACGAGGCTCTGGTGCTTATTGAAGCCCAGTGTCGAGAACATCCAGTCGAGGACGGCTTCGTCCGCCTGACCAACACCTGCGGGCGTCCATGAGCCAAGTCCATTCCAATTTGCATCGCAGCCCATGGGCTGACTGGTGGGAAGGTACCCGCCGCACCGACATCTGGTGGACGCTCGCCTGGTTCGACATCGTGCTGCGCTATCGCCGCTCGATGCTGGGGCCGCTCTGGCTCACATTGAGCATGGGTGCAATGATCGGCGGCATGGGGCCTCTGTACAGTTCGCTGTTCGGGACGGAACTCTCCAAGTTCTTCCCCCACCTCGCGCTGGGCATCATTTTCTGGGGCTTCTTTTCCAGCGTTGTCACGGAGTCATGCAACGCCTTCGTTGGATCCTCCAACTACCTCAAGCAAGGCTACTTTCCGATCAGTCTGTTCGTCTGGCGCAGTCTGGCTCGGAATCTGATTCAGTTTGCGCATCAGATCGTGCTGTACATCCCGGTTGCCATTTGGGCGGGCATCTCGCTTTCGTGGTCTGTCATGCTGGTCATTCCTGCAATGGCAATTGCGATTATCAATGCGCACGCGCTGGGGCTGCTGCTCGGACTCATCTGCACCCGTTTCCGCGACGTCACCCAAATCGTGACCAGCGTCATGCAGATGCTGATGTTCCTGACTCCCGTATTCTGGCTGCCCGAGAGTCTTCCGGACCGCGCCCAATACATCCTGTGGAATCCGTTTGCCCAGATGCTCGACCTGCTGCGCACGCCGCTGATGGGCGGAGTTGCCGCTGCGCACAGCTGGCTGGGCATCTTGGGATGGTCGGCCTTGACTCTCGTCGGCTCCGCAATTTTGTTTTCCAGATACCGTCGACGCGTTGTCTATTGGCTCTGACACATGGCTTCTATTTCACTCAAAAACGTTGCTGTCAATTTTCCGATCTATGGCGCTGGTGCAGCGTCATTGAAGAAGACGCTGGCGGCATCCGTCACCGGCGGCAGGTTTGGCAAGGAGACCGGCGTCACCGTCGTTCAGGCACTGAGCGACATCAACCTCGAGTTGAAGAGCGGCGACCGCCTGGGCCTGATCGGACACAACGGCGCGGGCAAATCGACCTTGCTCCGCACACTGGCTGGCGTCTATGAGCCTTCCGCTGGCGAGTTCAAGCGCGAGGGAACGGTATCGAGCCTGATCGATCCTTCCCTTGGCATCGAGCCCGATGCAACGGGCATCGAGAACATCATGCTGCGCGGGCTCGTCATGGGTCTGAGCAAAAAGGAGATCGACGCACGGATCCCGGAGATCTGCGAGTTCAGCGGACTTGGGCAGTATGTGAACATGCCCGTGCGCACCTACTCCACCGGTATGATGATGCGGCTCGCCTTTTCGATTTCCACCAGCGTCGAGGCCGATATTCTCCTCATGGACGAATGGCTCTCGGTGGGCGACGCCGACTTCACCGAAAAAGCGGAAAAGCGCATGCGGGACGTCGTTTCCAAGTCGGGCATCCTGGTCCTTGCCTCGCACTCGCCGGCGCTGATCGCAAAGGAATGCAATATGGTCGTGAAGCTCAGCCATGGACGGCTCGAAGCCGCCGAGATTTCCCAGATCGTGGACGCGACAGAACTGGACGACCGGCCCTAGGGACCTGCCTTGCCGGCGCACGCATGGGCAAGCAGGTAGAGCCCATGTGTCAAATCCCTCTCTTCCAAGGCAGAATTCAAGCGTCTACAGCACGTATCGGCATCCAGCGTGCAAATTTGGGCGCTTTCCTTGAATCAAGAGAGAGGATTCCATGAAGAAACATGCGGTTGTTACAGGCATCACCGGACAAGACGGCGCTTATCTGGCCGAGTTGCTGCTTGCCAAGGGTTATGTTGTCTACGGGGCCTACCGGCGCACCAGTTCAGTGAACTTCTGGCGCATCGAAGAGCTTGGAATCCAGAACAACCCCGATCTTCACCTTATCGAGCATGACCTGACCGACCTCGGCAGCTCGATCACGCTGATCCGCGACGCAGCGCCGGACGAGGTCTACAACCTTGCGGCCCAGAGCTTCGTCGGCGTCAGCTTCAATCAGCCCATTGCCACCGCGCAGATCACCGGCCTGGGTACGCTGCATCTGCTGGAAGCCATCCGCCTGGTCAACCCGAAAATCCGCTTTTATCAAGCCTCGACATCCGAGATGTTCGGCAAGGTCCAAGCCATCCCGCAGACCGAGGACACGCCTTTCTATCCGCGCAGTCCCTATGGCGTTGCAAAGCTCTATGCCCACTGGATGACGATCAACTACCGCGAGAGCTATGACATCTTCGGCTGCAGCGGCATCCTCTTCAATCATGAAAGCCCACTGCGGGGCCGGGAGTTCGTCACCCGCAAGATCACCGACGGGGTTGCAAAGATCAAGCTCGGCAAGCTGGAGGTGCTGGAACTCGGCAATCTCGACGCCAAGCGCGACTGGGGCTTTGCGAAGGAATACGTCGAGGGCATGTGGCGCATGCTGCAGGCGGAAGAACCCGACACCTACGTGCTCGCAACGAATCGCACGGAGACCGTGCGCGATTTCACTGCCATGGCATTCAGGAGCGCCGGTATCGACGTCGAGTTCAGAGGCACCGGCGAAGCGGAGTTTGCGGTCGATGCGGCCACCGGCAAGACCGTGATGCGCATCAATCCAGCCTTCTATCGCCCGGCCGAAGTGGAGCTTCTGATCGGCAATCCTGCCAAGGCCAAGGCCAAGCTCGGATGGGAACCCGCCACCACGCTCGAACAGTTGTGCCAATTGATGGTGGAGGCAGACCTCCGGCGAAACGCCCAGGGTTTGTCGTTTTGAGGATATTGCTGACCGGTGCCGAAGGATTCACCGGCCAGGTATTTGCCAAGCGAGCCGTTGCGGCCGGTCACATCGTCAACGCACTTCAGTCCGATCTGACGCATCGCGACGCGCTGCACCAGGAAGTGCTGGCGCTTGCGCCCGAAGCCGTGGTGCACCTGGCAGCCATCAGCTTTGTGGGGCACGCCAACGAAGCAGCGTTCTATGCAGTCAATGTGGTCGGGACCACCCATCTGCTGGACGCACTGGTGCAACTGCCTGCCAGGCCTGCCCGCGTTCTCTTGGCCAGCAGCGCCAACGTCTACGGCAACACGGCCCGATCGCCCATTGCCGAGAGCCAGCCGCCGGCGCCGATCAACCACTATGGCATGAGCAAACTTGCCGTGGAGTTCATGGCAAGAACCTACAACGAGCAATTGAACCTCGTAGTCGCGCGTCCCTTCAACTACACCGGGCCTGGACAGGACGCTCATTTTCTGACTCCCAAACTCGCCGCGCACTTTGCCGCGCGTGCGCCGTCGATCGAGTTGGGCAATCTGGATGTCGAACGCGAGTTCAACGATGTGCAGATGGTCTGTGATGCTTACCTGTTGCTGCTCGCCCATGGAGAGCCGGGCGAAACCTACAACATCTGCTCCGGCCGGCCGTATGCGCTGCGCCGAATCATCGAGACTTTTGCACGGATGACCTCGCACAACCTGCGCATCGAGATCAATCCGGCCTTCGTCAGGGGGAATGAAGTGCACCGTCTGTGTGGCGACCCGCAGAAGCTGCATGCGCTCTTGTCCAGGCAAGGAGCCATCTTGAATGAACCCGCGCTGGAAGACACCCTCAAACGCATGTTGCTTGCCAAGCAAAGCTAGAGCTTGCTCGGCCTCGTGCGCACGCAAACGCCAGCAAAAGCAACCAGTCCGATGAAAACGCCGCACCAGAGGGTGACGCATCGGGTTGCGATCGCTATTGCGACCGCATCCGCCTTTTCCGCGCCCTGCGCCATCAGCTGAAAAACCAGTGATGCCTCCATGGTTCCGAGCCCTCCCGGAACCATGCTGGCGGCACCGAGCAGCGTGGCATTCACAAAGATCTCCAACGCTACCGCTGGCTGCAATGTCAGGCTCAATACCGTGCAAAGCACAGTGAACACAGCAGCCTGAATGCCATAGGCCAAGGCGGCGAGCAGGGTGAACAAGGTCACATTGCGAAGTGTCCATATCTGCGCCCATTGCGCCAACGCCTCGACGGCAAGCCGCCCGGGCGCGAAGCCCCATCTGCTTGCAAATGCCATTGCACTAGCAAACATCGAAGAGCTTCGTACGAGTCGGCAAAAGGCAAAGCTGCCTACTACGACAACGCCCATCATGACGCCCACAATGTTGAGCGAGCCTCTTGCAAGCAGGCCCGCGGCCGCCCCCAGCAGGCACACGCCGAGCACGTCCGACAAACGGTCTGCCACGAACGCGCCCAGACTCTTGGCAAGGGGTACCCCCATCGGCAGCAGAAACAAGGATCGGATGGTTTCACCCAGCTTGCCCGGCGAGGTGGTGAGCGCCAGGCCCGAAAGGTAGATCGCAAGGTTGGTCCCATGCGGCACGCGATGACCCAGGCACCGGAGTGCCATGTGCCATCGTCCGAACCGAATCACATAGGCCATACTGGCAACGATCGCCGCGCCGACCAGCAAGAGCCCGCTCAACCGCGCAAGTGCGCGGCTTACCTCTTCCCAGCCGCTCCAGATCATGCCGCCAATGCTCAAGGCGGCGCCCAGCAGCACGAACAGAACCAGCCAACGCAGCATTCGGTGCATGGGCCTGCCCTGCAGCGCCTTCGACTCCGCTACCGGTGTGTTCACGCCTTTTTGAAAGTCAGCATACGATGCCCGAAATAGCTGGTCGCCACGGGGATGAGAACCCCCGCGAGATGCGCGATGGCTTCGGCATGCGTCACAACGCCAAGGCTCGGCAGGATCCAGCGTGCAAGTACCAGGCTGATGATCAGGGTCTGTATCACCGCCAGAAGGTTGACCGCGACGAACTTGGCGACTTGCGGCCCCAATGCACCGCCCGCGGCGGAGAACACATGCTGGCGCATGAGAACGAAGGCGACGCTCATCCCCACCAGATACGCCAGCACGATCGCCGGCCCATAGCTCAGCCAGATGCTGAACAGAAAGCGCGACCCATAGTTCGCCGCGGCCGCAACGCCGCCGGCGATCAGGAACCGGATGAACTGGGAACTCAGCATGCGGGCATGCCCGTCCCGGCGGCGGCTGCAGTTGCCAGTTTCCGCCCGAAGCCGATGCTCTCCGAGATCCCGCGATCTTCGGGGTAGTAGTAGGACGTGTCCGCGACCCACAGCCCCTTCACCGGCAGCATCGCGGGTGGCAGGCGATCGAGATAGCCGGGATCGCAGATGGGCTGCGCATAACGATAGCGACTCGCCCGCATGTCAACGAAATCTTCAGGCGCAAGGTCTGGGTTGATCTTCATGCAGTACTTTCTGACCTTGGCCAGAAAGACCTCGTCGGCGTCCTTGAACTTGGGATGGTCGCCCGGCATGTAGAACGGCACATACAAGACATGCGGATCGAGCGGCCGAAGGTTGCTGTACTCCACCAAACCGGGAATGTCCATTTCCGGGTCATTGATGTTGAGCCAGAAGTTTTCAGTGAGTGGCTTGCGCAACTTTGCGATCACACAAACGACCGCGATGTTCTTGAGCGCGGCAAAAGCCTCGAGCGTCGATGCCGGCAGACCGGGGATCAGCTTCGGCACATAGGGCAAGGGAACAGTGCTGACGACCTTGTCGAAGGCTTCGAAGCCCACGGCGGTGCGAACACCTTTGATCTCTCCGTGTTCGATGACCACCTCGGAGGCCGGCGTCGATAAACGAATTTCCCCGCCTCGGGTTTCTATCGCAGACCTGAGCGCATCTAGCAAGGTCTGCGATCCGCCCTCCAGATAGCCCAGCTTCTCCTTGAACAGGCTGTAGCGCGAGCGTCCTATCCGGCGGATTCGGCTCCAGATCCATGCGGCCGACAGGTTCGAACTGTAGTCATAGAACTTGTAGTCGAAGAGGCGCCGCCAAAGCACCTCGTAGGCTTCCTTGCCGACCCAGCGCTTGATCCAGCCCGTCGCCTCCACATGATCGAGCGGCTTCCAGTCGTCTCGCTTTGTCGAGAGGAACGCGTGCAACCCGTAGCGAAACTTTGCGACCCATCCGAGGCCCTTGAACGTCAACAACGCCATCGGGTTGCCCCAAGGCTGCAACCGGTCTTGGTACCAGTAGCCCATCTTGGTAGCGACCCAGTTCATTTTTTCAGACAGTCCCAACTCTGCGAGAACCCGAAGAAAGGCGCTGTCTGAAATGCAGTGAAAATGGTAGTAGCGCTCGATCTGCAAGCCGCTGAAATCGAAGGCTGCCGTCATCCCGCCCACTCGGTCATCGGCTTCGAATATCACGGGCCTATGGCCATCCAGCACCAGCTGATAGGCAACCGCCAGTCCCATGGGACCAGCACCAAGTACGGCAATACGTTGTTGTGGTTGGGTCATGGCCTAGAAGTCCAGCACGACTTTGCTGTAGATCGGGTGATTGAAGGTTTCATTGATCGCTTCGGCGAAAGGCGTGCTGCGAACGCCAAACATTCCCGGCCAATCGATGACCTCGAACTCGTCCTTGGCAACCAAAGCCTGCAACTGCTGCGTCGTGAACGGCGGTTTTTTGTCGAATATTGCCCAAACCCACAGCAAGGCATAGAACAAGCCATAGGGAATCTTGACGATTCTTGCCTTGGCTTCGGTTGCACGCTTGATCTCGCGAATGATGTCGATGTAGTCGACCTTTTCGTGACCCGAGATGTTGAAGACGCCCTGCCTCACATTGTTTTCGATGCAGCTGATGATCACATTGCAGAAGTCGCCCACGTAGAGCGGTTGCCGCATGAAACGCCCATCACCCGGCACCGGAAATACAGGCAGCCTAGCCATGAAACGCGAAAGCCAACCAAGATGCTTGCGGTCGAACCAGCCGAACATCAGCGTGGGCCGAAGGACGGGACACTCGATACCGCTAGCCAAAACCAAGTTTTCCTGCTCCTTTTTTGACCTCGTGTAGAAATCGTCGGCTACCGACTCCACGACCGACGAACTGATGTGAATCAGCTGCGGGATCTCGTTCTTGCGCACTTCTTCAAGAATGATGCTTGTGGATGACACGTTGTTGTCCACGAACTCTTGGTAATGGATGCCGCCGATCTGGGCCTGCAGCATCACCACGACCGCGGCACCTTCGAAATGGCGTTGCCAGTTGCCGGGTTTGGACAGATCTGCAAGCTCGACCAGAACATCAGGCTGCACGCTCTTGAGCGTTGCCAGGATTCTCCTTGTGCTTGTCGATCACAACGATGTCCGAATAGCCCTTGGCACGCAATCGGGCGACAAGATTTTGGCCGACCAAGCCAGCGCCGCCAGGCAAAACAATCTTATTCATGGAAGTATCTCTCTGGGGGACGCAGGAAAAAATAGATTCGGCGGAATCATTGAAAACATGTGAATTCAAGGCGGAGCGCGCACTGCACTTTGCGACCCATTCATGCCCCACCTCATTACAAAAAATGCCGCAACCAATAGCAAAAATAAGGCAAATGCATCGTCAAATATCGGCATTGAAAAATAACCGAAACTCGGCAGCCCCTCTTCTTTTATCGGAAGAAAATAAAGAAAGACCGACACCATCAAATGGCAAAAAAGCAAGAGCCATGCAAACAGCGGCCACCATGCGAAGCAGAACAAGAAGCTTCCTGCCAATGCAAATGCAACCATCGCCAGGCTGCCTTGATGAATGACTGTTGAACCGGGTTCATACATCGCGAAAATCCAGACCGCCACAATCAGCATGCTCAGGCCCAGCAACCTTTTCGCCGCGATCATTTGCGCATTCGAAGCGTCTCGCCGCGCAAAAAGAAACAAGAAAGGAGCCCAGGCAAAGAAGCCTAGTGTTGCCATCAAATTATAAAACTGGCTGGCTCGCAGCCGCAAAACCTCGGGCACCGATATTTGAAGGACCAGCGTTTTGAATTGAAGCCAAGGCCACTCCCGAAGCACCCCGACCACCGCGCTGATTCCATCTAATTTTGCGCTGAAAAACCCCCGGAAAGTCATCCCGCGATAGGCATCTTTTAAAGCGGTCGCAAAAGAACGCCCATCTATATTCACGACACCGGCCAGATGCCACTTGAGCAACCGGTCACCAGGTGGATCGAAGTAATTCTGAAAAAGGCTCCAGGGCAGCAGCGTGGCGGCCCCAGCCAGGATCGCAGCAATCAAAAATCGGGCGGTCGGTATTTTCCATGCCATCAATGCGTAAATCACCAGCCCAGCAATTGCAAAAAAACTGCCGCCGTGGCTAAGGAGCGTCAAGGCTGCGCCACACCCCAGCAGCGCGCCAGTTCGTGCACCCGACAGCTGCGATCGATCACTGGAGAAAACAAATCCCGCGATCAAGCTCAGAAAAAAAACAGGCAGCAACTTCGGCCAAACAAAAATACCATGCACGAAGGCGAAGCCCGAAATCGCACAAGCGGCCATTGCACCAATGACCGCGCTGCGGCGCAATTTCATGGAGTTCAACAGGATCCAGAGCCCCGCCAACCAGAAGGATTGCAGAAGCGTCCCTTGAACCTGGTAACTCAATTCTTCATGCGGCCGGAACCACGGCAACTGGCCGATGCCCAGCGTCGAAAATAGAAAATAGCCGGACTGCAGCGGCGGGCGATCGCTGCCCAACCAGTCTCCGAACATCGGCGACGGATAGTTATTCGCCAGCACGTTTTTCGAGAATAAGAAGGGCAGCGCATTGTCCATTGGCAACGCATGACTGAATCGCGACCTAGCGACTTCCAGGGGCTGGTCGATAGCGCCGGATGGCGCAATGGCGACAATCAGCAGGACCGCGGTATAAGCTAGGCACAAACCGAACGGCGTCAAAAGCTCTTTGCAAATGCGGCGCTGGAGCGAGGTCAACCGAATGCTCGATCTCCATACCACCACCGCCGCCGAAATCAGCGCCGAGATCAGCAAGACGGGCGCGAACACCGGATCGAAGAACAGGCACCAAAACGACAGATATGCACAAATGCTACTGACGGCCCCCCCCCAAAGTGCCAAGAGTATCGGGTCGTCGACCCCGCGATGAAGCGCCTCCAGAACAGCAGCGATGAACGGCAATGCCAGGACCACGCCGTGCCATGCCAACATGGCAATAACGGTGTGGGTAACAGCCGAACTGCCCACGAACAGCCAACTGCCAACCAAGCCCAATACCGCCCATCCGAGAACAAGCGCGCGTGCGCCCGGTACAGGCACTACCCGAGCTGCGCTCACAAGGCGAGCTCCTGATGCGAAGCGCCCAGAGACTTTTCACGACCTGGTCTCAACCAGCCCAGGAACAGCAGCCCAAGTGCGGCCGCTCCAATTCCGAGGAACGCACCGTAGTGGCTAAGCACGGCCGACACCCATGGATCGAATCGGCCAGCAGGTACTGGTTGACTCACCGCCAGCCATGCCATCGGACTCTGGTCGACAAGACGAATGGTAAACGGCTGGTCGGGATGAACGGAGATATAGCGTTCGACCCATGTTTCGCGTGGATCTTTTGCAAAACGAAGACGCCTCGTTTTGCCGCCCTGAATGATGTCGATGCGCCCTGCCGTCGCCGGATAGCCCGCAACCTTCAGCATGAAGACGGCCCCTGTTCGCACCGGTGCCATGGACGGGTCGTATCTCATGAAAGTCTCACCCATTCCAATATCTGCCTTGGCGCCGAAGCTGCCCCAGAAATCGCAATGGCACGGCGGCACGCTGGGGTATGCGCCACCGCGCTCAAAGGCCGCCTCGACGGGTGGAAGTGCAACGGGCTGCAAAGGCGCTTGAAGATTTTTTGGAAGAATGTTGCGGATGTCGGGAGAATCCAGCAGTCCTGCCAAACGGCCGGCATCCGGATAAGGCAGCTTCAGAAAAGGCAGGGCGCGAAATTTGACGCCATCTTTGTCGGCGAGGTAGTTTTTTACGTTGGACTCCTGCACAGAGGACGTATCGCGCTTTTCCGCCAAGGCTGCCGAGAGCCCTCGACCCGCGGTGTCTGCAAGGGCACTTACCGTTGCCAGTAGCCACAGGCCCCCTCCGACCACTGCAACGCCCCGAAGCCATCGCTGCGACGTCGTGCAGATCGCGACAAGCGCCGCTAAGTTGACGAGCACACCCATCGCATGCAGATCGAGGTAGCGCGATGAGAGCGCATCATTCGAGCGTCCATAAGCGACGGCAGCAGCCTGCCCACCGAGCCAGACTGCAAGAGCGACGAGAAACCACACGGGGTTGCTGCGCAAAGGCCGCTTCCAGATCACGCAACACACGAGCACGGCTGCCGGGAGATTTCTCACCATTACGAGCAGCCACTCCTTCAGTAATGGCCATTCGCTGGCTGCCTTGACGGCTTCGGGAGAAATTTGAAGTGGCCACGCAAGGACCACACTCAGCGCCTCGAAAAAGTGCCTTGCGTCCACCGCCTTGAGTTGCGCATGGGGCGCAACGACGGGCGTCGCGGAGGCGCCCGCCAGAAAGAGGACAAGGAGCAATACAGCGCCGGCCAGTTCACGCTTGTCTCTCGATATGAGGACGAAGCGCCCCAGCAAAATCAGAGATGCCGCCGCGAGCGCAAACACGCCCGAAGCCAGCGAGAAATAGGCCGTGATGGCGCTTAAAACGCCAAGCCACCACCAACGGCTCAATGCCTGCGCAGTGACGAGCCACCAGATCGACAAGACACTGAACAGCAAAACAAAATAGAACTGCGCCTGAAACCCCGCCAAGGTGTTCTCCCAGCCGAACGGGATACCGAACAGAAGCAAACCCAAGAGGAGCAGCGCGGGAAGCGACGACTTGTTCGCTGCCTTGCTCATCAACCAGACGGCCGTGCCAAGCGCAAGGACATGCAGAACGGCATTGACCACCATCTCAAGCAAAGGGCTCCACAAGCCGTTGACTGCCAGCAGCAACAGGCCGAGAACTCGCGTGGTGAAGATGCGATGCTCGTTATGGGGAGAAAACAACTCAAGCCACGACAGTTCACCGCGCAGAAACGGTTGATACAACCGCGCGGCTTCGGCATCCCATTGGTCCCAGAATGGCACTTCGTTTCCATACGAATGAATAAGCCATAGCTTCAGGCCCAGCAAGATCGCCCCAAACGCAATGAACTGGAGCAGCAGCGTGAACCGCCCTGGATCCGAGCGCACATCGTCGTTCCTCATCACGCGCCCTACAGGCTCAAGCGCTTGAATATCGCCGTCGGCAAGAACCGGATGATCCGCATGATCCAGGTCCAGAACCACGGTGTGTAGAGAACATTGCAACGGGCATCAACAGCCCTCTGGATGTCGGCCGCTACGCGATCAGGCGTTGCGGTCAAGGCCGCCGGCAAATCGAGCTCGGCGGTCATCGGCGTGGCGACGAATCCGGGCTTGATCGTCAGCACATGCACGCCTTTCTTGAAGAGTTGCGCGCGCAAGCCCGAGGCGAGGGCGTCCACCGCTGCCTTTGCAGCACCGTAGACGTAATTGCTCCCCCGGCCACGATCGCCCGCGACCGATCCGATGACGGCCAGCACGCCATTGCCTTGAGCCTCGAAATGCCCTGCCAGCGCGAGCATGCAAGCCACGGCACTTTCTCCATTGGTGCGGAACTGCTCCAGTGCGTAGGCCAGATCGCGCTGGGCACGAGGCTGATCCGGCAAGGTGCCATGCGCGATTAGCGCAAGGTCGACGGTTCCCAGCGCGCTCCAGGCGAAGCCAGCGATTTCGGGCAATGACGCGGTGTCGTGCCCCTCCCAGAGCCTCGTCTGGACACCCTTCGCGCCGCGCGCGATCAGGTCGGCGGCAATGACATCCAGCTTCGCCTGACTGCGCGCCACCAGCACGAAATTGCTGCCCTGCTCTGCGTAGCGACGGGCGACCGCTTCGGCGATGCCGGAACTGGCCCCGATGATAAGTACGTTTTTTTTGCTCATGATCCAACCATTCAAGAAGTCACACGCCGCCAGAACCTCGACATGAGCAATGGATCGCGCAGCGACTCCAACCGGGCCCATGCGGGATATGCCGACTGGAAATGATGGGCACTCATGTGCGCATCCTTCGCCGGATAAAGTCGCCCTCCCGCTTCGTGCACCAGTGCATCGAGTCGAGCGAACAACCGCGTATTGAGTGCGTCGCGTTGGGCGAAGTCCAGCGCCAGCGAAACACCTGCCTTTGGAAACGACAGCAAGCCCGGGGATTTGATGTCCGCGCATTGCTTGAGTACCGCGAGAAACGATCCCGCGCCATTGATCGAAGTCTCCCGAAGAATGGCTGCAACCGCGTCGCGTCCGGATTCGGGAGGAATCACGCACTGGTACTGCTGGAACCCAGCCTTGCCGTACATCCGATTCCACAGCAGCAACTTGTCCAACGGGTAGAAAAAGGGGTCGTAGCTGACCCGGGTTTCCACAACCTTGCGCACTTGACGCTGGTAGTACAGCGCATTGAACGCCTTCAATGTCAGCGTGTTGACCAGGGAAAACGGCGGGTCGACCGGCATGCGCTTCGCGTGGCCGTCCGCTACTTTCAGTTCGCCTGCAGCCGAATGATTTCCGCCGATGTAGTGACCGCGACCGGCGCTCTTTCCGCCGGCCAGGCAGTCGACCCATGACACGGTGTATTCGTATTTGGAATCCTGCTGCGAAGACAGGGCAAAGAACTCGTCGAGATCGCCGAACTTGATGCAGGTCTGCTCGATGTCGCTGGAGCGCACCGCGCGAAGTTGAAGCTCCACCGCGAGAATGATTCCGGTCAGGCCCAGACCACCGACCGTGGCATTGAAAAGTTCTTCATTCTCTGCGGGAGAGCAGTCGCAAACGCCCTTATCGGAGCGATGGAGGACGATCCGGCGCACATGCCGCCCGAAAGTTCCCATCACATGATGGTTCTTGCCATGCACATCGTTTGCCACGGCCCCACCCAAGGTCACGAACTTCGTTCCGGGCGTGACCGGCAGGAACCAGCCATTAGGCAAGGCGATGCGAATCAGTCCGTCCAACGTCACCCCGGCTTGTACCGTAACCACGCCCGTCTGCCAGTCTGCGGCAATCACACGGTCCATTCCAGCCAATGCGATCACATGGTCGGACTGCGCGAGGCACGAATCGCCATAGCTGCGTCCGCATCCATAGCCCAGCGTCGATGCCACCCCTGCGCCCTGTATGCGCGAGAAGGCATTGCCGATCTCGAAGGGCCATCCGACAGAATGAGGGGTCTGGGGATGGTGGGGATAGCGCCCCCATGAGCCGAGCGTCGGCATCAGAACGCCGAAATCCCAAAAATCGCGATGAAGCAGACGCAGACCCAGCGGCTCATGCGGTCTCTCAATGCAAACACGATGGGGTCATCGTGCATTTCTCCGCGATGGGCAATGATCCACACACGGCTTAACCAAAAAAGCAGTAGCGGACAGGCCGCCCATAGCCACTGCGGATGACGGTACAGCGCATGCGCTTGCGGATCGTTGATATAGAGCGCCAGCACAAGCACGGACATGTATCCAGCCGAGCCACCCAGCGAAGCCAGCAATTCGAAGTCCGATGCCAGATAGCCACGGCCCGGGGCCTTCTCTTGTCCCCTTCGTTCTCGAACCTCGTATAACTCGGTGTAGCGCTTGACCAAGGCTAGGCTGAGAAAAATGAACATGCAGAACGCCAGGATCCAGAAGGTCGGTTTCATCGACATGGCTGCGGTGCCCGCCACGACCCGCGTTGTGTAGAGCATCGCCAGCACGACCACGTCGATCATCACCGCCCGCTTGAGCACCAACGAGTAGGCCAAGGTCAGCACGTAGTAGCCTAGCAGTACCAGCGAGAACTTGAACGGCAACCAAATCAGCGCGGCGGCGAAGGAGATAAAGAGCAGCGCCGGGATCCAGAGCATGGCGTGGAACAGCGGAAACGTTCCGGCCGCCAAGGGCCGGTTGCGCTTGGTCCGATGCTGCCGGTCGTCCTGCAGATCGAGCATGTCATTCAGCAGATAGACGCTGGACGCACAGGCTCCGAAGCACAGAAATGCAAGCACCCCGCTTGCCACGAGGTGAAGGTCCGCGAATTTGTGAGCAGCGAGCAAGGGCACGAACACCAGAAGATTCTTTGCCCACTGGTGCAGCCTGAAAGCCTTACGCAAACCCTTTGCATAGCTCAACTGGTCGTCGAACCCCTGCCCCATGCGGCCCACGCGACGAGCGCGCGCAAGAACACCGCGTTCTGGGTTGACGACATGCGCCAAAGAGGCGGAGTGCCAGACGCGGATATCTGCAGACGAATTGCCCACGTACTCGAAGCCGCGCTCGCCATAGCGCGCCACCAGCGCGTCGCGCTTGTGCACACCGGCCAGATTCAAATTTTGCGTCCCGAGTACATCGTCGAATATCGCAAGATGGCTCGCTATTTCCTGGGCCAGGCGCACGTCGGACGCTGTTGCCAACACAATAGTCGCACCCCCTGCGCGTTGCTCGACAAGCCAATTGATCAACGGCCGATTGTAGGGCAACGTCTCGACATTGGGATTGACGGCTTCCGCGATTTTTCTCTTGAAATGGGCCTTGCCTTTGAACAACCAGCCGATCAATTCAAAGACGCGCAGGGGATTGATGCGCCAAAATAGAAAGAGGCTTTCAATGAGCATGTCCGAGCGAATCAGCGTGCCATCGAGATCGACAGCAATTACGCGCCGCGGGACGCTCGGCACCTCGGCGTTGGATTTTTCGCCCGAGTTCATTGGAGATGGGCAGTCGAAAGCAATTCCAGCCGCGGTGGCCAAGCATAGGAAAAATCATCCGCAAGCAACGTCAAATTGGGGTTGTAAGCAGGATCTGCATTGAGCAACGATCCCCAACGAGCGAGCATGAAATTTACTTCACGACTGAAGCGCTCCTGCTTCTCAGGAGTGGAGTCAATTCCGCGTGTCGCAGATTCATGATGAAAAAGCTCGGCATACGGCGTCCATACGTTCCGGTACCCCGCCTCACGCAATCTCAGGCAGAAATCGACATCGTTAAATGCGACCTTCAAATTTTCTTCGTCAAGACCATTTACCGCGAGATAGCGATCTTTTTTGATAACAAGGCAAGCCGCGGTCACCGCCGAGAACGACTGAATCAAATGCGCACGTCCGAAATATCCATTGTCCCCTTCGGAATTTCCCTTGTGCGCATGACTTGCAACACCACCAACACCTAGGATCACTCCCGCGTGCTGGATAGTCTTGTCGGGATACCACAGCTTCGCGCCAACTGCACCCACGCCCGGCTGCATTGCAAGCGAAACCATTTCGGACAGCCACTCCGGAGAAATGACCTCGATATCGTTATTGATCAGCCCCACGACTTCACCCTTTGCATGGGCGACCGCCATGTTGTTCAGCGCAGAGTAGTTGAATTCGCGGTCATCCCGGATCACCCTGACCAACTCCAAGTCCTTGAAAGATTTGAAATAAGCCAAAGTGGCCGGGTCATCTGATCCGTTATCGACAATGATAATCTCGTAATTATCGTATGTCGTTCGCACCAGAATACTGTCCACGCACTGGCGAAGAAGCTCAAGGCCGTTACGCGTTGGAATGATCAACGAGACCAGAGGCGGATTCGGTGGCAATGCGTACCGGACCCGATACCCGGTTCCGAAGTATTCGGCTTTTCCGTTCAAACCTTGGCGCTCAAGGTGCTCATTGAGTGCCCTTTCGCCCGCAATAGCTGCATAAGGCTTTGCATCCGGCGACCGCGCCGTGCTGTTGTCGTGAATTCTCCAATGATAAAGGACACGCGGCACGTGCAGTATTTGCGACGGCAATACGCGCTCCGTGCAACGCAACACCAGATCCCAGTCCTGGGAGCCCTGCATGCCCGGTTGAAATCCACCGACATTTCTCACCAGATCGGTTCGCAAAACCCCGAGGTGAGAAAACATATTTTGTGAATAGAAAAGATCAATATTCCAGTCACATTTGAAATATGGCCCCGAGCGCACGCCATTTTCATCGATCTTGTCTTCATCCGAATAAATAAGCTGCGCATCAGGATTGCGGTTGATGCAGTCTGCAATCCAGAAAAGCGCATGTTCGGCAATCAGATCATCGTGATCCATTAATGCCACCCATTCGCCGGAAACGAGTTCCAGCGCGCTGTTGGAGGCTTCGACGATATGGCCATTTTTAGGTCGAAAAACAACCTTTATTCGAGAATCACGAGCCGCATATTCAGCCAAGACCTCACGTGTCTCGGCAGAAGGCGATGCGTCATCCGCAATGCAAAGCTCCCAGTGCGGGTAAATCTGCCGGCGCACGGATTCGATCGCCTCTCGCAACCAGACCGACTTTGCGTTGTAGGTCGGCATGACAACTGAAATGAGCGGGGTCCTTTTCATGCCCCCGATTCTTCGACGCATTTCCGCTTGCGCATGCTCCTCCATGGGATCAGGGTCATAGAGTTTCAGCCAATCACCGTAGGTATTTGGAGACGCTTCGGGCGCCATCCCTCCTTTCACGAAAGTTGGCGCAGCCAATCGAGCCTCGAACAGCCCGGCTGAACGACGCAGTCCGCCCAAGCCGGATTCGCGAAGTATTTCCACGATTTTCTTGAAGGCCGAAATGGGATCTCCGGCTTTTCTAACCGCCGGCAGAACAATCCTCAGTGTTCGCAATACCCGTCTTGCCTGTTTCCCACCCCATCGTAACGGCGCAGTGACACGCCAACTATGCGATGCGCGCATCTCCTGAATTTGCCGTTGACATCCGTCGAACGCGCCCGGCAGGTCTTTAAGCTTCAGTCCGTTGGAATCAGCGAATGCCGCGATGATTTCGTGCTGCTGCTTCAACCGACTGAATTCACGCTCCGTGGTTCGCAACAGCGCGCCGGTTTTCGCCATTCTTGAACCGCTCTCAAGAAGGGTAGAGCGCAGAAAAGCCAGCTTGGCCGATTCCTTCGACAATTGAGACTCGAGCACCGCGAGTCTGGCAGACTTGGATTCCAATTCATCTTCCGGCAACTCCATCCGCGTGGACCATGCATTGCCAACTTCGTTAATGACCGGTTGACGTGCATTGTGAAGCGTGCGATGTCCGCCGACAATCGATTCATCCGTTCCTGCGATAAAACGTGGCCCCAGTTCATTTTGGGCTGGCGAGGCCTTGCGAATTACGCAAAGTGAATTGACGAATTCGACCGAATGAATGTGCGAAAGCAGGTTTTCATCGATATCGAAGTTATATTTTCGCATGAAGCTCGCAAGGACGTCCTTGCGCAGAGAGGGCACCCCCCAATGCTCATGACTGATGATATCTGCCAGCCGTTTGAAAAAAGCAATGCTCGAAGCCGGATGAAAAAGGCCGCCTTCGAAATTCTCCCAATAACTGCAATGCAAGTCTTCCGCGACGAAGAGGCCGCCATCGACCAAGCGAGGAAAATAGCGTGCGAACGACCGAACGATATCCCCCGAGGTGTGGGATCCGTCGTCGACGATCAGGTCGAATTCAGGGCTTATCGCAGCAATCCTGCCTTCGACAGCGTCAGTATTGGCATCGCCGACTATGACGGATATACGAGGGTCCGCATAAGTGAGCCTCGCACAATCGGGATTGATATCACATCCAACGATTTTTAGTGCTTGCGGAAAGAATTCACTCCAGATTTCCAGCGATCCGCCGTTTTGAATTCCAATTTCCAGAAATCGAATCGACTGGTTTCTGTATGAAGAAAAAAACCGGTCGTATTCAGTGAGATAAATCGACCACTTGTCGGACACCTTGCCCTGATGCTGCTGATACAGCTCCCGCAGCGTTTTTTTAAACATTTATTACCTAGCGCCTATTTTCAGCGGCCGTCATCCACCAATGAGTCAAACGGTCGATCAGTCAATCGAACAGTTCGGCCGCAGCCAACTCCGCCCCACCCGCATCCTTGGCTGACAATTTCAACTCGGTGCCCACACCCGGCCAATCGATGGCCAACTGGGCGTCGTTCCATTTGATACTCCGCTCGAACGCCGGCGCGTAATAGTCAGTGGTCTTGTAAAGAAAGTCTGCGGTCTCGCTGAGCACCAGAAAACCGTGCGCAAAGCCGGGGGGAACCCACAACTGTTTGTGGTTGTCTTCACGGAGCTCCGCCCCCACCCATTTCCCAAACGTCGGCGACGACTTGCGAATGTCCACCGCCACGTCGAACACGGCACCACGTACCACGCGCACCAGCTTGCCCTGGGGCTGCTGGATCTGATAGTGCAGGCCCCGCAGCACGCCCTTGGCCGAGCGCGAATGGTTGTCCTGAACGAACTCGACATGCCGGCCAACGGCCTCGTCGAACGCCTTGCCGTTGAAGCTTTCGTAGAAGAAGCCGCGCGCATCGCCGAAGACCTTCGGCTCGATGATCAGCACCTCGGGAATGGCGGTCGGCGTGGCCTTCACGAGCGCACCTCCTCGGCCAGCAGATGGTTCAGGTACTTGCCGTAGCCGTTCTTTTGCAGCGGCACGGCAAGCCTTGCCAATTGCTCGCGATCGATGAATCCATTGCGCCACGCAATCTCTTCAGGACAGGCAATCTTGAGCCCTTGCCGATGCTCCAGGGTCTGGATGAACTGCGCGGCCTCCAGCAGGCTCTCATGCGTGCCCGTGTCCAGCCAGGCGTATCCGCGCTGCATGATCTGCACATTGAGCTGGCCGAGGTCCAGGTAAGCCTGATTGACTGCGGTAATCTCGAGTTCGCCGCGCGCACTGGGCTTCACGGCCTTGGCAATCTCGACCACTTGGTTGTCGTAGAAGTACAGGCCCGTCACTGCATAACTGCTCTTGGGTGCGACCGGCTTCTCTTCGATGCTGCTTGCTTTGCCATTGGCGTCGAAGGCCACCACGCCGTAGCGCTCGGGGTCGTGCACGTGATAGGCGAACACAGTAGCGCCCGACTGCTCGGCATTGGCACCGCTCAACAGGTGCGCGAAGTCGTGGCCATAGAAGATGTTGTCACCCAGCACCAGCGCGCTCGGCGAATTGCCCAGGAACTCGTCGCCGATGATGAAGGCCTGCGCCAAGCCATCGGGACTGGGCTGCACCGCGTACTGCAGGTTGATGCCCCACTGGCTGCCATCGCCCAGCAGCTGCTGGAAGCGCGGCGTGTCCTGCGGCGTGCTGATGATCAGGATGTCGCGCATGCCGCCGAGCATCAGGGTGCTGAGCGGGTAATAGATCATCGGCTTGTCGTACACCGGCAGCAGTTGCTTGCTGAGTGCGAGCGTGGCGGGGTGTAGCCGGGTGCCGGAGCCGCCGGCCAGGATGATGCCCTTGCGTTGCGTGGTCTTCGTGGTCATTGTGTTGTGTTCTCCGCTTCTTGCTTGCTTGCGTGCTTGCTTCGCTGGCGCTGCTGTCTGTCAAAGGGTCTCGCGCAGCATGCGGGCCACGCCCTGCTGCCAGTGCGGCAGCACCAGGCCGAAAGTGGTCTGGAGCTTGCGCGTGTCCAGGCGCGAGTTGGCGGGGCGTGTCGCTGGCGTGGGGAAGGCGCTGGTGGGCACGGCATCGACTTCCGCGGGCCCGGCCTTGAGCTCGACGCCAGCCGCCTTGGCCTGCTCGAGCACGAAGCGCGCATAGCCGCACCAGGTGGTCTCGCCACCGGCCACGGCGTGATAGATCCCTGCCTTGGCCGGGTCCTGCAGCGTGGCGCGAATGGCGTGCGCCGTGATGTCGGCCAGCAGTTCGGCGCCGGTGGGCGCGCCGTGCTGGTCGTCGATGACGGTCAGGCGATCGCGCTCCTTGGCGATGCGCAGCATGGTCTTGGCAAAGTTGGCGCCGCGCGCGGCGTAGACCCAGCTGGTGCGAAGGATCAGGTGCTTGGCGCAGTGCTGGGCCACCAGCTGCTCGCCTTCGAGCTTGGTGCGGCCGTACACGCTGAGCGGGCCAGTGGCGTCGTCTTCTTTCCAGGGCTTGCTGCCGCTGCCGTCGAACACGTAGTCGGTGGAGTAGTGCACCATGAGCGCGCCGATCTGCTGCGCGGCTTCGGCCACCACGCCGGGCGAGGTGGCGTTGAGCTTGCGGGCGAACTCGGGCTCGCTCTCGGCCTTGTCGACGGCGGTGTGGGCCGCGGCATTGACGATGACGTCGGGGCGCACTTTCAGCACGGTTTCGGCCAGTTGCTCGGGGCGGCTGAAGTCGGCGTTCAGATCGGTGCTGTCGAAATCGAGCGCGACCAGTTCACCCAGCGGTGCGAGGCTGCGCTGCAGCTCCCAGCCGACCTGGCCGCCCTTGCCCAGCAGCAGCAGCTTCATGCTGCGGCCTTGGCCGCGGGGGCGGCGTCGTATTGCTTCTCGACCCATTCGCGGTAGGCGCCACTTTGCACGTTGCGCACCCATTCGCCGTTGGCAAGGTACCACTCGACGGTCTTGCGAATGCCGCTGTCGAAGGTTTCGGCGGGCTTCCAGCCAAGTTCGCGTTCGAGCTTGCGCGCATCGATGGCGTAGCGCCGGTCGTGGCCAGGGCGATCGGTGACGTAGCTGATCTGCTCTTTGTAGGGCTGGCCGTCGGCCTTGGGACGCAGCTCGTCGAGCAATGCGCAGACGGTGTGGACGATCTCGATGTTGGGCTTCTCGTTCCAGCCGCCGACGTTGTAGGTTTCGCCGAGCTGGCCGGCCTCGAGCACGCGGCGGATGGCGCTGCAGTGGTCCTTCACGTAGAGCCAGTCGCGCACCTGCATGCCGTCGCCATACACGGGCAGCGGCTTGCCGGCCAGCGCGTTGACGATCATCAGCGGGATGAGCTTCTCGGGGAAGTGGAAGGGCCCGTAGTTGTTGGAGCAGTTGGTGGTGACGACGGGCAGGCCGTAGGTGTGGTGCCAGGCGCGCACGAGGTGGTCGCTGGCGGCCTTGCTGGCCGAGTAGGGGCTGTTGGGCTCGTACTTGTTGTCTTCGGTGAAGGCGGGGTCGGTCTTGGAGAGCGAGCCGTAGACCTCGTCGGTGGACACGTGCAGGAAGCGGAAGGCGGCCTTGGGCCCGGCCGGCAGCGCGCTCCAGTGGCCGCGCACGGATTCGAGCAGGCGGAAGGTGCCGAGCACGTTGGTCTGCACGAAGTCTTCGGGGCCGTGGATGGAACGGTCCACGTGCGATTCCGCGGCAAAGTTCACGATGGCGCGCGGCTTGTGCTCGGCCAAGAGGCGGTCGACCAGGGCGCTGTCGCCGATGTCGCCCTGCACGAAGATGTGCCGCGGGTCGCCTTTGAGAGACGCGAGCGTCTCGAGGTTGCCGGCGTAGGTCAGTTTGTCGAGATTCACGACAGGCTCATCGCTTTGCGCCAGCCAGTCGAGTACGAAGTTGGCGCCAATGAAGCCCGCGCCGCCGGTTACCAGGATCATGAGTCTCCCCGAAGTTTCGAATCGATGACAATTATCCCATTGGTCCGAATTGTCAAAATTCATGGTTGGCGGCTTTGCGGTCCCCGCCTACAATCGTTTCACTGCAGGAGAGCGAGTAGTACTTATTGCTACTCCACCGAAGGCGCAAACTCCCATAAACGCTCAGGTCGGCCGAACGGAATCCTTGAAGTTCTTTCAAAGAGTTTCGTGGCATGTACTGCATCAACTGATACGCCGTCTGGAGAGCCATCACCTCGCGTGATGCACCGAAGGAGCAAACCCGTTGCAAGGCGCAACAGGTGAATCTCTCAGGTACCAAGGACAGGGGGAGCGGCAACTTGGACGGCGGTCGTCCGGTTGCTTGCTATTGAATCAGTAGCACATCAACTCCGTCGTTCAAGCGCCAATCTTCAAAAGGTACTTGAAATGCGCGTGATCGTTCTTGGCGCCGGCCTGCTCGGCGTGACTTCGGCTTACTACCTCCAGCGACTCGGCCACGAGGTGACTGTGATCGACCGGCAGGCCACGCCAGCCGCCGAAACCAGCTTTGCCAACGGCGGGCAGATCTCGGTCAGCCATGCCGAACCCTGGGCCAACCCGAGCGCGCCGCTCAAGGTGCTGCAATGGCTGGGCAAGGAAGACGCCCCGCTGCTCTTTCGCATTCGCGCCGACATACGGCAATGGCTCTGGGGTTTGCAGTTTCTGCGCGAATGCACGCCGGCGCGCACCCGGCACAACATCGAGCAGATCGTGCGCCTGGGCACCTACAGCCGCGACGTGCTGCAGCAGTTGCGCCGCGACACCGGCCTGGATTACGACCAGCGCACCCAGGGCATCCTGCATTTCTATACGACGCAGAAAGAGTTCGACGGCGCGCTGAAGCCGGCCGAACAGATGCGCGCATTGGGCTGCGAGCGCCAGGTGATCTCGGCCGACGAGGCCGTGAAGATCGAGCCCGCCCTCGCACACATCCGCCCCAAGCTGGCCGGCGCCACCTACACGGCAGAGGACGAGTCCGGCGACGCGAACCTTTTTGCGCGCGAGCTGGCCAGGCGCGCGGCCGCAGCCGGCGTGAAGTTCCTCATGAGCCACACGGTGACCGCGCTGCGCGAGGCCGGCGACAGCATCGACCACGTCGAAGCCACCGACAGCGAAGGCCGCTTCCAGCGCATCCGGGGCGATGCCTTCGTGCTTGCGATGGGTTCGCTGAGCCCGCTCTACGCCGCGCCGCTGGGCATCCGGCTGCCAATCTATCCGGCCAAGGGCTATTCGGTGACGCTGCCGGTGAAGGACGCCTCCAGGGCGCACCAGGTTTCGCTGACCGACGACGAGTTCAAGCTCGTGTTCTCGCGCTACACCTCGGCTTCTGGCGACCGCCTGCGCATTGCCGGCACGGCCGAGCTCAACGGCTACGACCGCGACCTGAACCGCGTGCGCTGCGAGGCGATCGTGCGGCGCGTCGAAGAGCTTTTCCCAAGTGCCGGCGACACCACGCAGGCCCAGTTCTGGACCGGCCTGCGCCCCGCGACGCCGAGCAACGTGCCGCTGATCGGCAAGACGAAACTGCCGAACCTCTATCTGAACACCGGCCACGGCACGCTCGGCTGGACGCATGCCTGCGGCTCGGGCAAGTCGATCGCGCGCATCGTGAGCGGGCTCGCGCCCGAGGTGGACTTTGCGTTCACCGGCATGCCTGCGCCGGTGGCGCGCGTGCTGCAGCCGGCCTGAACGCCGGCAGGCAGGGCGAGGCTCAGTCCTTGCTGGTGAACACCGTCAGCACCCCGGTGTAGCCATACAGGTGATGGCGGGCGATCTCGCCCGCGGCGAAGAAGCCGACCAGCGGCACGTCGCCCAGCGCATGCCGAACGATCTGCAGTTCGGCGCCCGGCGCGCCGAAATGCGGTCCGCCGCGTCCCGAGCAGCTCACGTACACGGCGCCCGCGATGCGGCGCGCCGGATGCGGCGCCGCCTCGGCCTCCCCTGCCGCGACAGCGCGCGCGGTGGCCAGCGTCTGCTCCTCGGGCTCGAGTTCTTCGCGGATCTCCGCGCAGATGCGCATCAGGTCGGCGCGCGCGGCCTGCGCATTGCGGCGGCAGAAGGTCAGGCGCATGCCGGGCTCCGCCACGTCGGCAATCGCGATGCCGCGGCGCGTGGGGTCCAGGCCGATGATGTGGCGCACCAGCACGTCGGCCCCCAGGTCGCCGGTGCGGCGGATGCCGTCGCTGCCGGCGGCTGCCAGCCCCACCAGCGTGGCGCGCACGGCATCGATGGCTTCCTGCGGACGCTCGAGCGACACCTGCAGGTCGGCCAGCAGCACGTCGAGCGCGGGCTCGCCGTCGAGCTTGAGCAGCAGGTTGCCGTCGGCTTCGGTGATCTCGCGCTCGCGCCCCGCGCCCGAGCGCAGCGGCTGGCAGCCCTGCGTGACGCGCGAGACCAGCCGCACGCCCTCGCCGAACACCACGCCCGACAGGCCGCCCGAGAACACGCCGCCCGCGGCGCCATGCCCGCGGATGTTGCCGTTGCCGCCCACCGCGAACTGCAGCGCGCCCGCACGGCCCGACGAGAGTCCGCCGAAGAGGTAGCCGGTGTTGGTGCGGCCCGCCATCTCGCCGATGAGTTCGGTCAGGTCGGGGGTGGCGGGGTCTGCGTGCACGAGCGCCGTGTGGGCCTCGAAGCCGCTCATTTCCGAATTGCCCAGCGGCGCCACGCCGGAGAACACGCGGTATTGGTCGCTCGGCAGCGCGCAGAGCATCAGGCTCAGGCCGGGCTCGTCGAAATATTCGGCGTTGTTGGCCGAGACGCCGATGCCGACCGTGCCGGACCAGTCGGTGACCTCGGGCAGTTCGGCGCTCAGGTGGTCGAGGATGTCCTGCGCGTCCGACGCGTAGTGGTCGGTGATGTAGAGCAGCCCGAGCGTCGGCGATGGCGCGTAGTCGGGCAGCGCCATCTGCGCGCGCAACTGGGCCAGCACGAGGCCGGCTGCCATGCGCCATTGCGGGTGGGTGGCGTGGCCGGAAGGAAACAGCTTCATGATGCGTGCCAACCCGTTCTCTTCAATCTAGGAATGTGTGTATGACGTCAGCGACGGCCGGTCGTTCGCTTGCGCGCGGCGGCCGATGTCTTCTTTGCGGCAGCGGGCGCTGCCGCCTTCCTGGCTGCGGGTTTCGAAGCCGCGGGAGCAGCCGCCGCCGGCTTGCCCATGGCCTTGTCCACCGCGTCGGCCAATGGCTGGGCCATGGCCGGCACCTTGAGCTGGGCCGCATCCTGCAGCGCCGAACTCGCGATCTGCTGGAACTGCTCGGTCAGCGAGCCCCACCACTGCATCGGATCGATCACTCCGGCGCCGCCGCCATTGCCGCCCGAAGCGGCCGTGGCCGAAGCCGGCTTGCTGCGCGCCTTCTTTGCCGGGGCTTCCTCGGGCTCGGCTTCCGGTTCGGCCGGCGCAGCGGCTGCCGGTGCGGGAGCCGCTGCAGCAGCAGCAGGCGCCACGGCGGCCGCCTGCTTGGTGAACGCGCTGGCGATATCTTCCATCCGCACGTTCATGCCGCGCAAGGTCGAAAGTGTCATCTTTTGCACTTCGAGCGCCTGGATGGTGGCCTTGAGCGCGTGGCCGTTCTGCTCGAGCCAATACTGGACCGTCTTGAGCTCCTGGATGCGCTTGTCGACCTCTTCCACGCTCAGGGTGGGGGCCACCCAGCTCGCGAGGCTCGGTAATCCGGGCACCGCGCCGCCCGCCGGGCCGCCGGCGGCACCACCGGCAAGGTTCTTCAGGAAATCGAATCCGGGGACGAATTGACTGAAGTCGAAGGGTTGGCTGGCATTGCTCATGCGGAGGTCTCCGGGTTGGGTTTTCTTGTAATGCCAGCTTACTCCAAGGGATTGCGGTTTTGGGCCCGCAAGCCCTCCCGCCGGCCCCTCAGAGTTCCGCGCGCACCTTGCTGAACACCTTCCAGAACGCTGCCTCCTGGGAGGTCGCGAAATTGATCCGCATCATGGTGCTCGGCGGCCGCCGCGCATGGAACAGCGAGCCCGGCGCGAGCAGGTAGCCCTGGTCGAGCATGCGCTGGGTGAGCGCGTCGGTGTCGACGCCGGTGTCGACCCAGCCGAACAGGCCCGCCGGCTCCGACGCGAAGGTGCAGCCGTGCGCCATCGCGAGCTTCACCGCGCGGCCGCGCGCGCCGTCGAGCCGGATGCGCACGCGCTCGGCATGCCGCCGCAACTGGCCCTGGTCGATGCACCACGACAGCGCCCGCTCGAACAGCGCGGGCGTGGTGAGCGTGGCCAGCAGCTTGGTCTCGAGCAGCCGCTCCTTCAGTTCGGGCGAGGCAGCCAGGAAGCCGATGCGCCAGTTGGGCGCCAGGATCTTCGCGAAGCCGCTGACGTAGATGGTGCGCTGCAGCCCGTCGAGCGCGCTGAGCCGCGTGGCGTGCTCGGGCGCGAGATGGCTGTAGGTGTCGTCCTCGACGATGTGGAAGTCGTGCTCGTTGGCCAGCTTCAGCACGCGGTGCGCGCTGCCGGGCGTGAGGCTGTAGCCGGTCGGGTTGTGCAGCACGCTCACGCTCACGAAGAGCTTGGGGCTGTGCAGCGCGCAATACTGCGCCATCACCTCCAGGTCGGGCCCGTCGGCGCGGCGCGGCACCGGCAGGATGCGCATGCCCAGCGCCTCGAGCCGCGCGAACTCCAGCGCCCAGCCGGGCTCCTCGACCATCACCGGATCGCCCGCGCGCAGCAGCGTGCGGCTCACGATGTCGAGCGCGTGCGTGGCGCCCACCGTGGTCACGATCTGGTCGGGCGCGGCGGGCACGTTGATGCCCACGAGCTTGTTCGACAGGCTGCGGCGCAGCGCGGCGTCGCCAGAGGGTTCGCCGTACTGGAGCGACAGCTCCTGCAGCGCCGCTGTACTGGTCATGCGGCGCACGGCCGTCGGCATGAAGGTGGACGACATCCATTCGGGCGGAAACACCCCCATGCCCGGCTGCGGCTTGTCGCTGGGCCGGTGAAACATGCTGCGGATGAGCGAGCTTGCATCGGCCGGCACGCGCGAGGCCATCATCTGGGCGACCATGGGCGCCGCATTGGGCGGGCGCCCGTCCTGCGCCGGCGCCGAGTCGCGCACGTAGAACCCGCGCTGGCGGCGCGCCTCGACCAGGCCCTGCGCCAGCAATTGGTCGTAGGCGGCCACCACGGTGTAGGGGCTCACGCCCTGCTGGCGCGCGCATTCGCGCACCGAGGGCAGGCGCGCACCGGGCGGCAGCAGCCGGGTGCGGATGCGTTCTGCCAGCCGGTCGGCCAACTGCCCCGTGAGCGACTGGGTGGAGGTTCGTGTCAGCATCTGTGCAGGCTGTGTCGAAAGAAAGACCAATACAGATTGAGCATATGTTCGATTAACTGTATTGGAACTGTAATGGTGTGAAAGTTTAGAGTGTATGCAATGAACTGGCAAGAATTCACCGCGCTGCTGGTGCTGGCCACGGCGATGAGTTTCTCGCCCGGTCCCAACACCACGCTCTCCACCGCTTTGGCGGCCAATGGCGGACTGCCGCGCGCGATGCGCTTCGTGGTGGCCGTGCCGGTCGGCTGGACGCTGCTGCTGGCGCTGTGCGCGGCCGGCATCGGCGCGTTGGTGGTGGCGGTGCCTTCGCTGCGCCTGGGCATCAAGGCGCTGGGCGTGGGCTACCTGCTGTGGCTGGCCTACAAGCTGAGCGGCAGCGGCACGCTGGGCCGCGCAGACGGCGCCAGCCTCTCGGTCGGTTTCGGCCAGGGCGTGATGCTGCAGTTCGTCAACATCAAGGCCTGGCTGCTCGCGCTCACGCTGGTGGCCGGCTGGATCGCGGGGCAGCCCGATGCGCTCGGGCGCTTCGCCATCGTCGCGCCGGTGATGCTGGTCTATGCCTTCGTCAGCAACTTCACCTATGCGTTGGCGGGCGCGCTGCTGCGCGAATGGCTCTCCAAGAGCAAGCGCCTGCTGTGGTTCAACCGTGCGATGGCGGCCGTGCTGGTGCTCACCGCGTGGTGGATGCTGAGCGTATGAGCAGCCGCCTCCCTATCAAGGACGAAACGCTCGGCATGTGGCTCGGCGTGATCGGCGTGGCGCTGTTCGCGGTCACCCTGCCGATGACGCGGCTGGCCACCGGCACGCAGGGCGCACCGCAGCTGTCGCCATGGTTCGTCACGCTCGGGCGCGCGGCGCTGGCCGGCCTGTTGTCGGCCGTGTTCCTGCTGGCCACGCGCTCGCCGCGGCCCGCGCCCCACCAGTGGAAGCCCCTCGGCATGGCGGTGCTCGGCAACGTGATCGGCTATCCGCTGCTGCTGGCCTATGCCTTGCGCGTGGTCACGGCCAGCCACGCGGCGGTGGTGACGGCGCTGCTGCCGCTCGTGACCGCGGCGGTCGCGGCCTGGGTGCTGCACCAGCGCGCACGGCTCGGCTTCTGGCTCTGCGCCATCGCGGGCAGCCTGCTGGTGGTGATGTTCTCGGTGCTGCGCGCGAGCCAGAACGGCCATGGCTTCGGCTTCGAATGGGCCGACCTGCTGCTGGTCGGCGCGGTGGTCGCGGCTTCGTTCGGCTACATCTACGGCGCGCAGGTGACGCCGTCGCTCGGCGCCGAGCGCGTGATCTGCTGGGTCTGCGTGATGGCGCTGCCCGTGACGCTGCCCGCCACGCTGGCCATGTGGCCCACGGAACCCATCGCCACCTCGGCCTGGCTGGGCTTCGTCTATGTCGGCGTGTTCTCGATGTGGATCGGCTTCTTCGCCTGGTACCGCGGCCTGGCGCTGGGCGGTGCGCTGCGCGTGAGCCAGACCCAGCTGCTGCAGCCTTTTCTCTCTATCCTTGCATCCATTCCGCTGCTGGGCGAACCGCTCGACGTGGTCACGCTGGGCTTTGCCATTGCCGTGGTCTGCACGGTGGTGCTCGGCAAGCGCCTTTCGCAGCCGCAGCCCGTTCCTGCCGTTTCGCCGCGCACAGCGCCTGTCGAACAATCCTGATCTCACCTCACTCGCCTGAAAGAAGACCCCATGAACTGGAAACTAGCCGCCCGCGCCGCCAAGATGAATCCGTCGGTGCTGCGTGAAATCCTCAAGGTCACCGAGCGCCCCGGCATCATCAGCCTGGCCGGCGGCCTGCCCTCGCCCAAGACCTTCCCGATCCAGGCCTTTGCCGACGCCTGTGCCGAGGTGCTGCACAACGACGGCCAGGCGGCGCTGCAATACGCCGCGAGCGAAGGCTATGCGCCGCTGCGCCAGGCCGTGGCCGACATGCTGCCGTGGAACGTCGATCCTGCGCAGGTGCTCATCACCACCGGCTCGCAGCAGGGCCTCGACCTGGTGGCCAAGGTGCTGATCGATCCGGGCAGCAGGGTGCTGGTCGAGACGCCGACGTACCTGGGCGCGCTGCAGGCCTTCGGCCCGATGGAGCCCAACCCGGTGAGCGTGGCGAGCGACGACGAAGGCGTGATCGTCGAAGACCTGGTGGCCAAGGCCCGTGCGACCGGCGGGCGCGCTTCGGAAGACGCCGCGCGCTTCGTCTACCTGCTGCCGAATTTCCAGAACCCCACCGGCCGCACCATGACCGAGGCGCGCCGCGCGGCCGTGTCGGCTGCCGCTTCCGCGGCCGGCCTGCCGATCGTCGAGGACAACCCCTACGGCGAGCTGTGGTTCGACGAAGCCCCGCCGCTGCCGCTGACCGCGCGCAACCCCGATGGCTGCATCTACCTGGGTTCGTTCTCGAAGGTGCTCGCGCCCGGCCTGCGCCTGGGCTTCCTGGTTGCGCCGAAGGCCATCTTCCCGAAGCTGCTGCAGGCCAAGCAGGCGGTCGACCTGCACACGCCGATCTTCACGCAGCGCATGGTCTCGGCCGTGATGAAGGACAACTTCCTCGAGCGCCACGTGCCGACCATCCGCGCGCTCTACAAGCGCCAGCGCGACGCGATGATGGCCGCGCTCACGCGCGAGATGGCCGGGCTGGACGTGAAGTTCAACGCGCCCAAGGGCGGCATGTTCCTGTGGGCGCGCCTGCCCGAGGGCATCGACACCGTCGCGCTGCTGCCCAAGGCGGTGGAACGCAACGTGGCCTTCGTGCCGGGTGCGCCCTTCTATGCGGACCAGGGCGATCCGCGCACGCTGCGCCTGTCGTTCGTGACGGCCAGCGTCGAGGAGATCGACACCGCCATCGCCGCGCTGGCCCTGACGCTGCGCGAAGAGTTGGCGCTGCTGGGCGAGCGCAGGCTCGCACCCGAGCCCGTCTGAGCGGCAACACAAGGCAGACCACGATGCACATCGCCATCCTGACTTTCGACGGCTTCAACGAACTCGACTCGCTGGTTGCGCTCGGGGTGCTCAATCGCATCAAGAAGCCGGGCTGGCGCGTGACGCTGGCCGCGCCCAGCGCCACGGTCACCTCGATGAACGGCGTGACCGTGCATGCGAGCTCCACGCTCGAAGCAGCCGCCGAAGCCGGCGCGGTGCTCGTCGGCAGCGGCATCCGCACGCGCGAGATTGCGGCCGACCCGGCCATCATGGGCGCGCTGCGCCGCCTCGATGCGAAGCGGCAGCTGATCGGCGCGCAATGCTCGGGCACGCTGCTGCTCGCCAAGCTGGGCCTCCTGGGCGCGGTGCCGGCCTGCACCGACCTCACGACCAAACCCTGGGTGCAGGAGGCCGGCATCGAGGTGCTCAACCAGCCCTTCTTCGCCAAGGGCAACGTGGCGACTGCCGGCGGCTGCCTGTCGGCGCCCTACCTCGCGGCCTGGCTCATCGCACGCAGCGAAGGCATCGAGGCCGCGAGGAGCGCGCTGCACTATGTGGCGCCGGTGGGCGAGAAGGAAGACTACGTGGCGCGCGCGCTGCGCAATATCGAGCCTTATCTTCCGTCGGTTCCTGCGGCCACGGCCGCCGCTGTCTGAAGGAAGCGCTGCAGGACGCATCATGATCAGCCTCGCCACGCTCGCGCTCTTCCTGCTGGCCGTGCTGGCGCTGTTCCTGTCGCCGGGGCCGAACATGGCCTTCGTGCTCTCGCACGGCGTGGCCCACGGCCCGCGCGGCGGCTTCGCGGCGGCGCTCGGCATCTCGTCGGCCGACCTGGTGCACACGCTCTTCGCCGCCACCGGCGTGACCGCGCTGGTGGCGGCCTGGCCACCCTCGTTCGACCTGCTGCGCTATGCGGGCGCGCTGTACCTGCTGTGGCTCGCGGTGCAGGCCCTGCGCAGCAGCGGTGGCCTGCCCACCCATGCGAAGCCGCAACCGTCCGCCTTCGCACGCATCGTGCGCATGGCCTTCCTGAACAACCTCGTCAACCCGAAGGCGCTGCTGTTCTTCATGGTGTTCCTGCCGCAGTTCGTCGACCCGGCGCGCGGCAGCGTGCCCTTGCAACTGGTGCAGCTCGGCGTCATGCTGTCGGCAGCCGCGCTCGCGTTCAACACGCTGCTCGGCGCCTGCAGCGGGCAGGTCGGCCGCTGGCTGCAGCGCCGCCCGGGGGCCGAAAAGCTCCAGCGCGGCCTGCTGGCCCTGGTGATGGTCGGCCTGGCGATCCGCCTGCTGCTGCTCGACCGTCCCGCCGTGCCATCCGCCTTGTCCGCCACACCTGTCCAAGGAAGCTGAACACCATGCTCAATATCTGGGGCCGCATCAGTTCGATCAACGTGCGCAAAGTCGTCTGGTGCGCGCAGGAACTCGGGCTCGACTTTCAACGCACCGAGGCCGGCGGCCGGTTCGGCGTGGTGCAGACGCCCGAGTACCTGGCGCTCAATCCGAACGCGATGGTGCCCACCATCGACGACGGCGAAGGCAGCGAGCGCGTCACGCTGTGGGAATCGAACGTGATCGTGCGTTATCTCTGCGCCAAGCATTCGCACGGCAAGTTCTACCCGAGCGAACTGCCCGCGCGCTTCGATGCCGAGCGCTGGATGGACTGGCAGCAGACCACGCTCAACCGCGCGAGCCGCGATGCCTTCGTGCAATGGGTGCGCACGCTGCCGGCCGAGCGCGAACCGGCGCTGATCGCGGCCTCGGTCCATGCGAGCGAGGCGCTGTTCGCCATGCTCGACGCGCACCTGGCCCGGCAGCCCTTCATGGCCGGCGACCGCTTCACCATGGCCGACATTCCGATCGGCTGCGAGGCGCACCGCTGGTTCGGCCTGCCGCCGGCCGAATACCAGCGCCCGAGCTGGCCGAACCTCGAACGCTGGTACGGCGAACTGATCTCCCGTCCGGGCACGCGCGGCGTGCTCGACCTTCCGCTCGAATGAAAAGCATGAAACCCCGCCCGTTCAAACAAGTCGACGTCTTCACCGCCACGCCCTACTTCGGCAATCCGCTTGCCGTGGTGCTCGATGGCGGCGGCCTCGACGACGCCGAGATGCAGCGCTTCGCGCAGTGGACCAACCTGTCGGAAACCACCTTCCTGCTGCCGCCGACGCAGCCCACGGCGGACTACCGCGTGCGCATCTTCACGCCCGGCGGCGAGCTGCCCTTTGCCGGCCATCCCACCATCGGCAGCTGCCATGCCTGGCTGCAGGCCGGCGGCAAGCCCAAGGCGGCGGGCCGGATCGTGCAGCAGTGCGCGGCCGGCCTGGTGCCGCTGCGCCATGAAGGCGAGCGCCTGGCTTTCTCGGCCCCGCCGCTCAAGCGCAGCGCGCCCAGCCCCACGCTGCTGGCCAAGGTGGCGGGCGCGCTGGGCCTGAAGGCGCAGCAGGTCGTCGCGGCGCAGGTGCTCGACAACGGGCCGGTCTGGTTCGGCCTGCTGCTCAGCGATGCGGACACCGTGCTCCGGCTGGTGCCCGACCACCGCATGCTCAAGGAACTGGGCGTGAAGGCCGGCGTGGCGGGCATGCCCGTGGCAGAGGGCTCGTCGATGCTGATCGGCCGCTCGAACCGCGAGGCGCGCGCCTTCGGCGGCAAGGCCACCGCCACCGCCACCGAAGAAGACGACGGCCCGAAGATCGACCTCGAGGTGCGCGCCTTTGCCGCGCCCATCGGCGTGGAAGAAGACCCGGTCACAGGCAGCCTCAACGCCAGCCTCGCCGAATGGCTGATTGCCGACGGCCACATGCCCGAGCGCTACCTGGCTGCGCAGGGCCAATGCCTCGGCCGTGCCGGGCGCGTGCACATCGAACGCGACGGCGACGGCCAGGTGTGGGTTGGCGGCGATGCCGTGACCTGCGTCGACGGCCAGGTCACGCTGTAGGGGCAAGGCACCATGCGCGCGCAGCTCGACCACCTGGTGATCGCCGCCGCCTCGCTGGCCGAGGGCGTGGCGTGGTGCGAGGCCACGCTGGGCGTCGTGCCCGGCCCCGGCGGCTCGCATCCGCTGATGGGCACGCACAACCGGCTGCTGAACATCGCGACCGCGGCCTTTCCCCAGGCCTACCTGGAAATCATCGCGATCGAGCCCGGCAAGCGGCCATCGCGCCCCGGCACGCGCCGCTGGTTCGACCTCGACGACCCCGTGCTGCAGGCGGGGCTCGCACAAAGCGGACCGCGGCTGGTGCACTTCGTTGCGCGCGTGCCCGACGCGCGGGCCGCGCTGCAGGCGCTGGCGCACGAGGAGCACGCGCACATCGACCGCGGCCAGCTGCTCGAAGCCTCGCGCGACACGCCCGCCGGCCGGTTCGAATGGCAGATCACGGTGCGCGACGACGGCCAGCGCCTCTTCTATGGCGCACTGCCCACGCTGATCCAGTGGGGCCCCGTGCATCCCACCGATGCCATGCCGGCTTCGGGGCTGGCGATGCGATCGCTGCAGGCCACGCATCCACGCGCGGCCGACCTGGCTGCCGCGCTGTCGGCCATCGGCATGGCCGGCATGGCGGTGCAGCCCGGCGCGCCCAATCTGGTGGCCGTGCTCGACACGCCCCGCGGCCCCGTCACGCTTCAATCCGAAGGACTCTGACATGCTGAGCTTGACCGAAATCGCCTGGTTCGCACTCGCCTCGCTGCTGCTGGCGCTCACGCCGGGGCCGAACATGATCTATTGCGTGTCGCGCACGCTGATACAGGGCCGGCGCGCCGGGCTGGTCTCGCTCGGCGGCGTGATGATGGCTTTCCTGGCCCACCTGTTCGCGGCCGCGCTCGGGCTCACCGCGCTGCTGCTGGCCGTGCCGGTCGCGTTCGACGCGATCCGGCTGGCCGGCGCGGCCTACCTGCTGTGGCTCGCTTGGCAGGCCGTCAGGCCCGGCGGCAATGCGCCCTTCGAGGCGCGCGCGCTGCCGGCCGATCCGCCGGCCAAGCTGTTTCGCGTGGGTTTTCTCACCAACCTGCTGAACCCGAAGGTCGCGATGTTCTACCTCTCGTTCTTTCCGCAGTTCATCCATCCCGAACGCGGCTCGGTGCTGCTGCAGAGCATGCAGCTGGGCGCAGCGCAGATGGCCAGCAGCGCCGCGGTCAACACCGTGATGATCCTCGGCGCCGCGAGCATCACGGCCGTGCTCTCGCAAAGCGCCGGCTGGCTGCGAGCGCAGCGCTACGTCATGGGCAGCGTGCTGGCCGCACTGGCGGTGCGCGTGGCGCTGACGGAACGCAAGTAGCAAAGGCCGCTCGTGAGATTCACCCCTGTCCGTTGGCGCAGCGGCATGGCGTGTGTGAAAACTTGGGCGTGAGTGTTCGGGGCTTTTGTTCAGGGCGCTGTTCTTCTTGGTGCTCTTGTCCAGGGCGCGTGCACAGGCCACCGGGTACTCCCCTCCGCGAATGTCCCCCGCCTTCGGCTCCTCCTTGATTTCGCTGCGGGGAGCACCCGATGCCCTGTGCACCTGGGCACGCTCTGGGTGCACAGCTGATCAACGACCGCTCTGTCCAACGCTCCCGTCGATGGGGTGCCTTGCGCAGCGAAATAAAGGGGGAGGCCGCAGGCCGGAGGACATTCGCGGAGCAAGGTACCCCGTCGGCGGGAGCGCGCCCTGAACACAGCGCTTGAAAAACAACAAAGCAAGCTACGGCAGCGGCCCGATATTGGCCGTGTCCAGCGGCAGGCGCGACACCTCGGCCAGCAGCAGCGCGAGCTGCTGCGCGGCCGCATCGACCACCGCCTGTCCGCGCGGCGACGTCGCGGCGGCTGCATTGCCGGCCGCGCCCTGCGCGTTGTAGTCCTCCATGGCCCAGCCGAGCTTGGCGCTCTTGCCGTTGCCGAGAATCGCGTAGTCGGCCGCGCGCTGCTCGGAAGTGGAGCGGAAATTCTTCGCCTCGGCCATGCGCACCTGCTGCGGCGCAAGCGCCAGCATCATCGAGGTCTCGATCTCGCCGGCATGCACGCCGAAGCGGTGTTCGTCCGCGCCGAACTGCGCGCCCGCATCGCCCAGCGGCAGGTTGAACCAGCTCACGCTGTAGACG
This sequence comes from Variovorax paradoxus, assembly GCF_030815975.1. Taxonomy (NCBI): domain Bacteria; kingdom Pseudomonadati; phylum Pseudomonadota; class Betaproteobacteria; order Burkholderiales; family Comamonadaceae; genus Variovorax; species Variovorax paradoxus. The sequence continues at coordinate 1,223,905 of NZ_JAUSXL010000002.1, forward strand.
ATGAGCCCGTGCGCCGCGCGCAGCTCGCGCGCCACGATGTCCATCGCACCCACATGACCGCCGTGCGCGTTGAACAGCACCAGCTTCTTGACGCCGGCACGGGCCACGCCGGCGCCGATCTCCTTCCACATGCGCATCAGCGTCTCTGCCGACAGCGTGAGCGTGCCCGCAAAGCGCGCATGCTCGGGGCTCAGGCCGATCTGCTGCGTCGGCAGGAACAGCACCGGCAGTTCGGCCGGCAGCAGCGGCAGCGACGCGGCCACGATACCGTCGGCCAGCACCGTGTCCACGCCCAGCGGCAGATGGGGCCCGTGCTGTTCGGTGGCGCCAAGAGGCAGCACCGCGACGGTGGCTGCCACATCGAGCGCCGCGAAGTCGCGCGTCGTCAGTTGAGACCAGTAGCGGGGCAGGGATACCGGGGATGCATTCATCCGCCGATCTTAGAGCGGTGATTCAATCCACGCGACCCCGCGCCACCGCGCTCTCTTCGACGACACAAGGACAACCACATGGATCTCCAGCTCCAGGATCAGCACGTTCTCATCACCGGCGGCAGCAAGGGCATCGGCCTGGCCTGCGCGCTGGGCTTCCTGCAGGAGGGCGCGCGCGTGAGCCTCGTCTCGCGCGACCTGCAGAACCTGGAGCGGGGCCGCAGGACGCTGGCCGAGGCGTTCGCGCAGGCCGAGGGCCGGGTGTCGGTGCATGCGGCGGACCTCAAGGACCCGGCCAGCGCCGTGGCCGCACTCGATGCGGCCGAGCAGGCCTTCGGACCGGTCGACGTGCTGGTGAATTCGGCCGGCGCCGCGCGCCGCACGCCGCCCGACGAGCTGGACGCCACCGCCTGGCACGACGCGATGGACGCCAAGTACTTCACCTACATCCACATGATCGATCCGGTGGTCAAGCGCATGGGCCAGCGCGGCCGCGGCGCGATCGTCAACGTGATCGGCCAGGGCGGCAAGGTCGCGAGCCCGGTCCACATGGCCGGCGGCGCGGCGAATGCGGCGCTGATGCTGGTGAGCGCCGGCATGGCCGCGGCCTATGCGGCCAAGGGTGTGCGCGTGAACGCGGTGAACCCCGGCCTCACGCTGACCGAGCGGCTGCAGGAAGGCCTGAAGGCCGACGCGAAGCTGCAGGGCATCGGCAGTGACGAGGCGCTGCAGCGCGCCACGGCGCGCCTGCCGCTCGGGCGCATCGCCACGCCGGAAGAGATTGCCAACACGGTCGTGTTCCTGGCCTCGCCGAAGGCGAGCTACGTCACCGGTGCGATCGTCGCGATGGACGGCGCCGTGACGCCAATGATCTAACCGCCCGTCAGCGCCTCGAACTTCGCGGCCAGGAAGTCGACCAGCGCCCGCACCCGCGCGGGCACGAAGCGCCCGCTGGGCAGCAGGGCGTGCAGCGGATAGGGCTCGGTGTCCCACTCGGGCAAGAGGCGCACCAGCGTTCCCTTGCGAAGATCTTCGCGCACGTCGAGCGCCGACTTCAGCACGATGCCCCGCCCCGCGACGGCCCACTCGCGCGCGAGTGAAGCGTCGTCCACGCTGCGGTCGCCCTTCACGCGCACTTCGGTCCACTGCCCGTTCTGCCCGAAGCGCCATGTGCGGTGGCGGCGCCCGCCGCGGTCGAAGGTGAGGCAGTTGTGATGCACCAGGTCTTGCGGCGTCTTCGGCGCGGGATGGCGGCGCAGGTAGGCGGGCGATGCGGTGAGCAGCGGATTGGTCAGCGCGAACGGCCGTGCCACCAGCCGCGAATCGGCCAGCGCGCCGTAGCGCAGCGCCACGTCGACCTCGTCGCGCGTCACGTCGAGCAGCCGATCGCCGACGGACAGCGACAGCTGCACGCCGGGGTGCAGTTCAAGGAATTCATCGAACCAGGGCAGCAGCGTGCTGCGCGTGAGGTCCGACGGGGCGGCCACGCGCAAGGTGCCGACGAGTTCGCCGCGTTCGGCCGTGACCAGCGATTCGCCTTCGTCCAGCAACTCGAAGGCGCGCACCGCGTAGTCGAGCAGCGTCTGGCCCTGCGAGGTCAGGCGCATGGCGCGGGTCGAGCGCTCGAACAGCCGGGCGCCGAGCTGCGTTTCCAGCCGTTTGAGCGTGGCGCTGGCGGCGGCGGGCGTCATGCCCAGCGCGTGGGCGGCGGCCGTGAGCGTGCCGCCGCGGGCCGTCTGCACCAGCACCTGGAGGTCCGAGAGATTTTCAATTTTCATTTGAAAGTATTGCTTGTTCAGCCCGCCTTATCAATTTCTGGTTGCCATCCTACAGTCGAGCCATCGTTCAGGAAACACACAAGGAAAGGTCTCCTCCCCATGAAAGCCATCGGCTACTACCAGCCCCTGCCCATCGACAACCCCGAGTCGCTGCAGGACATCGAATTGCCCGCCCCCGTGGCCGGCCCGCGCGACCTGCTGGTGCGCGTGAAGGCCATCTCGGTCAATCCGGTCGACACCAAGGTGCGCAGGAACATGGCGCCTGAGGCCGGCCAGCCCAAGGTGCTGGGCTGGGACGCCGCGGGCACGGTCGAGGCCGTCGGCGCCGGGGTGAAGAACTTCAAGGCCGGCGACCGCGTCTACTACGCCGGCTCGATCGTGCGGCCCGGCACCAATGCGGAACTGCATGCGGTGGACGAGCGCATCGCGGCCCTCGCGCCCAGGAGCCTCGACGATGCGCAGGCCGCCGCGCTGCCGCTCACCACCATCACCGCCTACGAGCTGCTGTTCGATCGCCTCCGGGTGCCGAAGAACGGCGGCGCGGGCCAGACGCTGCTGGTCACCGGCGGGGCCGGCGGCGTGGGGTCGATCCTCATTCAGCTCGCGCGCCAGCTCACGCAATTGCGCGTGGTGGCCACGGCCTCCCGCGCCGAGACGCGGGCGTGGTGCCTGGCGCTCGGCGCGCATGTGGTCATCGATCATTCGAAGCCGCTCGCTGCCGAGCTCAAGGCCGCGGGCATCGGCGAGGTCGACATGGTCGCGAGCCTCACGCAGACCGGCCAGCACTACGCGCAGATCATCGAAAGCCTCAAGCCCCAGGGCCAGCTCGCGGTGATCGACGACCTGCCCTCGCTCGACGCGATGCCGCTCAAGACCAAGTGCATCTCGCTGCACTGGGAAATGATGTTCGCGCGCTCGCGCTTCGAAACGCCGGACATCGACCGGCAGGGCGCGCTGCTGGCCGAAGTGGCCGCGCTGGTCGATGCGGGGCGCATCCGCACCACCGCCAATGCGAGCTTCGGGACCATCAATGCCGCCAACCTCAGGAAGGCGCATGCGCTGATCGAAAGCGGCAAAGCGCAGGGCAAGGTGGTGCTCGCGGGGTTCTGAGCCCGACCTGAGCACAATCGGCCGCATGGCCGAACGCATCATCCAGCCCCCTATCGAATTCGAAACCCCGCGCCTGCGGTTGCGGCAATGGCGCGAGAGCGATCTCGCACCATTTGCCGCGCTTGCGGCCGACCCCGAAGTCATGGCGTTCCTGCTGCCGGTCGCCACGCGAGCCGACAGCGATGCGCTGGCGGGAAGCTTCAAGGCGCGCATCGCCACGAACGGCTGGGGCTTCTGGGCCGTGGAGCACAAGTCATCGGGCGAGTTCGCCGGTTTCACAGGCCTCAACGTGCCGCTGGCCACGCTGCCCTTTTCGCCCTGCGTCGAGATCGGCTGGCGCTTCGCGCGCAAATGGTGGGGTCATGGGCTCGCGACCGAGGCCGCGCGCGCTGCCCTGCAAGTGGGTTTCGAGCGGCTCGGACTCGAAGAGATCGTGGCGTTCACCGCGCTCGGCAATCTCCGCTCGGCGGCGGTGATGGAACGCCTGGGCATGCGCGAAGACGCGGGGGGCGCCTTCGATCACCCGGCCGTGCCCGAGGGGCACGCGCTGCGCCGGCACCGGCTCTTTCGAATCGGCCGCCCGCAGCGCTAGAGGCAGAGGCGAAACGGCTACTGCGGCCTCGCCCGCGACACGCGCCAGACCACGTTGCCGACGTCGTCGGCCACCAGCAGCGCGCCGTTCTTGTCGAGCGCCACGCCCACGGGCCGGCCCTGCGCCTTTTCGTCGGCCGTGAGGAAGCCGGTCAGCACGTCGACCGGCGGCCCGCTCGGCTTGCCGCCGATGAACGGCACGAACACCACCTTGTAGCCGGACTTCGGCTTGCGGTTCCAGGAGCCGTGCTCGCCGATGAAGGCGCCGGTCGCGAACTCGGCGGGCATGCCGCGCCCGTCCGAGAAGACCAGCCCCAGGGGCGCGACGTGCGAGCCGAGCGCGTAGTCGGGCGCAATGGCCTTGGCCACCAGGTCGGGCTTCTGCGGCGTGACGCGCGCATCCACATGGCCGCCGTAGTAGCTCCAGGGCCAGCCGTAGAAGGCGCCGTCCTTCACCAAGGTCAGGTAGTCGGGCACCAGGTCGCTGCCGATTTCGTCGCGCTCGTTGACCACGGTCCAGAGCGCCTTGGTCTCGGGCTCCCAGGCCAGTCCGTTGGGGTTGCGCAGGCCGCTCGCGTACAGGCGTTTTTCGCCGCTCTTCACGTCCACTTCCCAGACGGCGGCGCGGCCCTCTTCGGCGGCCAGCCCGTTTTCGCCGATGTTGCTGTTGGAGCCGACCGTGACGTAGAGCTTGGTGCCCTCGGCATTGGCGATCACGTTCTTGGTCCAGTGGTGGTTGATGCCCGCGGGCAGCGGCGTGACCACCGTGGGCGTTGCGCTGGCCGAGGTCTGGCCCTCGGTGTAGGGCACCTTGACGAGCGCGTCGGCGTTGGCGATGAACAGCTCGTTGCCCACCAGCGCCATGCCGAACGGCGAACTCAGGTTCGACAGGAACACCTGCCGGACCTCGGCCGCGCCGTCGCCATCGGCGTCGCGCAGCAGCGTGATGCGGTTGGGGCTGGGCACGTTGGCCCCGGCGCGGCCCATGACCTTGCCCATGAACCAATTGCGGATCTTGCCCATCGGGCCGCTGCCGCCGTCGCTGCTGCCTTCGGGCTTGGGCGGCTTGTTGCTTTCGGCCACCAGCACGTCGCCGTTGGGCAGCGTGTAGACCCAGCGCGGATGGTCCAGCCCGCGCGCCAGCGCGTTCACGCGCAAGCCTTCGGCGGCCTTGGGGGCGGCAGCATCGGTCCAGCCGACCGCCGTTGCCACGTTGACGGTGGGAATCAGGGTCTTGTGAGGCTCGGCCAGCTGCGGACGCGGTCCGGTGGTGGCCTCGGGCGCCAGCTTGGCGGTTTCGCCGCAGCCGGCCAGTGCCAGCGCTGCAATCACCGCGGCCATGGAGGCCATCGACGACATGGCGATGCTCGGTACCTTCATTCGCTCTCCTTGGTTGTTGCGGCATGGGCCGCGTTTCTCCGGCAAATCATGAGGACGGCGCCCGCATGGACTGTCGGCCATGGGCGCTTTTTGGCGTGGGCGCACCCCATTCACGCATCGCCGCTACCATCGGCCGCATGACCGACGACCTGTTCCGCGCCGACGCCTACCTGCGCACCTGCGAAGCCCGCATCCTGCGCATCGACGACACCGGCATCGTGCTGGACCGCACCGTGTTCTATCCGCTGGGCGGCGGGCAGGCCGGCGACGCCGGCGTGCTGGCATTGGCCGACGGCCGCGAAGTGGCCATTGCCGACACCCGCAAGGCGAAGAACGAGGAAGGCCAACCGACCGGCGAGTTCGTTCACGTGCCGGCGCCCGGGCAGGCCGAACTGCTCGCCGCGCTCGAACCCGGCAGCGCCGTGACCGCGCGCCTCGACTGGGAGCGCCGCCACCGGCTGATGCGCTTTCACACCGCGAGCCATCTGCTGTGCCACCTGGTGCCGGTGCCGGTGAACGGCTGCTCGATCACGCCGGACTATGCGCGCATCGACTTCCACATGACCGATCCGCTCGACAAGGAAGCGCTGACCGCGGGCCTCGCGCGGCTGGTGGAAGCCGCGCATCCGCTGACCGTGGGCGCCATCAGCGACGAGGAGCTCGACGCCAACCCGGCGCTGGTCAAGAGCATGAGCGTGCAGCCGCCGCGCGGCACGGGCACGGTGCGCACCATCCGCATCGGCGGCGAAGGCGGGGCGCAGATCGACTTCCAGCCCTGCGGCGGCACGCATGTTGCAAACACCGCCGAGATCGGCGCGGTGATGGTCACCAAGATCGAGAAAAAGAGCGCCAACAGCCGCCGCGTGGTGCTGGGCTGGGCGGCCTGAACCGACGGAACTTCGCACCGCTCCCCTGCTCCGACTGACGGCATGATCCTTTTCCGCTTTCACATCGCTACCTTTCTGGTAGCAGCCGCCGCTGCCTGCATGCCGGCTGCGGCCCAATTGGCATCCAGGCCGGGAGCGGTGGTCACCACCCCCCACGTGCGCGCCGAGCTGGTGGCGCATGCGCCCGAGGGCGTGGCGCCGGGCGCACCGGTCTGGGTCGGGCTGCAGATCACCCACCAACCCGAGTGGCACACCTACTGGAAGAACGCCGGCGATTCCGGCCTGCCCACCGAGCTGAACTGGACGCTGCCGAGCGGCGTGGCCGCCGGCGACATCGCCTGGCCGGTGCCGCGCAAGATTCCGGTCGGCAACCTTGCCAACTACGGCTACGAAGGCACCGTGCTGCTGCCGGTGCCGCTCGAGGTGTCGAGCAACTTCAAGCCGCCGCTGGCCCTTGGCACTGGTGCATCGACGCTCGACGTCCGGCTCAAGGCGAGCTGGCTGGTGTGCCGCAAGGAATGCATCCCCGAGGAAGGCGAATTCACCCTCGCGCTGCCGCTGCAGGGCTCGACCGCGCTGCACAAGGCCGAGTTCGACGCCGCCCAGGCCGCGCAACCGCTGCCGCTGGGCGGGCCGGGCGCCGTCGAGGTCAGCGGCAACAGCCTGCAGGTGCGCCTCGAGGGCCTGCCCGCCTCGGCGCACGGCAAGACCCTGGGCTTCTTCCCCGAAACGCCCGAACTGATCCGCACCGCCGCGGAGCCCGGCAAGGACTGGACCCAGAGCTGGCAAGGCGGCACCTGGACCGCCACGCTGCCGCTGGCCGACCAGCGCAGCGCCAGCCCGACGACCCTGCCGCTGGTGGTGGCGCTGGCCGAGGCCGACCGCCAGCCGGGCCAGCCGGTGGCCTGGCGCGCCGAGGCGCCCGTCAGCGGCAGCTGGCCCGCCGCCGCGCCACGCGCGGAGGTTTCGCCCGCGCTGCAGGCGGCCCTTGCCGCCAATGCGGCCACCGCTCCTTCCTCGCCGGCTTCGGACCTGCCGCCGCAACCCACGGTCACGCTGATGGCCGCGCTGCTCGGCGCCCTGCTCGGCGGACTGCTGCTGAACCTCATGCCCTGCGTCTTCCCGATCCTCGCGATCAAGCTGCTGGGCTTTGCGCGGCAGGCCGGCAACCACAGCGCGCACCGCAGGGCAGGCCTGGCCTACACCGCGGGCGTGATGCTCTCGGTGCTCGCGCTGGGCGGCGCCATGCTGGCGCTGCGCGCGGCCGGTGCGCAGCTCGGCTGGGGCTTCCAGCTGCAGTCGCCGGCCGTGGTGGCGGCACTGGCGGCGCTGTTCACGCTGATCGGGCTCAACCTGGCAGGCGTGTTCGAGTTCGGCCGCGCGGCGCCCCTGTCCCTCTGTTCGGCGCAGGCCAAGCATCCGATCGCCAACGACTTTCTTTCGGGCGTGCTGGCGGTGGTGATCGCTTCGCCCTGCACCGCGCCGTTCATGGGCGTTTCGCTCGGCTTGGCCATCGGCCTTCCCGCCGCCCAGGCGCTGCTGCTGTTCGCCGCGCTGGGCCTTGGCCTGGCGCTGCCGTACCTGGTGGCCGGCTTCATTCCGGCCGTGGCGCTGCTGCTGCCCAGGCCCGGCCCGTGGATGAACACGCTGCGCCGGCTGCTGGCGTTTCCGATGTTCGCCACCGTGGCCTGGCTGGTCTGGGTGCTGGGGCAGCAAAGCGGCATCGACGGCGCGGGCACGCTGCTCGCGCTGCTGGTGTGCATGGCCGCCGTCGTCTGGGCGCTGACGCTGCGCGGCCGCACACGGCTGGTCATTGCCACGGCGGTGGTCGCGTTCACTGCGGTGCTGGCCGCCGCCATCGGCCGCAACGTGCTGCAGACGGTGGAGCCGGCCAGGCTGGCTGCCACCGCGGGGCAGCGCTGGCAGCCCTGGTCGGCCGAACGCGTGGCCGAGCTCACGGGCGCCGGGCAGCCGGTGTTCATCGACTTCACGGCCGCCTGGTGCGTGACCTGCCAGTACAACAAGAAGGCCACGCTCGCAGATGCCGAGGTGCTGGCCGATTTCGACAGCAAGAAGGTTGCGATGCTGCGCGCCGACTGGACGCGCCGCGACCCCGCCATCACCGCCGCGCTGACCGCGCTCGGCCGCAGCGGCGTGCCGCTGTATGTGCTGCAGGCGCCCGGCAAGGCGCCGGTCGTGCTGACCGAGATCCTGGGCAAGGCCGAAGTGCGCGCAGCGCTTGCCGCGCTTTGACCCCCAGCCTGACATGGGTTGTCACATGCACATGAGAAAAGCGCCCTAAGCTGTCGCCGTTGTTCGTTTTTCTTTTGGAGTTCCAGCTGGCCATGACACTTTCGCCATCGTCCGACTCGCGTTCCATTCGCGCCGCGCGCCATGCCCGCGCCGCCCTCAGCCGCGCCTCGCGCCGCGCCGTGGTGGCCGCAGCCGTGGCATTGGGCGCCACCTTCCTGATGGGCAACCATGCCTTCGCGGCGCCCGCCGTGGGCCAGCAGGCGCCCGACTTCGTTGCGGTGGACACCGGCGGCGCCAAGCACAAGCTGTCCGACTTTGCCGGCAAGTTCGTGGTGCTCGAATGGACCAACCCGGGCTGCCCCTTCGTGCGCAAGCACTACAACAGCGGCAACATGCCCGCCACGCAGAAGGCCGCCACGGCCCAGGGCGTGGTCTGGCTGTCGGTCAATTCCACCGAACGCGCGGCCAGCGACTATCTGCAGCCCGCCGCGCTCGACGCCTGGATGAAGTCGCAAAAGGCCGCGCCCACCGCGGTGCTGATGGACGAAGACGGCGTGATCGGCCAGGCCTACGGCGCACGCACCACGCCGCACATCTTCATCATCGATCCCAAGGGCATGCTGGTGTATGCCGGCGGCATCGACAGCATCGCGTCGGCCCGGCCCGACGACATCAAGACCGCGACCAACTATGTGAACCAGGCGCTCGGCGAAGCCTTCGGCGGCAAGCCGATCTCGACGGCGGCGACGCGGCCCTACGGCTGCTCGGTGAAGTACAAGAGCTGAAGAAGCCAGGCCGGCAATGACAGGTACCTGACTCGCGCGGTCAGGCGGCGGTCGGGAACCCCGGCCTACCCTTGGGCGAACCACATCGCCCAAGGGGACAACGAGATGAATCCTGCGCACTCCGCCGCGCAACCGGGCACGGCTGCCCGTGCCTCTTCTTCGAGCACTGCTGCTCCCTCTTCCTCCTCGAAGTTCGCCACCGTGCTGCGCGTGACGGGCGGCAATTTCATGGAGATGTTCGACTTCTTCCTGTTCGGCTTCTACGCCACGCAAATCTCGAAGGCCTTCTTTCCGGCGGGCAACGAATTTGCCTCGCTGATGCTGACCTTCATGACCTTCGGCGCGGGCTTCCTGATGCGGCCGCTGGGCGCGATCTTCCTGGGCGCGTATGTCGATCGCGTGGGCCGCCGCAAGGGCCTGATCGCCACGCTCGCACTGATGGCCATCGGCACGCTGCTCATCGCCTGCGTGCCGGCCTACGCCACCATCGGCTTCGCGGCGCCGCTGCTGGTGCTCGTCGGGCGGCTGCTGCAGGGCTTCTCGGCCGGCGTGGAACTGGGCGGTGTGTCGGTCTACCTGTCGGAGATGGCCACGCCGGGGCGCAAGGGCTTCTACGTGAGCTGGCAGTCGGCCAGCCAGCAGGTGGCGATCATCGTGGCGGCCGCGCTCGGCTACTGGCTCAACGTGACGTTCAGTGCGCAGGAGATCGGCGACTTCTACTGGCGCATTCCGTTCTTCGTCGGCTGCCTGATCGTGCCGGTGCTGTTCATCATCCGCCGTTCGCTGCAGGAGACCGAGGAGTTCATGGCGCGCAAGCACCGCCCCGACGCGCGCGAGATCTTCCAGTCGATGGTGGCCAACTGGGGCCTCGTCGTGGCCGGCATGATGCTGGTGTCGATGACCACCGTGTCGTTCTACCTGATCACGGTCTACACGCCGACCTTCGGCAAGTCGGTGCTGCACCTGAGCACGACCGACGCGCTCGTCGTCACGCTGTGCGTGGCCATCTCCAACTTCATCTGGCTGCCGGTGATGGGCGCGCTGTCCGACCGCGTGGGCCGCAAGCCGCTGCTGATCCTGTTCACCGTGCTGACCATCCTCACCGCGTACCCGTCGCTCAAGTGGCTGGTCGGCGCGCCGAGCTTCGGGCGCATGCTCGAAGTGGAGCTGTGGCTGTCGTTCCTCTACGCGAGCTACAACGGCGCGATGGTGGTGGCCCTGACCGAGGTGATGCCGGTGAACGTGCGCACCGCCGGCTTCTCGCTCGCGTACAGCCTTGCGACGGCGCTGTTCGGCGGCTTCACGCCGGCCATTGCCACCGGCCTGATCGAGATGACCGGCGACAAGAGCGCGCCCGGCCTGTGGATGACGGCCGCCGCCCTCTGCGGGCTGGTGGCGACGCTGGTGCTGTACCGGCGCAACGTGGACCCGGCGGATGCGCAGCGGGTGCCGGTGGTCTAGCCCCTGCGACAATCGGGGCATGCCCTTCGCCCCCTTGCAAAACGACACTTTCCTGCGGGCCTGCTGGCGCCAGGCCACCGACCACACGCCCGTCTGGCTCATGCGCCAGGCTGGACGCTACCTGCCCGAGTACGTGGCCACCCGCGCCAAAGCCGGCAGCTTCATGGGGCTGGCAACCAACGTCGACTACGCCACCGAAGTCACGCTGCAGCCGCTCGCGCGCTATCCGCTCGATGCGGCCATCCTGTTCTCCGACATCCTCACCGTGCCCGACGCCATGGGCCTGGGCCTGTCGTTCGAGGCCGGCGAGGGCCCGCGCTTCGCCCACCCGGTGCGCGACGAGGCGGCCGTGGCTGCACTCGAGGTGCCCGACATGGCCAGGCTGCGCTACGTGTTCGATGCCGTGGCGTCGATCCGCAAGGCGCTGGCCGGCCGCGTGCCGCTGATCGGTTTTTCGGGCAGCCCCTGGACGCTGGCCTGCTACATGGTGGAAGGCGCGGGCTCGAGCGACTACCGCCTCGTGAAGAGCATGCTCTACGGCCGCCCCGACCTGATGCACCGCCTGCTCGCGGTCAATGCCGATTCGGTGGCCGCCTACCTCAATGCGCAGATCGACGCCGGCGCGCAGGCCGTGATGGTGTTCGACAGCTGGGGCGGCGTGCTGGCCGACGGCGCCTTCCAGGAATTCAGCCTCGCCTACACGGCGCGGGTGCTGGCCGGCCTCAAGCGCAACGGCGCCGACGGCCAGCCCGTGCCGCGCATCGTCTTCACCAAGGGCGGCGGCCCGTGGCTCGAAGCCATGCGCGAGCTCGACTGCGAAGTGCTCGGCGTCGACTGGACCGTGAACCTTTCGGCCGCGCGCCGGCTGGTCGGCGAAGGCAGCGACGCCAAGGCCAAGGCGCTGCAGGGCAACATCGACCCACAATGTGCTGTTCGCGCCGCCCGCGCAGATCGAGGCCGAAGTGGCGAAGGTGCTGCAGGCTTTCGGCAAGCCGCACACCAACCCCGATGCCAACGGTCCCACCCACATCTTCAACCTGGGCCACGGCATCAGCCAGTTCACGCCGCCGGACCATGTGGCTGCGCTCGTGCAGGCCGTGCACGCACAATCACGCGCCCTGCGCAAAAATTAAAAATCGGTAACGAGGCGGCGGGTGCGCAGCGAGGCGTTCCAGCCCCTCCGAAAATCGATTTGCAGCCGTTTGTCAAGCACAAAAACGGTGTAGGAACACGGACTTATGCACAAAACACGTGTTGCACTGCGCAAGATTATCTGTAGGGCTCCCCTCTTTGCTCCTAAACCAATAGCGCAGCTAAGTTGTTGATTTATATAGAAATTGAACTTTGCTTTTTTTGAGGGCAATCCAGTCAGACGCTTGATTTTCAAGGCTCGCCGGCCTGTCGAGCCCGGTTGTCAACAAAGTTATCCACAGAAACTCTGGATGGCTCCCAAAGCACTGGAAAATCAACAACTTAAGCGACTTTGTTCAAAGTCGTATTAACAAACCTTGCCAACAAGGACACCCATTCCCACCGTCAGCCCCGCCTCCGGAACAACAGCAGCGCCAGCGGCTGGTTCCATCGCAGCACCAGCGAGCGTGCCCGCTGCGACGGGCTGGCGGCTCGACATCGCGGTACAGACGCCCGCCCATGCAGCGCTTGGCGACCTGCTGAGCTACGCCAGCCCCGCCCCCTTGGTGCCCGGCACGCTGGTGCGGGTGCCGCTGGGCCGGCGCGAGGTGCTGGGCGTGGTCTGGAACGAGCCAAGCGCGCTGGACGGCGCCGAGCCCGACATGGCGCTCAAGCCGGTGGGCGCCGCGCTGGACGCGCTGGCCCCGCTCGGCGACGCCTGGCGCGACCTCGTGGCCTTTGCCGCGCGCTACTACCAGCGCTCGATCGGCGAAATCGCCCTGGCCGCCCTGCCGCCGCAGCTGCGCGACCTGAGCGGCACGCAACTGGCGCGCCGGCTCAAGCGCAAGACGACGACGGGGCCGGTGGCCGAGACGGCCGAAGCCGCCCACCCGGTGGCCCTGAGCGCAGAGCAGACCGCCGCGCTGGACCGCATCGAGGCTGAAGCCGGCACCTTCCTGCTGGTCGGGAGCACCGGCAGCGGCAAGACCGAGGTCTACCTGCGCTGCGTGGCCGACCTGCTCGCGGGCGACCCTGGCGCGCAGGCGCTGGTGATGGTGCCCGAGATCAACCTGACGCCGCAGCTCGAAGCCCGCTTCAAGGCGCGCTTCGGCGACGATGCGGTGGTGTCGCTGCACAGCGGCATGACCAACCCGCAGCGGCTCGCGAGCTGGCTCGCGGCGCACAGCGGCGCCGCGCGCATCGTGCTGGGCACGCGCATGGCGGTGTTCGCCTCGATGCCGGGCCTGAAGCTCGTGGTGGTCGACGAGGAGCACGACCCCAGCTACAAGCAGCAGGAAGGCGCGCGGTATTCGGCGCGCGATCTCGCCGTCTGGCGCGGCCAGCGCGAGGGCGCGAAGGTCATCCTCGGCTCGGCGACGCCCTCGCTCGAAAGCTGGCACCAGAGCCGCCCCGCCCAGGGCGAAGACCCGGGCGGGCGTTACCTGCGGCTGGCCATGCCTTCACGCATCGGCGCCGGCGAACTGCCCACGGTGCGGCTGGTCGACATGAACCTGCAGCCGCCCAAGACCGTGCTCTCGGGCGCGCTGCTCGAGGCCATCGGCCAGCGCATTGCGCGCGGCGAGCAGAGCATGGTGTTCCTGAACCGCCGCGGCTATGCGCCGGTGCTGGCCTGCGCCGACTGCGGCTGGAAAAGCGAATGCCCGCACTGCAGCGCCTACCGCGTGTTCCACAAGATCGACCGCACGCTGCGCTGCCACCACTGCGGCTTCACCGAACGCGTGCCGCGCGCCTGCCCGTCCTGCGGCAACCCCGACATCGCGCCCGTGGGCCGCGGCACCGAAAGGCTCGAAGAACACCTCGCGGAACTGTTCGCCGCCGTGACGCGGCCCGACGGCAGCGCAGTTCGCATCGCGCGCATCGACGCCGACAGCACCAGGAAGCAGGGCGCGCTCGAATCGCAGCTCGCGGCCGTGCATGCGGGCGAGGTGGACGTGCTGGTGGGCACGCAGATGATTGCCAAGGGGCACGACTTCCGGCGCATCACGCTGGTGGCGGCGGTGAACCCCGACGGCGCGCTGTTCTCCAGCGACTTCCGCGCGCCCGAGCGCCTATTCAGCCTGCTGATGCAGTCGGCCGGCCGCGCGGGCCGCGACGCCGCCTACCTGGCGGCGCAGGGCGCCACGGCCGAGATGTGGATCCAGACGCACCATGCGCAGCATCCGCTTTTTTCTGCGCTGCGAAAGCACGACTACACGGCCTTCGCGCGGCAGCAACTCGAAGAACGCGCCGCCGCCGGCATGCCGCCCTTTGCATTTCAGGCGCTGCTGCGTGCCGACGCGCGCACGCAGGAAGCCGCGCAGGCTTTCCTGAACGCGGCAAGTGCGGCCGCCGATGCGCTTGAAGGTGCCGACCGGGTGGTGCGCTATCCCGCGGTGCCGCTTGCGATCCAGCGCGTTGCCAACGTGGAAAGAGCGCAAATGCTGATCGAAAGCCCCTCGCGCGCCGCGCTGCAGCGCCTGCTGGCGCAGTGGCAGCCGCTGCTGCACGCGCTGCGGCGCACGCCGGAAGGCAAGGGCGTGATCCGCTGGCTGGTCGACGTCGATCCGCACAGCATCTAGGGGCGGCCTTCTCCCCGGGGCCGCGCGCTTGCGGCGGTCAGTGCAGGCCCGCAGGCTCCTTGCCGACGTCGACGTAGCGCAATTCGGTGCTGCGGCGCCGCGCGCTGCTCGCGGGCCATGCGAACACGACCAGGCTCAGGGCGCCCAGCGCGAGCGAGGTGCCGGCGCCGAGCATGCCGGCATTCCAGAACCAGCTCACACCGGCAACCCAGGCGAGCCACAGCAGGATACGAATAAGTATTGTCATCGTGCTGCCCATCCATACTTTGATTTCGTAAACACTCTATCAGGCATTGTGCAAACTCAAGTATTCATCTGAAGTAGTAGCAGTAGCTATGCCTTACGGCCGTTACGCGGCGGCGGAAATAATGCGAAAAAAACGTTGACTGCACCCCCGTGCATTGCGCAAGCTGTCGCTGTGCGAAGCCCGTTCCGGCTCCGCGGGGTTTTCTGTCGTGAAACTGCCTTCATCTCTGGTTGCGGCTCTCTTGTTCGCATGCCTCGCATGCTCGGCGGCCGAACTCGACCTGCAGGGCAGCCGGCTCCTGGTGTCGGGCATGCTCGATGGCAGCGCAATGAAGACCTTTACCGAGCACCTGGGCAAGGGCACCGTGCGCACCGTGGTGTTCGAGGATTCGTTTGGCGGCACCGCCGAGGCGGCGGGCGCCTTTGCCGACGCCATCCGCGCCAGCGGCGTGGATACCGAGATCCGCGGCCAGTGCATGGCCGCCTGCGCCTATGCCTTCCTGGCCGGCAAGGCGCATCGCTTCGGCTACGGCCTGCAGGTGAATGGCGTGCTGCTGCCGGTGGCGGCAAGGCCCACGGCGGCCGAGCTTGCGGTGCGCTGGCGCGGCGACGAAGCCCACAAGACGCTGGCGGAATTCACGCCCATCGCGGCTGCCGCACCCCTCCAGGCCACGGAAACCCGCGCCTCCGGGACGGCCGGGGACAACTGGCAGCCCGAGCATGGCGTGCTGTTCACGGCCAGCCCGACGCTCTTCGGCCGCATCTACAACGCGTTCTATTGCGATGGCACCCAGGGCCGCGACTTCTCCAAGTGCGAGCGCCTGCCCGATGCCGATCCGTTCAAGCTCGGCGTGCTGACGCCTTGACGCACGGGCTCAGCGCAGTAGGCCGACCGCAAACGGAAAACTGAAGAAGGTCGCCACCGTCGTCCACAGGATGATGCGTGCGATGCGGCCGTTGTCGGCCCCGAAGCGCTCGGCCAGCATCGAGACGTTGCTGGCGCTCGGCAGCGCCGCCACCAGCACGATCACCATCAGCGCCGAAGAAGAAAGCGGCAGGCCGAGGGCCATGGCGCCCTGCCCCAGCACCCAGACCAGCACCGGATGCACGAGCAGCTTGACGGCCACCACCGGCAGTACGTCGGCCAGCGGCGCGCGCGGTGGGATTTTCGACGTCGTGCCCATGGCCGCGGCCACCGCCGCGCTGGCGCCGTGCTCGCGCGCGAGCAGCGCCGAGCGCGCCAGCACCGCGCCGATGGTGAAGAGCGCCACCGGCGAGGCCGCATCGGCCAGCATGGCGATGGTGTGCTCCACCGGCCCCGGCAGGCGCCAGCGCGCTGCCGACAGCAGCACGCCCAGCAGGATCGACCACGGCATCGGATTGACCAGCACGCCGCGCAGCGCCTGGCGCGCCGCCTGCCGCGGCCCATGATGCCCGCCGGCGCCGTCGAGGCGCGACAGCGCAATGCACAGCGAAGAGGTCACGACCAGGTCGAACGCGATGGTGATGATCATCGGCCCCGCCGCCTGCGCACCCAGCAGCGCCACCAGCAGCGGCACGCCCATGAAGCCGGTGTTCGGAAAGGCCGCCACCAGCGCGCCGAATGCGCCGTCGTTCCAGCCGATGCGCTGGTTGCGGGTAAAGACAACCACGCCCACCACCACGGCCAGCGCGCTCGCGCCCCAGACCAGCGCCACGCTGCCATCGAGCAGCTGCCCGATCGGCGTGCCGGCGCCGAAGCGCAGCAGCATGCACGGCAGCGCGAAGTACAGCACGAAGGTGTTGAGGCCGGGAATCGCATCCAGTGGCAGGACCCGGGCGCGCGCGGCGCCATAGCCAGCCGCGATCAGCGCGAAGAAAGGAAAAGTTACGAGAAATACAGGCAGCACCCCCCGATTGTCGCCGCGTCCCGCATCGTGAACTCTGGCGCCGCGGCTGCGGACGGCGCCCCGTATCATTGCCCGCTTTGCGCCAGCCGTTCCTCCGCGGCCTTCCGTTCCCATTCCCCATGTCCTCCGGTCTCAATCTCGCGCAACAAGAAGCTGTCAATTACCTGCACGGCCCCTGCCTGGTGCTGGCAGGCGCGGGTTCGGGCAAGACGCGCGTCATCACGCACAAGATCGGCCGGCTGATCCAGGCCGGGCTCGAGCCCAAGCGCATCGCGGCCATCACCTTCACCAACAAGGCTGCGAGCGAAATGCGCGAACGCGCCAAGGGACTGATTGGGCGCGAGGCGAAGCATGTGGTGATCTGCACCTTCCACGCGCTCGGCGTGCGCATGATGCGCGAAGACGGCGCCGTGCTCGGCCTGAAGCCGGCCTTCAGCATCCTCGACAGCGACGACGTCACCAAGATTCTGAAGGACGCGGGCGGCACCACCGATACCGCCACCGCGCGCATCTGGCAGTGGACCATCAGCAAGTGGAAGAACATGGGCCTGACCGCCGCGCAGGCCGAAGCGGCCGCGGCGGACGACAACGAGCGCATCACGGCGCGCATCATGGCGCGCTACGAAGAGCGGCTCACGGCCTACCAGAGCGTCGACTTCGACGATCTCATCGGCATGCCGCTCAAGCTGCTGCGCGACTTCGACGAGGTGCGCGCCAAGTGGCAGGCCGCGCTGGGCCACATCCTGGTGGACGAATACCAGGACACCAACGCCACCCAGTACGAAGTGCTGAAGGCGCTGGCCGGCGAGCGCGGGCGTTTCACCGCGGTGGGCGACGACGACCAGTCGATCTACGGCTGGCGCGGCGCCACGCTGGACAACCTGCGCAAGCTGCCGGTGGACTATCCGGCGCTCAAGGTCATCAAGCTCGAACAGAACTACCGCTCGACGAGCGCGATCCTGCGCGCGGCCAACAACGTGATCGGCCCCAACCCCAAGCTGTTTCCGAAGACGCTGTTCTCCGAACTCGGCGAAGGCGAGCCGGTGCGCATCGTCGATGCCGACTCCGAGGCGCACGAGGCCGAGCGCGCGGTGGCGCGCATCGTCAGCCTGCGCGCGGGCGAGGCCCTCATCCAGGGACCCCAGGGCAAGCAATACAAGGAATTCCGCGACTTCGCCATCCTCTACCGCGCCAACCACCAGGCGCGCGTGTTCGAGCAGGCATTGCGCAAGGCGCAGATCCCGTACAAGGTCTCGGGCGGCCAGAGCTTCTTCGACCGCGCCGAGATCAAGGACCTGTGCGGCTGGTTCCGCCTCTGGGTCAACAACGACGACGACCCCGCGTTCCTGCGCGCCATCACCACGCCCAAGCGCGGCATCGGCCACACCACGCTCGCGAGCCTGGGCACCTTTGCGAGCCAGTACAAGCTGAGCCTGTTCGAGGCGCTCTTCAGCCCCTCGCTGCCGAGCGTGATGCCAAAGCGCACGCTCGAAGGCATCCACGAGTTCGGCCGCTACATCAACGACCTCGAATACCGCGCGCGCCGCACCATGGGCGCCGAGGCCTCGCGCACCTTCATGCTCGACTGGCTGAAAGAGATCGACTACGAGAAGCATCTCTACGACGGCGAGGACAGCGAGCAGGCTGCGGCCGCGCGCTGGACCAACGTGATGGAGTTCGTCGACTGGATGTCGCTGCGCGCGGGCGGCACCATCGACGATGCCTCGGGCGCCGACAGCAACATCGAGACCGAGCGCAAGAGCCTGCTCGAGGTGGCGCAGACCATCTCGCTGCTGTCGACCATCAGCGAGCGCGAGCAGGACCAGAACGTGGTCACGCTGTCGACGCTGCATGCCTCCAAGGGCCTCGAATGGCCGCACGTGATGCTGATCGGCGTGACCGAGGGCCTCTTGCCCTTCAAGCTCGAAGACGACAACGGCCGGCAGCTCAAAGTGAGCGACGAGACGCTGCAGCGGCTGCAGGAAGAGCGCCGCCTCATGTACGTGGGCATCACGCGCGCACAGCGCAGCCTGGCGGTGAGCTGGACCAAGAAGCGCAAGCAGGGCCGCGAAATGGTGCCCTGCGTGCCGAGCCGCTTCATCGCCGAGATGGGCCTCGACAAGACCACCACCCGGGAAGACCCGCGCGAGAAACTCAAGGCGCTGCGCGCCGAGTTCGCGCAAAAGGCACAGGACAGCGCGGCTGCGAAAGCGGCGGCGGCGGCGGCGCCATGAAAGCGCTGCTGACCGTCTTCGCGGCACTGGCCATCACGGGCTGCGCCACCCCGCAGGGCGGCACGCCCGACTGCCCCGCCGATGCGCGCGAGCTGCCGCTGCAGTCGCTCTACGGCCGCTGGGAAGCTCGCTTCGACGGCTCCCCCGCCGTGGCCGCGGTGCAGTTGGGCAAGCATCCCGAATACGCCGGCGTGCGCGGCACCATCACGCGCAGCGCGGGCGGCACCGCAAGGCCTTCGGTGGCGCAGCTCGCGGGCGACATCGACGACGAAGGCGCGCTCTCCATCGACGAATCGCTGGACGGCCGCGCGATCAGCGGCGTCTGGGCCGGCACCCTGCAACCCGGCTCCTGCGGCCGGGAATTCAGGGGCACGTGGCGCAACGCCGCAGACCAAAGCACACATCCGTTCGTGCTGAACAAAACGGAAGGGACGCAAGGAAACCAATGATCCAACGAACACATCCCATCTTCTCCGGGCTGGCCGCCCTCGCGGCCTGCCTCGGCGGCGCTGCGGCCGCGCATGCGCAAGCCGTCGACCGGCCGCGCAGCCCGCTGGCCGACGCGCAGCTGACGTGGCAGCAATGCGCCGCGCTCGGCAACAGCAACGAAGCGCGCCTGGCCTGCTTCGACCGCTGGGCCCAGCAGCAGACGCTGCCTTCGGTTTCGGTGCCCGTGGCGCCGCCGGTGCTGGCCAGCACGCAGCCGGCACCGCCGGTGGACGCCTCCATACCGGCCACGCGCGTGATTTCGGTCGACACCAACGAAGGCTGCCGCGACCGCCAGTACTCGGCGCTGTCGCGCTTCTGGGAGCTGGAGAACGGCACCGATTGCGGCACCTTCGGCTTCCGCGGCTATCGGCCGCTGAACGTGTCGGTCTCGGCCGCCACCCGCAAGCCCGAGACGCCCACCTCGCCGTCCGAAGGCCACTCCGGCAGCGCCGTGGCCTACCAGGCCAACGAGATGCGTATCGGCCTGTCGGTGCGCACCAAGATCGCACAGGGCCTGCTCACGCAGAACGAGCCGGCCAAGAAAGATTCGCTGTGGTTCGCGTACTCGCAGCAGTCGACCTGGCAGCTGTTCAACGGCTCGATCTCGCGGCCGTTCCGCACCACCGACCACGAGCCCGAGGTGATGTATGTCTACCCGCTCGACTTCAACCTGCCCGGCGGCTGGCGCTGGCGCTACGCGGGCGTGGGGCTGGTGCACCAGTCGAACGGCCAGAGCCTGCCGCTGTCGCGCAGCTGGAACCGCGTCTACCTGATGGGCGGCGCCGAACTCGACGACCGCTTCACCATCACCGGACGCATCTGGCAGCGGGTTTCGGAAGAGGCGGCAAAGGACGACAACCCCGACATCTCCAACTACATCGGCCGCGCCGAAGTCACGGGCCGCTGGAACTTCAACCGCGACAACACCCTGGGCTTCACGGTGCGCAACAACCTGCGCGAGAGCGGCCGCGGTTCGGTGCGGCTCGAATGGCTCAAGGCCATCGGCGATTCGACCAAGGGCAACCTGCGCTTCCACACGCAGCTGTTCCACGGCTACGGCGACACGCTGGTGGACTACAACCGCAAGCGCACGGTGCTCAGCATCGGCTTGAGCCTGGTGGATTTCTAGGCCAGCAAGGATCGCTTTATGGATCAGGACCTGACTCCCGTCGACGCCACCCAGCGCGAGATCATCGCGGCGCTGCATGTCGCACCCGTCTTCGATGCCGCCGCGGAAATCGAGCGGCGCACCGCGTTCCTCGCGGACTACCTGCAGAGCACCGGCCTCAAGGCGCTGGTGCTCGGCATCAGCGGCGGCGTCGATTCGCTGACGGCCGGCTGCCTCGCGCAGCGCGCCGTCGAGCGGCTGCGTGCGCAAGGCTACGGCGCCACCTTCATCGCGATGCGCCTGCCCTACGACGTGCAGAAGGACGAGGATGAGGCACAGGCCTCGCTCGCGGTGATCAGGCCGGACCGCATCCTCAGCGTCGACATCCGCCCGGCGGCCGACGGCATGCTCGCGGCGCTCAAGAGCGGCGACTTGGCCTTCCGCGACGCGGCGCATGAAGACTTCGTGCTCGGCAACATCAAGGCGCGCCAGCGCATGATTGCGCAGTTCGCGGTGGCCGGCGCGCACGACGGCATCGTCATCGGCACCGACCATGCCGCCGAGGCGCTGATGGGTTTCTTTACCAAGTTCGGCGACGGCGCGGCCGACGTGACGCCGCTCACCGGCCTCGACAAGCGCCGCGTGCGCGCCATCGCGCAGCGGCTCGGCGCGCCCGACGAGCTGGTGTTCAAGGTGCCGACGGCCGATCTCGAATCGCTGGTGCCGGGCAAGCCCGACGAGGACGCCTTCGGCGTCAGCTACGAACAGATCGACGATTTCCTCGAAGGCAAGCCGGTGCCCGCCGCGGCGCGCGAGATCATTCTTGCCACGCATCGCAGGAGCGCCCACAAGCGCGCGCTGCCGGTGGAGCCGCCGCAGGCCTAGCTTCGGCTGGCTTCACGCCGCCTTGAAGCGAGGCGGCTCCAGCAGGTGTTCGAGCAGCGCCGAGAGCTTGTCGACGTCGACCGGCTTCGTCAGATGGGCCCGGAAACCCGCCTCCAGGCTGGTGTCCCGGTCGCTGGCCTGCCCGTAGCCGGTGATGGCGATCAGCGGCGGCGGGTTGATCATCTCCGCCCGCACACGCCGGGCGACTTCGTGGCCGCTCAGGTCGGGCAGGCCGATGTCCAGCAGCACCACATCCGGGTCCTGCGCCTTCACCGCCTCGATGGCGGCCAGTCCGCCATGCACGACGCTGGACTTGTAGCCCAGCGCTTCCAGCAGCATGGCCATGGTCTCGGCCGCATCCACGTTGTCGTCCACCACCAGCACGCGCTGCTCGCCCACCGGACGCGGCTGCGCCTCGAGCATGGCGACCGGCGCCTGCGTGGTCGGGAACTGCACCACGAATTCGCTGCCCTCGCCCGGCCTGCCGGTGCTGAACGCGCTGACGCGTCCTGCGTGCAGCGTGGTCAGCTGCTGCACCAGGCTCAGCCCCAGGCCCAGCCCGCCCTGCGTCCTTGCCAGGTTCTGCTCGCCCTGCACGAACAGGTCGAAGATCCGCTGCAGGTCCTGCGGCGGTATGCCGGGCCCGTCGTCGCGCACGCTGATGTCCGCCTCCGTTGCGGTTCGCGAGAGCGACACGCGGATGTTGCCGCCGTTCCCGGTGAACTTCGCCGCGTTGTGGATCAGGTTGCTGAGGATCTGGATGACGCGCGCCCTGTCCCCGGCAATCCAGGGATCCGCGTCCTGCGCCTCGAGGTGCAATGTCTGCGACTTGCCCTCGATCAGCGGACGCACCGCCTCGACGGCCTCGGCGATGGCGTCGCGCAGGCGAACCGGCTTGTTCTCGATCTGGATCTTGCCGCTCGTGATGCGGCCCACGTCGAGCAGGTCGTCCACCAGCCGGGTCATCTGGCGCAGCTGCCGGCCGATGATGTCGCGGGTGTGCACGACCGCGGCCGACTCCGTCTTCTCGCGCTTGAGGAGTTCGAGCGCGTTCGAGATCGGCGCCAGCGGATTGCGCAGCTCGTGCCCGAGCATCGCAAGGAAGTTCGTCACGCGGCGCCCTTCGTCTTCCAGCGCGGTCACGCGGCGGCGCTCGGTCAGGTCGCGCGTGACCTTGGCGAAGCCGCGATGCCTGCCGGTGGCATCGTGCAGCGCGGTGATCACCACGCTGGCCCAGAACCGGCTGCCGTCCTTGCGGATGCGCCAGCCTTCGTCCTCGAAGCGCCCGTCCCGCAGCGCGTTGCGCAGCTCCTGCTCCGGCCATCCGGCGGCGACGACCTCCGGCGGATAGAACCTGGAGAAGTGCTGCCCGATGATCTCGGAGGCCTCGTAGCCCTTGTTCTTCTGCGCGCCGAGATTCCAGCTCACGATGTGGCCGCCTGGGTCGAGCATGAAGATCGCATAGTCCTTCACGCCTTCGACCAGCAGCCGGAACCGCTCCTCGCTCATGCGCAGCATCTCGTCCTGGCGGCGGTGCTCGCTGCGATCCTTGGTGATCAGCGAGAAGCCGCGGACTTCTCCGCTCGCGCCGGTGATCCGCGTGATGACCACGCTGGCCCAGAAGCGCGTGCCGTCGCTGCGCAGGCGCCAGGCTTCTTCCTCCAGGCGGCCATCCCGGCGTGCCGCTTCGAGTGCGTGTTCGGGCCGGTTCTGCTCCAGCAGTTCGGCCGGATAGAAAAGAGAGAAGTGCCGCCCCAGAACCTCCGGGGCGTCGTATCCCTTGAGCTTTCGGGCGCCCTCGTTCCAGCTGATGACGATGCCGCCAGGATCGAGAACGATGATGGCGTAGTCGGTGACCGAATCGACCATCAGCCGGAAATCGGCGTCGGCCAGAGTGCGTTGGTTCAGGGGTGCACTCCCACCGCCGTGATCTGCCATTGCTCTTTCCCTTCAGTGGCCGCGCGATCGGTGCCACAGCCTGCGATGCCGGCCGCGAAACGGTAGTGGCAATTTAGGCCAGCAATGGTTGCTTTTCGCGTAGGACAAGGTCCAGATTGCGCACCGTACGCACGGTGTGCCGCGAGCCTCAGGCGCTCGACGGCTCTTCGCGCGGCGCGCGTTCAGTTCGCCATCTCGACATCCAGCTGCGCGTCGAACTGGTCGAGCGGCACAGGCCTGCTGAACAGATAGCCCTGGCACAGCATTGCGCCGTGCACCTGGAGAAATTCGAACTGCTGCTGCGTCTCGACGCCTTCCGCCACGATTTCGAGATCGAGGTTGCGGGCCATTCCGATGATGGCCTGGATGATCAGTTCGACCTTCGGATCGATGCCGATGCTCTGCACGAAGAACTTGTCGACCTTGATCTGGTTCAGCGGCAGCTGGGTCATGTAGGAGAGCGACGAGAAGCCGGTGCCGAAGTCGTCCATGGAAAAGCGCACGCCCAGGGCCGCGAGCGCCTGCATCTTGCTGATCGTCTCGCCGACCTTGTCCTGCAGCAGGCTTTCCGTGAGCTCGAGTTCGAGCCGCGTGGGGTCGGCGCCGGTCCTTGCGAGCACGTCGCGAACGCGGTCCACGAAGTCGTCGGTGCGGAACTGGCGCGCGCTGACATTGACCGCCAGCCGCAGGTGCCGGCGCCTCGAATCATGGCTCCAGCGCTCGAGCTGGATGCATGCGGTCTCCAGCACCCACATGCCGATCGGCACGATCAGACCGGTTTCTTCCGCCAGTTCGATGAAACCTCCGGGCTGCACCATTCCCCGCACCGGATGCTGCCACCGGATCAACACCTCGGCGCCCACGATGTGGCCCTCCGACGTCACCTGGGACTGATAGTGCAGCACGAACTGCTCGCCTGCCAGCGCCGCGTGGAGTTCGCTCTCCAACGTGGCGCGGGCGGTGATGGCGGTCTGCATCGAAGTCTCGAAGAAGCGCAGCGCGTCGCCGCCCGCCGACTTGGCGTAGTACATGGCGATGTCCGCCTGCTTCAGCAGGTCCTCCAGCGACTGCTGCGTGGCGCCGAACACCACGGCGCCAATGCTGCAGGTGCTGTGGTACTGATGGTCCGCAAGCTGGAAGGAGCCGTTCAGTGCCGCGAGGATGGCCTCGCCGGCGGCATTGGTCTGCATCGCGGCAACGCCGGCGTCGTCGCTGAGGTTGTCCAGCAGCACCACGAATTCGTCGCCTCCAAGCCGTGCGACCGTGCCGCCCTCTTTCAGGTTGTCCTGGAGCCGGAGGGCGACCTGCTTCAACAGTGCGTCGCCGGTGGCGTTTCCGAGCGCATCGTTGAGCGTCTTGAAATCGTCCAGGTCCAGGAACAGCAGCGCACCATGCCGCGAGCGGCGCACGTTCGAGTCGATGGTGGATTGCAGCCGATGCAGCAGGAGCCGGCGGTTGGGCAGGCCGGTCAGGCTGTCGTAGAAGGCCAGATGCTCGATCTCGCGGGCTGCCAGCTTGCTCTCGGTGATGTCGCGCAGGATCACGATGAACCGCGCGGCGGCGCCTTCGCCGATCACCTTGCGGGAGACGGAAATCTCGAACCACGTGGCGCCCCTGGCCGTTCTGATCTCGAATTGCCGCCCGGTGGAAAACCCGGTTTCGAAGGCATCGCGCAGCGCCACCATCACCTCGGCCGCAGCATTCGCCGGCAGCAGGTCCGACATCAGCTTGCCGACGGGCTCCCGCACCTTGAACGCCGGCTTGGGGCGGCGCGGCGAATGGAAGCTGTAGCACCGGCCGTCGATGCCGGCGTCCATCAGCACGTCGGGCAAGGCGTCCAGCGTGGCCTGCAGCTGCGCCTTGCCTTCGAGAATGTCGGCGATGTGGCGCTTCTTCTCGGTCACGTCGCGGTAGACGCACACCAGGCCGCCGTCCGGCGTGGGGCTGTTCACCGCAACGATCACCTGGCCGTTCAGGAGCGTGAGCTCCTGTTCGTTCTGCGTCAGCAAGTGGCGCGAGTTCTGCTGTGCGATCTGCTGGAACGGCACCAGCGGGGCCAAGAGGGGCTCCGCCCAGGGAAAGAAATCCACAAAACGGCGGTTCCAGGTGACGACGCGGTCATCGGGATCGAGCAGGACGAAGCCATCCACCATGGATTCGAGCGCCTGGTCCAGCGTGGCCTTGGAACGCATCAGTTCGGCGCGCGCGCGCCACTGCCGCCGCAGTTGCGCAAGGGCGAAATAGCTGACGGCGAGAATCATCAGCGTGAAGGCCAGGGCCGTCGCCAGAATGACATTGCGCTCCCCGCGCCAGTCCGCGAGCGCGACCTCGAGCGGAATGCCGGCAACGATCAGCAGGTTTCGATGCAGCGTGGGCCGGGCAACCACGATGGCGGGAGCGCCGCTGAGCCGGGAAAGCATGCGCCGCGGACGTCCGTCGATGGCCTGGTCCGTCAAGGCCGGGCTGATGACCCGCCCGGCCAGGGCATCGCGCGGCGGCATGCCGGCCAGCAACAGCCCGGTCTCGCGCTCCAGCGTGACTTCGAGTCCACGGATGCTGGCGCCCTGCGCAAGGATGGTGGTGAGCATCGAGACCTGCACCTCGGCCACGGCCACCACCTTGCCGCCGTCCGCAAGCGGGAGCACGCGCGCAAAGTACAGCACCTGCTGGGAGCTCTCCGGGCTGATCGAGGGTGCACTGATCGACAGCGCGGATGCAGGGCTGCCCAGAACTTCCTGCAGGAATCCCTGAGGCAATTGAAGCGCCAGCTTGGCCCCCCGCCGGCCGGAAGAGCCGATGACCGCACCCTCGGGGGACAGGAAGGCGACGTACCGCGCCAGAAGATTCTGGCGGATGCTGGTCTCGATCAGTTGCGCAGTCTCGGGTTGCCCGATGTCGGCCGCGATGCTGTCCTGGGTGGACCTGCGCAGAGACTGTCCCACGCCCGCGAGCAGCGTGTTCACCCCCAGCAGGCTGCGGTTGAGCGCGGCCTCCGAGGTGGCGACGAACCGCACGGCCTGGGCTTCGCTGTCGGCAATGTCCTTCTCGCGCGTCTGCCATGCCATCAGTCCGGCAATGGTGAGCACGGCCACGAGAAACAGCGCCGCAACGCCATAGACGAAGCCGGTGAGCCGGCTGGACTGCGACTTGGTCACTGCCCGACAGGCGCCTTGATTCCCACGACCGGGCCGGCGGTCTGGTCCCAGACCTCCGCGCACACGGCCCCGCAGCGCTGCACCCACCGGGTCAGCACGCTGGTGGCGAAGATTTCGCGCCTGCGCCTCTCGTCATCCGCCGAAGGGTGTGCCTCGACCATGGCGCCCTTGGTGCCCTTCATGCATGTCTCGGCGCCCGTGTTGCACGCAATGCCGTTTCCGGTGTCGCGCTCCGATTCGCTCCACACCGCGGCCTCCAGTTTCGGCAGCTCTGTCTTCAACAGGGCCTTCAAGTCCGCCGGAAGCGCGTTCCATGCGTCCGTGTTGGCGCCAAATACCGCGATGCCCCAGTTGATGGGCATCGTGTAGAGCGAACTTGCCACCTTGTGCAGGCCCAGCGTGTTGCCGGACATCGCACCGGTGATCGCGCATTCCGTATTTTCCGATTGCATGTTGGCCATGAGTTCCGCAAATTCGGTGTGGACGGGCACGCCGTTGAGCGCCCGCACGAAGTCGGCCTGGCTGCTGCCCGAAACGCGGATGCGCCGCCCCGCGAGGTCCGAAAGCTGCTTCACCGCCCGCTTGCAGAAGATCACCTGGGCCGGATAGACATACACCGCGAGAAGCTCGACGCCGTGCCGTTCGCGCAGCGTCTTGTCGAGGTAGGGCCGGAAGGCCGCGATCACCCGCCGCATCGTGGCCATGTCGGGATTCAGTCCGGCGATGTCGGGCATGCCCAGTTCCGGGTACTCGTTGCTGACCTGGCTGAGCAGCGCCGTACCGAATGGAATGACCCCCAGCCGCATGAGATTGAGCATCTCCTGCCCCGGGACGCCGGCTTGGTTGAACGGCACGATGCTCGCGCTGTACTTTCCGCCGCTCAGGCGGCGCAGGTCCTGGCTCCAGAAGCGCTCTTCATGGAGCGTGTACTGGCTCACGCTCGCCAGCCCGCCCACGATCCGCAGCCGCTGGGCAGACGGCGGCTGCTGCTGAGCCTCGCTGTGCGTGGCAGCGAAAACAAGAAAAAGAGCGGCAATATGCGTCCAGAGCGCACGTTGCCAAGCGGAAGATGCTTCGCCGGTCCTCATGGCCCGGATCATGATGCCGAATTGGGCCTTAAGTCACAATTTTTTTACAAAAAGGCCGTTTCGGCGCCCCGCCGGTCGGAATCGCGAAAACACGTTGCGTACAGGGCACAGGAATACCATCCGCAGGCCCCGATTTCCGGCCCATTCCTCCAGACTCCAGACCGATGCCAGCGCCCGAGCTTTCCAGCCGCCAACTGCGTGCGTTCACGGCCCTGGCCGAGCAGCGCAACTTCACGCGCGCGGCCCAGACCTGCCATTTGTCGCAGCCCGCCTTCAGCGCGCTGATCCGCACGCTCGAGGAAACGCTCGGCGCCCGGCTGTTCGACCGCGACACGCGCAGCGTGCAGCTCACGCCCGAGGGCCGGCTGTTCGAACCTTCGGCCCGGCGGCTGCTGGACGACATGCAGGGCGCCATCGGCGACTTGGCCGACCACGCCCAGCGGCGCAAGGGCCGCGTCAGCGTGGCGGCCCTGCCCTCGCTGGCGGCGGGCTGGCTGCCGGCCATATTGGCGGAGTTCATGCAGGCCTGGCCCGGCATCACGGTCGAGCTGCACGATGCGCTGTCGGACGCCTGCATTGCCCAGCTGCGCAGCCACCAGGCCGATTTCGCGCTCGCTGCAACGGGTGCCGGCGCGGCAGCGGCCAGCGACCTGCGCGGCCGCAAGCTCTGCGACGACCGCTTTCACCTGGTTTGCCGCAAGGACCATCCGCTCGCCAGCGCCGCCAGGCTCACGGCACGGCAGCTCGCGCCATGGCCCTTCATCCAGATGGCGCGCAACAGCAGCGTGCGCCAGTCGCTCGACGCGGCGCTGCACCCGCTGCGGCTCAATGCGGTGTTCGAGGTCGAGCACCTGGCCACGGTGATGGGGCTGGTCGAGGCCGGCATCGGCATCAGCGTGGTGCCGGAGCTCACGCTCTTTCACTTCCGGCGCGAAACGCTGGTGACGCGCCCGCTGCCGCTGCCCGGCCTCACGCGCACCATCTACCTGGTGCAGCGCCGGGAGGGAAGCCTGTCGGTGGCGGCGCAGACGCTGCATGACCTGATCCTTGCGCGGCTGGGCACGCTGCATCAATAAAAAAACGGCCCCAAGGCCGTTTTCTTGCATGGAGGCAGCCTTGCGGCCGCGAGCCATTTACTTCTTGCTTGCCTTCTTGGCGGGTGCGGCCTTCTTGGCCGGCGCTGCCTTCTTGGCTGCAGGCTTGGCGGCTGCCTTGTCGGCCTTGCGCTTTGCAGCTTTGGGGTCGATGGCGGCTTTGAACGCTGCGCCCGGCACGAACTTGGGCACCTTCTGCGCGGCGATCTTGATCTTTGCGCCGGCCTGGGGGTTGAAGCCGGTGCGCGCGGCGCGCGCCACTTGCTTGAAGGTGCCGAAGCCGATGAGCTGCACGGGGTCGCCCTTCTTCACTGCGGCGACGATGGAGCCCGTGACGGTCTCCAGGATGCGGGCGGCTTCGGCCTTGCTGACGTTGTGGGCGGTGGCGATCTTTTCGACCAGTTCGATACGGTTCACTTGAAAATTTCCTTTGGTTTGTTCTCGTCATGTTGCCAATGACGGCGCAGCGGCTCAGGCCCGCTGCAAGCGGCGCGGAGTGTAGCGCACGGGCGGCCGCCCTCAGGCCGTGGCCTGGATGGCATCCGTCAAAAACCGCACGAATGCCTTGCCTGCATCGGGCAATGACCGGCCCGCGAGCGTCTCGACTTCGAGATGGCGCTCGTTCATTTCGCGGTCCTTCAGCGCAATGGCCACCAGCGCCTTCGACTTCAGCTGCGTGCGGATCGACAGCTCGCCATAGAAGGCAATGGTGTCGCCCCCCGCGGCCGCAAAGCTCACCAGCGCATTGGCATGGTTGCTCGACATGGCCTGCACGTACTGCAGTCCCTGCCTGCTGCAGCTGATGTCGAGCAGCTGCCGGATGGAACTGTCCCGCGGCGGCAGGCCCAGCGGATAGGCCACCACCTGGCGCAGGGAGAGTTGCCGCTGCGCCGCCAGCGGATGGTCGCTGGCCATCACGGCGAGGATCGGGCTCGGATGGCGCAGCTCGATCCGGATGCCGGGCTCGGGCACCGCGCTCAGCGTGATGCCCACGTCCGCTTCGCCGTCGCGGATGCGGCCGGGAATTTCGCTCGGCGGGCAGACCTCGAGATGAAAGCGGATGCCTTCGTGCCTGGCGCGAAAACGCGAGATCAGCGTGGGAAGAAAGTCGAACGCGAAGCCCTCCGTGCTCGCCACGCGCACGCGCCCGCTGCGCAGCCCGCGCAGGCCCTGGATCTCGCCGGCCACGCGCTCGATGTCCTGCTGCACCCGCTTGGCATGCGCGGCCAGCAGCTCGCCGGCCGCATTGGGCACCATGCCGCGCGCGTGCCGGTCGAACAACAGGGTGTCGAGCTCGCGCTCCAGGCGCGCCACCTGCCGGCTCACGGCGGAAGGCGCCACGTTGAGCTTGAGCGCAGCCTCCTTCACCGAACCGGTCCTGACCACCTCCAGGAAGTAGCGGACCGCGGTCTCCTGCAGCGCATGAAGCGACATGTTTCTTCCTTGTCGCAGCGGGGCGACGCGTGTCGGTCGATTGCCGAATCGGCAATCCACAATTCTAAACATTGCGCTTGTGGCAGCGCGATGGCGCTCCTAGGATGAAGCTGCATCCCCGCTGTCTGTTCTCCAGGAGTCCTTCATGAAACGCCTCCCCGCACTGGCCCGCATGGTGCTGCTGTCCTGCCTTGGCCTGGCGCCGCTCGCGGCCCTGGCCGCCGACACCGGCTTTCCGTCGCGCCCGGTCACGCTCGTGATTCCCTTTCCGCCCGGCGGCGCCACCGACGTGAACGGGCGCGTGATCGCCCAGCGCCTGGGCAAGGAACTCGGCCAGCCCGTGGTCATCGAAAACCGCGGCGGCGCCGGCACGGTGATTGGCGCAAGCTATGTCTCCAAGGCGGCGCCCGACGGCTACACGCTGCTGATCAGCTCGGGCACCACCTTCACGGTGAATCCCGCCATCCGCCCGAACCTGCCCTACGACCCGGTCAAGGGCTTCGAGCCGATCGGCCTGGCCGGGCGGGTCGGCCTCATCCTGCTTGCGAACAGCGAAGTGCCGGTGCAGACCGTCAAGCAGTTCGTCGACTACGTGAAGGCCTCGCCCGGAAAGTATTCGTACGCGTCCTATGGCACCGGCACCACCTCGCAGTTCGCCGGCGAAACCATCCTGCATGCCGCCGGCCTCAAGATGACGCACGTGCCCTACAAGGGCAGCGCTCCGGCCATGACCGACCTGATGGGCGGGCAGGTTCCGTTCAGCATCGACACCGTGAGCGCGGCCGTTCCCCAGCTCAAGAGCGGCAAGATCAAGGCCATCGCGGTGACCACGGCCAAGCGCTCGGCCCTGCTGCCCGACGTGCCCACCATGGCCGAGAGCGGCTATCCCGAAGTCAACACCGACACCTGGCTGGTTCTGGTGGCGCCGAAGGGCCTGCCCGCCGACGTGAAGGCCAAGCTCGAAAAGGCGCTGGCTGCGACCATGGCCGACGCTGACACGCGCGCCAAGCTCAGTGCCCAGGGCCTCGAGCCGGGCTACAGCAATTCGGCCGCGGTGAGCGAACTGATCGCCAAGGAATTGCCGCTGATGCGCGCCATTGCTGCGCGCGCCAACATCACAGCAGATTAGGGCCTGTTAACGCCATGGAAGGGGTCGCCTTCCATGGCGTTAACAGGCCCTTAATGACGCCCCCCGAAGCGCCTTCGGCGCCTCCCCCCACTGGGGGGCGCACCCGGCGGCCGGGCGGAGCCCGTTCCGCGGGTGCGCTGGACTGAGCCCGATGGAACAACAACCGACATGAGCACTCGCACCGAATTGATCGAACACTCCGCCGTCGAACTGCGCCGGCTCATCGGCAGCAAGGCGATCTCGCCGGTCGAGCTGCTGGAAGCCTGCATTGCGCGCATCGAGCGCGTGAATCCTTTTGTCAACGCCGTGACCGCCACCTGCTTCGAGCGCGCGAGGGCCGAGGCCCGGGCGGCGGAGAGCGCCGTGATGCGCGGCGATGCACTGGGCCTGCTGCACGGCCTGCCGCTCGGCGTGAAGGACCTCGAGCCCACCGAAGGCCTGCTCACCACCTGGGGCTCCGCGATTTTCCGCGACCACGTGCCGCAGGAAGACATCGAGCTGGTGGCCCGCCTTCGCAAGGCCGGCGCCATCGTGGCCGGCAAGACCAACGTGCCCGAAATGGGCGCCGGCGCCAACTCGCGCAACGAGGTGTGGGGCGCCACCGGCAACCCCTTCAATCCGAACCTCAATGCCGGCGGTTCCTCCGGCGGCTCGGCGGCCGCGCTGGCCTGCGACATGCTGCCCGTGTGCACCGGCTCCGACACCGGCGGCTCGCTGCGCATTCCGGCTGCCAAGTGCGGCGTGGTGGGCTTCCGGCCTTCGCCGGGCATCGTGCCGAGCGTGCGCAAGCTCCTGGGCTGGACGCCGATCTCGGTGGTTGGCCCGATGGGCCGCACGGTGGAGGACGCCTGCCTGCAGATGGCCGCCTCGGCCGGCATGCACGCGGGCGACCCGCTGAGCTATCCGCTCGATCCGTTGTCCTTCCTGAAGCCGGCCGACGTCGACCTCAGCCGGCTGCGCGTGGCGTGGACCGAAGACTTCGGCGCCTGCGCCGTGGACGAAGCCATCCGCGCCACGATGCGCCGCAAGATCGGCGCCATGCGGCACCTGTTCAAGTCTTGCGACGAAGTCGAGCTCGATCTCGGCGAAGCGCACCGCTGCTTCGACGTGCTGCGCGCCGAGGCCTTCGTGGCCGGCATGCACGCCGCCTACCAGCGCGATCCGGCCAGCCTGGGCCCCAACTCCCGCGCCAACTACGAGATGGGCGCGCAGATGAGCCTGCTCGACAGCGCCTGGGCCCAGGCCGAGCAGACCCGGCTCATCAAGCGCTTCCAGGCCACGTTCGCCGACTACGACCTGATCCTCTCGCCCACCACGCCCGTGTCGCCCTTTCCGTGGACGCAGCTGTACGCAGACACCATCAACGGCGAGAAGCAGGCGAACTACTACCGCTGGCTGGCGCTGACCTACGTGGTCACGCTGACCACGCACCCGGCGCTCTCGCTGCCCTGCGGCCTCGACCATGCGGGCATGCCGTTCGGGCTGCAGATCGTGGGTGCCTTCAGGGCCGACCACCAGGTGCTGGGCGCGGCACATGCGATGGAAAAGGCCTTTGCGGCCGACGCGCAATTGCGCCGCCCGCGGCCCGACCTCGCATCGCTGCGCGCGGCCGAACCTGCGCTCACCTCGATCGTCACGGCGCCGCCCGGGGCGGGCAGCAGCGCGCCGGCCGCCGCGGTCTCGGCCGTCTGAGAAGGCTGCGCGGCCGGGCGCCGCGCCGGCCTTGACCTTGACACGGTGTCAACCTGGAAACTGGCGATGCGCTGCGCAGGGTGCGCAGCATCTTCCTGTTTTCTCGTTGGAGCATTCGATGAACCACGCGCATTCCGGGGCACCGCAGCACCAGCATCACGAAGACCCCCACGCGCCGCATGCACACACGCACGCGCCTGCGCCCGCCGGCACCATCTACACCTGCCCGATGCATCCGGAGATCCGGCAGGACCATCCGGGCAACTGCCCCAAGTGCGGCATGACGCTCGAGCCCGAAATGCCGACGCTCGACGAAGGCGAAGACCCCGAGCTGCGCGACTTCAAGCGGCGCTTCCTCTGGACGCTGCCGCTCACCATCGCGGTCGCCGTGCTCGCAATGGCGGGGCACCGCCTGCAGTGGTTCGAGATGGCCACGCAGAGCTGGATCGAACTGGTTCTTTCGGTGCCGATCGTGCTGTGGGCGGGCTGGCCTTTCTTCGTGCGTGCCGTGCAATCGGTCGCCAACCGCAGCCCCAACATGTGGACGCTCATCGGCCTGGGCACCGCGGCCGCCTTCGCCTACAGCGTGGTGGCCACGGTGGCACCCCGCGTGTTTCCCGATTCGTTCATGTCGATGGGCCGCGTGGCGGTGTACTTCGAGGCGGCGGCGGTGATCATTTCACTCACCCTGCTCGGCCAGATCCTCGAACTCAAGGCACGCTCGCAGACTTCGGCGGCCATCAAGTCGCTGCTGGGCCTTGCGCCCAAGACAGCGCGGCGCATCGGCGCCGATGGCGCTGAAGAAGACGTTCCGATCGCGCACGTGCATGTCGGCGACAGGCTGCGCGTGCGGCCCGGCGAAAAGGTGCCGGTGGACGGCGTGGTGGTCGAGGGCGCGAGCGCGGTCGACGAATCCATGCTCACGGGGGAGCCGCTGCCCGTGACCAAGCGGGCCGGCGACAAGCTCATCGGCGCCACGCTCAACACGAGCGGCGCGCTGGTGATGCAGTCGGAAAAGGTCGGCTCGCAGACCGTGCTCGCGAGCATCGTGCAGATGGTGGTGCAGGCCCAGCGTTCCAGGGCGCCGATGCAGCGCATGGCCGACCGCGTGGCCGGCTACTTCGTCATGACCGTCATCGGCATCGCGGTGCTGACTTTCTTCGCCTGGGGCTTCTTCGGGCCGGCGCCGAGCTGGACCCACGGGCTCATCAATGCGGTGGCGGTGCTCATCATTGCCTGCCCCTGTGCGCTCGGCCTGGCCACGCCGATGTCGATCATGGTGGCCACCGGCAAGGCGGCCACGCAGGGCGTGCTGTTCCGCGATGCGGCCGCCATCGAGAACTTCCGCAAGGTCGACGCGCTCATCGTCGACAAGACAGGCACGCTGACCGAAGGCAAGCCGGGCTTCGAACGCGCGGTGGCCCTGCCCGGCTTCACCGAGGACGAGGTGCTGCGCCTTGCGGCAAGCCTGGACCAGGGGAGCGAGCATCCGCTGGCGCACGCCATCGTGCAGGCGGCGCGCGAGCGCAAGCTCCCGCTGGCCGCGGCCGACGAGTTCGAGTCCGAGAGCGGCATCGGCGTGAGCGGCAGCGTCGGCGGCCGGCGCCTGGCGCTCGGCAACACCGCGCTGATGGACCAGCTGGGCGTGCCGGTCGACGCGCTCAAGCCGCAGGCCGAGGCGCTGCGCACCGAAGGGGCCAGCGTGATGTTCCTGGCCACCGACGGCAAGCTTGCCGGCCTGCTTGCCGTGTCCGATCCGATCAAGGCCACCACCGTGGAAGCGCTCGCGGCGCTCAAGGCATCGGGCATGCGCGTGATCATGGCCACGGGCGACGGCCTGACCACCGCGCGCGCCGTGGCCGCGAGGCTGGGCATCGACGAAGTGCATGGCGAAGTCAAGCCGGCCGACAAGCTGGCGCTGGTCGAGAAGCTGCAGCGCGAAGGCCGCATCGTCGCGATGGCGGGCGACGGCATCAACGATGCACCCGCGCTGGCCAAGGCCGACGTCGGCGTGGCCATGGGCACCGGCACCGACGTGGCAATGAACAGCGCCCAGGTCACGCTGGTCAAGGGCGACCTGCGCGGCATTGCGCAGGCGCGCATCGTCTCGGAGAAGACCATTGCCAACATGAAGCAGAACCTGGGCTTCGCGTTCGTCTACAACGCGCTCGGTGTGCCGCTGGCCGCGGGCGTGCTGTTCCCGTTCACGGGCTGGCTGCTGTCGCCGATGATCGCGGCGCTGGCGATGAGCCTGAGTTCGGCATCGGTCATCACGAATGCATTGCGCCTGAGAGCGGAAGGCGCAGGCAGGAAGCCCTGACCCAAGCGCTCCATCGACTGCGGGCCGGCAGCATTCGAATTCGGCCTACATACATTTCGCGCGGGTTCATGCAAGTTGAATGGATGACCCAACCCATCGAACTCATCATCGAGGAGCCAGCCCTCGGTTCATTTGTCTGGCGCCTGCTCGAAACCGATGCGGACGGAGCGAATCCCAAGATACTCCGGGACGCCTTCGATCCGGCGGACACCTATGAACTCGCGCTGGCCGCCGGACAGCGCGCGCTCCACAGCGAGATCCGCCGACGGGCGCCGGCCCAGCCCCGGGCGCAGAGCGCCTGAGCAAAGCCTGCCTGCCGACCCGCGCTACAAGTGCCTGGGCCGCGCGGGCTCCGATATTTTTCCGAGCGGGTCAGCCGCCGCACCGGCCTCGCCCTTGGCCGCCACGTCGCCCAGCGACAGGATGCCCACGAGGCGCTTGTCGCGGTCGACCACCGGAAGCCTGCGGATCTGCACCGCGCTCATCTGGCTGAGCGCTTCGTCGACCGTGTCGTCGGCATAGCACCAGTAGGCATCGGCGGTCATGATTTGCCTGACCGGCGATGCGTTCAGGTCGATCTCCCGGGCCACGCCGCGCACGGCAATATCCCGGTCGGTCACCACGCCGACCAGCCGGTTGCCGTCGCAGACCGGCAGCACGCCCACTTCGAGTTCTTCCAAGGCCTTCGCCGCCTGCAAGATGGTGTCGCCCGGCGCCACAGTGCGAACGCCACGCGTCA
Source organism: Variovorax paradoxus (assembly GCF_030815975.1). Lineage (NCBI taxonomy): Bacteria > Pseudomonadati > Pseudomonadota > Betaproteobacteria > Burkholderiales > Comamonadaceae > Variovorax > Variovorax paradoxus. The sequence continues at coordinate 1,259,731 of NZ_JAUSXL010000002.1, forward strand.
TCACTTCATGAACCTGAGTCATTGGATGTCCCTTCTGCAGCAGAGTCGGATCGGAAGCTCGCTGCAAATCCCAGCTTAGGCGGACGGCGGGTGGGCCGTGTCGGCAGTCTCGGGGACCGCAAGTAAGCCATGTCGCACTTCGCGCGGCGATGGCCGCTTGTGGCCGGCGGATACGTAAGATTGGCGTCCGCCGGTTTTCCACAACGACAAAAGGAGATTCACAGATGCAGAACAAGAGCCTCGAGCCGCGCCGCCGCTTCCTGAAGACTGCAGGCTCCGGACTGGCCAGCTTCGCCGGGCTGGCCGGTGCGCAGTCCTTCGACTTCAAGCCCAACCAGCGCTACCCGGACCCCTCGGTGCTGATCCTGGACCCGAGCTTTGCCAAGTACCGCATCTACAGCAGCACCGTCGAGCAGCTGGGCACCGGCATGCGCTGGGCCGAGGGGCCGGTGTACTTTCCAGAGGGCGGCTACCTGCTGTGCAGCGACATCCCGAACAACCGGCTCATGAAGTACGACGAGAAGACCGGCAAGTTCACGGTGCACAAGCAGAACGCCAACTACGCCAACGGCAACACGCGCGACCGCCAGGGCCGCCTGGTCACCTGCGAGCATTCGGTCACGCGCCGCGTGGTGCGCACCGAGAAGAACGGCCGCATGACCGTGCTGGCCGACAGCTACGAGGGCAAGAGGCTCAACGCGCCCAACGACGTGGTCGTCAGGTCCGACGACAGCGTGTGGTTCACCGATCCGACCTTCGGCATCAACGGCGAGTGGGAAGGCTCGAAGGCCACGCCGGAGCAGGCCACCACCAACGTCTACCGCATCGCAAAGGACGGCCAGCTCGGCGCCGTCATCACCGATCTCGTGAACCCGAACGGCCTCGCGTTCTCGCCGGACGAGAAAAAGCTCTACGTGGTCGAGTGGAAGGGCACGCCCAACCGCAGCATCTGGAGCTACGACGTTGCAGCCGACGGCGCCAGCGTGTCGAACAAGACCAAACTCATCGACGCGGACGGCCCCGGTGCGCTCGACGGATTCCGCGTCGACCGCGACGGCAACCTCTGGTGCGGCTGGGGCTTCAGCGGCGCGTTCGCGCCCGAGCCCACCGACGTCGGCGGCGGCCTGAAAGCCCACCTGCCGCTCGCCAGATCCGAAGACATGGACGGCGTGAAGATCTTCAACCGCGAAGGCAAACCGATCGGCTTCATCCGCCTTCCGGAGCGCTGCGCCAACCTCGAGTTCGGCGGGCCCAAGCGCAACCGCCTCTACATGGCGAGCAGCCATTCGCTCTATGCGCTGTACGTGGAGGCGCACGGGGCGGTCTAGCGGCTCTTTATTCCCGCACGCCATCCGGCCCCGCTGGGCGGCGCACCGCAACAGGCCGAGAATTGGGCCATAGACATCGCAGCACTCGACATCCTCATGGCCTCCATCGAAGAGAAGAGTCTTTCGCGCGGAAGCGGCTCGGCCAGCGGCGTGCCCAGGATATGCCTGGTGGCCAACTCGTCCGCGGTGCAGCAGTTCCTGCCCTCGGAGATCGGCAGCTTCTCGCGCCGTGTGCCCGAGGCGCGCGTCGACCTGATGGAGGCCTTCAGCTACGACATTCCCCGCATCGTGGCCGCCGGCGAGGCGGACATCGGCGTCTACCATGCCGCGCATCCGGCCCCCGGCGTGGTGTCGCTGCCCTATCGCACGGACCGCGTCGGGCTCGTGGTGCCGGTGGGCCATCCGCTGTGCATGCGGGAGAAGCTGCGGCTGGAAGACGCACTCGACTATGACTTCGTGGGCTATTTTCCGCGGCACAGCCTCGAAGAGTTCATGCAGCTGATCTCTCCGCCGCTGCCGCGCCCGCTGCGCGTGCGCGCGCAGGTGTCGAATACCGAGGCGCGATGCGACCTGGTGCGCGAAGGCCTGGGCCTGGCCATCGTTCCGGTCGGCATCGCGGTCCACTACGAAGCGCGCATGGGCCTGATCGTGCTCCCGCTGGACGATGACTGGGCACACCGGCAGCTCTGGGTCTGCGTGGCCGACCGGGCGGCACTGTCGCCGGCAGCGCAGGAGTTCCTGGCCCACCTGGTGTCCGATGGCAGTCTCGGCAAATCGGCCTGAGGCCAGGCTGGACCCGGACCCCACCCGCGCGCATCGGCGCTAGGCCAGCGCCGCAATCTCCGCCGCGCTCAGCGCGCCCTGGTACACGCGGAAATCGTCGAGGCGCCCGGGCAGCGCCGGATCGTTCGGATACTGCGAACGCCCGAGGAAGTTCTGCGTCGTCTCGCCGAGTTCGAAGGGTGCGAAGCTCATCTGCGCATTGCTGCCGGCCACCGCGCCATCGACATAGAGCGTGCCGAGCGTGCCGGACAAGGTCACCGCCACATGCACCCAGCGGCCGGTCGGCAGCGGCGACGATCCCTCGATCATCTGCATGTCGTAGCCGTGGACCGGAGAGATGGCGTAGCGCACCGTGCCGGCGCTGCTGCGCGGCGTGAGCATCATGTAGCGCCGTTCGCCGGAGCCGAAGTCGAAGACGCGCGACCAGGTCGCGAGGCTGTCCAGGTACACGCGGCATGCGATGGTGAAGTCGGCCACGCCCTTCACCAGGCCCACGGGAAGGTTGGCGTAATCTGCCGCGCTCTGCGTTTCGCCGAAGCTGCGCTGCATCAGCAGCTCGGCCTTGAGCGCGGCCCTGGCTTCGTCGGAAGGGTCGCCTTCTCCGGCCGCGGCCACCGCAACCACCGCGTAGTGGTACACCGTGCCGGGCGTGACAGTGCTGTCGGTGAAGGTCAGCGTGTCGGCGATGCCCGTGGCCACGGTGGTGTACGGTCCGCCCGAAACGGTGGCGCGCTTGACCGAGTAGCTCAGCGCGCCGGCGCAGCCCCACCACGACAGCTCGACCTGCGATCCGTGCACCCACGCGGTGAGCCCGCTCGGCCGCACGGGCGTCGCGATCGGATCGCGCGTGTAGGTCAGGGTTCCGAAGCCGAGCTGGTCGCCATTGTTGCCGTCCGATTCAGGCCGCATCTGCGCGGCCTGCAGCGCGGTGTAGGGCGTGGCAATGCCCAGGCGGTTCGCATAGTGGTTGTAGACGCTTTCCCAGATGCCGCGCTGGTGGCCGAGGCCGTCCGACAGCACGGTCTTCGTTCCCTGGCGGTTGGCGCTGGTGAGGAACGGCACGGTGTAGAAGTTGCCGGCGCCGTCGCGCAGGTTGGACTTCGCCACGTATTCGGCGCCGGCAAGGAAGCGGCTGTTCTCGTAGCCGTAGATGTCGTCGCCCTGGTTCCACGCCATCTCGCAGAACGCGCCCGCCAGGCCGATGCCGAGCGTGCAGTGGCCCTGGTCGCGGCCGCTTTCCTGCCATTGGCCCAGGTAGCCGGGGTGCACGTGGTAGACCGCCTGCAGGCCGGCGCCGTTGCCCTGGCCCGCCTTGTAGTAGCTGATCGCCTCGTCGTAGATGTCCGCCCGGTCGCACAGCACGCCGATGGCCAGGATCGAGCCGATCGTGCACTGGTCCCAGTTGGCCCAGTAGTTGGTGATCTCGGCGCCGTTGTGGTTGGTGAGGAAGCTGTGGTTGAGCGGATAGAACACCGTGAGCATCATGTTCTGGAAGCGCGCGAGGTCGCTCGCCGCCCATCCCGGATAGGACCGCATGATCTCGGCCGCGTTCGCAAACTGCTGACCATAGATGCCCGCCGCCAGGAAGCGGTCGGCATTGCCCTGGATCGAGGTCAGCGTGGACGACCACTGGTTGAGGAACTCGACGGCAAGGTCGGCATAGCGCGTGTCCTGCGACACCTTCCAGCGCAGCGCGAGCTGGTAGGCGCGCGCGATGTCGATGTACATCTGCGCGAAGTTCGATCCATCGCCGCCGCGGATCACGGTGGCCAGCGGCCGCGGCTTGGCGCCGAGCTGCGAGCGGCCGTTGGAGGTGAGCGCATTCCACCCGGCGATCCAGGGCTGCGCATTGGCCGCGACCTTCAGGCGCATGCGCTCGAAGTCGGCCTCGGTGTGCAGCAGGCCGGGATGCACGAACTTTCGCGCCTGCGGGTCCGAGGGAGCAGGCGCAGGCGCGGGAGCATCGGTCGTGGAAGCGGGAGCCGGGGCGGCCGGCAGGGCCGAGGCATCCTGCGCCGCACTGCCCAGCGCACCGAAGCTGCCCCCCACCGCGCCACCTCCGCCACCGCCACCCCCGCACGCAGTGGTGCCCAGGGCGACGAGGCTCACGGCGCCCACGCAGAATGCCCGGCGGTCCAGGGGATGGCTGTTGTTTTCGCTGTTTGATCGATGCATGTCGGAGTCGGGTTGTTGTCAGTATTTGTTACAGCAACATGCGTGCCCAATCTCCGGACGCATTCTTTCCTATTCGCCGCACGGCCGAATTCAGCACGCCGGGGCGCGGCGGATGACATTCGGTGTCACCCGTGGGCATCGATGCGCTCAGAAATGTCATGCCCGTGAAACTCCGCGTCACGCGGGCGCCGGGCAGCACCGGCGGACTGCGGGGCTTCGAGTTCGCGGCGCTCCATACGCGCTGGGACAGCAATGCCTATGGCTCCGTCGTCTGGACGCTGCTTTGCCTGCACACGGTGCATCTGCTCACCGACACCTACGACACCGCCGTGCTGGACGTGCTTCTCTTCACCGGCCCCATGGAAGGCCAGCGCTTCGTCGACGTGAGCGAGAACGCGCTCTACTGGTACTTCGTGGTGCTTTCCTGGCTGCCGATCTATGCGGTGATCTATGTCGTGCCGCGCCTTCACTGAGCCCAGCGGGAACAGGCCATGAGCAGTTATTCGTGGCAAAGCAATCTGCACCGCTCACGGGGCCAGTGTCTCTCGCGCCTTGTCAATCTTCCGAAACTTCCGTTGGATTGACCAGCGACACCGGCGCCACCTTCGGCCGACCGGCCGCCGAGACGATCTCCTGGTCGATCGCGCCGAACAGCGAGCGGCCGTCCAGCCCCTTCATCTCGATGCGGATGGCGTCGCCGAACTTCATGAACTCGGTCACGGGCTCGCCGCCCTGGATGGTTTCGATGCAGCGCTTTTCGGCAATGCACGAATAGCCTTTGGGCCAGTCCATCTGGCCGTTCTTTTCCACGCCCTTGTTGCTCACGGTGCCGCTGCCGACGATGCTGCCGGCGCGCACGTTGCGTGTCTTGGCGATGTGGGCGATGAGCTGGCCGAAGTGAAAGGTCATCTCCGGGCCGGCATCGCACATGCCGACCTTGCGGCCGTTCCAGCTGCTTTGCAGCGTGAGGTGCACGCGGCCGCCCTGCCAGGCTTCGCCGATCTCGTCGAGCGTCACGGCCACCGGGCTGAAGGCGGTGGCCGGCTTGCTCTGGAAGAAGCCGAAGCCCTTGGCCAGCTCGGCCGGGATCAGGTTGCGCAGGCTCACGTCGTTGGCCAGCATCAGCAGGCGGATGCCGTCCAGCGCCTGGTCGGGCGTGGCGCCCATGCGGATGTCGCCGGTGATGACCGCGATTTCGGCCTCGAAGTCGATGCCCATGGCTTCGCTGGGCACCACCACGTCGTCGGTCGGGCCCAGGAAGTCGTCGCTGCCGCCCTGGTACATGAGCGGGTCGGTGTAGAAGCTCTCGGGCACTTCGGCGTTGCGCGCCTTGCGCACCAGCTCGACATGGTTCAGGTAGGCCGAACCGTCGGCCCACTGGTAGGCGCGCGGCAGCGGCGCCATGCACTGGGCGGGGTCGAACGGGAAGGAATGGCGCGCGCGGCCGGTGTTGACGGCGTCGTACAGGTCCTGCAACTGCGGGCTCATGAAGCCCCAGTCGTCCAGCACCTGCTGCAGCCGGCTGGCGATGCCGGTGGCGTAGTGGGCGAGCGTGAGGTCGCGCGAGACGACGACGAGCTGGCCGTCGCGCGAGCCGTCCTTCAGGGTGGCGAGTTTCATGATGGCAAATGCGTGATGAAGGACACGGCGCGAACATGAGAGCCGGCGCCGCGCCCACTAAACTGGTTGAACGGGCGGCAGTGTACCGAGGTGCTTCTGGTGAACCTCGGCGTTGGTGCCCACTCCACCACCTCATGCCGACGTCTGTCGCCTCCCCGCTGCCGTCCTCTGCCATCCCGCCAGGGCGTCCGTCGTGGCGCGCGCTGGCCGGGCTGACGCTGGCGGTGGCGCTGGCCCACGTGCTGCTGCTGGGGCTCGCGCCCACGGCCATCGGCCCCGACCCTTCGCCGCTCGCGAACAAGTTCATCACCCGGACCATCGTGATCGCGCCGCCGGCCGCGGAAAAGCCGGCCGCGCCGGCTGCCGCGCCGCCGATGGCCGAGGCCAAGCCGCCGCCGCCCGCCAAGCCGCGGCGGCCGCGCGAGCCCTCCAGGCCCAAGCCGGCGGTGACGCCCGAGCCGGCGCCAGCGCCCCAGGTTTCAGAACAACCCCCGCCGGAAACACCCGAGCTCACAGCGCAGAATGCTCCTGATTCAGGAGCACCCGCTCCCGAGCAGGCGGCCAGCGCCCCGGCAGGCGCCGCACCGGGCGGCGCGGGCAGCTCGGCCAACGCCGGCACCGGGAACGGCGAAGCCGCGGGCGCTGCCAGCGCCGCGGCGGGCAACGTCGTCGGGCCGGAGGCGCTGCGCATCCCCGGTTCGGTCAAGCTCGCCTTCGCGGTCACCGGCCAGCAGGGCGCCTCGCCGATGCAGGGTGTTTTCGGCGACCTGGCCTGGCTGCAGGATGGCAGCAGCTACGACGCCCGGCTGTCGCTCAAATTCCTGTTCAAGACCATCCGCAGCCAGCACAGCACTGGCCGGATCGGCCCCACCGGCATCGAGCCGGCGCGCTTTTCGGAGAGCCGCAAGGGCGAGCTCGCCTCGCATTTCCTGCGCGACCAGGGCCAGATCATGTTCAGCAACAACGCGCCCAGCGTTCCCCTGCTGCCCGGCGCGCAGGACCGGCTCAGCGTGGTGATGCAGCTGGGCGGCATGCTGGCGGGCGACCCGGGCCGCTACCCGGCCGGCAGCCGCATTTCCATCCAGACGGCAGGGCCGCGCGATGCGGGCGTCTGGGTGTTCAACATCGAGGGCGAGGAGCAGATGAGCGTGCCGGCGGGCGACTACGCGGTGCGCAAGCTCACGCGCAGCCCGCGGCGCGAGTTCGACGACAAGATCGAAATCTGGCTCGCGCCGGCGCTGGGGTACCTACCGGTACGGATGAAACAGACACAGCCCAACGGCGATTTCGCCGACATGCAGTTGCGCGAATCCCTTCCCGCGGGGCCGTCCAGCTGATAGTACAAAACAAGTAAAGAAACACCGTTGTGACCGCAATGCGACAACCCTTCTTGAAACTGGCGCGTTGATTGCTATCTAACCCTCATGAACGCCATCGACATCCTCACAGGCCCCGCAATGAACATGCTCTATGACTCGGAGTCCTTCGTCGTCGTGCACGTGCAGCCGAACGAAAGCGACACACCGGACCAGCCCAATGTCCCGGTGCTGGAACGCCACGGCTTCGAGATCGTCGACAAGCGCTCGGGCAAGGAGGTCTACCTCGACGGCTCCTGGGCCGAACTGTTCCAGCAGCAGATTGCCGCCTGGCAGCTCAATACGCCCACGCAGGAAGAGGTCGAAGACACGCTCGAGGGCTATGCCGAGCTGGCGCACACGCCGGTGCTGGTGCACTGAAAACCCGGGTCCTCCGCCCGCCCGATCAAAAAAGCGCCCGACAGGCGCTTTTTTTGCGTCTTTTCAGCGCCCGCCGCTCATTTCCGTTGGTAAATCCATCGGTACATCGGCCTCACCAGCAGCAGCACCGCCACCAGCCGGCAGACCTGGAACGCCGTCACCACCGGCACGCCCAGCTGCAGCACCTTGGCGGTGATCGACATCTCGGCAATGCCGCCCGGCGAGGTGCCCAGGATCATGGTGGCGGGATGCAGCCCCGTCGCCCAGGCCAGCAGCCAGGCGGCGCCCGCGCACAGCACCAGCATGCCGACGGTGCCCAGCGCCACCGATCCCAGCCAGCGCGGCGCCGTGTGCAGGAACTCGCGGCTGAAGCGCACGCCCAGGCTCACCGCAATCACGAGCTGCGCGGTGTTCGACATCCAGCCGGGCACCGCAGACAGCGACTGGCCCGCAACGGTGAAAGCCATCGCCACTACCAGCGGCCCCATGAACCAGGGATTGGTGCGGCCCAGCGCACGCATTGCAAGCCCGCCGGCACCCGTGGCCAGCGCGAGCAGCAGGAGTCCGCCCGCATTCACTTCGCGCACCGTGGACGGATTGACTTCGAGCCCGTGCAGGCCGCTCCACTGCATCGCGAACGGAATGGCGATGGTCACCACCACGAGCCGCAAGCTGTGCGCCGCGGCCACGAGGTCGGTGCGCGCGCCGGCCGATTCGGACAGCAGCGTCATTTCGGAGGCACCGCCGATGGCGCCTGCGAAGTAAGTCGTGGCTCTCATGGATCTGGCCGGCACATGCGGCATCCGCTGGGCATGCAGTCCGTGCAGCCAGCGCCCGAAGCCCCAGCCGAGCAGCAGAGCCCAGGCAATGGCCAGCGCAATGGCCCACCAGACGCCAGCCACCAGCGCCACCACCTGCGGCGTGAAATAAAGGCCCAGCACGGTGCCGATGGTCCATTGCCCGGCGTTGCGCAGCGGCGTGAAGCTGGCCGTAGGCGCGCCGGCAATCGACGCCAGCGACACCGCCAGCAGCGGGCCGATCATCCACGGCAGGGGTGTGTGCAGGGCGAGGCAGATTTGCGCCGCGGCGAGTGCAAGCAACAGCGTGGCCAGCACGCGAACCAGAAAGCGGAAAGACACGACAGGAAGAAGCGGAATTGGAGGGCGCTGCGTGCGAGCGCCAACGCATAGTATGGCGCGATGCGACGACTTCCCTCCTCCCGGGCTTTCCGGCGCCTCTGCCCCCTGCTGGCGGCTCTGGCTCTTTCGGCCTGCACGGCCCTCCAGAACAATCCCGATGCGCCGGTAGCGCGGCGCGTCGCCGCGCTGCTGCCCACCGACGTGCTGATCCTCGGCGAACAGCACGACGCGCCCGAGCACCATGCCATCGAGCGCGAGACCGTCGAGGCGCTCGCGGCCCAGGGCAAGCTGGCCGCGCTGGTGCTCGAAATGGCAGAGGAAGGCACGGGCGCCGTCTTGCTCGGCCCAACAGCCACCGAGGTGCAGGTGCGGGGCTCGCTGGCCTGGAACGACAAGGCCTGGCCCTGGCAGAGCTACGGCCCGGCGGTGATGGCCGCGGTGCGCGCCGGCGTGCCGGTCATCGGCGCCAACCTGCCGCGCGCGCGCATGAAGAACGCCATGGCCGACGTCTCGCTCGACGTGCAGCTCAATGGCGAGGCCTACACCGCGCAGCAGGATGCCGTGCGCGAAGGCCACTGCAAGCTGCTGCCCGAGCCCCAGATCGTACCGATGACGCGCATCCAGGTGGGACGCGACCGCGCCATGGCGCAGGCCATCGTCAAGGCCCGCCAGCCGGGCAAGACGGTGCTGCTGATCAGCGGCGCGGGCCATGCCACCAAGGTGCTGGGCGTGCCGCAGCACCTGCCGACCGAGGTGTCGGTCAAGACCGTGCGGCTGCAGGCCGGGGAATCGCCGGGCGAGGAGGAAGGCAAGGAAGCCTACGACGCCGTCTGGCGCACGGCCGCGCTGCCGCCGAAGGACTACTGCGCGGACATGCGCATTCCAGCGCCGCGGCCTTCGCCTTGAAGACCACGCGCCGGCTCAGGCAAACTTCTTGATCGAATCCGCCAGCGTGTTGACCAGCGTGTCGATGTGCTGCTTCTCCACGATGTACGGCGGCGCGATCACCAGCACGTCGCCCGCGGGCCGCACCAGCGCGCCGTTGTGGAAGCAGTCCAGGAAGATGTCGTAGGCGCGCTTGCCCGGCGCGCCCGCGATGGGTGCGAGCTCCACCGCTGCGGCCAGGCCGAGGCTGCGGATGCTGATCACGTTCGGCAGGCCCTTGAAGGCACTGTGGAACGCATCGCCGAGCACCGTGCCCATTTCGCCGGCGCGGGCGAACAGGTTTTCCTGCTTGAACAGGTCGAGCGTGGCAATGGCCGCGGCGCAGGCCACCGGATGGCCCGAGTAGGTATAGCCGTGGAAGAACTCGACCACGTGCTCGGGCGCGTCGGTCTTCATCATCGCGTCGTAGAGCTTGTCGCGGCAGATCACGCCGCCCAGCGGAATCACGCCGTTGGTCACGCACTTGGCAAAGTTGAGCATGTCGGGCACCACGCCGTAGTAGTCCGACGCGAAGTTGGTGCCCATGCGGCCGAAGCCGGTGATGACCTCGTCGAAGATCAGCAGGATGCCGTGCTTGTCGCAGATCTCGCGCAGGCGCTTCAGGTAGCCCTTGGGCGGCAGGTACCAGCCGGCCGAACCGGCCACCGGCTCGACGATGATCGCGGCGATGTTGCTCGGATCGTGCAGCGGCAGGATGCGCGTTTCGAGCTCGACCAGCGGGTCTTCGGCCCACACCGGCTCCTCGTTGTGGATGTAGGCATGGTTCACCGGGTCGTGGATGAAGCGCATGTGGTCCACGCGCGGCAGGAAGGCCGAGCCGAACACCTTGCGGTTGCCCGGAATGCCGCCCACCGACATGCCGCCGAAGCCCACGCCGTGGTAGCCCTTCTCGCGGCCGATGAACACGTTGCGGTGACCCTCGCCGCGTGCGCGGTGGTAGGCCAGCGCCACCTTCATCGAGGTGTCGGCCGCCTCGGAGCCCGAATTGCAGAACAGCACCTTGTTGAGGTCACCGGGCGCCAGCGCGGCGATCATCTCGGCCGCCTTGAAGGCCTTGTCGTTGCTGACCTGGAAGGCGGTGGCGTAGTCGAGCGTGTCGAGCTGCTTCTTGATCGCCTCGTTGATCGGTTTGCGGTTGTGGCCCGCGCCCACGCACCACAGCGACGAGATGCCGTCGATCACCTTCTTGCCGTCGTGCGTGGTGAACTCCATGCCGTCGGCGGCCACGAAGACGCGCGGGTCTTTCTGGAAGTGGCGGTTGGGAGTGAAGGGCAGCCACTGGTTGCCCATGTTGAAGTCCTGATAAGCCATCGATTGCTCCTGCTTAACGCGCACCAAAAAACGGCATTCTGGCACCCCTGCGACAATCGTGCCCCTCATGACGACCACTACGCCCGCTTACATCCTGACCCTCTCCTGCCCCGACCGGACGGGCATCGTGCATGCCGTTTCGGGCTTTCTGCTCGAACGCGGCGGCAACATCGAGGAAGCCGCCCAGTACAACGACCACGACACGGGCCTGTTCTTCATGCGCGTGCGCTTCGCCTGCGGCGACCACACCGAGGCGGCCCTGCGCGAACAGCTCGCCACCTTCGCGGCCGGTTTCGGCATGAGCCTGCAATTGCATGCCGCGGCCGAGCCCATGAAGACCGTGATCCTGGTCAGCAAGGAAGGCCACTGCCTGAACGACCTGCTGTTCCGCTGGAAGAGCGGGCTGCTCGCCATCGACGTGCGCGCGATCATCTCGAACCACCGCGACTTCTACCAGCTGGCCGCCAGCTACAACGTGCCCTTCCATCACATTCCCGTGACGGCCGCCACCAAGGCGCAGGGCGAAGCCAGGCAGCTGGAAATCATCGAGGCCGAAGGCGCCGAGCTCGTGGTGCTCGCGCGCTACATGCAGATCTTGAGCAACGGCCTGTGCAAGAGCCTGGCGGGCAGGGCCATCAACATCCATCACTCGTTCCTGCCGAGCTTCAAGGGCGCCAAGCCCTACTACCAGGCGCACGACCGCGGTGTGAAGCTGATCGGCGCCACCGCCCACTACGTGACGGCCGACCTCGACGAAGGCCCGATCATCGAGCAGGACGTGGCGCGCGCCGACCACACCGACACGGTCGAAGACCTCACGGCCCGCGGCCGCGACACCGAGAGCCAGGTGCTGGCCCGAGCGGTGAAGTGGCACAGCGAGCACCGCGTGCTGTTGAACGGGCATCGCACGGTCGTCTTTCGATAGCGCGGAGCCCGTTCAGGAATACCGCGGATCAGTTGCGGTTCGGATTGTCCGGACGGCGGTCGTAGCGGTTCGGCACGCCGTCGCGATCGCGGTCCCACTCGCCGCGGCGGTATTCCCAGCGGCCGTCGCGCTCGCGCCATTCCGGCGGACGGTAGGCATAGCCCCGGCGGGCGCGCACATACATGCCCCTGACCCACACATGTTGTCCACCACGCCATTCATAGTGCCCCGGGGCCCACACGTAGCCGCGGCGCGGCGGCGGAGGGCGCTCGAAGCGGGGCGGCGGCGGCGGCACGTCGACGAATACCCCAGGCTGCGCCTGGGCGGCGGTCGGCACCATCAGTGCGCCTCCCATCGAGAGCAGCGAGGCAGCGATGGAAAGGGTGATTGCGAGTTTTTTCATGGGTGTCCCCTCATGAGTGGTTGGAGCCTTCATGCTGACCAAGCCATGTGAAGCGCCTGTAAGCACTCGACGGGACATTGTGTAGAGGTGTATCGCCAAAGCAGCGCCCTTGTTGGCGCTCACTCCTGCGATTACTCCTGCAGTTCGCGAAGATCGATGGCCGCAGCCATGGCGGCATAGCCCGCCTTGTTGGGATGCAGGTGGTCGCCGTTGTCGTAGAGGGGATTGAACGTCGTCGGGTCGGCCGGGTTGCGCAGCACGGCGTCGAAATCGATCACGCCGTCCACGTCCTGGCGGCTGCGGATCCAGCGGTTGACCTCGCCGCGCATGGCCTCGGTCGCCTCCGTCCAGTAGGGCGTGTTCCTGAACGGCGGCACGGTGCCGATCAGCACCTTCACGCCCTTGGCGCGGGCTTGCTTGATCAACTGCTGCAGGCCCTCGGTGATGCGCTCCGCCGTTGCGACCTCGTGCTCCGGCGTCGGCCGACCCGGCAGCACGAACACGCTGCGGCCGATGTCGTTGGTACCCAGCAGCACCATCACGTGCGTGACGCCGCTCTGCCCGAGCGCATCGCGCGCAAAACGAGAGAGGCCGTTGGGCCCGATGCCGTCAACCAGCAAGCGGTTGCCGCCGATGCCCATGTTGAGCACCGAGACCGCCTGCGCCGCCGAAGGGCTGTTGCGCAGGCGCGTTGCGAGCAATTCGGGATACGACCCGTCGCCGGCCTCGCCGCCGCCCGCGGTGATCGAGTCGCCGAAGGCCACCACCGTGCGCACGGGCTGCGTGGTCATCACGTCCAGGCCCGTCACGATGTGGTTCAGCGGCAAGGGCGCGGCATCCTGCAGCCTGGGCGTTGCGACGGCATTGCCGCCGGCCACCCAGCTGGTGTCGGGCGACCGCAGGTGAATCGTCGCGAAGGGCACGGGGCGGTCGAAGAAGGCACTCACCGCCACCGCCTGTCCGGCCTGGACCTTCAGGTCGGCACCGTCGCTCCAGGCTTCGGCGCCCGGCGCCACAACCGTGCTGCCGCGCCCGCCGAAGCGCAGCTTGCGCAGCGTGGCTGGCGACACCGCGCCGCCACCGGTGCCGTGCCCCACGCTGGCTTCGGCGATGTGCAGGGGCGTCTTGCCGAATCGATTCGAAAAGCGGATGCGCACACGCTCGCCGCTCAATGCAGGCTCGAACTGCTGCCGCAGTGTCTGCCCGCGGAACGCATCACCGCCGGGCCGGGGTGCCGCAGCCGTGAGAAATGGATTCGCACTGAGCTCGCGGAAATCCACCGGCGCAGCCGCCCAGCCGGCCACCCAGTGCGCCTCGACGGGCTGCCTCGGCTGCTGCTGCGCATCGGCAGCGGGTTGAACGGCCTGCACGGCCACTGCAACGACGAGCAGCAGGCAGCCGACCGCGGCCATCCAATTCCGCAGCGCACCTTGGCGAAGAGCAGAGAGCCAATGCGAATCCAGTTTCATGCGCAAAGCGACTCAGTTTACGGAGCCCCCTTGCCATCGCATGTGACAAGGTCCAGTGCATGGTTACCAAGTGTCTACATAGGGCGAAGCCGCCTGCGTGGAACGTCCCGCGGATGCGAGCCCGCGCACCAGCCAGGTGCGGGTTTCGGCGGGATCGATCACCGCATCGATCTCGAGCGTCTGCGCCATGTGGATCGCCTCGCCGTTGGTGTACTGCTGCGCCACCAGCTTCTTGAACAGCGCGTCGCGCTCCGCGCCTTCGGGCACCGCGGCCAGCTCCTTGCGGTAGCCCAGGCGCACCGCGCCTTCGAGCCCCATCGCGCCGAATTCGCCGGTCGGCCAGGCCACCGTGAACACCGGCGCATCGAAGCCGCCGGCCGTCATGGCCTGCGCGCCGAGGCCGTAGCCCTTGCGCAGCACCACCGCGAAGAAGGGCACGCGCAGGTGCGAGGCCACCATGAACATGCGGCACACATGGCGGACCTGCGCCTGCGCCTCGATCTCGGGACCGACCATGAAGCCGGGCGTGTCGCACAGCGAGACGATCGGCAGCCCGTGCGCATTGCACAGCTGCATGAAGCGCGCCGACTTGTCGGCCGCCTCCACGTCGATGGCGCCGCCCAGGTGGTGCGGGTTGTTCGCCATCAGCCCCACCGGTTTGCCCTCGATGCGCGCCAGCGCGGTGACGATGCCCGCGCCGAAGCCGGCGCGCAGTTCGAGCAGCGAGTCGGTGTCGGCCACGCCGCGCATCGCGGCACGCACGTCGTACACGCGCAGCCGGTTCTCGGGCACCACGTGGCGCAGCGCGCGCGGATCGGCGCATTGCCAGTCGGAAACCGGCCCCTGGAAATACGAAAGGTATTGCTTCGCGGCAGCCACTGCCGCCGCTTCGTCTTCCACCAGGATGTCGATCACGCCGTTGCGCGACTGCACGCTGCTCGGCCCGATCTGCTCGGGCGCGAAGCTGCCGAGGCCGCCGCCCTCGATCATCGCGGGACCGCTCATGCCGATGTTGCTGCCGCGCGTGGCAATGATCACGTCGGCGCAGCCCAGCAGCGCGGCATTGCCCGCGAAGCAGCGGCCATGCACGATGCCCACCACCGGCACCTTGCCCGACAGCGCCGCGAACTGGCTGAAGGTGTGGTTGTTGAGGCCCGCGACGATCGGCATGTCGGTATCGCCCGGCCGCCCGCCGCCGCCTTCGGCGAACAGCACCACCGGCAGCTTCAGCTGGTGCGCCACCGCCAGCAGCCGATCGGTCTTGTGGTGGTTGCGCATGCCCTGCGTGCCGGCCAGCACCGTGTAGTCGTAGGCCAGGACGGCGCAGCGCGATGCCTCGGGTTCGAACTGCTTCGCGTTGATGCTGCCCAGGCCCGTCACCATGCCGTCGGCCGGCGTGTTGGCGATCAGGTCTTCGAGCGTGCGGCGGCGCGTCTGCGCGGCGATGGCGAGCGCGCCGTATTCGATGAAGTTGCCGGGGTCGGAGGCGGTGTCGCACAGGTCGGCGATGTTCTCGCGCGCGGTGCGTCCGCCCTGCGCATGCCGCTTGTCGACGGCCAACTTGCGGTTGGCGTCCAGGGTCGGCGCATGGCGGTCGATCACCTTCTGCAGATCGGGGCGGATCGCGTCGAGGTCGTGGTCGGTGCGCGCCTCGGCTTCCACCGCCTGCGCATCGACCGCTTCCAGCCGCACCAGCGACTGGCCTTCGACGAGGTAGTCGCCAGGCTCGGCCAGCAGCGCGACCACGCGGCCGGCGACGGGCGCATGCAGCAGGTGTTCCATCTTCATGGCTTCGAGCACGCCGAGCTGTGCGCCGGCAGGGAGCACATCGCCCACCGCCACTTCGAACTGCACCAGCTTCGCGGGCATCGGGGCCTTGATCGTCAGGTTGTCCGCATCGTCTTCGATTGCCGCTGCCTGCGCATCGGCAGGTGCGATCTTCTTCGCATGCCTTTCAAGCGATGCCGCGGCGGCCAGCAGGTCGCCCAGATGAGCCTCGACGAAGCGCGTGTGCACCGCCTGCGTCGCGAACTCGGGCCGCGTGGCAATGGCGCGCAGCAATGCAAGGTTGGTCGCGATGCCGTCGATGTGGCATTCGTCGAGCGCGCGCAGCGAGCGCCGCAGCGTATCGGCAAAGTGCGGCGACGGCGAATGCACGATCAGCTTGGCAAGCAGCGTGTCGTAGTGCGGCGATGGCGCCAGGCCCGCGTAGCCGTGCGTATCCACACGCACACCCGGCCCGCTCGGCAGGTCGAAGCGCGCAAGCGTGCCGCCCGAGGGCCGCGCATTGCCATGGGCATCGAGCGTCTCCGCGTTGATGCGCCATTGCACCGCGAACCCGCGCTGCACCGCCGTGCGATCGGCTTCCACGCCGAGTGTCTTCAAGGGCTGGCCGGCGGCCACCGCCATCTGCAGCTGCACAAGATCCAGGCCGGTCACCGCCTCCGTCACCGTGTGCTCGACCTGCAGCCGCGGGTTCGCCTCGATGAAGACGAAGGGGAGCGTGGCCGATTCGGCATCGACGAGAAATTCGAAGGTGCCCAGGCTGCGATAGCCCGCGGCCTTGGCCATGCGGAGCGCGGCCTGCGTGATGGCGGCCCGCAGCACATCGGACAGCGAAGGGCTGGGTGCGATCTCCACCAGCTTCTGGAAGCGCCGCTGCAAGGTGCATTCGCGCTCGCCGAGGCTGGCCACGGCCTGGCCATCGCCGAGCACCTGAATCTCGATGTGGCGCGCATTGCGCATCAGGCGCTCGACATACACGCCTTCGACGCCGAAGGCCGCCTTGGCCTCGGACATGCAGCGCGCATGCGCTTCGGGCAGCTCGTCCGCATTCAGCACCGCGCGCATGCCGCGCCCGCCGCCCCCGCCAATGGCCTTGATCATCACGCCTGCAGCACCCTGCGCCTGCTGTTCGGCGAAGAAGGCCTGCGCCTGCGCGAGCGTCACCGCGCCGGCGCTGCCGGGCATCACCGGCACCTCGCATTGCGTGGCCAGCGCACGTGCGCGCGCCTTGTCGCCGAACAGCGCGAGCTGCTCGGGCGCAGGGCCGATGAAGACCAGCCCCGCGTCCGCGCAAGCCTGTGCGAAGTCCGCGCGTTCGCTCAGAAAGCCGTAGCCGGGATGCACCGCATCGCAGCCCTGGGCCTTCGCCACGCCGATCAGTGCGGCAACGTCGAGGTAGGCCGAGGGCCCGGCCGCATCGAGCGCGACGGCCGCGTCGGCCAGCTGCACATGCAACGCCGACGCATCGTCGCGCGCATGTACCGCCACGCTGGCAATGCCCAGGTCGCGCAGCGCGCGCACCAGCCGCACCGCAATCTCGCCGCGGTTGGCAATCAGGACTTTGGAGAACAAGAGGGAACCTTTCAGGCTTTGTCTTTCAGCAGGCGCCGCAGCACCTTGCCGGCGCCGGTGGTCGGCAGCGCATCGATGAAGCTCACGGCGCGCGGCGCCTTGTAGCTGGCCATGTTGTCGCGTGACCAGGCGATGAGCGCATCGGCCTCGAGCACCGCGCCGGGCCTGCGCACGATGAAGGCCCTGACCACCTCGCCCTTCTCGGCATCGGGCTGCGCAATGACCGCGGCCTGGGCCACCGCGGGATGCTTGATGAGGATGGTCTCGACCTCTTCGGGGAACACGCTGTAGCCCGAGACCTTGATCATCTCCTTGAAGCGGCCGATGAAGGTGAGATAGCCGTCTGCATCGAGCTTGCCCATGTCGCCGGTGTGCACCCATCCATTGCGCAGCGTGGCCGCCGTGGCTTCGGGCTTGTTCCAGTAGCCCTTGAAGGTGCCGGGGCTGGCCAGCACGATCTCGCCGACCTCGCCCGCAGGCAGGTCGGCTTGCGTGTCGGGGTCGACGATGCGGATGCTCACGCCCGGCACCGCAACGCCCTGCGTCCCCCAGCGCGGCGCATGGTGCGGCGTGTAGGTGTCGCAGGTGTGGGTTTCGCTGAGCCCGTACGCGGCTTCGAACGACGTGCAATGGGGCGCGTGCGTGCGCCATTGCGCGGCCAGCGGCTCGGTGAAGGTGATGCCGAAGCTCGTGACCGGATTGCGCCGCAGGCTCGAGAGGTCGAAGCCCGCGATGTCGGATACCTGCATGCAGGCCACGTTCATCGGCGCGATGCTGTACCACCAGCTCACCCGGTAGCGCGCGATGGCCCGCAGCACCGCGCGCGGATCGAAGCGATGCAGCAGCACCGAGGCGGCGCCCGTGAGCACCGGCACGTTCACGCCCATCAGCATGCCGGCAATGTGATAGAGCGGTGCGATCGAAAGCAGCACGTCGTCGCCGGCCACGCCGTTGCAGTCGGCTGCCGCGCGGGTCTTGAAGAGCGCATTGCCGTAGCTCAGCATCGCGCCCTTGGGCAGCCCGGTGGTGCCGGAGGTGTAGGTCATGAGCGCCACGTCGTCGAGGTCGATGGCCACCGGCTGCGGCGTGGCATCACCCTGCATCACTGCCAGGAAGTCTTCGCATCCCGCGGGCACGCTGCGCGGGGCGTTGCGCTCGGCGAGCAGTTCGGCGGGCAGGTCGAGCACGGGCTCTTCGGGCAACAGATCGGCGTAGTGCACCACGAACACGTGCGAGAGTGCGCTCTGCGGCTGCACCTTGCGCACCACCGGCAGCAGCGGCGCGGCGGCGACGATCGCGCGCGCCTTCAGGTCGTTGACCTGGTAGGCCAGTTCATGCTCCTTGTTGAGCGGACTGCTCGGGCAGACGATGGCGCCGATCTTCTGGATGCCGAAATGCGCGACCAGGTACTGCGGGCAGTTGTTGAGGAACAGCACCACCGGCTCGCCCTTCTTCACGCCCAGGGCCTGCAGCCGCGCCGCGAAGGCGTCGCTTGCGCGGTCGAGCTGCGCCCAGCTCATGGCGTGGCCGTACCAGATGCAGGCCGCGCGGTCGCCGCGCTCGCGCGCATGGGTGCGCAGGTACTCGTGCAGGGGCTCGAGCGGACGGTCGGGCAATGTCTCCATGGCGTCACTTTCTCAGGGTTATCGATAGCCGGCTGCAGGAGCCAAGCGCTTGCCAATGAGTGCATGGTGCACCAACAATCCTACCCATGGGTATAACTTCCGCGACACGGCACAAACCCTCTGGCAACGCCGCCGCCACTGCACAGCCGCACCTGCCCCAGGGCACGGGGCGCCAGCGCGCGGCCACGCAGGGCACCGACCTTCAGCGCGAGCGCATCCTGCAGGCGGCGGCGCAGCTCTTTGCGGCGCAGGGCTATGCCAACACCACCATGGCGCAGATCGTCCGCGCGCTGGGCGTGACCAAGCCGTTCGTCTACTACTACTTCCGCGACAAGCAGGAGATCTTCGAGACGCTTTCGTGGCGCCCCGCGGTCGATTGCTTCACGGCCCTCGATTTCGCGGCCGGCGATCCGCGCCGCGCGAGCGAGAAGGTGCTCGAAGGCATCGAACGCCTGATCCGCGCCACCATTGCGCACCACCCCTGCGCCTTCTTCCCCTACCGCGAGCCGCAGGTGTACCGGAGCGAATACATCGCGGCGCAGAAGAAGCTCGCGCACCACTTCTACGACCTGCTCTGCCCGCTGCTCGAAGAAGCGCGCCGCGATGGCGACCTGGACTTCACCGAAACCAAGATCACCGCGCTGGCGGCCTGCAGCCTGCCCGGTTTTCTCTACAGCTGGTACCGGCCGAACGGACGCCTCTCGCCCGACGAGGTGGTGGCCGAACTCACGAAGCTGGCGAGCCGGGTGATCGGCCTGCGCACCCAAGACTGACCACAAACCCGAGAGAGACAAGAACAATGAAGTCCATGCACGCGCTCCTGGCGCCGGTCGCCCTCGCCTGCCTGCTGGCCGTTGCCGGCGGCGCCCAGGCCCAGCAGCAGCCCACCTACAAGATCGCCTACATCGACCCGCTCTCGGGTCCGTTCGCGAACGTGGGCGAACTGATGCTGACGCACACGCAGTACGCCATCGAGGAGATCAACGCCAAGGGCGGCGTGCTCGGCGGCACGAAGCTGCAGCTGCTGCAGTTCGACAGCAAGCTCTCGGCGCAGGAAAGCCAGAGCGCGCTGCAGGCGGCCATCGACCAGGGCGCCAGGGCCATCGTCACGGGTGGATCGGGCTCCTCGGTGGTGACCGCGCTGGTTCAATCGGTGGCGCGCTGGAACCAGCGCAATCCCGGCAAGGAGCTGATCGTGCTGAACCACTCGTCGATCGACCCCGAGATGACGGGCAAGGGCTGCAGCTTCTGGCACTTCCAGACCGAGGCCAACACCGCGATGAAGATGAAGGCGCTGGCCAACTACATCAAGAAGACGCCCGACGTGCAGAAGGTCTACCTGCTGAACCAGGACTATGCCCACGGCAAGCAGTGGGCGAGCTACGGCAGGCAGCTGGTGGGCCTGGCACGGCCCGACGTGCAGTTCGTCGGCGAAACGCTGCATCCCATCGGCCGCGTGAAGGACTTCTCGCCCTACATCGCGAACATCAAGCAAAGCGGTGCCGATTCGGTCATCACCGGCAACTGGGGCCAGGACATGACGCTGCTGCTCAAGGCGGCGGGCGATGCGGGCTACAACCTGCGCTACTTCAACCACAGCGCGGGCTCGGTGCCGGGCACGGTGCTGGCGGTGTCGCAGGCCAAACTCGGGCAGCTGACCTGGGTGGCCGAGTGGCATCCGGGGCAGGCCGACACGCCGCGCGCCGATGCGCTCGCCAAGGCCTACAAGGCCAAGACGGGCAAGGACTTCCTCGCGCCGCGCATCGACTTCACGCCGCGCCTTTTGGCAGCCGCCATCAACAAGGCCGGCAGCACCGACACGGTGAAGGTGGCGCGTGCGCTCGAGGACATGAGCTTCGACTCGGTGGTGGGCCCGATCCGCATGCGCGCCGAGGACCATCAACTGCTGCTGCCGCAAGTGGTCAACACCATTGCGCCGGTCGATGGCAAGACCGTGAAGGCGGGCTGGGAAGGCACAAACTACGGCTTCCGGACGGACGCTGTCTACACGGGCAACGAGCTGGCACAGGGCTCTGAGTGCAAGATGGTTCGGCCCTGAGGGCTTTGGTTTGAAGTCCTTCGGGGCGCGTGCACAGGCCACCGGGTACTCCCCTCCGCGAATGTCCCCCGGGGCTACGCCCCTCCTCCTTTATTTCGCTGCGGGGAGCACCCGATGCCCTGTGCACCAGGGCACGCTCTGGGTGCACAGCTGATCAACGACCGCTCTGCATAACGCTCCCGTCGATGGGGTGCCTTGCGCAGCGAAATAAAGGAGGAGGCCGCAGGCCGGGGGACATTCGCGGAGAAAGGTACCCCGTCGGCGGGAGCGCGCCCTGAACAAGACACCGAACAAGACCCAGAACGGGCCTAAGGGAAACCCCGTCCTGCCCCCCACCGGTGCCCTCGGGATACTCCGGAGTCACACGCCGGAATCTCCGAAGCGGGTCCACTCCAAAGGCACGACACCCATGGCAGGCAAAAACTCGCTCCATCCGATCCCGCATCCTGCCAAGAAGCCGTTCGTCGGCAACCTGCTGTCGATCGGGTCCGACTCCCCCGTGCTCGACATGTGGAAGATCGCGCAGGAGCTCGGCGGCATCTACTGGCTCGACATGCCGGGCATGCCGGTGATCGTGGTGTCGTCGCCCGCGCTGGTCGACGAGCTCTGCGAAGAGGCGCGCTTCGACAAGAGCACGCGCGGTGCGCTGCGGCGGCTTCGCGCCGCATCGCACGGGCTCTTCACTTCGGACACGCACGAGGAAACCTGGTCGAAGCCGCACAACATCCTCTTGGCCAACTTCAGCCAGCGCGCGATGCAGGCCTACCACCCGATGATGCTGGACATCGCAGGCCAGCTGGTCACCAAGTGGGAGCGGCTGAACTTCGACGAAGAGGTGGACGTGGTGCGCGACATGACGGCGCTCACGCTCGACACCATCGGCCTGTGCGGCTTCGGCTACCGCTTCAATTCGTTCTACCGCGAGGGCTTCCATCCCTTCGTCGATGCGATGGTGCGCACGCTGGAGACGGTGCAGAACCGCCGGGGCCTGCCGCTCGAAGAGTTCATGCTCAAGAAGGAGCTCGCCCAGCAGCGCAAGGACATCCGCTTCATGCACAAGATGGTGGAAGACATCATCGAGGAGCGCCGCGCGGGCGGGGCCGACATTGCCACCAAGCCCGACCTGCTGAGCTACATGATCGCGGGCGTCGACAAGAAGAGCGGCGAGCAACTCAGCGACAAGATGATCCGCGACGAGTGCATCGAATTCCTCATCGCGGGGCACGAGACCACCAGCGGCCTGCTGTCGTTCGCGATCTACTTTTTGCTGAAGAACCCCGAGGCGCTGGCCAAGGCGCAGGCCGAGGTCGACAGCGTGTTCGGCCCCGACACCTCGCAGAAGCCGACCTATGCGCAGGTCAACCGGCTGCAGTACGTGATGCAGGTGCTGAAAGAGGCGCTGCGCCTGTACCCGACCGCGCCCGCAATCTCTATGCGAGCCAAGGAAGACACGACCATCGGCGGCCAGTACACGATCAAGAAGAACAACATGGTCATCATGCATGCGCTGGCGCTGCATCGCGACAAGGGCATCTGGGGCGAGGACGCCGACCAGTTCAACCCCGACCACTTCAGCCGCGAAGCCGAGCGCGAGCGGCCGGTCAATGCCTTCAAGCCCTTCGGCAACGGACAGCGCGCCTGCATCGGGCGCCAGTTCGCTCTGCAGGAAGCGGTGCTCACGCTGGGCATGATCCTGCAGCGCTTCGATCTCGTCGACCACACGGGCTACGAGCTCAAGATCAAGGAGGCGCTCACGATCAAGCCGGAAGGCCTGAAGATCAAGGCGCTGCTGCGCGACCCGGCCACGCGGCCGCGCGGCAACGGGGAAGCGGCAGCAGCCACGCCAGCGACCCCGGCGAAACCCGCCGCGCGCAAGCCGCAGGCGGCGCGCCACGGCACCTCGCTGCTGGTGCTGCAGGGCTCCAACCTCGGCACGGCCGAAGACCTGGCGCGGCAGCTGGCCGAGGCCGGCGAGCTGCGCGGCTTCTCGACGCAGGTGGCCTCGCTCGACGACTACGCCGAGCGGCTGCCGGCCAACGGCGCCGTCGCCATCGTCTGCGCCTCGTACAACGGCGTGGCGCCCGACAACGCCGCCGAGTTCCACCGCTGGCTCGACAAGGCCGACGATTCGCTCAATGGCGTGCGCTTCAGCGTGTTCGGCTGCGGCAACACCGACTGGGCCGCCACCTACCAGGCGGTGCCGCGGCGCATCGACGAGCGGCTCGACGCACTCGGCGCCACGCGCGTGCATCCGCGCGGCGAGGGCGATGCGCGCGAAGACATGGACGGCGCCTTCCAGGACTGGAGCGACGCGCTCTGGCCCGAGCTGGTGAAGGCCTTCGGCATCCAGTCCGGCGCCGATACGCCCGCCGAGGCCGAGCCGCTCTACACGCTCGAGGAACTGCCGCCGCCGCAGAAGAACGCGCTCGTCGATGCACTGGGCGCGGTGGCGCTGCGCGTGATCGAGAACCGCGAGCTGCAGAAGAACCCCGGCAGCTACAGCGAAGCGGGCCGCTCCACGCGCCACGTCGAGTTGATGCTGCCCGAAGGCGTGAACTACCGCGCCGGCGACCACCTGAGCGTGGTGCCGCGCAACAGCCCGGCCCAGGTGGAGCGCGCCATGGCGCGCTTCGGGTTCGACCGCTCCGCGCATGTGCGGCTGCATGCCGATCCGGGCCGCAAGACGGCCCTGCCGGTCGACCAGGTGATGGCGGTCGACCGCCTGCTCGGCGACTATGTCGAGCTGCAGGACGTGGCCACGCGCAAGCAGATCGCCACGCTCGCGGCCTATACCGAGTGCCCGGCCACCAGGCCAAAACTCGCCGCACTCTCGGGCAGCGACGAAGCCTCGCAGGCAGCCTACAAGGCCGAGGTGCTGCACAGGCGCAAGTCATTGCTCGACCTGCTCGAGGAACACCGTGCCTGCCAGCTGCCGTTCGCGGTGTTCCTCGAAATGCTGTCGCCGCTCTCGCCGCGCTACTACTCGATCTCTTCGTCGCCGACGATGACGCCGGGGCGCTGCAGCGTCACCGTGGGCGTGGTGAGCGCGCCGGCGCTTTCGGGCAACGGCAGCTTCGAGGGCGTGTGCTCCAACTACCTGGCGCGCGCCGAAGCGGGCGACACGGTGCACGGCGTGATCCGCGAAACCACGGCCGAGGGCTTTCGCCTGCCCGAGGATGCGCAGCGCCCGCTCGTCATGATCGGCCCCGGCACCGGCCTGGCGCCGTTCCGCGGCTTCCTGCAGGAGCGCGCGGCGCAGGCCGAGCGCAAGGAAGCGCTGGGCGATGCGATGCTGTTCTTCGGCTGCCGGCATCCCGAGCAGGATTTCATCTATGCCGAAGAGCTCGAGGCTTGGTCGCACCGCGGCCTGATGAAGCTGCACACGGCCTTCTCGCGCGCCGGCGAACGCAAGGTCTATGTGCAGGACCTGATCCGCGAGCAGGGCGCGGCCGTGTGGAAGCTGCTCGAAGCCGGCGCGGTGATCTACGTGTGCGGCGACGGTTCGCGCATGGAGCCCGACGTGCGGCGCACGCTGGCCGACCTGGCGCGAGAGCATGGCCACGACGGCGCGGCGTGGATGGACAGGATGATTGCCGAGCAGCGCTACGTGCTCGACGTCTGGGCCGGAGCCTGACCCCGCGGAAACTCAGGCCTTGCGGCCCGGATCGGGATAGACCAGCGGCCCCAGCAGGCCGCGGTTGAACGGCTTCCAGCCGTTCTCCGGCTGCGCAAGCCGATCGGCCACCGCATAGAGCACCGCCGGATGCGCGCCGAGCCCCAGATGGCTCGCCACCACCTCGATGTTTTCCGCCTGCGGCCCCGGCTTCTCGAGGCTGCAGCGCCACGCGACGACGCCGTCGGTGCGGCTGAAGATCGAGGTCGTGGGCACCGGCGGCGCGTGGGCTGCACGAACTTCATGCGGCGCGGGTCGTGCGAGCTCTGGCCGCTCACGCCCTCGTACACGCGCCATGCGTTGGTGGCGCGCGGGCTGCCGGAGAACGGGCTGCCCAGGGTGATGACGTTGCGCACCAGTTCCGGCTGCGCCGATGCCAGCAGCCGCGCATAGACGCCGCCCAGGCTCCAGCCGATCACGCTGACCTTCTGGCCGCTCTTTTCAGAGAGCGACTTCAGCAGCGCGAGCATGCCGTCCTCCACGCCTTCGCGCGGGCCGAAATTGCGGCCCAGGCCCCAGCCGTGCGCGTCGTAGCCGCGGCTGCACAGGTAGCGGCGCAGCACCAGCGTCGAGCCGTCGCCCGCCACGAGGCCAGGCAGCACGAGCACCGGATGGCCGTCGCCGCGCGGCGCGAGCTGCAGCAGCGGCCACATGGCGATGCCGGCGCCCGTTTCCCAGAGTGCGCGCGCCTCGGCCAGCAGCAGCAGGCCCGACGGCGGCGCGATGGGGTCTCGGGTGGCGGAGGTCATGGGGCGGCTTTCCTTGCTGTTCTTTGTTCTATAGGACGAGCATGGCGAACCGAAGTTTCACCGTCCCGTCGGACAACAGCGATCTTTATCCGAGGTATTTGCCCCGCAGGTAATCGAGGTAAGCCCTCGATTCGCTGGAAACATACGGGGAAATCAAGGTCAGCGTGTAGAACGCCGCCAACCCCGGGTCGGCCTGCGCGAGCGCATCGCGCCCCGGCACCAGGCGTTCGAACGAGAGCCAGCAGGTGGTGGTGAAGACCATCTGCAAGGCCAGGATGCGGGCCTGCTCGGCGCTGGTTTCGATCACGCCCGAGGCCACCAGCCCTTCGCACAGCGCCTGGGCCGCCAGCAGGTTCTGTGCGGTGAGCGCCTGCGCGCGCTGGCCGAGCGCAGGGTATTCGCCGGCCAGGAAGGCCATGTCGCGATAGATGAACCGGTACTGGTCGATGGCTTCGAAGCGCAGGTGCAGCGCCAGCCAGAGGTCGTCGATGGCGGCGATCGAACCCGAGGAGCCGTCGAGCACTTCGAGCCGCTGCTCGAAACGCCGGAACAGCCATTCGACGATCAGCTGCTTGGCCTTGAAGTGATAGTGCAGGTTGCCCGGGCTCATGCCGAGCTCGGCCGCGATCTTGTGCGTGGACACGGCCGCCAGGCCTTGCGCGTTGAACAGCGCGAGGCTGGCCTGCAGGATGCGATCGCGCGTGGTGTTGGAACTGGCCACAACCGGCTGATGCTGCTGCGTGCGTCGGTGCTTCGCTGGGCCGAGGCTCAGCGCTTGCCGCTGCCGCGCGGGCCGGCGTTCCTGGGCTCGAGTTGCGCGAGGCGTTCGCGCAGCCGGATCACTTCTTCGCGCAGTGCCTGCACTTCTTCCGCGCTGGGCATGCCCAGGCGCTGCAGGGCGGTGGCCACGCGCTGGTCGAACACGTCCTCGAACTTGCGCAGGCCGAAGCTGTCGAGGCTCGGAAAGCCACGGGGAACCGCGGCCTTGGCCGCCGCCGGATCGAACTTGCCCTGGCCGATGCCCAGCAGGCCCTCGATCACATTGGCCTGGCGCTTGGCGACATCGTCGCGCACGTTGCCGAGCACCTTGAGGCCCGCGCGCAGCAGGCCCTCGGCACCGCCGGCCTTTGCGCTCGGCCCGGCGTCCGGTGCGGCAGCAGCCGTTCTTTTTTTCTTCGATGCCGCAGACCTCTTCCCGGCTGCGGGCGCCTTCCTGGCCGCAGGAGTTTTCCTTGCAGGCTTCGCAGGCGCCGCCCTCTTCTTCTTGGAATCGTCCGTCGGATCGAGGCGGGTCGCCATGCGTTGTTGCTCCAGGGTCAGGCCGCCTTGCGGGCGGCGGTGCTGCGGCGAACCGGCTTCTTGGCGGCGGCGGCCTTGGCCTTCACGCTGCGCACGGGCTTGTTCGCTTCTTCGGTGCCGCTCACGCGCACTTCGATCTGTTTCGCACCGGCAGCGACCTTGTCGGCGATCTGCACCGACACGTTGGCGATCGGCTGGTTCAGCGCGTTCAGCGTCTTGACCACCGAGCTGACGACGGGCGATTCGACGCGCGCCACGCGGCCGGCCACGGTTTCGATGCCGCTTGCGGTGCCGGCAGCCACGCGGTCCATCACCGAGACGATGCGGCCGGTATCGATGTCCAGGCGGTTGGCCAGGAAGCCGTTGATCTTTTCCTGCGCGCCGATCAGGTTGGCCTTGACCTGCTCGCTCACCAGCGGAATCTGGCGGCTGCCCAGGAATTCGCTGTAGCGCGAAGCAGCGCCGCCGAGCAGGCGATGAACGCCGGCGCGGTAGGCGCCCACCAGCGTCTTGCCGGCGTCGTTGTACTGGCCGATGACGTGGATGGCAGCGGAAGAGAAGGAAGCTTGCGTGGTGCTCATGTGGATGTCCTGGAAGTTGATCGTCGGGTCGCGGGATTCGCGATGGAGTGATCTTCTTCCAGAGTGCCTAGGCCTGGAAAGCTAGAACGGTCGGAAAACTAGTCCAACTGCCCCAATTTTCGCGGCGGAGGGTCCGCCGATCATGCCGCAGCGGCCACCCTGGCGCGTTTGGCGGGCGCGGCGGGCTTGCGGGGCGCGGCCTTGGGAGCGGCTGCCTTGGCCGGCGCTTTCCTCACGGCGGTCTTGGCGGCCGGTGCCTTGGCCGCGGGAGCTTTCGCTGCCGGCGGCTTCTTTGCGGCCGCCTTTTTCGCAACGGGTTCTGCGGCAGGTTTAGCGGCGGGCTTGGGCGCCGCCTTCACGGCGGGCGCCGGCTCGGGAGCAGCCGCAGCCTTGGCAGGCGCCGCGCCCGCCGCCGCGGGATGCGTCTGCGTCAGGCCCAGCAGCAGCTGGTGCTCGGCCAGCATGTAGTCGCCGATCTCGGTGATGTCGGGCACCGCGCGGCGGCAGGCGATGAGGCCGTAGTCCATGCGGCCGTTGTAGCTCTGCACCGTGACGTTGAGGGCAGTGCCGTGGCTCGCGATCGACACCGGGTAGTAGCTGGTGACCAGCGCGCCCGCAAAGTACATCGGGAACGGCGCGCCCGCCACGTTGGAGATGGCCACGTTGGCGGCCGGCGGCAGCAGGTTCACCAGGCCCGAGCGCCCCACCATCGAGGCGATACCCGACACCAGCCAGGGCGCGGCAAAGGTCGGGAAGTCGTCGAGGATCACCGCCTTGAAGCGGTTCATGGTCGACTTCGAGCTGGTCGACGATGCGTTGATCGCCTTCAGCCGCTGCACCGGGTCGGTGATGTCGGTGGCCAGGCTCACGAGGATCATGCTGGCCTGGTTGTTGGAGGTCTCGTCGCCAGCTTCGCGCAGGCTCACGGGCACGCCGGCCACCAGCGGCTTGGCGGGAAGCTCGTTGTTGTCGGCCAGGTAGTGGCGCAGCGCGCCGGCCACGGTGGCCATCACCACGTCGTTGAGCGACACGCCGAAATGCTTGGCGATGTGCTTGGTCTCGGCCAGCGAGATGGTGCGGCCCGCAAAGGTGCGCTGGTTGGTGATCGACACGTTGAGCGAGGTGCGCGGCGCAAACAGGTTGAACTTTTTCGGCGCGGTGGCGGTGTTCTTCTCGGCCGCCTTCTCGTCGGGCTTGGCCAGGCCGCCGAGCGCCCGCGCGATGGCCGGTGCCATCTTGAAGAGCTTGACGTACTGCTGCGCCGTGTTGCGCAGCGCCGCGGTCGCGAGCTCGGCCATGCCCAGCTGGTAGCCGCTGCTGCGCGGACGCGCGCGCGGCGGCTTCACCACACGGCCCGCGGGCTCGAGGTCGAAAATGGCCTTGCCGAGCGCCACGCCGGCCTGCCCGTCGATGCCCGCATGGTGCACCTTGGTGTAGAGCGCCACCTGGCCGCTCTTCAGGCCGTCGATGATGAAGAACTCCCACATCGGACGGCTGCGGTCGAGCAAGGTGGAATGCAGCCGCGCCACGTACTGCTGCAGCTGCCGGTTGGTGCCGGGCCGGGGCAGCGTGATGTGGCGCACGTGGTAGTCGAGGTCGATGTCCTCGTCGGCCACCCACACCGGGTTGGTCATGTCGAAGGGCATCAGCGCGAGCTTGCGCGTGAACACGTCGGCCAGGTGAATGCGGCTGGCCATGAACTGCTTGGCGTCCTCGTAGAAATCGCCCTTGTAGCCCTGGGGCAGGTCGAGCACGTTGAGCGAGCCCACGTGCATCGGCATCTCGGGGGTTTCCAGGTGCAGGAAGGTGGCATCAAGACCGCTCAGGTGTTTCATGTGTCATGTCTCCTTGTTGCGCCAAGCGCCGTCCGTCCGGCAGGATACCCGTGGGAGCCCCGCGCATCGAGGCCAAACGGCGGAACACGGGTTTGTCACTAGACCCGCGCCCGGTGCGCTATGAATTCAATAGCTTTGGCCGACCCTGCCGGCGGCATGCCTTTCTTCACGCCGGCTTCGTACACTGCGCCCATGACATCCACCACCTCTTCCACGCAGCCCGACGAGCACCAGTGGCTCGAAGACATCGACGGCGCCGAACAGCTCGCATGGGCGCGCGAGCACAACGCGAAGACCGTGCAGCGCTACGCGCAGTCGCCCGCCTTCGAGCGCATGGAGCAGGGCATCCTCGAAGTGCTCGACTCCGAGGCCCGCATCCCGATGGTGCGCAAGATCGGCCCGCTGTTCTACAACTTCTGGCGCGACAAGAAGAACCCCAAGGGCCTGTGGCGGCGCACCACGCTGGCCGAATACCGCAAGCCCCAGCCCGACTGGGAAACCGTGCTCGACCTCGACGCGCTGGCCGAGGCCGACAAGGAGAACTGGGTCTGGCACGGCGCCGATTGCCTGCAGCCCGGCTACAAGCGCTGCCTGATCTCGCTCTCGCGCGGCGGCGCCGACGCGAACGTGGTGCGCGAGTTCGACCTCGAGCTCAAGCAGTTCGTCGCCAGCGGCTTCACATTGCCCGAGGCCAAGAGCAACGTGGCATGGAAGGACATCGACCACCTCTACGTGGCCACCGATTTCGGCCCCGGCTCGATGACCAGTTCGAGCTATCCGCGCATCGTCAAGGAATGGAAGCGCGGCACACCGCTTGCGAGCGCGGCCATGGTCTACGAAGGCGGCGAGGACGACATGACGGTCAGCGCCTGGCGCGACAACACGCCGGGCTTCGAGCGTGACTTTGTCTCGCGCCAGATGGACTTCTACGACAGCGAGACCTGGCTGCGCACGAGCGACGGCCGGCTGGTGAAGATCGACGTGCCCGACGATGCCAGCGCCGAGGTCACGCGCGAGTGGATGCTGGTCGAGCCGCGCAGCCCCTGGACCGTGGGCGGCGCCACCTACCAGCCGGGCTCGCTGCTGGCGGCGCGCTTCGACGACTACATGGCCGGCCAGCGCGAGATCACCGTGCTGTTCGAGCCCGACGACACCACCGCGCTCGACGACTATTCGTGGACCCGCCACCACCTGATCCTCAACGTGATGCACGACGTGGTGAACCGGCTCGAAGTGCTCACGCCGCAGGCCGGCGCCAAGGAATGGAAGCGCGAGAGCCTGGGCGGCGCGCCCGAGCTCTCGACCATCGAGGCCGGCGGCATCGACGAAGACGAGAACGACGACTATTTTCTGACCGTCAGCGGCTTCCTGCAGCCGACCACGCTTTACATCGGCACCATCGGCCAGGGCGAACCCGAACCGCTGAAGGACAGCCCCGCCTTCTTCGACGCCTCCGGCTATCGCGTGAGCCAGCATTTCGCCACCTCGAAGGACGGCACGCGCGTGCCCTACTTCGAGATCGCGCCCAAGAGCCTGCAGGCCGACGGCCGCAACCCCACACTGCAATACGCCTATGGCGGTTTCGAGATCTCGCTGCAGCCCAGCTACAGCGGCGCCATCGGCCGCGCCTGGCTCGAGCAGGGCGGCGTCTACGTGGTCGCCAACATCCGCGGCGGCGGCGAGTACGGGCCGCGCTGGCACCAGGCCGCGCTGCAACACAACCGCCTGCGCACCTGCGAAGACTTCGCCGCGGTTTCGGAGCACCTCGTCGCGCGCAACATCACCTCGCCGCGGCACCTGGGCGCCATGGGCGGCAGCAACGGCGGGCTGCTGATGGGCAACATGCTCACGCTCCATCCCGGGCTCTACGGCGCCGTCGTGAGCGAGGTGGCGCTGCTCGACATGAAGCGCTATACCCACCTGTCGGCCGGCGCCTCGTGGATTGCCGAATACGGCGACCCCGAGCAACCGGAGGAATGGGCCTGGATCCAGGCCTTCTCGCCCTACGAGAACGCCAAGCCCGGGCAGCCCTATCCGCCGGCGCTCTTCACCACATCGACGCGCGACGACCGCGTGGGGCCGGTGCATGCGCGCAAGATGCATGCGAAGCTGGCCGCCATGGGCTACGACAGCAGCTTCTACGAGAACATCGAAGGCGGCCACAGCGCGGCCACGGACAACAAGGAAGCCGCCTTCATGGACGCCCTCGGCTATGCCTATCTGTGGAAGCACATCGGACGAACATCGACATGAGCAACGGCAACGGCACCACCCTCGAACTGATCGGCGCGCCCACCGACATCGGCGCCAGCGTGCGCGGCGCCGGCATGGGCCCCGATGCGCTGCGCGTGGCCGGGCTCCCGGAGGCGCTCGCGCGGCAGGGCTTTACTGTCATCGACCGCGGCAACCTCGCGGGCCCCGCCACCCCCTGGACCGCGCCGGCCAACGGCCTGCGCCATCTCGATGAAGTGATTGCCTGGAACCGCTCCGTCTACGCCGCCGTCGACA